>JBGSNZ010000027.1:0-288991 GCA_041739345.1 Acetivibrio sp. | reverse complement strand
GCTGGCGATTGGATTCGTATCGCACAAGAAGGAAAAAGACAGTTCTTCGCTTCAGATGATAGTGCAATCAGCTTTGCATGTATTCAGGTAAAAGCCGGATCTCTTGAAGGCTATACAAAGACGGATGCAATTATATAAATTCTTTAGGAAAGAATCATTGATGGTGTAAACGAAAAAGCAGTCTAGACATTTCTAATCACTGCCCTTTCGTTTACACCATTATTGATTTTTCCTAATTGAACAATGTCGCGTCCCCAGACAGTAACCTATGGAGATTCAAACATTTTCTTCTTTCCTAAATTTTATCATAGTGAACCTGATTTCACATCCAATCCGAAAAAATATTCATATCTTTACGCACCTTAATAAGCCTCTATTCGTGGCTATGTTTTATCGTTATTCTGTTTTCGTACTTTAGATTTGAATCTTGTTGGTACGATATGTTCTTGTAGGAACAATCAACTTGCCCCCACATTCCTTGCAATGACAGATATCTATTTTATACAGTTTTGTTAGTATCTGGGGCGTTGTCATCTCCTTAAGGATAGAGATGTATTTCTTACAACCTAACAGATTTCGGCAAAGCGTTAGTTTCTTTTTCTTGATACGACTTGATAGTAGACCATAATGACGTATTCTAACAAACCGTTTGGGTGGAACATGCATCAGAAATCTACGAATAAATTCAATGCCTGTAATTATCTCTTCTTTCCAACCACCATCTACATAATCCTTCACCATAAATGCCACCATTTTCCCATCAATACGTACAATCCGATGATTGCTTATTGCGATTCGATGTGTGTATTTTCCAAGATATTTTATGACGGACTGTGCACCGTTGAATGTTTCTTTGCTGTGTGGAATCCATTCTTTTTTATAACAGCTACTCAGTAGTTCCTTGAATGTATAGTGATTACGATATTTTTCGGCACCACCATAGAACTTCAACTTGCCAGCCTCCCAAAGATTCTTCATTTCTTCGAGATATTTGCCGCGGAACTTTCTGGATAGCACTTTTACAGGAAGAAAAAACGTTTCGCCACAATCCGTCCAGTGGTTTTTATTATCAAGTCCACCACCTAGTACGATACAATGAATATGTGGATGATAATTCATTGCTGACCCCCATGTATGAAGGACACAAATATAACCGATCTTAGCACCTAGATATTTCTTGTCCGCACATAATTCATCCAAAGTTCCTGAAACTGCATGATACATGGCATTATAAAGAAGTTTCTGATTCTTATATATCAATGCATTCAGTTCTTCTGGCAAAGTAAACACCACATGAAAGTAAGGCGCGTCAAGCACATCTTCCTGTCTTGCATCAATCCATTTTTGCATGGGAAGTTCCTGACACATGGGACAGCAGCGGTTCCTACATGAATTAAAATGGATATGAATGGTTCCGCAGTCTTCACATGCACTGACATTTGCCCCCATACCACCAGTTTTACAATTCATAATAGACCAGGCGGCTTTTCTCTGAATTCCAGATGGATTATAACGTTTCTCGTATTGGTCATAGAACGTGTTAAATATGTCTTGTACCGTAATGTCAGTCATTGATTCCACCTCCTGTGAAATCAAACGGACTTTTTACTCCCATTAATACTTTATTGCTAACGTGAAGATATACTTCCGTGGATTTCGGATCACGATGTCCCAGTAATTCTTGTATATAATGTCTGTCTACCCCAGCTTCTAACAAGTGACAAGCAAAGCTATGGCGCAGGGAATGAGAAGAAAGCTTTCTCTTAATATCCGCCTTTTTCGCATACTGTTTCAGAAACTGATTTACGGAATTAGAACACATATATCCATTTGTGCTACCACTTGGGAAAAGGATTTCTCGTGGCTTTCCACATGCGTACCAGTATTGTGTTAGTAATTCGAGATTTCGTTTCGACAAAATCGTATATCGGTCAGACCGGCTCGTACTTTTCCTAACATGTATACGCATTGTACTTCTGGAAATATCCTCATAATAAAGATGAATTAATTCGGAAACTCGAAGTCCTGAGGAATACATAGTTGCAAGCATTGCCTTGTGCTTGATATTCTTTGCTTTCGCAAGGAGTTCTTCTAATTCTTCTCGGGTAAGGATTTCTGGCAAATGATAGTCCAACTTCATTCTTGGAACAATCTCGTCGTCCCAAAGTTTGTGCAACACATGACGAAAGAAAAAGCGTATGGATGAATTGTAAAGATTCAGCGTAGATGCAGAAATTCCTTCTGCCTTGCGTTTTAGAAGAAACTCTCGTACATCTGTACAAGTTAGGATTTCTGCTTCTTTTTCTACGTGCTTTAAAAAAGATGTAACATAAAAATGGTATGTTCTTGCTGTTGTCTCAGTAAGATTTCGAATCAAAGCTTCTGTTTTCAATTGTTCTAAATAAATTTCGTTCATAACGAACCTCCATGAAAAGTAATAAGTGAATGGCAACTTAACTCTCATGGAGGTGCATTTGCTTCATAATAACACTTGTCATAAGTGAACTGACATGCTAATATTTCCATAGGCAGTGGCGTTTTCCTTTGTTAGTTTGTGGTTTGTGGTGAATTTACAATACTAAATTTTCGGAAATATTTCCACTGCTTTTAAATATTAGACAATAAAAAATCACTGCACAGCCTTGGAAGACCATCGCGCAGCGATTTTGTTCAATCAGGATCATGCCGGGTCATAAAAATGGGTCCGAAGGTATTGAACAATTACTGCCATGGAGTGATTTCATTAAAGAGCATTGTTCCGGATTAATAGATGTTGAAACGGTAACGGTTGAAGAACATCCAGACCTAACTGTTTAAGTTTTTTCAAAAAAAGTGAAGCGATGGGATAAGTCTATGCGCTATGTTATTCATCGCTTACGTTATTTTGTAATGACGTTTAAATAACTGACTAAAATATTTTACATCCTGATAACCTATTTCATTGGCAATCTGCTCAATAGTCCAATCCTTCTCTTCTAACAATTGTTTACTAATCTTTAATTTATACTCCGTCACATAATTCACGTAATTCATTCTCATCTCTTCACAAAATAAATTACTAAAATAATTGGGGCTTAAGTCCACTTTCAATGCTACCTTATATAAGGTAAGCCCCTGCTTATAGTTTTCATGAATATAGTTTATTGCATCCCTAATTTGTGGACTGATAGAATGTGATGGCTGGTCTTCTACTTTTTCTACTAGACTTGTCAACATCCGTATAAGGTATGTAACTTTCTTCTGATTATCGTAAATGTACATAAAAATATCTTTACAAAGTATATTTTCTAATAATCTTATATCAAAATGATTTTTCCAGACGCCATATGCTAATTCAAGTACTTCCATTACAAGTATATGAATATCATAGGGATTTGCATTAGGATTACTCATATATTTATTGATAAAATCATTTAAAAAACTTTCTAATTCTTTTATATTAAACTGCCTTAAATATATTTGACATTGTTTTCTATTGATACTATCTAGTATTTCATTCTTCTCTTTCACATAATCTGTTAGATGAAAAAGAAATACATGTCCTTTTTTCTTAAGGTTCCAGTCATGTAATGTTTGAATTGATGATTGAACCGAACTTTGGATTCCTTGTAAATTTCCTACAACAGGTCCAAAACCCATTGCCCAATTATATATCCTCAGTTTTGACAGACATAATGCTATTTCCTCTTCTAGCATTCTAAATTGTTCTATTATTTCAGATGTGAGATGATTCCAGTTAACATTGATGATTACTCTTAAATCAAAATCTATCTGTGATGAAACAACAACTTCATTTGCTAATGTGATTTTTTCTTCGAACATACCTTGAATCTGATTTAATACACGCTTCTTTTGACTTGTTTCCATTAGATCTAGCACTACCAATTGAACAGCAAAATAATAAGTGTTTTTTAAATGCATATGATAACGTTCATTAATCTCCCCCATCATAACAGCTAAGTCTTCAGGCTTATCCATCATGTGTGTCATAATCTTTGCCATTAATTTTTGATGCTGATTAAGTTCAAAGCTCATAAGTTTTTGTTCCTTTTCCTTGTTTACCTCCATTATCAAATGTTTTTCTTCCATTTCTCGGATAATATTTGCCCATGATTCGTCTTCAACAGGTTCTAACAAGAACTGCGTAACGCGATTTTGAAATGCCTGATAAGCTATCTTAAAATCCGGAACTTCACTTAAAATAATTATCTCTAAATTTTTATAATCAGTTTTTATATTTCTTACAAGTTGCCAAAAATTTTCGTTTAATTTTGCATTTATGATAATCATATCAATGCATCTATTTAATGATTTTTCTATTTCTGTAATTATATCTGCTACTTCGTGAATTTCTATTTTCCAACCAAATTGGGAATTCATATGAGAAAACGTGCTTGCATACTTATTTGCCTGCCCAACTAGCAACACATTGAAAACCATAAAAGTCCTCCAAACAATCATTTTATCTTTTTATTAAATATATACCTTATATAACTATCGCTGCCAAAAAAATTCTCAATTCTTCATATGCTTTTCGAATGATATGTTCTAACGCTTCAGTACATTTTTTTTTGTATGTGTTAATCATGTTTCTTTGCTTGGTGGAACAGATGTTATTAACTTGAATTTTAATGAAATTTTAAATACTACAATGATATTTCCGCCGTTTTTTCCAGAATTTCACTGGACTTCTGTATTTCATTCATTAGGTGATATATTTTTTTTATATTATTATCCTGTTCTGTTATGGTAGCCAGCATCTCTTCACTATAAGTAGAATGCTCTTCTGATATAACTGCTATACTTTCAGCCTCTTTACGGATCTTTCCAAATACTATTGTTGTTTTTTCAAACATATTCAGCACATTTTGAATACCTTCATAAATTTTATCAAATGCTGATTGTATATTCTGAAAACTGCCATTTACTTCCTCAACAATAGCTTTCCCTGAATTAATAGCATAGTCACCATTCTCTACTTCCTCTCGTGCTGCTTTTGTTTTTTGCTTAATTGCTCCAATAATATCGTTTATAGAAATTACTGCCTTCGAACTTTGTTCTGCTAATTTTCTTACCTCTTGAGCAATTACAGTGAAACCTTTCCCATGTTCCCCAGCTCTTGCCGCCTCTATTGCTACATTTAAAGCGAGTAGATTGGTTTGATCTGCAACCGCAGTAATTCCTTCAAGGAAAGTATTTACTTCATCCATACTCATTTCAAGGTCTGTTACAGTAACTAATGACTCATTTACTGTTTTATTTATGATATGCATCTGATTACTCATTTCAGTTATCTTATCTGCCCCTTGCTTTACAATATGTGAGGTATTAACAGATATTTTTGATATTTCCTTTGATGCCATTACGTTTTCAGATAATTTTAAATCTGCCTCTGATATCATATTACTGATTCCCGTAATACTTTCAGACTGTTCTGTCACTCCCTTGGCAACTTCTTTCACCGTATTTATAATATCGCTACTTAAATCGTTAATGGTATTGAGATTTAAATTGCATTCTGTAACATCTCTATTCAAATCGGACGTATTCGAAATAATAGTTTTAGTGGTTTGCTGTAATTGTTCCAGTAATTGACCCGCTTCTCTCTCTTTAACCTCAGACGAGTGAATTAATTCACTTCCCCATTTTGTTACATAGTATAAAACAAAGTAGGCTATAGTATAAAATATTAAACACATTGCAGCTAAATTCTTATCACCATGTTGAATGCTCATAATACCTATAGTTACAAATGTAATTGATGAAAAAATTAAAAATGATTTTACATTAAAATACATTGCAGCTATTAGTACGATCATTATGTAACAAAACGAAAGATATACTTGTATAACATACGGAAGAGAAACATATTGAACTGTGAAAAGCACTAACAAAGAACCTAACAGACAGTTGCTAACTATTTCCTCAAACTTTTTAATGAAATGCAAATATGTACAAATACCCAGTATAATAGATAATGGAAGTAGCGCCATAATTGCGTTTGCAAACCTTGTAAATATAGTTGTAATAACATTTATTATAAGGAAGCACCAAAGTATACGTAATAATATCTTGTTCACCCTTATCCTATGTTTGTTTAATATAGTATCATTCATTTGTACTTCCTTCCTAAATAATTCTAATTTATTTTTTAAAACCTTACTTCTTAATCATATTCAGTTTATCCTCAATTTCCTTTAGCATATTAGGTGAAATCGTTTCCTTTGCATGCTGACTCATCAAACACAAAGATATATCTAATGCAGGTTTAATTGCTTCTTCATTAGCGATTAACGGCAAATAACTCACAAGAATGTTTTTACATTCTTCATTTTTCATGAGAGTTCCAATGGAATAATCAACTCCATAAAATTCAGTATCCGCGTCCATATTCATCTATTCCTGGTTCACCTTGAAACAATCATAGTCTAAGTATAATTTAATTTACATATCCTGTGAATCTAGTAAAAGCATCTCCAATACTTTATTTAAGTTAAACTGCATTCTTGGATATCCTTCATGTATTTACTTAATGCTTGTTCTTCTCCTTGCATCCAGAGAAATGGTTATATATAATTCTTTCCATTATTAGCTGCCTTAGTATCTGATAATCTTTTTAAATTACTATAATTATATAATACATTTGCGTTTTAGTATTATAGATATGTGACTCAAATTATATAATAGTATCATCTTTAAAAGTAAGTGCAAATTGAAAGAAGCCACGGATTTACTGGAATTACCAATAAAAGTATGTCAGTTCCACTTTCAGAAAACTTTTAAGGATCATTTTGGGATTACTCCTCAGACTTTTCGAAAGTCTGACAAGCCAGTATAAAAGAAATTATGCTTCAGAACTAAAGAGAAAAAATCTGCCGTTCTAATACAGCAGATTTTTTCTCTTCTAATTATTTAAGCCTTCTCGACCCAAAACTTATAACTAGACTGTAATCCAGTCACCACCATCCGCGTGGATATGCTTCTGTGCTTCAGTACTTAATGCCTCGAAACCTCCAGAGCAATTATCCGTAAGACCGTTTGGACAAAGGGTATTCAGCTTTATATCTGAGTATAAAGTAATTGACTCTAACACATATAAAAAGTTTTATCTTGATAAAGCGATATGACAAATAAATGTAACTACTGAGATAACAGCAAAAAACCTATGATACAATATCCATGATTTAGTATTTTTAAGTCTTTTTTTCATATAAAAACAAGCTGTAGAAGCAATACAACTTAGTAAGCTAATTGTTCCCATGATATATGGCATGATTCCATATTGGGTAAATTTAGAAAATGTCAGTATACCATGTAGTGTTGCAAAAACAATTAATATTTTTGCAATAGGCCTATGAATTTTCATGAGCTTTGTATCTACTCTTTTAAAAAAGGCAGACCCTTTTTTATTAAACCTTTTTGTTATAAATTTTGCAACAACAATAATCAAAGACAACACTGCTATTATTGACGCTAATATATATACTCTTTCAATGTAAACCATATAATCCATAAATTATTTATCCGCCCCTTATTATTATTTAATGAATACATTGGTTAAATGTATATCAAGTGGGTCTAATTTTCTACATCTACTGAATTTCTATTTCTACTTTAAATTTGCAAATCTATTTTCAATTTGTTTAAGCCATTTTTCCCTTTTATCTTTAGAGCTCATTTTTACCATATTTAGACTCAACCATTTCACTTTTTTACATCCTGTTTTCTGGAAAGTACCCTTTATTAATGCTTTTTTTACCGCATCACCATAAATTAACTTATACATTATAGCAGGTGTATTCATAGTAGTTATTACCGTAATCGATTTGATATTTTTCATTAATGTAACCATCCCGTGACCCGAACTCGTATAATCATACGTTTCTCCTGGAAATATTACTTTATCAATAAACCCTTTCATTAAAGCAGGCATCAGCTCCCACCAAATAGGAAATATAAAAACCAGATGATCTGCTGCTTTTATACGTTGTATATATTCCTTAGCCTGTGTATCTATTGATTTTTTATTTTTAAAGGCTAATAAGTCTTCAGCAGTCATAACCGGATTAAATTTATCATTATCCAAGTGTATGATGTCAATTTCATGACCTGCTTTATCAAGACCACTTTTAACTGTATCAAAAATCGCGTTGCAATAACTTCCTTCATAGGGATGATTAAAGACAATAACAACTCTCATAACATATTCCTCCAATATTTTATGTAATATTTTGTTATAAGATTAATATATTTATCAAAATAATGCATTAACCATTGTTAATATCTGATGAAATTCTTTTACGAATTCTACTTAATGAAACATTTGTTATTCCTAAATATGATGCAATATAATGGTGAGGAACTCGTTCCAAAATTTGTGATTTTTCCGAACATAGTTCAAGGTATCTTTCTTGTGGAGAATTTTTTATTCGAGAAAGAAACAATCTAGTATAATATACAAACCGTTCGGCCATAAATTGATTTGAGTATTCCTTTAGCTTTGGAAACATAGATAATATTTTTTGATAATCGTCTTTTTTTATCACAGTAAGTTGTGAAAACTCAATGGTTTCTAAATTAAATAAACTTGGTTCGTTATTGTAAAAACTTTCAAAGGAAGACACCTCTTGTTGTTCGAAAAAAAATTGAAAAGTAATATCTCTTCCATCATCATTAAACCACAATCTTAAACAACCTTGGTTTATAAAGTATAAGCAATTTGCTTTTTCACCTTCTCTTAAAAGTATTGTCTTTGGAGGAACTTGAACATCAGTAAACATTGCTTTAATTTTTTCCCAATTATCTTTTATATCAGGTATATTCTCATAAAAATATGAATTCATAGCATTGTTCAACTCCTTTTCATCAATATTAAGTTTTGCTTCATTTGCTTTAAACTGTCCTCAATAAAAGTAAGCTTTATAATTATTCAATTGTCAAGACATAGTTTAAAAAATATTATGTTCCAAATATTTACAGTCAATTGGTACAATTTCAAATTACGGTAATAATTAATTTTCTTATCAAAGCCACCTTGACAAAAAGAATACATCTCTTAATTTTTGCTAATTTCTCTCGCCTTCCTTCTAGAATCTAATTCTTACATCATTCTTGTTCGAATCTAAAAAAACGCCTATCTTCAAAAAGCCTGAAAATAAGCGTTCTGTACGACTTTTAAATATCTGTTTAATGATAAAAATATACATACGATAGATAAGTAATGAATCTCTGAAACCACCTTGTTAATCTACTTGTAGTTTACAATGCTTGCTGATGTTTTTGGCGCAGCTTTTCCACTTCTTGAAACTAACTGAAGTATTCTCTTAGTACATAACTGTAAATCAGCTTTTGTTAAACCATTTCCTGTTTTCACAGCTTCTAAAATGTCATCTACATCTTGCTGACTTCCTGGCATAATCAAGTCATTTCCCGCTGCAATACATCCTACTGCACTTGAAAATCCATACTTTGTATTTATAACTGGATTCATATCACCACCACCAGTAGTTCCCCAATCAGTCATAACAATTCCATCAAAGTCCCATTCATCTCTCGCAATAGATGTAATCAAATCTTTACTATTTGCTGTATGAACTCCATTTAAAAGGTTATATGAAGTCATAAGTGATAATGGCTGTGATTCACGAACTACAATCTCAAACCCTCTCAAATAGATTTCACGAATGGCACGTTCACTACAATGTGCATTATTATGGCTACGATTATCTTCTTGATTGTTTAGTGCAAAATGTTTAATACAGGTACCGCACCTCAAATGCTTTTGTACACCATTTGTATCTGCGGCTGCGCATTTTCCTGATAAAAGTGGGTCTTCTGAGTAATACTCAAAGTTTCGTCCACACAATGGATTTCTTTGAATATTCATTCCTGGTGCCAACCACAAAGTAACACCAAATGCTTCCATTTCCTCTCCAACAATATCTCCCGCCTTCTCAATCAATTCTATATCCCAGGTTTGCGCTAATAAGGTTGCAATTGGAATTGCTGTGCAATATTGATAATAATCAATTGCATCCGCTGGTCTTTCCGGTTTTTGCATTCCAAATAAAAATTCCACACCACCTAATGCAGATTCTCCTAATCCTGGAATTACTTTTCCATCTGCATCTGCAACAAAAGATTTTGATAAGCGAAGTCCTGCTGGTCCATCTGCCAATACAATATTTTGAACACCTCTGCTTTCAATCAATGCTGAAGTAGTATCTCCCGCAGCACCTGGGCAAGCGGTAGAAGCTGCGCCAATAATAGATGCACTACCAAATCCACCTCGAGCAGTACCAACACATAATTCAGCCATCTCTTCAAGTGTTAATTGGCCAACTAAATCTTCATATGTAGCCTTGTTGTTTCGAACATCTTCTAGTGTTACAATGTTTTCTTTTTTTGATATCATTTCTTGTGGTATGCCGCTATACGAAACAGTTTCTGTTGCAATATTACGTGTAATCACTTCAATTCTTCGAGCTTCTTTCCACTCAATTGATTCTTGCTCATACAAGTAAATATTTTCTTCTGTTCTACCAATTCTATTAATCTCACAATCTGGTTGTAACTTATTTTGTAACTTCTTCACAATTACCTCATCTTTGATCAAGATAACTACTGCTATATGTGTATTCCTTGAATGACTACCTACACGGATCGCATACTCACCCGGTTCCAAAATATAAGAAGCGCTTTTTTCATCATATGATGCCATCTGTGTAATTGGGAAGTCAATAATTAAACTCTGTTTTTCAGATGGTGCTAATTCTTTTGTCTTTGTAAAGCCTGCAAGTTCCTGATAAGGTTTATCTAAACTTCCCATTGGAGCAGAATAGTACACTTGAACAACTTCTTTACCGCTATACTGCTTTCCAATGTTTTCAACAGAAACTTCTACTGTCACTTTATTTTTGAATAAAGTGACATTTGGTTTCTTAATTTCAAAATTTGTATATGATAAACCATATCCAAATGGATATGCTGGATTAATTTGGAATGTATCAAAATATCGATATCCTACAAAGATATCTTCTTCGTAATACTCATCATCTACATTTCCATTTAAATAACTAAAGGATGATGCACTTGGATAATCCGAATAATTTTCTGCCCAAGTCATAGCTAGATGACCACTTGGTGTAACCTTTCCTGTCAAAACATCAATGAGCGAATATCCACTTACATTTCCTGCCTGACTCATTAATAAAATAGCGTTGATATTTTTGTTTCTACGCAAAATTTTAGTATCAATTCCACCACCTACATTCAATACCATAATTACATTCTTGTAATATTCTGAAATAGCATGAATATTATATAATTCATTAGCAGATAACTCATAATCTCCTTCTACTACTTTACGATCTTTTCCTTCACCTGATTTTCTAGATAAAACATAAATGACTGTATTTGTTTCAGATTGTTCCATATCTTCCATAGAGATCAATGGAGCATCTGGTTCTTGATATGGATCACTCAAAATTTGTGCAATACCTGCACTTCCATTTTCTGTTAAAATTTTTGTCATTTCACCCATGTATTCATTCATTGAAGCATCACACATTTTGTCATAAGATTCCATCCATGTAGTTGTTGAAACAGTAAATCCAGCTTCTTGTAATGCAGTTTCTACGTTAATCGTAATTCTAGTGTTTACATCTCCAGAACCGGTTCCGCCTTTTACAGTTCTTCTGGCACCGCTTCCAAATAATGCAACTTTCTTAATCCCTGTTAATGGAAGCGTTCCATCATTCTGTAATAAAACCATCCCCTGTGATGCAATGTTTCGTGATAAATTCATGTTTTTCTTCTCACGTTCACTCATTGCTCCATTTTTTGTCGCATAAATCTTTGCCATTATTTCCTCCTGTTTTTATCTCTTCTAAATTCTCTCTAATTTTTGGTAACATAATATCTAAATCATTTTTTCATAAAGCACAAGTTGTAAAATTTAAAGCGCATGCGATATTACCTTACTTTGATTACGTTTCCTTCTGTAATTCCCCCTGCATTAAATGTATCAGTTCTCATATGCAGTGACTGATTTTTCATTAGCACACCTATCTTTTGCTGTCTTCTTCCATACAATGTACTTTTATCATCAAATTTGTTCTGCTTTGGGTATAAAGAAAGCTATGCAACTATATTTGTCACATAACTCTCTTTTATTGTGTATATATAATGCGAAATTCTTTAGGTGCATTCCGTATATTTTATTCCATGTTTTTCACCTTTGACTTTTTATTATACGGCATCCTTCATCCTGATTTTATTTAACGTTTAAGCTGTAATATATCCGCCGCCATCAGCGTGGATTGTCTGTCCAGTCACCCATCTACTTTCATCTGATAATAAGAATACAACAATTGGAGCTACATCTTCATATGGATTTCCTGCTCTTCTAAATGGATTTGCTAAGAACATTTCAACATATTCTCTTCCCAAGTGTTTTTCCAATGTTTCTAAATCACCAATATTATCTGTTAAACCGTTTGGTGAAAGATTATTTACACGGATATTATTGATACCCCATTCTCTAGCAACTACTCTCGACAAACCTCTTACGGCTTCTTTTGATGCTGCGTATGGTGCATAACATGCATCGCCACGTTCCGCAGATTCTGATGAGAAGTTAATAACAGAAGCACCGTTTTCTTTATCTTTCATATATGGATAACATAATTTCATAAGATGCCAATATGCATAAAGTGAACTCTGCATTTCTGTATCTAAATCTTCAATTGTTTTATTCATGAATGGTGCTGGCGTTGTAATGGTATGTGCGTTATTTACTAAACAGTCAATTGTTCCCAAGGTCTCTACTGTTCCATCTACAAAAGCTACTAAGCTATCATAATCTCTAATATCAAGTGCTTTAGCATATACCTTCACACCTTTTTCTTCACAAATCTTTTTTGTTTCTAACAATTTTGCTTCTGTTCTTGAGCAAATTGCAACGTTAGCACCTTCCTCAGCACAACGAATTGCAATCTGTTTTCCGATTCCACTAGCAGCTCCCGTAATGATAACTGATTTTCCCTGTAATTTGTTCATACTATTTTCCCTTCCATCAATTCTTTTTCAAATCGTGCTTCTAATTCTTCAATTGTCCAAACACCATCTTCTTGAATCATCTCTTTAACTACTACTGGTTCAGACCAAAGTCCAATTTCACCATTTGCCGAAAGCTTAAATAATTTACCAGATACATTGGCACCTTTTTCAGATGCTAAATAAGATATGAATGGTACCATACCTTCTGCAGTTCGTTTCATTGCTTCAGGTGCATTAGCTTCTACGATATCAACTGGAATTCCTTGAATTCTGTAATTTGTTCTTGCGTTATACCATGAACGTGTTCTTGCTAATGGTGTATAGGCATTTACTGTAATTCCAAAAGATTCTAATTCTAACGCTGCTGCTTTTGTAAGCACAATTACTCCTCCATTACCTGCACCATATGCAGCATAACCACTTAAACCCAAGAATGCATCTGATGCCGAATTAAAAATACGTCCATATCCTTGTTTTTTCATATATGGAATTGCATAATGCATTAAATAATAGCTTCCAGATAATTTTGATGAAATTTGAATATCCCAAATTTCTGTACTCATATCTGCTAAGTTTCCTACCCAGTTAGAAGAAGCATTGTTTACAATAATGTCAGCCCTTCCCCATTTTTCAATAGCTGCATCTACAAGTTTTTTCGCATCTTCTTTTACCGATACATCACCAAACACTGCAATAGCTTCTCCACCCATTGCAACGATTTCATCTGCGGTTGTTTTCGCATCTCCACTGAATTTTAATAATTCTTCTTTTTCTTCATCTGTGAAATCGAGCTCGGTTTTTTCAAATGCATTTATGGAAAATCCTGGTTTTCTATTATTTGTTATAATCTTAGCACCATTCTTTGCTAAATCTAGGGCGATACATCTTCCAATCCCTTGTCCTGATCCTGTAACAATTGCTACTTTTCCTTCTAAAAGTTTTGTCATATTCATCTTCCTTTCTAAATACCTATTGCATTACTTTCTCTTTTATCATATAAATAGAGATAAGATTATTCAATCATCAATATCTTTCAAATTGTTAGTTATACAACAATTTTGAGATAATTGATTCATAACTAGGAGAAAAAATGACAATAGATGCTAGAA
Source organism: Acetivibrio sp. (assembly GCA_041739345.1). Classification (GTDB taxonomy): domain Bacteria; phylum Bacillota; class Clostridia; order Lachnospirales; family Lachnospiraceae; genus DIGJ01. The sequence continues at coordinate 274,823 of JBGSNZ010000027.1, read as the reverse complement.
CCGAATATACAATAACTAAAATTCGTGAAGTTTTTTTTGACTTATTAAAAGATACTCCATTAAATAAAATTACTGTTACATCAATCTGCGAAAAAGCAAAAATTAATCGAAGTACTTTTTATCGCTACTATGCTGATCCGCTTGAATTAATGGAAATTATTGAAAATGATTTGATACTTTCTTTCGAATCATATGTTCTAGAATTCAAAAATAAGAATATAGAAATTGCTATGAAAACTATGATTGATGCCGTAAAACAGAACAAAGAATTATACCTAATTCTTGTTTCCGAGAATGCTGATTCTCTTTTTATTAATCGCATCATTTCCAAAAGTTACTCTTTATTCCAAGAAGGTTTCGAGAAAAGATTCCTTCATTTATCCAAAGATAAATGTCGATGGCTTTATTTATTTATTGCCCATGGATGTATCAATGTCCTAATTGATTGGATTGATGGGGGTATGAAAGAAGACACCAAAGAATTGGCAGCCTTTCTTTCTAATCTTGATCAACAATTATTTTTACATATTTAGTAAATATAAAAGAACCCTATGAAAATTGTATTGACGCGAAGAATGAACAAATACCCTATATAAAGCCACAGACTTATGCGGTTTGGAAAAAGAAAAGCTTCAAAAAGAATATTGGAATAACTCATAAAACTTCAGCAACGGGATACCGTTCCGAAATTACATTGTATGAATGTGAGACCTGTGATGGGTGCTCTTATAAGAGCATGCTCTCGAAAATACAGTCCGAACGATGTGAACAATATCTTCATCCGTTGAAAGAAATAGCCTAAACCCCACTGAAATCCACAGTAATATTAAAGTATGCAAAAAAACGAAAAGCTGAAGGGGATGTACAGGACATCGAATCCTCCAGTTATTTTTATCCCCAAATAACAAAAAGCTGGCGACGTATTCTAACTTAAAAAGTTATTGCGACGCCGCCTTTTTGATTTTATAATAATTATTAAGGTGATACTTTTCCTGATACTTTTTTATATTTAATACACTTATTAATAGCCTGCCTTAACTTTCATACTGCAACGCAACAGCAGAAGACACTCAAACAGACACATCTAATGCTAATATTAGTGCTAAAACATATGTATAGTTTGTAATATCTATAATGGTAGCTATTTGCTTGCTAGCCTACATATATTGTGAGATAATCTTCGAATAATTACCATAGATATTTCTCAATCTCAGTTTTCTGTGGAAGTGCAGGTATTCCCCCTTTCTTCTGCACGCAAAGGGAACCTGCTATATTACCATATTCCAGTGCTGACCCGACCTTTTCTTCAGAAAAATCTTCTTTTACATTCACTCCATCTAATAAGAGCTTTGATACGAATCCACTCCAGAATGCATCTCCTGCTCCTGTAGCATCTATGGCTTTTACTACTTTACCTTCTACATAACCGGTATTACCATTAAAAAAGTATTTTGCTCCTGCAGATCCCATCGTTTCGATCACCACTGCAATGTGATAACTTTGCATCAAACTGTTGATATTCTCTTCACCACCTACAAAAATGAGTTCTTCTTCCGATATCTTAAGCAAGTCCACATACGGCAGAATCTTCTTAACTTCTCCCATCGCTTCTACTTGTGAATCCCATACCATCGCACGGTAATTCATATCAAAGCTAACTAATTTACCAAGTTCATGTGCCAGTTTCATTGCATAGCTAGTAGCCTCTCTGGCTGGACTCTTTGACATACTAAAGGAACCTGCATGAAGAACTTTACACTGCTCTATTACTTCTTTCGGAATATCATTAACAGTAAGAAGCATATCCGCTCCTGGTTTTCTGGCAAAGGTAAAAGAGCGCTCGCCCCCTTCATATAAGGTAACGAAAGCCATAGTTGTCAACGCATCCTCCAATAACTCCGAAATCAATAATTTAACATTTTGCGACTCTAGTGTTTTAACCATGAATTTTCCAAAATCATCATTTCCCAATCTACCTAAAAATGCAACTTGCAATCCATTCTTCGCAATGCCCACTGCAAAGTTAGCTGGAGCACCTCCCGGGTTTTTTACATAGCTTCGTTCTTCCATTCCTGGAGTAAAATCAATTAATCCCTCTCCTAAACTAATAACATCCATAATAGTACTCTGACCTCCATCTATTTATTAATGGTATAAATACATTCACATCTATAGGATTGCAAAATGTAGAAAAAATCAACTTACAAAAGAGCCATATTTATTATTCTTCCTTAAATTATAGAATTTGTACGTTATTAATGGAATTGAACGGAACATTCTTAGGCATAGGTTCAGCTTTCATATCAGCAAACTCATATACTTCCAGAACTATATCATTCTTGCTTATCATCGTACAATAAATAGTTCCTTCTTTTTCATTCCAGTTTCAAATTCAAAAACGAAACCTTGCTCTATTAAAACCTGAAGCTGCTGCTCCAGGTTTTCACTGGGAATTCCAAGATGATCCAATCCTTCAATCGTTTTTTGCGGTGTTATAATCAGACTGTATAATTCTCTGGCTTACCTCAAACATGACACCAAACGGACTAGCTAAAGTAAATTGCGACAGCTTCCATTAATCACCATGTCTCTATTTTCAGTATTTCCTCTTTCAAAAAAAGATTTTGCTCCATCCAATCTGCAGCTTCCGATACATTCGGCACTACTAATATGGGATAAAAACCATCCATCCTAGATCCTCCTACAATTAGCCTGCTGTTTTTTTATTTCTCTTCTTATTCTTAACATAATTCACATAAACCGCAACAAATAGAGTGAAATTTTTAGTAATCGTTTACGTAAACGATTACTAACTATACAAAATATATTAATTACATAATAATCATATGTCAACTGGTATATATTCACAATATTGTTCATACATATTTGTGCAATATTAACAATGCATTTCATCAATATTTCCCTATTTAAAACATTTTTACTAATTGACATTCAAAATTCTCTTTGATATGCTGTAGTTAACCGTTTACATAGTAAACATTAATATGGGGAGGGTGTTAATTATGGCAAATGCAAACATGCGCGATGTCGCGCAATTAGCAGGTGTATCAGTAGCAACTGTAAGTCATGTGATTAATAATACTCGTTTTGTTTCTGACAATACCCGATGTAAGGTATTAGATTGTATTAAACAATTAGAATATAATCCAGATGCTATGGCAAGGATTTTTAAAACAGGAAGAAAAAATCTTATTGGGTTTATAGTTCCTGATATTGCTAATAGTTTTTTTTCAACGATTATAGAAGAAGTAGAGAATACCATTAGTAATAAGAATTACAAGTTAATTGTGGCTAATACACATGAGACCCCGCAACGTGAAGTGGATAATATAAGATTATTAGCTAATGGTATCGTAGATGGTCTGTTAGTTGCTACTACGCTAAGAGACTTTGATGAGATACGAAAACTTGTCCCTGATGATTTACCCATGGTTTTTTTAGATCGAAATATAAAATCCTGTCCTTGTGATATTGTAATAGTAAATAATTATATGGCCACATGTAGCGCAACGGAAGATTTAATTCGTGCGGGACACACACGTATCGGCTGTAGTAGTAATAGTGTTACTATATCAACAACAGAAGAACGAGTCAATGCTTACCGCGATACCTTGGCAAAATATAATCTTGATCCATACATCATATCATTGCCTAATCCGACAGTCACTTTATTTTCTCCTATTTTAGATGAAGCATTGAAAAACGGGCTGACTGCCTTATTAACGCTCAACAATGTTGCTACTATCGGCGCATTGGCTTATATTGATAAACATAATATTTCCATAGGCAAAGATTTGGATCTGGTAGCCTATCAGGATAGCCTTGAGCCCTACTATTTTTTACATCATGCAGCTGTCATTACACAACCTGTAAAGGAAATTGGCCGATTTGCTGGTGAGCGTATCCTAGAAAGATTAGCGCAGCCAACAATACCTGTACGTCAAACTATTCTTCAAGCTGTTTACACCCCGAAGCATTAGAAATAAAATATACTGTTTAGGTCGTTGCTGAACGGCAAAGATTGTTACTGAATAATAACCAGATACGGCTGAGGAAATCATAAAATTATGATATTCCAAGTATCTTTGAAAAGTACAAATGAGCCTTGATAAAATTTAAGAAGTTCAGATACAAAAGTATTCTGACAGGCGGTATGACCGCCAGTAATAACAGGTAACCTAAAAATCGCCTCCAAGTCGAAAAAATAAATTACATTTAATTGGCTTGCTTCAAATATTCATAGATTAGTCAATCGTTTTTTGAAAAAGTGGGTGATTTTAATGATAAAAGAGTTGAAAACCTTGCAATATAAGGCTTAGAGATTCTGAAAATCTATATAATATGAAGGGGATATAAATATGGGCTCATACAATTATAAATCGGCCTATTGGTTTACACTTCTTAATAAAGAAACTGCAGATGATCTTTGCAATTCATACCTCGAAATAATATTCATTCTGCAGGGAACAGGATGGCTGAGTTTTGAGCAAAGCGACAAGTTATATAAGCTGAATGTTTCTGACATTTTTGTTATCAATAATTATGAAATGCACCTGCTTAAACTAGAAAAAGATGCGTTGGCAATTTCATTAAGTATAGCTCCTGAATTTATGGCAATGGTTTGTCCCGATATCATTAGTTTAGAAGTACAGTGCAAATCTTTTCTATATCCTCAGAATAGACAGGAAAAGTTTGATGTTTTAAGGCAAGAATTATCAAAAGCTTTTCAGATCAAATACAAAAATGATCAAAACGATTCTCAGTTTTTAAGAAGCAGTGTAATCAGATTATTAGGATATCTGGTACAAAATTTCCGAAACATTTCTATCCAAAGACAGAATCCTGTAAAGCGTCAGAAATTACTCGATGTTTTTGATTATGTGCAACGCCATTACAACGAAAAAATAACTCTGGAGGATTTATCTAAAAAAGTTTATCTAAACAGGAGCTATATTTCCCATTGTTTTAGTAAATACCTTGGAATTTCATTTTATGAATATCTTTCTCAAGTTCGACTTTTTCACGCGGAGTTACTGCTACATGGAAATAATGCGATTACAGAAATAGCACAGGAATGTGGATTCCCGAATTCTAATGCTATAACTTCCGTATTCAAAAAATACAGGAACACAACCCCACGTGAATACAGAAAATTATTAAATTCAAACGTCAGTACAGCAGAGGGTACTAAACTCACAGCAAACGAAACTGTATCTGATGCATTATCTATAATGGAGAAATACGCCGGCAAATGGGAAAACAATGCCGACGGTGAAATCATTAATGATATCCTTGTAGATATAAATGGCGGAAAGCAAAAAATAACGAAGCATTGGAAACGGGTAATAAACGCAGGTTACGCCAGAGATATATTAGATTGGCGTTTGCAGGATGAAATAAGAGAAATACAAAATAGCATAGGTTTTGAATACATTCGCTGCAAGGGTGTATTGAACGATGATATGTTTATATACTCTGCTGATTATTATGGGGGAATGGCTTTAAACTTTGCTTATTTGAACGAAGTAATTGATTTTATATTATCTGTACATAGTAAGCCAATGCTAGAATTGGGAAGTATGCCTTCCGTTTTAGTTAGTCAGCACTTAAAGGGTAGTTTGCGTCCATTAGAGTTATCTCCTCCGAACAATTATGAATTATGGAAGCAATTGATTTCCGACATCACCCAACACTTGGCAGACCGGTATGGTGAAGAGAAGGTCAAAACATGGCTTTTTTCACCGTGGATATCGATAGACCATATTGGATGTATGGAACCTGAAGAATATTTTAAGACTTATCAAACTGCGTATAATGCTATAAAAAATGTTTGTATGGATTTTCTAGTCTGTGGTCCAGGTAGTATGTATTACAGAAAGTATTTGACGCTTTTTTTACAGAAATGCAGCCAGCTTCATTGCATCCCTGATGTAATCACATTTCGCTCTTCTCCGTCAGCTTCTCTTGATGAAGAAGAGAATGAGATTGAAATGATTACCACTAGAGAGAGTATATCTCAAATCATCAGCAGTAATCCCGATATTTTGATGCAGAATATTCGTGATATAAAAGATATTCTTAACAAAGAGCTACAAAGCAATAAACCGATAATATTGGAAGAATGGACTAACAATACCTGGCAGTGGGATCTATGCAACGATACTTGTTATAAATCAGCATATATTTTTAAAAATATATTGGAAAACAATCACAGCGTTAACGGTCTTGGCTATTTTTCAATCAATGATCGATTAGATGAGATTGCGCCTTCTACACCTTCTGTAGAGACTTTTCATGGGGGATTTGGATTATTTACTGTGAATAATATTCCGAAGAGCGCATATAGAGCAATGGAACTAATTGCAAAGATGGGAAATTCTCTGCTCAAAAGAGGCGATGGATATTATATTTCTGCTGAGGACGATGTTATTCAGGTTTTTCTCTACAATTACTGTCATTATGATATGCTCTACAGATATAGTCATATAACAAATTTGACAAATAGTGATCGCTACAGAGTATTTGTCAAAGGCAAAACTCATATCTATCACATTCGGTTCGAGCACCTGTTATCTGGCACATATAAAATCAAACAATACAGCATTAGCCCTAAGGAAGGAAGCACTTATGACGCTTGGGTCAAAATCGGTTCCCCAGAACCAATGGATGCGGAAGAAACATTAATATTATCAAATCTATCGCATCCTTTGTACACAACAGAAAGTAAGGTAATTAAATCGGAAGAACCTCTCGTTATCAAAGCAAGTCTAATGCCCCACGAAGTTATGCTGATTCAAATCAGAAGAACCTCAAAAGTGCGAAGCTCTCCATCAGATGGCAAGGAAACAATATAGTCTCTATGCCAAAATATAAAGAGTTTCTCTGCCTGTTGTGCAGTTGCAAAAATAATCCCCCCCTGAGGACAGTGAATTTGCTTTTCACTGTCCCCAGGGGGGTACAATCTTTATTTGGGTCTTTCTCTTAATTATTATTTAGCATTGGGCACATTCTGACCTAGCAGTTCAAGAAATGAAAATGGGGGTAGAATACTGTCGATCAGACTAAATAACTCATCATCATAATTATGACGAACCTCACATTGCTTATCAAAAATCATTGTTGGCACGTCGTTGTCTGTAACCGAAGCCCATTCCGGAATGCTTGAATTATTCGGATTACCGGTTTTTGCAAATGCAATGAAAGAGTTAAATATTTCCCGCTCAAGCTTATTTGATACTCCTAAAATATTGCAAACTTCGACCTTGTCTATATTATGAAATACAAATGGGATATCCGAACAATGCCAGGCAGGCTTTTTGTTTTCAAAAGGAAATTCCAATGTAAAATTATAGAGATACGTTCCGGCCTTTTTTCCTTCGGCATGCATCTTTGCCAATCTTACCGAAGTTTGACGAATAGCACGATCAATTCCCAATACTTCTATCGGATTTTTATCTGGATATGCTTTCTTAAATGCTTTAATAATCTCATTAGCATGAGTCCCATACTTGACAGCAACCTTTTCCTCCAACTGCTCTTTCGATAACTGCGCACGGTCTTCTGCCGATGATGAATCAAATTCGCACATGACAGAACCGATCATTAATGGGATTTCATATGCTTGCGTTCGGAGACCATGACGCAAAGGAACCCCATAAAAATAATCACTTTTAACGGGCGCACCGCCAAAATACTCTCCTTTCATAAAAAGTTGCGGGCATACTTTCATATATGCTTCGACCAGTCTAGCATATGGGACTGACTCAAGTTTTTCAATATCTTTCTTCTCGATTCCTAAATCTTTCAGCATGGTTTTGACAAGCTGTTCCCCACTACCATAACAAATAGGTGTAATTATGCCTTCATTAGAACCACTCATAATTAGTGCCTTGTTATACAGGCCATCAGCTGCCGGAATCTGCATCAAATCTGCTATTTTCATGCCACCACCGGACTGGCCAAACAAGGTTACATTGTTTAGGTCACCGCCAAATGAAATAATATTTTCCTGAATCCATAACAATGCGGCTACCAAATCCGCATGACCGGCATTACCGGAATTTGTATACTGCTCTCCAAAAGAAGAAAGGTCAAGATAGCCCAGCACATTTAGGCGGTGATTAATACTTACTACTACTACATCTCCATAACTACTCATATTTTTTCCGTCGTAAGCGACCTGTTCAATAGATGATCCGGTTATATACCCGCCACCATGCAGCCACACTAGTACCGGTCTCTTGGCGTCATGATCCAAATTGGGCGTCCAAATATTCAAGTTAAGGCAGTTTTCATCCTGAAGCCAATACCGATGAGGTACCGTCAGTTCTTGTCCCATAGGATCTTGTGACATAAGCGGTGAAACATATCCGTAGGTAGTTGTATTTTTGACACCACTCCATGGAGTCACTTTTTCAGGCATATGAAAGCGCCTGGCCTGTGCGTATGGTATTCCCTTAAAAATATAGGTACCGTCAAAGTAATATCCTTTTATGTATCCATCCGTGACTTTGACGGGTGGTATATCGTCAAATTCAAATTCTTTGGTCATTGTAACTACTCCTTTAATTGTTTTTCTCTGCTTCACGTTTTTTAAGATCACTCATCACTTGTGGATAAATTTTGTCCAATTTATAGATGACAAAAAGAATAAGCATGATAGCGATAAATGGAACTGGTCCCCATAAAAATATTGTTTTAATGGTATTAAGAGCACTGGCTGGCTGTACAGCTGCGAGACCATTGTACCCCGATGAGCCAAGCTTGAACATAACAACCGCTCCTGCAATACCTGAACCAATCTTTGCCCCAAATGTTGAACTGGAGTATAAGGTTCCTTCTACACGAACTCCGGTTTTCCACTCACCATATTCAATCGTATCAGCAACCATTGCAAACATAGTAGCATTGAAAGCTGACTTTCCTACACCAATAATTGCGCTACAAAACATAATCCATCCTGCGGATTCGGGATTGAGTATCATAAGAAATTGTCCAACAAGAAAAACCAGGCTTCCAACCAACGCCAGATTCCGCTTTCCTAATTTCTTACCAAGGAATGCCATAAAAGGCATACAAACTAACATTGGAATAATACCGACCGCAGATATAATACCGGTTAAGTTTTCATTCATTAAAATATATTTAGCGTAATACGCTGCCATAATTATGCTTGTCGCCGAAGCAAGTGCAAACGCAAGCCATACACAACTCACAATAATCCACTGACTATTTTTGAAAATGATTTTAATCGCTGTACCAAATTTAAGATTTTCTTCTTTCTTTGTTCCGGAAGAAATTACCACACGTTCCTTTGTTTTGAAGAAGCACAGAAGGTAAAGAATTGCTGCAATAACACTGAATGCTATCGAGACAATAATCCAACTCCTCTGGTGAGTGCTTCCGCCAACGAAATTGACTAAAGGGAGAAGAGAAGCGCTTATTATCAATGTGCCTACCTGTGCCATGAAACTACGAATAACATTTATGGATAGACGCTGGTTCTGGTCTCTTGTCATTAATGAAGTTAAAGTACCATAGGGTATATTGATCATTGTGTATAGGAATGTCGATACAAGATTATATGTAATAATTACATATATGTATTTACCTGCTTCTCCTATATTAGGAACGAGAAATATCATTACAGTTGCAATTGACATCGGAACTGCCAACCATAAAAGCCACGGTCTTGCTTTACCGTATTTTGTACGAGTCCTATCAACAATATAACCCATAACAATATCCGAGATGCCATCAAAAAATCTTGAAAACATCATAATGGCACCAATAATTGCAGCGTTCATCCCCAATGCATCAGTATAGAAGAATGTAAGATAAGTTGCCGTAAGACATTGAATCAAGCAACTGGCTAAATCTCCTCCTCCGTATGCAATTTTTTCAAAAAAACTAATTTTTTCAAACGAATCTTGCTGTTCGATTTCAGACATAGTTGCAACCTCCTCAAATAATATTTTTTCTAACATATAATATAATAATTGATACTATGATTCATTAATATAGATTAAATGCGCTTTATACACAAATATCATTATCATTTTTGTAATGCTATTTCTTTTGAACAACAAAATCAAAACATTTGATGAATATACGTAAACATTTGAACGAGTAATATGTAAATATTGTCATAATTAATGCAGACACCCAGCGTCAGATATCATTTATTACTAGGAGGTTTGTGCCTCCTGTTTTGCTATTTCTTTCTCCGTCACTTTACATTCCGGGTTTAACCACACCTCTTTTTCTAATGTCCATTCTCTGTTTTCTCCTGTCCACCGTTCTGGATGTACCTTTTTCGCTTATTCATAAACTTTGCATCTGTTTTCTAGAATCCCTTTGTCTTCTCCATTATGTCTTTGAATCGGACTAGCGAAATTAAATCCAATGTGTTTGTGTTCATAGTTATACCACTTTGCAAACCTCATCACACACAAACGCGCCTCACTGATTCATTGAAGCCTGTAGCCTAATAATTTTTGTTATAAGTTACAAGATTTTTTGGATGAAAATGGGGAACCCCATGATTTAAAGAGAGGCTACTGCAGATTTAGCAAATATCGGTATCACAATTAATGCCTATACTCTGCTCGCCAAAACACGCGTATGGTACAATGCTACCGCGAAATATCGTATGTGTGGAGTTCCAAAAGAGATGATTGAGGTAATGGCTCCAGAAGCAATGAAAATGACTGCTGAAGGATTGGTAAGTTCCTGGCTTATCTGTCTACAGAAGATGCCGGGAATATTATCAAAAAACTCTTCAAACTCGCTGCCGATGATGAAATTGGCCTTTGGTCGGATTCTGAAGTAATTCACCAAATCAAAAAAGAAGGTGGACTGTAGACAATGGAAGAAATCCAGATACAGATTTCTAGAATATTAGATTAAGCGAACGATTCAAAATAAAACTCAAAGCCGCTGCAAAACCTACAGCGGCTTTTGGAAAATCAAAAAGTGGAGAAAATATATATGGGAACTTAAATGGAAAAGTAGCAATTATAACAGGTGGAGCAAGTACACTTTGCCCATGCTGTCTCACACAACAGTCAATAGTTCTTGTCTTAGTGACTCCAGCTCTAAAGGTAATACTATCTCCAATACATACAATTTCCGGCAGTTCACTATTTCTTTTCTCCCTCTGCTTGCAAATACTCCGTCAGATAACTTTCAAATTTCGGTGTCCACCACTCCAGATATCCTGCTTGGGACGGATGAATTGAATCCACCATGAACAGATCATAATCTTCCTCGCTTACTGCATTCATGTCAGCGTCATTCCACAAGTCAATTACTCCGATTCCCCATTTCTGTTGAATCTCCAGTAGTAAATCTACCATCTGGGAATATTCTTCACTGTCAAATCTGGTTCCAGTGTAGAATACCACCGAGCAATTCCAGGTATCCTGAGCATAGGAAATAATATATTCGATGGCTCCAGCAACAGTGGTAGTGTCAAAATCAGCACGTTCAAAGCTGTCTGCTATAGTTCCAAGTTGTTTGCCTTTTGTCGCATCATTGGTTGATAACTGGCACACAAAACAGTCTGCCTGAATTTCTGAATCCATTGCTTCCATGCGTGGAATGTAGGAGTTCTCATCCTCTGTTACCAGCGTTGTCCCCGATACCGCTTCTTTTACCACAGTGATTTCATCAATCCGCTCCATGTAATCTATAAAAGATACGTTAAGTGCTGCGCTTCCCCGGGTCACAGAACTTCCAAGGAAAAGCAGCGTCTTTCCTTTCAATCCACTTTTCTCATTCGGCTCTACATTCTCCAAGTGATAAATGTCCGCGTTGCCTGGTTTTTTAGTAAATGATAGATTCACAATCTGATCCCGAAACAGATATCCCAGACCACTTAAAATTATGAGTACAATAAATATGATTCCAACAATCATAGCAATTCTCTTTCCAATCTTTTTCTTCATACAGTTACTCCCTTATCAACTTTACTGTTTTACCCTTGGTAATTCCACTTTCATTGAAAGCATCCACCCGAACGTAATACTCGCGTTCTTTGACAAGTGCTCCAATTCTTTGTGTATTCTGATAGGTAAGATAACTGTGATACAATTTATCAGGGGTTGATCCCCACAAAATATTGTAGCCAACCGCATCACTCTTTGCAATCTTAACCATTAGATCTAGGTCATTCTCACACGTAGCTTTATATTCCGGAATCTCAGGTTTCGTTCCATCTCCGATTCCAAAAACACGGAATCCGGAAATACAAGGATTCTGCTGATAAGGAACCTCAAGAATGGTTAAGCGCACATACTGCACTTCTACTCCCTCTTCGATTACCACCAGGTCATGGGACAGATCTGTCTTCACATTCGTTTTATCTTCCAGTATAAAATAGGTTTTTCCATCAAGGGAACCTTCTAGTTTCCAACGGGTGACCATATCTCTTTCTTCGATATATCTAGGCTGGTCTTTGCCTCTCAGTTCACCCGGAATCAGAATATCAATCTTATCATCTGCAAAATTAATCTGAATGGCATTAACCGAATACTTCTTCTCCAGATTCAGTTCGATCCATTGGCCTGGATCTGCTTTTGCAGCTCTCCACCAAGTCTGCGCATTTTCATCTACTGCGTTCTCTGCACCTTTACCCTCACAGAAGGAAGATACTTTTACCGATTTATGATAGCTTAACAGAAACCATGATGGATCTCGCCATGGATTCTCTCGTCCACCAGACACTGCACATGGCCAATCTCCATATCTCTGATTACAGAACAGTTCACCCTCTGCATCGACTCCAGCTGGCCAGATTCCAACTCTGCGTTCAAAATTGTGCTGCACGCTGATTCTCATGGTTGCTGTATGCCATAGATTCCCATAGAGATCTCTCATTGTCGAACCGTGTCCGGCTCCTGGCATAAATCCACCTGGGTGATAGGAATATGGATTATTCTCCGCTAATGTAAATGGTCCTAACGGGTTGTCACCTACATAGACCGCATCTGCATAGGTATTATATTCCGTTCCCGGGCATGCATACTGCAAGTAATATCTTCCCTGGAATTTGTCCATCCAGGCACCCTCAATATATGGTTTCTGACTGAACATTCCTCGTAACATTGGAAGCAGCTCCTGTGGTACCTGATCCATAGTACTACCTTGCATGGAAATGAAACCCTGCAACGCTGCATCGATCTCTTCCTCTGATTTTGGATAGAAAGCATTATCTTCTCCAATTCTCTCAAATCCTTTTGTCCACGGATTTCCAAAGATTAATTCCTTCTTCTCTCCGATTGGATTCATCGTCTCCGGGTCTAATTCCACGCCATAAACTGGCGCAGTATTTGTACATCCCCAGTAGAAATAAACACGTTCATCTTCATCCACGAACATGTTTGGATCCCAGAACGGAAATGTTCCGGGTAATTCTTCGTATGGTCCATTCAGAATATCCATAGTCCGGAAATGACTGCAGTTCGTATCATTCTTGGAAGCGCTAAGATAAAGATAATTGCCCATAATCCGCACATCTGGCGCATAATCATACAATGGCAAAGTCTCTGGAAGACGATGATTCTCCCAATTCACAAGATCCTTGGAAGTCCATACTCCCAAAGTCATAGATGCAAAAATGTAATATGTTCCATGAAAAAATATCATAGATGGATCTGCAGCTTCTCTATTAATATACAATTCATTTTTTCTTGGGTCGATATTAAATTGATATCGATAATTGATATTCACTGGATTGCAATAGTATTTCATGACCTCTCCTTTATTAAATTCATCCCTTTTCAAACTCATTGCTACATATAATTTCTGTTTTGGCTCCCGGCAATTTGATACTAGACACTTCAACAACAATTGTTTCTGTTTTTTCTGCACGTATGACTGCCAATGCATGCCCATAATAAGTGGTACATGAATCGGATAAATATCCCTCCTCAGTTCTCGGATTCGCACTTCCATAGCCTAATAGAGTACCATTGGTAACTTTCATGTTTATTTTTTCATCACAATTGGATTCTACCACTCCATTATGATCCTCAATCGTTACATCCATATATATTATTTCGCCAGGTGTCACTTTCTGCTTTTCACACTTCAGTCCAATTCTCAGTTCTTTCTCTGCGGATTTCATTTTCTTACTAGAAAGTAGTTTACCAGAGCAATCATATGCCCTTGCTTCCACTTCTCCTGACATATACCGTACATCAAAGATAGCTCGCATACTCTTTGTTTTCTTTTTCTTAACATGCTTTCCGTTAATCAAAAGTTCTATATATGGTGCGCTGGAATATACTTCGACCACCGCTTTATTCATTTCACAGTCCATCCAGCTCCAAGAAGGAATTGCATTTGTTCCTCTCCAGGCAGCCTTAATCAAAGTTTTCTTTGGCTGGTTGCATGGTCCAACTGCAATTTCTGGTTCCACGCACTTTTCCCAGATTGTTTTTGCCCATAGAGCTTCACCATTTGGATTGCCAAGGATATCAAATACGCCAGTATCTGCTAAAAGCCATGGATAAGGCTTAAAAAAGCCTTTTGCATCGGAATAATAAGACCATGCACCTAAACCAGCTTCACCTAGATAATCCCATGCTGTCCACATAAAATCACCGATTAAATTTGATTGTTCTTCGACCATTGACCAGTTTTTCGACAGATCCTGCGGGAACGTCTCACTACCAAAAATCAAACGTTCTGAATGAAGCATCTGGTCTTCCTTATAGCGTCCAGACGCGTAATTATAACCTGCAATATCCAACACGTCTAATACTGGCGAGACAGCAAGATCTGCCCTCCTTCCATTAGCCGCTTTATTCATACTGCTTCCAACCATAGATGTCATCATATTAAACATTGTACTATTCATACCTGACATATCCTTGCTCTCGGATTCGTCAAGACCACCATCTTCTTTGTACATGGATTTCCCTTTTGCGGCATTGGCAATGATCATAAGATTAAATCCCCCTGTAACTGCCCTGGTACTATCCAGCTCATGAAAAAGTTCTACCATCTCTTTTGCAAGTGCAACACCTTTTTCTTCCGCAGGCTCGCTCACTTCATTCCCAATGGAATACATAATAACAGAAGGATGATTGAAATCTTTTTCCACAATTGCTCTTATATCATCCTCATAATACTTCATAAAATCATTTGCGTAATCATATGCACTCTTTTTCTTATACCACATATCCCATGTTTCATCCATTATGTACATGCCATACTTATCACAAGCTCTTAATATTGCTTTAGAGCAAGGATTATGCGCACTTCGAATGGCATTAAAACCACTTTCTTTTAAAATACGGATTTTTCGTTCTGCACTTTCATCATACTCGCATGCCCCAAGAATTCCATTATCGTGGTGAATGCATCCTCCTCTGAGTAATGTTTTTTCCCCATTAATAAAAAGACCATCTTTATTCCATGAGATTCCCCGAATTCCAAATCTTTCTTCTACGCACTCCAATACTTTCTCCCCATCCATCAATGTCACATTTGCGGTATACATATCTGGATGATTCTCACTCCAAAGCTTTGCATTTTGGATTTCCAAATCAATATGGTCACCGCTTCCAAATGCCACAATTTCATTCTTGTCATCACGTATCTCAACTGTAACTTCTCCACCACTATGTTTGGTACAAATCTGAATCTGTGCTGGGTCATAGGCTGTCGTTGTGATTTCTATTCCATTTATTTGAATATATTTTTTATTCTGTACATGTAGCCACACTGGCCGATAAATTCCTGCACCGCTATACCACCTGCTATCCGGCTGTTGAAGGTTATCGGTTTCTACCCGTACCACATTTTTGCCTGGCTGAATGAATTCATCCAGTGAAATCAAAAATGATATATATCCGTATGCAACAAATCTTACCTCCCTTCCATTTACAAATATCCTTGCATTTTTATATACACCTTCAAATTCCATGGAAAGATGCTTTTCCACCTCTTCTTTTGAAAGTTCAAATTCTTTCTGATATGTGTAGCTTCCTCCTGGGAAGAATCCACAAGCGTTTGCTCCTTTTGCCTCCGCAGTTCTCGCCTCTGCCAGCATAGCATCATGGGGAAGTGTAACCTTTACCCAATTATTTTCTTTTTGAAAGGTCCATCCTTGATTAAATTCTTTTTTCATATACTATCTCCTACATTTTCTATTTTTACAATTGGCTTTATTAATCAATTTTCTTCTTTATCCCTTCACTGCACCAAGTAAAGCACCTTTGATACTTTATAGTCTTAAAAAGCATCTTTTTAACGCGAATGTAAAATTCGATATTCATTCGGAGTCATTCCAAAGATCTTCTTAAAGCTTGCTCCAAAATGGCTCTGGGAAGAAAATCCAAAGTATTCCGAAATCAAGGAAATTGGATAGTCTGAGTACTTCAAAAGATTTCCTGCATGTTCACATCGTTCTTTCATAATATACTGCTGTATTGTAATCCCTTCGGCCTCAGAAAATTTGTGTGTCAAATACGCCCGACTGATTCCAAGTTTAGGAGCAATCTCACTTACTTTTATATCTTTTCGTAAATTCTTTGCAATGTAATCCTTACATTTATTAATATATACATTTTGGCTTCTCTGGTTTTTCGCCTGCCTTACTTTTTCCGTAAATTCAATTTGTGCTTTCGTTCCAAGCATCGTTAGCTTCGCTGCATTCCTTTTACATTCTTCAATTTCCCGAAGATAGATATCTCCAGTAGTATAGGCATCCTCCGGACTCATGCCACCCTCTACAGCTGCTCTGGTGATTAAAGTTAACAGGATAATGACTAGATACTCCATCTGTCGGCTATTATCCGATGTGACTTCTCCTATATTGCTTATGTCTGGGGTATTACCGCTCAGGGCTTCCTTCATTGCTTCCACATCACCGTTTTTTACTATTTCCATGAATCTATTCTCAAAAGCGATTCCAGTTCCATGCTCCCGGTCATTTTCGGATTGTAAAAGAAGATAGGTTTCATAATTTTCCTCAGAACTCCATTCTACTGAATGTACATCTTCACTTTTAATTGAAATATTCGAATACGGAACGCGGATTCCCAACAAATCTAGACTAAGAAGTGCCAACACTTTTGTCATTATACCTAGCCCATTTTTTGATATGGAAAAGGGCATTACAATATGATGGTGTTTCCCATATTCATTTGCTTCCGTCTTCCCTATTTTTTTTCTTGATACCGGACCAAGGCAATAGAAATTATTATCCTTATCATGGAAAATTCCATAAAATACTGCATCATTTTCCAGATAAATAAAAGGCTTTTCTTCCATCCTAGCCATTTTCTCGATTTCTGTCTGAAATTCGGGGTCATATCGTACCGGAGATGAAAACATGGTTTCTTCTGGAACCTGTTTCTTCTCGTGTCCATTCCAAATAAAAACTGGAATTCCAAAGATATCATAAATAATTTGAAAGCGCTCCATTTCCATATATTTTCACCTTGCGCGAGAGTTTCACGCCTCTTTCTATACCAGATTTCGTCACAGTATCCATATATTCTATGCTATCATATTGTGTCTCCACTTTATTATAATCCATTTTTCCATAACAACGACAGATTTCTTATCTAATTCTTTGCTCTTTGGTACTTTCCAAAATCACTCTTAAAATTCTTTCTGTACAACGTTGCAAATCCGTTTTAAAAATAGGATATTTTGTTTCACTTTCCGGATTTTCAATTGCATTTACGATTGCATCAACATCCTGTTGGCTTCCTGGCATAATTAAATCATTTCCTGCTTTGATACAGCCCACAGCACTTGAATAACCATATTTTGTTCCTGTTATAGGCGTCATATCCCCGCCCCCAGTCGTTCCCCAATCAGTCATTACAATTCCTTCAAACTTCCATTCATCCCGAAGAATTGAAGTTAAGAGATCATAACTATTTGCAGTATGTTCACCATTCAGCAGATTATAGGAGCTCATTACGGAAAGTGGATGTGCGTCTTTTATCGCAATTTCAAATCCTTTCAGATATATTTCTCGAATTGCACGTTCTCCGCAATGAGCATTATTATGAGCTCTATTATCTTCCTGATTATTTAAGGCAAAGTGCTTAATGGTTGTCCCACATCCCGGATGTTTTTGCACGCCTCTGGTATCTGCCGCTGCACATACTCCTGCAAGAAATGGATCTTCAGAATAATATTCAAAATTCCGTCCACACAGTGGATTCCTCTGTATATTCATACCAGGAGCTAACCATAGGGTTACACCGAACTCTTCCATTTCTTCACCAACGATATCCCCGGCTTCTTCGATCATAGATTGATCCCATGTTTGAGCCAACATTGTTGCAATCGGTATGGCAGTACAATATTGGTAATAATCAACTGCATCTTCCGGTCTCTTAGGTGGTACAACCCCAAATAATGATTCCGTTCCTCCAAAAGCTGATTCCCCCAAGCCTGGAATAATATTTCCTTTGTTATCTGTTACAAATGATTTCGATAATCGAAGGCCTGCTGGACCATCCGCAAGTACAATATTCGGAATTCCCTTAGATTCCGTCAATAAAGATGTTGTATCTCCAGCTGCACCTGGACAAGCGGTAGAAGCTGCGCCAATAATAGATGTGCTACCAAATCCACCACGTGCAGTGCCTACACAGATTTCTGCCATTTCCTGCACAGTAAGTTGCTCAACCAGTTCATGCAATTCTGACTTTCCAGCCAATACCATATCAAATGCTATTGTGTGCTCCGCTTTAGATACTGGTCTTTTTTCAATGCCATAACACACCTCATGTGTGGGAATTGTAGATTCAATAACTTCAAGAACAAGTGCATTTTTCTTTTCCTCTTTCTCTTCCTGATAAGTATAAAAAGAGACTTCTTGAGCAGATAATTGTTTCAGTTCATAGTCTGAGACCAATTTGTTTTTCAGCACTTCAACTATTATTTCCTGTTCGATTTTTAAAGCTGCTGCAATATGTGTATTTCTGGAATGGTTTCCAACTCTGATATAGTACTTTCCTGTATCAAGAATATATGCTGCACGACTTTCGACATAGGAAGCCATAGATTGAATCCGAAAAACAACTTTTACAACCTGACTCTCCCCTGGTGCCAGTTCATTTGTTTTTGCAAATCCAGCCAATTCCTGATAAGTTTTTTTCACACTTCCCTCTGGAGCAGAATAATATACCTGTACCACTTCTTTGCCAGAAAACTCTTTCCCAATGTTTGAAACAGCCACCTGTACTTCTACATTATTCCCACAAATAGAGACACTCTTTGTTTGTAATGAAAATGTTGTATATGATCCTCCATATCCGAATGGATATGCTGGTTTTACTCCAAAAGAATCAAAATAGCGATATCCCACATAAATTCCTTCTTCGTAATATTCATCATCGATATTTCCATTCATATAGCTAAATTTGTCCGCACAAGGATAATCCAAGTAATTTTCTGCCCATGTTGCAGCCAGATGTCCACATGGTGTCACCTTTCCGGTCAGAACATCTGCAAGTGCCCAGCCACTAATATTTCCAGCCTGACTCATTAATAGAACTGCATTAATCCCATCGGTGTATCGAAAAACTTTTGTATCAATCACGCCGCCAACATTTAATATGACAATTGTTTTTTTATAAGATTCAGCAATCATTTCAATATTCTGCAGCTCATTCTTTGACAATTCGTAATCTCCGGGTCCCAGGTTTCGATCCTTCCCCTCTCCAGAAGTGCGGGCAAGCACATAAATTGCAACGTCTGTATCTGATGAATTAATGTCCTGCTGTGTAATTTCAAGGACATCCGGATCACGATAAGGATCCGCAAGAATATCTGTAAATCCTGCGGTTCCTTTCTCGCTTAAAATCTTATTAAGCTTATCCATATAAGCATCAAAGTAAATCTTACATTTTACATCATATCGATCAAGCCATTCACCCGTTGTAACAAGAAATCCTGCATCTATCAATCCCTGCTCTACATTCACAACCATGCGTGAATTAACGTCTCCTGAACCCGTACCACCTTTTACAGTACGCCTAACTCCACTTCCGTAAACAGCTATTTTGTTTATATGACTTTCGATTGGTAAAACACCATCATTTTCAAGCAAAACCATTCCTTGTGATGCTATTTTTCTCGAACGCTCCATGTTGATTTTTTCACGCTGGCACATTTTCGGATTTTTTGTTGCATATATTTTTGCCATTCTATCTACTCCTTTTTTTCATTCCTTTTTAAAATGCATTCGCACCACATACTTCTGGTTTTATTTTCAATTTCATCATTGCGTTATCACAATAATCCACAATTAACTCTTCTCCACTAATAAAGGAAGCCATGTCACTTCCAAGGAATACAAGTGGATAACCAATTTCCATACTTGATGCAAGTCTGCCTGCCATTCCTGCGTAGTTTACCAGATTATCCAAACCTCCTGCCATTACTGCGAATTCTGCTTTCATTCCTGTATCAGCACTTCCCGGAAGTACAGCATTTACTCGAACACCTAATTTTGCAAACTCGATAGAAGCTTTACAGGAGTAAGCATTTGCCAATCGTTTCGAATACAGGTAAGCATGTGTTGTCGGAAAATCAACATTCACTAATTCTACCATCTTTTCCTGCACTTCTTCCCACCCCGTCAAGCAAAGGATATAATTACACTCATCAAGATGTTCTTTCCATGCCACACCTGACATAGATGTGACTAACGTAATTGCACCTCCGTTTACCATTCGTGTTTTTAAATAGTTTTCACAAATATATAAATTTGCTGTGTAATTAACATTAAATGTTGTCATATAATCCGTTCTCGTTCCTGACAAGCCCGCTATACCAAAGAAATTATCAATTTTATCAGGCAAACACTTAAAAGCCTGATCTATAGATTCTTTATCTGCAAGATTCACTTTTAAAAAAGCTTCAATTCCATTTCCTTTATACTCGTTTACATCAAGTGCATAAACTTTGGCTCCCATATCAACGAGTAACTCGGCAGTAGCTTTTCCCATTCCAGAAGAAGCCCCTGTTACTACACACACTTTATTATTATAATTAAAATAATCTTTCATTCGATATTCCACATCCTTCTTAAATTTGTATTAGCCTCTTTTATTGTTAAAACAGCAGGCGGCGACATAAGCCCCTCCCAAATTTGTGAATTAATTATTTATTTAATTTGACTTTCATGTCCTCACGCATCTCATTTGTTATTGGATATTTCTTTGTTATGAACCATGCAATAAGACCACAGAAGAATGGAATCAGCCCCATAATAATAATGAATCCAGTTAACATAGACGGCATCTGGAGGATATCTCCAGCATAATCACCAGTTTTTGAGTCAACAACATAACCTATTGCAATTAGTAAAAATCCAATTAGTGCGTTAGCCACTGCACCTTGCGCTTTATTCAAGAACTTAAAACAAGAATTACAAAGTGCTGAACGATCTTTCCCATTTTTATATATTTCATAATCCATACATTCGATTTCAATGGTTCCACCTGGCATAAATCCACATCCAATAGCAGTAGCTGTGATACCAGTACATACAAAGAATAACATTGGAATCATAGCCAGTATTCCAGTAAAATGAAGCAGACATAACACACCACATGGAATTGCCTGTACTAATAACAGAAATCGATAAAATGACATTGGATTAGAAAAACGTTTCATAATTGGTGCTGCGATTATCGTTCCAACTAGCAATGGAACAAACATCATCATGGAAGCAATCATGGAATATGTTCCATATGCAGCTGCATCAACCGCGCCTGTAGAGAGATTGGTACAAAGTCCCCACTTGATATAGTATATTGCAGTTGCAAACAAAAAGGTCCAGATAAATCCGCTAAATGCCATTGACAATATATGGATTCGTAGTGCCCCGTTATCCTTCAATAGTAAGAAAAAGTCTGTAATCTTAACTCGCTCACTTTTGTCTTCACTTTCAATACCATGGTATCTTTCTTTTATCAAAGATATTCCCAAAAGTGATATTATAGAAAATATAACAACTCCAACGACTACCGTAATACCAAACGCAAGATGCATGTTACCAAGAGCACCATTTACCGCATTAACAATAGCAATCAATCCAGCTGTAAGCATCCCTACTATCATAGATAAAAGACGAGGTCCAATCATTAATTTACCACGTACATTAGAGTCTAATGATAATGTTCTAAAAATCAGATTTGGTGCATAGAATGACGCTCCAATATCATAGATGAGATAGAACACAATTATCCAGATAAAAATTAATATCATGTTTGCACCTGACGGTGTAAAGAACAAACAGCTCACACCAATTCCCGACATTATGATAGACAACATAATAAATGGTTTATATTTACCATTACGACCAACTTTAGCTCTATCCATGATCCAGCCTTCTAATGGATCATTGACTGCATCAAAAATTCTGGCTACCAATAAAATTGTACTTCCAATGATTGCCCCCATAGCGCCAAGTCCTGCATAATCGGTTAGATAAATCATGAAGAACGATGTCATTAACGCATTGGTAAATCCATCTGTGAGTCCCATGGTAGATGTTCCAAAATACGATTTGAATCCAACACTGTTTGCATCTTTTTCTTTTTTACTCATATTAACCTCCTGATTTCACTGTGAGAAATGTATATTCCAGTGATCTTATGAAAAGAGTATATTTTAAAATCCGCTCCTGTTATATCATGTTTGTGTCTTTTTTATCGCCCATGTTATTACTTGTCTAAAAAAGTCCATACTCATTCAAGAATCTAGATTTTCTACTATCTTAAAGCAAAGAAATTTATATTCTTTTTACCCCAAAAGGGCAAAATTAATTATCGTGTATCCCCCCACCAGTCCGGTAACAGAAAACCGATATTCCGGTGTTGAAAACAATTGCAAATAACTGCAGCATTTGTAAACTTCACCCTTTCATCATATAAGTTGTAATATTATTATCCGTTACATAAATGTGGCATGTTGCTTCAAACTTTGCATCTAGCTTGATTCTTCACTGAAACGTACAAAAAGGCACTGCTATTTAGATATAGCAGTACCTTTTATCTATTGATTCATATATATTCAAAAATTTGTCCCTTTATAATGCCCCCTCATACTCCTGCGCCTCTTCTCATTTGCAGGACAGAATATTCCTCTTTCGAGTCCCTTATAAATATCCTGTTTAATGATTATCTTACAATAATTTCTAAAATTTATACATTTCTATCTTTTATTTTATTTCTTATTTTAGTATCTTCCATCTTTTCTTGTCCCGTCTCCAGCATTTTTCCTGCTATCTCCTTAACCACCTTCCCATAACCTTCCAACACATCTTCATATAGCTTCTCCCGAAACTCTGCCGTCACGGGATAACAAATATCTCTAAAAATATCCTTGCCTTGTTCATCCTTCTGGTTCGTCTTATAACCTGGCATTGCTACAAAGTTAATTCCATTCTTTCCTTCAAGAATCGTAATATTATTTACAACAAAGCAATCATCCAACACCACTCTAGCAAGCGCCTTCATATTGCTACCTTCTTTTTCATATGGCGACACAGATACTGTTATCTTTGGCATGAGCGCTTCATTTTCTGACTTAACCTGGTTCTTTTCATTACGATTAACAAATTCAGTAATAATATCCTGATACAATTCTTCCCGAAACTCCTTTGTAATCGGATTGCAGATATCCTTATAAATCTCTTTTCCATTTTCATCCTTTTGATTTGTTTTATATCTTGGCATTGATACAAACATTCTTCCATCGCCTACCTCTAAGATTGCAATATTTGTTACTTTGAAGCTTTCTCCAAAAGTAACCGTGGCAAATCCTTTTAAACTTCCTTCATTGTTCTTTACTTCATTTACTTTAATTGTGCACTTCATAAAATCCTCCATTCTGCTACTTATGTAGCCACTAACCAATTTTTCTAGCTTCTTAACTACTTTTCTCACATAGAAAAAACAGGGACTACCACTATGGTAATCCCTGAAATATTTTCTATCGGCTGCCCTTCCCATAATCTGGTTTATCTTCTGCCACATTTGTCTGGTCTTCCGATTTTTCCCCGATATCCCCCTTACAGCCAAGGTCAACATCCTCTATTTTTCCATTTTCCATGTCAAGCTGTGTATTCAGTTCAAACTGCCTTGCCAACTTATCCTTTAATTCCTGACCATGGGAAAAAGGCTTGTTATACTCCAACTGTGACTGCGCTTTATCTCTTTCATACTCTTCAATCTTCTTTTGAAGGAACTCTTTATTTTCTGCCAGTCCATTAAAAAGATTCTCTAGCTTCACCATATTACCCACCGGGCTTGTACTGAGCTCTGCTTTATACTCCGTCTTGCCCCGAAGAATCATATAATTGCATCCCATAAAATTCTTCTCCACCGCTAACTCAAATCCTTTAAAATATCCAACCGTACAGGTATTACCGGTCTTACAATCACTTACCTCCTTTAAAAATACCGTACCCGCATCGACTCTGTCATCAAATGTTGCATTATGAAGAGTGATTGCAAACTTTGGTTCTTTTATCAGCATTTCATCACGAAGCTTCATATCTTCCATGACACAGACTAACTTTTCGGTAGCTGCTTTGATAAGTTTCGGATAGCGAATCATAAAGTTATCCTGTAAGCTGTATCTTTGGCTGTCAAAAGAAGCTTTTAAAAGTTTCAGCCTCTGCACATCATTATCAATCTCCATTTTCTCTTTGATTAATGGATTTCCTGTCGCGATTGCCTTAATCTCTGCAAAGGATAATACTGCCTCATCAATATCCTCACAGGTACGAGATACCGATTTGCTTGTCATAACCTGTGAGATAAATCGCTGTTTGTTCTCAACGATTCCCCAACTATAAGCATCAAAAGTTCCTTTTGTGACATAACGGTAAATCGATACTTCTTCATTTTTATTTCCCTGCCGAAGGATACGCCCTTCTCTTTGTTCGATGGAGCTTGGTTTCCAGGGACAATCCACATGATGGAGTGCAATCAGATGATTCTGTACATTGACACCTGTTCCACATTTATCCGTCGAGCCAATCAGAATCTTTTTGCTTCCATTTCGCATCTCTTTAAATAAGGCATCCCTTTGTACGTCCGATTTTGCAGAGTGTATAAATGCAATCTCTTCGGCCGGGATGCCTCTCTTTACCAGCTCATCTTTCAGATAATCATATACCGTAAAGTCCTTACCGCCTCCCGGTGTACCAATATCAGAAAAAACCAGCTGATTTCCTATAATACCATCTTTTTTCGCCTGCTCATATTCTCTTACCACATTTTCGACTACCTTATTTAACTTTCCATCCGGATTGTTAGGTGCCGTCCTATCCAGCAATCTGGCATCGGTTCCAAGTAGCCTTGCCTCATTCGTAATCTTCAAGAAGTTATCTTCGCTAGGATCCACATTTCCGTTTCGAATAGCTTCTGCTCTGATCACAAAATCCTCCATAACTGTTTTCACATACCAGTCCGGCTCACTCTCAATTATCTTATAAGCTCCATCCTTTAACTTTGGCACCGGAAGTTGAAGCATATCTGGAGTTTGAATATCTGCAATCTCCTTAAACATCGTCATGAGTTCCGGTAGATTGGTAAACTTATTGAACCTGCTCTTAAATCGATACCCGCTTCCTTCTACCGTAAGCTCCAATGCAGTAGTCACTTCCCCAAAATTAGCCGCCCAGGAATCAAAATGGTGGATTCCACAGCGCTCCAATGCATCCTTTTGCAAATATTGCTGCATAACATATAGTTCACACATCGTATTGCTGATTGGCGTTCCTGTTGCAAATACAATTCCTTTGCCGTCATTGATCTCATTCAAATACTGACATTTTAGCTGCATGTCCGTTGACTTTTTTGCGCCAAAGCTACTGATTCCACTGACATTGTTCATCTTGCTGAATATGGCGAGGTTCTTATACCCATGTGCTTCATCCACCATAATGCAGTCAACACCAAGATCTTCGAAGTTAATAAGGTTATCTTTTCTAGATTCATCGGATAAGGATAACAACTGCTCTTCTAGTTTCTTTTTTTGGCTTTCCATCTGTTTTACTGTCCAACGTTCTCCATTCTGATCTTTCATATCCTCAATGGAAGCCGATATTTCATCCACTTGTTCTTGCAACATTCTACTCTTACGCTCTGATGAAATAGGAATCTTTTCGAACTGATTGTGGCTCATAATAATTGCATCATATTCCCCAGTTGCAATCCGCGATATAAAGCGCTGTCGTCTGCTTTTCTCAAAGTCTCTTTGGGTTGCAACCAAGATATTTGCCGAAGGATAAAGCCTTAAAAACTCACTTGCCATCTGTTCAATCAAAGGCTTAGGAACTACTAACATTGGCTTATTCACTATACCTAACCTTTTTTGTTCCATACAGGCTGCAATCATTTCAAATGACTTTCCAGCTCCGACACAATGCGCCAATAATGTATTCCCACCCATAATGATCCTGGCAATCGCATTCTTTTGATGTGGCATTAACGCAATCTCTGGATTCATACCCGGAAAGGTAAGGTGTGATCCATCATATTCCCTAAGTCTTGTATTATTAAAGGTCTCATTATAATATTCCACATACTTAGTTCGCCGGTCCGGCTCGCTCCATATCCAGCTTTTAAACGCTTCCTTAATAGCATTCTGCTTTTCTCTGGCAAGCATTGTCTCATTCTTATTCAAAACATAGTGTACACTGCCATCTGGCTCTTCCACACGGTCTCTAACGGTAACTGTCCGCAGATTGAGGCTTTCTTCAAAAATGGTATACGCATCCATCCGGCTGGTTCCATACGTCTTTGTTGCTGATATCGAGAACTTATCCTGTGACTTATTTTCAATAAACCAATTCATATTATACGTGTTAAGCTTTACCTGAATTCCGCTGTTATAATACTTGCTCCTCACTGCCTGTGCTCTTCTTGGAGTCTTTAATAGCTCATAAATAAACCATTCATAATCTCTTGTCTCAATCCATGCCGTACTAATTCGCACCTTGATTTCAGAAGCATCCAGATCCTTGGGCTGTACCTTTTCAAGGGATGCTACATTAACTCCAAATAACTCTGGTAAGTTAGACGCATATGCTTTTGCAATCCGAAGTTTTTCTCTTACATTCCCTGACAGATATTCATCTGCTGCCTTCCACCCTGCGCTTAAATTGTTCTCGTTATATTCCATCGGTTCTAAGAATATCAGCCCCTGTAATTCTTCCATCAGCTTGGCTCGCGCTAAGTCAGCCTTTGCAATTTCGGATAAGGTTGATCCTTCCGGGAGTTTTTCCATGGAATCTGAAATATCCGGCTGGTAAATGCTAAGCATAAATGAAAGATTAACCTTTCCATATTCATTGATACTGACATTCAGTGCTTCCACCGCAGTTTCTACTTTTTCGATTACAACTCTTGGCTTAATTGTCTGCTTATAAAAGATATCTGCCTTTGTAACTCTTGTTTCTTCCCCAAAGGTACCATTATTGTCTACTACTTCTAACGAACATAGAAGTGGGTAATCACTGTCATCTCGAAATGCTCTGCTATTACTCTGACTGGTTATTTCCTTATATTTCTTGGTAAACACATCATATATATCATTTAGCTCTTTTTGCTTCTCCTTTAATTTTTCCTCCGAACAGCCTTCGCTCTGGATAGCGATTAATTCTCTGGTCACTCTTCTGATATCATCCATTCCTTTCATTCTTGCTAACACCGCATCGGATACTTCAACTCTTCGCATGATGGAATTTTCACGATAATAAGGCTTGTCTTCTACAAATGTATAAGTAAAGTTTCTTACGTCTGGATTAGCTGGAATTACCTCTCCCGCTTTTTCTTCTTCCTCCGAGGGCTCATAATCCACTATTGATGCTTCCATATTTCTTATGGCTTTCATAATTGCATCGTACAAATCCAGATTTAGATCATCATTCACACAGGTGGTATATTTACTTTCCTCTCCAAACATTCTGGTGTCATATTCCATATGTCCAAGTATCATATCTGGATGATTTACAAAATACTGATTTACCGGGATTCCATTCTCCGCATATCCCAAATGCACCCAGTCAGGCTCTATTTCTATCATTCTTTCTCTTTTCTGTAGAAAGAGAATATCACTGGTTACATCCGTGCCCGCACTAGCTTTAAACGCAGTATTAGGCAATCGAATAGCACCAATCAATTCCGCCCTTTTTGCAATGTACTTTCTGATTGCGGGATTTGCCTTATCCATCGTTCCTTTTGACGTGATAAATGCAATCAGTCCTCCCGGCCTCACCTGATCTAAGGTTTTTGCAAAAAAGTAGTCATGTATACGGAAGTTATTGCTGTTATACTTTGGATCAAATAATTTGTAATCTCCAAAAGGTACATTTCCAATTGCTACATCAAAAAAATTATCAGAAAAGGTAGTTTTCTCATATCCGTTTATCTGGATATTTGCACTCTGATAAAGCTGTCTTGCCATACGTCCTGAAATAGAATCTACTTCTACACCATACCGCTTGCTTTGGCTCATGTTATCAGGCAATGCACCGAAAAAGTTGCCAATTCCCATGGATGGTTCTAAGATATTACCTTTGACAAATCCAAACCGATTCAATGCCTGATACATCGCAGCTACAATCCTTCGGTCAGTATAAAACGCATTGTTGACGCTTGCCCTGGCTGCTGTGTACTCATCGTCACTCAGCAGATTCTTTAATTCCGTATATTCGTTTTTCCAAGAAGGATCCTCTTGATTAAATGCATTTGGAATCCCACCCCAGCCAACATAAAAAGAGAGAACTGTTTGCTCTTCACTCGTAGCAAAACGGTTCTCTTCTTCAATCTGCTTTAAAACTTTTATTGCATTGATATTCCATTTGTATCTGGTCTTTGTTCCAGCAGCTGGCATATCCCAGAGATTATCATACTGAAAATCTATTTTATCAGGCTTGGCATCACTCTCAACACCTTTTACCATCATTTCGATCTGTTGAGAAGGAATATTTGCAAATTCTTTTTCCTGCTGCTCTGCTTCATAACGTTCCTCAGCCAGTCTCCTGTCTGCTTCTAATATGGTCTCAATCTCAGCATCCGTCAGCTTCTCTTTTTTAAAGGGTTCTTCTAAAAACACTTCCCCTTCTTCAAAATCATCGAAAGATTTAACCGGTGGCTGATAATATTCTCCAGACATTATGAGCATTGAGATTTCCTTTTCAATTGCTGACCAGCTAATATATCCTTCCTTTTCACCTTCTTCATCTTTCCACTGAAGTCTTAGCCCTTGAGATTTGAAGCTATCATAACCATGAAGTCCATACCCTTTAATTGGCCATCCGGCACCACCTTGACCATATTCCTTCTTAATACGGCTGGCACGTTCTTTTGGTTCACTGACTTCCTGGAACAATTCATAAATACGTTGTTTACCTCCTGAAAATCCACTTCCATGAAGCAACGTTTCAACGATATATTCATGCGGTATCACTGCTTCCTGCTTGGGTTCCATATAGGTGTACTTAAAATCTGCGTCCTCTTTTTTATTACTGAAAAGGGAAGCCTGATAATTCCTGGCTTCCCTATCGTTATTTCCCATATGATTGATTTCATCTAATTCTTGTTGTAGTTCGCTATCTTCTAATGAAACTGATACACTACTTCCTGCAATACGATTTCCTCGGCTCTCATCTTCGCCTGTTCTCTCAGTTTCCACATCTCTATGGTGGAATTCTTGTCTTTTGGCGGATTCTTTTTCAAGTAATCCTCCATGATCTGATCCAGCATCTGATATGCCTGCTCGTTCACTTCTGTCAGCTTCTCCCAAAGCTTGCCAAAGCGGTAAAGTGAGTTGTATCGGCTCTTGTGATTCTCCAACAGATAATTCAGTGCCATCTGACCGTATTTGCCCAACGCTTCTGTCTGGTTCTCCTGCACTTCCACTTCGAGATTCGGATAGAGAAGTCCGTTCACTTCCCTGTAAGTTAATTCTGTCATTGCTATCTCTCCTTTTTTTGTTTTCCATCTTTGCAAGGTTTCTTGATAAATCCCTTAAAACATCACAGGAGACATCACTTACAAGACTTCCTATGCGGTAGATTATATCTTCATCCTGATAATTCATAATGACACTTAAGTCACTATCTGGTTCTGATATATCAAACCCGCATCTGGTTCCGACAGCATATAGAATACTTTTTTCTACTAATCCGGCTACCTCAGAAGACTGCGTTTCTTCCTCGTATTCCCTAATCACTTGTCCTGTTACATGTTCAAGCTCAGATATTCTTGTGGAATAATCTTCTTTTATTGTATCCAGAACTGACGTTCTTGTAAAGTCCCATATTTTCTTTTTTGCTGTCTCAATATTGCTTGTATCAATGTTTACTTTTCCATCTGAAACAAGCACATTGGCGTATTTTAGCAGTGTTGTCTCATTTAGCTCCCATGTCAGATTCTGCTTTTTCCCACCCGTATCAGCAATATCAAAGACATATCTCATATATGGTTTTAATGCTCTGGATGGGAAAATAGCAATTCCCTTACTGCCTTTCTTCACATAGCGGTCAACCTTTTTCCAAGTATCATAATCCGCAATCATCGTTGCATGAGGTCGTTGAGCATACACCATTATGACATTATCAAATTCATAGCGGTAAATCTGTCCTGTTAATCTACAAATTGCCTTCCACGACTCTTCATTCTTTGTAACTTCATGTATCGTAGCGTCATAAAGCTGCTTCACTTGATCATTTGCTCCCACAATTATCACCCCCTGAACCTTATATGTTCTTCCTTCCAAGGAAATCTGCCTCAATCTCCATAAGGTCACAATATTCCTCATACTCTTTTTCATCCATAAAAACTTCTACCACTTCCACCGGGTTAAATATCCCAATTGTTTTTGTTAAATACTTGTTTGCTCTTCTTAAGTTCTCAAGCATTTTAGTTGCCGATACCACATATTTCATTGCTTCCATATAATCCTGAAATGCTGTTTCTTCGCCTTCCACCATTTTCTGCTTCGTATTTAATTTCATGCTAATTCTGTATTGTATCTGCACAAAATCATCCTTTGTGAGGAAGACACTCTGAATAATTGGTCCTCTCTTACCCCATTGATTCTTTAATTCATCAAAAATCAGCTTCCAGTCAGATGCATTTGTTATCACAATATCTTTTTTATCCGATACATTTTGCTCTTTTTTACTACTCATAATCGTTTCCCTCTAATTTCATTTTCTCTTTTATCTGTGTATTTTCTGCTAAGCCAAAGTCCGCACCTTCTTGCAAATTATTTTTCTCCTTTTCTACCCATAGAAAAAGGTGCCAATATTCCTACTGGCACCCATAAACATCATTTTCTATTCTTTTTACTACTTTATCCTTCCTATCAGTACAATACTGCCTGGACTAGGAACATCACGATATACCACTCCGATTCTTTCATTCGCTGCTTCCACAACTTTTCCATTGCCTGCATAAATTGCAACATGACTGATATTTTTATATCTGCCATTATTGCAGTAGCTGAAGAATATTAAGTCTCCTGGTTGTATTTCTTCATAGGAAACAGTCTTCCCTGCATTGTCTAATCCCTGTCCCTCTGCCGCAGCCGTCGTTGCTCCCCCATAACTAATATCCACACCTGCTGCCCTCCATGAATAGTATGCAAGCGAGCTACAATCATAATAACTACCACTGTCACGATAATCCTGACTGTATGGATAACCCACCTTTGATAAAGCATATCTTAATACGGATTTTGCTGTGGTATTCCTAATGCCACTTAAAATAGCTTGTATTTCAGCCCCTGTCATACTGCTATGTATAGTGCCGCTTCCACCCACAGCACTGCTGCCACCAGTATATCCGATAAGTGCAAGGTTTTCAGGTTTCATGATTTCTTCGAGTAGTTTTTCTTCATTTTTATCAAATCCATAAACATCTATCATATCACGATAACTTTTTAGTCTGATATTTACACATAATACCGTATATTTTGAAGTTCCACCCTTCCCATCATCTACTTTTTCTATTCTTGTGGAAGTGGTATAACTACACATATCGTCAAAGACTTCTTTCACCCACCTTTTTGAGGTATCATTCATAATCGTAGCCGTATCTCCAACACCATGCTTTACCATATAGACAGCCATGATATCATAGTAATTGTTCGGAGTAGGTGAATCGCCTTCATAATGTGTATAGACAACCTCACCCGCATCATAACCGGCATGTTCATTCGCCAATGTAGAAATTTCCTGATTGAATGAAGATACATAAGCACTTGTAACGCTCATCACAGTATCCCCGGATTCTAATGGTGGAAAAAAGATGGCAAATGGAGAATTGTAAATCATTGCAATCATCAAAATTACGGGCAGGCACACCATCGCAACCAACATAGTCATAAATAGGAATCCGCCTCCAACAAATGTTGTTACATGCTTCATCGCCGTTGACACTCGTAACAAAACAAGATCTTTTAGAACTTTTCCAATCGATTCCTGATTTTCTTCCTGTTTCATTTTGTTTACAAAAAATGTTATCATGCGGTTTCGTCTGCTATTCTTAATATCTCTCTTATCCATAGCAACTTCCGTTGCTATCCCTGCCAGTTTACCAATCACAATTCCACCTACTCCGGTAGTTGCGCTTCCTGCAATCGCACCCGCTGTTTCAGCAGATATCTTTGCTGCTGTCTTTGCTGTTTCTTTTGCCGCTTTCTTTTGAACTGCCTTGGTAGCCTCTTTTGCCGTATCCGTAGTTGTTTTTTTAACTGTCTTTTTACTAATTTTCTTGCCTGCATCCACACGTTTTAGCTTTTTAGACATCTTAGCTTTTGCTACATTCTGTTGATATAGTCGTGCACCTTTATCAGCCACGTTCCTAATAGGTGCAACGGCTACTCCCATAATGGTAACTGCATCACGGATATTTTCACTGCCTTCCATCTGTTCGGATGCTGCTTTAGCCGCTGTGACTCCTGCAAGCTTAATGGACCTTCCATTCTTCGTAATAGCATCGGTCTTATCTTTCTTCACCTTTATATTCGGACTGTAAAACCGATTTTCTTTTTTAGTCTGATTAAACGTAGCCTTACGGTATTTTCTATTCGGATTCTCCTTCGCTGTACCAAACACTTTATGGACAACAGGTCCCCTCTTTGCATTGTAGCTGTTCCCTCCTTTATTCTTTGCTTCTACTTTTCTATAAATATGAAGCTTAGACTTTTTCTTAGTATGAATCACGATTGGCTTGTCATCTACTCTTTTTATTTTCACCTTTTTCACCTCCAGACATAAAAAAATCAGCCCAAACCAAACGGCCTGATGCTGTTCCTACTATTTCATATTATTTTCTTTCCTATATACCATTTAGTATAGCCAAGCCTAATTCTTTAATAAATACCCCCTGCTTGGTAATCTTTTTTCACAGATTTGTTTGCTGATGCATAATAGAGCGCATAATCACCATTTACAAAATTAAATATGTTTCCATAAGCATCACTTTTTGTTGTCGCAGCACCTTCAAGTTTCCACATATTACAGTAACCATTGGCTGCATTCGAAGCATTGATATAGCTTAAGTGACGTTCTCCATTTTGGATAGTTTCTATTTCAAAATTAACAATAATATATCCCATCGTAAGCCAAAAATCTTCTGAATAATCAATACCGCCATGTTCTTTTGCGTATTCATCAACATCATATCCTTTCGGACATACATAGAGGGTAGACGGAAGATAATACTCACATATCCAGCTCTGTACCGATTTTTCTTGAAGATTCTGAAGCGTTCCGCTATAGGTTTTTACCTGCGGTGTAAAAAATTGACCGCTTCCAGTATAACTCATAAGAGTATCCGGAATCATGATATTCCCAAATGTATACACATTTTTCTGCGTTTCATCTGTACAGGTTACACCCTTAAGGTATCCATTTCCAGTTAAATACGGATCTCTTCGATTCAATTTATGAATATTGGTTTGATCAAGCGTACTTCCCACTTTTACTAAATTGTGTTTCTTATTCGTCGATTCAAATCGTTCCGTATAGTAAAGGTCTACTTCCTGCCGGTTCTTTCCTTTACCATTTACAAAGTAGAATTTTGGTGTGATACGAATGTAATCATCTACACCATCATAATTTCCAATGGTATCGACAGAAAACCTTGTATAGTATCCCGTCTTTACGGCTCCAATGGTCGAATAGGTTGGGTGGCTTCCACTCATTAATGGTAGCGTATACTTTGCATTACGGTATGCCGTTTTTGTCCAATTAAGTGCTGCGTTTCCATTCCGGTCTTTGGTTCCGACTGTATAATTGGTTCCATTAAATTCAAGGGAATTACTATAACGAAATACATTTTGCCAAGGCGGATAATCGGATACGTCATAAAGATTCAAATTATATACCTTTCCACTAACCTCAACATCCACGGTATCGGTCGCTACATAATTTTCAAAATCCGTATTAGCGAGGTCTTCCGTCTTACTGATACCAGCATTAGCATCACAGTTGATGGAACGTGACCGGAATTCAACGGTATACTGTCCTTCCTTAACCCAAACCGGAAGATAACACTGCGCGGCATCTCCAATGGTTGTCCATGTCCCTGCTGCTATATATTTCCCATTCTTCATGACATCAAAGGGGAACTTTACCTCCCTTAAGGCGGTATATTTTGCATAGTCTCTATTACCATATCCTTTTAAGTCCAAATGATGGCCTTTTGTTGGAAGTGAAACATTAAAGTATGTATCAAGGACAAGACTTGCAAAAGACTGAGAAGGGTGAATTAGCTGATTGTATTTTCTTACATCTTCCACCTTTGCATCACATATAACAGGGGTATGAATGGTTACATCATTGATATCATCCACATCATAGGCGATCATGTTTCCTTCCGCATCGTCTCCATAATGTGTAGTGCGAGTATAACAGAGGATTCCCTCACTACCATATTCACCATTTGCTTTTGTGTCATCAATTTTAAGTCCGCTCTGGTACAGAGCATAAGCATTAGCACGTCCGGATGTTGGCATCTTTTTTGGTGTGGACGTTGTGGCCGAACAGCGTGTGTTATTCATTATGGTTTCACCATTAAAAGTCAAGGAATCATTCCATACCGTAAAGTTTCCTACAGTAGTAACTCCATTTATGGTCATTGATGTTGGCTCAATTAAATTGCTTGATGATATCTGATAATTGACTTTTGGCGCACTGTAATAGCTTGTAGGTGTAAGGTAAGCCGTACCACCTGGTAACGAGTAATTTGATGCCCTAGCGTACGAAATGGAGTACACATTTAAATCTTCAATCTTCCAATAACTGTACGATCTTTTCACAAGTACAATTTCATTTCCGGATGTCTGCGGAAACTCTTTCCATCCAGAGTAATGAACAAATTTGTACTGTAGTAAATATTCATCCGTATAAGCACATAAATATTGGCTTTCCGTGGTTGGTATGCCTTTTTCAGAATTAAACTGCTCACCAAATCGTTTATCTGCTTGAATGGTTTCCATGGTATAAGGTTCAATTATTTCTGCACTAATTTCTTGGATGTTTTCGCCCTCTCCAGGAATCGGACCATCGAAATAACGGTACAAGCAAATAATTTCAATTCCACCATTTACAACCTTATAGGTACGGTCTCTGATTTCTGGATTGTGCAAAGCAAGTCGGTAAGAATCCCAATCTTTCAAAGGATTAATTGTGCTACTTATCTTTTGAACATCACGTCTTTTTCTGTATGTTCCGTTTTCATGTACCACTTTTTCATCGTTCAGCGCAGACCAGTAGGTTCCATAAAGGTAAAGATTTTTGGACGGGTCAGACACTATATCATATAATTTTGCACTGATTTGGGAAGTCGTGGTTTTATATTTTGATAAAGCTGAATATTCACCTATTTTTGAAAAATCAAATGTTTTATACTGCCCATCAATATAGGTCATTCTTTTTATGTACACTGGGTAACTTTTTGGTTCAAAAGGAATTTCAATATTAAAATGGTCTAAGAAGTCGGATTTATCTTCCCATCCTTTAGCATTTTTGATTTTATAGAGTGTTTTGTAATAAGTTGTTGTGGCTAATGAACCATCATTATATACCCTAAAAATACCGTTTAGATAAATGTTCCCTCCATTGGCTTCAAGGGATTCTGTATCCACATCAGCATTCTTATAGGCTGCTTCGATGGAATCAGATGGGATAGTAAAAGTTGTAATAGTATATCCATTTGGATATGGAATTGAAACTTTACATTCTTTTCCTAAATCTTCAAACATTATAGAACCTTTTGGTTTTTGTGTTGGGTCAATATCCTCAAAAGATGTATCTGGGTTGGTTCGGTCAACCCAGGTATTTTTTAATGTAAATCCCTCTGTACGCCAAGTAATATCATTTGAAGCAGTTTTATCCTTTGTTTTATAAGCAACTTGTCCTTGAAACATATTTAAGTTCTCATTATCAACCCTATTTATAACTTTATCTGCACTAACAGTATTTGGAATAATAAGAAGTAGACAAAATATCAAAACCGGATAAATTAATTTTATTATTTTTTTATTCAATGTTCTACCTCTATTATGCTTTTGCCCAATCAATTAAAGAATCATTTGATATTGCAAAACCATGTCCGTTATCGCCTCCAGCTTTTGAGGAAATTCCGATATCAAATACTCCTTCATAATATTTTCCTGATTTGATTTTTAAAAACATATTTTCTGTACTGCAATATATCAATTTATGCTGTTGGTTTGACATACAGTCATAAATTGTGTCAGCATTCACCTTGAATCTTACATAGCAGCGTACATAAAAATTTCCAGTACCCATGTAAAGAGATGACGGCTCTACCACTACTTTATCAGCTTTGATCACGACTTTATT
This sequence comes from Acetivibrio sp., assembly GCA_041739345.1. Taxonomy (GTDB): domain Bacteria; phylum Bacillota; class Clostridia; order Lachnospirales; family Lachnospiraceae; genus DIGJ01. The sequence goes on along the minus strand of JBGSNZ010000027.1, from coordinate 237,922 downwards.
TCTCTTTGCAAATTTAACATAATCTTTTATAGCAGATATACGTTCAGGACTTTTGGTTTCACCATAAGGAACATAGTAAGTAGCCGCCAGTCCTTCTATCCAGTCATCATCTACTGTTTTATAATTAAAGTTTAAACGGTATTTTAAGTTATTTTCAATCTTTTCAATCCACTGTTCACCATAAGCGGCATACATATCTTTAAATTTTATTACTTCCCTCCATGTATCATAGTTCACTTTATTCATGTCTTTTGGGAAACAGTAATCATCAAGGTACTTTGGTGTATAAGAATATTCGGAAAGATCATATTCCATTTTTAAATCGTAAAAACTGTTTGGGAAACTGGCTAGTATGTATTTATATCTCTTGGCTTTCTTCGGCAAATTAATCGTTCTCGTCAATTGCCCATCCGGACTCATAACACTCCTATCTTTCTCTCCCAGTGCTTTCAAAATTGCCGACTTCATCGCCCCCGCCGTCACGGTCTCACTCGCATTAAACTTACGATCCTGTGAATACATTCCGTTGCTACTTCCAACCATAACGCCCTCACCAAAAACTTGTACCGCACATGACTTAAATGGTTGGTCAATCTTTGACAAGTCCGAGATACGCTTCTTAGACACAATAATTTCCGATAGTTTAACATCTTCCTTTTCACCCTTGTATGTCATAATACGAGAAGCCAAAAGAGCAAGTTCCCCATTGTTAATGCTTTTCGCGGTATCCGTTAATTCCGTTGGCAAAAGAATCTGTGCTTCTACAAGTGCGTCGCGATATACCCCATAACCCGTACCTCTAACCATAAGTTTTAACTGATTCGCCACATACTTTTCAGCAGTACCGATGCTACACTTTACTTCCGTTTTCTTTGCTAACCGCAGTGTTTCTACATCTCTAGCAGACGCTTTTGCAATCGTAGATGCGGTATCCGCAGTCGAACATCCACTAATAGCTATTGCAGCAATAAGCGATACTGCCCAAAGTTTTCCTTTAAAATTCTTCATAAGCTCTCCTCTTTCACTCTGTTTTTGGTATCTTTCTATTTCCTTTTATTGTAACTAATTACCTATATCATACAATGTTTTAAGACATTTTGCGATATACATTATTTCTAAACTCCGTAGACGTATACCGTAGTTGTTCCCCCAGATGCCAGACTATACCAACCAGTCCATGGATTGTTTGGAGAAATATTAATTGCCACTTGATTATCCGTAAATGTAATCGATCCATCGCATGCATTTCCAACTTCATACGATGGCATACTAAATGAATAGGTTCCATTCGAATAACGGGTAGAGGCAATAGTTCTTGTTCCACCTAAGCCAGATGAAATTACTACAAATTGTGGCACAATATTCTTTGTAGTTACGGTTAATTGTAACCCAACACCTTTTTTGATGGAATCATTCGAATAGGAATATTCTTCACATTTCAACTTTCCAGTAGATATTTTGCCTATATTAGTCGCCATTGTCGAAAAAGAATCTGTTGATGATGTTGCCACCCCCTTCTGTGTAATCGCACTTGCTATCGCACTTTTCCCAGCAGAAGCATCGGATGATAGTGAATTATAATTTGAATTTGCTGTATTTAACTGGCTTGTCAATGTTGATACTTTTCCATTTAAAGTACTGTTTTGGGATTGCAAATTACTTACGCTTGTATTAAGCGAAGATATATTTTGAGTAAGTGCTGCGATCGTAGCATCTTTATTTGCCATTGCACTCGTAATTTGATTTACGATGGTATCCATACTTGCTTCTTCTGGATTCGCACCAACAATCTTTGCAAGAAGCTCTTTATAACTTGCATCTGTCAGCATAATTCCCTCTTTTGCAAAAACAAGTCCTACAATTTCTTTATCACTATCTTTCAGCAGACTTCCTGTATATATCTGCGATGGTTTAATGTACTTTTCACTCTTTCTATTGTTATTTGCCACCTTAAAATCACCCTGGTAAGTATCCACGGATTCTCCGGTATATACCGTTACAGCTATCTCATCTTGGTACCTCTTTATTGCATTAATTACTTCGGAGCCAGTTAAGTTAATTCCATTGTATTTTTCATAGGAAGAATCCGCTAATTCCTCGTTTGCACTGGTTAACTTCATGTTTGCTGTAAATCCAAACATCTTCGCTGCTCCATAGACTAAAATTACAAGGCTTATAATTCCAATCGTGATCCCAAATTCTACATTATCTTTAAACCATTCTTGTAAATGCCGCATGCTGTTTTCCTCCTTTCATTTCAATTCTGAAACTTACTTTTTAATTTCCACATTTATCACATGGGTACGCACCTAAAAGAGCACATTCTCTTTTTGTATCATAAGGTGACAATCCTTCCTTATATAATTCACAATCACTGGTATGATAATATTTCACACCATCAATTTCTGTAATATAATATTTTGCACTTTTCTTGACTCTTGCTCCACTGATTTCATAGCAGTTATATCGCTCGGTTGTAAAGCTGCCATAAGGATATCCCTGGAACATTACAACAATGGATATGTCATCAATGGTTCTAGCCCAATCCGAATCGTCAAAATACGGAATAGAAAATTCATATTCAATCCCATAGTTTGATGCAATCAAATTGTACTGGTTAATGTAATAGTTCATCCGGCTAATGATGACATTGGTAATGGTGGTTTTTCTTATTTCATCAAACTTCTCTTTCTCATTAAAAATATCAAGTCCTACTTCATTATTAAGATCGTTTCTTGTACCGATATAGGAAAAATCATATATTCCATCATATAAATACACCATGTCATCAATCGTAAAATCAATGGTTGCCTTATTATCTGCGTCATAATAATGGAATGGTATCTTCTCACTCCACCGTTCACAACGATTTCTTCCATTATCCTCATATTCCTCATGATACAAAAAATAACACCCGTCTCGTCCCATAACCATGATCACAGGAATATAATGTTTTAGCTGTTCTTTTGCTTCTTCATCATGTAAAATACCAAATCCGGCATATACGGATTGGAAGAAAACATCTAGGGCTTCTTCTTTCTGAATATCTGCATTATTTCCTCTGTCTTTATCAACCAGACATTGTGAAGCATCATCCACTGCTCGTTCAATAATGCTGTCATATTTTTCTTTTTGTAAAGATACCTGATACAAGGCATTCTGCTTTGCGTTTGTTACCACAAATGATGAAATGCAGATAACCAAAAAGATTAAAACAAAATTATGTATTTTCATTCACTTTCACTCTTTTCATAGGCGGTATCCCGTATTCTTCCTCCGGCGCTACCTAAAATACTGTATTCATTTCCTTTGGTTCCGTAGAGCATTCTTTTTACATTATCACCAAAGGTATTCGTACGATTCTTAACCACAACACTGATATGATCGCCTTCTGACATTTTGTAGACTCCTTCTTTTTGAAAGATTACTGCCTTGATATCATCCTCATAATAACTTTCTGTATATTCATAATATCCAGTTACTTGGTCATCTGCATCTAATTCCGGTTCGGTTACCACATGCGCATGGTCCAGTTCCACCGTGAATAGGTTTCCTGTCGCGTCCAATGTATTGATAAATTCGTTATACATATTTTCATTGATGTATCCCATCACCTGAAGCTTATCCACGAAATTATCCGTTGCCGTCTGTACATAAACTTGCGCCATAGCATCCTGTTTCTCCGCATCTTCTACTACCGGAATTAGAAATAAAACTGCAATACTTGCTACTAGCGCAACCATTTTTCCAAATGCCGACATGTTAAAACTCTCCTTTTATTCATAGGAAACATATTCGATGTCTCCTGTTTTTCTATCAAAACCGTAACTCTTTTTATAGGTTTCTTTCAGACTGCTAAAATCGAATAGGAACGGATTGAAATCATATGCCAAATAATAAATTCCATTGATTTTTATGTCATAGGAAATCCCTGTCATCAAATCAGCAATTACTTCCTCCTTTGTAAGTGTAAAGAAGTCAGACGTGGTACTGTCTGACTTCTCATATAACACATCATTATCCATCACATAATTCTTTATCTCCCGATAACTTCTACTTATTTGTTTTTGCTGTAGGAAAAATAAAGAAAGGGCAGTACAGAATAAAAAGATTCCAACTACCTCGAATAAAAATTCTTTTATTGATTTCATGCAATCGCTCCAGATTTCGTTTATTTTTTAGTAAACACAACTGCCGTAACCACACCTGAACTGCTTGTAACACTGCAAGTATAGATTGATTTGCTGGAAATACCAGAAGATATATCCGAAGAGGTAAGTGCCGCTCCCGCGTTTATGTTACTCACAGTAATCGGAAAGTATTCGGAAGTACTGCTTGATTTGTAAAAATGCTTTGCAAATTGGATCACATCCGATCCTGATACTGTCATACCGTCATATACCGTAATATCTGAATTCTCCAGTTCGGCATCATAGGTATAGGTCTTTGCAAGCCCTGTTGCTGCCTGATTTTTTGTATGATTGTAAAAAATAAATGCTACTCCGATGATTCCTACTACGAATACAATTGGTATAATATCGTGAAAAAATTGTAATATATGTCTCATAAAATATAACTCCCTTTCTTAATTAAAAATTGATGTACTTTGTCTGATAAACTGCATAAAACTCTCTATAATAATCGGCAGGAATAAATATCCGACCGCTACAAAAAAGGTTGGAAGAATTGCAAGCGTGTTTGCTATGGCTGAATGATCATCGAGTGCCATTTCACCTTCCTGCTTTCTCTCTTCCAAATAATAATTTTGCTCACTTCCAAGCTCATCAAAAGCTTCCTGTACCCCGCACTTATCGCAGGCCTGCAAATTTTCAATTAGCCGCCTAAATGGTTCATAGCTTTCTGTTTCTTTCAATTCTTCCAATGCCTCAACTTCTGCTGCCACAAAATTATCCAGACATTTTGATATAGAACCGCGGAAAATGACTGCAAAATGTTCCAACCACCCTAATATAATTTCCGGGGTCATTTGTGGTATAGGCGATAACATGTAAATTACAGACTGAAACTGCATAACCTCATCCAGCATGATTGTTTTTACCATGACTTTCTGATATAGAAGCATCCAGTATGGATAATAAAAGCAGACTATGGAAGCGAAAAGTGTTAGTAAAAGCTCATACCATTTGTAATAGGCATTGTTATATTGATTGATTCTTTCTACCGCTTCATCAAAAGCTATTCCTTTCAAATAATCCTGCGAAAGATTAATGTGGTTAATTTCCTGTTCTATTGTTTCTACGGATACTTCTTTTCCGGCACATTTTTTTAGCAGCTCTGTCACTTCTTCCTGTAGCATAACTTGTTCCTCTTCTGTAACCGCAGAGGAAAGATTCGTAAATTCTACATTCGCATTTAGGCAATTTATCCTCGTATTCCAATGGACTCCTACTACAATTAAATTGGCCAACAAAAGACCAATGATTGCAAATAATATCTGTTTTAGCAAAAAAGCCTGGGACGTGATGGTATCACCCGTTTCCCGGATAAGTTGTTCTATTCTCTCTTTTTTACCTGCATTTTTTGACTGCATGGAATGGATCATTTTTGCTATCAACGGAACTTCGCTTAGGCGGTACAGTAAGAGATAATCACGTTCCTTTACACGGTAACTTTCCTGTAACTGCATAGTTAGATTGAAACAAATAATAGTAACTAAAAATGCAATGACAGAATAGATAATTCCAGGTGTTCCCTCATAAAACCATGAAGTAGAAGGAAAGGTAGAAAGCGCCCAGTTATGTATCACAGGTAAAAAGAAGATAGGACAAGCAATAATAATCAAATATCCTGCAAACAAATGCTCTTGCTTTTTAAGACGTAAACGCTCCATATTAATTTTTATCTTTAGATTTCGAAGACTTGTAAGGAATGCTGGTTGTCCTTCTAACATATGGTCACCAAACTGCATCACTGTAACACACAATGCCATCAATTCTTTTAAAAATCTATTTGGTACATTATCCATGTAATCTTTTATCTTCTCGTCCATATCGTCTGCCATGATCACTTCCCGGATATACATACCATGCCCCTTCATAGTGCTTGGTGTCTTTTCATGAATTGCCATTTCAAGCGTATCCTCAATCACTTTCTGGCTTTGATAGGTATGTCTGACATCAGATAGATAACTCATATTATCTTCCAGTAAGTTTAAATCCATGTTTACAATCATCCGGTGAAGCATAATTGCACTGAAAAAATACACCCCCGAAAATAATATAATTACAGTAATCAGTTTAGGAGAAACGTATAATACGATAAGAATAACAAGAAGTCCCACTCCCCAATTTGCAAATGCCATCTTCATGGTTTTTTCTGCTGCTTCTTTTTCTTGTGCGGGAAAATATACATCCAGTTGTTTTTTTAGCTTAAAAATATAATGTTCTGTCAATATCCAATGGGAAAAGAAATCATAATACGCATATAAATGGCTACCCTTTGATCTTTTCTCCTCAAAATAAATCTCATCCTTTTCCTGTAAATTGATTTTTCTTAGAATATAGCCAATCACAGGATAAGAAATTAAAAGCAATACCAACACGGCAATGGCAATATATATGAACACTATTGAGTCACCTCCCCACATAAGTTGGAGTCATCCTTGTAAATATTAGAATCATCCAGTTGAAAAAGATTTTTTAATTCCTCTATTTCACTTTCTTCCATATGTTCTATCATATCGCGCAATGTATGTGGTGAAATGGCATTGACCATGACATATTCTCCATTCCGATATTCTAAAATGACATTTTTGCGATAAGAATTCCTTTTTATTTTAAAATTAAGATAATCCCTTAAAGCCTGCATGGGATCTGTTGGCAAATCCTTTTCCCAAGTTTGTGGTACTATTTCCGTAATGCGCGATACATACCGTTCGCCAAATGGTCGTTTAAAACAATGAATATCAAATCGTATTGCATCCACAACCTGTTCTTCTGCAATCGTTTCATTGGAAAATCCTGAAATTTGAATAAAAGCATTTCGAAACCATGCAATTAACGAATCCGGATTTACTGCGTGGTGTGTTGACAATGAAAATCTAGTTCCGGACTGCTTTAGATCAATTAATTTCTCTGCTTCCCTTTTTTTAACCACCTCACCAAAGATTACAACATCTGCATCCGTTCTTCTGGAAAATTCAACTGCTTCCTCAGATGAAACCGTCGCTGTTTCCCTCATAGCCGCAATATTTCTATCTGCATAGATTTTTTGTAAAACCAGCTCAAACATACCTTCAATCGTTCGTATGTTATAAACTTTGCGGATAAAAGAAACCATAGATACAAGCAATGTCGTTTTTCCAGCTCCCTGACTCCCACTGATTACGCAGGTCTGTTCTCCTCTAACTAATAATTTCAAAACGGCTTTTAATTTATCATTGCCCTTCTGCGGATACAGTATTTCAATTTCCTTTTTTTCAACCGAATCAAACATCCGGATCCAGAAAGACCAGGAAGCACCAAATGTCGGGCGCATAACACTGACACGGGAGCCCGATTTTAACGTGTTCACAATTTTTCCAAGTGACTGGCTTAAATGACCCACACAATCGTACTTATAGATGCTTTTGCTTACCCGGATCAATTCGTTTTCACTACCGAAACTTAGGAAGCTTAGATGAATGGTTTTTCCTTGAAACATGATCCAGACCGCATCATGTGTGAATTTCAATTTACTTTCCAATCCTTTATTCCCCATTCGTGACTCCCAATAACTATACATATCCTTAGTCAGCCCGCTGCATCCGCCACTACATCCATCAATTTTCTGATACATTAATTCATCAATAACGCCATTGCCTTTATCCATGGAAAAGACTCTCTGCGAAAGAAGTTCTAGTTTATCCAGATAGGACAATTCGATTTTTTCTTTTTGATAAAGTGCTTCTACATCTTCTTTCGTTATCTCATATCTTGGTTCGCCGTCCCTGTCCAATTTTGGTTTATCCCATTGATTCTTAAGTATCATTTCTCGCAGGGCATCCCTCTTATAACCTTTCACAGATTGATAGTAGTACAATAAGATTTCGAACTTATCTCTTGGACTAAGCCTACCTTCTTCTTTAAAAGGAATGCTTCTATCTATCGTCCGCTCATTTATTTGAAACTTTTTTTGAAGAATGTTTTTTTCATAATCCTTAACGTACTGCTTTGCTCCAGGATCTCCATATGCACAGGTACGAAGTGCTTTTCTTAAATTGCTCCGGTTTCTCTTCCTTTTTTCCAGTTCCTTTTCCTTCAAATTTAGCTTAGCTAGGTTCATATTGAGTATTTCATTAAAGCTCTCCCGAACCCCGCTTACCAGATAAGAAATTTCAAATGGATCGCTTTGTTGCGATCCTGTCATTTCCGGATTTTTCTTCGTTATGTATCTTAAAAACAGATACACTGCAGCAAGGATAATGACAATGAATAGTTTATTTAACACGTTTGTCACCAGCCTTTCGCATAATTAGCCGAGCTGCGTCTTTTACCGATTGTATATATCCATAATTTTTATCTTTTTTCCTGCAATTCAGATTTTTACGAAAGAACTTCAATACAGAAGCATTCCAGATTGCATCACGAAAGGCCACGCAATATTCAATAGCAGCGACATCCTTTTTATTGATTTGCGAATATAGAAGGGTTATGTTGGTAACGGTAAATCGACTTCTTCGATCGTAGTTTCCTAATAAGTAAATTACTTTTTTCAGATCAATCGTATTCCGTTCAAAAAAATGATCGATTACTTGCGGATTCTGGCTTAGATTCACGGCTACCATATCACTGTATGTTAAGATTTTTTCGGTAATTTGATTTCGTCCGGAATTGACATCGATGAACACATAATCATAATGTTTATTTGCTTCTTCCATTACATCCACAATTGTTTTATCCATGGAATATTCAAACATTTCCCGATTTACTTCTTTGGTTCCGGGGAGCAAATGGATGCGGTCATTCACAAATGAATAGCAACTGTTTTCAATCATTTTCTTGTTGATTTGCTCCAAATTCATATTTCGTATCAAAGAATCCATCCCATAGTCATCCAGAATATCCATATCATCGATAGTTTTTGGCTTGCGTACCACCAACGCTTCCATATTATTCATATCAAAATGACTCTGAAGAATTAAAATCTTCACATCATAAAGCAATGCCATGACAGATGCAATCGATAGTGTGTTACTTGATACCGCGCATTGTCCATGCATTGGCGCATAAAAAGCTACTATCAATTTATCGCCTTCCTTTCGTTGCTATTTTTATGGAATTGGAAATATGACTTTGATTCGCGCCAGAAATACGTAGAAGCATGTCATATAAGAACCGCCTTGTAGAAGCGGTAATCACGGTCATTTTAAAATCATCCAGATGTTGTCCAGCAAATAACTGCATTTCTTCTTGTAAGTCATATTCCAATACAAAGACCTCTTCCGGATCAAAACTCAGTTCATCAACAACTACTTCCGGATCCACTGTCCCACTTATAAAATGCTTTAATATCAAATATTCATTTGTACAGCCAGACCTCTTTTTCATGGTTTTGATTAATGCTATATGAGATAAACTCATATCCGTCACGAATAAAAGTGCATCACACAATGCCAATTCCCTACAGTCACAGGTCTTACCGCCAAAATCAATTAACACAACATCATATTCATGAAAGCATTCCATTTCTGAAAATACATTCTTCGATGGAATGAGATAATTCATTCCATGATATTCAAATACTTTATCTGTATCATCTGCAATTTTACGAGGAAGCCTAATAAAATTCGTCAACTCTTTTTCATCCGTAAAATCTACGATTAATACTTTCTTTTCCATGATCCGGAGCAAGGTGCTAAGCCATGCTATGATTTCATATTGCTCATACCCATAAAAGCCAATGTACTTCATGGTTTCCCCTTCTGGCTCTGTTGTATTCTCCTTGCTATCTGGTTCTACACCCCTTTTTTTATGCCAGTTAATCCACATATTTGATTTCCTCCTCTTGTGTCTTATCGCTATCTATTTCATTTTCCTCTGTAGTTTCATCTACACCTGTAGTCTTCTCAGAACCATCCTCCAATGCTTCAGATGCCGTTCCGTCTCCATATAGGTAGGATTCGAATTCATTGCTATCCTCCTGTGTTGCAGAATCCTCCGAATCCACGCCATAATTTTTTTCAATAAATTCGTTGATTCGATTTTCCCGAATACTTCTCACTCTGACCGATAATTCTTTCTTTGCGGTCTCTATAATGTTTGGATTTTCTTTTATCAATTTAATGATCTGCTTAGACGGTATATAATTTGTTTCCGAGGCTTCCTGGATGGAACTTGCTACGTATTTTGTCGTGTACAAAGTGGTTCCTGGCGTCAGATATGCATCTACAATTGCAGATGACATAAGAAGGGTCTCCTGCTCATCTAGCCACATAAAACAATTCATATTTGCAACATTTAGACTTTTCAATATTTTTTTACTCAAGACAATGTAGTTTTCTCCATTCGGGTAAAGTATCCGCACATCAACTGTATCAGCTTCTAAAAGGTTACTTGATAAGTGAATCACGTTAAATTCTTCTTCACGAATATTGGCATCAACAGATTCCGAAGATACCATACTATTTAGCACTTGTGTACCTGTTGGCATATCCACTAAAGCTTGCATCCCTTCTTCAATAACCGTTGCAAAAAGGCTGTTATCCATGGAAGAATAACAGCCTTCATAAGTTACATCTTGGGATGAAATTACTTCTCCTGCCTTAATATCCCGATTTGTAATATAGACGGTTCTTAGTGTCTGTGTTTCTAAATCACCAAGTTCCAATTTTTTTGACTCATAAGCATCACTTAGCACATTGTAATCGGTAATAAATTTCACAACCGTACTTGCAACAATAAGAACCGCTAATAATAGAATGAAACGCTTTTTCTTTTTTGTATTTGTATGTTTTCCTTTATAATTCATGCTTCACCGCCTTTTCCTGCTCTGCAATCTTCTCATGGAGGTTTGTATTATACAGCTTGTAAAGATTGGTATCCTTACTGATTGTATTATCAAAAGGAATCACAACACTGCCATGCTTGATCAGACCCATACCGCTTTGGGTATTCATAACAAATCGAAGCTGTGCCTCTGATACGCCAATTACTTCTGCCAGCTTCATACTATCTGTATTCGCCTGTTTTAATAGCGCTACAAATTCACTATTTGCTAGCATTGTGGTTGCAGTATAATTCTGCAATAAATCCACAACATTCTGTGTAATTCCAGTACATAATCCACCTTGTTTACGCACTTTCTTCCACAATCCAAACAGATACTTTGCAGAGTATTCTTTATCCAAAAGTACATGGAACTCATCAATATAAAGCCATGTGGCACGACCTTCCTGTGCATTCTTCGCAATCCGGTTACCAATATTCTCCATCATAACCAGCATGGTAATCGCAGATAGTTCTTTTCCCAAGTCACGAATACCGTACACAATAAATCGATTCTGAATATCTACAGTGGTCTGGTTATTAAAAATATTCAAAGAACCATTTACAAACAATTCAAGGGAAAGCGCAATGTCCTTTGCCTCAACTTCTGGCTGTTCCAACAACATATTATAGAAGTCCTCCATCAATGGCACATACTTTTCCCTGCTTTTTGCTATGTCGATATACAGCTTTCTGACACAACGGTCTATTATGGATTTTTGTCTAGAATTTAAGCTTTCACCCGTACACTGTTCACAGACACCTAGCATGAACTCCCCTTTTTCACGAATCCAGCCTTTTGAATCATTCAAATCAAGGTTCCAAACATCCAAATCCATAGGATTAATATATTCTTTCGTATAAGTGGACATATTTACAACCGCACCACCAAAGGTCCTGGCAATATCAAAATATTCATTCTGTGGATCAATGATAATAATGTCATCTTTCGTATTCAGGAATACTCCACCCATCTCCTGTTTACAAAAGAATGACTTACCTGAACCAGGTACACCAAATACAAAGCCATTGCCATTGATTAATTTCTTACGATTTCCAACACTAATATTTTTTGAAATCTGATTGATTCCGTAATAATTACCGCCAATGTCATTTAACTCCTGCACATTAAAAGGCATCAATACTGCAAGGCTTTGGGTAAGCATGGTTCTCATTGTCTCAACCTGTCTTACACCAATCGGCAATGCGGTATTTAATGCCTCTCGCTGTTTTAAATAATGTACATCAATGATACAAGAATTACGTTTTCCAATGGTCTCTACCGTTTTACAAATACTTTCTAATTCTTCCTTTGAATCTGCCATAAGAATAATGGTCACTCCTACAAAGAACAAGCACTGGTCATTTTCCCTTACATCATCCATAATCTCTTCAATTTCTTTTTTTTCTGTTCTTTTCACATAAGAGATTTCGCTGGAAAAATCATTATTTTTATTACGAACACGCTGCTGTTTGATAATATCTGATTCAATCCCAAGATACTTCTTCTGTAAGGTCTTGGTGGTCAAATCTTTTGGTATGGGCACCACATCAATGCTTGTGACGCTATGAACGGGAAGACTTGTAATTTCATTTAAGAACCGATCTGACAAACTGCTTGGATATTTTTTAATGAATAGTGCCTTACAATACTTTGTCTCATCCTCAAAACTGTCCTGGTAAAACTTAATCATTCCGTTGCAAAGATCATTCGTAAAATCACTTCCTACTTTCTTGTACTCTTTTAAGTCAAATGTAAACTGTCCTTCATTTCCAAGATGGTAATAATCATACAGAACCTTCAACCTTTGATTTCCATTGAGGGGAACAATCTCGGCACCTAATTCGTTAAAGGCTTTATGAATACTTGCCTCTAGCGTAGCAAACTGCGCTTTTGCCTCTTCAAAATTCTTACGTTCAATCGTAATTATAAGATACCTCTCCTGCTCAATTCCCTGTCTTCCTTCGTGAATCTTTTCTTCAATAATATCATTGTAAGCTTTCCTAAAATGATCAAAACCATCCTTTTGCTTTTCAAACAACACATTTTCTCGTAGGTCTGTCATATTTTTATTCTTATTATTGATTGTAATCTTAAAGTTTACATCGATTGAATTAAGAAACTTACAGTATCGCTCGAAAATGTCCATCTGCTCGTCTTCATTTGTTGTAGTATAGTTAATATCCTGAAACAGATAACTCTTTGAATAGTGGTTGTTTCCTACATCAAAAATTCCATTTTCAGCTACTGCTTTTATTTCAATGGTTTCCTGTATGGAATTTGGTGTCTTATAGCGTGGTTCACTTGCTTTTTTTAACTCCTTGAACTTATCTCCAAAAATGTTCAATCTAGCCTCTCCCTCCCTTTCTCTTTTGTAGCAGCTTAACTTTTGATGCTTCTTCATCTAAAAATCCGCAAATAGCAGGTTCCCCTTCTGTAGAAACATAAGTTAGCGCTCTGTTTGCAAACAATAGTTGTATCTTTCTTTTCATTACTTCATAAAAACTCATTCCGTTATAGGAATAAAATCCTTCCATTGCAATCGGCGATACCACCGGAATGGAAATATACGCACTGGCAGTTAGACCAATATAACGGTATAGTAATAAGACTAAGCCTCCACCTACTATTACCGATACAACTGAAAAAATCAGCTGCTTGGCGGTTAATCCCATCGCAACTGATTCCTGATACCTGTCGATATCTTTATTAATTTCTATTACCAACTTCTTTCCTCCCTTGTTATAGTCCTAATGCCCGGCTTGTAAGATTCTGCGCTCCTTTAACACTTCCAACCGTAAGGGCAATCGTAAACGTCATCTCACATAGGTAGATTAATGTCTGTGCCCAATCTGCATAGTTCCCAGTAAAGGATGGAAGACCCGCGCTGATAAAGGCATTACAAATGATAATCGCTAGAGCCATAGTAACCGCTTCTAACGTTACCGATAAGAAATATCTCGAGTAAGTCAAAGCAGTATGGCTGATATTTCGATTACCTGCCAGTGTAGAATACGCAATTGCACCCAATGGAACAATAATCAAAATCTTAAGGAATCTAAAATAAACCGTATATATCAGAAAGAATCCACAAATTATAATAATGATTGATAGTAATGCGGATAAAATAAGCATGATCAAACTTTCACCAAATCCTAACTTTTTGATAATGTCAGCCTGTGCACCATCTATCGTTAATGGCTTGTTTGTCCCTCCACCGATTAGATTCACAAGATTTCCAATGGATGTAAAAAATGCCCTCATAATTGTAACATTTTTAGTTACCAGCCATTCCGCAATTCCAAGTCGCATCAACATTCGAAGAATCACTTCAAATCTTATTTCTTCCCTGACATCCACACTCTCCGAACAAAATCCTATTACAAAAAATACAACCACCAGACTGGAACCAACTGCTACAAAGATTGGTTCCAAGTTACTGACAACTGACCACGGCCCTCCCTCTTTAAAACTAACCGGTGACTCTCCTAATAAAGAAAATACCAATGACACCTGACTATTCCAGAAACCAAATACTATTTCTAAGAGAGCAAGAATCTTGTCACCTAATTTAAAAATATCCAATTATTTTCACCTCATTTGCTCGTATAATCTTTCTTGATAATCTCAAAATCCCAAGAATGTTAATACCGTTGAAATTCCGGCCATAATAACTCCGGCTACAATACCCTTTAAGGCTGAGTTCATGGAAGATGAATCCTGTTGCTGATACGCTTGTGCAAATTCCATAACATTCTTTGCAAGAATGATGACCCCTACCGCACCAATGATTGCAATTACAAGTGTCTTTAAATTATTAAGCGGCTGAGTTACCGCCGTAGTACCAGCTGCAGCAAAAGCAGACTGGCTAAAACACATTGTTGCAAAGAAAGCACCTGTAACTATCTGACCAACTTTTTTACGAATGGAATTGAATAATCCGCCTTTTTCTTCATTTTTGCTGTCTACCGCTTTGTTCGTTAATCTTTTCATAGCTGCTTATCTCCTTTTAAATTGTTATTTAGCAAGATACTGTGGATTTTAGGGAATAATAAAACGCCAAGGTGTCAAAAATCCGAAAGATTTTCTCTTGGCGTTAGTCATGCTTTATTCATTTTAGATCAACAGTATCTTGCATATGCTGTTTCTGATTACTAGTTTCCAATTTATATAAAGGGGACTTTCACCCACTTTGTTTTTAGAAACAATGACTTAATGATTGTCCATTGTTTCCCATATTTTTCGAGTTTCTCTCATCTGCTCCACCGATGTTCCTGGATAGAAATAAGCCAAAATGTCTTCATCTTTCATACCAGCACTTAAAGCCATCTTAAGTTCTTCTTTCTGCTGATCGGAGTAATTCCACAATATCATTCGTTTTGTAATACTATCCTCATTTTTAAGGATTTCAGCTCTATTTAACTTTATTCTTTCTGGCTTAGGAATAGATGAATCCTGTGAATACTCAATTTCAAGCGCTATCTCCTTAGAAAACTTAGCTTTCTCTTCTTTTTCGTCAGAACTCATAAAACGTACTGCCATCTCTGCTTCTCCTAACAGCTTAAATTCCTCATAAGTTAGCATATCAATAAAAACATTTTCTCCCTTTTCCTTACATTTCTCATAATGTTTCAATGCATCATTACTAAGGATTTCATAAGGTAGTCCAACTATGGTATCCGCTTTATTTACTGAATGTACATACACCCCAGCTTTTCCATCCGCAGTCTGATTGAATGCTGGATGAGAAAATGGAATAAACTTGTTATCAATGATTGGATTAAATCCTCGAATGAAAATAAGGCACTTCCTATTATTCAGTTTTCTGGCTTCATCCGGTGTTAGCAATTCTCTTCCTAACACATCATAGTTTCTAGTACTGCTTCCATTTTTTCCTTTCGTCTCCCCACTTGATCGCTTATCTATCGTTCCCTTACCTAGCAGTTCTGACACATACTTATGCGTTGACTGTTCATTTCCTCCTAAATAAATCATAGTATCACAGTTTCCGGGTATGGTCTCCCATGTATCCTTAAATAACGCCTTTATCTGGGCAAGGTTCTGTATAATAATGACAGAACTTATCTCTCTGCTTCGCATTGTGGAAAGCAAACTACAATAGTCATCCGGCAATGCTACATTTGCAAATTCATCTAACATAAAAGTTACGTGAATTGGTAATCTACCGCCACAGTTGAAGTCAGCCTGATAATATAGTTCTTGGAATATCTGCGTATACAGCATTCCAACAATAAAGTTATAGGACTTATCGGAATCCGGTATTACACAAAACAATGCCGTTCGCTTACTTGGATCACCATTCACACCAATCCCTAAATCAGCTAAATTCATCTCATCTTTTGATAATATCCGAAGAATCTGTTTATTTTCTAGAAAAGCAAGTCTTGAATTGGCACTAATGATAATACTTCTTACCGTATCACCTGCACCACGCATACACTTGTTATACTGCTTTACTGCTGGATGATTGGAGCCAAGCAATGAACTTTCTTCTAAGCATTTCATCTTCACATCTAGTTTTGATGGTTTCTTATCATCTGTAATTTCTGCTTCTCCAAGTAGTTTTAATACGGTTTCAAAATTTCGTCTGCCAAGTGGCTCCTCCATCCATACATAGTAAAAAATTGATTGTAGAAACAAGCCTTCCGCTTTTTCCCAAAACGGATCGGATGGTACACTTCCCTTCGGAGTGGTATTCGATATCAAGTTTGTAATCAGCTTTACAATATCGGTTTCTTCTCTGATATAACGAAATGGATTATAACCATCTGATTCAATCATTTCTAACAGATTGATAACCTTTATCGTATAACCATTATTTTTTAGCATACCACCACAACTTCTTAGAATTTCTCCTTTTGGGTCCGTACAGATAAAGGAACAATTGCGCGGCATCTGCATCAAGTTAGGCTTTACCTCATAAAATGTTTTACCTGCGCCAGAACCGCCAATAATAAGAACATTACTATTTAACTTCGTGTGTCTGGTATCCAATGACATCTTTACATTTTGACTTAGGATTCGGTTATAGTCTTCCTCTTTATCGGCCAGTATTTTATTGACTTTCTTCACATTTGCAAAAGCTGCCGTACCATATTCCTTACCAGGCATCAAATTACGCTGACTGGTAAGGTACATAATAATAGCGATAGCATATACCATTAAGGCTATTACCACCGCTTTTACTGTTCCTTCATTCAGATAATTTGCAAAAGGCTTTGCAGATACCTCATTAAACCGGATGCTAAACTCATTAAAATTGACACCCTTTTTCCATGCAGCATTCAAAAGATACCCAAGATAGCCACTTAATATGGCTCCTATAAAGATAAATAAGAAGGATGCCTTTTTCTTTGGTATGCCAATCCCATTGGTACTATTCAAAAGCATCACCTCTTCCTTTTTGCACTGTTTTGTACTTTTGCTGCATTCTTCTTAACTTTGGTACTTGCTTCTTTTTGTGTCTTAGCAACGGTTTCTCTGACTTTTGTACTGACTGAATCATAATGAGCTTCATACAATTTTTCTCCTCGGAGACTTTCAATTACCCGATTGTCAGAAGTATAAATCTTATAATCTTTCTCTTTATTTAGGAATGTCAGAATTGTCTTACCATTATGAATCTCCATTGCATTTTCTTTGTTAATCCAAAGATATTTGTTCTTGCTTCCAGGAATAAACATCTTAATCGCATGGTCATTTTCTTCCGCAATAAGATTCTTGGAGATTGTAATATCGACCATATTAATATTTTTAGAAGCTGATACTGCCTTCATTCTGTCAGTAAGTCTTTGATACCCTTTTAGTCGATTTTCAAAACCTTGCTTATCCATTGTTACCTTATGATTGCCAAGTGAGTCTGCTTTGTCAATCAGCCCAATTGTCTCTAATTTCTTAATTACATCTTCTGCCTGCTTGACATTTACACTGAATTGCTCCTTAATTGCATTTGCATTTATACTCTGTTTTTCCACTGCATAAAGGCCGACTTTTTCAATCAGTCCTTCTAATAGAAAATTAGCTCTTACTTCTTCTCCCGTGTGAAACTGCTTTAAACTTGTCTCACTTTTCCCATTTTTCTGCTCCTTTAGAAAATTTAGAACCTTATTAATCTCCTGCTCATTACCATTTTTCAGATAATCATCAAACGTAGCAATTCTACCGAAGTTTAGTTTTTGAATCATCATATTGATTCTTGGAATTCCTTCACTATGAAAAACAATCTCACTTTTTCCATCTTCCCTATTAATATCAGGCAATATCGAATATAAAATCCCATACTTCTTAGCCATCTTCTCTACTTTTTTGATTTCCTTGTTGCTAAACTGAAACACTTGCAAGTCTCCGCCTTTTTGCAAAAGCTTTTTCATAGAAGTCTTACCAAGTGACTTTTCCTGTTCAAGCAAAGCCACCATGAAATCAACAACCTTTTTCATACTGTCGATTCCGGCACTTCCAACTTTCATTGCAATTTCAATTCCATCATAACCGACTCGGATAATTTGAACTGCATCCTGAATCTCTGACATAGTTTTTTTCTCCCTTCTTTTCATACAAAAAGTGCCACGATAAATCATGGCACTCCGTAATTTCATATGTATTTTTTTATATATTCAGCATATTTCTCAAACTCAAAGGAGTTTGGTTTAAAAATGCTTTCATCTTTTATCTTATTATATTCTCGTATCAGCCAACTAAAATGTCGCGGATTATTTTGCTTTGTTAATGTACCAATACAATTCCAATGAATATTATATTCCTTTGACAATTCATAAATTGATATAACACTTAAAGCAAAATATTTGCGCTGTGAAATAAAATCTCCCCACATAGCATATGCATTCTGCCCTTTATGATTTTGAAATACTTTTTCTATATATCTGATGTTTTTCTCAATTAAATTAGTATCTGCTTCTTGGGGAAGTTCTATTGGTTTAGGTCCTCTTAAAGGATATGGATTCATCATTAGACAACTATCATACCCTAATAATTGTGACTGCTTTATTAGCTCATTCATTGTTGGATCTGAAAACTCCAAGCAGGCAAAACTTGGATTTATACCAAAGCACATCATAGTGTTATCCCCACTATTTCCTAATAGAAATCTAGTATTATCTTCATCACTAAACTTATAAATATTCGGTTCATATCCATTACAATACTTTATCTTTCGCATAAAATCCACCTTTGAGAATTTTTTTATAGTATAGCACACGATTGAATTGATTTAAATACTTGGCGCTTTTTTAGCCATCTTCTTAATTTCATTTGTTTCTTTATCTCTAATCTCATCAAGCGTTACATCTACACCACAGGCTTTTAATGCAACGGATATACGAATCAGTACTTTTTCTTCCTCTTTACGATACATTTCAAGTGCTACTAAAAGGTTTTCCAATCGGTCAATCCATACTGCACTCTTGTCATATAATGCTGCATATTGTCCCATAATGACCTCATTATCTTCCTTGCCATTTTGCATATTATCAACAAGCCCTTTTATTAGTTCCATATCTCCAGTCTTAAAAGCACATTCTGTAATAAAATACTTTTCCTTATCCGTAAATGTTCTGCCTTTCTCTTCGCTTGCAGCAATTACTTTTACTGCTTCACTAATCATCATTAAATCTAACATCGTCTCTCCTTTCCTTATAAAGCTTACATTTTTCCATTCGTTCTTGCATTCTGGAGAACCGCTATCTCAATAATTTCTCTCATTCGATCAGCTGATACATTGTTATTAATCAGTTCTGAAAGTTGGGTTTCATCTAGACCCCTTTGAATCCCAACCCGAATCTGTACTAACTGCTCAGGTATCAACTCTTTGCATGCAATCATTTTCACTAGATCCTGTCTAGATTTTTTCTTAAAACCAAGTGCTGATGCAAATCGCAACACACCATAATTCGATTTTTTGAGTGTTCTTTCTATTGGAATTATCTGCGTATTCCCCCCAGCTCCCATCGTAGTTTCATAGGATACTGGCATTCCATAATACATAACTGCCTGCTTGCTTACTGAACTTTTTTCTTCCATTTCCCTTCTCTCCTTTTCCATTTTATTGATGACAGAGTTAAGCGAATCTGATTCTGATTTGGCTTCTTCTATTTGCTTTGACAGCTTATGAATCAACTCATCTTTGTCTTTCAAATTTCTTAAGAGCTCTTCTATCTCACCCTTGTCCTCTTTTCCACTTTGAACTATCTGTTTAAGCAAAACCCCATACTTTTCATCCTGGGCCTGAATTTGCTTAACTACCATATCAATACTTTCTACGAGTTTTTCAACATACTCCGGCTGCCCTTCTTCTAAATCATTTAGTTTTTGCATTTGAAGTAAAACTTGTTCATATGCCTTACGCATGGATACGGAATTATTAACAGCTCCGTCAAGTGCACCTATCTGATCAATGGGAATACCCTTTTCATAAAATTCCAATGCCACCTCCATCTGAAATCCATCAAATTTTGGATTACAAATAGTAGTAATAACTTCCTCTGGATACCCTTTCTTCATGCACATTGACATTACTCGCATCTGGCGTAGTTCAAATCCCTTACCAAGATAGGTTTCAACCTGAGGAACGCTAAGTCCACTATATAAATCATCTACTGCCTGTTTTTGCTCCACTTCGTTATAACCATACTTGACCATCTGTCTTTTATAATTTTCAATACTTGCTTTTATTGTTTCATCCTGCATACCATACCTCCCAACAAAAATAGCCAGCACAGGCCAGCTATAAAATTCATCTTACATATTTTTCTTCTTTTTGAATCGTAGGAGTCTTTGACTCCTTTGACAATACATCTTCCTTTGTTTCGGTAACTTCTCGTATAAGTGTGTTTGCAATCGTGAGTTCTCTTTTCACTGCTTTTTCCTTTACACTCATCAATGCTAATTTCTTCTCATATTGTTCTTTGATTTCTACCAGATCTTCCATGGTGTATCCCTGATTCTTAATCTCCATTTCAATCACCTGGAATTTTTCATATTCATCTGTAAAGAAATCATCCCCATTTAAAAAACTTGCAACTGCTGGCCTTAAATCTTTTGCCTCCTGCATCTTGTTAAACAAGGGTTTAAATCTGGCTCTTTCCTTATAGGTTCTCCTTTTCTCAGTGGATACTTCTTTCTTCTTTTCAGTAAGGTTATGTTGTATTGTTCCAAGTTCCACAATTTTAGTTATGTCATAGCGATTTAAAAACAAATATTGCTGTTGCAGCTTTTCAAACTTTCTAATATCATCCCTGTATTTCCAGGCCTGACTATAAGGACGTTTCTTTAATTTTCCTGTTCGATACATCTTGGCAAAATACTTTTTTTGAAGTCCACAGAGTCTTGTTTTTCTGAATCTGCGAACCTTACAATATACAATTCTTGGCTGGTCTGCCCTTTGCACTGATTTGTAATCAGAAAGACTTTGGGTAAGAATTCTTTCTCTCAATCGGTCTTCTGTATATTCTTCTCCTAGCGTTTTGGTTCTTCTAAACCTTGTCAGTCCTGGTGGGCGAATGGCAAAATACTTATTCTGCTTAATTTCATAACCTTTATCTTTTAACAGTTCTACAAGTGATTCAAAGGTTGGTGCCTGCATAACACAGGCATCCAAATCCCTCTTTATCATATTTTCCCAGACAAACTTACCATCCTTATAATCATCCCATTCCTTATAGGTTTGAGCCGCTCTAGCCTTGTCTTCTTCAATTTCTATGATAGAAAGTCCATATTCTTCGCAAATTCGATTTGTGACTGGTTGAATATTCCTTGCCCAATCGCCTTTGTCATAACGATACTTTTTACCATTATTCAAGCTGACACTGTTAAAAATAATATGCCCGTGAACATGATCCGTATTATTATGAACGGAATAAATTGCCTCGTATTCATCACCAAGATATTCTTTAACAATACGCCCTATTATTTCAAATGCCTGTCCCGGTGTTGTCTCTCCTTCCATAAATGAAACAATCAGATGATAACCTTGTCTTTTATCTGTCTTACCAAATTTCTGTTTGGTTTCCCTCATCTGCTCATAAGCAAATTCTGGCTGACAATTATGACCACCTACAAACTGCCCCTGTCCAGTTTTCTCCGGATTCGCTATGTAGTCAATCGCCTGTTTCAAATGCTTCCCGGGATTACCTTTGCCACAATCCTTCATATAGAGGATTTTACTTATCGCCATGGTTCTCTCCCATATGTGCTTGTACTGCCTCTTTTACCACTACATTCAGCTTTTTCATGTAGGCAAATAATCGGTCTTTATCCTCTGCATTGTAAATACCGGAATTGTAGTTGTAAATAATCTGATTCACATTTATGCCAATTCGATTCACTTCATTTACTAAATTTCTGTATACTTCTCTGATTTCGGCATAGTCTTCCGGTTTCTGTGTTATCATAAATCTCACATATTCCGATTCATTCATACCCATTGCAGCAGCTTTCTCTGCTAACAGGTTTACATCCGACTCTTTAAATCGAAAATTTTTAACAACACTCTTTCCTGCTTTCTCCACCATCTCACCTTACCTTTCTTAACAGGTTAGGTTGACTTTCGTTTTTTTCTTTATCTGTATTCTCTATTTCCATTTCCTCATCTTTTTCCTGTTCAGCTCTGGCTGCTTTCATACTCTTAATTGCTTCCTTTGCTAACTTCTGGGCAAGTGCTTCTACCTCCTTGCCAAAACAGGTCTGGTTGAACATGACATCTAACTGTTTTTCATCTTTTCGCAACGAATCAAGATAAT
This sequence comes from Acetivibrio sp., assembly GCA_041739345.1. Taxonomy (GTDB): domain Bacteria; phylum Bacillota; class Clostridia; order Lachnospirales; family Lachnospiraceae; genus DIGJ01. The sequence continues at coordinate 215,162 of JBGSNZ010000027.1, read as the reverse complement.
TACTAGTATTTGCAAAATCCAGGAAGTCTTTTGGGTTCTCCTTTTTTTCTTTTGCGTATTGGATCATTTCGTAATTCCATTCACAAACAGTATCTATAATCTCATCAATACTTATCTTGTCATAATCCGGTATATCACCAGCGCAATTATCTACTCTCGCTAAGTCCCCATCCAGTACCCCAAGCTGATAACCATGACCCTCCATATAATTCATCAGAGTTTCCGAATCCGCTTTGGTTAGATTCATCAAAATATCATTTTCTTCCAGCCAGTCTACCAATTTCTGAGGATTTAGAAACGGTTTAAAATCTTTATCTACCACTGTTAGTCCTCCTAAAGATAGCTTTTGCTAGATACGCAGATTGTATATACATCTGCATCTAGTTAGGGGAATGCCCCTAAAACCCCTGTTATTATGAAATGCTATAGCTTTTCTATATCTTTTAAGCTTCGGGATATAGGATTTCTATATCTTTTCATCCCTCTGCTATAGTAAAAATATATCTCTATTGGTTCTTTCGCAGTATTGCGATGTTCTAGTGATATAACATTCCTATATCTTTTTCCTTTTCTGATATAGCAATAATATATCTTTTTATCATTCTGCTATAGTATTTCTATATCCTTTATCTAGCCGTATTTTGTTTAGCTACCATTCTTACAATTGATTTTACTGCAACAAGCCACTCATTATAATCTTTATATATAGCAGGAGCCGGGCAAGAAGAAACTTTATAGCCCCTATCACGATACTTTTTCGTAATCTGTGCTGTTGCCAGTTTTCCCGCTTCATCATTATCAAGACACAGCTTAATTGACTGTATCTGCGAATGCTCGCTTAGAAATGTTTCTAATGGAGCATCGCCAATCATTCCAAGTGCCAGCATATTCGTCTCATAATCACTATTGATATCTACATAACTTATCAAGTCAATAGCAGCTTCAAATACCACTACTTCTTTACTCTTTTCGTTAGTAATATTAAAGCCGTAATTTTTATCATTGCCTGTCACATCACACTTAAAGCCCTTTCTGTCCTTATCAAACACACCTCTTAAGCTGGCAAATCTTGTAACTCCATCCTTATCCTTACCTTTGAATACAACATTATGATAATGGCTAGATTCATATATCAGTCCAGCATCTACAAAATAGTCAATTACACATTTACTAATACAACGCTCCTTATTAAGATACGAATAAAGATAATCATTATCTGAAAATGGCTGTGGGAGAATAAATGCTTTCTTTTCTTCCCTATGGATTTCTGTCGGATTTAACAAAACAGCTTTTTTCACAAATTCAACGTTTTTTTGATATCCGGCAAAATTAAGAAGCCAAAATACTGCTTCTTTTAGTTCCATTCCTGCAAACACTCTTAAGAAGTCTATCTGTGAACCACCATTCTCTCCTTTATCATATTGCCTGCTCCATCGGAACCAGTGTGTACGATTATAAATTCGAATGGAATCCATTTCTTTCAATGTGAAGTATCTTCCAATTCTTCGAACGGTAAAACCAAGACTGTTTGCAACTTCGCACAAATCGACCGATTTAGCTATTTTTAGTTCTTCTTCTGTAAATCGCTCCATTACCTCGCCTTACCTTTCATTTTTTCTGCCACCAGTGCTGCTGTACCAAAATCTAAGGCTTGATAATTTGTACTCAGCGAAATAAAAGGATTCGACATCAGACCTTTTTCTTTAAAACTAAAAAACTGATGGTTATCACCGCCCACAATAATATGATCAAGCAACGGTATTCCCATCAGTTCTGTCAATTTTATCATTCTGTCTGTTATTCGGGTATCCTCCTTAGAAGGCTGTAAGCTTCCACTTGGATGGCAATGAAGCATAATCATGCTTGCTGCATTGGATAGTATTGCTGATTTAAACAATTCCCTCGGATGTGAAATTGCATGATTGATGGCTCCAACACTTGCAAAATGACAGTTAATGGGTGTACTATCTGCTTTTAGATTTACTACACAGATTATTTCCCTATCCATTTCACTAAGTAACTCTCCTAATACATGTACCGCTACCATAGGGGAATCAATCTTCATTTCCGAGAAAATCGATGCATCTTTCACCAAGCGAACCGATACCACATCCAACTTAAACACCTTTTTTGGCATCTGCATCCTCCTCCATTTCGATCTCTAAATGGATTACAAAGTCATCCTTCTGTGATTTTAGTAATTCCAAGAATTCTTCCTTTGTTATTTTCTTAATAATATCCATTTCTATCACCTACCTTGACTGATCTTTGGCTTCATAAATAAGATTCGCTTCTGCTACAACTCCATCTAACCTTTTGTTTGGAGTGTCGGTCGCCAGTGTAAGCTTTCTTAAATCCTTATCGTAGTGATATACCTGATTTGACAGTCTTTCATCTAACGCAACTTGATCTATATTGATTTCATTTACCATCTGCGCTAATTCATTTGGGTCTCCCATGTTTACAGAAACCGCAATAACCTCATGGATACTAGATGGCATAATATATAAATCATTTTCCAACTTTTCTGCCAAGGAATGAAGTTCATTTTCATAAAGCATACTAGCAGCTCCATTAATACCTCTGTTATTTGAAATCACATACATCATCTGGTCTTTTGGCATATCATCTACCATCATCTGTGCTATCTCTCCTGGCATTCCATCACTTTTCATCATATCTAGAATCACTTCATTCATAGATTTAATCGTTGGGGGAAATATCCGCTTTGTGTTCTCTACTGCAGCCTTAAAAAGAGTTTCTTCACTCATACCTAATTTTTCTTTCAGTCCATTGTTTAAAATAGTACTAGAAATTCCATCTCTTCCTTTTTCTACTACCCAACGATAAATAATCGACAGATCCTGGAACTCACGATGTGGTATGTTCTTAAGCATTTCTTTATTCTGTTCAGTATTAATCAGTACCATAACAATATTTTCTTTTGCAGTTTCAAACTGTAAAAGCGGTGTCATTTCCGGCGCTTCTTCAAATGCTTGAATCATGGAATCTGCTGCACTTTTTATAACTTCCTGCAGATTCTCACACTGCTTATAATGATCATACATGGTATTAATGTAGATGGTTGGTGCCACCTTCCACTCGCTATCATCTGTCGGAATCAGATTAATACTATCTAATGTCTGATTAACTTTCACTACTGGATGTATGTCTACCTTAAAATCTACAAACTCTTCTGACATATAATCCATAAATTTCTCTGTTACTACTTCTTTGAATAATTCATAATTCATCATTAATTTCTACCTCCAATTTAAATTTTATTATTTTTCTGCAAACAAAAAAGACCCCTCCCTAAGGTGGAATCTTCTGTCTTATACGAAGCTTGCTCATGCTCTCCTTTCCGCCTTTTGAAAAAGTCTTTTCTCCGTTCAAGGAAATACAATAACCCAAGATTTAGTTTTTCCTATTCAGGTATTCCTATTTTTACAAATATTAAAAACACTCTTGCAATTAAGCCGAACAAGAGAAGTATTAACTTTAATATTCCTAATACTGCCTTCAGTAATAACAATACCATTAACGCTATTGCCCTTAAAATCTTTGCTAACACTTCTCCCATAATATTCGCCTCCTAATTGTCATACCAGCCATTCATCATATCTTGAATGTCAGGGTTTGTAATGCCTTCTTTTTCTTCTTCCTTATTGGCTTTTACTACCCGCACAATATCCTGCTCCTTTACTTGTGTCGAACCAATAATGAATTGTCCTAATACCCTCGCCACTGCATTCTCAGTTTCACGATTTACTTCTTTTAGAAATTCATCCGAATTTTCTATCACAACCTTTTTATCCATACTTTCAGGATAAGCATCCATACAATCCATTATGTATTGCGTCTTTGATTTATAAATATCAATATTTAAATTGCGAATTCTATTATACAATCTTAAATGCTGCTCATTGTCTAAATTAAATCTGAGCAAAAAGCATTTCACATTATTTAATGCCATCTTAGTTACCACATGCCTTTCTTACTCCAAATAATCGAAGATTTGCTAAATACTCATACCCTATGGCATTGGCTTTAATATCTTCAATAAAAGTAATATTCTTTCCGTGATATTCTCCAAAGTTTTTCATCACTACTGCTCCACCACCTACAAATACAATTGGCATTAGAGTTAAATTGCATCCCAACTCGGTAAGTGTGTTATAAATCGTATCTGCAAACAGTTTTAAGCCACTCTGAATAATCTCCAAATATTGTTCATCTATATCACTCTTTCCATTAATCATAATGTCCTGAATATAAATTTCCGGCGCTTCTCCATTTAACTTTCGCATTAATTCTTCATTAATTTCTCTGATACTCTTAATGAGTCCTCTTGCTAAAGTTTTGCATCTTGCTTCATCCGGTAACTGCTTAATAATTGGCATAATATCAACGGTCCAACTTCCAATATCTACAATCATCGGATTTTCTTTAAATGTTCCAATTCGATCTGCAACCGCTGCATAACATTGTGGTGAAACCATTACCTTTTCAATTTCCACACTATAATGTCTTCCTTCATATTTGAAATCCACTACTTTCTTTCGCAATAAATAAGAAATGAAATCCTTCTTTTCCGCACCAAATCTAGTTAATGGCAAACCTACTGATAAAACAACTTTTGCTCTACTTTTGCCCCTTGCTTTTAACTCAGCACCTAATGCCGCCAGCGTAAGAAGATAATAATTTTCATCCTCTACCTTTGTATTTCTAACTTCTAATCTTTGTACACCAACCTTATAATACTTTCTTTCAAATTCCAGTAAGTTATCTATAAGAGCCGGCTCTGTGGTCATTTCTTTTACGCCTGATACAATCACTGAATGCGCAGTTTTAACGGAACTCCATCCATGATCAATACCAATAATTTCTATATTACTATCTATCATTTTTTTCTTGCCTCCTCTATCATTTCTTTTAAACAAATACCAAAACATGTTCCCACTTCTCCTTGATATGGACATTCGTAACATTTATGCTGCTTTCTCTTTTCTCTGTTTTCTTGTTTTTTTACTAACCATTCTAAACTTCCATAAGTATCATTTTCCCAAACGCATCTGCTACGTTGGCACGTCATTGTCTTTCCACCAAAATGTTCACATGCCATACAATCTTTTTTACGTAGGATATCATAAATATCCTTGTCAAAATTACCCTTAGAACAATTTTTCTGTGTTGGACTAATACAATTTTCTGCCAAACACTTAGATGGGCTTTTCCAAAAGAACCTGCAGTTCATACATTCTTTTAACTGTTTCTCTTCTTTATTTAATTTTCTTTTACTTGTCTGTTTCATTTAAGCACCTCCGTTACGAAGGGCTTTTATTCTCTCAAGTTTTCTGTCTGCATTACCTGCTATTTTTATAAGTCCATAAGCACCTATAAAAGCAATTACTATAAATACACAGGCTGCGATAATTAATACTTTTTGCATCTCTAGTCCTCCTTTTCCAAATAAAAAAGTAGGACTAAATCAGCCTTTCAAATGAGAATCCTCATCTTCAAGAGAACTAACTTGTCCTACTTTATAACTTCAACTATAATAACTTACCTATTCCTTGATCACATCTCTGCTATAAAACCAAGACTAATTAGCCGCACTCTCTTTATTTCTCATTTGTTAATGACAATATGCCTCTTTTAACTGTGCGTGTTAAATTAGTGACACCTTGCCATTTTTTGATATCGAATGAGCTCACCCTAATCAATTTTGCCACTTTCGCAGCATTTTTTTCATAGGACTAAATCAGTGGTAAGCCTTGATTTTATTGGCTTTCTACTAACCTATCATTATTTTAACACGCTCCCCAAGCTGTGGGTTCGGCCACACATCATACCCCGGCAACTGGCGGGCCCCCTTAATCAAATAAGCCTTCACCTTCTGCCCATATAGATACGGATCATTTTTTTTCACAATCCCCCACTCCATCATAAGCGCTACACTTCCCGTTACAAATGGTGTCGCCATCGAAGTTCCCGTTTTTGTTGTATACCCTCCACCTGGTGCAGTTGAAGTTATATTCACACCAGGGGCAACAATATCTGGTTTTATCCACTGATTTTCCCAAGTGTATCCACGTCCCGAGAAATAGGCATAACTTTCCAGTATACTATCATAGGCTCCTACTGATACTACACGCGCTGCGGTAGATGGGATTGTAAGTGTTGTATTTTCCGTAGGTCGAAGAAATTTTGTTTCCAAGTTTAACACACCGCCACTCGGAATCCACATTTCATAATTTCCATCAATAATATTTCTTGGGATAAAACGAAACTTCCATACGCCAGTATTAATATAGTTTTGCAATGGGATAAATTCAATAAAGATTTCTTGTAATGCATCATACGGTCTTGGTTCACCGTAATAAAATAAAATCTGTGTATCTTCCAGTTTAAAATCATTACTTCCAAGTTCCGCAGTCAAAACTCCCACACTTCTTCCACCTGGGCTAATCATTTCAATATTGAAAACATCAAAATAGTTTTTCCAGATTTGAAGGTTCATCGTTGTTTCATAATTACCTATTGCTAGTTCAACTACTGTTTCTTTTCCATTTTGAAGGATTCCTCTCTGATGCCTTGCTGCTCCCCCTTCATTACCAGTTCCAACACAAATGACATTTTTCCATAATCCCGCCATATCGTCGATATATGTTTCAACCAGACTTCGTCCAGAATGAGAACCATAACTATTTCCAAAACTAATATTGACTGCCACCGGTTTTCCCTGTTGAATCGAAAAATCTATGACAAACTGAATTGCTTCCATCATATTTGTTGTTCTTGGAAAAGAATCACCTACCGAATCGCCAAGCTTTACAATTAGGAGATCACTCTGAGATGCAACCCCCTTATACAATCCTTTACTTGCCCTTCCATTACCAGCACATATACCTGCTACATGGGTGCCGTGCCCAGATTGATCCAGGCTTGGAACCACTTTATCTGCAAGAAATGTATCTTCCTTTTCTTCTAAAATTTCATCTAACTCTTCTTTTGTAAATAGGGTACCTCGTATATAGCCAGACGGTGGATTTCCTGGTACCGTTTGATCCCAAAATGCAAGAATTCGTGTACTTCCATCTATATTTCGAAAATCAGGATGCGTATAATCAATTCCCGAATCAATCACCGCACAAATTACTCCCTCTCCATATAATCCTGTTGGAGTTTGTTGCAACGACAGTATGCAAGAAGCTGGAATTGCATTTACTACTGCAAATTCCAGCTTCTTTGGTTTTTCAATAAATTCGATTTCTTCAAATGTACTTAACCTATCAATTTTATCTTGATCAATTGTAAGAATCGCATACCCACCAGACAAAACAACTGCTTTTGCTTCCAATTCCTCTGCTACCTTAAATAGGTCTCCATGATAACGAACAATAAGTTCCCATGTTTTTGTAAGTGTATTATATCCCACTCCCAGATCACCTGTCTCCTGGCGAACCGCCTCTGGGGTATCAAGGGCTAGATTTAATGATGTATCAAGCTTCGAATTTTCCATTTAAATTACGCTTTTCTTTCAGTTTATTCGCAATAAATAGAGGAATAGTACCGTTTGATAGAAACAATCAACTATCTTGCTTAATATGCTTAACATAAAATATATTTAGTTTTGTTTAGATTAAAACCGTAAAGCATATGGAGCATCCATCCTCACTTTTAACCATAATCTTTCCATGATGTGCCTCTACAATGGATTTAGCAATCGAAAGTCCCATTCCATAGCCACCGGTTTCTCTGGATCTTGAGTAATCCGCCCGATAGAATCGGTCAAATAACTTATCCAAATTTTCTTTATCAATCACATCGGTTGTATTATATATTTCTAACTTTACACCTTTTTTTCTAGCAGATAAAGTAACTTTAATGGTTCCTTCTTCATTTGAATATTTCATAGCATTGTCAACAAGTGTAGAAACAAGTTGATGAATACTGGCTTCATCTCCATGTATCTTTAGTGCAGACTGAATGTCCATAACTAACGTTTTCTTCTTAGTCTCTGCAATCGTCTCAAAGGAACCTGCTGTTTCAAGCACCGCCTCACTTAAATCAAAATCAGTAAATACCAATTTAACGCTGTCCTCCTCCATTTTTGAAAGAGTCAATAAATTTTTCACTAATTTATCAAGTCGATTCGTTTGATTTCGGATACTGGTAATCCATTCATTCTCACCACCAGTCAATTCCAATACGTCCGCATTGGCAGAAATAATGGCAAGTGGCGTCTTTATTTCATGTCCTGCATCTGAAATAAACTGCTTTTGCTTCTCCATAGTTTCTATGATTGGCTTAATCGCTTTTTTCGAAAAAATAGATACCAAAATAAACATAAGTATCAAAGTTATCAATGCAACTCCTAGCGAAGTAAACAAAAATTCGGTAGCCGTACGAATTTGATTTCTACAATCCAAAAATACAATCATATAACCAGAAGTCTTGTCTACTACTGCATATTTATAGATTCCTTTATATCCACTTTGATTGCTGTCACTAATTACCTTATTGGCATATTCTTCTGCATCCTCGGTCGTTACAGCAGCTATGTGATTTATATTTATTGTTCCAATACTACCGTCTTCATCGACTTCGACAACAAAGTAACGAGTTTCAAACTGCGTTTCTTCATTCATTTCAAAATCATGATTTACCTTTAGCAGATTATACTTTTCATACTTTGGAAATTTACCCTGGTTTTCTGATAAAATCTGAATGATAGCATCCACCCTTTGGTTTACTTGGTATAGATTAATCACATTTATCGATCCAACAAGAAGTACCATAATTAATAACAGCGACCCCATCGTAATCATTATGAATTTTCTCTGCAATTTTTTTATCATACAATTTCCTCCAATGTATAACCAACGCCTCTGACTGCCTTGATTTTTACATTAGCCTCTAACGATTCCAATTTTCTACGCAAATAGGAAATGTATACCCATACCACATTAATCTCCACTTCCGTATCATATCCCCAAATACGTTCCATAAACTGTTCGGTGGAGATTAAGCATTTTGGATTCATCATCAGCATCTGAAGCATCTGAAATTCCTTGTTACCCAGTCTAAGAGAGGAGTTTCCATTCGATAATTCATAATTTTCTTTATTCAGACTAATATTACTAACTTCAATTAAGTTGGGACTAAACTCTGACTTTCGTCTACTCATGGCACGAACCCTAGCCAACAATTCTCCCATAGCAAACGGCTTACCCAAATAATCATCTGCTCCCAAATCAAGTCCATGAATACGGTCATCAATTTCCGTCTTTGCAGTAAGCATTAGAATAGGCACGGGTACTCCTTGTTCTCTTAATTTTTGTAGCACTTCAAGCCCACTCATTTTGGGCATCATAATATCTAAAATAATTACATCATAATTCTCCGATAATCCATAATCCAGTGCATCTGCTCCATCGTAGACAGCATCCACGGAATAGTTGTTATGCTTTAGGATAGCAACTAAAGCATTTGAAAGTTCCTTTTCATCCTCGGCTAGTAGAATTCTCAATTTTATGACCTCCGTCCTCAGGCTGTATTTCTTCTATCATATCGCTAATGGTCTGAAAATTCAAATCAGTTGATGCAATTTCATCGGCACACCGTTTCAATTCGCCCCAAATCATCTCTTCGTTTTTAATGTTTTTCTTATATTTTAGCTGATGTTCTAAGCTTGCCCAGCAATCCATCGCAATTGTTCGTATCTGAAGCTCACAGTATACTTTTTCAATTCGGTCCTCTAAATGAAGTGGTACTTGTAAAATCATATGATAACTTCGATAACCATTGGGTTTTGGATTGTGGATATAATCTTTTTCTAAGATAACCTGAATATCTTGCTGATTCTTCAACATGTTGACAATCCAATAAATATCATCCAAAAAAGTACAAACAACACGAATTCCTGCTGCATCATGGATTTCCGCCAAAGCACTTTCCACGGTAACCGGCATATTTCTTCGAACCAGTTTTTCTTTCATACTATCCGCAGACTTAATTCTAGCCTTGCAATGCTCAATCGGATCCATAAAATGCTGCGCCGCTCTATATTTCCTTATAATATCCAATCTTGAAATAATTTCAATAATAGCCCCCTGCAATAACACATAGGACTCTTTATAAAATTCATGTTCTGGTGACAGTGTTTTACAATCTATTTCATATTTAAATGTTTGCACGTATGACCCCTCCATTCTGAAACCTCTTACATTTCACAATGCTAGTATAAAATTGCTACCTTAAATATACTTTAAACGATACTAAAATAAGTTTAAGCGGATGATATAAAACTAGTAAAGTTTATCCCAATTTGGATATTGGTGCACGACTGGCATGTATTCTACCCGAATTTATACGATTATTTTAATAAGACATAGTGAGAATCAAGTGCCCAATCACTTGATTCTCACTGTTGATGGCTTAATAAAATTGGTAATCGTATTGAGGGTAGAATACATGCCAGTCGTGCACCAATATTCAAATTGAACATAACCTATCGTTTTTCATCATCCGCTTTTTATCGTTTTTAGTCGTTCATCTGATGTATCATTTTATATAATAGCTTGTACAATGTCTGAGCCTCTTGTGGATCTAAGTTAACACATTTTCCAACTTTAGCAGGTACCAAAACTGCCTCTTCCTTCAAGCTTTCCCCTGATTCTGTAATAACAATAATCAGGTTTCTTTCATCTTTACTGGAACGATTGCGCGTGATATATCCCTTTGCTTCTAGCTTTTTGAGTAATGGTGTTAATGTTCCAGAGTCAAGATAGAGGCATTCTCCAAGTTCCTTCACATTCATCTCTTTCTTTTCCCACATAACCATCATGGTAATATACTGCGTATAAGTTAACTCTAGTTCATCCAAAAAAGGTTTATACTGTCTTACAACCTCCTTTGCACAGGCATATAGCGGAAAACATAATTGATTTTCTAATTTTAAAACATCATACTTCTTACTATTATCCATGTCTCATTTCTCCTTTAACATGATATGCATGCTATAATAGCTCCTTTACTTTCTCTTCCACTAGGCTCATATCAACAGTTGGTTCAAACCGTTTTACTACGGTTCCGTTTTTGTCAATTAAAAACTTTGTAAAATTCCATTTGATATCTGGTTCACTTTTAAAATCAGGATTTGTTCTCTCCAACATGCTGTTAAGCAACGCCGTTAGTGGGTGTTCCTCATCAAATCCTTCAAAGCCTTTCTGTCCAATCAAATAGTTATATAAAGGCGCTGCATTTTCACCATTCACCTCAATTTTCGAAAAAATCGGAAAGGTAATTCCATACCTTGAATCACAAAAAGTAACGATTTCTTCATTACTTCCAGGTGCCTGATTGCCAAACTGATTGCATGGAAAATCCAAAATTACAAAATCATTATTTTCGTACTTTTCATACATATCCTGTAATTCATCATATTGTGGTGTAAATCCGCATTGTGTTGCGGAATTTAAAATAAGTATAACCTTGTCTTTATACTTTTGCAATGACACAGTTTCTCCATTTGAACTTATTACATTAAAATCATATATACTCATGCATTTTTCCTCCTGATAATTCCACTCTTTGTTTTATAGTAACTAATTTTCAGCTTATTATATTGTATACAATCTTTTTATATTTTAGATTGTATACAATATATTTAATTATGTCAACTTATTTTTTTAATAATTGAATTTTATCTTTTTATAAAATAGTTTTATTTTAAAATGGATTGAATTTTTTTAAAACATTGATTGAATCCATTATAAAAGACTCAAAATGCATGCACATTTTGAGTCTTTTATAATTTTTCATATTTAAATAAACCTAATTGCTATCCTAGCTTAAAACTACATCAAGTACCATCATAATCAGAAATCCAATCGCAAATCCTATGATATTCACATCGGAATGCGTTCCTTGTGAAGCTTCTGGCAATAGTTCTTCCACTACAACATAAATCATAGCGCCTGCAGCAAAAGACAACATATATGGCAAAAGTGGTAACACAATTCCTGTCAAAAGTATCGTCAAAACAGCTCCAATCGGTTCTACAATGCCCGACAAAGCACCATACAGAAAAGCTTTTTTCTTACTGTTTCCATCGCTCATCAAAGGTAATGAAATAATCGCTCCCTCTGGAAAATTCTGAATTGCAATTCCAATGGAAAGTGCAAATGCTCCAGCTATGGTAATTTGTGTTGATCTCGATAGTAATCCCGCAAATACAACGCCTACCGCCATTCCTTCTGGAATATTATGTAATGTAACTGCTAAAACAAGCATGGTTGATTTCTTTAATGAGCTAGCCGATCCTTCTGGTTTTTCACTGTTTAAATGCAAATGTGGTATTATCTTATCCATCGCTAAAAGAAATACAATTCCAAGGGTAAATCCCAACGCCGCTGGAAAGACTGCAAGTTTTCCCAAATCTTTTGACATATCAATGGATGGAATTAGTAAAGACCAGACAGCAGCTGCTACCATTACTCCAGAAGCAAATCCAAGTAACGCTTTTTGCAGCAAAGGATTTATCGTATCTTTCAAAAAAAATACGCCTGCTGCACCTAATATTGTTCCTATAAACGGAATTAATAATCCAAGTGCAATATTCACAGAATCATCTCTCTTTCACAACTTATTTTTCTTTGGTTAGTTCAATCTAACCTAATTATACCAAATTAAACATCTTTTATCAATAACATAAATAACTTTCGAATAAAATGAGATAATAATACTAAAACATAGTAGAATTAAGGATGATTACAACGATGAATAAACAAGAATTATTTAAAGAAATTGATTTTCACCTGATGAACGATGATAAACCTTCTCTTTACTTAAATGAGATTAGTAATACCCCTCTCTTTCGTGAATATCCCTTTCAATTTATATATTCATTAAAAGGGGTACCACAATCACCCAAATACCATCCAGAGGGCGATGCCTGGGAACATACTATGCTTGTCATAAATGAAGCTTCGAAAGTGAAGAAAAACAGCTCCGATTCAAAGGCATTTATGTGGGGAGCTCTCTTACATGATATTGGAAAATCTAAAACAACACGAATACGAAAAGGTAGAATTACTTCCTATGACCATGATACCGTAGGAGCGGGCCTTGCAAAACTGTTCCTCGAAGAATTTGCTCTTGATGTGGCGTTAGCAGAAACAATTGTAAATTTAGTTCGTTATCATATGCATCTTCTATATGTGACAAAAAGACTTCCGTACGGTGATATAGATGGACTGAAAAAGCAAACAAATATAAATGATATTGCTTTATTAGGTTGGTGCGATCGCATGGGCAGAACAAATGCAGATCCATTTTTAGAACACAAAAACATTGAATTATTCTATCAAATGTTGTAGTTTCTTTATCCTTTGTATCCTTTACATTCGCATCCTTTCACCGTGATTGACTTAATGCTTTGATCTGATAGGTATCCAAATGCGGTAAGACCAGATTTTATGACCGCATTCCATTCCCTCGCAGACAAATTATATGTCGTCTCATCATCTAGGATTACTCTACATGCATCCTCCATCGGACAATATTCAGAATAGGCTACTTTGTACATGTTTTTTCTATTAATTGCACCTATCTCCTCTAGCATATTAACCATGCGGTATACCGTTGCTGTCCCAATTTTATGATCAATTTTGGCAGCCTTATAATAAATTTCCTTGCAGCAAGAACAGTCATTTTCTAATATAATATCAATAAGGTTCAGTCGCTGTTTTGTAATTCTGCAACCTCTTTCCTTAAGTTTCTCGATAATTCCTTCCTTTTGCATTTGCGTTCTATGATAACTTCGAGTTTCATAAACTTTCTTTTTTTCCGATTTTCCTTGATTATCATCCATAACAATACCTCCTTCTTTACCATTGCTAAAGGCATCTTACTATCCTCTTTCTATTTGATAATGAATATCATTTTGTTTTCAAGGTTAGTATAATCTAACTACAAATCTTTGTCAAGAATATTATTGATATTCGTTCTCAATTGGTAGCTTAAAAAGGGTCGTTGCAAAATGAAGGTTTCTTCTGATTTTTGCAACGACCCCTTAAGTTTAAATCTGTATTCTTAAGTTCACTAATTTAATCACAGAACTCAAACAGATTCAGTCCTACATCTTCACTGAATTTTCTTTCTACAATACCATCAATAACAGTAATCACCATTTCACAAGTAGCACTGACTACCGCTTTGTTTAAATGACCACCAAATACTTTTCCATCTGCATCACCTGCACTAAGATGAAGATGTGCATAGTATTCCTGCTCCATCGTAGAAATGGTTCCTGATAGCGATACAATTTCATAGGTTCCTTTGAACTCGTTTGCATAATACCTTTTCTCATCCGTATCAAAAACACCTATCGTAAATTCATTTATTGCACCTAAGGCATTAATATTTGCCAATTTAATATGTTCTTTCGTTGCAACAACCTTGAGCTGCTCCAAAATTTCTTCACCAGCATCAATTCTTAAAATTATTGTTTGGTTAAATCTTTTATAGTCCATATACTTCCTACTTCCTTTTTCTCACACCTAACGAATAAAATTCGTACGAACCGACTGTGTATGTTCCGGTTTACAAATGCCTTTTTCCTTTCCTGCTTCGATACATTTTAAAACCCATGCCATATTCTCTGCTAAATTACGCATCGTATGAAGCCCTTCTAAGTCCTGTCTTACTTCCTCTGGCGTATTTCCATGTACCATATTCCAATAGGAGGAAGAAATTACTGGCATTTCTGAAATAGTAAAATACTTATTTAATACGTCAATGGATGCGGTAGTACCAGCTCTTCTTGCTGAGGCAATTGCCGCTCCCGGTTTATGTGCAAATGCATTTTTCCCTGCATAAAAAATTCGGTCTAGTGCAGAAAGGATTCTTCCGCTTGGATGTGCATAATATACTGGAGTACCAAAAATAAATCCATCTGCCTCTTCTGCCTTTTTAATTACTTCATTTACTAAATCATCATTAAAAATACAAGCATTATCAAGTGTTTTACATTTACCACAGGCGATACAATCATTCACTGGTCGATTACCAACTTGAATAATTTCACTTGATATACCGTTTTCTTCCAAAACATTCGCTATCTCCGATAGTGCCGTAAAGGTACAACCATTGCTTCTTGAACTTCCATTTATTAACAAAACTTTCATTGTCAAATTCTCCTTTTTTATTGTTATTGTATCCTTAACTATATCATAAAATCAATGCAAAAATTAATTGCAACGCAAAAAAAGGCTGAAACAAGTATAAAACACCATTGTTTCAGCCAGTATCACGTATTTAATTTAGTATGTAATTATAAACGATTCAATGCTTCTACTATTTCATCATAGCTTTCCTTAACTGCACCGTATAACGAGTTCGCTTCCTCTAGTTTCCCCTTTCGAAGAGCTTCTACGAGTGGAATCATTCTTTTATACAGCCTGTCGAGTGATAAATTTCCCGCAACTCCTTTTAATGTATGGGCTGCTTTGTATGCCTCTTCACAGCTTTTTTTATTAAGTTCTGCTGCCATCTTGTTATAGCTTGAATCGTATGGAAATTTTTTTAGAAAATCAATGAATAGGGATTCATTTCCAACAAAGCGTTCAAGTCCAGTTTCCAAATTTATACCTACATCCTTTAGTTCACTTCTGTTTTCCATCTTCATACTCGGTCCCCGCCTTCTTTTACAATCTAGCTTATGTACCTACTACATCAGTGTACAACAGTTTTTTTGCGTTTTCAACTAAATTGTAAAAATAGAACCCCCTTGGTGAAATTTACCAATTTCCACCAAGGAGGCTCTTTTTCTTACTATATATTTTACTCGATTACTTTATGAAATGCCTTGTAAACAAAATATCCTGTCACGGAAATAACGATGCCCTTTACTAAGTTAAATGGTGTTATCCCAAGGATTACAATGGTAGCTAAATCCTTGATTGCTGGCACTGTGGCAGATGCTGCTCCAACTACAACCTCCATTCCACCAAATAGGGTTGCATAAAGTGGAACCGTTACAAAATAGTTTACTAAAATTCCTGCTACCATAAAACCAACAATAGCAGTGGCAAATGAAATGACTGCTTTATGTTTGTTCTTTAGCTTTCTAAATAAAAGACCAAGTGGAACGATAAATCCAGAAATAATTGCAAAGTTCGCTAATTCTCCAACCCCACCGGTTGATGTTGCTGTAATAGCCTTGATAAAATTCTTAATAAATTCGACTACCACTCCAGCAAGAGGACCGTAGATCAAAGTCGCAACGATAGCAGGAACATCACTAAATTCCAGCTCCAAAAAGCCTAAAAATTTAAAAGGTATTGGTATCAGCATAAGTACATATGCAAGTGCAGATAGTAATGCTAACATCACCATCTGTTTTGTGGAAAACATTGTTCCTGTTTTTGTTTGAGTTTTTGTCATTTCTGTCATTTTTTTCTCTCCTTTTCTTTTCTGAGCCTTATGGCTACAAAATAAATAGTTAAGGAAAGTTCTTCTCTGCTTCACGCGGCAAATAATGAAACCCTGCACGCGTAAAAAAAGCCCCGAAAATATATTTCGGAGCTAATGATTCGAACAGAAATAAGACTAAAAATTAAGTCTTATTCATTCTTCTTCTCTCATCCAGACTTTACTGTCGGTTTTGGAATCGCACCAAATCAGCTATTACTAGCTCGCGGACTATACCGCCGATCGGGAATTACACCCTGCCCCGAAGAACTTTACTTATTAAGTTATGTTTACGTAAGTTATTATAACGCTTTATTTGTGGGATTTCAAGTGTTTTTTGAAATTGGATTTTTATGTATTTTATTATATCTTTTTATATATTTGCACCAATCTGGTGTAAATATATAAAAGAAAAATGTAACTTGTATGCTCACTGACTCAAGAATCTTTCTCTCCTTCTCAAGACATGAATATTTTCGGTTGCCTGTTTCAATTAATTAGCGTTCCATTTCTAAAACTTTTCCACTTGTATGATGATCCTTTATGATAGAATTAATTTCTTTTATTTGTAAGGAACTCATATCACCTGGTATTGTGTTTTTCACAGCACCAGATGCATTTCCATATTCTAAGGCTTTTTGGCAGTCCATACCGTTTGCCAAAAGTCCAAACAATACACCTGCAATATATGCATCCCCGCTTCCAATACGGTCTACTACTTCTATGTTTCGATACGCTTCCTCTTCATAGAAAGTATCGTTTTCTCTTTCATAAAGAATCGAGCCAAAGGTATGAACCTTCGGGCTATGAACAATACGCTGGGTTGATGCAATAATTTGTATATTATACTCATCAGCAAAACTTTTCATAATTGCTTTTGCAGTTCCTTCTTTTCCGAAAGTGAGACGTGCCGTATCCTCAGAACAGAAAAAGATATCTATCAACGGTAGAATTTCCTCGATGCACCTTCTTGCTTCTTCCCCAGTCCATAGATTGGCTCTAAAATTTACATCAAAGGAAATAAGAGTTCCATTTTCTTTGAATCGCTTTATCATATCAATGGCCGTTTCTTTGCAATTCTTGCTAAGAGCTAAGGTTATCCCGGTAGTGTGAAAGCATCTGGAAGATGCAAACATCTCTTCTTTAAAGTCTTTGCAATTTATAGTATTAACAGAAGTAAATTGCCTGTCATACACAACTCCCGGCTTTCGTGGATATGCACCATTTTCATAATAATAAAGTCCGAGTCTGGCATCTTTTGATTTATCGTCCACCAGATAATCATCGCTGACTCCAACAAATCTTACCCGGTTCTTCGCATAAGTTCCTAAGTTATTTGCCGGCAATTTTGAAATAATACCCGTTCTAAGACCCAGTAAAGCCGCCCCAGAAACTACGTTGAGCTCCGCACCGCCAACCTGCTTTTGAAAAATCTCTCCTCCGACAATTCGCTCATTATTTGGCGGAGACAATCTTAGTAAAACTTCACCTAACGCTAATATATCAAAGCTTTTATTCTCCATACCGCTCCTATCTGCACAAATCACGCTTTTTTCTTAATAAAAGACGCCACATTTAAGTGGCGCTTTCTTTAGGAGTTAACCCCTCTGGCAAAAGGGGTAATCTATTATCGTTGAACGCGACCGGACCCATTACCTTTTGCAAGCTTTGTGACCTCGTCCATTGATACCATATTAAAGTCTCCTTCGATGGAGTGTTTTAAACAAGATGCTGCAACAGCAAATTCAATGATTTCTTGTGGGTCATATCCAGATAAAGATGCAGCAATGAGACCTCCTCCAAAACTATCTCCACCACCTACACGGTCAACAATATGCATTGCATACTTTGTGCTAAAGTGATAGTGCGTTCCATCATATAACACAGCAGACCAGTGATTATCGTTTGCTGATATTGATTCTCTTAATGTAATTGCAACTTTTGTAAAGCCAAAACGATCCTTTAGCTGCTTTGCAACAGCTTTATAACCTTCGTGATTTACCGTACCGCTGTTTACATCTGTATTTTCTGCATTGATACCAAAGACATCCGATGCATCTTCTTCATTTGCTATACATACATCAACATACTTACAAAGTTCTCCCATGACCTGACCTGCTTTTTCCTTTGACCATAGCTTATTTCTATAATTCAAATCACAGGATATGGTGACTTTTGCTTCTTTTGCTGCCTTGCATGCTTCCAGGCAGATTGCCGCAACCTCATCGTTAAGAGCCGGTGTAATTCCTGTAAAATGAAACCAGTCCACTCCATCAAATATTTCTTTCCAATTGAAATCATTTGCTTTTGCAGTAGCAATTGAAGATCCCGCTCTGTCATATATCACTTTAGAAGGTCTTTGGGATGCTCCCTTTTCCAGATAATAAATACCTACCCTGTCCCCTCCTCTTGCTATATAAGAGGTATCTACCCCATATTTACGAAGAGAGTTTATTGCAGCCTGACCAATTTCATGTTTCGGAAGTTTGGTTGCAAATTTAGCATCAAATCCGTAGTTTGCAAGAGACACTGCTACATTCGCCTCTCCACCTCCATAAGTTGCTCCAAAGGTGTCTGCCTGCACAAACCGGTAGTATCCTTCCGGTGCAAGACGTAACATAATTTCTCCAAAGGTAATAATTTTCTTTGCCATATCTATCCTCCGACGTATCAAACAATACTTATTATAAATTGTTCTATTTTCTTACGAGATGTACTGCAAATCCGCTAATTTCATTCTTAAAATAAACAGCCTTTATGAAATCGCCTTCCCGTTTTGCAGTTTCCATATCAAATTCGAAGCCCTGGTTCTCCAAATAATGAATAGCTCTTTCTACACTATTTGTTCCAACTGCAATATGCCCTTTTCTACCCAAATAAGGCCTTTTCATTGCTTCTAGAACACTTCCTGCAAAGATGGAGCTATTTCCTTCTTTTACACTCATTCCAAACATGGAACCAAACAAATTTGCAGTATCTTTTGCTTCTCCTTCATCTTCACAGTTAATACCAATATGCTTAAGTTCAAATCCTAACATCGTCATCACTGCTTCTTTTGTCAGTTCCTTTATCTTATCAAAGTTTCCTGTTTTCACAAGGTCATTGTTTACCATCCAGCTTCCACCACAAGCCAGTATTTTAGGAAATGCAAGATATTCATTGATATTTTTTTCATTAATTCCACCGGTTGGCATAAATTTCATTGTCGTATATGGCGCCGCCATCGACTGAATCATTTTTAACCCACCCGCAGCTTCTGCCGGGAAAAACTTTACTACTTCCAGCCCCATCTCTATCGCCTGTTCAATATCACTTGGATTAGAAGTACCTGGCGTAACTGGAACACCTTTATCGATACAATATTTCACAATTTTAGGATTCAAACCAGGACTGACGATAAACTTTGCTCCTGCATTTACTGCACGGTCTACCTGTTCAATTGTTAATACGGTACCTGCTCCTACTAACATCTCAGGGTAGTTTTCAACCATAATTCGTATAGACTCTTCTGCTGCCTCTGTACGGAATGTCACTTCAGCACAGGGAAGTCCTCCTTCACACAATGCCTTTGCAAGAGGTTTTGCATCGTTTGCATCATTTAATACTACTACCGGAACAATACCTATTTTTTTTATTTCTTCTAGTACCTTATTCATGAGTATCCTCTCCTAATCTCTGATGTCTATTTCCTAAAAATGCTATTTTATAGTTTCCAAACTTCTAGTTTTTTAAAAAACCGACTGTTTGTTTATTAGCAAACAGTCGGCACAACAACTGCCCTACAAGGGGGGGTTAGGGGTGAAGAGGGTAGTGTGTTTTTATATTATGCAAGAGCTTTTACAGAAGTAATCTGATCTGGATTAAGTGATAAAATATTACTATTTTCCATTGAAGTATTTGAATCTTCAATCAGAATCATTTTCGTATCTTTTCGTGTAATCGTATTATGCCACAAGGTAGCCGGAATATTATAAACCTTATTAGGTTCCATTTTTACAGCTTCAAATTCATATCCTTTATCTGTTTCATTTGCATATATCAGCGTACAGGAGCCAGATACCAACACAAATAATTCATCTGTTTTATTGTGGCGTTCTAGACAATCTATCCCTGTAACATCATTTGCAGGCTTCCAGTTTTTAATCCCTACCGTCCATTTTTCATTTTCAAATACGCGCTGCATTCCTTCTCCGTCAAAAGCATAATTTTCTATCTTCATTTTGTCTCCTCCATTAAGCCAATATAGCTTTACATTTTTTCACAATATTTTCTGCCGTTAATCCATATTCCTCAAATAATTCAGCGGGTTTCCCGGATTTACCAAACTTGTCCGGAATTCCAATTCTTTCGAATCTCGCACCAGAATGTCCTGCTAGCACTTCTGCTACTGCTGATCCAAGTCCTCCAATAATAGAATGTTCTTCTGCTGTTACAATTACTTTACATTTCTTATTCATTTCAAGAATCGTATCTGCATCAATTGGTTTAATTGTATGCATATTTACAACTGTTGCACTAATTCCTTCATCTTCTAGAAGTTTCGCAGCCTTTAAAGCTTCCGGTATCATCAAACCGGCTGATATGATACAAACGTCATTTCCATCTTTTAAAATATTTGCTTTTCCAGGAATAAATGGAGTTTCAGGTGTAGTAATATCTTCACATACAGGTCTTGCTACACGGATATATACAGGTCCCTCAATTTCTGCAGCTGCCATTACTGCCTTTTCTGTCTCCTGTGGATCACAAGGTACAAAGATTGTCATATTGGGGAGCTCTCTCATTAACGCGATATCTTCGATTGACTGATGGCTTCCACCATCTTCTCCAACAGATAGTCCTGAATGTGAAAATCCAAACTTTACATTTGCATTTGTATAACAAATGGAGTTACGAATCTGTTCAAATGCCCTTCCTGCACCAAATAATGCAAATGTGCTGACAAATGGTATGTATCCTGTATTTGCAAAACCAGCTCCTATACACATAAGGTTTGCTTCTGCTATACCTACATTATAAAAACGTTCTGGAAATTTTTCAGCAAACATGCTCGTCATAGTAGCATGTGCAAGATCTGCATCCATTACGACTATTTTACTATTCTTTTCTCCTAATTTTACTAATGATTCACCGTAAGCAACTCTTAATGATTTTCCCATAATCTACACCTCTAATTCTTTCATTGCTTTATTAAATTCATCCTCTGTCATCGGTCTTCCATGCCATCCTGATTGATTTTCCATAAATGAAACACCTTTTCCTTTGACCGTCTTGCAGCAAATAAATTTAGGTTTGCCCGACACTGGAGCTTCGATTGCTTCCGTAATCGCATCAATATCATGACCATCTACCTCTAAGCATTCAAACCCAAAAGCATCAAACTTTTTCGTAATATCTCCAAGTCCCATGACCTCATCGTTACTTCCGTCAATCTGAAGACCATTATAATCAAGCATTACAATCAAATTGTCTAGTTTATAATGTGCTGCTGCCATAGCAGCTTCCCATACAAGTCCTTCCTGACATTCACCATCACCAAGAACTGCATAAACCTTATAGTCTGCTTTTCCATGCTTTGCTGCAAGTGCAAGTCCTACCGCTAAAGAAACTCCCTGGCCCAAAGAACCTGTATTCATATCAACACCTGGTGTTTTTTTGCAGTCAGGATGCCCCTGCAGATGGCTGTATATCTGTCTGAGTCCTGCAAGATCCTCTTTGGGAAAATATCCAAGATCCGCTAATATCGCATATAAGGTCGGGCACGCATGTCCTTTACTTAATACAAACCGGTCTCTGTCTGCCTTCTTTGGATCCTTCGGATCAATATTCATTGTATTATAGTAGGGTGCCATAAGCATTTCTACACAGGAAAGGGATCCTCCTGGATGTCCTGACTGGCAGGCAAACAACATTTTTAATATTTCAACTCGCAACTCTTTTGCTTTTTTCTCGTAACTCATTATATTTTTCCTCCTTATAATTAGCCTTTGACAGCTCCAGCTGTCAGACCTTCAACCAAGCGTTTTTGTGCAAAAAAGAACATGATACATACCGGGATAATGGTAACAATACCTCCTGCGGTAAGTAAATCCCACTGCACGCCTAATTGTCCAATTAAACTCTTTAATGCTACCGGAATTGTCCTTGAAGCTGTATTGGTAAACATAACTGCAAATGTATATTCATTCCATGAAGTCATAAATATATACACGCCCGTTGCAACCAGACAAGGTCCTAATATCGGCAATATTATTTTAGTAAATGCAGATGCTCTGTTACATCCATCTACTAGAGCTGCTTCTTCCAATGTATTTGGCAAATCATTTAAAAAACCATTCAGAAGCCATACAGAAAACGGAATTGTAAATGTTGTATAAGATAAAACCAAAGCCCATGGCGTATATAAAAGTCCCATCTTTCTCATAATGCTATACAAAGGAATTAGTAATAATACCGTTGGAAACATATTATTACAAAGAAAAAGGCTCATTAATACTTTTCGTCCGACAAAACGATATCTAGAAAATGCATAAGCAGCCAATGTTGATACCGTTAAAGAAACAATCGTAGTTGTTCCTGCAACGATCAAACTGTTTTTCATTGCTGATAGAAAGTTAACCGTAGTAGTAAATAACTTTCTGTAAGATTCCCAGATAAACGTTCGTGGCCAGTATGTGACTACCATACCATAAAGCTCTGATTCAGATTTCACTGATGTAATAAACGTCCAATAAAAAGGAAACAGGATAAACAATAACAACGCGGTCAAAGGCAGATATAATGTAAATATTTTATTTAGCACACCTTTTTGTTTCATCATTAGTCCTCCTTCTTAAACGTTGATATTAAATACGGAATTGCTACAGCTGATAGTAATAAAGCCATTACAATTGCCATACTGGATGCATATCCTAAGTTCAATGCATTTCCTTTATTAAATATATAAACACTTAATGTCTGTGTTGAATATGCCGGACCACCTTCTGTCATATTGAAGATAACATCCACTGAATTTGCTACCCATATTACTCTTAATAAAGCTGTTATATAAATTGTATTTTTAATCGAAGGTATTGTGATAGAAAATAATTTTTGAAACGAAGTAGCTCCATCCACATCTGCAGCTTCATACAATTCTGCTGAAATTCCCTGTAAACCTGCTAATATCATCAGTGCGAAGAAAGGAATTCCCTGCCAGATTATTGTTACAATAACGCTAGGAAAAGCTGTATTTGTCTGTGATAGAAAAGGTATATTTTCTGTAATAATATGAAGTTTACTTAACATATCATTTAGCACACCATTGTTACCATCATAAATCCATCTCCACATTAAACCAATTAAAACACCCGGAGTTACCCATGGTATCAAGCTAACTGCCCTGAATACTCCTCTTCCAACAAATTTTTTATTCAGTAATAAAGCTAATATAAAACCAAATAAAAACTGGAAACCAACTCCAAAAAAAACCCACATGAAAGTTCTTAACAAAGCATTCCAAAATAATCTATCTTGAAACAAATCCTTGTAATTTTGCAAACCAATAAATTGGATATCATTTGGTCTCCTTAAATCGTAATGCTGGAAACTCATTATTATAGCATTTACCACTGGAATAAATACAACGCATAAGATGATTATCAATGCTGGAGCAACTAATAGATATGGCCAAATATTTTTCTTTTTTACCATTTCCAATTCTCCTTTTTTATTTTGGACTACCAAAATTATGGTAGTCCAAAATTTACATTTATTGGTTATTTATATAATTCGTCCTGTAAGGTTTTCATACATTCTTCTGCTGTAATATCACCAGAAAGAGCCATTCCGACTGTGTTTGGCCATGTACTTGAAACCCATTCTGTTGTCGTATCAAGAATTGGTAAAATACCTGCATAATTCATTCCATCAATAGAAGCCTTCATAAAACGATTGTTCTGGAAGAAATCTTCCTGCTGAACTGTTTTACTTACAGGAACATTTCCTGTACCTTCACACCACATCTTCTGCCCTTCTCCTGTTGCAAGATAAGATACCCATTCAAAAGCAGCTTCTTTATTTTTACAGCTTTCAAAAATTACTGTTTCTGTATCACCCATGGAAGTCCACTGACCTTTACCTGCTGGGAAAGGAAATGCTGATACATCATCACCAAAGATTTCCTGCATTTGTGCAGAAGATCCTGTATGGTGAATTGTCATGGCCGTTAATCCTGATTGGAAGTTAGCAATGATTTCATTGAATCCATCACTGATTGCAGTTGTTGGAACATAACCATTCTTATAAATGTCCATAAAATCCTGCATACCTTTTACCGATTCCGGACTAGTTAAGTCTTCGAAATTTCCGCCTTCTCCATTGATAAAGCTTCCCCATGGTTCCTGTCCGCCTTTTCCACCACGCATTCCAAATCCATAAACATCTGTTTTACCATCAGCATCGGTATCCATTGTACATTTTTTAACTGCATCCAAAAATTCTTCGTATGTAGTCGGAACTTCAACACCTGCTTTTTCAAAAATTGAAGGACGATAATATACATATAGAACCTGTACATTCCATGGCATTACGTAAACTTCTTCCGTATTGCTTGCCTGTTTCATAATATCAAACATGTTTTCTTCTATATCTGAATATCCTTCCCAATTTTCAAGGTATGGATTTAAGTTTGCAAGAAGATTATTATTAACAAACAATGGAGTTGAAGTTAATTTCCAAGTAGCAACGTCTGGTCCACCGCCACCCATACATGCATTAAAAAGATTTTCCGAATAAGCACCGCCATCCCATGGTGACTCTTCTCCTACTACGGTTATACCTTTTCCATTCTCTTCGTTGAATTTGTTAATAATATTTTGCATCAATTGTGAATACTCCGTATTATCTGCCCAGTATCTAAAATTGATTGTTACTTCTTCTGATGACTCTGTAGTTGCATCTTCTGCTCCGGTCGAATTTTCAGCATTTTTATCAGTTCCTTTTGAGCAGCCTGTCATTGTTGCTAACATTGTAAACGCTAATACAATAGATAGAATTTTCTTTTTCATAGTTTTTTCCCCATTTCTTTAATATCATTTAAAGTTTCCCATACATGACGTTCCGAAAAATACTTTGCTGCTAATAAGTCTTTTTTTAAAATTGCCTCGTATATACCAAGATGGCATATTTTTGCTCTCTCATAACTTCCCTCAATACTTGCAGTCTCATTATGTCCCTGCCGTATTGATTCATTAATAATAGGAACTATCCGTGTCAAAACATCATTCTGTGTACACTCTGCTATTGCTGTATGAAACTGCACATCCAGTTCAGCAGCACTTTCATCATTTACTTCCATCTTCCTCATTTTTTCAATAATTTCTGCCATACAAGCAATGTTTTTCTCTGTTGCTCGTTGAACTGCAAAGGCAGCAATTTGTGGTTCTATCAGTAAGCGTGCTTCTAGCAAATTATTAATTAGTTTATGCTGATTTGTAAAATTTAAGCCAAGCGGGTCTTCTACAACTCCGGTTGTATCACTGACAAAAGTACCATTTCCTCTTTTGATTTCTACAACATTTTCTGCCTTTAAATACTTAACTGCTTCCCTGAGTGTTGATCTGCTTACTCCAAACATTTTCATCAGTTCTACTTCACATGGCAACCGGTCTCCTGGCTTCATTTTTTGCTGTATAATCATTTCTTTGATAAATCGTGCTGTTTTAGCTGGTAACATTTCGGTTCCATCTATCTTGCTCGTTTTTTGAGGCATTTTTTTCCTCCTTTCTCCTAAAAATCTATAAATATTACGTGTTTACTTGATTGGTAAGATGTTATACGTCTATACTATCTTGTTGTATGATGTCTGTCAAGACATTTTTCCTTGTTTTTGTTCATTTTTTATACTTTTCTATATATATTCGTATTTTATTATCTATATTGCATACTATATTTGAATTATACGTCATACCTTTAATGGCATAAATTTACACATAGGTATGACGTATTTCACAATAATTATTCATTTTTAAGTCTCATTGATTTTTCTAATCCATCTGCTTTTTATCCACTATTTCATTTTTGATTTTCTCAACGAGAATATTGTATTCCAGTTCGGATAAATATCTTTTTGCAGGATTCATTTCGAATGTTTCACCCCATTCAAAGTGATTTTCGTATTTTGGCACTAGGTGAAAATGTAAATGATGTCCTTTATCTCCATACGCTCCATAATTCATTTTTTGCGGATGAAAGAGTTTATGAATTGCAGATGCAGCATAATTCACGTCTTTTATAAATAGATTTCTTTCTTCTTCTGACAAATCAACAATTTCACCGACATGTTCTTTATGCGCAACAATAATTCTTCCAGAGTGACTCTGTTCTTTAAACAAATATACAACTGACGTTGGAAGTTCACAAATCTCTATTCCAAATTCACCAACTAATTTTCCCTTCATACAATATGGACAATTGGAATCTTTCATTCAAAATACCTCCTCTTTCTATAATTTAAATTCAAAATAAGTAACTGCATTGTTATAAGATATTCCTTTTACAATTTTTTCAAGTGCCTGATAATCTTCTGGATATTCGCCATTTTCTATCCATCCTCCGATTAGTTCACACATTATTCTGCGGAAATATTCATGTCTTGTATAGGACAAAAAGCTTCTTGAATCCGTCAACATACCAATAAAATTACCGAGCAGTCCGAGATTGGCTAGGCTGGTCATCTGATCGATAATTCCTGCTTTGTGATCATTAAACCACCATGCACTTCCATGCTGGATTTTGCCAATGGCAGAAGAATTCTGAAAACATCCGATTATGGTTCCAATCGATGCATTATCGTTTGGATTTAAGGAATATAAGATTGTTTTTGGAAGTTGATTGGTTGCATCTAATGCTCCGAGCATATCTGCCATTTCCCCAGACGGTGCATAATTATTAATACAATCATATCCCGTATCCGGTCCCAGCTTATTATAATAAAAAGGATTATTATCTCTCTTGCATCCATAATGTAATTGCATAACCCAATTCATTTTGCTGTATTCTTTTCCTACGGCATTCATAAAAGCAGTCTTAAATTTCAGTTCCTCTTCTCTACTAAGGTTTTCTCCATGAAATCTTTTCGCAAATATAGCTTCCGTTTCTTCTGGCGTAGAAGGTACATGCATTACATATTCCAGTGCATGATCCGATACGCTGCATCCTACAGAAGCAAAATACTCCATACGTACCTTTAGTGCCTTCATTAAAGATGTAAAATCATTGATTACAACTTTGCTGACTTCACTTAATTTTTCCAGATACTCAAGATACTCCGGTTTTTCTATATTCATGGCTTTGTCTGGTCTCCATGCAGGCAGCACCTGTATATCAAAGCTTTCATCATCTGCCAATTTCTTATGCCATTCCAAGGAATCAACTGGATCATCTGTAGTACAAATCAAAGATACATTCGACTGCTTAATCAAATTACGAACCGTCATATTGTCATCTTGCAGTTTTTCATTGCAAAGATTCCAAACGTCTTCTGCCGTATTTTTATTTAAATAACCCCCATAGCCAAAATAACGTTTCAGCTCCAGATGGCTCCAGTGATATAACGGATTGCCAATTGCTTTTTCCAATGTTTCTGCCCATTTTTGAAACTTCTCACGATCAGTTGCATCTCCTGTTATAAATTTTTCCTCAATTCCGTTGGATCTCATCTGCCGCCATTTGTAATGGTCACCACCCAGCCATACCTGTGTAATTGTTTCAAATTTTCTATCTTCATATATTTCCCTTGGATTGATGTGACAATGATAGTCAACAATCGGCATAGAAGAAGCATATTCGTGATATAACTTTTTTGCGGTTTGTGAAGACAATAAAAAGTCTTCATCCATAAATTTTTTCATATAAAACACCTCCATATTTTTGATATTATCGAAAGTACAATCAAGTAAAAATGTAAGCGCTTACATTTTTACTTGATTGTACTTCATCCTTTATTTTAAATCAAGTGGCTTTTTACTTTATTTTTTACTCAATTTTCCCTAAAATTATTGTTGAAAATGCCGGTATTATTTTCTTTTATTCAATTCTATTGACTCGCAATGAAACAAATCCTATAATGTTTGTAAGCGCTTACATTATAGTTTTGTCATAGAAAGGAAAATCAGATGCAGGATTTTATTAAAATTCATTATAGTGATACCGTTGCAGTCGCTTTAAAGGCTCTTCCAATTGACACAATCCTTACTGTCGACAACAAACAAATCCACTTGCTGGAAGATATTCCACAGGGACATAAGTTTGCATTACAAACCATTGCTGCCGGCGATCCGATAATAAAATATGGCAATCCCATCGGAATTGCGAAGGCTGTGATAGAAGAAGGAAGCTGGGTTCACACACAAAATATAAAAACCGGTTTAGGAGACGTGCTTACTTATACTTACAATAAATCAGACCACTTACTTGTTCCTTCTGAAGAAAGATTTTTTCAGGGTTTTCGCAGGAAAAATGGAAAAGTAGGGGTACGAAATGAAATTTGGATAATTCCTACCGTTGGCTGTGTCAACAATGTCGCTTCCGCTATCGAAAGAGTAGCACAGAAATACGTTCATAGTTCGATAGAAGGCATTATTTCATTTACACACCCTTATGGATGTTCCCAAATGGGAGACGACCAGGAGAATACCAGAAAAATTCTGGCTGACCTGGTTAATCATCCAAATGCCGGTGGCGTTTTACTTCTTGGTCTTGGATGCGAAAATAGTAATATCGAAGAAATAAAGAAATATATTGGGGATTATGATCCTGACCGTGTTAAATTTCTAGTTGCCCAGAACTCCGAAGATGAGATTGCGGATTCTCTTGACCTTATTGAAGAATTATCAGAATATGCTGGAAGTTTCAATCGTGAGCCAATAAACCTAAATGAACTTATCATAGGAATGAAATGTGGTGGCTCGGATGGTCTATCAGGAATAACAGCAAATCCAACGGTAGGAGCATTTTCCGATCTTCTTATATCAAAAGGCGGTTCTACTATATTAACAGAAGTTCCTGAAATGTTCGGAGCAGAATCTCTTTTAATGAACCGCTGTGAAAATGAACAACTCTTTCAGCAAATGGTAGACGTAGTCAATAATTTTAAGCGTTATTTCAAAAGTCATAATCAAACCATTTATGAAAATCCATCTCCAGGAAACAAACAAGGAGGTATTTCAACATTAGAAGACAAATCTTTAGGTTGTATTCAAAAATCAGGCGAATCCACTATAAAAGGTATTTTAGACTACGGAGAACCACTTACCGTAAAAGGACTTAATATTTTGAATGCTCCCGGTAATGATTTAGTAGCATCTACTGCCCTAGCAGCTTCAGGAGCACATATTGTACTGTTCACTACCGGTCGTGGTACTCCTTTTGCTTCCCCTGTTCCAACTGTAAAAATAGCTACAAACTCAGCCCTTAGTACAAAAAAGAATAATTGGATTGACTTTAATTGTGGATCCCTTGTCGAAGACACCACGCTTGAAGAATTATCTCATCAGTTATTTGAATATGTAATTTCAGTTGCATCTGGGAATCAGGTAAAATCTGAAATAGCAGGTTTTCATGATATGGCAATTTTCAAGCAAGGTGTAACCCTGTAAAATAGAAAAGTGAGGTTAATCAAATGAAAAAATTATGTTATTCTGTTCTGAAAGAACAAGGTTACGACGGTTACCTGTTACAGGAAGCTCCCGAAAGAATTCTCCAATTTGGGGAAGGGAACTTTCTCCGTGCTTTTGTGGATTATTTTATTGATATTATGAATGAAAAAGCTGATTTTAATGCAAAAGTAGTTCTTTGCCAGCCTATCGGTACCGCTCCTGCTATTGCTGACATGATTAACGAACAGGAAGGACTCTATACCCTATATCTGCGTGGTTTTGAAAGTGGTCAGAAGATCAACAAAAAACGTATTATTTCATCCGTAAGCAGATGCATAAATCCTTACAAAAATCCGGAAATGTTATGGGCTTGCGCCAGCAATCCAGATTTACGTTTTATTGCATGTAACACAACAGAGGCCGGCATCGTTTATGACCCGAATTGCAATTTTACCGATGAGCTAGCCAGTAGTTATCCCGGAAAGTTGACTCAGTTTCTATTTAAACGCTTTAAAGCTTTTGGATCAGGAAAAGGATTTATTATTTTATCCTGTGAGCTTATTGATGATAATGGAAAAGAACTTGAAAAATGTGTACTCCAGTATGCAAAGCAATGGAACCTGAGTGAGGAATTCGTAAACTGGGTAAAAACTGAGAACACATTTTGTTCAACTCTCGTTGACAGAATCGTAACAGGATATCCCTCTTCTGAAGCTGAGGCTATATGCAAAGAGAATGGATACCTTGACAATCTTATCGATACAGGAGAAATCTTTGCATTTTGGGTAATTGAAGGTCCCAGGTCTATCAAAGATGAACTTCCTTTTGAAAAAGCAGGGCTTCCAATTCTTGTTACTGAAAATCATAAACCTTATAAACAAAGAAAAGTCCGTATTCTAAACGGAGCCCATACTTCAATGGTACTGGGAGCTTATTTAGCTGGTCAGAATATTGTCCGCAATTGCATGCAAGATGATACTATCCGCGAATTTATGGAAAAAACCATTTACCATGAGATCATCCCAACACTTACTCTTCCAGAAAATGAACTGATAGAATTTGCAAACTCAGTCGCAGAGCGGTTTAATAATCCATTTATTGATCATTCCCTACTTGCGATATCCTTAAATTCCACCTCAAAATGGAGAGCCCGCGTTATGCCTTCTTTCAAAGAATATATTCGTACAACTGGAAAACTACCAGTATGCATCACTGCTTCCTTTGCTTTCTATCTTGCATTTTACAGGGGAAGCCGCCTTGAAGACTCTTCCTTAATTGGTCTTCGTGATAACAAGGAATACGAGATAAAAGACGATCCGGCTATCCTTCAATTTTATCTTTCCCATAAGGAGGATTCCATAGAATCCCTGGTTCACGCTGTTTGCACCAACACGGATTTTTGGGGTGAAGATTTTACCGAAATACCAGGTTTTGAACAAACACTAATCCGCTATCTTACTGAAATTGAACAAAACGGAACCTATGAATTAATGAAGAAATGTCTGAGTGCTAACTGTTAATTTAAAATAACGCTTTACCCCGGAAGGTTAATCAATCAGTAAAAGGGTAGCCTTCCTAAGGTAAAGCGTTATTTTTTTCTTGGGAAATTCTTTTAAAAATCAATATCTGTGGTTCCTCGTTTAATGATATCTGCTGAAAATATAGTCTTTGAAGGTACCGCTGCCTCTTCAAAAACTTTCATCAATACAGTCACCGCATTGATGCAGGAAAACTCCAATTTATTGTCAACACTTGTCAACTCCGGTTCACAGCAAAGTCCCATTTTAGAGTTATTGTATCCTACTAAAGCCAGATTCTTTGGAACTTCAATTCCTTTTTCTTTTGCATACTTCAATGCTCCAATTGCCATTTCATCATCGGATGTGATGATCCCATCAAATCTTATTCCTTTTTCATCCATTTCAAGCAGCATCGCTTTTGTTTTAGCAATTGTCCCATTGTATATCTGAATCTGTCCTTCTGAAATTGTTATTTCGTTTTCTTTCAATGCATCTTTGAATCCTTCTATTTTCTTTTGCCCACTATAGGATAATGCCCTACATAAACAGAGCAGATTTTTTCTTCCGGCTTTTATCAGCTTATCTGTGACGCGGTATGTGGCTTCCTTATCATCACACATTGCACAATAGACATTATCTGCCTCCAAATATCCATTTAATATAATAATTGGAACTTCCGCTGCAGCTTCTAAGATATACTGATTCTTTTCTTTAACATTTTCAACAAAGTTAGATCCCACCAGTATTACAGCATCTACTCGTTTAGATAATAGAAGCTGCAAGTATTTTTGTTTCGTTTCTAAATCATATCCACAACAGCATAATATGGAATTATAATCGTAATTGCGAAGTTCCCTCTCCATATAATATATAGCAGATGCCAAATATGAATCCGTTGAATTTGCACACATAATACCAACGGTCATCATGGTATTCAGTCCCAGTCCTCTGGCAAATACATTTGGTACATAGCCATTTTCCCTCATGACTTTCAGTAATTTCTGTCTTGTCTTCTCGCTGACATTATCGTTTCCATTCAGTACCCTTGAAACAGTTGCGATCGAAACACCTGCTTTTTTCGAAATATCATATATATTCATCTATCTTTCTTCCCTTTTATATTCCTTATTTTCTCTAAACTTATTCTACCCTAATTATACTTGTATTTAGTAAAATTGAAAAGCGATAAATGCTTGACCATTTTAGCATCCACTTCGTTCATTCATTGCACTAGTCCTAATTCCTCTATTTTTTTATTTCGCGCACCCATATCTTACTCTACCTACACTCTTATTTCCATATTCGATTGCTTCAACAGGACAACCACAGATGCAGGCCATGCAATGAGTACAATTTCCATTCCATCTTGGTTTACCACTTTCCATATGGATATTATTTAATGGACAGGCATTTTCACATTTACTGCATCCAACACATTGATCGGTTGCATAGAACTTTTTGTCTTTCACAATGAATTTATAAAACAAAGGATTTACAATACCACTGTATATCTTATCCATCGTGTGAATGGATTTACCCCTAAGTCGGATTCCATCCCGGATATCTTCTGCCACCTTAGTTATCTGCTGGTCCGCATTTTCTATAATGCGTCTTGCTTCTTTTTCTCCCTGAGCATCGTATAATGCAATATAATTCTCGGGCATAATGATTTGTGCTACTCCCATATAGATAAATCTCTTCCGTGCACAAAATCTCTTAATATATTTATCTGCATTCCCTATGCTATCACCGCAATTCATAACAAAATAAACTCTTGGATTACCAATAAAATCAACTTTCTGAATCCATTCCTGTACAATTCCTGGAATGCGCCACGCATAAGTTGGAACGACAATTACCAAATTTTTTCCTGTTTCAACGGAAGTTGTATCATTTTTCTTTAATCGTTCATTAATTGAAAGAAGGCGGTTTTTTGTGATTTCTGCTATCTTCTGGGCTATGTAGTGACTGTTACCTGTTCCTGTAAAATATAAAATCATTTCTTTCACCCCTTCGCATTCTGATATGTCACATAAATATGACCGATACCAAAGATAATTGAACTCCTATTAAAAGAAGGTGCATAAGCGTAATTCCACCGCCTTTTATAACATTTGTATCCATTCGTTCCTCCTCGCTTACTTGCATGTTCTTTCGGATTACTTCGTAGATGAAAATATAATATTCTCCAGTAGTTCTGTATGTGGAAGCTCCTTATCTGAATAAAAAATCTCAATTCCATCAATATCACTGCTTCTGTCTGTAAATGCAGGAAAAAGGAATCCACATTCTGGCTCTCCAGGTTCATACTCACCATGAATCGGACAAATGGCACATATGATAAATTTGTATACTTCTTCAGATTCCCACAGACTTTCCTTATCACTCGCTTTGATTGGGACATCATAGCTCCCATGAAAGAAATATACGGCATACCGGTCTTTAGAATGATATTTTTCTCCAATTACTTCATAAAAGACATCCAGCAATGCATCGTTTTTCAGCTCGCATTCCCTTAGAGCCATCAAAAGCTGCCAGGTACTACCTACTTTCTTATCTTCTTTTCCAAAGCGATATCCCAATAGATTTACATTTGTCTCTGAAAAAGGTATTGCTTTTGCAATGGCTATATTTTTCTGCTGATCTTTTGTGGAAAGTTTTAAAAAGTGCGTGTTAAAAGTTCCGTCTACAAAACTATCTTCATCCAGATATGCCCCCGCAATTCTATTAAAACAATTCCGCTTTAAAGTCATGCGCCTTGTCAGCTCCAGCATATCTTCTCGATTAATCTGATACATTTTATTGATTCCCTTTCTAGGTTTAATCTGTCATGGCTTTATGCACCTAATTTATATTTGCTTGCTGCACCTGCAGCATTTGATCACCATTTTTCGTATCGAACCATTTCCTCTATCGGTCTTCTCGGCCTCTGTTTTGGCTCTTCATCCCCATATCCTAGTGTAATGATTCCACACACATATTTATCATCCGGAATGTTTAGGATTGGTCTGATATCATCTTGCTCAAACCAAGCCGTCCAACAGGTTGCTAATCCCAGATTTTCCGCTTCAAGTAATATATGTTCCATTGCAATTGCCGTGTCCCGAATAATTTGTTTAAGCTCCGGTTCGCAACTGTTTTCATCTAGCCGGATTTTAGTATCCATGGATATCCGGCATCGAATATCTGCTACACATACAATAAATACAGGAGCTTCTATCATCCATTTTTGATTATGATCAGCAATAGATAGCTTCTCTTTCGTTTCCTCTGATTCAATGATAATAAATGACCACGGTTGTGTGTTGCTTCCTGAAGGTGCTACTCTGGCACTTTCTAATAATTGAAACAGTTTTTCCTTTTCAACTTCCCTTTTTAAGTATTTACGAATACTTCTTCTGTTTTCTATTTGCTTTAACATGGTACGCTCCTTTTCTAAAATTCCTTGCTCACGAAATTACTTTATTTAACAGTCCACTCCCTATCAAGATCGTCTTGAATCGGAAGTGTATCTAAAATCCGCTTGGCTGCATTTTTATATTTTTTTATTCTTTCTCTGTCTTTCTCTGTCTTTTCCAGTAGAATTTTTAATTCGAGAAATGTCCATATTATCATATAAATCCGCCAATTTTACGCGGCAAGCTGTTTCATTACGTTTCTCCCACTGTAATCTTTTCAACTGGAAAAGGCACTACTACTTAAACATAGCAATGCCTCAGAACTTTCAAAATATATTAAATTGTAAATCAATCACTTTATAATATCCCTTCATATCCCTACTCCCCTTATCATTAGGAAAAAAATATTCCTCTTGCGAGTTCCTTATGAATATTCTGTAGTTTTATGATAACATAATCGTCTGCAGGTTTCAATTTTTAATCGCAAATTGTATACTATACTCGTGGTGTTTATCCGACGTTCAAAGAAATATGGTTCCTGAATTTACCCTACCGGTGATACACAGATATATGTACAGTAGCTCCCTGTACTCTTACCTTCATCGTTTCAGATATCATGCTCCTCCTTTCAACGTACCTTGAACCAACAAATATAATGCGACTTGACTTCTCAAACTGAGAGGACTCAGATCAGCAAGTTTTCATTTTCCAAAGGCTGGCTGTTTTAACATTTATGTCGTCATAAGTTTTATAAAAGTATTCGCAGGTACTGATATTAATAAATGCTGTATATTTTGTATAATCATAAGTATTTCGGCTAGTTATGACCGCTCCCTTTGGTATTGAGACACTTTCCATGATATGAAAACATGCTGCAATTGCTTCGGTACTGTCCTTTGGTATTGGTAAATGTACCTTTAGATAAGCCGTTCGCACAAAGCGTTCCGGAGAAGTAAATCCACCCGGCAAAGTAACTGTTCCTCCAGCCTGCCCAAAAGGAGTTAACGGGATATTATCCCAACAGACTTCCTCTGTCTGTGTTGGAGAAGCCTCTATGTAATTTTTTAAATTAGTCATATGCCAATGAAAGTCAGGGCTATTGGACATAACTCCAATCGGATTATTTATTAGCTCAAGGCACCTACCAGTAGATTCAATTACTGCACAGGCTCCACTTCTATCTGCAACAATCCAGTGTA
Source organism: Acetivibrio sp. (assembly GCA_041739345.1). Lineage (GTDB taxonomy): Bacteria > Bacillota > Clostridia > Lachnospirales > Lachnospiraceae > DIGJ01. The sequence continues at coordinate 178,929 of JBGSNZ010000027.1, read as the reverse complement.
ATGGTGCTATCGTCTTAGTAACAGGATCTTTAGTACCTACTATAGTGATATTTTTTAACAGGTAAGGTAACTCTTTTACAGAGTCACATCTGCCCAGAATATAATGGAGAAAATCAATGGATGCAATCGGTTCGGTGTCCTTATGAATTATCGTATCATATTGGGCATAACCGGCGAAATATAAGACTGCAGCAGCAAAACCCTTCTCATTGACACCATCAAAAAAGCCAAGCATCCCATCAAGCTCCTGTCCAAGTCCAATAAATCGATAAGAGTTTTTAATTTGCTTATTGTTTAAGTTGCTATTCCATACATGTGAGTCGGGAACAATATAAAGCTGTGGTATAATGTCATGTGAAAAATCCATGGTTCTCCCAAAAAAAACCTCATTGGATTGAGATTGCAAAGTCATTGCTGTACACATATAGAAATATCCTTAAAAATGAAATTTCTATAGTATATGAAAATCAACAATGCATGTGAATTATAGATTATTCGAGTCATCCACTACAATTTTTGTTCTAATCCATTTTTTAATACTTTAATTATAAGAAGTAGCTTTTCTTCCATCTTTGATATGTCATCGCTGTCATCAAATAATTCATTTATATTATTAAATATAAATATTAAAAGCTTATCTACAAACTCTTTTGGAAATTCATCACTAATATTTGACATGTCGTATTTTATTTGAGATATAGAATTTATACTTTCTTTGTCACACTCATTTGTAATTGCTGCTAATACACGATTGTATATATTTGTATTTTTCTCTTTTGCAAACCTTCTACTAAGTTGATAAAATTCCGGATTTTCTTTTGAAAACTTGATTCCTGCTATTACTTGTTTTTGTATAACAACAAAAATGTTATTCTCATCCGTAATACTCATAAACTCCATTTTTTTTCGCCAGGCTTCTTTTAACAATGCTATATATAATTCTTCTTTATTGTTAAAATAATGATAGAAGTTGCCTTTACTAGTATTCGCATCCTTGATAATCTTGTTAACAGATGCATTTTCAAAGTCATTTATGCTAAATTCTGTTAATGCCACTGATAATATAGTTTCTCTTTTATTCATTATGCTTGTTCCATTCCTTGTATAAGTGTTCTATATAACTTACTGCTTTTTTGTTTGCGTTTTCATGATTCAAAATAGTTGCAATTTTCTTTGACTGAAGTATTACATCCTCATTGTTCATTACAGTAAACCTACTTACAAACACTTCCTGCGAATCGCTTTCTTTTAAAGGTTTTAGTGAATACCCCAATTCAAACAACCTCTTTGCCCAAAACGGTTGATCTACATTAAAAGGCATAATTACCTGAGGTATTCCACTACGCAATGCCGCAGCCATCGTTCCAACACCTCCATGGTGTAAAATTCCTTTCGCCCGCTCAAAGACTGCATCATGAGGTATAAACTCTTTTATCAGGACACTCTCATTAGAAGACATCTTAATTCCACTATTTCCAGTAATAATAATTCCTCTATTTCCACTAGCTGATAACGAAGCAACTACTTTCTCCAAAAATAACTGTGGATTTTTCAATGGCATAGATGAAAAAGTCACTACAATTGGCTTTTGACCATTCTTTAAAAATTCTTCCGTTTCTTCATCAAGGGAAGTCCCGTCTTCTAACACAGGAAAACCTGATAAGTACACGTTTCCATCAAATTCTTTAATATTCATAAATAGGCTTGGCGAAATTGGATATATGATTGGTATCGGATAACCATTTCTACTAATCATATATTCTCCAGATTTCCTTTTTTTCAAATGAAGTTCTTTTTCTCTAAACTCATTAATATCTTTTATATTATTACTTTCAGCTCCCAAATTCACCAATGTGTAGGTCAGTTTATTCAAAGTTCCACCAAGATTTCTAGTAGTAATTGCAAGATTAGGGAATTTAGAAACCGGATATATGATTGGTATTGGTGGCATCGATATACATAATATACCTAATTTCTCTGCTATATCAACTGCTCCAAATGCTTTCGGATGATATATAATAACATCATTTGTTTGACACGCTTCATAAAATTGTGCCATTGCTTTTCGATATAAGGGATTAATTACTTTTCTTGCATATTGCATAGCTCTTAGGGGATGTTTCATCCCTTCCTCGAACACTTTCTTTCCTTCCTCAGTTTGCAATATCGCCATTAAATCCAAGCTACATTCTTCAAACTCCAAGCCATTTTCTTGCACAAATTTTTCGAATGTTTTTCCAGTACATATCGTGACCTTATGTCCTAGATCTTTAGCCGTCTTTCCTATCGCAACATAAGGTTGGACATCTCCTCTTGAACCCAAACACAAAAATATAATATTCATCTTTTCCTCCTTAGACCACATAGTCTATAATCAGAATAGACCACATGGTCTGTTTTGTCAAGAATAATTGCCGTCTCCAGAAGGTAGCGCACCCCTATTACGGAATCTAGAAAATGATCTAATGCCTTATGTGTGTTATGCGTCTAACAGTTCTTGTTTTTTTTGATGTATACAGGCGGCAAAGCAAAGCGTAAGTCCAAGCACTAAAATAAATGCTGCCAAGATAGCTTCCGAACTGGGAACGCCCATTGTTTTAGAGATTTGGTTCGAATAATCGAAAGCGTAAAGGATCAAATCGTAGCAAATACTTGCTGCAACCGCAAACAACGGAATGATTTTAAAGAGCATTGCCACGTAATTTGCACTGTACTGTGAGAGAAAAAATGCCAGCGCCGCAAAACCCAAACTGGTCAGATAACATAGAACAATCAGTACGATGCACCAAGTACCGTAAGTCCAATTCACCCATGACAGCGTAGCATCCATGAATGAAAACATCCGGCAGGCCGCAAACACACAAGTACCCTTCGTAGCAAACAACCCGCCGAAGATGAGAAGGTTTAACGTCGTTAGCAAAAGTGCCGACAGTATTACAGCAGTAAACTGTGCATTTAAAATTTTTCTACCTCGCCTGGAACTCCATTGAATTGATCGTATTTTCCATATTCGATCGCGAACCAGCAGTGGTGAAATCAACAGGAAATCAGACAATACCATCCACACAAGCAGAAATGCAAAATAAGTAGAGGTGTCACGGAGCACTTCTACCGGCAGAATGTTTTGCCATGCTGCATCTTCGCCAGTGAACGTTTTTTTTGCATGGATGCGTTCACGTTCGCCCGCATCTTCATCATAAATATTCGAAAGCATGTTCAGCGCATCTGATTGCCATTTTTCATAATATTTTGTATAATTTTTCACAGCCCGGAGACGTCCCTCAATATTATTTGCATCTTCTGCCTGAAGGTAATTAAGAATTATTTGTGCGTCTGCATAAAATGGCTGCTGTTCTTCTGTCAGGTCACCCTGTACTTCATTTACATTTTCATCATAAAACGTTTCAAAATCCGCAAATGTAGTGAATCCGTACTTTTGGCAAAGTACGTTTTGCGCCACGTAGCGGTTCGCCTCTGCTTCCAGCTCAGGGAGCTTCACATTTATGATTTCTGTTTCCTCTTCTAGCTGTAGAGAAGTGCCATATTCTTGCACCCATTCCCTCGCTACCTGAAACGGTCCCGCATACTGCGGACTGTTTGGAAAATATTTGATATAAAAACTCAAGCATATTGTATAAAAGACGAACCCAAGTATGAGTAGCAATGCAAGCATACCAGGTCGCCATATCTTTTTAAATTCTTCACGGATCATATCACGCAACATCCTTCCTGTGTAAATACCGGCCAGCCAACAAAAGCGACACAATGCACAAGACGCTACAAAACACTGCCTCCCAACACTCCTGCCATGGCAGAACAGTTACAATATTCATATCTGTAAACCATAAGGGCTGGAACCACCAAAGTGTGATCGGCGACCACTGTGCCAACTGATATAGCAACCATTCTCCACTGTCTCCCGTCATCACCAGAGTTGCAAAATTTAATGCTCCGAGCACCAGAAATACAACAAACCCCTTATAGGTATCACCTGTGAGCAGCCCGACCACAAAGCCGAAACCATGGAACACTAGCACCACCATAGCTCCGAGTCCCAAAGTAGCCGTAAGGTATCCCGCAACGGTGAACGGTTTCCATGTAGTAAATGGTAATTCAAGTCCCATAGAAATGATATAATTAAATTGACTGGACATACTTGCCCTCCAGATCGGCCCCATATCCCATAGAAGCGCGAACGCTCCGACAGAATAAGTGGCAAGAAGTACATAAGCACCTAGCGCCGATAATGTACTGGCGGCGAACTTTGCGCGATGTATACCGCGTCCTGTTCGGGTGCTGTATACGGAAAGTGCCGTCCGATTCAGTTTCTCATAGCCACTGGAGTAAAGTGCCATCAATACCGCCAATAATACGCCCTCTGTGATAATAGCCCGACAAAGATATCGAAATAGCGCATCCGTCAGAGACTTTGTCATTCCGGCAGCACTCAGGCTCAGCGATGCATCCTGTTTGTCAAGAATTTTCACAGCGTCCCCAAGCTTGTTATACTTACGCTCTAGCCGATCTGCCTGAGCCCCGGTAAGTCTATAGGCATTAATATAGAGTGCTCCAATTTCTGTGGCATCAAATTGATTGAATATATCGACAGCGCCGGAGGCTTGTGAAATCAAAGTATCCTTATATTGTGAATCTGGCAGTGTAGGCAACAATCGGTCAAAGCCTTCTCCCATTTGTCCGCCGAGCTCTTGTGTTACTTCAATTACATAGCTTACATATCCATTTCCGTTACGGTTTGCGAATATTATCAACATATTGAATGCAATGCACAGAATCATAAAAACCGATATCATAGGCAACGACCAAAGCTTTCGCAGTTCCCAAGTGAGCATATCTTTTTTCATGGCCGCACGTCCCTGTAAATATAGAGAAATGAATCCTCAAGGCCCGGTGTCACGGGAATTGCCCCCGAAGGGGGAACATCTGCGGCAATTCGAAGCATGGTCCCGTTTTCGCCCTGCCGTTCGCTCAATAATAGTTGATCCCCTTTTAGTGTGCCTCCGGCCGGTATCTCGAAAACTTTTCCTTTAAGCTCAGCGCAGATGTGCGCTGCGCTGTCACAGCAATAAAGTTTATGGTCACGAATCATCACAATTTTGCTGGCAATGGTCTCAATATCTGAAACAATATGGGTAGAGAGAATGACGATGCGGTCATTGGACAAAGTGTGGATCAGGTTGCGAAAACGAACACGTTCTTTCGGATCAAGTCCAGCAGTCGGTTCATCCAGAATCAACAATTTGGGATTGTTCAGCATGGCCTGAGCGATCCCTACCCGCTGAATCATCCCACCAGAAAACTGTTTCATTTTTTTGTCTTTTACCTCCGTTAGGAATACCAACTCCAAAAGCTCGTCAATTCGCCCTTCCACCTCTTTTCGGTTTAGACCCTGTAAAGATGCCATATACCGTAGGAACTGCCGAGGAGAATAGTTTTTATAGTAGCCGAATTCCTGTGGCAGGTAACCCAGTAATCCGCGGTAATCTCCATCCATCGTCAGAATATCCTGACCGTCCCACAGTATCCTTCCTTCCGTTGGAAATAGAAGTGTGGTCAGCATCTTGATCAGCGTAGTCTTGCCCGCACCATTGGGGGCTAGCAAGCCATAGACACCATTCTCAAACATGAGGTTGATGTCTTCTAGTACCGTGAATTTTCCATATCGTTTTGTTACGTTTTCAACTGACAACATGTGAAAGTGCTCCTTCCTTGTATCCAAAGTAATATCTTTTTAGTGTCCCGCCGTAGAGCGAAACAGCCCCACCACTCACCAGCCAGAAAACAGCAGTAGGAATTTCAAGTAAAAAGTGCTCCGCTGGTTCACCCACCGCTAGAAGCAGAACACTCAGCGCAGTCCAAAAAAACGGAGTAAAAAAATACGATGCAGGTGCTTTCCATTTCCACTCGACAAGAAGCTGTATCGCCGCAAACAAAAACAAGGCAGAAAAAGAAATGCTCATTATTCGCAAAATAGAAAAATCTTTTAAAACCATAAGCCATATACCTGTGCTGACAGTTATGGATAAAACAACTGAGATACCGCCGAAAATCAGCATCCGCAGTGTGGTCATTTGTTTCAAGGAATACCGGCAGGCCATCTTTAGCTCATATGTCCCCGTCATGATTTCTTTCCAGATTGTCAGCAGGTGCAACAGTGCATAGAGAAACGGCGAGGCCAGAAACAAAAGTACACATAAGATACTTTGGCTGCTTACAAGTGAAGAAAACAAATATGCCCAAAGCAACACTGATAACAGGACACTTAGAAAAATACAATCGCCCACGCCAAAGAATAAACCCCGAAACCCAATAGAATGCCAGAGATATAAAAGAACACAGGAAAGCTTTTGCGGTTCCGGCATCCCGGTTGCAAGAATTGTTTGAATACTTTTATTTTTTTCTTCCTTTGTTGGAAGCTTAACTTCTTCAAACTTACGCATTAAAACTGAACTCCTTTCTAATCCGCTGTATCAAGCGGTAATATTGTGCTTTAATTTTCGTTTCCGGTTGGGATATCGCCGAAGCAATATCAGGGAAACTGTAATCACCATATAGCCGCAAACGGAAGATTTCCTGTAAATCCGGGTCTAGAGCCTGCACATATTCTTCAATTTTTTTCAACAACTCTTTATTCATGAAGCTTTCTGTCAAATCTTCGTCAAACAGTAATTCTTCTTCATCAAGAGAAACAACAACCGGCTTAAACTTACGCCTTGCATCTATCACTTTGTAGGTGGCAATGCGGTAAAGCCACGTACGAAACCCTGATTTTTTTGCATTGTATGAGGGTAGTGAGCGTAACGCTCCAATAAAGCTTTCTTGGGTTAGATCCAAAGCGTCTTCCCGATTTCCAAGCTGCCTGTAAATAAAAATGTAAATTTCATCATAATAGGCTCGAACAAGCTGATCCGCAGCCTTTTGAGATCCCCGGCGCAAAATCTCACCTATCCATTTTTGATCACGATCCAACTTTGCGCCTCCTTTTATCCGTGTTATTTATATATTCGTTATGTAAATGAAAATCGTTGCAAAAATTTTCATCTTTTCTTTTTTTTAAATTGTATCTCATTCAAGTAGATTGCACAACGATACAAAAGTTCGTTTGTGTGACTACGCCTCCTGAGGAGACTTGAAAAGAACAGGGTAGCTTATCGCTGATCCTGTTCTTTTTTAGCAGTGCTATACTCTGTATAATAATTGTATCAATATGCGAGATAAATGTAAGAAAGCGAAACATCTGTGACTACAGTAGCTCTGATTTTAGGTCTTCTATTTTCCTAATGCTGGCCCCAGAAGGTAGCGCACCCATAACAACGTTTTCCCAAGGGGCTTCTATTACGGAATCTAGAATAACGATTGCCCCTTTGTCCTCCTGTGTTCTAATTAATCTCCCACATCCTTGTTTTAATTTAAGTCCCATTTCCGGATAATCTACTGTGGTGACTGGATCTAATCCTTGTTCGCTTGCCTCTTTACGCTTTACTTCAATGAAAGGATCTAGCGAAGGAAAAGGTAGCTGCCAAACGACAAGCAACGTTAGTGCCTCGCCAGGCACATCGATTCCTTCCCAAAGATTTGAACCAATCAATACCGAAGTCTCGACCTCTCGAAATTTTCGAACAAGATAGCCTCGATCCCCCTCATCTTCACATAAAACCTCGAAAGATAACGGATACCCTTTTAATCTCCTTCTGATCTTTCGTACTTCCTGCAAAGAATTTGTAAGTACAAGCGCTCGTCCACCATTTTGATTTAGTAAAGATGCTAATTTTTCAATACGTAGGGTAAAGCTATCTTCAATTCCATTTGAGGACTGGGTCAAATAGACAGTAACTTGCTTTTCTAAATCAAAAGGACTTCCCACACTAGATTTGGACGGCTTTTTTAACCCAAGGGATCGTATAAAATAACTAAAATCACCTTCATTACTTAAGGTTGCAGAGGTTAACGCCACTGGTAATCCCTTTTGGAATAAATTCTGGTCCAACATTTCATTTAGATTTTTCGGAACAACCCAAAAGCTACCATCCCGTTGATCAACCCAAGTGATCGTATCTAAACTTTTATTTCTACAGAATCTGTCTAATGCCCCTATAGCTCTTTCAATTTGTCCTTCATATGCTTGTATTTGACTTATTGATAAAGACTCAAAATATAGTTCTTGTTCAATTTGCATCTCAAGAAGAAGATGATCTAATGCCTTATGAAAGGTATTTGCTGCTTTCAATAAGGTATCACTGATCCGAAGAGATAGTCGTTCAGAACGTTCGTCCGCTATGACTGCGTTTTCTAGATATGCAAAAAAATCACCCAAGGCTTGCTGCATGTCTATCGTTGCTAAACTTAATGAATCCCTAGCTCCTTGTATTTCTTCAAGGGAAAGGATCATATTATCTATCTCCTCCTTATTAATTTGTTGTCCTATCTGCATCGCAGCGGAAAGCAATATCTTATGTCCCTCATCGAAAACGACAGCCGAATAATTTGGTAGTATCGGCAATTTTCCATTGGCAATTCTATCATCCCGTGTCCATAAGTCATGAAAAAAGATATCATGATTCACAATAATTAAATCTTTCGTTGGTCGATAATATTCTCTTGCCTTAACAAGTTTGCAAAAGCCACGGTTCAAACAGATGTCACAAGCCATTGACTCGTTCCACCCAATCAGCTTCCACAAATAGTCCGGTATAGTCGGTATTTCTGACCGTTCACCCATATTTGTTTTCGTTATCCACTGATTAATCTCATTCGACATAGTGTTAAAATCTTCATTATTTTCATTCACTCGTACATCACAGATATACTGACGTGGGTCCTTTGCCATTCGAGCATCTATCTCCAATCCAAGAAGCTGAGAAAGCTTTCTAATATCTCCCTCACATCCGGCAAGTTGTTCTTGAAGTGCTGTGGTCGCACATGCAATCACTACTGGTTTCCCACTAAAGCGAGCATAGGCAATAGCTGATAGTAAATACGCAATTGTTTTACCTGTACCAAGTCCAGCTTCTGCTAAGTGGACTTTTTTATCACAAATCGCGTCTGCAAGTTGAAAAGCCGTATATATTTGTTCCTCCCTAACTTCATATCCGTGTTCCGGAAGGATATCATAAAAAACATCACCTATCCAATCACTTAATTTTACTCTAAATTCTTCTTTACTATTATAATCAAAGGGTTCTTTTATCTTAGCACACATGTTTTTTTACCTCATATATTTCTATGCATATTTTATCTAGAATCCCCAGTATATTTCATTTTGTAATTCTTAGCAACCTTAGTTTTTACCTACCCCTAAATCCTCCCTTAAATTTATATGTTTGTCTGCTTATCATAACACTAATATCATTTTAATAACTTTATTAAGCCTTTCATATAATGTCCATTCAACAAATCAATGATCCCTTCCATCATGCTCTCAGAAACCATTCCTTCTCCGGAAGCTACAATAGCAAAAAACGGCATTTCTTTAATCATAGCAGACATCATGCCTTCCTGCTCCTCCTCGTCTTTTGTTACCTTTCCAGATATTTTGTTCGCATACATCATAACAATTTTTCCAATCAAGGTTTGACTCACATCTTCTAACGTATTATTCCAATTATATGGCTTTGATGCCGTACCTTCACTAATAGGAAGATTTTTACCATACAGCGCTTCAAATTCCCTCTTATCTATATTAAATTCTTTTGTTGGCAATTGATAGTAAGTCGGAGCAAGTTTTCTCAAATCAGGTTGTGGCTTTTCTGGGCTACTCATATTTATGCTTGCCAAAAGAGTACAATCCTTCGATGAAGGTCCTACCATGATTTGATAGGTTCCACTCTGTGCATACCAGTCTTTAATTATCGTATTATAATATGTAAACGTACTTGTATCGAGAGAAACCGACACCTGCTTTGTTTCTCCTGGATTTAGGTATATTTTTGCAAACTCTCTAAGCTCCTTTTTTGGCAAAAAAACAGTCTCATTTTCATGTGCTACAAAAATGAAAGCCGCCTCCTTGGCAGGCATATTACCACAATTTGTAATGTTAAATGTAATATCTATCCGTTCTCCTAAATTGCATGATTCGCGGTCTAGTTTTAAGTCGGAATACTTAAAATTCACATAGGAAAGGCCATACCCAAACGGGAACAATACTGGCTTTTCTGCTTTTTCATAATAGCGGTACCCTACAAAAATACTTTCTCGATACTCTACGCTAAGTCTGCCACCCGGGAAATAATTGTAACAAGGAGTATCTTTTAAATGTAGTGGCCATGTTTCTGCAAGCTTTCCACATGGGACGTGGGAACCAAGTAATAAATTTGTAATTGCCCGTCCGACTCCTTCTCCACCAAGATATGCAAGTAGTATCGCCTTTACTTCATGAATCCAAGGAAGCTCCATTGGTGCACCACCAATTAAAATCACAACAACATTTGGATTGCATTCGCTTACTGCTTCGATTAATCGGTTATGTTCGCTAGGCAAGCTCATATTCGCACGATCAAAGCCTTCTGATTCATATCCTTCCGGCAGACCAGCAAAGAGATATACCACATCCTTATCCTTTGCTGTTTCACAGGCTTCCTTTATTAATTTTTCTTGATCCTCCATCTCCTGTTTAGTTAATGCTTTATTGGTGTTATTTGTTTTCAATCGATATCCTGGTGCATAAGTAACATTCAAACCATGTTCCATAAACGAATTCCATGGATTTTCAATTTTTATTGGATGAATTTTTGAGCTTCCCGCTCCCTGATATCTTGGCATTTTTGCAAACGCACCTATTACTGCAGCTTTTTGTTTCAGATTTCCAGGCAGAATGTTATCCTCGTTTTTAAGCAAAACGGCGGATTGTTCTGCCGCTTTTACTGCTAGTTGATGATGTGCATCCTTATCATACTGATATCCCACTTTTTTATTCAACATACCTTTTAAAATAAGTTCTGTAACTTGGCATGCCACTTTATCCAAATCTTCTTCTGATAACAAATTGTTTTTCACTGCTGCTATGATTTTTGCATCATTGTATCCCTGATTTCCAGGCATTTCAATATCAAGTCCAGCCTTTACGCCAAGTACCCTGTCATGCACGGCACCCCAGTCAGAAATAATAGCTCCGTCAAATCCCCATTCTTTCCGAAGTATGTCAGTTAGCAAGTATTTGTTCTCGCTACAATATTCACCATTTAGCCTATTATAAGAACACATAACGGAATCAGGTTTTCCTTTTTTTACAGCTATCTCGAATGCTTTGAGATAGGTTTCTCTTAACGTTCTTTCATCTACTAAAGCGTCAATCGTCATTCTACGTTTTTCTTGATTGTTCACTGCAAAGTGTTTTAAGGAAGTCCCGGTTCCGGTTCCTTGTATTCCCTGAATCATGCTGGCAGCAAGTTCCCCCGATAATGTTGCATCTTCGCTAAAATATTCAAAGTTGCGTCCACATAGAGGGCTTCTTTTCTGATTTGCTCCTGGTCCTAAAATAATAGAGACACCTTCCTGAGCGCATTCTTCCCCCATTGCCTTACCAACTTGGAATGCTAAATCACGGTCAAAACTACATGCAAGCGCACTAGCAGTTGGAAAACATACAGACGGAACGCTATCACCAATTCCTAAGTTATCCGTTGTACCAGTTTGTTTTCTTAACCCATGAGGACCATCCGCCATCATAATGGAATCAATGCCTAGCCGCTCTATCGCTTTGGTATTCCAACAGTCCTTTCCGGAACATAGTCCGGCTTTTTCTTCGAGTGTCATTTGTGAGACTAACTCGATTGCTTTTTCCTTTAATGAATTTCTATTATCTATTTCTAAATTCATGTTTGCTCCTATCCGTCGCTTAGGCGACATCATAATCTTCATTCCGTTTTGGCAATTGATTTCTTAACATTATCAAAATTTTCTTTATCGAAAGAGAGTTTTCTAATAAACAGTACAGACAATATTAAACAGAGTGCCGGCATACAACTCATAAGCAAGCGTATTCCAAAAATCGTATTTGCTGATTGCTCGACAATAGCATTTCCTGTACTTTCCACATAACCAAACCATCCCATTGCGGCTGTAACCAGGGCAACAATGATTGCCGAACTGATTTTATATAAGAGCATGGTTGCACCATAAATTACACCTTCTCTTCTTACCCCACTTTTCAATTCATCCACTTCAACAACATCTGGAAGGATAGAAAATACCAACACTTGAGATGCCGAAATTCCCACTCCAATCATAATAGTAACAACTACAGTAAACACAAGATTTCCTGATGGTATAAACATACAAGAAAAAAGCGGGATTAAAAAGTAAATTGCAGCTATTATATATGTCTTTTGCTTACCAATTTTATTACTTATACCAACCCACATAGGCGTTACAATTACCGCAGCCACAAGTGGAATTGCCATAAAGATGTAACTCAAACTGTCCGAAATTTTAAGTGCATATTTCATGTAGTAAATATAAAGCGCCATTATTATATCAAAAGATACCATATTAAATATAAAAACGCCTAATACTAACTTAAATTCCCTTAATTTGATAAGCGATTTTAGATTTGACCATATATTTCCTTGATCCTTCGATTCGCTTGCTTTCACACGCTCTTTTGTACCTACAAATGCGAACAGAATACAAATTGATAATATAATAGCTAATGCTCTTCCCATAACAGGAAAACTTACTGCATACATACTTTTCCCTGGATACAGGGTATCTACAATAAATGTCACCCCCATTGCAGATAATAATGATCCAACAAAAGATAATGCCATTTTATATCCAGAAATACTGGTTCTTTCATCGTAATCTTGTGAAAGCTCCGGCAAAAGTGCATTATATGGGATGGAGACAAACGAATATAGTGTGTTGAATAAGATTCCTATCAGTGTATAGTAAATAATCAGCGGAACATTTTCTTTAAAAGGAACCATCCATAAAAGAGCAAAACCAATCCCCAAAGGGATCGCTCCAAAGAGTAAAAATGGTCTTCTTCTACCAAAGCGTGTTTTTGTTTGGTCGGATACGACACCCATGATCAAATCACAAACTGCGTTCCATATTCGTACAATCATGAAAATATACCCTGCCCAAACTGGCGATATCCCCGCAACATCTGTAAGAAAGAATACAAAATAGAACCCCACCGCACCATAAGCAACATTATTTCCCATATCGCCCAATCCATAAAAAATCTTTTCCCTCGTTTTTAGTACATCTTTACTACCCATAAACACCTCTCCTTACCTATCTTTATATGTTTTATTTTAGCATCCCCCTGAACTACAAAATATTATAATTTCGTGTTTTATAACATAATTTCTTGACATTTTTAACTTTTGTTATTATATTCAAATCATATTGAAATCATAGATAGGAGGGCATATGTGTTTAACGGAATCTGAAAGATTAGTACTAGAAGAACTTTATGATTATAACCGAATCCCCTTATGGATTCTTAATCCTAATTTAGAATTGCATCACTGCTTCTTTTCTGATAGTTCGCATGATGTAAAGGAGTTTCTATCTGCTCACATTAATCGCTTGATTGACAAAATCTCAAGTCTTAGTTTTGATATATTTTGTTATGAGAATGAATTATATTATATTTTTGCTTTTGAACGTAATCATGAGACTTTTTATTTACTTGGAGGCCCAATGCTATTATCCGACTTCTATCATATCACACAAATGAGAACCCTTTCCTTTGCATCGAACATGAATAAAAAAGATTTAAAATCCCTGGTTGAAAATTTACCAGTGATATCTTTTACCTCTTTTAGTTCTTGTTTGCGGATTATGATGTTATTATTAAAAAAGGACGCCCTTAGTCTGGAAGAAATCAGTAACTATAAATATTCAAACCTGCAAGGCTCGCTAAATTACACCTTTATTCATGAGCTTTTTGATAATAAGGAGGATTTTCGAATACATACACCTTATAGTCATGAACTAGCCGTATTGAACTGCGTTAGTGAAGGGAATGTATCAAGACTACAATCAACTTATAAAACACTTCCTCAAACGAAATATGGAAATATGTCCAGTAATCCTCTTCGGCAGCTCTTTTACGGATGCATTGCAAATACAACTCTTGTAACAAGATATGCCATCGAAGGTGGGCTTGAAGAAGAAACTGCTTTTACATTAAGTGATGTATATATCAAGCAGATGGAGAATTGTAGAACATTATATGAGTTAAATATATTGAACGAAAAAATGGCAGTTGACTTTACAGAGCGTGTAGCAAAAGCCCAAACCTCGATTCAACTTGTTTATACACTACCCATATCTAAATGTATGGATTATATATCCAGTAATATTCATAACAAAATATCTTTAACTGCTCTTGCAAAGGAAGTTAATCTGACTCCAAAATATCTTTCCAGCCTCTTTCGCAAAGAAACCAGCCAGACACTGTGTTCTTTTATTGAAGACAAAAGAATAAAAGAAGCAAAAGACCTGCTTATTTATTCGCAGTATTCCTATAGTTACATCAGTCATTACTTATCCTTTTATTCACAAAGCTATTTTATATCCGTCTTTAGAAAAAATGTAGGAATGACGCCCAAAGAATACCGCGAAAAATACTCGTATTGAAACGACACATAAAAAAACTCCTATAAGAGGGTGTCGTCAAACCAGAAAATGTTATACCAATTTGCAATCCAGGGCCCAAAGGCACATGCTAAAACCGAATTTAAACGATTATTTTTATAAGACAATAATGGAAAAGCGAGTGTCCTAATCACTCACTTTTTCATTGCCTATGGCTTATTAAAATTGATAATCGTTTTGAGGTTTAAGCATGTGCCTTTGAGCCCTGAATTGCAAATTGAACACAACCTATATTTTTGCACCAACCCTTTTTGATCTTTCTCCTACATTTTTACACGTTTCACATAATGGGTATGCAGCAATTCGTGCGCCTTTTCTCCATAAGGTTCGCCCAAAAATTCTTCATAAAGCTTTATGATATAAGGGTTCTCGTGTGACTTTCTGATTGCTTTTCCTTCGTCTTCCTTATAGATACATTCCATTCTCTTTTGAAGATATTCCATATTTCCATGATGGTAAGGCTGTCCTCCTCCGCCTATACATCCTCCTGGGCATGCCATAATTTCAATTGCATGGTATTGTGCCTTACCGTCCCTTATATCCTCAAGAAGCTTTCTTGCATTTCCAAGTCCATGCGCTACTGCAATCTTCACATCCAAATCATTCACTTTAACTACAGCTTCCTTGATTCCATCAAAGCCTCGAAGATCATGGAACTCAACCTTTTGAAGGGTTTCCTTGGTCAGCCATTCATATGCGGTTCGAAGAGCAGCTTCAATTACACCACCAGTTGCTCCAAATATTACTCCGGCACCTGTAGATTCACCTAACGGATTATCAAACTCCTCTTCCTCTAGGCTCATCAGATCAATATTCGCTTCCTTGAGCATCTTCGCCAGCTCTCTGGTGGTTATTACGGTATCCACATCCTGCATATCATCATGAGCCAGCTCTGGTCTGGCAGCCTCATACTTCTTAGCCAGACACGGCATTACCGAAACTACGTACATATCCTGTGGGTCTATTCCTATCTTCTTGGCATAATAAGTTTTTGCAATTACTCCAAACATTTCATGAGGAGACTTACTGGTGGATGGTATGTCAAGCATATCCGAAAACTGATGTTCAAAGAATTTAACCCATCCAGGGCAGCAACTAGTGAGTATAGGCAGTTTCCCCCCATGTTGTAGCCTGTGAATAAACTCTGTGGCCTCTTCCATAATCGTAAGGTCTGCAGCAAAGTCCGTATCAAATACGTTATCAAATCCAAGTTTTCTAAGTCCTGCAACCATTTTTCCTGTGACACTTGTGCCCGGTTTCGCACCGAATTCCTCACCCAGCGCAGCACGAACGGCAGGCGCCGTCTGAACAATTACATATTTCCCTTTATCATGAATGGCATCCCAGACCTTTGAAATATTATTAACCTCTGTTAATGCTGCAGTTGGACATACCGCTACGCATTGACCACAAAAAGTGCATGTGCTTTCATTCATCGGAAGGTTCAAAGATGGAGCAATAAACGTGTCAAATCCTCTGTTTACGGCAGATAGAACGTGCACCGTTTGAACCTCATTACACATAGTTTCACACCTTCTACATAGGATACACTTGTCCATATTTCTTACAATGGATTGGCTGGAAACATCCATTTCATGCCTTGCCCTCTCACCTTTAAATTTGATTTCACGAATGTTTAGTTCTGCCGCAAGTGCTTGCAACTCGCAATCAAGATTTTTTTGACATATTAGACAATCTTTCGGATGGTTTGAAAGAAGCAGCTCTACGACAGTTCTCCTAGCCTTGATGCATCTTATCGTGTTTGTTGTGACTACCATACCCTCAAATACAGGTGTTGAACAAGATGGAGCAAGATTTTTCCTGCCCTCAACTTCTACGACACATACACGGCATGAAGCAGATTGGTTAACAAATTTTATATTTTCTAAATCAAGATGGCAAAGTGTAGGTATTTTTATCTTCAACTTTCTCGCTGCGTCAAGAATAGTTTTTCCTTCCTCTACGCAAACCTCTTGATTATTAATTGTTATATTCACCATAGCCATAAATTCACCCCTTTCACTAGCGTTTTACTATCGCACTAAATTTACATGTATTATAACATGCGCCACACTTGATACACTTGGATTGATCAATTTCATGAGTCTTCTTCAGTTCACCTGAAATACAAGGTACTGGGCATACCCTCGCACATGCAGTACAGCCTATGCACTTTTCAGGCAAAATATAATAAGATAGAAGCGATTCACAGACTCCGGATGGACACTTTTTATCCCTCACATGTGCCAGATACTCATCATAAAAATAGTGTAGTGTACTTAACACCGGATTTGGAGCTGTCTGTCCCAGACCGCATAGAGATGTATCTTTGATTATCTCTCCTAATTCAACCAGGTCTGCCAGATCTTGTTCCGTACCGTTTCCCTGCGTTATCTTTTCAAGAATCTCTAGTAGTCTTTTATTTCCCACTCGACAAGGCGTACATTTCCCACAGGATTCTTCTTTTGTAAATTCCAGATAGTACTTGGCTATATTCACCATGCAGTTATCCTCATCCATAACAATCATTCCACCTGAGCCCATCATGGAACCTATGCTATTTAAAGACTCGTAGTCAATCGGAATATCCAGATTTTCTTTTGTGATACAACCTCCCGAAGGTCCTCCGGTTTGTACTGCCTTGAACTCCTTGTTATTTTTAATTCCCCCTCCGATATCAAAGATTACTTCTCTTAGAGTGGTTCCCATCGGAACTTCAACAAGCCCGACATTATTAACCTTACCTGCCAAAGCAAACACTTTCGTTCCTGGCGATTTCTCAGTTCCTATGGTTCTAAACCAATCCGCTCCTCTTAAAAATATAGGAGGAATATTAGCCAGTGTCTCAACATTATTAACACAAGTAGGTTTTTTCCAGACACCGCTCTGCGCAGGAAACGGAGGCTTTGTTGTAGGTTCTCCTCTTTCCCCTTCAATCGAATGAATCAGTGCCGTTTCTTCCCCACATACAAATGCGCCCGCTCCATATCTTAGTTCGACATCAAAGTTGAATCCTGTGCCAAGTATATCATCACCTAGCAAACCTAACTCTCTCGCTTGCGCAATCGCTATTTCAAGTCTGTGTATCGCAAGTGGATATTCAGCCCTTATATAGATATATCCATATTCCGCGCCTATGGCATATCCGGCTATAGCCATTGCCTCCAGTACAGAATGTGGATCTCCTTCCAGGATGGACCGATCCATAAATGCACCTGGATCTCCTTCATCCGCATTGCAAATGATATACTTTACTAAAGAAGCGCTTTTACTTGTATATTTCCATTTAAGTCCAGTCGGAAATCCACCACCACCTCTTCCCCGAAGGCCTGATTTTATCACAGTCTCAATTACTTCATCTTTACTCATTTCGGAAAGGCATTTTGCCAAAGCTTGGTATCCATCCGCAGCGAGGCATTCGTTTATATCTTCTGGATTGATGAACCCACAGTTTCTAAGAGCAATACGAATCTGCTTTTTATAGAAAGGTAGATCCTTTTGTCCCTCTAGTTTCACCTTTAGGTTAGGTTCCACATATAGAAGCCGTTCAACATGTCGCCCCTTTAATACATGCTCCTTAACTATTTCTTCCGCATCTTCTGGCTTCACTGTTACATAAAAAACATCATCTGGATAGACCTTAACAATTGGTCCCTTTTCACAGAATCCAAAACACCCTGTAACAACTACTTCTACTTCACTTGAAATTCCATATTTTTCTATGCATTCCTTTAACTCATCCACCAGTTTTAAGCTCTCCGAAGATGTACATCCTGTACCACCGCAAACTAATAGATGCATTCTGTAATTATTCATAACACATCCTCCTTCAGTCGATTTTTTCAAATGACTTGTTTATTATTGCATTTTGGAGAAGACGACCATACTTAATATGTTCATTTACTATTTCACGTCCTCTTTGCGCATCTACATGCCCGTATATTACAGATGGCTTGTCTTTGAAAACAACCTCTACCAGCGGTTCCTCTGCACAATAACCCATACACCCTGTTTGAGTTACTGAAACATTTGTGATGTTTTGCTCTCTCAGTTCATCTACGATTGCACTCATGGTAATCCTAGCACCACTGGCTATGCCACAGGTTGCCATACCTACTCTTATAATTATCCTATCCTCAGATTCTGCTGTTGATCTCAAGTCCAAGTTGTCTTTGGCTGCCTGTCTTATTTTCTGGAGTTCCTCTATGGATTTTAGCTTACTCATATTTCTCCTCCTTCTCGCATTCTTCGATGATTTTTTTAATTTGATCTACCTCTACCCTACCAAATACCTTATCATTTATCATGACTACTGGAGCCAATCCACAAGCACCGATGCACCTTAATCCAGACAAAGTAAATTTCATATCACTCGTTGATTCTCCTGCCTTTATATTTAGTTCTTTTTCAAACTCCTTCATAATCGCCTCTGCACCTCTTACAAAACACGCTGTTCCAAGGCACACATTGATAACATACTTCCCTCTTTGCTTGGTAGTAAAGTAGGAGTAAAAGCTGATTACACCATAAATTTTAGAACTTGGTATCACAAGCTTGTCCGAAACATAGAAAATCACCTCATCCGAAAGATAGCCATAAAGCTGCTGTGCTTTGTGTAGCACAGCTATTAGTGCGCCCCTCTTGTCTTCAATGTTGTCAATGAAACTTTGGAGTTCAGCAAATTTTTCCTGCGTATTGCAATTACCTCCCATATACAAACCTCCTTTTGATTTAAATAGATTCTTTCTTATATTATAAACAACATTTCCTTCATTCTTACTATTTCATGAAATCTTATTTTTTGACTTAAGCCAATTCATACGATTCATGATACCAGTAAATTTCAAAGAAAGTGTACTGTTGTATACACTACTTGTATTTCTAATGTTATTTAACATATTTTTATTCGTTTTTATTGCATTTATATGATTATATCATATAATATTGCAAATGTTAACTCTATTCAAGTGTAGTTATCCGCTTTAAAACACACAAAAAAACCCTAACCGTATCGCAACGGTAAAGGGTTGGTTTGTCTTATGGTGAACACCACTTATTTAATTTTTTCTTTGAAAAAACTGATACATCATTTCGTTCGTCAAGCTGACACCATCACTTACTATCTCTACATCATCCTTCGTTAACCAGCCGGCATATGAAAGTTCCTCTGTATCCATGGTTATTTCATCCGAACCATCCAATTGCGCATAATATCCCACTAGCAGATTACTATCAAATCCCCATGGCTGACTTTTATAATACGTAATATTTTTTACTTTTACACCGGCTTCTTCCATAACTTCACGCCGAACTGTATCTTCGAGTGCTTCTCCTATTTCCGCAAATCCTGCAATTAGTGCATACTTTTTGTAAACTCTACCCGCATATTTTGTCATAAGAATTTTATCGCCATTTGTAACTCCAACAATAACGGCTGGTGCTATTTTAGGATATACCATATTCCCACATTTTTTACAGTAAAGCATACGCTCTTTGGAATCAAACGAAAGCTCATTTGCACATCTCCCACAAAAATGGTTGTTTTCATACCATTGATATAAATGGTAAGCAGTAATGCCTACAAATTGAAGCTCTTTTCCAATATTATCACGAAGTATCTGCACCGATTCGTATTGAAATGAAGGCAACACAATTGCCTCCTCATTTAAGCAAAGAAAGTAATCTTTTTCATCAACGCAAAATAAATATTGATAGTTTGAATCCGACATATCCGTTGGCATTGCTTCAAAGGTTGGAAGAAGTATTTCTCTATTTGATGTTTGCATGAGTAATATTTTATTCTTTTGAAAGCAGAAAATATTACTGTTTTGGTTCGGCTGTTTATCTTTGAATTCATTATGAAATATGCTTGGTGAAATATCCTGTATCATTCGTAAGTCCTCTTTTCATATTTATAATAATTAATCCAATGCTAGATTAAAATAACTGGTTTCGGTCCAATTTTTTCGTGTACTCATGCAGAATCGTTCTTTTTCAATAATACTACTACATTGAAATTCATTCGCAATGCTCATTGCATATTGATCCCACTGACTATCGGATAGTGAGGTTTCGCGCACAATAAATTGCTCCTCATTTATATACCCCATCATAATATGGCTTTCACCTCCGCACATGAATTCAAAACAAAGGCCTCCAATTAAGGTATTTTCTTTTATTGCATAGCCAATTGCATCTACATCCCACTCGATATAGCCATCCATTCCTAGTTGTCTATCCCGTATCTGTTTATATCGATTCGCTAAAACTATCCCTTCCACTATCTTAACATCCGAATGCGAACTTATCTTTAAATCTGCAATCCTGGCTTCCATATCTACTCTTTCCTTACCATGAATTGCTGGATAAAAGTTGCGTTTTTGATAAAAGGAAATTAGGCTTTCTTCTCCTGGCACCAAAATTCCGATTTCATGATTTTCATAACATAATTTCTGTATATGTTTCATTAATTTTGTACTGATTCCCTGCCCTGCAAACTCCGGTTTGGTAGCTACCGCATAAATATAACGAGTAGGTTGTTTCAAAATCAAATGATTCTTCTTTTTCCAACATGCGCAAGGTAAAAGGCTTGCCATTGCCACTGGCACCATATCTTCTAGCCATACAACCATATTATCTTCTGTGAATCGATTCGAGAAATAGAAATCAATATAGCTGTCTTCATCATGAAAACATTCCTTCCATATCTCTTTTAATTCAGTAATCCATTCTGTCTTAGCGAAAGTAATCCTGCCTTCTTCCATCTTACGCACGCTTCTTTCTTTCGTTACTTTATAGTTACAACGTATTTTTTCAAATGTAACTGAGGCTTATAGGACATCTTCGCTTTACGAAGTCCTTCATCCCCGATATCTTCTTCTCGATTTACATACTTGAAATTTTGCATATTATGCTCTACAAATTGCTGATTAATCATTGGATAAGAACCTTGTACCTGAGGGAATGCCTTTTCTATATGAGCAACATAGGTATCTGAGTTTAAAGGTTCTCCAATGGTAAAAGCTACCACTTCCCCAGCTTTCCTTAGAAGTCCACCTTCAAATCCAAGCTCTTTAAAATGCAAAAAGCTTTGCTCCACTGCACACTGTTCCAGTTTTGCACTTTCACTTTTCCCACAACCATATTCCTCGCACCAAATTTCATTCATTTTTTTGCATTCTTCAATTTTTTCTTCGGTAATTGCCTCATAAGCCCAGTCATTGTCATCTTTAAATCTAGCAATGTGATTTCTTTTACCATGGTAACTCTTACCTGCAAGTGTGGTTAATTTTTCAACCTCATAAATATAGTCCCAATCTGCTTCAGTTGTTGTAACTTCCACGTTATCAGGAAATAATCGTTCTAATCTTTCCCTCTGCTCTTCTAATACACCACGAAAACGTGGAATACAACCCTTTTCTTTTGCATCCTCTATCAAAAGTTCAAGTACTTTCTGCTCGTCACCAGCACCAACTGGATAATTGTAAATCACTTCATTTTCTTTTGATGCTCCAGTCACGCAGAGGAAGCCTTCAACCAAAGCTACCTTTACATCGGACACATTTCTCCAAATAAACAAATTACCAAAAGAATATTCGCATCCTCTTAAGTCTGATTGTGCTATCTTTTCTCTCATCCAGTCTCTATCTTCTAATGTAGGTCTTTCAAATTTTATCATTTTGTTACGTCCTTTCCGCTCTATAACTAGTTCAGCGAAATATTATAGCTTCATAGTTAATTGTATTCTCTTCTTCCCTAAATCGACACTCATTACCTTTACATCGACAATATCTCCTACGCTTACCACATCCAATGGATGTTTTACAAATTTTTTATTACTTAGCTGGGAAATGTGTACCAATCCATCTTGATGCACACCGATATCGACAAATGCTCCAAAATCAATTACGTTACGAACAGTGCCTGTTAATATCATTCCCTCTTTTAAATCTTTCATATCAAGTACATCGGTTCGAAGAATTGGTTTTGGCATTTCGTCACGAGGATCTCTTCCAGGTTTTTCTAATTCGTTTAATATATCATTCAGTGTCATGAGACCAATATTTAAATCTTTTGCTACTTTTTCTTTATTATTAATTTTCTTACTAAGATTTCCTGAAATTTTCTCTTCTTCTTTTTTGGGACTGTCTTCCATTGTTGCTTCAACGTTTGAATTCCCCATTGCTTGTACCAGTGCCTGTGAAAAGGCGGTATTTTGCTGTTTCACTACTATGCTCTTTTTCTTTTCTACCTTTTTAGGTTCGGTATTTTTCGCAGTTCCTTTGTTTTTTGCAACCTCCGACTGTGCTTTTCGTACATCCTCCATCGTCCATCCAAGTGTCTCAAGTAAAGCTTTTGCTGCTTCATAAGATTCCGGATGTACACTGGTTGCGTCAAGTGGATTAACTCCATCAAGAATTCTCATAAATCCAGCACACTGCTCGTACGCTTTTGGCCCAAGCTTAGCAACCTTTAATAATTGTTTACGATCCGAAAACTTACCATTTTCTTCACGGTAATTAACAATATTCTTAGCAATTACTTTAGATATACCGGATACATACTCTAATAAAGGGGCAGAAGCAGTGTTTAAATCAACACCAACCTTATTAACGGATGCTTCCACCACTCCTGACAAAGCTTCTCCTAATTTTTTCTGGTTCATATCGTGCTGGTACTGTCCAACACCGATAGACTGTGGATCTATTTTAACGAGTTCCGCAAGTGGGTCTTGTAATCTTCTTGCAATAGAGGCTGCACTTCTTTGTCCTACATCATAGTTTGGAAATTCTTCGGTCGCTAGCTTACTCGCAGAATAAACAGAAGCACCTGCTTCATTTACTATGATATATTGAACTGGACGATTCATTTCCTTTAACATATCCACAATAATCATTTCGGATTCACGAGATGCAGTTCCGTTTCCTACAGAGATTAGATCAATGTTATATTTATCCACTAATTCTTTTACTGTCTTTTTTGTCTGTTCAACTTTATTTTGTGGTACAGTCGGGTAAACAACACAGGTATCTAATACCTTTCCTGTCTCATCCACAACAGCAAGCTTACATCCGGTACGAAATGCTGGATCCCATCCAAGTACAACTTTATTTGCAATCGGTGGTTGCAATAAGAGTTGTTCTAAGTTCTTTCCAAAGACTTTAATTGCTCCATCTTCTGCTTTCTCCGTCAGTTCATTTCGAATTTCACGTTCAATGGCTGGTGAAATAAGACGCTTGTAGCAATCTTCTATTGTCGATTTTAATACTTCCATCGTATTTTTATTTTCATTGATAATCACTTTTTTCTCTAAAAATCTTAAAATACGTTCTTCTGGTGCAGTAATCTTTACATTTAATATCTTTTCACTTTCTCCACGATTGAGTGCAAGTACTCTATGCCCTGCAATCTTTTCAATTGGCTCTTCAAATGCATAATACATTTCGTAAACAGACTGCGCTTTCTCATCTTTTGCAGTAGAAATAATGGAACCTTCTTCCATGGTTGCTTTACGGATATAGATACGATAGTCCGCCTCATCCGAAATGCTTTCTGCTATAATATCCATAGCACCAGCAATTGCTTCTGCTACATTATTAACTTCTTTTGCTTCACAAACGAAGGCTTTTGCTTCCTCCTCTAGTGATTTTTCTGTTATCTGCGCTAAAATAATTTCAGCCAATCCCTCTAAGCCTTTTTCCTTTGCAATGGTAGCTCTCGTTCTTCTCTTTGGGCGATATGGGCGATATAAATCCTCCACAACTACTTGAGTGGTTGCTGCCAAAATCTGTTTTTTTAATTCTTCTGTAAGTTTTCCCTGCTCCTCGATACTAGCAAGAACCTGATTCTTTTTGTCTTCTAAATTTCTCAAATAAGTTAATCGTTCATTTAAATTACGAAGCTGTTCATCATCCAGTGCACCATGTTTTTCTTTTCGATATCTAGCAATAAATGGTATTGTATTTCCTTCATCAATCAAGCTTACTACAGCTTCAACCTGCCATAGTTCGATTCTTAATTCTTCTTTAATTTGTTTTAATATATCCATAATAAACTCCTTAGTTTTAATTCTTATCGCTTATTATAATCTATATTTTCCAAATTTTCCAGTTTTTCTTGGTTTAGTGCGTATTATCTCGCCATACTTGTATCTTCATGGAGTCTTTTCTATCGTATAGGAAATTATTTCCTATACGATAGAAAAGACCGATTTCAAAAGAAATCGGTCCAATAATCTTTATTTATAAATTTTTAATTATACTGCAATATCAAAATTCTGACCAACCAACAATGTATTTTCGGCTGATTTTCTGGTTTGATCGTATGGATTTGAAGTATAGGAAATGTTCTGCGCATTTTTAAGTTCTGCTGAAACAGCTACACTCGATTGCTCTTTTTCTTTTTTATTGATTGCCTGCAGTGATTCGTTCGAGTCTACCGCATTTGATCTCTTTATCGGTTGTACTTTTGTTGCATTATACTGTGGATACAAAGCGTTGAGTTGACCACTCATATTTACTCCTGCTATCATACGGCATCCTCCTTTTCTATCTATAGAGTTATATTACCATCTTTAAAAAATAATTTCAAGTCTTATTAAGGAATTTATGGTATTTTTATGCAACATAATCGATATTTTGACCAGATAACAAGCTTCCTTCAATCAACTTTTTTGCCTGATCATACGGATTATCGGAATATGTTTTTATTGTTGTTTTTGTTGTACCTCCGGATACATACGTTGTACCACACTCTGGACATACCGCAGTTTTCATTGTAACCGTAGAAGAAAGTAACTCCTTATTTTTTTTATTTCCTTCCCGTACGGCATTGGAAACATGTTCCTTCTCATGCGCCATTACTTTAGCGGCAGAGTTCTCAGGGGATATGTGTCCCGGAGATTTAAAGGATACATTTGACTCGTTTGAACCATCGACATACTTTCGTTCGTTACAGGTCTGACACTCCTCTTTTCTTACCTTTGAAGATGATTGATCTGTATTCACGGTATCATTGATAGTCTTACCAAGCGAGGAAGCAGCAGCTACGGTACGATTCACATACGGTGAATAAGGTGATACTGACTGTCCCATTCCTACAATTCCTGTTATCATACTTATTCCTCCCTTGTATCTACTTAGCCTTAGTGTATCACTTAACTTTAATGTACCACTTTTCCTAAAAAATCACAAGAAATTATAAAAATTCCTGTATTAAAATTTGTCGCATTTGTTCTTTTTCAAATGGCTTAGATAAGTGATAATTCATGCCACTTTCTAATGTTTTGTGCACATCATCCGCAAAAGCATTGGCGGTCATTGCTACAATAGGAATTTTATTCGCGTCACTGCGCTTTATTTTGCGAATTTCTTTGGCTGCAGTCAATCCATCCATGGTTGGCATCATAATATCCATAAAGATTATATCAAACTGTCCCTCTTTTGCATGCAAAAACAAATCGACTGCTTCTGCTCCATTTATACTCGTTTCTACGCTAACGCCCATTGATTCAAGTAGTATTTTGGCAATTTCTCGATTAATATCATTATCTTCTACTAATAGGGCATGAATATTTTCAAACGTCGTATTTTCCTTTAGGGCAACAACCTTTGCACAATCTTCAATTTTTTCTAATTGTTCCTTATTAACAGCGTCCACAGTCAGCATAAACGTAACTTTTGTTCCTTTTCCAAGTTCACTCTCAATATGTATTTCTCCGTTCATTGCTTCGACCAATTTTTTTGTAATACTTAGCCCCAATCCGCTTCCTTTGTCATTATAAGAATGGTCTTCCTGTTCAAAAGGTTCATATGCCCTTTGAAGGAATTCCTTGCTCATTCCCAAACCGTTGTCTTCCACCATAAAGGTGATACCCAGTCGATTCTCCCCCATCTTTTTATCTTTAAGACTTAATTTCACATAGCCTCCACTATTCGTATATTTTACCGAATTGGATAACAGATTAATCAGAATCTGCTGAAGTCTTCCTTTATCAATATAAATTCCATCGTATTTTGGATCTATGTGTTCCTGTGTAAAAGTAATTCCTTTCTTCTGCGCCATTGGGCGAATAATCGCATCCAGATAATGCAAAATCTCATCTCTTTCGGTATATACTTTTTGAAGTGTCAGTTTACCACTATCTATTCTTGACATATCTAAAATATCATTAATTAGTCCCGACAAATGTCTTGCTGAGGTGATAGCATCCTCTAAATACTGTTCCTTTTGAAATTCTTCTTTCTGTTGCAAAAGGTCAAGCATACCCTTGATTCCATTTAGCGGTGTTCTGATTTCATGCGACATATAGGACAAAAAATCTTCTTTTACTTTTGCTGCTTCTTTGGCCTGTTCTAATGCCTCTGCCAATGCATCTTTTGATCTTTTTTCACTCAAAAGAAGCTGACTAATATCACTAATCAATACTAAAATAGTATCCTTATTGTGTCTAAAATACGCACATTTACATTCCGCAAATTTTAATTCCATATTATCCCAATATCGTAAATTAAAAGATAGACTACCATTGTTTTGTTCTAATTTATCTAGCAAATTATTCAGTTTAAATTGTTCCGCAAACATTGACTTATCGACATCTGCTATCTTTTGTAAATATTTTTGATATAAGCTCTCATAAGGCTGATGATTGATATATCCTACACTTTTCCCTTTTTCAAAAAACATTCGGATGTTATTTTTTTCTACATTAATTTTAAATACATCTAAATATTCATTCTGTACGGTATAATCACAGATTTCCTGCAACTTGATTAATTCTTCCTTATATTTTTCCTGAAGAGAAATATCTTCTGAAATTCCAATTGCCTTTATTGGTTGTTTGAAATCATCAAAAATCGTAATATATTTCATTCGATACCAAACAAATTTTCCAACCAAATTACGAATCTGTACTTCTCCCATAACACAAGCAGCACCTTCATTTATTTTATTATGTAAGGTTCTATAGATATCCTCACTATCTTTTTCTATCTTTCCACTCTCAATGATACATTCTGGAAAATTATCAATTACCTTTGGGCAATCTAAAAGATAGGTACATAAGGTGCTTTGTATTCCCCTTTTATTAACAATATCATATTCCCATATATTAAGTTTCATATTGTCTAGTGCTATCTGAAATTTCTGACGTTCTATTTTTGCCTGAAGTTCGCTCTCCTTTTCTTGGTTTACATCGACGTAAATGCCATAGAATATTCGTTTTTGACTTTGTTCTACTAGCTTTGCCTTTAAATTAGTCCAACGATAATCGCCTTCTTTTAACTTTCTGCGAAATACCAGGTTTACTATTGTGTTTACTTCGTGGCACTCATTTAATTTTTCTTCCATAACTTTCCACTCATTCGGATGAATTTGAAAACAATTTTCCTGTGTATACAAAGTTTCCATTTCTTCAGTAGAATAATGGAACAACTCACATAATCCATCATTGAAATACAAATTTTTTATTTTATTATTCGCAATTTGAAATATGGAAATACCCCCTGGTATATCGTCCATTAGGTTTTGTAACTGTTCCTGTGCTTTGACTATAAGATTGATCAACCGACGTCTTCGAATATTATCCAAGAATACAAAAATAAGGCATACAGCAAAAATACCCATTATATATACAAATGGGACAAACGATTTTTGATTGGTAAAAAGATAAATCAATCCACTTATTACGGTGTACTCTTTCACATGTACTCTCCTAATTCTTCTCTTTTGTGGCTTCCTGTTCTTTTACTACTCTTACGGTTCGAATCATATTATTTTTTGCATCTAATATATGGAAACGATAGCCCTCATAATGTACCACTGGCCTTTCATCATTTCCAGGAAGATGCCCAATTAGGGAAATCAAAAATCCATTTAAAGTATCAAAATCGTACTCTTCTCGTTGCATATCAATGTCCAATACTTCTTCTACTTCATCAAGTGGAGCCATACCACGCATAATATAACGATTATTACCCTGCTTTAAAATCAATCGTTCATCTTCATCATATTCATCTAATATATTTCCAACGATTTCTTCTAAAATGTCCTCCAGCGCAACTACTCCTGCCATCTGTCCGTACTCATCTACTGCGATTGCCATATGTATCTTTTTCAGCTGCATATCATTAAAAAGAGTATCCACACTTTGTGTATCTGGTACAAAATAGGGTGCTCTAGCTATATCTTTCAAAGATACCTTACCATCTTCTCCTGCTATATAATGTTGTGTAACATCTTTAAAATGAAGAATTCCAACGATATTATCTCGTTCCTCTTCATAGATTGGAAATCTTGAATATCGCTCATTTATCATAAATTTCAATGCTTCTTCTAATGACATATCTGAACTAATGGATACTACTTTTCTTCGATTCGTCATAACATCCCGTACTTCTTTATCATCCAGTTCAATGATGTTTGATATCATTTCTACTTCATTGTCCTCTAGTACACCCTGCTCAAATCCCTCATTTACAATTGAAATAATCTCATCTTCTGTCACATTATCTTCTAGGTCTTCTGGATTAACACGAAGTATCCAAAAAAAGACTTTCGATATATTCTCTAAAAGAAAAATAAATGGTCGTAGTATCAAATGGAAACACTGTAGAATCCCCGAAGTGCTTAAGGCAATCTTCTCGGGATTGAGTATTGCTAATTTTATTGGAATTACGGAACTAAATAATACAACAATAAGTAATAAAACAATGGCAAACAAAATAATTGTGATTAAAATTGCTATTTCTTTATGGTTTTGCACACCTAATTTATTCACAGCTGCCTGAGCATATTTGAACAAAGGGGCAAAATAAAGGGCTCCAATCATTATATTAACCGTACACGTTACAAACTGCGTAGTGCTTATGTATTTCTCTTCCTGATCTAAGAAATGTAATACCCTCTTCATTTTCTTCTCTAACGTCTTATCGTCTTCCGAAGCTTTTCGTATACTGGTTTCGTTTATGGATTCCAATGCTTTTTTTGCACTTGCTATAATTGCTTGAATCACAATTAATACTAAAATAATTCCCATAAGATACCAGGGATTACCATCTTCCATTTATTTGTCTCCTTTGTTGTATGTAATTAGCTCGTTGCGTTTTGTTCATCCAGTGCCAGACTTATGATAAGTGCCTGGTCAATCTGTTTTAAAATATCTTGATCCAAATGGCAAACTCGTTCTTTCAATCTAGATTTATCTATCGTTCTTACTTGCTCTAGTAAAATTACGGAATCCTTAACCATAGAATACTTTTCTGCTGTAATTTCTACATGCGTCGGTAACTTTGCTTTATTCATCTTAGAGGTAATTGCTGCACATATTACAGTTGGACTATGCCGGTTTCCCATATCGTTTTGTATAATCAATATCGGCCTTACGCCCCCTTGTTCAGAACCTACTACCGGTCGCAAGTCTGCATAAAAAATATCGCCTCTTCTTATTATCAATTTTTTCACGCTCCATTTATGGACTAATTTTAGATTACACCTAAGTATTACCTTTTTTTGTCTATCGTATTCCATAAATGTTCCATTGTATTAAAGCATTAAATCAAAGGATGCGATTCCAGTATCATAGAAATCACAGGTTCCAACCTTTTTACCTCCTAAATAGTAAACGCGAGGAATTCTCTTTCCAAAATCACAAGCCGCTTCATAATTAAATGAATTTGCTGTGTTTCCAAGTTCCTCTAGGCTAATAAACTCATCCCCTTCTCTTCCAACGAGTGTTGCAACATCTCCTTCTTTCACGCCTTCAATATCCGTTACATCAATCATAAATTGATCCATACAGACTCTCCCAATAATTGGAGCGGATTTTCCATGTATTAAGACTCTTCCTTTATTCGATAATGCTCTGGAATATCCATCTGCATATCCAACTGGAACCGTTGCAACAATTGTTTTTCTGTTTGTTTCAAAGGTACCATTATATCCAATCAGCGTTCCTTTTTCTACTGTTTTCACAAAGATAATATATGCTTTCACTTCCATTGCCGCACGTAGTTTTAAGTTTTCTTTCATTACCTCTTCTGACGGATACATTCCATAAGTAGAAATTCCACTTCGTACCATGTCTAGATTTGCCTGCGGCATATCAATAATTGCTGCACTATTGGAAATATGTTTGGTTGGAATTGAAACACCAGCTTTTTCTAATTCATTCACCATCACTAAAAATTTATTTAACTGCTCATTTGCAAATGTTTTATCTGATTCATCTGATTTTGAAAAATGACTAAAGATACCATCGATTTTAATTCCTGGCAGTTCACTGATTTTTTTGATGCTTGCTACGCTTTCTTTATCCATATTAAAACCGATACGTCCCATTCCAGTATCTAACTTAATATGAATTTTAGCTTTTTTACCCTGACGGCAAGCTTCTTGAGAGATTTTTTCAGCCATATCGTATTGAAAAACTGTAGTCATAATATCATATGCAATCATATCCTTATACTGTTCTATAGAAGTAAACCCAAGAATTAATATTGGCTTTTGTATGCCCGCTCTTCGAAGTTCCAATCCTTCTTCTAATATAGCAACCCCATATTCATCCACTAACTCATTTAAAGCTCTTGCAATCGGAATCGCACCATGACCATATCCATCCGCTTTAATGATTCCCATAATCTTTGTACCTGGTTTTATAATTTTTCTTGTTTCTTTTATATTTTCACAAATTGCATCAAGATCTATATTTGCCTTGACTCTATAGTATTCCTTCATGACCAATCTCCTTTATTAATGCTTCCGAAATATCTCCTGCTATCATAGAATATTCATTCTTTTCTTTTGCTGCACAGTCACCTGCTAGCGCATGCAAATACACTCCTAGTGCTGCCGCTTCAAATGATTTCATTCCTTGCGCAAGGAGTCCTCCAATAATTCCAGTTAGAACATCACCAGACCCTCCAACAGCCATACCAGAATTTCCGCCCAAATTTACATAGCTGTAAATTCCATTTGTTACGATAGTCCTTGCATCCTTTAGCACCAACGTATATTCTTTGTCTTTCATCACATTCTTAGTAAATGTAATCATATCTTTCGTGATATCCGAAATTTCACAATCAACAAGCCTTGACATCTCTTTTAAATGAGGCGTAATTATGATTTGCATATTATGATTTATTTTCTCACATTTTTGATGAAGGGCAATTAAATTAAGCGCATCCGCATCGATAACCAAAGGAACTTGAATCGTTTCTAAAACCAAATCAACCATAGTATCTGCTATCCCATCCATGGATAGTCCTGGTCCAATTACTACTGCATTTGCCCATAAAAGTTCCTCTAGAAACCATTCTTTTGTAAAACCTTCTTGTGTATAAGTAGATAATAATGCTTCTGGAAGCTTGGTTTGCAAAATTACACGATTATCTTCCACCGTAAGTACCTTTACAAGTCCCGCTCCAACACGATATGCACTTTTAGCCGAAAGATATGCGGCTCCTGCCATATTTGTGGCTCCACCTATGACTAATACCTTGCCAAAAGACCCTTTATTGGAATAAGGATTGCGCCGTGGCAATTTTCCTTTATCCTCCAAATCATAGGTAAATGTTTTTGGCCCAACTGCTTTTAATGCCTTTTGTGGAAAACCGATGTCTGCCACAATAACAGTTCCTGCATATTCCGCACCTGGATAAAACACGAGTCCAAGCTTATTATATCCAAATGTAATGGTTACATCTGCTTTTATTGCTACATTCCATACGTTTCCTGAGCCAGCATCAATTCCAGAAGGAATGTCGATTGCAAATACCTTTGCGTGATATTGGTTGATTTGGTTTATCACTAATTCATAATCACCGAGTATCATTTTTGATAAGCCGATTCCAAACATTGCATCTACTACTATATTATATTCTTCTATCCAATCTTCGTTAAGTATATTTTTATAATTAAAAATAGGAAGGTCCAGATGACGCCCAATTTCAAGTTGCTTTTTTGTCTGTTCGGAAACTTTTTCTTCCTCACCGATAAGCAAAACGGACACATCTAAACCTGCTTCTTTTAGTATTCGAGCTGTTGCTATTCCATCACCGCCATTGTTTCCCGTACCACAGACAGCTACTATCTTGTCGTCCTTTTTGGTGGTATCAAGAATCACTTTGGCGCATGCCATAGCTGCCTTCTCCATCAATACAAGAGAAGGAATTCCTAATTCATTTATGGAATAATTATCAATGGCTTTCATTTGATCACCATTTACGAGATATTTCATTCGAATCTCCCATCTGCCTACGGTATGTAGGCGTCATTCACAGATACTACTAATCCTATTTATCGCTAGCTTCACCAACGACAAACGCACTTGCATATTTCTTTGTATTTGAAATTGACACATGTATCTTACTTATGTTATGTTTTTTTGCATGCTCTTTTGTTTTTCCATATACATTAACATAAGGACAGCCTAGCTTATCTCGTAATACTTCAATCTCAATTGGAACAATTTCACGAAATCCCGTCCCAAACATTTTAGCTACTGCTTCTTTTACTGCAAAATTATCCGCTGCTTTTTTTATATCAAGCGATATCAGCCTGCGCTCTTTTTCTGTAAAGTACTTTTCAAGGAATGTTTCCTTACTACAAGCTTTCACCACACGCTCAATCTCTATCATGTCGGTTCCAACTCCGATAATCATGCTATCATCCTTCCCCATGTTTTGCATCAATTTGCTCCATAACTTTTGGTCCAAGGAGTGTATGCATGTAGGAATAAATCGCATTGTTTTCCATTTCCTTATCCTGTTTTACTAACAATTTATCCTTCAGCTTTTCTCGAACTGCTTCTACCCATACACCAATTTCTTCAATTTCTAGATTGTTTTTGTCTAGTTTTTCGTACCAGACACGCATGCATTCAAGTAAAAGGTCTGCATTGGCACGCTTTATTTCATCTGGGCGATCATCCAATGCATCCCCTGCTTCTTCTAATTTTTGGTTAATTTCGTAAAGTAATTTTTGGATTTTTTCCTGCTTTTTTAATTTGAATTTTTCTGCAAAGCCAGTACTCTCACCCATATTAGAAATTACTTCATCCATAAGTTTTTTCTTAAGTTTTTTTAAATCACCAATATCTGATCCAATCTGGCCCTGACTCTTAACTAAATCATTGAGTCTACGTTCCAGTTCCTTTATTTTTGGTGTCTTTACTTCCTCCGGAAATAAATTATGCCAGCGCTCATCCAATGTTAGAATCGGTATTTTATTCCTTAGAATTACGCTACCAAGGTTAGAATCCACAGAGTCTTGTTCCCTTTTCTTTTTAACCATTTACTCTTCTTCGCACTCCTCTTGTGTCTTTAGACTGTAGGATAAACGCATTAAACTTTCTGCCAGATGAACATTTAACGATACAACTCCTTCTGGTAAGTTCAAATCAGTAGGTGCAAAATTCCAGATTGCTTTGATTCCATTTCGAACCAAGTCCTGTGCAACTTGTGGTGCCTTAGTCTTTGGAATGGTAAGTGCAGCAATTTGAACTGGCGTTTCTTTTAAGAAATGTTCGAGTTCGTCCATCATCATGATCGGTACTCCACGAATTGAAATTCCTAGTAATGCTGGATTCACATCAAATATACCTTTTAAAACAAAACCTCTTCTTTCAAAATCAGAATAATTTGCTAATGCTTGTCCGAAGTTACCAGCACCTACGATAATCATTCCATATTTTTGATCGAGACCTAATATTTTCCCAATTTCTGTATATAAGTACTCAACATTATAACCATAGCCTTGTTGACCAAATCCACCAAAATTATTTAAATCTTGTCGAATCTGTGACGCTGTTACATTCATCTTTTCACTTAATTCCTTTGATGAAATACGA
Source organism: Acetivibrio sp. (assembly GCA_041739345.1). Classification (GTDB taxonomy): domain Bacteria; phylum Bacillota; class Clostridia; order Lachnospirales; family Lachnospiraceae; genus DIGJ01. The sequence continues at coordinate 144,461 of JBGSNZ010000027.1, read as the reverse complement.
ACCACATCATTTTCCAGTAATTCGCCCAAATAACGATAGTAGCGTGGAAGTCTTTTTATTACTGCTAAAGATATTTCCTTTTGAGCCACTCTTTTCACCCCCTATTTTCAACTATAATATGCCCATTGTTATCTAATTATAGTAAATTGTTAAATACATGTCAATAAGTCGCTCGTTTTTACTTTTATTAAATTTCAATTTTTTTAAATTAATTGACACAATTTGTATTAGTTTTTATAATAAGTAGGTAGCTTTTACAAAAGTAATAAAGTGAGGAGTAACTATGATATTATCCTGTAAAAACATAGGAAAGACATTTGGTACGGATATGGTTCTTTCCCATGTATCTTTTCATATAAATGAACACGAAAAAATGGCAATTGTAGGAAATAATGGTGCTGGCAAATCAACACTACTGAAAATCATAATGAAGCAGATGGCGCAAGATGAAGGTGAAGTTATTCTTTCAAAAGATGCCACCATTGGATATTTGGCACAGCATCAGGAGCTTTCTTCTGGTAATACAATTTATCAGGAAATGCTAGAAGTAAAAAAAGATGTCATTGCATTAGAAGAAAATGTAAGACGAATTGAAGAACAAATGAAACATGCTGATAGTAATGAGTTAGAGCAGCTCCTTTCTACTTATGCAAGACTAAATCATGAATTTGAAATGAAAAATGGGTATGCCTATCGAAGTGAGATTACTGGTGTCCTAAAGGGTCTTGGATTTGCAGAAGATGATTTTACACGTGCTACCAATACCCTCTCTGGTGGGCAGAAAACACGGGTTGCACTTGGAAAACTTCTACTTTCTACGCCAGATATTATTTTGCTCGACGAGCCAACGAACCACTTGGATATGGAATCAATAAGTTGGTTAGAAACGTATCTGTTAAACTATAAGGGCTCCGTTATCATCGTGGCCCATGACCGATATTTTCTTGACCGGGTTGTTACAAAAGTTGTGGAATTGGAACGTGGAAATTGTCAGATGTATACTGGTAATTATAGCGTATATGCTGAAAAAAAGGCCATGCTTCGTGATGCTATGCTAAAGCAATATTACAACCAACAAAGAGAAATCAAGCATCAGGAAGAAGTTATAACAAAACTTCGATCCTTTAACCGGGAAAAATCCATTCGACGCGCTGAAAGCCGCGAAAAGATGCTAGACAAAATAGAAGTCATTGATAAACCAATAACGCAAGAAGCAGAAATGCATTTTTGTTTGGAACCTTCCGTACAAAGCGGCAACGATGTTCTTCGTATCGAAGAGCTTAGTAAGTCCTTTGGAGATAATCATCTATTCTCTCATATAAGTTTCGATATCAAACGAGAAGAGAAAATCGCGATTATTGGAAATAACGGAACTGGAAAAACCACAATACTAAAAATCATCAATGGTTTGCTTCCTGCTGACACCGGTGATATTCATCTTGGATCCAAAGTAAAAATTGGTTACTACGACCAGGAACACCATGTTTTGAATATGGAGAAAACTCTATTTGATGAGCTCCAAGACACTTATCCAAATATGGACAATACACAAATCCGAAATGTATTAGCCGCTTTTTTATTTACTGGTGATGATGTATATAAACGAATCAAAGATTTAAGTGGTGGAGAAAGAGGACGTGTCTCCCTTGCAAAACTTATGTTATCTGAAGCAAACTTATTAATCCTCGATGAGCCTACCAACCATTTGGATATCGCTTCCAAGGAAATATTAGAAAATGCAATCAATCATTATACTGGAACTGTACTTTATGTTTCCCATGACCGGTATTTTATCAACAAAACAGCAACCCGCATTCTTGATTTAACTAGCCAGCAGCTTTTAAATTATATTGGTAACTATGACTACTACTTGGAAAAGAAGGACGATATTGAGAAAGTGCACCTTACACCTGCCGATTCCAATCTAACAGATTATAATGATTCTACAGAAGGAAAGATAGACTGGAAGCAACAAAAAGAAGAAAAAGCAAAACAAAGAAAACTGGAAAACGACATCAAAAAATGTGAGGATGAAATCCATTCACTGGAACTAAGAAACGAAGAAATTGATGTGCTACTTTCTAAAGAAGAAGTTTATACCAATGTTTCAAAGCTTATGAATCTCAACAAGGAAAAAAAGGAGATTGAAGAGCGAATAGAAACATTGATGGAAATGTGGGAAGAACTGCTTAATTAAATAAACTGGCTGCTACGCAATGATTATAAAATCAACATAGCAGCCAGTATTTTTGTTTAGTTCAACGTCTGTTTAAAAAATTCACCTGTTTTTTCTACTGCCTTATAAAGGCTGGCATTGTCTGCTTCAGAAAACACATTAAAGGTATGATCCATTCCCTCAATAAAGTACGTTTCCGAATTTTTGCTTTGAGAAGTAGCAACAATTTCTTTTGCACAATTTGGGCTAACTACGTTATCTTTACTTCCCGCAATTGCAAGAACCGGACCTGTATATTTTGAAAACTCCTTTAAGATATCCGTATTTTTCGCATCATTGCACCACTGTAATCCAAAGTGGAGCGGTTCACGCCAATCATATTCCCTTACAAAATATCCATTTTCTTTTGCTTCATTATACTCTGTATCATTAAATAATCCTGTTAGATCCGTAGCACCAGCCCATGTAACAATACTCTTTATTTGGTCCCCATATTGGGAAGCAGTCAGCATTGCTATTGAACCACCCTGACTCCAGCCCATAATTCCAATTTTCTCAGTATCAATCGTATCAACGCCTTTTATGTAATTGATTGCGGACATTGCATCATTGACTGCAGTTGTAAAATTGTAGTTTTCATAAAGTGCATTAGAATCACCATTTCCCATAAAATCAATTCGTATGGTAGCCATTCCAAATTTTCCAGCTAATTCTTTTGCTGCAATCTGATATCCATTTCCTACTTCATTTCTGTTAGAACCAGTTCCATGCAGCATAACAATAACAGGATGAACACCTTCTCCTCCGGGAATGCAGACTGTAGCCGGTATTTCGTGGTCTTTTGCATCAATTTTCAATACCATTTCCGTGTATTTTAGAGTTCCTATCTTTTCAACAGACATCGTATCCCCTTTTTTTCCTACTTCCTGCGTTTTGTTTTCGGTTTGAGTACATGCAGTCAATAATGACATTAATAAAATTAAAATTGCGATTAAAAGTTTTCTCATATTACCCCCATTATAATAATATTATTTTTATTGCACAACTAAATTATATAAGCCCTTATTTAAGTGCAAATTCCTTATCAAAAAATCCGGATACGGTATCTAACAATTTCTCAGTAACTTCTGGCTGATCACTGTAAAATCCATATCCATGGTCTGCACCATTAATTACCACACTTTCAACTCCCATCTGATCCGCAAATGCTTTGCTGTATTCTGGCAAAACAATCTTATCCTCATCACCATATATCACAATAGCGTCACATGTATTATCATAATTACGAAATGTATCAAATATGCTTAATAATCCTTTGTAGTAATCGATACCTACGTTAATCTTATTCCCAAACCAATCAATAGAAGTATATCCTGTTTCTTGTGCGTCCTTTATCATCTGTTCCGTCTCAGTTACCCTCGCTTCATTTGTTTGTGTACCTGGTGCCAACAACACCATTGCCTTGTATGGACTACTGTCTTCGTCTGATAAGAGCACAGCAAGCGCGCCCCCCATACTGTAACCCAAAATACCAATTCTCTGTTGATCTATATTTTCTTCTTCCAGTACATATTTCAAACATGCTTTTACATCTGATTTGTTGTTATCCAGATTAAAATCTTTAAAATCGGATGATGACTCGCCACATCCTGAAAAATCCATTCTGAGCGTTGCGAATCCTGCATTTGCCAAGGTCTTTGAAATTTTGACAAAACCGCCTCCCTCATCCTTATTACCTGCAAACCCATGTGTCATTACAATCAGTGGTACTTCGCCTTCTGTACTTGGTAACGTAAGCACACATGGAATTTCACGCCCCTCATTTTTTACTAGTAATGTTTTTGCTTGATACTCCAGTTCGGCTGATTCTTGTACTGCGTTACTTACATTCTCTTGCTCTACCACTTGTGTTGTTTTACTAACGGTGTCCTCTTTACTGTTGCAACCTGTGATTGTTGCAAAACACAGTAAAGAAATTACCACCCAATATAGTAGTCGATTCTTTCTCATTTAATATCCTCCTTTTAGTTGTATATTTTATTGTTCTTTTTATACATGCTATTATACATGTTGATTTGTTTGCTGTCAACAAAAAATAAGTATGCAAGAGTTTTTCTCTTACATACTTATTTTGAAACAATATTTACTACATATTAACGATTATATATACTCACAAACAGGTTAAATAACTCCATTGGATAGTAATATTTAGAAAATGCTAGAATCTCTCCAACATTATCATATATCGTCTCTGTTAACAACACTAATATCTTATATTTACTTGAAATTCTTCGTTCCTTTCCGAAATCTTCTTCTGGTATATAGCTTATCTTATAAGAACAACGACGCACATCCTCGTACATTTTATTTTGAACGAAATCTTCAACACTTTGACTACTTTCAATATCAATCTCATATTTTTCGATGCAATTTATAGAAATAATAGAATTTGAAATTACTTTGTTATCTTCCTCATCTGCAAAGATTCTCTCTATTGAAAAAACTACTGGTGACTCTTTGTCAAATATATAGTTAAAATACGTATTATATTCCTTAGAGGATATTACGCCAAAAGTTATTGAAGTCTGTTTGATTGAATTATTACAACATTTATAGATGGGATTTTCTATTTTTTCAATTCCTACGTCTGTCTTTCCAACAGTTTTCTTAACAAAATTCCCAATACCCTTTCGTCTTTCAATCAACCCATCCTCACATAGAATATTGATTGCTTGGCGTAGCGTCATTCTACTTACGTCGAGTAGCTTTGACAACTGCATTTCTCCCGGAAGGCTATCTCCTTCTTTATAAGTTCCATCTAAAATCATCTGAAGTAATTTATTATACACTAAAACACTTTTAGGCCTCTTTTTTAATTCTGAAACTTTATTCATAGTTTTACTTTTTATCCTTCTTACTTTCTATTTTGATTTCTACTCATATTTTACTTCTATTTATATTATTAGTCAAAAAAAACTACTGTAAATTAATTCTTAGCATAAAGCAAGAAATTTACAGTAGTTTTTTATATTGAATTTAAAATAATTTTGTTTATTTCACAACTCTTACTTTAAGTACTCCATCGATTGTCGCAATCTTCTCAACCATAGACGTCTCTACCTTAGAAGCAACATCCATAACAGAATATGCATATTCTCCACGAGATTTATTAATCAAGTTTTCAATATTTACACCTTGAGCTGAAAATGCTGCCGTAAACTGTGTTAACATATTAGGAATATTTTTGTGGCAGATGGTTACACGCCCCATTGATGTACAAAGCCCTGCATCACAAGTTGGATAGTTTACGGAATTTTTAATGGAACCCGTTTCCATGAAGTCCATAATTTCATTCACTGCCATCTTTGCACAGTTGTCCTCAGATTCTTCAGTTGATGCGCCAAGATGAGGGAATGCAATCACGCCTTCCATATTCGCTGTTTTTGCATTTGGGAAATCAGTTACATACTTTTCCACTTTTCCAGAGTCTAGTGCATCTTTCATATCATCATCATTTACTAATAAATCCCTTGCATAGTTAAGAATAATGACTCCATCTTTCATAAGTTTCATCGTATTTTTATTAATCATTCCCTTTGTATCATCTAACAAAGGAACATGAACACTGATATAATCACAAGTGCGGAAAATTTCTTCATTTGATTTTACTAAAGTTACTTCTCTGGATAACTGTAGCGCATGATCAACGGAAAGAAATGGATCGCATCCATATACTTCCATTCCAAGTGCTTTTCCTGCGTTCGCAACTAATACACCAATTGCTCCAAGCCCGATTACACCAAGCTTTTTGCCCAATGCTTCTTTACCTGCAAAGGCATTCTTTGCTTTTTCCATTGTTTTTCCAATGTTTTCATCGTCTTTGTTTTGTTCAATCCAATTGATACCACCCACTAAATCACGGGAAGCAAGCATTAAGCCAGCTACAACCAATTCTTTTACACCATTAGCATTTGCTCCAGGTGTATTAAAAACAACGATACCTTTATCTGCACATTTGTCCAAAGGAATATTGTTAACTCCAGCACCAGCTCTTGCTACTGCCTTTAAGTTATCTGAAAATTCCAAGTCATGCATGGTTGCACTTCGAACCAATGCAACGTCTGCTGCATCAAAACTTTCTGTCTTCTCATATTTATCATTCAAAATATCCAAGCCCACTTTGGCTATTGGATTTAAGCAATTTACTTTAATCATTTTTTCCCTCCCAATAAGGCACTTTTACGCATTTTCTTCTTCAAACTTTTTCATAAATTCTACTAAATCGATAACACCTTGCTTTGGCATTGCATTATATATACTAGCTCGCATTCCACCAACACTACGATGTCCTTTTAAGTTTTCAAAACCTTTTGCTTTTGCTTCTTTTACAAATTTTGCGTCAAGTTCTTCATTTCCTGTTATAAAAGGAACATTCATTAATGAACGGTCTTCTTTTGCAACAGTACCTTTGAATAATTTACTCTGATCTAGGAAATCATAAAGAATCTTTGCTTTTTCTTCATTTCTTTCTTTCATTACTTCAAGACCACCCATAGCCTTAAGCCATTTGAAAACTTTTCCACAAATATAAATACCATATGCAGGTGGAGTGTTATATAGTGATTCTGCATCGGAATGAGTTTTGAATTTAAGCATAGTAGGTGTTCCTGGCAAGGTATCTTCTGTAATTAAATCTTCACGAATAATTACGATTACCATTCCGGCAGGTCCGATGTTCTTTTGAACGCCTCCATAAATGATACCATACTTTGATACATCAACAGGTTCCGACAAAAAACAGGAAGAAACATCTGCAACTAAAGTCTTGCCCTTAGTATTTGGTAATGCTTTGAATTTAGTTCCATAGATTGTGTTATTTTCACAAATATATACATAGTCTGCATCTTCACTGATTGGAAGATCTGAGCAATCTGGGATATAGGAAAACGTCTTGTCAGCAGATGAGGCAATGGCATTTGCTTTTCCATAAATACAAGCTTCCTGGTATGCTTTTTTAGCCCACTGTCCAGTTATGATATAATCAGCAACTCCATTTTTCATAAGATTCATTGGAATCATCGCAAATTGCTGGGAAGCACCACCTTGAAGAAACAATACTTTATAATTATCTGGAATATTCATAAGTTCTCTTAAGTCATTCTCCGCATCGTGAATGATTTCTTCAAACACCTTTGATCGATGGCTCATCTCCATAACTGACATACCACAACCCTTATAATCGAGCATTTCTGCTGCTGCCTCTTTCAATACTTCTTCTGGCAAAACTGCCGGTCCAGCTGAAAAATTGTAAATTCTAGCCATTCCTATATCCTCCTTTAATATATACATTAATTTTTATTTTCTTGTTGTTTTTCTAAATCTTCTTCATTAAACGCTTCTTCGATTGCTCCACCTGGGGCAACCATCGGAAAAACTTTATCATCGCAGTCAACAATACAGTCAATTACAACCGGACCGTTGTGATTCATTGCTTTTATTAATACATCTGCAAATTCTTCTTTTTTCGTTACGCGGTAAGCAGTAGCTCCCATAGCCTCTGCTAATTTAACAAAGTCGACCTTATCATTTAATATGGTCTGGGAATATCTTTGTTCATAAAATAAGTTTTGCCACTGGCGTACCATGCCAAGTACATGATTATTAATAACTACCTGAACAATTGGAATATTGTATCTAGCAGCTGTCGCAATCTCATTCATATTCATACGAAAACATCCGTCACCAGCAATATTGATTACCTGTTTATCCGGTCTTCCAAGTTGCGCTCCAAGGGAAGCTCCAAGTCCATAACCCATCGTTCCTAATCCACCCGACGTAATAAAGGTTCTTGGCAGTTTATACTTATAAAATTGTGCCGCCCACATCTGATGCTGACCAACTTCTGTTGTTATCAGGGCATCGCCTTTGGTTATTTCATATATTTGTTCTATGATATATGGACCATTCAATGTATCCTTACGATAAACAAGTGGATTCTTCTTTTTTAGATCCTCTACTTTTTTAATCCATTCTGTGTGAGTTTGTGAATCTAAGTTCTGGTTTAATTGGGTCAATACTTCTTTTATATCACCGATGATATGATGAGCTACTACAATATTTTTGTTGACTTCCGCTGGGTCTACATCGATTTGAAGTACTTTCGCATTTTTTGAAAACCGTTTCGTATTTCCAGTTACACGGTCACTAAATCTGGCTCCAACTGTAATCAGTAAATCACATTCCGTTACACTTAAATTTGCAGCCTTTGTACCATGCATTCCAAGCATTCCCATGTAATAAGGATGTTCCCCATTAAAGGCACCTTTTCCCATTAACGTATCCGTTACTGGAGCATCTACCTTCGTTACAAATTTTAATAATGCTTCGTATGACTCTGATATGACCGCACCACCACCAACAAAGATAACTGGTTTCTGCGCTTTTCTAATCAATTTAACAGCTTTTTCAATGCTCTCTGCTGTAATCTGATCTTTCATTCGCTCTACCATCTGTCGTTCTGTCTTTGTATATTCTGTCTTTTCTGCTGTTACATCTTTTGTAATATCAATGAGAACAGGTCCAGGTCTTCCAGTACGGGCAATCACAAATGCTCTTCGAATCGTATCTGCCAACTTTTTAATATCTTTTACAATAAAGTTATGCTTCGTGATAGGCATTGTAACACCAGTAATATCAATTTCTTGAAATGTATCTTTTCCAAGCAAAGCAGTAGCAACGTTACAAGTAATTGCAACCATAGGCACAGAATCCATATAGGCAGTTGCAATTCCAGTTACTAAATTGGTAGCTCCTGGTCCACTTGTTGCCAGACAAACTCCAACCTTGCCTGTTGCTCTTGCATATCCATCTGCTGCATGCGATGCTCCCTGTTCATGTGAAGTTAAAATATGCGTAATTTCGTCCTGATGCTTATACAATGCATCATATATATTAAGAATAGTACCACCTGGGTATCCAAAAACAGTGTCGACACCCTGTTCTTTTAAACATTCAATTACGATTTCTGATCCTGTTAACTGCATTTACACACCTCTTTCTCTAAATTTCCAATATTGCTCCACGATTTCCAGAGGTAACCATCTTTGCATATCTAGCAAGATATCCAGTTTTAACTTTTGGTTCTCTTGGCTGCCAATTCGCTTTTCTCTTGGCCATTTCTTCCTCTGAAATTCTAACATTTAGTTTATTTTCCGAAATATTAATCTCTATAATATCGCCTTCTTCTACTAGTGCTATTGGTCCTCCAACGGCAGCTTCTGGTGATACATGACCAATTGAGGCTCCTCTGGAAGCTCCTGAAAAACGTCCGTCTGTTATGAGTGCTACACTTGATCCAAGTCCCATTCCAGCAATGGCCGAAGTAGGATTTAGCATCTCTCTCATTCCAGGTCCACCTTTTGGTCCTTCATAACGAATGACGACGACATCACCTTTCACAATTTTTCCATTTTTGATTGCTTCAATTGCATCTTCTTCACAGTCAAAAACTCTTGCAGGTCCTTCGTGCACCATCATCTCTGGTACAACAGCAGAACGCTTGACGACTCCCGAATCCGGTGCCAAGTTTCCTTTTAAGACAGCAATACCACCCGTTACACTATATGGGTTGTCAATTGGTCGGATAATTTCCGGATCTTTATTGACACAGTTTTTAATATTTTCCAATACTGTCTTTCCAGTTACTGTTATTAAATCTGTATATAATAATCCTTTTTTATTTAATTCATTCATCACTGCAAATACACCACCAGCTTCATTTAAGTCTTCCATATACGTATGACCTGCTGGTGCTAGATGGCAAAGGTTCGGTGTTTTATCACTAATTTCATTTGCAATATCCATGTTTAGATCTACACCTGCTTCATGTGCGATTGCTGGTAAATGAAGCATACTATTTGTGGAACAACCAAGTGCCATATCAATGGTTAAGGCATTCATAAACGCCTTTTCTGTCATAATATCTCTTGGGCGTATATTCTTTTCCAACATTTCCATAACCTGCATTCCTGCATGTTTTGCAAGCTTAATTCGCTCCGAATATACGGCTGGTATTGTACCATTACCACCAAGTCCCATGCCTAGTGCTTCGGTTAAGCAGTTCATAGAATTTGCTGTGTACATTCCAGAACAAGAACCGCAGGTTGGACATGCTTTGTTTTCAAATTCCAACACATCTTCTTCACTCATGTTACCTGCTGCATAAGCACCAACTGCTTCAAACATACTGGAAAGGCTCGTTTTGTTCCCTTTTACATGCCCTGCAAGCATCGGTCCGCCTGATACAAAAACAGTAGGAATATTAACTCTGGCTGCTGCCATCAAAAGTCCAGGAACATTTTTGTCGCAGTTTGGTACCATGACCAATGCATCAAATGCATGTGCCATTGCCATACACTCGGTAGAATCTGCAATCAAATCTCTGGTTACGAGTGAATACTTCATTCCTAGATGACCCATTGCAATTCCATCACATACTGCAATTGCTGGAAATACAATTGGGGTTCCACCTGCCATGGAGACGCCTAGCTTGACAGCATTTACAATTTTATCTAAATTCATATGTCCTGGGACGATTTCATTATAGGAACTTACAATACCGACGAGTGGTCTTTCCAACTCTTCCTTTGTCAGCCCTAATGCATTGAATAATGATCTGTGTGGTGCCTGTTGCATTCCTTTTGTTACTGAATCACTTCTCATAACCTATTTCCTCACTTTCTATTACTACTATTTTGATAGATTGATCCGTTTTATATTCTTTCGCAAATCAAGTCTCCCATTTCTTTCGTACCGACCTGTTTGCATCCAACTGCCATAATATCAATCGTTCGAAAATTCTCTTTTAAAATCTGTTTTACCGCCATTTCAATGGCATCTGCTTCTTTATCTAAGTCAAACGAGAAGCGAAGCATCATCGCTACAGAAAGTATGGTTGCAATCGGATTTGCAATACCTTTTCCTGCAATATCTGGAGCCGAACCACCACTAGGTTCATAGAGTCCAAATTTTGTATCGTTTAAACTTGCAGAGGCTAACATTCCTATGGAGCCGGTTATCATACTAGCTTCATCCGACAAAATATCGCCAAACATGTTCTCTGTCAAAATGACATCAAACTGCTTTGGATCTTTTACTAATTGCATTGCACAGTTATCCACTAACATATGTTCTAAGGTAACATCATTATAATCATTTGCAACTTCTTCTACGATTTTTCTCCAAAGTCTGGAAGAATCCAAAACATTTGCTTTGTCCACGCTCGTTACTTTGCCTCTTCTTTTTCGTGCAATTTCAAATCCTCGAATTGCAATTCTTCGTATCTCTTCTTCATTATAAGTGAGAGAATCCACTGCTGTCAAAAGACCATTTACTTCTTCTGTCTTTCTTTGTCCAAAATATAGGCCACCAGTCAGTTCTCGCATAATCATCATGTCAAAACCATTACCGATAATTTCATCTTTTAGCGGGCATGCCTGTTTTAATTCTTCGTATAGATATGCTGGTCTAAGATTAGCAAATAGATTTAGTTCCTTACGTATCTTTAAAAGCCCTGCTTCTGGTCTAAGATTTGGTGCTAATTTGTACCATGGAGAAGTTGTTGTGTTTCCTCCAATGGAACCCATCAAAACCGCATCTGATTGTTTCGCTAGTGATACAGTTTCATCGGTTAGTGGAACTCCATTTACATCAATAGAGGCACCTCCCATTAACAACTGTGTATATTCTATATTATGACCAAATTTGAGCGCGACTTTATCTAAGACCTTTTGTGCCTGCGTTACAATTTCGGGTCCAATGCCATCACCTTTGATCACTGCAATTTTCAATTTCATGGTTGTTTCTCCTTTCAAATGTTGGTGCTGATTTGCATGCGAGCATGCATCATCACCTTTTATGCTTCCCGTTTATCCGCCGTGCTGCTACCTCGACTGAGCCGTGCTGCTACCCGGACTGAGCCGTGCTGCTACCTCGATTCCGCTTTGCTTCATCTCGGTCGCGGGCTTCGCCCTATAAAATCTAAAATGTGCTGATTTGCATGCGAGCATGCATCATCACCTTTTAGATTTTGCACGGCTCATTGCTTTCGCGCAAAAGAAAACGCCCTAAGCGAAGCGCTTAGGGCGAATAATTCCGTGGTACCACCTAAATTCAGAGTATATCTCTGCACTCTACTTCCTTGTAACGTAGGAATTACGTTGAAGTCTACTTAAAATTGTCTCTTGTTCTACTTCAAGGCTCAAAGGCTACTTTCCATATCACATCCCTAAAGATTTTCACCAACCATCTTTTCTCTGTGCGTTCAGTAGATATGTACTACTCCTTATCGTTGCCGTTCTTGTTTTTAATTATTACCTAGTATAATCATTATAATTTGGACTGTCAAGCCTTAAATTTTAAAAATTTAACGTATTCAAGTGAAAATGTATTAAACTGTAGATTGTAATTATTTTTCTTACTTTCCCTCTTGGATAAATTCGATAAATCGATCCATTGACTCTGTCTTCATATTCTTTTTCGAAAAAGCAAAACCAATTTCCCGCCGTTCAATTGATTTTGGAATTGGTACAATCGAAAGGTATCCTTCTTTTAATTCTTTTTCTACAAATTCTTTGATTACACAAGCCACACCAAGTCCAATCTTTGCAAACTCTATGAGTAAATCCATGCTGCCAACTTCCAGCACCTGTTTTACTTCCAAATGATTTTCCTTAAAATAAGTTTCAATATGACGTCTCGATATATTCTGTTCATCCAAAAGTAGCAGATTCGCACAGGAAAGAAAATCAAAGGTATTCTTATGCTCTTTTTCACGAAGACTTAAATTCTTCAAATATCCTTTGGAGGTAACAAATACATCTTCAATTTCCTCTACTGGATAAAATTCAATATCCTTTCCAAATCCAAATTTTCCAATCAGACCAATATCAATTTTCTCTTCTTCTAAAAGCTTTACCGTATGAAAGGTTGACTGGCAGGTTATGGTTATTTTAATATTCGGATATTTATCAATAAAAGCTTTTAGATATGGAATCAACACATATTTGCAAAGGGTTGTACTGACACCAATCCGGATGTGACCAATTCCAAACTCTTGAATTTTGCGAAGATTCGCCTCTCCCTCTTCTAATTCTTCAAAGGCCTTTTTCGTATGCTCATACAGCTGCTTACCCTCCTCTGTCAGTACAACACCCCTTGAACTTCGATAAAACAAGGAAGTGCCTAAATTCTCTTCTAATTTTGCAATGGCCTTACTAATTGCTGGTTGACTGATATATAACTCTTTTGCCGCATAAGATATATTTCCTTTTTGCGCAACTGTATAAAAAATCCGGTATGCTGATAGATTTCCTTGCATCCAATCACCTGCCTTTGATTAAACAATTTTATTTTCTATTAGAGTAGCACATACTATAGAAAAGAGCAATTCATTTTATAACCTGTGGTTATAAAGAATATATTTATTATGTATTTTACTCATACTTCTTTTTATGCTACAATAGCCATATTAAAGAAATAAAAACGAAAAACACCAAAGGAGGATGTACACAATGGGAATGACGATGACTCAGAAAATATTAGCAGCTCATGCCGGCTTAGAAAGTGTGGTTGCCGGACAATTAATTGAGGCAGACTTAGATTTGGTTTTAGCAAATGATATAACCGGACCAGTTGCAATTCACGAAGTCGAAAAATTAAAGAAAAAAACAGTTTTTGATAAAGATAAAATTGCACTTGTTCCTGATCACTTTACACCAAATAAAGACATTAAATCAGCAGAGCATTGCAAATGTGTTCGTGAATTTGCAAAAGAAAATGATATTACAAACTATTTTGAAATTGGTGAAATGGGAATTGAACATGCACTGCTTCCTGAAAAAGGATTGATTGTAGCAGGAGAAACCTGCATTGGTGCTGACTCTCACACTTGTACTTACGGTGCACTCGGTGCTTTCTCAACCGGTGTTGGAAGTACCGATATGGGCGCTGGTATGATAACAGGTAAAGCTTGGTTTAAAGTGCCTAGCGCTATCAAATTCAATATAATTGGTAAAATGAATCAGTGGGTAAGCGGAAAAGATGTCATCTTACATATCATCGGAATGATTGGTGTGGATGGCGCTCTATACAAATCCATGGAATTTGTTGGTGAAGGCATCAAAAATCTTTCTATGGATGACCGATTTACCATTGCTAATATGGCAATTGAAGCCGGAGCAAAAAATGGTATCTTTCCAGTGGATGAGTTAACCATTTCTTATATGAAGGAACATTCCAAGAAAGAATTTACCATCTATGAAGCAGATGATGACGCTCAATATGATGAAACTTATACCATTGATTTAAGCACTTTAGAATGTACGATTGCTTTCCCGCATCTTCCTGAAAATACAAAAACTGTTACAAATGCTGGAGAAATTGAAATTGATCAGGTTGTTATTGGTTCTTGTACCAATGGACGCATCTCTGATTTAAGAGCTGCTGCAAAGGTGTTAGAAGGTCGTCACGTTGCAAAGGGTATGCGTGCCATTGTATTTCCTGCAACACAGGCTATTTATTTACAGGCAATTGAAGAAGGCTTGATACAGACTTTTATCAAAGCCGGCGCTATTGTAAGCACTCCAACCTGTGGTCCTTGTTTGGGTGGACATATGGGTATTCTGGCTGCCGGAGAGCGTGCTGTTTCTACCACTAACCGAAATTTTGTTGGCCGCATGGGTCATGTTGAATCTGAGGTTTATTTAGCTAGTCCTGCTGTTGCTGCAGCGAGTGCAATAACCGGAAAAATCAGTCAGCCAAGTGACATTGGTTTATAATAAGGAGGAATTTAAATGAAAGCACATGGAATCGTACATAAATACGGTGATAATGTAGATACCGATGTTATCATTCCCGCAAGATATCTTAACTCTTCTGATGGCATGGAACTTGCGAAATACTGTATGGAAGATATCGATAAAGACTTTGCAACCCGAGTAAAAAAAGGTGACATTATTGTTGCAAATAAAAATTTTGGCTGTGGTTCTTCCAGAGAACATGCACCACTTGCCATCAAATGCGCAGGTATCAGTTGTGTCATAGCAGAAACCTTTGCCAGAATTTTTTATCGCAATGCCATTAATATTGGACTGCCAATTATCGAATGTAAGGAAGCTGCAGAAGGCATTGAAGCTGGAGATGAAGTAGAAATCGACTATGATAGCGGTATGATATACAATAAAACAAAGGAAACATCCTTTCAAGGTCAGGCTTTCCCTGAATTCATGCAACGTATTATTCAATCCGAAGGATTAATAAATTATATTAATAACAAATAGCATTCTTTTAAAGCACTTGACTATTTCCATTGGTAGTCAGGTGTTTTTTCAAACTTGCATACACTAGCAGAACATACTATAATTATTTCATTATATTAAAGAAAAGAGGAATACGAATGGATTCCATACAACGATATTTCGAACTTTCAAATAAGTTTCCTTCCTATTTTACGCAAAGCGAACAACTCCCTCTTATATTAGAAGAAGAACAAATACGTCAATTTTCTATAACTACCGGACAACCACTCGGCGTTATTTACGAAAGTCCCTACCATATTTTCATTGTAGATTTATTAAAAGGAGAAACAGGAACAAACTATGGATATGCACGACTTCTAAATCCAAATCCGACAAACGGTGTCGTACTTATCCCATTTTATCAGCAAAAAATTGTTCTGTTAAAACAGTTTCGTCATGGCACACGTTCTTTTGAATACGAACTTCCGCGAGGTTTTTCCGAACCTTATTTGTCTCCCGAAAAGAATGCACAAAAAGAAATCGATGAAGAAATCGGTGCAACTGTTAAAAGTATCCATTATGAGGGGAACATTATTACCGACAGTAGCTTAGGTGGTGGCCCTGTGGACATATTTTCACTAGATATCACTGCTCCAACTAAATTTGCAACACAAGAAGGTATTGAAGAAGCAATTTTTTTAACCGTGGACGAAATGAAAGATATGATAAAAACGAACCAAATTCGTGATTCCTTTACAATTTCTGCAATCGCAAAATATGTGATTAATAATAACTAATGGAGGTTACAACATGTACAGTGATTTAATTGATCGCGCAAGAAAACCTGACAGTACGACCGATAAACGTGTAACTGCTGAATCATATTTATTTCAATCTATTTTAAATGGAAACCATCCTACGCTTGTACTCTCCCAGACCTTTGATTCTGAATTAGTATTATCCTTATTAAAAGGTAATCAAAGCAAGGCTTTTCTATCCGCTTTCGATAAAGGTCTTATACATATTTCACCTTATGCTGGTGCTGAAAGCATCCAGGAATATCTATTGCAAGTTCTAACTTCCAATATAGAAGGAAATCCAAACAGTTTTTATTTTTCCTGTTTCCCTTTTCTTTATTCGGATAAGTATACCGATGAAGACCGAAGAAAAATATTTTCCGCACTTCGCTCACAGCTTCAAAATAGTATTCCAAATATTCGCTGCGACTTAATTAATGGAGATGAGCGTCAGTTATTTAATGAATATACAGAGCTGATTCATCGCTTAAATCAGGTAAGTTTCACTGCATTTCTAGTAAAAAGTGCTGTACCCACACCACTACATATGATATTACAAAAAAACATTAAAACGCACTTGAAAACCATCAAGGATACCTTAGAAGCAACCGACTTGAAAGGCAAAGAATCCTTTACCTTTTATGAACAGCTTTTAACAAAATCCAAATCAGACCGAAGAACCGATTATTATAATTATTTAGAATTGATGCAATCTTATTCTGATATTTCCACTATTAATGAAGCCCGTGAATTAATTGACTATAGTTATAACGAAACGATTGCTTCCAGCATTTGTGATATGGAACCAGCAAATCTCAACATACCAAATACCTTACCTGTTTTAACAGCAACTGCTGTATCCTCAAACAATTCAATCAATGCGAATAAGACAATCATTACACCGGGAAATACGCAAGATTCAGCGTTATCCTGGGAAGATTTAGCCGAAATTGTAACGCAGGTAAATACCATCTGTGAAGAAAAGACCTGCAACTGGCAGGAAGGTCTTCGCATTTATAGTGATCGACAGCAACGATTACCATTTATAATTAGCTCCAAATATGCAGTTGTTGCAACTGCAACATTGGCACTTTCTTCCATCCCGTTTGTTGGAACATTCGTATCGAATGTGACATCAGAATTATTATGGAGTGCTGCTACCGATGCTTTTGGCGAATGTATGAAAAAACCATCCTTCAAGGAAATCATTGACATTTCAAAAGCATCGAAGAAAAAATGCGACCTCATAAAAGCAATCGGAAGCACTACATCTGTTAATATTAACTCTCAACAAAGGGTTGTTACAAAGTAGAGCATTTTAAAAAGCCACAGATACTAAAAAGCGAATGACAAATTACTCGCTCTCTAGTATCTGTGGCTTTTATGTAGATAGCAACATGGAAGGTGTATAGAGCTATCCTTTGACACCACCAAGCGCAACACCTTGCACAATAAATCTGGAAAGAAATAAATAAATAAGGATGACTGGAAAAATAGAGAAAGCAATCATCATGTACATTTGCCCCATATCAAACTTTGTAAAATCTGCACTTCTGATATAAGCAATCCATAAAGGCAAAGTCTTCACTTCAGCTTTCGTTAAAATCAACGAAGGCGTAAAATAATTATTCCAACTCGTTACAAACCCAAAAATCGCCTGCACTGCCAACGCTGGTTTCATCAATGGCATGATTATTGTATTAAAGGTATGAAATTCATTGGATCCATCTATTCTAGCTGCCTCCACGATTTCAAGTGGCAGAGCACTTTCCATATACTGTTTCATGAAGAAAAACACCGCGGGTGCTGCGATTGTCGGAATAATCAGAGGAATAAATGTATCCTTTAAATGCATTGCTGTAACTAATTTAACAAAGCCAAGTGCACTGATTTGTGTAGGAATTGTCATGATTAAAAGTATAAAGTTAAAAGCGAATTTTTTATATTTAAAATCATATGCATGAATTGCATATGCTGTCATTACAGAAAAATATACGGACAAGAATACAGTTAAGGTTGATACCGTAATACTGTTTATCATACCCCTTACAATTAAAATGGTTGTATTATCTAGTACATTTGATATATTTATAAGCAGCGATTTTCCCGGTACAAGTGTAAATCCCCTTTGAATATCAACATGTGCCCTAGTAGCATTAACAAAAAGCATCAAAAATGGAAACAAGCAAACAACACTTAATATAATTAACACAATATAGCAAATAATGCGTCTGACATTCAAGCTTAATAGACTTTGATTTTCTTCCTTCTTCATGATCAATTACCTCGTTTCTCTCTGACTTGTTAATGTTTTAAATACGGCAATACTTAATACACTTGTGATAATAAATATAATGACAGAAAGTGCACCAGCCATACCATAATTCTTACTAAATAAGTGATTATTTAAATACATAATCAAGGTCATTGTCATCCTATCCGGTCCACCTTTACCATTTGTCAAAATCTGTGGTATATCAAACATCTGTAGACCACCTATTAGCGATGTAATCATTACATATACCATAATTGGTTTTAATAATGGCATCGTAATTTTTGAGAACACCTGAAACGGACTTGCTCCATCTACCTCTGCCGCCTCAAACAACGCTGTATCAATTCCCATCATACCTGCCATTAATAAAATCGTTGTATTTCCAAACCACATCAAAAAGTTCATAAGAGCTATCAATCCCCTAGCACCTATCGTTGAAGACAAAAAATGGAACGATTCCTTAATCACTCCATTGCCAATCAATAACATATTTACTGGTCCGTTATTAGAAAACAGGGTGAAAAATAACATTGAGAACGCCGAAGCCATAATTAAGTTCGGCATATAAATAACGGTTTTAAAAAAACCCGAACATTTCAATTTTAATCTTGTATTAGTAAACCATGCTGCTATGAGCAGTGAAATAGCTATCTGTGGAACAACTCCAAGCACCCACATAATCAGAGTATTTTGGGTGTATTTAAGCAAGTCACCTACCTGAAATAACTTTATGTAATTATCAAAGCCAACGAATGTTGGTCCAATCATATTTAAACCAGACATATAGTTTTCAAAAAAACTATAGAAAAAAGTTGAAATCATAGGTATAAATGAAAATACTGCATAAACCAGAAAGAATGGTATCAGAAAAATATATCCCCACTTGGAATAACTTATATGTTTTTTATTTTTTGTGTTAGAAGCCTTCATAATTCCTCTCCTATTCCTTTTTCAAAAGTAAAAGGGCATCCTCAAGATGATTCACAGAAGCCCTTTTACTTATATTTTTTTAATGGATTATTTTGTTAATTCCGGATATTTTTCCATAGCTGCTGTATAGAAATTATCTAATGCTGTTTTTTCATCAACATTTCCTTCAAAATACTCACTCATTGCCTGCTGCATTGATTCGTTTAAGCCTTGATCATAGTCACAGATATTGCTCATATCAATTTTCTTTGCTGCTTCTGCGAATAGCGCAATATGGTTCTGTCCGCCTAGGAAATCAGAAGAGTAATCGCTGTTTGCAAGTTCATTCATGGCTGCTTCATTATTTGTATAATCTTGTGTATCCACAGTAATCTGTTTCATTGTAGCCGGATCACAGGTTAATCGGTACATCATATCCTTAATAAACGGAATGTTATCCGTTCCTTTTGCTGCACAGATCCATGTCCCACCCCAGTAATAAGGTTGAGGTCCTTCGCACACTGCATAATCACCATAAACACCATTACCAACTGCTTTTTCTCCTTCAGCATCTGCTAAAGAGTTTCCTAACAATGTAAAGTTGATACCCCATGTAGAATAGAAGAAACCAAATACTTTACCCGCTGGTCCTTGATCTGCTTGCCATTCAGGAGCCCAAAGTCTTGTTTTATTATTGTATCCTTTATCGGTATAATCCTTTGTCTGTTTTACCCATTTCATAATATTATCATCAATTACAATCTTTGTACCATCTACCCATGGTCCTGAAACATTATTTGAAAATGTTCTAAAAGAATCATCATAACCAGAAAGCATAAAATAACCAGACTCGTTCATCGTTGTTGCAGTTTGATCGAACTTGCTCCAATCGCTTAATGCTTCCTGCACTTTTACAGGATCATCGGTTCCAAGAACTTCTTTTGCGATAGAACGTCTGTAAGCAAATAAGCCCGGTGTAGCCTGCCATGTAGTAGCTTTTTGCACTCCATCAACGGTAACAATATCTTTTGTATACTGATACTGTCCAGCAAGGTCTTCTTCTGTCAAACCAACATCGCCGACAACATCAAGAGTATAATCTGATTTTGTATATTTGCTGGCATAATCTGCCTCAGCTAGGAATATATCGATTTTGTCATCAGCAGACGCTGACTCCTGTGCCTGCAATGCAGCGTCCAGATTGTTTTGATATGCATTGTTTTCATTTGCTACAATTACAAAATTAACCGTTACTCCATGTTGCTCAGCAATATCTTTTGCATAAGCCTCATATCTACCTTGGAATTCATCATTCCAACAATATATGTTTACTACTTTCCCCTCTTCTGTGCTCTCTGCGCTCGCTGGTTCCTGTGTGGTCTCTGTACTTGTAGCAGCATCCGTGCTTTCTTTACTTGCAGAAGTATCTGATTTTCCACATCCTGTCAGCATTGTTGCTAAAAGTGCTGTTGTAAGTATAATGCTTACTAATTTTTTCTTCATACCAATTTCCCTCCACTTTACTTTCATTTTTTGGTTGCATTATCTCAATACTACTTTTTACCAAAGTAATATAAATGCCATGTTTCTTATTATCTTTTGCAAACCGATTTTCCTTCGATAAGCTTTCCCTCGATAATAACATGTTCAATTAATGTGCTCTTTGGTTTTTCGATTAAGCTGATTAGTTTCTCTGCAGCTCTTCGTCCAATTGATTTGGTATCCTGGCGAATGGTAGTTAATTTTGGTTCGATTCGTGAAGCAATGCTAATTCCATCATATCCCACAATTGAAATATCCTCTGGAATATTTAACCCCCTTGCATTGATTGCATTCATACCGCCCACTGCTGATAAGTCATCCGGAAAAATAATACAAGTCGGTGGATCTAGCAAATCAAGTACCTGGTTTGTCATTAATTGTGTATGCTTTACTTCTCGATATTTACCTTCTACCACATATTCATCCGGAACGATTAGTGAAAGTTCTTCTGCTGCTCGGTAAAAACTTACCAAACGATTTCTTGTTACAGAAGTATTCTGTCCGTGAATATATGCAATTTTTCTGTGACCCTGTTCATAAATATAATGAAGCAAATCGGATATTCCTTTTACATTGTCAGACATCACAGCCATCCGGTTGTCAAATAAATGGTCAATTGTCACAACCGGCAAGTCGCTTTTTACCAGTTCAAGTACCTCTGAATCATCAAATGGAACGCATGCTATAATAACACCTTCCAATCCCCTATACCTACTATGTTCTAGATAAGACATACGGTTTTTGTTGTCTTTGTTGCAGTTTATGAACGTTAAATCATATCCATGTTTCTCTACTGTAACCTTAAAGCTATCTAATACACTGGCAAAATAATCGTGTGTCAAACCACTCTGTGCTTCGTCTACAAATAAAACTCCAATATTGTAGCTACGATTTGTTCGTAATGCTCTTGCCGAGGAGTTCGGGAAGTATCCCATCTCTTTTGCAGTTTCACGTATACGGACTTTTGTATCTTGACCAATGTCTTTATGATTGTTGAGTGCTTTACTTACAGTAGCAACGGAAACATCACAAGCTAACGCAATGTCTTTCATTGAAACCATGCCATCTCCTCCTTATATACCTTAAATATTAAAATTATACACTTTTTACTCAAATCTGTATATAAGGTTTTTGTTACTTAATCGTTTTCGTATTTTTACTATACAACACTTTTTATATAAATGCAATAACAATTTTATTTTTTTAGTATATATTTTACATATATCCATTTATTATTATATATATATTATGCTTTTTGTATACATTATTCGCTGTTTTATCCGTATTTCAGCGATGAATCTGTCATTTTATCTTATACGTTTACGCCATGTAAATTTGAATTTCTAAAAATAAAGTCACAAATTATTTTGTATTCTCTAAAATTTTTTCTTTTAATTATTTCCGAATAGTATTGATTAATTGGGGTTTATAAGCTATACTCTTACCATAATCTCATTATATTTAATCGATTTTCGTAAATACTTAATCGTTTTCTTAAAAAGACCGTTTTCGTAATAAATTTAAAGAATAGATGGAGATTAACAACATGAAATTTGGATACTTTGATGACCAGCAAAAAGAATATGTAATAACATCGCCAAAAACTCCATTGCCTTGGATTAACTACCTTGGATGTGAAAACTTCTTTTCTCTTATTTCCAATACCAGTGGTGGCTATAGTTTTTATAAAGATGCGAAACTTCTTCGACTGACGCGTTATCGTTACAATGACGTTCCATATGATAGCAATGGCCGATATTACTACATAAAAGAAAATGGAATAACATGGAACCCTGCATGGCAACCAGTACAGACAGAACTAGATACTTATCGTTGCAGACACGGCCTCGGATATTCCATATTTGAAAGCAGCAAAAATGATTTATCTGCTACAATGACCGCTTTTGTCCCAATCGGCGACAATTGTGAAATCAATAAAATGACATTAAAAAACAACAGTTCTTCTGATAAAGAGATTTCTCTATTCTCCTATCTTGAATTTTGTTTATGGAATGCTACGGATGATATGACCAACTTCCAGAGAAACTTAAATATAGGTGAAGTAGAGGTTTATCCATCTACTATTTATCACAAAACGGAATACAGAGAACGACGCAACCACTATGCGGTATATGCAGTAAATGCTCCCGTAAAAGGGTTTGATACTGATCGTGATTCTTTTCTTGGAGCTTATCGTTCTACTTCAAACCCAATTGCAGTGGAAGCAAATGAATCTGGCAATTCAGTTGCAAGTGGATGGTCGCCTATTGGATCATTCCATTTAGAAAAAACGTTAAAGCCGGGAGAAGAAGTTACCTATATCTTTCTATTAGGTTATATAGAAAACCCGGATGATCAAAAATGGGAAAGCCCAAATGTAGTAAAAAAAGACTTATCCAAAGAATTACTAGAAAAATATCAAACGACAGAACAGGTAGATTCAGCGTTTGAATCTTTAAAACAACATTGGGAACATTTGCTTTCCAAATATACAATCGAAACTTCCGATGATAAACTTTCCCGTATGGTAAACATATGGAATCAATATCAATGTATGGTAACCTTTAATATGTCCCGCTCCGCTTCGTATTACGAATCAGGAACCGGACGTGGAATGGGCTTTCGTGACTCCTGTCAGGATCTTCTCGGATTTGTTCATCTGATACCAGATTTGGCAAGAGAACGTATTCTTGATATTGCAGCAACTCAATTCGAAGATGGAAGTGCTTATCATCAATATCAACCACTTACAAAAAAGGGCAACCTGGATGTTGGAAGCGGATTTAACGATGATCCACTATGGCTCATTGCTGCCACTTCTGCTTATATCAAAGAAACTGGTGATTTTGATATTTTATCCGAGATGGTTCCATTTGATAACAATCCCGCATCTTCAAAGTCTCTCCTTGAACATTTGAGCCGATCCTTTGCTTATTATGATCAAAAACTAGGACCTCATGCATTGCCTTTGATTGGCCGTGCTGATTGGAATGACTGTTTGAACCTGAATTGTTTTTCGACGGTACCAGGGGAATCCTTCCAGATTACAGGTGCTTCCAATGGTCCCGTAGCAGAATCTATATTTATTGGCAGCATGTATGTAGAATATGGAAAGGAATTTGCAGAAATACTAAAACACTTAGGTCAGTTAGAAGAAGCAACTACCGTTCTCTCAAAAGTAACTAAAATGACAGAATCTATTCTTCAAAATGGATGGGATGGCGAATGGTTCCTTCGTGCATATGATGCAAATAGTCAAAAAATAGGATCAAACGAATGTGAAGAAGGCCAAATATATATTGAGCCACAAGGATTTTGTGTCATGGCTGGAATTGGTCTTGACAACGGTTATGCAAAACGTGCGCTTGATTCTGTACACGAAAAATTAGAAACAAAATACGGAATTGTTCTCTTACAGCCTGCTTATCAAAGCTATCATCTAAACTTAGGAGAAATCAGTTCTTACCCTCCTGGATATAAAGAAAATGCCGGTATTTTCTGTCATAATAATCCATGGATTTCCATAGCGGAAACAATCATCGGACGTGGAAACGAAGCTTTTTCTATATACAAAAAAACTTGTCCCGCATATATTGAAGATATTAGTGAAATTCACCGTTCCGAACCTTATGTCTATTCACAAATGATTGCTGGTATTGATGCAAAAAACTTTGGTGAAGCAAAAAACAGCTGGCTTACCGGAACTGCCGCATGGACATTTAAAAACGTATCGCAACATATTTTGGGTGTACAACCAGACTTTGATGGACTCAGAATTAACCCTTGTATCCCAAGTGATATAAGTCAAATAAAAATCACCCGACGTTTCCGAGGAATCACCTATCAAATTACCATATCAAATCCATCGGGTGAGCAAAAAGGAGTTAAGCAATTCTTCGTTGATGGAGTAGAACAAGAAGATACACTTATTCCATTTCATGCAGACAAAGAATCATACGATGTCTTAGTTATAATGTAGATAAAAGAAAGTAGGTATATGGTATATGACAAATTTTCCAAAAGATTTTATTTGGGGCGCTGCTTCTTCTTCTTACCAAATAGAAGGAGGCTTTGATTCAGAAGGAAAAGGTCCTTCCATATGGGATACCTTCAGCCATACCAAAGGCAAGGTTATTCATAACCAGAATGGAAATATTGCCTGCAATCACTATTACGATTACAAAAAAGATATTGCTCTTTTAAAGGAATTAGGTATCCCTTATTATCGTTTTTCCATTTCTTGGCCTCGTATTTTTCCAAATGGAGATAATGTGTTAAATGAAAAAGGGTTACAGTTTTACGATAATCTGATTGATGATTTGCTTGTCAATGGAATAACTCCATATGTCACCCTCTATCATTGGGATCTGCCACAATCTTTAGAAGATATCGGCGGCTGGACGAATCGCGAAATTATTAATACATTTGCTGATTATGCAGCATTTATTACGGAGCATTTCTCTGATCGTGTCACCAATTTTTTTACAATTAACGAACCACAGTGTATTGCTTCTTTAGGCTACGGAAACGGAACCCATGCTCCAGGAAAAACGCTTCCAGATATCGAAATTTTTAAAATCTTTCATTATATTGCACTTGCGCATGGAACAGCCGTAAAGGCAATGCGTTCGGTAGCAAAGCAACCAATTAAAATAGGTATTGCCTCCACTGGCAATCTTTGTTTCCCGCAAACGCAATCCAATGAGGACATCAATTGTGCAAGGCAGTTATCCTTTTCCATTACTAAAGACAATTGGAAATTTTCACATTCTTTCTTTAGTGACGGTGTACTACTTGGCAAATATCCGGATGTTTCTCATATATTTGGCGAAGGCCCCTACCCTTTTATTGAAGATGGGGATTTGGAACAAATGGCACAACCCATTGACTTTTATGCGGTTAATGTTTATAACGGCCATGAGGTCAGTGCTACATTTCCTGGACATTTTATTCCTAAGTATGATGGTTTTCCAAGAACCGCACTGAAGTGGCCAATTACACCTGACGTTATGAATTGGGGTATGCGCTTTTTATATGAACGCTATCAGCTTCCTATCATCGTTAGTGAAAATGGGCTATCTTGTAATGATAAAGTATTTTTAGATGGAAACGTTCATGATTTAGACCGTATTGATTTTTTAGATCGTTATCTAACGCAGCTTTGCAAAGCTGCAAATTCCAACGCAAAGATCATTGGTTACTTTCATTGGTCCCTAACCGATAATTTCGAATGGCATACTGGGTATGATGAGCGTTTCGGACTTATCTATGTGGATTTTCGCGATCAGAGGCGTCTTATCAAAGATTCTGGACATTGGTATTCCCATCTAATAAAAGAAAATGCAATTTAAAATAATAAAAAAGTGCAATCATAAATTTAGTTTCTAACTTTATGGTTGCACTTTTCACATATTTTTAATAATTGCATCACACTTTAGTCACAATGTAACGATATACTATATCTATCAAAAGCCAATAAGACTTTTATTACATAGATGCTTTTTCATTATTACCCTCTCTCTTAAAAAGGAGCTTCAGCAGAAGCTCCTTTTCCCTTTATCCAATGTATTCCTAGTCTATCTTTTGAATATTTGAGTTTGTTAGGAACATACTATCAAAAAGGAGGTTATTATGAAAAAAGATAAATATAACATTGATAGCGATGCGGATTATCTTGAATCTGCATCCTGCAACGATTGTACCGGATTAATCCCCACTGGTGTCCTTTCAGAAGATGAACTAGACAGCTATAAAAATATTTGCAAATTCTCACCTGTGCAAATAAATGCAGCAATTAAGCCTGAACACATTGAATAAATCAGCTAAGAAGCCTTTCAACATCAAGCAGTCCCCATCCTTGATGAACACGTTCCATCCCATTATCAACTGCTCGATTCTTAAGGCGTATTTTTACTTCACGAGGAGTCATATCCGGATATTTTTGTAATAATAAAGCAATTGCACCAGAAACAATTGGAGTTGCCATAGAAGTACCGCTTTTGATCGCATACATGCTTTTTGATCTTCCTTGCACAAAGTGGTAATTACAGCTTAACACATTGCTTCCTGGTGCAACGATATCCGGTTTCATAATACAGGCTCCGGTAGGTCCACGACTGGAATAATTATTAATTTTTCCTCCACCAAAGTCTACATAATCACTATCATCCGAAGCACCCACTGTAATAATCTTTCGGCTGTTCCCCGGAGCTCCTATTGTCTTTCCCTGAGGTCCGTTATTTCCTGCTGCCGCAATCACTACGATTCCTTCTTCCCACATCCTCTCAACGCCTCTTACAAACGCAGAGTCTTCGTCAAGATCTTTTTTAGCAGAACTTCCAACGGATATATTTAGGATTCGAATGTTATATTTTTCTTTATTTTTTCGAATCCATGATAACCCTTGTAGGACTTCCTCAATGTTTCCATTTCCTTTATTGTTTAAAGCCTTGATTGCAACAATATTGCAATTAGGAGCAATTCCCGAGTAGTGACCCGATGACTCCCATCCATCTCCGCCCAAACATCCGCAGACGTGTGTTCCATGTCCATTATCATCATAAATTCCTACTTTACCATTCACTATATCTTTAAATGCAACAATTCGATTCCTTCTATATATAAAGTCAGGGTGACCAGTAATTCCTGTATCAATTACAGCAACGCCAATTCCATCGCCATAAATTCCCCGTTCATGTGCCCACGAAGTGTGTATAACTCGATTCACCCGTTCCATAATACTCCGATGTTTTATTTTCAATATATGAAAATAAAACATCGGTGGTTACTGCTCTAATGTTTGTTCATCCAGTAAACGTTTTAATTCGTCTTCTCCAATGCTGATCCACGCATCTTCCTCTTCTGCATTTAGTCCAAGATACTCGCGTAGAGTACTCATGTTGTCACTCATTCCCCAACGCTGACTATAACTATCAATCTCTTCAAATTCAATTTCATTTTTTAAATAAAGTTCTTTAAATTTTTTTTCTTCCATAAATGCCTCCACTATAAATATTATTATTTATATTATGCCTCATTTTTATGATTTACGCAATTTTTTATTCAACGATAAACAGCCAAGAAGTAGAACATTCTTGGCTGTTTATTATATAACTCTTTTCACTAATTAAAATTCAATTTCTTCCCCAATTTTTTGTTTGACTGCATTTTCATAAATCCTTTCTGCAGTAACAACATCTAATACACCACTTCCAGTTGTTATAAATACAGTAGTTTCCTCTTGTGTCTCACGTCCAGAAACTTTTTTCAAAATTATTTCGCCTAATTCTCCAGTTACTCTATCTTCTGAATAAATTCCTTTTTGAATTGGGATGATAAAATTACCAGATTCATTTAATGCACCACTGCGAGTATCAACATATACTTTTTCGGCATTTGTAATGGTATATTCATCAATTTCTTGCATTACCGGTGTATATGCTCCAATACCATTAATATGCACTCCCTTTTTCACAAGTTCTCCATTAAAAGTAGGTCTTGTAGAAGTTGTAACACTAGTGATAATGTCTGCATCGACAATTGCTTCATCCGAAGTTTCTGCCGCAATAATATTTACGCTAAACTTTTCACCAAATTCTTTTTGCATTCTTTGCGCAAAATCTTTTGCACGGTCATGGCTAATATCAAATACTTTTACTAATTGGATTGGACGAACCGTAAGCACTGCTTCTAACTGAGACTCCGCTTGTCCACCGGTACCAAACAAAGCAAATACCTTACTGTCTTTTCGAGCCAGAATATCGGTCGCTGCACCCGCAACTGCACCGGTACGGATTCTGGTCAAATAAGTTCCATCCATAATAGAAGAAACCTCTCCTGTCTCGCTATTGATCAGAACCATAGTTGCAGGTACGCTAGTTAGTCCCTTTTCAATATTTTTAGGATATACAGATACTATCTTTACACCAAGGGCATGTGCCCCTCCTACATAACCCGGCATGTACAGGCTCTGACCTTCATGTTCCGGAATATCTAAATTTATTCTTAAAGGAACCTCGCTTAGTCCTGCCGAATATAATTCCAATGCATCTTTATCCGCCTGAATTGCATCTTTCATCGAAAATACTTGTTTCATATCTTTATTTTTTAATACTTTAATATTCATATCTACTCCTATTCTTTTATGTCTTCAAATATTAATTCTTTTTTCGCAAGCTTAATAGTATTGTTACTGCACTGTATAATATAACCGCTACAACTACCCACTGTAATGCAGATACGTTCATACTCTTTACAAAGAATGCGGCAACTAATACTCCAAGCACACCAAAAGTAGAAGTGAATAATGTGATTTTTCTTGAATAACTATCTAATTTAATAAATTGCATACTACCAATAGGAACTGAGAATGTACAAGCTCCCATCATAATAGGGAATGCAGCACTTGGATTTAATCCTAACGCATATACCGTTGCCATGGTTAAAGCATAGGAACCAATTCCTATATTATTTAAAGCTCCATAAATTAAAGATAATACTCCTAATAATACTAATTTACTGCCAACAAGCTCCGTAGCTTCACCACCAGAAGGATATACTCCAAATTTTCCTGCAAGAATTAATGCTGCAGCAATCAATAATCCAACGGATAGGAATTTCTTTATTGTTCTAACCGGAAGTTTTACAACAAATCTTGGACTAGCATAAGCGCCTATGATTTGTGCTACAATCGGAATAACTAATGTTGCCAAGCCTACATTAATGGACGATATATACGCCAATGCCATAACTGCAACCGGAATAACGCATTGTGCATTTAATGTTCCTGGTAATTTCTTCTCATCTAACCACTTTACCTTTGGGTAAAGTGCCGTACTAATGGCGAAATCAGAAATACCAAATGTAGATAATAAGAATATGAAGAATGAAGATATTGCTACCAAAATAGGATTACCCGGCTCCTTCATAACCTCTGTTTTATGTGCTATTAAATCTTTTATAAATGTTAATGCAAATGCTCCATTTACTAAAATAATTAAGCCTAAAATTACTTTTACAATCATGCTTTTGTTCCTCCACTATTATTTTTTTTCATTTATAATAGCGAATACGTCCCGTATACCACCCATATCTTCTCCAAATTCTTTTTTCACTTGAGCACCAAAGCGTTCAATTAAACGCAAGCAATAAGCATCATGATAGATATACTCATCTGCAAAAAATACCATACTCTCATTCTTTGTATAAATCGCTTCTGATACAATCGAATTTCGAATTAATGCATAGGTCATTTCTTTGCCGTCACAGGTAATTGTAATCCATCTGTGCCCGATATCTCTCATTTTTTCCTCTTCAAAGCCATGTTTGTAGAATTTTTTTAATTTTGTATTATATTTTTCACTCGAATCATAAAGAACTACAAGCACTTTATCCATTTCATCCATCTTTTGATTTAAAACTTCTACCAGACGGTAATCCAAATCATCAATCCATATTTGAACCAAAACCTTGTTCTTAGCTTTTTGAACCATCTCTAAACATTTGTTGATAATACTCTTATAATCAAACAGATGCCAGATTCTTTCATCATCAATTGGATTTTCAAACCTTTGTGCTTCTTTTTCTAATTCATTTAAATTATCTTCTACATTGCTTTTTATTAGGTTTTTCAAGCGATCAATTGGTTCAGCACGATAAAGAACCGTCTTTTCACCATCACTCGTTACCAGGGCACCGCGGTTTGTCAGAATTTCTAAGATATTATATATCTTTGATCGTGGTACTCCTGACAGCTTACTGGCTTCGTATCCGGTGCATGGACCATTCTGTAATAATGTAATATAAACTTTTGCTTCTGATTCAGTAAAATAGAATTGTTTTAACAAATCAATTATTTTATTCAATTGTTCTACCACCTTTTTATTCTTACTACTTATAATACCTTGTGGTATCAGCAATGACAAGAGTTACATTACAAAAGCGCTTCTTCTTTTGATATGTTATGGCACGAAATACATTAGTCGCTACTCATGGTAACTACTATATCATCCAGATATTGTTTTGTCAATAATTTAACATAATGTTTTAAATATCATTAGATTAAATAAAAAAAGCTATACATAGATTAAAATCTACATATAGCTTTTCTTATTACTGCGGGAAATGGGACTTGAACCCACACGCCCAAACGAGCACATGAACCTGAATCATGCCTGTCTGCCAATTCCAGCACTCCCGCATTGTCTAAAGACTATGATAGTATATCAAATATTCTATTCCTTTGCAAGAATATTTTGAGAATCTAACATAAACTGCTCAAATTTTTCCACAGGCATAGGTTTGGCATAATAGTATCCTTGCACCATATCGCAGGATATGTCTTTCAAAAATTCAGTTTGTGTTTTGGTTTCGATTCCCTCTGAAATTACCTTCATATCAAGCTGTTTTGCCATATTAATAATACTAGATACAATAATCTGTTCCTGTTTTTTCATTTCTCCATGTCGAAAAAATTCTTTATCCAGTTTGATTACATCGGTTGCCATATCTTTCAATATGGTCAAAGAGGAATATCCTGCTCCAAAATCATCAATTGATACGCTGAATCCATAATCCCTTAATTCTTTCATAACATTTATTGTGTTTTGTGTATCACTAACAAATACACTTTCCGTTAATTCAAGTTCAATGTATTTTGGTGGTATTGAGTACATGTCCACTAGATTTTTGATGTGTTTAACAAAATTTTCATCATTTAAATGAACGCGTGATACATTTACCGAAATTGGGACTACTTTTATCTTTTGGTTCATCCAATTTTGGATGATTTTACATACCTGTTCATACACATAAAAATCAAGTTGTAATATAAAGCCATTTTTCTCGAATAAAGGTATAAATTCATCCGGTGGAATAATCTCACCAGTCGGCTTCTTCCACCTAACAAGGGCTTCTGCTCCAGCTAACGTTTCCTTTTTCAAAGCTACTTTTGGTTGAAGATATACAATAAATTCTGCATTTTTAAGTGCATCTTCCATCACATTAGAAATATCACGTTCTTTACGAATTTGTTCTTCCATTTCATCATTGTAGAATTTACAAGTTGAAAGTGAACTTAACTTCGCGCTTTTACGTGCTACATTGGCATTGTCAATCGCCGTGCTGATGTCGACTTCTCCCTGCTTTAAAAAATATACCCCAGATACAATTACCATATTGGTAGCAACATGTCTTTCTTTTTGAGAATCATGAAAGTTCTCGCTCAAAGATAAAACCATTTGTTCAATTTCATTTCTTTCTTGATAAGGAACAAGTATCACATAATTATCTGCAGAAATTCTACCAAAAACAGATTCCTTCGGAAATTGCTTTGTTATCTCTAAAGCAAAATCATATAGGATACGATCTCCAAATTGATAACCGTAAACGTCATTGATGTATTTGAAATTACCAATATCGCTATACACAACGGCATAATTATCTTCTTGTTTTTTGAGCAGTGTAAGCGCTTCTCTTTTAAACTTGTAAAGCGTAGGCATTCCGGTTAGCGCATCATAATTTTTCATATGATCAATCTGTTCCTGAATTTTCTCCGTTACTTTAAGTCGCAAAATGTGAAATGACAAAATTCTTGTAACTGCTATAATTCCATCTTTCTCATCTTGTGACCATTCCCGGTCTTCCCTGGCTGCATCAAGTATGCAAATCATCCCTTTAAAAATACCGTCTTCATAAAAAGCACACTGAAGCACGGATCCTTGATCTTGCGTCGTAAAACGAAGTCCATTTCCATCAAAATAATTGTCACTTTGTACGAAAACGGCATAATCAAGTTCCTTCAATACATTCTCCAGCCTGTGATTTACATCATTATAACCATATGTTAAAGTCAGTACCTTCTTACCTTTTGCTTTTTCATATATTTCTACGCTTGTCGCATTATATTCTTTTGCAAGTTTTTCAAGAAGCAGGTGAATTGCGCTAAAAATGTCCTTTGTTGTTGACATTAGATCCTGAGCATAAATTGCTATCTTTTCAGAAAAATCATTGTTTTGTTTCTTTTTCCTGGCTTCGTTTGTTTCTTTTGCATCATCCGATACTCTCATTGGAAATTCTTTTATAAAATTCGAATCAAATAGCTCAACCTTTCCATCTCCTTGTGCTTTCGCACAAAATAAGCTGGCATCTGCCATTTTAAATAATGTATCATAGTCACTTCCATCTTGTGGATATCTTGATATTCCTATGCCACAAGAGATTTTATCATTGCCATTACCTCCGGCATAAATTTGATTTAACATAAGATTCATCTGCTTAACAAATGAATAGATTTCATCTTTTTCGTATGCATTTTTTACTAATACTGCTAACTTATCATCGACAATTCTACCAAATATGGAATCAGCTGGCATAGTCTTACGGATTCCTTCTGCAATGTTGGATAAAACGGTATCACTAAATAACCGTCCCATATTATTGTTGATTCGTTTAAAATTATCTATATCAATCAAAAACAAACTACCTGTTTGATTTTGGTCATCTGCATGCAAAAATAAATCCGTATATTCCTTCATATATTGCTTATTAAAAAATTTGGTTAACGTATCTAGCTGACTTTGTTCCTTTAACCATTCTAATTTTTTATGATTGTCGTCATCATCATTGATACACCCAATGACCTGCTTGGTTCCATCAAGTTGATCAATGACAGCTGTTTTTACGCTACACCAAATAAAGTCACCCTCTTTTGAAAGAAAGCGAATTTCTTTTTCTTCATCTTTTTGATTCATAATTAGCGAAACAAACTGTTTATAGTCTGCATAAAAAATCCCCGTTTTTTTTATAAAATTTTCTTCTTGTAATTCAATTACCAAACCATCCAATTTGGAAAAGTTCTCATTTTGTGCAAAGAAAATAGACTTTGATTCCTCGTCATATTCAAAAAAACAGTTTGTATTTAAAGACAGAAAGAGACTAAACTTCTCGCGTTCTTTAAAAAGCTCTTGCTTGAGCTTTTCAATTTCCATGTTATCATTTCCGTTTTGTAACATTTTAGTATGTACTCCTATTACTCCCAATCGATGCGTTGCGTCCCCTCACAAACGTAGTTATTATATCATCTTAGCGCATATAATACAAACACATCTGACCTGTTTTTTATTTATTTTAATCAAAACTTGACATTTAATAGTAGAATCGTTATAGTGAATGTGTATTAAATAATATTTCGCTAGGGGTGCCTACGGCTGAGAGACAGGAAATGTCGACCCTTATCACTTGAACCGGATAATACCGGCGTAAGGAAGCAACCGATCTGGCTCCTCTTTGCGTATATACAAGGAGGATTTTTTTTATGAAAGAACTATTATTTAAAACGGTGAATGAAGAACTAGGCTTTACAACAGTGGGTTATATTGCATTCATTTTGTTGATCGCTGTATTCATTATTGCTGCCGTTGTGTTATCAAAAAAATCAATGAATCGAACAGAACAAAAGAAATTTGATACCAAACAGCTGGTATTTTGTGCTGTATCCATTGCACTTGCTATGATAACATCTATGTTTCCAATTTACAGTTTCCCATTTGGTGGTTCTGTTACACTGTTTAGTATGTTTTTTATCTGTTTCATTGGCTATTTGTATGGTCCAAGTGCTGGACTTTGTACAGGTCTTGCATATGGTATTTTGCAGCTTGTAATCAAGCCATACATTTATTTCCCAATACAGGTGCTTGTAGACTATCCACTTGCTTTTGGTGCATTGGGTCTGTCTGGATTTTTCTGGAAATCAAAATTTGGCCTAATCAAGGGTTATCTTGTAGGTGTTTTCGGAAGATTTTTCTTTTCTGTTTTATCCGGATGGCTTTTCTTTGGCGAGTATGCTTGGGACGGCTGGGCTGCACTTCCTTATTCTCTTGCTTACAACGGAGCTTATATCTTCACAGAAGCAGCGGTAACTATCCTTTTACTTTTCTGTATAAAGCCGCTAACAAATGGGCTGAATTACATCAAAAAACTTTCGTTGGAATAAAGGGATACAAAAGTGTGTGATGTCGAAAAAAATATAGGTTGTGTTCAATTTGCAATCCGGGGCTCAAAAGCACAGGTTAAAACCTCAACACGATTATCAATTTTAATAAGCCATAAACAATGGAAAACGAGTGTTTTAGGACACTCGTTTTCCATTATTGTCTTATCAAAATAATCGTTTAAATTCGGTTTTAACCTGTGCTTTTGAGCCCCAGATTGCAAATTGGGATAACATTTATTAAATTATATTTACTAAATAACATTTACTAAAATATATTTTTAATTTTTAACATCCTCTTTTAGCTATTATTCGAAAAGTGCAGTTGAAAGATAACGTTCACCAGTGTCTGGTAGCAGAACTACAATTTTCTTTCCTTTGTTTTCTGGTCTCTTTGCGAGAACCGTTGCTGCATATACTGCTGCTCCAGATGAAATTCCCACTAAAAGTCCTTCTTCCTTTGCTAATTTTCTTGAGGTATCAAATGCTGCTTCATTTTCAACTGGTATGATTTCATCTACAATTTCAAGGTTCATAACTCCAGGTACAAATCCAGCACCAATTCCTTGTATCTTATGTGGACCTGGTTTGCCTCCTGACAATACTGGTGAATCAGCAGGTTCTACTGCAACAATTTTAACATTTGGATTTTTTGCTTTTAATGCTTCGCCATTACCTGTTATAGTGCCGCCGGTACCAACACCTGCTACAAAAATATCCACTTGTCCATCGGTATCTGCCCATATTTCTTCTGCCGTAGTTTTTTTGTGTATTTCTGGATTTGCTATATTTTCAAACTGCTGCGGAATTACAGCATTTCCATATTCTTCTTTTAATGCATTTGCCTTTGCAATTGCGCCCTTCATACCTTCTGCTCCAGGAGTCAATACAACCTCAGCACCAAGCGCTGCCACGATTCTTCTTCTCTCGATTGACATGGTATCTGGCATTGTTAAGATAAGTTTTAATCCTTTCGATGCTGCAACAAATGCTAATCCAATACCGGTATTTCCACTGGTTGGTTCAATAATTACGGTATCTTGATTAATAGCACCTTGTTTTATTCCTTCTTCTATCATTGCATTTGCTACACGATCTTTTACGCTTCCAAGTGGGTTAAAATATTCCAATTTTGCAATAATTTCCGCTTCCAATCCATTTTTCTCCTCGTAGTTCGTGAGTTCTAATAATGGAGTGTTACCGATTAAATCTGTTAGTTTTTTTGCTATTTTACTCATATATTTTCCTCGCTTTCTTATTTCCTAGTAATTTGCTATGTTTAATATGATATAGTTATACGCCTTTTTCTAGAAACTGTCAACCCCTTTTTTAAATTTTCTATTCTCATTTAAATTATTTTGCTATAATAGACGATATAGTATTATAGCAACTTATTTACCGCAAGATGGGAGCAATAAGATGAATCTAGAGAACCGTGTAAACAATTCCAATTCTTCAATTAATCAAACCAGTATATCGAAAAAAAACGGACATAACGTTGGTGCTCTAAGTAAATACGGTGAAACTGTACCCATAAAGCAGATTTCTGTGGACCAGGTAATCCGTGGTGAAGTAACCGATTTAAGAAATAATGAAATAACAGTAACGCTAAGTGATAATACAACCATCACCGGAAAACTGAGCAATGGTTCCATGCTTTCAATCGGAGATACTGCTGCTTTTAAGATTTCATCGGTGCAACCATACATTGAACTAGAAGCGCTATTGCAAAGTTCAACTATTATTGAAAATACAACCATCCAAAAAGCATTAGAGTCCGCCGGATTACCAAAAACCGAAAAAAATCAACTAATTGTTCATGAGCTAATCAATAACAATATGCCAATAAATAAGCAAAGTATTCAAACCATTTTACAGCAGTCCTATCAATTTAAAAATGCACAGATTAGTACCCTAGTAATAATGAGTCGGAATAACATACCTTTTCTTGAAGAAACTGTTACACAGTTTGAAGCATATCGAAATATGGAGCATCAAATAGTTGACAAAGTGAATGCTTTCTCTGAATCCATTCCATCGCTTCTTCAAGTTTTATCTGAACGAAGTCCTGCATCTGCCGTTTCTTCTTTTGGAAATCAATTACTTGGCATTTTATTGCCTGAGGATTCCGTCAAAGGAATGGTAAATGAACCTACTATTTCCACCCTAAGTTTGGAAGAACGCGAAACATTACAAACCATATTAGGCACGCAATCTCTAAGTGAAGATCAAAAAGCTGGCATTCAAAATGGTTCTTCCAGTATTCGAGATGTTGTTCATCTTTTAAATCAGGGCATGGAGCATGCATTTCAATTTGATAAAAACAACCTACAAGCATTGATGGATGAAAAAATAGCAACTGCAAACCAAGCAGGCATTGCACCAAATATGAAACAAATCGAATCCGAGCTTACCCAAATTCCAAAAGCCTTGGACTCTTTTGACGAGCCTATTATTAAGGAATTATTCTCAAAGTTTTCGGAAATACAATATCAAAACAATGAATTAAGCTCGATTTTAAATAATGAAAATCGCCAAAATCTAATAAACCATTTAGAAGGTTTTTCAATTTCAAATAAGGATATACACCGAATGTTAAGTGGTGAAATTACACTTTCAGATACGCTAAACGTTATAAAAGCTTCCATTCCTTCCACATCTGACAATGCAGTCATTCGTTTGTTTGATTCCGAAGTGTTTAAAACTATGTTCAAAAGCCATATTACTTCAAACTGGACTCTTAAACCGAAAGAATTAGAAGAAGAAGGCTCGGTTGATGCCTTATACCGAAAGATGTATGATCAAAGCAAGGAACTCGATACTTTTTTCAAGACAACCCTTGGTAATACCGATATTGGGTCCTCTCTATCCAAGCAGGCAAGTGATATGAGACAAAACATGGACTTTATGCAAACCTTAAATCAGATGTTTTCCTATGTGCAAATACCACTTAAATTGAAGGAGCAAAATGTACATAGTGAACTTTATGTCTATACAAAGAAACGTTCTTTGAAAGATCATCCAGAAAATATTAGTGTCTTACTTCACCTAGATATGGAAAAGCTTGGTCCACTTGACATCTTCGTTGCATTAAAAGAACACGATGTGAATGCAAAGTTTTACCTTCCAGATAAATTCGCTAAGAACTTATTCAAGGACAACATAGCCGAATTAAGTGAAGTCTTACAACATAAAGGGTATTCTATTTCTACTGAATTTTTGATGCACGAACGAAATGTGGATATTGTAAAGGATTTTATCGATATGGATCTTCCTAACAACGAAATGAAACGCTATACCTTTGATATACGTGCATAAGCAAAACATGGGGATGTTGTAAAATAGAATTTTATGTTCTATTTTACAACAT
Source organism: Acetivibrio sp. (assembly GCA_041739345.1). GTDB lineage: Bacteria > Bacillota > Clostridia > Lachnospirales > Lachnospiraceae > DIGJ01. Next base: position 106,110 of record JBGSNZ010000027.1, on the reverse strand, counting down.
CCCCATCTTCTTTTTATTTATTTTTCTATAAAAGCCTCATATTCATCAAAAATGTAATCAAGAATAGGCGCCATTCCAACAAATTCACAACCATACAAATTAGTTTCATCCTTCGCAGTTTGTTCGCGTATAATTCGCACAACACAATGAAGTATTGAATCACTGTTTCCAAGCTGAAGTCTTGCATTAAAATAATATCCTAATGGCAACACACTTGTAGTTTTAAATCCAATTCCTAATTTAGAGACGTCGATTACCTCAATAGGAGCATGTACATTTTCTACCTTTACATTATCTTGTTTAAAAAGTGATGAGATATCCAAAAATAAGTCTACTGGTAAACGTTTGCTCTTTCGTTTCTCTTCCATCTTATACCTCCTCTAAATAATATAGTTATTGCTTGATTTTTTTAACTGCCACTCCATCAAATCTGCAAGAGTTACATGATCTACAACCCCTTTAATTGCATCATCCAAACGTTTCCACAATTCTATGGTTGCACACCCGTCTTGTCTTTCACAAGTGTTTTCCTGTTCCTCAATACATGCTACCGGTGAAAGGCTTCCTTCTGTTAAGCGAAGTATCATTCCCACGGTATATTCTTCTGGATTCTTTGCCAGTTTGTAGCCTCCTTGAACACCTCTTGCACTTTTAACATAGCCTGCATGATTCAAATAACTGATGATTTGTTCCAAATATTTTTCAGAGATTTCCTGTCTTGCCGCAATCGTCTTAATTCGGATAAATTCTCCATTATTGTGAAGTGCCAAATCAAGCATAAGGCGTAATGCATAACGACCTTTTGTTGATATTTTCAATAATGTCACCGCCTCAAATAAAATTTATACGTTCTAGTACAAATATACCCTATTCCTTACGGTTAAGTCAACCTATCCATATCTTTTTTCGAAAATGATTATTCTGCCATACGATTTATTACACTCTGCTTACACATTTGCCGATATGCTACATTTGGTATGATATATGAAACAAAGATAAGAAATGGTATGCAAACAATAATAGGCAGTATTGTAAAATGCCAGCGGAAGAACCAAATTTGTCCCGCAATTGCATGTACAATAAAATATCCAAATGGTATGCCCAAAGTTAAAGCTATTGCAATTGTAAAGATTGCATAGTATATTCCTTCTGCGGTAAGCATTTTCTTAAGCTGACCTCCTGTCATTCCAATGGCTTCCATCATGGCTAATTCATGCTTTCTCACTATAATTGAAGTAATGACTGCATTTGTAAAATTAAGAATTCCAATTAGTGCCAGTACCACCGTCAGAGCTCCTCCTACAATTTTGTAGGTTGATTTCACTCCTTCGAATTCTTTTACTACCGTATTTTTAGAGAAATAGCTTAGATTGCTAGATTCACAATACTTTTCTAGCCATTGCTCCACTTTAGCTTCCTCTCCGTCCTTTACATCAAAGAAGGTCCACATTGGCTGACGTTCTCCATATTGGCTAAGAAATTCACGTTCTGGAAGAAAGGTTTCAAAATTAATGGTAAAGTACATTTGCGGTGAAATTGCATACGGTAATTTAACAATTGCCATGACTTCATATTCTTTTGAATCTCCATTATCAAATTCAATCGGAACTTTATCACCAACCTTAAAAAAGTCACTTTCCGTAACCCCATCTTCAAATTTATTTATTACGATATACTTTCCGGTATTAAAAGCTTTTACATCTATCTTTCCCTCTAATAGTGTTAATTTGGACAAAGCAAAATTATCTACTCCATATATATATCCATCCAACATATTATTTTCGTTTAACTGAGCTACTGCCTCCTTAGTATGTCTTCTATTCATATAATCGGAATATTTCTCATTTTCAAAAATGTGTTTTTTTAAGTTTGCATAGGTATCGTTATCAAATATATAATTATGGGGATTCGCATATATATTCCCCAAATTCTCAAGCTTTTTTTGTTTTAATTGCGTACGGAAATCTTCACTTACACCATCAAAAACCTTATTAAAAACAGAAGGTGTCACAATGCTAGCATCACTTACTGAAAAATCACTTACAATTTCATTTTCCACATACTTATCCATATCAAATCCTTTTACGCAAGCGTATACACTATTTAATAGTATCATACTGAGTGAAAGCGAAAGTACAACCACAATGGTTTGCTTTTTCTGACGTTTCATATTTTCAAAGGCCATACGAGGTGTTGTGATTTTATCCGTTCGTTTTTCTCCCTTTTTGTTAAATCTTCTAAAATCCTTTCGATTTCCAGCAGTATAATGTACTGCCTCAATTGGAGAAACCTTTGACGCAATTTTGCAAGGTCTTATACAACTCATCCATACTGTAAACAAGGTAAAAAAAGCAGACACAATAAATATAAGCGGATTTGCTGACGTACATTGATATTTTTCAAAGGACAATCCACGAAATGTGATTGGTATCAAAACTTTTCCAATAAACCATCCAATTACTAAACCAAGTGGAATACCAAATAAGCACAAGGAAAAGGCTTGCCTATACACAATTTTCTTTATTTGCTTTCCAGTTGTACCAATCGTCTTTAACAAACCATAAAACTGAATATCTCGATATACATTAATAAAAAAGATGTTATAAATAATGAGATAACCAGATAACATAATGATTAACAGAATAACAACTATCATGAAAATCGTCTGGATATCTATACTGGAGGATGAATATGCCCAGTTAATTCCAACGCTAACCAGTTTCTCATCAAATCCGCATCGCTTGCTTAAGGCAGACATTTTTCCAGCGATGTTGAAATTATTATTAAAGTAAATATCTACACTAATATATCCCCCACTATCCGTATTGTTTGATTCATAAAAGGGGATAGTAGGCGTCGGTAATACCATATCACTATATGCTTTGGATACCAGTACTTGTTGTGCACTTGAAACAATATCCCCTTCCCAATATCCACAAAGAGTAAACGTTTTTTCTTTTTTATCCCCATTCACATCAAATTGTAGTGTAATTTCTTTTCCCAGCTTATATGGAACACCAAGGTTATCAAGAACTATCGTACTGGTTGCAATTTCATTATCCTTTACTGGCATGTGTCCTTTTGTAGGATATGTAAAGCCCCATTTTGCGGACTTATCTTCACTGTAGCGAACTTCAGTATAATTTTTCTCAAAGCCCTTGTTTGATACGGCTCCTAAATAACGACTACAAGAAATATCTTTAATCTTCATATCCTTACATACTGTATCATATTCTTCCTGCGTAAAATACTTATATCCTCCATGAGAACTTGTTCCCACCTGCCTCATTGTTTCTTGCTCTGATGTCTTTATAATACTTCCACCAATTGTAAAAATTGATGTAAATAAAATAGAAGTCAGAACAATTGCAATAATTGCCACTTTTGACTTGTTTGCCTTCCTAGTTCTGTTTGCGAGCAAGGACAAAATCTTTTTGTTATTTACCTTAATCATGCTTCCTGTCACCTCGAATCTGTCCATCCTCAATTCTAACAATTCGGTCTGCCATCTGCGCAATTTCTTCATTATGTGTAATCATAACAATGGTCTGGGAATAAGCTTCACTTGTAACTTTCATAAGACTTAGCACATCCTGACTTGTTTTGGAATCTAAGTTACCGGTTGGTTCATCCGCTAATATAATGGCAGGTTTTGTTGCAAGTGCTCTTGCAATAGCTACTCTTTGCTGTTGCCCACCAGAAAGCTCAGAAGGCAGACTATGTAATTTATCCGTAAGCCCCAAAGTTTCTATGATATTATCAATATATTTCTTATCCACAGAATTTCCATCTAGTTCAATTGGTAAAACAATATTTTCATACACATTTAGAACTGGTACTAAATTGTATGCTTGAAATACAAATCCAATTTTCCTTCTTCGAAATATCGTAAGTTCATCTGCTTTTAATGAAAAAATATTTTTTCCTTCAATCAAAACAGTTCCGCTTGTTGGTTGATCAAGTCCTCCAAGTAAATGTAAAAGTGTGGATTTTCCGCTTCCACTGGTTCCTACCACGGAAACAAATTCTCCCTGTTCCACGCTTAATGTTACTCCGTTTAGGGCTTTTACTGCATTTTCACCCTTTCCATATTCTTTTTTCAAATCATTTGTCTGCAATATATTCATATCTGCTCCTATCCGCCGCTTTAGCGGCATCTAAACTCAAGGAGTGTGAAAATGTTATACTTTCACACTTGCTCCTATCCGCCGCTTTAGCGGCATTTAAACTCAAGGAGTGTGAATGTATACGCATCCTCACTCCGCTTGATTTTACAATTAGAATATAGCAAAGTAGCCTTTCCACATACTTTCTGAATTCTTACACTTATGACACATTTATAGGTAAATAAACCTCAAACACGGAACCTATCTCTTTACCCTGCCCTGCCTTTATATAGCCTCCCTGCCTCCTGATAATTTCTTTTGTCAGATATAAGCCGATGCCGACGCCTTCTTTTTTTAAGACTCTATTTCCTCGGTAAAATCGCTTAAATATTTCTATTTTCTCCTCATCTGTGATACCGATTCCCTGATCAGCAACACAAATATCAATATAAAATTCATAAGATTTCACCGTAATTGTTATCTTTGTATTCTCTTCGGAATATTTTACTGCATTATCTAAAATATTAAAGAGTGCTTCGGCACTCCATTTTAGATCATATACTGCTTCTTCTTTTGTATCTTCCATTGAGATGATGATGTTTTTCGCATCTGCTTTCGAAGTAATTTCATGCACTGCCTGTTCTATTAATAAATGAATGGGCTGCTTGATTGGAGCAAGACTGATTACGTTACTTTCAAGCCTTGACATTTTCACAAGTGACTGAATTAAAAACTCTAGTTTCTCCGACTGTGAAAGGATCTGTTCTACTATAAATTTTTCTTCATCCGTATCTACTTTTTCCTTTAAAAGTTCGGTATATAGAAGGATGTTCGAAAGTGGTGTCTTTGTCTGATGGGATATGTCAGAAACCATTTCCTGTATATCATTGCGTTCCTCTAATACTTTAAGGCTCGACATTTTCGAAGCAGTAAGGTATCGCATCCATTTTGACTCAATTTTAGAAAGCTTACTTTCATCATACTTATTCTCTTTAAAATTACCATTAATTGAGTCTTCTATCATTTCATCCAATCGATTTAAAATCTGACTCGTCTTAAATACATTCAATTCTTTTTCCCCCAAGCATATCCAAGTCCGTAAACTGTCTTTATGTATTCTGGTTTGGATGGATTCTCTTCTAGCTTATTTCGCAATCGAAGAATCGCAACCGATAAAGCATTTTCATCTACATACTCCGCTGCATCCGTCCAAAGACGATCCATTAAGAAGTCTCTTGTTAATGTACTGCCTTTGTTCTCTATCAGAAGCTTAAGAAGTCTTTGTTCCGTTTTGCTAAAGTTTAATTCTTGTTTTCCCTTTCGAAATAACATTTCCTCAAAATCAAAAGAAAAATCATCCATTATGTAAAACTGTTTTTTTGCATCGCCTCTTTTTAATAGATTTTCAATGCGGGCACGCAGCACCATTAAGCTAAACGGCTTTGTCATATAATCATCTGCACCCAATCGAAATCCCATTACTTCATCCAATTCCATATCATTTGCTGTAAGTACTAGAACCGGAATATTTGATGCCTTTCGGACCATGCGCAGAAAATCATATCCACTTCCATCTGGCAGATTAATATCTAAAATAATACATCCTATTACTTCCAATTCCCATATTGCACAAGCTTCCTTAATTGAAAAAGCCTGAAGAAATTCATATTTATTTTCCTGTAATGCTAAGACAATCCCATTGTTCAAGGAACTATCGTCTTCTACTAATAAAATTTTACCCTTCATCGTTTCTCCTAATTTGCCTATTTAGCGGCACATTCTTATATACCAAAAAAAAACGAATTTCATTTTCCTATGGAACGAGAAAAGAAATTCGTTTTAGACTTTAAACAGAGCGAATCACTTCGACTCTCGTAATATTTCCATTGTTCATTTTTGCAATCCGAAGTGCTATTCCATCACGATCATAGTAAGCAACTTCTCCCGTAGCAATTGCTATATCTTTCTCCTCTAATAAACGGGTCACAACTTCTCCTAACGTCGCTTTCCCATCTTCCGGAATATGCACTCGTGTAATGATATTCGCTATTTTTACAGTTAAACCTGCTCTTAATACAACTCGCTCTGTTTCATCAAAACTACAGAATAAATACTTTCTGGTTGCAAACAATACTGCAATCGTAATAACTCCTATTAAAGTGTCCGTAGTATCATTATGTAACACTACTATCTGTCTGGCAGTGGCAAATAACAGAACCTCAATTACAGTGCTAGGTGTATGTTTGCTAAGCATTTTTACAAACTCAACTCCAACCGCTAGGCTAAGCGCCTTAGCTAGAAATTCATTCATCAAATCTGCATTATAACTTCCCTCATACAAACTGGCATCCAAAATTCCAAGCATAAATTGAATCGATAATACTGCAATCACAATCACTAACAAAAAAGTAACAAATAATTCTACATAGCTTGCAATCCTATATAATTTCGATTGTAAAAAATCTTTCACTATGAATTCTCCCTACTAAAGTGTTTTCGCACGATCTAAAACATTCTTACTAAAGTTAATTATGTTATGATCGTATTCTTCATTCATGAAAGAAGAAGTAATCATAAAATCTGCAGTTGCCTTATTGTTTGCCATTGGGATATCATAAACCTGCGCAATACGAAGTAAAGCCTTAACATCCGGATCATGTGGTTGTGCAGCTAACGGATCCGAAAAGAAAATAACAAAATCAACTTTTCCTTCTACAATCTTAGCTCCAATCTGTTGGTCTCCGCCAAGAGGACCACTATTGTATCCCTTTACAGGTAAGCTCGTTTTATCTGTGATCATGCGGGCCGTCGTACCAGTTCCACATAAAAAATGTTGTTTTAAAATATCTTTATTTGTATCACACCACTCAATTAATTCCGGTTTTTTACTATCATGTGCGATAAGTGCAATATTTTTTTGTTTTCGAATCGTTAAGGTAATAAAATTATCGTTCATACGTTCCTCCGTGTTATCAAACTATTAGTTACATATCTAATCTATATAAATTTTAACATTACCAATGCAACAATGCAAATTAAATTCTTTTAAATATTTTTTAAAATCTTTTAAAATCTTTGAACATTGCCAAGCAATGCTACATAGAATACAATGTAAATATTTTTAGGAGGCAATATCATGAGTGATTTAACAACTACAAACTGTGGTTGCGGTGGCAATGACAACGGCTTATTTGGCGGAGGTAACTGTATTTGGATCATCCTATTATTATGCTGCTGTGGCGGTCTTGGCGGAAACGATGGCTGCGGACATGACAATGGATTTGGTGGAAATGGCTGTATTCTTATTATCTTACTTCTTTGCTGCTGTGGCGGAGGAAATGGTCTTTTCTAATCGTAAAGAAAATGGGAGTGCATATGCACTCCCATTTTTATTGCTCTTTATCCTTTTTATGCAAATAATCATACTTCCGTTTGCAATTTTCACATTCTGTATCAATCTCATATATCGTTGTATCATCAATAACTAGACGTGTTTTATCATTTTCCAAACCCTCGCTTACAATTTCCTCTTTGTGTTTCATATTTAGTGAACGATAATTTTGACTATTATATTGCATAGTTCTACCCTTTTCTTGTTTTTATACCAATATATGACAAAATAATAGCTTTGCAATTCGTACCAGATTAGTCTTTATAAAAGTTCTTAATATATCTCATCTGTGAAGACATATTCTCAAAAAGCATATCTACCAGTGTTATTGCCACCATTGACTCAACAACGACTACTGCGCGTGGTACAACAATTGGATCATGTCTTCCATTCACATTGATTTCAATCTCTTCTCCATCTTTATTTACCGTAGTTTGGGTCTTCGCGATAGAAGGTGTTGGCTTAAATGCAGCGCGCAAAATAATTTCAGAACCATCACTAATTCCTCCGAGTATCCCTCCCGCATGATTGGTTTCTTTTATTATCTCACCATTTTTATCCTTTTTAAATCCATCGTTACTTACAGATCCACACATTGATGCCATTTGAAAACCACTTCCTACTTCAAAACCTTTCACCGCACCAATTGACATCACAGCTTTTCCTAAGTTAGCATCCAATTTATCAAACACTGGAGAACCGATTCCTGCTGGAAGTCCTTTGACGATACACTCTACGACTCCTCCAACCGAATCATTTTCTCCTATTTTTCCATTTAAATACTGCTGTGCTAATTGAGTTGCTTCCAAGTCTGGCATATACAACGCACTTTTCTCAATCGACTTTTCATCACATTTTGAATAATCAATACTCACTGGTCCGATTGATTTCGTATATGCCATTACAGTAATTCCAGTTTCCAATAAAATTGCTGCTGCAATTGCACCTGCTGAAACACGTCCAATGGTCTCGCGACCAGAAGAACGTCCTCCGCCACGGTAGTCTCGGAAACCATATTTCATATCAAAGGTATAGTCAGCATGACCTGGACGATAGTAAGATGCAATATCCGAATAGTCAGAAGATCTCTGACTCTCATTCATTACTATCATCGAAATTGGTGTTCCTGTCGTTTTTCCATCAAAGGTTCCCGATAGGATAGAAACCACATCTCCTTCTTTTCTAGGAGTTCCATATGGATTGCTTCCTGGTTTTCTACGATTTAAAAATTTCTGAATCATTTCTTCATCCATGTTAAGTCCTGCCGGACAACCATCTACAACAACTCCGAGTCCTTTTCCATGTGACTCACCCCATGTCGTTACACGAAATAAATTTCCAAAACTTGAACCTGCCATACATTACCTCATCATTCGTTATTTCATTTTATTTGTAAGTTTTTCTACAATCTTTTTCATACATCCATCTTCAAATGGACTGTCAAGACCAACTTCTTTTAGCATATTCGTAAAAAAGTCACTTGCAGATAATTTGCAAAGTTTTAAGTAGCTTTCCCAGGCACTCTCATAGTTTTCATCCATTTTTACTTTATATTGGAATGCACAAGTTTGCGCCAAACAATAGTCAATATAGTAAAGTGGGAAATCATAAATATGATGTTGTTTCTGCCAGAACCCACCCTTTTCAAAAAATGCATTGTCCTCATAGTCAAGATGTGGTTTGTATTCTTTTTCCAATTTTCTCCATACAGCATGACGTTCTTCTTTGGTCATGTCCGGATTTTCATAAACCATGTGTTGGAATTCATCCACCATCGTTCCGTAAGGAATGAAGGCTGCTGCATCTTCTAAATGCATAGAAATATAATCCTGCGTTCTATCGCCAAAGAATAAATTCATCCAAGGTTCAGTGAAAAATTCCATCGACATAGAATGTACTTCCGCTGTTTCCATTGTGATTTCAGCATGTTCACGAATTGGATCTTTTCCTGAAATATATCCCTGAAATGCGTGTCCACACTCATGCGTGATAACATCCACATCACCACTGGTTCCATTAAAGTTAGCAAAGATAAAAGGTGCATTGTATAGTGGAAGGAATGTCATATATCCACCCGGTCTTTTGGTTTTTCTTCCTAATACATCAAATAATTCATTTTCTGTCATAAAGTCAAAAAATTCTTTGGTTTGTGCTGAAAGTTCACTATACATCTTCTGCCCATTTGCTAAAATTTCCTCAGGTGTACCGATTGGAATTGGGTTGCCGTAAGCAAAATTGATTCCTTCATCGATATAGGAAAGTTTTTCTAAGCCTAAACGCTTTCTTCTCTCTTCATGTAAATTTTCTGCAAAAGGTACAAAATCTTTCTTCACCTGACTACGATAATTTTCTACCATTGCTTTATCATAGCAGTTACGATTCATACGATAGTATCCAAGCTCTAAATAATTATCATACCCAAGTTCTCTCGCCTGATTGGTTCTATTTCTTACAAGCTTATCATAGATATCATCTAATTTATCTGCATTTACAGCAAAAAATTCGGTATATGCTGCATAAGCGCTTCTTCTAATATCTCGGTTATCACTTGTCAAATACTTTCTCATTAGTGATAAATTCAAGGTTTCCCCATCCCAAGGAATTTCTGCACTTGCAAGTAATTTATCATATTCGGTAGTTAATGCATTTTCCTCTTGCATAAGTGGGATTAATTTTTCATCAAACGCTTTTAAACTGATTTCAATATTTTTAAATGCAACTTTACCAATCTTTTCTTCTAAATAAGCGCAATATGGTGAATGATACATTAGTTTTCCATACTGTACACTTAGATTACTAATCTTTGGCATAATTTCATCATAGTAAGCTTGTTCTTTATCATAAAAGTCATCCTTCGTATCAATGTCATGACGAATCTGAGCTATGGTAATATAAGTATTTATTTTATCACTGAGCGCATACTGCTTTTTATGCACTTCAAACTGTTCCTTGCCACTTTTTGAATCGCTAAACTCTTTCATCAAAGCATTAAATTGATCCTCTATTTCTTCGTAACAAACTCTTTCGTAAGGCATTTCACTAAATCTCATAATTCCCTCCATTTCTACGCATGTTTCGCGCATTGTGAACGATTTAAATCTTTCACTCCTATTCCTTCTACAGTCTTAAATTGTTAAGCCTAATAGAAATAGTATACCACCAATCCATAAAAAAATCTTTACTTATTTACTTTATGATGCTATTATTAGTCTCTAAAGGGGGATTGTCCTATGTATAAACTAAATTTTTGGCAACTCCATATTGATGAATTCTAAAGCATACCAATTGGTATGCTTTTTCTTTTCCCCCTTTACTAAGGCAGAGTGCTAACTCAGTAAGAAAGCAGGAATTTATATGAAACGATTGATTTATTCTAATTGCAAAAACGTACTAATGATTTTACTTGGAAACCTGATTTACACATTGGCAATTACAATGTTTATACTACCAAATGGACTGATTACTGGTGGAACAACTGGACTTTCCCTTGTTATAACACGCTACATACCAATCTCTATCAGTGTTTTTATACTAACTTCCAATGTAATCATGTTTATTTTAGGTTTCGTAATTCTCGGTAAGAAATTTGCAATTACTACCCTTATTAGTACGTTTTTTTATCCATTTTGTTTACAAGCTTCCGGATATATCAAAGGTATACAAGATTTCACAGACAACCCACTACTCGCAACAATTTGTGCAGGTATCATGATTGGATTTGGAATCGGCATTGTCATCAAAGAAGGGGCTTCCACCGGTGGTCTTGATATCCCGCCACTGATTTTCAACAAAAAATTTGGTTGGTCGGTGTCCGTTTCTCTTTATGTAATTGACTTTAGCATTCTCCTAATGCAAATGTTATTTTCCAGTAAGGAAAAGACTCTATATGGTATTTTATTGGTTCTGATTTACAGCGTTGTTCTTGATAAGGTGTTACTCACGGGAAATGCTAAGACACAGGTGAAAATTGTAAGTAAGAAATACGTTGAGATTAATACGATGATTATTCATCAATTAGACCGCGGTTCTACTTTAATGAATGCAGAAACCGGTTTTTATGGAAATGTAACAAAAGTAGTGTTGACTGTTATCTCTAGTCGTGAACTAGCCAAACTAAATAAAATGGTTTTGTCCATCGACCCAAAAGCATTTATGATTATTAACCAGGTAAATGAAGTAAAGGGCCGTGGATTCACATTGGATAAGGTATATCACTAAAGTACAAATTGTTCAATATTATATTCTTTTTGTATAAAGAATCCAGCATCCAGATTTTCTGTTAAGCCTTCCGGTGTATGGGCATCCGAATTAACGATACCTTTTACACCAAAACTGGCTGCCAATTCCCAAAATTCCCGTTTCGGATACGCTATCTCAAATTTTCCCATATCCATTGATTTTTTAATACCGCTACAATTAATTTCAAGTGGCATATCCAAAGCTTTCGCTGCTTCTAGCATATAGGCACTAACCGAAAGAGCTTCTGGATTCCAACCATTCAGACTTAAGCAAAACAAATCCGGATGTGCCATAAAGGTAAAGTTACCAGATTGCATCGCCATAACAAACGTTTCTGCATATGCTTTCAGCATCTTACTATCAAACACCTTTCCTTCTTGGAAACATCCAATTCTTTCACCATCATAAGGAAAAGCATGAATACTTCCAATGAGATAATCCATCGGATACCGATCCTTTATTTCTTGAAAGAATGTTACATATTCAGGAGAGTAATCACATTCTAATCCAAGTAAAATCCGCATATCAGGATTTTGTTTTCTTCCTTCTAAGACCGCATTTACATAGCCATCCAGTTCATCGATTCCCATTCTAACATCCAGCCACCAACCATCTGGCAATGGCGTGTGATCAGAAAATCCAAGCTGCGTTATATTTTTTAATCGGGCCATTTTAATATAATCAAAGACATCACCTTTTGCATGTTTGCATCGATAAGTATGTGTATGAAAATTTTTCATTTTATCTGCTCCTATCTTTTATTTTCGTAAGAAAGTGGAAGTATCCTCTTTGCTCGTTGCAAGGAAAGATACTTCCACCAATTATTATTTTTCTACTTCTGTACGTACAGCAGCTTCTAAGCTTTCTGCCTTTTGCTTTGCATCTTCCATGGAATTTCCTTTTACACCAAAATAAAATTTAATTTTAGGTTCCGTCCCTGATGGACGTACGCAAAACCATGCATCGTCTTCCAATTCAAAATAAAGTACATTGGATTCTGGAAGTTTTGTTTCTTCTGGTTTCATATAATCTCTCATCTTAAGCACTTTCATGCTTCCAGCCTCTGTCATTGGATGTTGTCTCATATCATCCATCATCTGTTTGATTTGATTTGCTCCATCCATTCCCTTTAGGGTAATCGTCATTAGGGTCTCTTTGTAATATCCATATTTCTCATAAATACGAAGCATCTGTTCCCAAAGTGTGATACCTTTGGTTTTATAGTAAGCTGCTGCCTCACAAAGAGCCATAACTGCTACGATAGCATCCTTATCTCTTGCATGGGTTCCAATTAAGCAACCATAGCTTTCTTCTAAACCAAATACATATTCATTTGATCCAGTTACTTCAAACAGTTTAATCTGTTCTCCAATATATTTAAATCCAGTTAATACTTCGATTAATTTCATTCCATATTCTTTTGCAACTGCAAATGCCATATTTGTTGTTACTATAGTTGATACAATTGCGCCATTTTTTGGTAGGATACCCAATTCTTTTTTACGTTCTAACTCGTATTCACAAATTAACAAACCTGACATATTTCCAGTAAATGCTTGGTATTCTCCGGTTTGTGCATTTCTTGCATATACTCCAAGGCGATCTGCATCTGGATCAGTTGCCAAAACTAGATCTGCTTTTACTTCTTCTGCTAGAGCGAGCGCTAATTTAAATGCATTTTTATCTTCTGGATTTGGGTAGCTTACCGTAGGGAAGTTTCCGTCTGGTAATTCCTGTTCTTTTACAACATATACTTTTTCAAATCCAAGTTCATTTAAGATGCGACGAACTGGAAGATTACCGGTACCATAAAGAGGCGTATATACGATTGTCAAGTCGCTTGCTACGGATTTGATTGCTTCCTTACTCAATACTAAATTGTGAAGTTCTTGCATGTAGGCATCATCAATCTCTTTACCAATGGTATGATATAGAGCTTTTTCTTCCGCCTCTGCTTTGGTCATCGTTTTAACCATTGCATAATCGGTTACATTATTTACTTCGTCAATAATCTGAACGTCCTTTGGAGCAGTAACCTGTGCACCATCTTCCCAATAAACCTTATAGCCATTATACTCTGGTGGGTTATGGCTGGCAGTTACAACGATACCTGCACAACATCCTAGTTTGCGTAAAGCAAATGATAATTCTGGAGTTGGGCGAAGGGATTCAAAACAATAAGTCTTAATACCGTTTGCATTTAAGCAAAGTGCAGCTTCCTCGCTAAACTCAGGAGAAAAATGTCTAGAATCATATGCAATAGCAACTCCCATGCTTTGTTTTCCTTCTTTTATGATAAAGTTAGCCAATCCTTGCGTTGCTTTACGAATAGTATATATATTCATTCGGTTTGTTCCGGCTCCGACAATACCACGAAGTCCACCCGTACCAAATTCTAAATCACGATAAAATCGATCCTTCATTTCTTCTTCATTTGTAGATATGCTATCTAATTCCTTTTTTGTTGCTTCATCAAAATATTGATTTTTACACCAGTCTTCATACTTAACTTTAAAATCCATCCCTGTTCCTCCCTGTTTCTTTTTTCTATGGTATATTATAACATGAAATTTTCATTTTTAAAGTAAAATTAATTTTTTTCAATTCGATTTTCATCAAATTTAAGTAATAACTGGTCTAATACTGATTTGTAAACCAATATAATATTTGCATCGATATAACAGTATTTATTTACAACAAATTCACACGTTTTATAGATAAATAGCACACTCATCAATAGGAGACTTAAAATAGTTATTCTTGAATTTAATCCCTGAAAAATCAAAAACAAAGAACCTCCCAGATAAAAGAGAAACGCAAAAATATAGTATCTGCTTATATTTACGGCTACACACATGGAATCAATTAAAGTTTCCATTCTGTGACGAAGAGTTAAGAAATCCTGATTTTTTAAGAAATCATATAAATCCTGATACACTTCCTGACTGCTTTCCATACGATTCTTTGAACTTCGATTTATCTTATATTTTTCAAAGATCAAGCAATACTGTTTATAGCGAAGCTCGCCTAATTCTTTTTTTAAAAGTTTATGAAAGACGCTTAACACATTCTCCCTCGCTTTCTGCAATATTAACAAAATGTTCATAATATCGCCATATTATGCTCACATCTGCCTTATATAATATTACCATAGAAACAAAATAATATTACATTTGCTTATTTCATAATTTTTTTCATAAATTGGCCTAGTAGTTACCCTCCCCCCTCTACTAGGCTTTTCCTCTGCCCTTTTTTAATCAATTCGATAAACCATTTATATTATATTTATTATTATAGTATATCTAAAGCTCTAATGTTACTGAATTTATCTCGTCTACTTCAATTCCATACCAGTACCTCTCCATACCCTTAGAAATAGTATATCACACACAATATCCAATCACTATTTTTTTCCAATTCTATTAAAAATACGTAAATTCAATTAAAAATACATGTTTTCTTTGATTAATGATACGATTAGTGCTATAATACTTCCGGAACTAAACTAAAACCGTTTTGGAGGTAGAAAAATGTCAAAAGTTATAGTTATGGATCATCCATTAATTCAGCACAAAATCGGTATTATGCGTGTAAAAGAAACATCAACTAAGGAATTTCGTGATTTAGTAGCAGAAGTTGCGATGCTTATTTGCTATGAAGCGACACGTGATCTTCCTTTATCTGATATTGAGATTGAAACACCGCTTGTAAAAACAACTGCAAAAGAAATTGCTGGTAAGAAATTATGTATCGTACCAATCCTTCGTGCTGGTCTTCACATGGCTGATGGTATACTTAATTTGATTCCAAATGCTAAAGTTGGACATATTGGTATGTATCGGAACGAAGAAACCCTTGAACCAGTAGAATATTTTTGTAAGCTGCCTCATGATGCAGATGAAAGAGAAATTTACGTTGTTGATCCAATGCTTGCAACCGGTGGTTCCGCCATTGCAGCCATACGTCAATTAAAATCCCGCGGGATTTCTAGAATTCATTTTCTTTGTTTAATTGCTGCCCCAGAAGGTCTAAAGGCACTGCGTGAAGCTCATCCAGATATTGATATTTACATTGGTGCGCTTGATGAAAGATTAAATGAACTAGGATATATTTTGCCAGGACTTGGCGATGCTGGTGATCGTATTTATGGAACAAAATAGAACGGGATATAGACAAGCCATAAACAAATAAAATAATCTCATGCAGGCATGGTACTTTAATAACTACTGCTTACATAAGAAAAAAGATGGAGTGTGATAAACACTCCATCTTTTTTAATCTCGTTTCGTACAATATAACCCATTCTCTATATAACCATTTCTACTACAATTCAAAATCTATATCAGAAGAAGGTACACTGTAAAAATCTGATTGGAATTAAGCTCTAGTTACGTTAGCTGCCTGAGGTCCTTTGTTACCATCAACTACGTCAAATTGAACTTCTTCACCTTCATTTAAACTCTTGTAGCCATCCATGTTAAGACCAGAGAAATGAACAAATACATCGTTTCCAGCTTCATCAGAAATAAATCCGTAACCTTTTTGGTTATTAAACCATTTTACAGTACCTTTACTCATTGTGTTGTTCCTCCAAAATTATATAAAATCGTTACTATAATGTAACAACTTTATGATAGCATTATTAGTCGTAGATGTCAAATACTATTTATTTTTGTTTTTCTAATTCTAAACCAAGTTCATCTAACTGTTTTTCATCTACTACATTTGGCGCATCTGTCATTAAGCAAGAAGCATCTTTAACCTTAGGGAAAGCTATCACGTCACGAATACTATCTTGTTTTGCCATAAGCATGATCAAACGGTCCAAGCCAAAAGCAAGTCCTGCATGTGGGGGAACTCCATATTTAAACGCATTCAATAAGAATCCAAAGCGATCATAAGCTTCTTCCTTTGTAAAACCAAGGATTTCAAACATCTTTTCCTGTACATGATTTTGGAAGATACGGACAGAGCCACCACCTAATTCTGTACCATTTAATACAATATCATAAGCTTTTGCACGTACTTTACCAGGATCGGTATCAAGTAAATGTAAATCTTCCTCCATTGGCATAGTAAATGGATGATGCATTGCGCTAAATCGGTTTTGCTCTTCTGACCACTCCAATAAAGGGAACTCAGTAACCCATAGGAATCGAAACACATTTTTGTCTAACAATCCTAATTGATTTGCAATTTCGACACGAAGTGCACCGAGTACATTATAGACCACTGTATTTTTATCTGCTGCAAATAATAACAAGTCGCCTGCTTTACCATTCATCGTTTTTACTAAATCTTCTAATTGTTCTTCGGTCATAAATTTTTGGAAAGAGGATTTGTAAGTTCCATCCTCATTGATACAAATGTAAGCAAGACCCTTTGCACCATAACCTTTTGCAAATTCTACCAAAGCATCAATTTTCTTTCTTGGCATAGCACCTTGACCTACCGCATTGATTCCTCGAACACTTCCACCATTCGAAAGAGCTCCAGTAAATACAGCAAAATCACAATCCTTCACAACTTCGGAAACATCTTGTAATTCCATACCAAAACGAAGGTCTGGCTTATCAGAACCAAAACGATCCATTGCTTCCTGCCAGGTCATTCTCTGTATTGGAAGTTTTACTTCAACCTCTAGTATTTCTTTAAACATTTTTTGAAGTAATCGTTCGTTCACATCGATAACATCATCTACATCAACAAAGGATAGCTCCATATCAATCTGTGTAAATTCAGGTTGACGGTCGGCACGTAAATCCTCATCTCTAAAGCACTTTACAATCTGGAAATAGCGATCATATCCAGAACACATAAGTAACTGTTTGAAAATCTGAGGAGACTGTGGTAACGCATAGAAATTGCCAGGATGAACACGGCTAGGTACTAAATAATCTCTTGCACCTTCTGGTGTACTCTTTGTTAACATTGGTGTCTCGATTTCCAAAAATCCTTCGTCAGATAAAAACTGACGGGTCAAAGTAGCTACTTTACTTCTCATAATTAAATTTTTCTGTAAATCTGGTCTTCTAAGATCTAAATAGCGATATTTTAATCGTAAGTCTTCTTTTGTTTTACTATCTTCTTCAATTGGGAAAGGAGGAGTCTCTGCTTCGGAAAGAATTCGAATTTGAGTTGCACGGATTTCAATCTCGCCCGTTGCAAGATTCTGATTTACATTTCCCTCTCTTCTACATACGCGTCCTACGATTGCTGCTACATACTCGCTTCTTAATTTTTCTGCTTTTTGAAAATTTTCCAAACCGCAATCACTCTCTTCAAAGATAATCTGAAGCAATCCAGAGCGGTCTCTTAAATCTACAAAGATAATTCCACCTTTGTTTCTACTTTTTTGTACCCATCCCATCACAGTAACTTCTTCGCCAACATTACCGTTTGATAGTTCTGCACATCGGTGGCTTCGTTTCAAGCCTGTCATTGATTCTGCCATTTCTTTTTCCTCCGTTATTTACTACTTTATAAAATACGCTGTAATTTTGTCTAAGTCAACTTCTACTTCTTCATGACTTTCCATGTTCTTTATGACAACTTTTCCTTTTTCAAGCTCATCCGCACCAAGAATTATGGTATTTTTTGCACCAATTTTATTCGCAAATTTCATTTGTGCTTTTACACTACGATCCATATAATCTGTCTCTACAACAATACCTGCATTACGTATTGTATTTACAATGGAATATGCCTTTGCTTTGGCTTCCTTACCAAGAATACCAACATATAGTTCAATTGCTGGCTCGGGCTCTATTTGAGTCCCTTCTTTTTCAAGAAAATAAATAATACGTTCAATTCCCATACCAAATCCAACGGATGGAATATCCTGTTTTTCATCAATTTCATGTACTAAGTTGTCATAGCGTCCACCACCGCATAGGGTAAATCCTTCATCATTCACAAATTCAAATACTGTTTTTGTATAGTAATCAAGTCCACGCACAATACCAGTATCAATTTCATACGGTATATTTAGTTCAGCAAGAAGGCTTTTTAATTCTTCAAAATGCTCGCTACATTCCTCATCCAAGTATTCAATGGTTCTAGGTGCATCCTTTACGATTTCTTTACAGGTTGGTACCTTACAATCGATTACTCTAAGTGGATTCTTTTTCATGCGTTCGCGACAGGTTGGGCACAAATTGTCTTCGTGTTTTTTTAAGAATTCGAGCAATGCCTCATTATAAGTCTTTCTACAATTTGTACAACCAATACTGTTAATATGCAGTTTTGTATTCTTCAATCCTATTTTTTGAATGAACGTAGTGATTAATGTAATCAGCTCTACTTCCGCAAGCGGGCTTTTGGAACCAACAAATTCAACACCAAATTGATGATGTTGTCTTAATCTTCCACTTTGTGGCTGTTCATAACGAAACGCTGGTGTCACATAAAATAGTTTGGTTGGTTGCGTTTGTGCATATAAATTATTTTCTAAATAAGCACGTATCGCACCTGCAGTTCCTTCTGGTTTCAAAGTAATACTACGATTCCCCTTGTCTTCGAACGTATACATTTCCTTTTGAACAACATCCGTGGTTTCTCCCACGCCTCGCTGGAACAATACCGTATGCTCGAATACTGGAGTAATAATTTCCTTTATGTTATAGGTTTTACAAAGTTTTCTTGCAAGGCCTTCAATTATCGTTCTTTTATGCATGGATTCCCCATACCAGTCCTGCGTTCCTTTTGGTCTTTGTGTAATCATATATTCTCCCTTCTGCCGCTTTAGCGGCACTCAAACTTTCTCCCTTTTGCCTTTTACCTTCTATCTGATATCTCCTTAAAATTCAAATACAGACTGAAATAATTCCATCCATTCCCCTTGTATCAAATCATTTTGATTATTCCGATCGATTACTTTTTGTATATCAACAAACTCACTTGAAAAGATAACTCTTTGAAATGCTAAAAAGATCTTCATATCAAAGTTTTTTATTTCATCAATCATAAGTTCCATTGCAGTCTCAACATCAAAAGCATCACGATATGGACGCTTTGAAACCAATGCCGCGAATACATCACACGTTCTAAGAATTCTGGCTCCCCATGGAATTGCTCTTCCCTTTAAGTTATTCGGATATCCTGAACCATCATAGTTTTCATGGTGATGATACACCATTTCTTGTAAATTTTCTTCGAACCCATTTGATTTTAGTATTTCAAAACTAAAAGTAGGATGCATTCGTACATATTTCATTTCTTCAATAGCCAAAATATCTTTTTTCCGACCATACAAATACTTACTTAATCGGAGTTTTCCTATATCATGAAGCATTCCAGCCATTGCCATCTGACTTATAAACTCTTCTGATTCTCCCAGTTCTCTAGCAACGGAAGATGCTAAATTGCTAACTACCATTCCATGCCTTATCGCGTCGGATAAATCTTCTTCGATTGCGTCTAATAATTCCTCCCCATCCAACGAGTAAATACTAAAGCTATTGTTCATGAAGCCCTTCCTTTCTCAAAAAAACAGCTTTTCGTGCAATCATTTCGTCTATTCTACCGATGTAGTCCACCAGACTTTTTACATTTTCCACACGTTCCATACGGTTCTCTTCCTGAAATACAAACTTAGAAGTTGCTCCGGCTCCAAGAGCCAAAATCGTGTGTTTTTCCTCCATAATAATAATATTATAGATTCCGGCTTTTCCGAGGCGAGCATATCCGATATTTTCTTGATTCGCTCCCGTTCCGCTACCTTGGGCATTTTTTTGACGGTACATATAGTATGGTTCATACTCATTGGTAGCTGCATACGTTCTCACCAAATCTGTCATTTCATCAACATTTTGGGGAATTTCGACGTCATCCCCCCAATTGAGTCTCGCCGCCCGTTTGGTTACCAAAGAATGAACCGTAATACTATCTGGATTCATATTTTTAATTTCTTCCAGTGTTTCTTTCATATCCTGTAATGTTTCGCCTGGCAATCCAGCAATCAAATCCATATTAATATTAACATGTCCTGCTTTTCTTGCCAATAAAAAAGCATCTTTTACTTCCAAAACCGTATGACTTCTTCCAATCCGTACCAATGTTTCATCCTTCATGGTCTGTGGATTAATCGAAATTCGGTCCACCCCATACACTTTTAGCAAACGAAGTTTTTCAAATGTTATACTATCCGGCCTACCTGCTTCTACTGTAAATTCTTTTACAAATGAAAAATCAAAAGTCTGTGTTACCTTTTTTAGCAGGCGTTCCAGCTGCTCTTCATTTAGAGTTGTTGGGGTTCCACCTCCAATATAAATTGTGGTTAGTTTTTTATCTGTGATACAATCTTTCGCATAATCAATTTCTTTAAATAATGCATCCAAATAATCATTGATATAACTCGCATATTTTTTAGCTGAAAAAGAGGTAAAAGAACAGTACAAGCAAGTCGTCGGACAAAAAGGAATTCCTATGTAAATGCTGTATCCATTCTTATAATCAATCTGCTCTAAAATACCCATTTCTTTTATAGCAATCTGATACCCAAGTTCTATTTTTTCATCCGAGCACAAATAATTACACTTCATAATAGCTTTTACTTCTTCGAACGTATGCCCTTCCTCCATTATTGACATAAAAACTTTAGTTGGACGAACTCCTGTCAATGTTCCCCAGTCTAAATATCGTCCAGTGTGTTCTGATGCTATATCATACAGCAAAATCTTTAATTGATTTTTATATGTTTTTTCTTTGGAAACAGCACTTCTTTTCTCTAATATAGGTATTTCATTTTGCAACAATGAAATACCTATCTGTGTTTCCTCTAGTTCAATTTTGATTTGTACTACATCTTCTGTTATTTTCTCAGGTAATGTACTTCCAAACAATTCAGGGTCTTTTTGGTAAATGCATTGATGTGGATAAAAGCTTTTAACAAGGGCTTGTACCTCATATGCATAAGAGCATTGCTTAATAAAAATTTCTACCATCGTAACTTAATCCCAACCATTCTCATTTATATATGCATTGTTTCTCTTTTCATATCCAATGGAGGTTTCCTTTCCATGACCCGGATAAACTAACGTTTCATCGGGCAATATCATTAACTTATTTACAACGGATTCAACAAGTCTTTGTGCATTTCCAGTAGGCAAATCACATCTTCCGACACTTTCTAAAAACAAAGTATCTCCGCTAAACAAAACATGCTCCGATTCAAAGTAGTAACATATTGAGCCTCTTGTATGCCCTGGTGTTTCGATTACTTTACATGTAAGTGAACCAAATACCAGTTGATTTGCTTCCTCTACCCACTCATCAGCAATGATTGATATACTTTTTGAGATTTGTACAGAACCGTTCCATTCTGCATTCAAAAGTAACGCATCTTCTGCCTTGCTAGCATATACTTTTACTGCAAATCGTCGTTTTAGTCCTTCTACGCCGAGGATATGATCAAAATGACCATGTGTTAATAAAATGGCCTGTAGTGATAATTGATTACGCTCTAAAAATTCAATAATTTTATCTGCTTCATCTGCAGGATCAATAACAATTGCTTCTTTGGTGATTTCATCACTAACAACATAACAATTTGTAGAAATCATTCCTAGTACTAAAATATCTATTTTCATCAACCGGACGTCCTTTCTATATCCATTACACCCTCAATGTTACGAAGCTTCTTTACCAGTGTGCGAAGTTGTTCAACTCCATGAATTTCAAATCCTATTGATATAGTTGCTAAATCTTGCTTATTCGTTCTAACATTCATCGAAGTTACATCAATTTTATTTTCTGTAAAGGTCTTCGACAAATCAGCTAACATTCCCATTCGATTGATTGCATAAAGTTTTATTTCTGCTTCATATAATTCATTCTTTGCATCAACAGGGGCACTCCATTCTGCATCAATAAGACGAGCTCTGTCTTCCCCTGGCAAATTAATAACATTGATACAATCCGTCCGGTGAATCGATACGCCTCTTCCTCTTGTAACAAATCCAATGATTTCGTCTCCAGGAACCGGACTACAGCATTTCGAAAATCGCACTGCTACGTCATTTATTCCCTCTACCATGATACCACTTTTTGATTTTGCAATCGTTGCTGGCTGCCTTGCTTCTCGTACTTCTGAAATCGTCTCAAGAACCTTTTCATCCGTAATTTTTCTACGAACCGTTTTATTATATTCTTCGATCAAACGATTCATTATCTGGCCTTCTTTTAAACCGCCATGACCAATTGCAGCGAGCACAGATTCCCAATCTCGGAAGCCGTATTTTCTCATACATACTTCCATATAATCTGGCTTTAAAAAATCACTTAAAACAATTCCTTTTGATTTGCAATATGCAACCAAAAGCTCTTTGCCTCTTGTAATATTATCTTCTTTTAATTCTGTTTTAAACCATTGATTAATCTTGTTTTTAGCCTGTGTACTCTTAACAACTGACAACCAGTCTCTACTTGGTCCCTTTGAGTTTTGGGAAGTCATAATATCAATTCGGTCGCCATTTTGAATCACATAGTCAATGGTTACTAATCTTCCATTGACACGGGCTCCAACCATTTTGTTACCTACAGCACTATGGATGCTGTATGCAAAGTCAATTGGTGTTGATCCATTTGGAAGATTCTTTACATCTCCTGATGGTGTAAAACAATATACATTGTCTGCAAATAAATCGAGGTCACTCTTTAAAAGACTTAGGAATTCTTTATTATCAGACATATCTTTTTGCCATTCCAAGATCTGTTTTAACCAATTTAATTTTTCTTCTTCACTGTTTGCCGACTTTCTTCCATCTGCACCCTCTTTATATTTCCAATGTGCAGCAATACCATATTCTGCTATACGATGCATCTCAAACGTACGAATCTGAATTTCAAAAGGCTGACCAGTTGGACCAATCAAGGTTGTATGAAGGGATTGATACATGTTTGGTTTTGGCATCGCAATATAATCCTTGAAACGTCCAGGTATAGGCTTATACATTTCATGAATCACGCCAAGTGCTGCATAACAGTCTTTTACCGAATCCACTACAATACGAACCGCAAATAAATCATAAATCTGATCAAGTGTTTTATTTTGATTCACCATTTTTTTATAAATACTAAAGAAATGTTTAACGCGCCCATCAATTTTTGCTTCTATTCCAGCATTTTCTATATGCGTTAAAACTTCATTTACAATTCCTTCTATACTTTCTTCCCGATCAGATCGTCTTGCCGCAATTTTTTCGGTTAAATCTGCATAAACTTCCGGTTCCAAATATTTTAAGGATAAATCATCCAGTTCAATTTTAATCTTAGAAATACCAAGTCTTTGCGCGATTGGCGCATAAATATCCATGGTCTCTCTTGCCTTTTCTTTTTGCTTTTCCGGACGCATATATTGAAGTGTACGCATATTATGCAAACGGTCTGCCAGTTTAATTAAGATGACACGAATATCCTTTGCCATGGCAAGAAACATCTTCCTTAGATTTTCTGCCTGTATTTCGATCTTATCCGCATCATAATTTAACTGCGTTAGTTTTGTTACCCCATCAACTAAAAGTGCGACTTCATCTCCAAACAATTTTGCTACCTGTTCCGAGGTAATAATGGTATCTTCTACCACATCATGTAAAAGTCCCGCCACGATAGTCTCTTTATCTAATTCTAAACTTGCAAGTATAAGACAAACACACAGCGGATGAATAATATAAGGCTCGCCAGATTTGCGCTTTTGATCCTTATGTGCGTTGTATGCCAACTGATATGCTTGTTCGATTAAAGACAAATCAGCAGAAGGGTGATACTTACGTATAGCTGCAATCAATTCATCATACAAAATCTGAGGATCCGTAAAATCCTCCGGTCTT
Organism: Acetivibrio sp.; assembly: GCA_041739345.1. Lineage (GTDB taxonomy): Bacteria > Bacillota > Clostridia > Lachnospirales > Lachnospiraceae > DIGJ01. Next base: position 81,547 of record JBGSNZ010000027.1, on the reverse strand, counting down.
GCTGGTTGTTGAAAACCGTTTTCGACAATTTCAATTGATCCAGTGTCTTCTTCACTTCCCTGATATTCCATACAATCACCACCCTATTCCGTCTTTGTGCATATAATTGTGTATTATTATAGTTTTTTTCACACAAAAAATCAATCTAAACTTCTCTTTTTCAACAGAAACCTTTATATTCTCTTGCTATTTTAGATTAAAATGGTATAATATACAAGTCAGCGGAATGTCCGTATTAACGAACTAGACACATAGGAAGGGTAAAAAGAATGAAAAAAATAGAAGAATATATAAGAAGTATTCCCGATTTTCCAGAAGAGGGAATTATTTTTAGAGATGTTACAAGTATTTTACAAGACGCAGATGGTTTGCAATTAGCGATTGATTCCATGCAAGAAACATTAAAAGATGTTGAGTTTGATGTAGTTTTGGGACCTGAATCAAGAGGTTTTATTTTTGGTGTTCCAATTGCATATAATTTAAAAAAATCATTTGTTCCTGTTCGCAAAAAAGGTAAATTACCTTGTGAAACAATTGAGATGGAATATGACTTAGAATACGGCACTGCATCGATTGAAATGCATAAAGACTCCATTAAACCAGGTCAGAAAGTAGTTATTATCGATGATTTAATTGCTACTGGTGGAACTATTGAAGCAATCACAAAATTAGTAGCTCAATTAGGTGGAGAAGTTGTTAAAATTGTTTTCTTAATGGAACTAGAAGGATTAAACGGCCGTGATAAATTAAAAGGATTTGATATCGCTTCTGTAATTAAATATCCTGGTAAATAGTCACAATATAATATTATTAAATAGGAAGAGACGCATAAAAATGCAAGATGATTTTAGAATTTGCATTTTATGCGTTTTTATTTGACCAAAATTAGTTTTTCCTTTATAATATTTTTGTAACTATTAGACTAAATTTGGAGGGCTATCAAATGAGTAACGAAAAAGTGTACGTAACCCCACAGACTTTGGAAGGAAAACTCCCACTACGTCAGGCAATTCCACTTGGTTTGCAACATGTTTTAGCTATGTTTGTTGGTAACTTAACGCCTCTACTTATCATCACTTCTGCGTGTGGTATTGAAGCTGGATCTGATCTTCAGGTATCTTTGCTACAGAATGCAATGTTGATTGCTGGTATTGTAACACTTGTTCAATTATTTACTATTGGACCTGTTGGCGCAAGATTACCAATTGTAATGGGTACAAGTTCTGGTTTTATCGGTGTATGTAGCTCTGTTGTAACTGTTATGGGCGGTGGAATTTTAGCCTATGGAGCAATTATGGGTGCATCCATTATTGGTGGATTATTTGAGGGTGTATTGGGTATGTTCCTGAAACCTTTGCGTAAGTTTTTTCCATCCGTTGTAACCGGTACCGTAGTTTTGACAATTGGTCTTTCCTTAATCTCTGTTGGTATTAATTCGTTTGGTGGGGGCAATAAGGCAAAAGACTTTGGATCAATGGAGAATTTATTCCTCGGAGCTGTTGTTTTAATCACTATTATTGTACTAAAGCATTGCACGAAGGGAATAACAAGTTTTTCTTCTATCTTAATTGGTATTATAGTAGGTTATATCGTAGCTGCTATTATGGGATTAGTGTTACCAACAACGTTTGAATATACAGATCCTACTACTTCCGAAATATCTGTAATGACAAAAGCCTGGGTTCTAAATTGGACAAAGGTTGCCGATTCATCTTGGTTTTCCATCCCCAAATTATTTCCAGTAAAGCCAGTCTTCGATATTAGAGCAATTTTGCCAATTTGTATCATGTTTATTGTAACAGCGGTAGAAACAATCGGTGACATCTCTGGTATTACAGAAGGTGGTCTTTCACGCGAAGCAACAGATCGTGAATTATCAGGTGGTGTTATATGTGATGGTCTTGGTTCCTCTTTTGCTGCTATTTTTGGTGTTTTACCAAATACGTCATTCAGTCAAAATGTGGGACTTGTTGGTATGACAAAGGTTGTAAATTTATTTGCCATTTCAACCGGTGCATTATTTTTAATTGCATGCGGACTATTTCCTAAATTAGCTTCTATTATCTCTATTATGCCACAAAGCGTACTCGGTGGTGCAGCTGTTATGATGTTTGCTTCTATCGTTGTCAGTGGCATACAGCTTGTTACGAAAGAAGCCATTACTCCAAGAAATATAACTATTATCTCAGTTGCGCTTGGCTTAGGTTATGGAATTGGTTCAAATACTGCAGCAATTTCAAGTGCTCCACAAGCAATTCAATTAATCTTTGGTGGCTCTGGAATCGTTCCTGCTGCGCTTGTAGCTATTTTATTAAATGTTCTTTTACCAAAAGATAAAAGTATATAATTATGATTTGAACTAATGTGCCATGGATTGAAATCACATAATTTTTAATCAACAAACAACATAGTTTAAAAATCCATAAGCAACAAAAATCGAGTCTCTAATAGATACTCGATTTTTGTTGCTTATGACTTATTAAATAAAACGTTTGAATTTGGAATGCAAATTATATTAATTACTTCTTATTATCTTTCAACCAATTAAAATATTCACCATCTAGGTCAAAGTCACTTGTCTTGTAACTCGTATCCTCCGGTTCTTTCTCTTCTTTCTTTATTTCTGGTTCACTATACAGTTTGTTTTGTTCTTCTAGCATATGTTCAATTCGATCTTTCCAATCATCTGCTATTTTTATTTCAAATGGCTGTTTCGCTGGCCTTATCGTTTCACGTTTTTCTTCTTTTCCATCTTGTATCTTTATCTGATATTCCTGTTTTGGTAGATAATTTTCATCAATTTTAATTTCATAGTTTGCTCTGCGAATCGGTCGTGACCCATTTTGGGAAAAATCTCTTAAATCTTCTAAAATCTCTTTTTGATTGGCTTCAATTATATTAATCTTAAGGTCTAGGTCTTCCATTGCCTGTTCCATGATAATTCGAATACTTTCTTTGGCCCTTTTAGCCGCAAGACTAACTTCGGCAAGCATCTCATCCACATATTCAAGCGATGCACCATGTATTTCTCTTGCACACTCTTCTGCTTCTTTGATAATTGCTGCCGCTTCTTTTTTTGCTTCTTCTATTTCTTTTTTTCCAATATTTTTTTCATTTCCCATGGAACTCAACCTCATTTACGCGTACTGATTTTTGCTGATTTCTCACTATCCAAAAAGCGCATCTTACCCTTCATCTTTTTAGGTACTTCACCTACTTCGGATGGCATTAAAACACTCATAAACTGTTTTGATAAATTTGCAGCGCAGGAAGGACAATATCTACCATAACGAATCGCAGTTTCACAGATTTCGCATTTTATAAAAATCTCAGAATCTTCTGGAATCTCAAGTCTTCCTTCCCTTAAGTACTGGTCGATAACGGATACTGGAATCTTTGTAGTCATTGAGATATTAATAGCCGGTTGGGGACCATTTTCTTCTAAATATTTTCTAATTTTTCCATACTCATCCAGTTCAATGTAGCCGCACTTTGGGCATTCATATTCTCCAAAAGCTTTATATACATATCGCTCTTTGCATTTTCTGCAATTGGTTGGCTTAAAAATCTCTTTTAATACATCACCCATTTTATCCTCCAATTTTTCTCGACTATATGTACTTTTATTATAGTACAAAATCAGCAGACGGGCAATGTATTCTTGTGAAAGTGAGTGTGGGTAGTCAAAAAGGCGGTGTGCTGGATGACAGGAACGGAAAGGCGTGGTGCAAAGCCAGTCGCATAAGGCATTCCGTTCCTATCATCCAGATTTCAAGTTTTTTGAATGAAACCTATCAAATACTTATTTTAATGAATCTAATATTTTTCCTGTTTTTGTAGCTAAATATACATCGTCTTTTACGGCTAGTATTCCGTTTACGAAGATATGAGAAAAGCCGGTAGCTAAACATCTTGGATTGTCGTAGGTTGCATTTGTGGCCACTTTATCTAAATCGAAGATTAGGATATCTGCGTCCATTCCTTCTTTTAGTATTCCCTTTTGGTTTATCTGGTAAAGAGTGGCTGGAAGTGCGGTCATTTTATAAACGGCTTCTTCTATGGTAAGTACTTTTTCTTTGCAAACATATTTTTCGATAATACGAGGAAAGGTTCCATACATTCTTGGGTGGGGAACTCCTCCGGTTGGATATACGGTATCAGAAATAACATTGGTATATGGGTATTTTAATATTTTTTGTATATCTTCTTCGGATGTAATAAAATCAACCATCGCAATGTTACAATTTTCTTCGATTAACATATCATAAGCGCAATCGTAAGGATCCTTGTTTAAAAGTTTGGCAATCTCTTCAATTGACTTACCTATATATTGCATATTCTTTTCGGTTTGAACGGTTGTAACGCGAATATTTCCCCATCCAATCGAAGATACAAGATTCTCAAACGAATCGGATGGTGTTTTTAATCGCTGCGTCAGTTCTTTTCTCTTTTCCACATCTTGAAGTCGCTTCACGATTTCTGTAAATCCACCCTCCAAATAATCCAGAGGTAACACTTGTATCAACTGGGTAGATCCAGCTGTATATGGATAAACATCACAAGTTACGTCCATTCCTTCCTTTCGAGCTTCATTGATTAAAGAGAGTACGGTATCGACGCCATGTCCCCAGTTTCTCTTTCCAATACATTTTAAATGACTGATATGTAGTGGTACGCCAAGCCTTCTTGCAATCTCAATCACTTCTTCCACGGATTCTTTGAAGATATCACCTTCCCCACGGATATGTGTGACCAAAGGAACTTTATAATCTTTCATCGGTTGCAATACTTCAACAAAATCGTCTAAATCATAGTTGTATTCTGGTGCATAGACAATACCAAGGCTAACTCCCATTGCACCTTCTTTAAGGGATCTTCGAATGTACTCTCTTGCTTCTTCTAATTCTTCTTTTGTCAGTTTTCCAGTCGCATAACCCTTTACAGCAGCTCTTACGGTTCCGTCTCCGAGAAGCATTCCGACATTAACAGGAATCTTCTGTGTTCTAAGCACCTTCATGTAGGACGCATAATCCTCAAATTCTTCCCTGCATTTTACTTCTCCAATAATCGCTTTCAAAAAATCAAATATCTCTGCCTTATGTTCTTGTGGGCAAGGGATAATACTAAGTCCACAATTACCATTTATGATGGTTGTCAGGCCCTGGCGTATTTCCAATTCTCCGAATTCTGGTAAAAATACATTGGCATCGGCATGTCGATGTATATCAATAAATCCCGGTGTTACACATTTACCAGTTGCATCAATCACATTTTTTGCTTTATCCTTGATCAAACTAGCAAGGCATGCAATTTTTCCATTAAGGATTCCGATATCACCAATAAATGCACGTTTCCCTGTTCCATCCACAATTGTTCCATGTTTAATAAGATAATCTAACATTTTACTCCTCATTTCTACCGCATTAGCGTCACTCAAACTCTTTCTTCCTATTATAATAATACAATTTTTCTGTGTGTCAAGGAACCAAACTACCTCTTTTTCATTTTTTGTGATTCTCTCCGATCAATGTATAGGTTTACAGAAAGACCGAATGCAACAAACGCTCCTCCTAGCATCTGTTTTGCTGAAAATGAATGTGATATCAATACATCTAATATAATACCAGTAAATAATTGACCGGTAAAAATAAGTAATGTCATATAAAATGCAGGAATATTTGTTACCGTATAGTTTAAAATAAGAACGACCAATATTCCAACAATTCCACCTATATAAATCCAGCCTTTTGTTGATATTGAGACAGGAAGTAAATTAAGTTCTTTCCTTCCAAGTAAGAGAAGAGCCATTAAAGAAACAACAAATCCAATCAAAAAATTATAAAAAGTACTTGTGATTAGACTTGTTTCCAATGCAAGTTTAGCATTTACCGTTCGTGACAGCACAATTGCACATCCTGCTAGCAAAGATACGATAATAGCAACAATCATAGTTACAACCTCCTAAAGTGTAATTAATAATAGAATTCCAAAGAGTACAAATATAAGTCCGATTATCTTCTTTTTATTAAATGGTCGTCTCTCCATTCCAAACCATCCAAATTGATCTATTAAAATAGACGTAGTACTCTGTCCCAATAAACCTAGTGCTAATATCGCAGAAATACTTATAGTTCCAAATGCTATATTATTAAACACCGTCGTTCCAACGCCAATAGCACCACCTAAAAAATAGTAAAAAGGAATCTCCTTTGAGGTTCTCAATTTTACATGCTTTACCTTTACAACAATGCTAAGTGGCACTAATCCGATAAGATGGATAAGTACCGTTGCTACATACACCCCACACCAAGAAGTAAGATTTCCATTAATTGCAATCATAGAAGCTATAAACATGCCACATAGAATTGCTAACAAATAATACATATCATCCCTCCTTTCGTTTATTTAAGCATACTAAATCTACTTTCCTTACAGATATGACTTATGTCATGTTAAGTTGAAAATTATTATGGTACACTATAATCATAACGAAAGGAGGCTTTTCTTTGAAGCTGGATAATTTAACAGAGAAACAATTAGAAAAACTAAACTTGTATCATATCCCTGATGCATTAAAAAAAGAAGCCATCCTTCTATCTTATCAAAAAGGTGAACTTCTATGCAAAGAAGGTGAAGCATTTTCTTATCTTCTATTTCTAATTGTAGGAAAGGTAAAGGTTTGTATTACCGAGGCAAATGGGAAAACTTTACTATTGAGCTTTTACTATCCGGGTACCGTACTTGGTGATGTTGAGCTGATGCTTGATAACATTGGCACAGCTACTGCTACTGCGATTACTCCCGTATACTGCATTGGCATTCCAATGAAACTATGTAAGCTAGCATTGGATCAAAACCTAACCTTTTTAAAATGTACCTCTGAAACCATTACAGAGAAGTTTATGATAAGTTCAAAGCGTAATGCTACTAATATGCTCTATACGATCGAAAATCGCTTATGTGCCTATATTGAAGCGACAAACGAAAATGGTTACTTCCAAGAAAACCTAACGGAAATAGCTGAACTTTTAGGTACAAGTTATCGCCACCTTTTACGGAGTATGGCCCTGCTTTGCGAACATAGAATTTTACAAAAATGCTCTCGCACCCGATATAAAATTATTGATTCCAACGCCCTGTGGCAAAAAGCAAAAGATTGTCTGTAGCTACACGCAAAAAATAGAGTGCTCTGTTTCCAGAAAACACTCTTAAATGTTGTGTTACTGCTAATATAAAATCATAATATTTTTAGGATCAACGCGTAGATACTTTGGCACGTCGCTTTGCATACCCTTTTGCTCTCTACCGATTTTCCACCAAATATGTGCTCCACTTGGAGCTTCAAAAATGAGGTTTTCTTCAAAAGGTGCATACACAATCTCAGGATGTAAAATCTCAAATAAATTTTGCATTTCTTCTGACTTTTCTAAAACAGGACTAAAATCATGTGCACGGACTCCCACATATTGTATATCATCTGGTACCGACTTTGAAATAGTAAGTTCCAGCTTCCAATCGGTTGCTTTCACCTTATGTTCACCTAATTTTACCGCTTTTGATATATTTTTACAGCCGGTAAGTCTAGCTGTTTGATAGTTCGTTGGGCAAGTAAACATTTGTTTCGTATTGCCTTGTGATATCACAGTTCCATTCTCCATCACCATAAGATTGTCACATAATTTATAAGCTTCATCTCTATCATGGGTAACTAAAATAGCACTTCCCTTAAATCCTTTTAATAGCTCCCTCAGCTCAAGCTGTAGTTCTTCTTTTAAATAAGCATCCAATGCTGAAAAAGGTTCATCCAAAAGAAGTATTTCGGGATCACACACTAATATTCTTGCTAGTGCTACCCTCTGTTGTTGTCCACCGGATAACATCTTAGGATATCTTTTTTCTAAACCCCACAAATGAAATCGCTCGACGGCATCTTTTACCTGTTTTGTATGCTCAGGCGTCTTTTTCAAAAGTCCAGCATATATATTCTCTTCCACTGTCATATTCGGAAATAAGGCATAATTTTGAAATAAAAAACCAACCTTTCGATTTTGTGGTTTTTGATCTATCTTCTTAACATGATTAAAAAATGTAGTCTCATTATGAATTATTTTTCCGGAATCTGGTGTAATAATTCCTGCAATTGCCTTTAGTGTCATGCTCTTTCCGCAACCAGAAGCTCCTAATATTCCCATGCAGCCAATCGGTGCTTCAAAAATAACATCCAAATTAAATTCTTTCAATTGTTTTTTTATATCAACTGTTAGTCCCATCAAGGCTTACCTCTTCTTTCGTTCTTTCGCTGCGAAATAATTCATAAGGACAACTACCGTAAAAGAGATTCCAACAATAATCCATACATACGAATATGCTGTTTCCATATCACCAGAAGCTACTGCTGAATATACAGCAAGTGGAAGCGTTCTAGTTTTTCCCGCCATATTTCCTGCAATCATTGCCGTTGCTCCAAATTCCCCAAGGCCTCTTGAAAAAGCCAGGATTCCACCGGATGCAACACCAGGAAGGGCATTTGGAAGTTGAATTTTCCAAAAGATATTCCATTCTGATATCCCTAAGGTTCTTGCTGCTGCTAATATATTTTCATCCACCTGCTCAAATGCCGCTCTCGCGGATCGATACATAAGTGGGAAAGAGATTACCACCGCTGCTAATACCGTTGCTCCCCAGGAAAAGGCAATTTTTACACTGAAATATTCAACAAAAAATCGTCCAATCGGCCTTTTCACACCAAAGAGGTATAATAAGAAGAATCCAGCTACTGTTGGCGGTAAAACCAACGGCATGGTAAGTAACCCATCCAGTATACTTTTTAAACCTTCTCGTTTGATATTTACAACGAACTTTGCTGCTAAAATTCCCAGAAAAAAGGTAATAATAATTGACAGCGTAGCCGTTTTCATTGATATTAGTATTGGTGATATATCCACTTTCCGTCCTCGATTCGCTATTTATTTATAGTAAACCCATATTTTTCGAATACAGCCAGTGCTTCATCTGACTGAAGAAATTCTGCAAAAAGTTTGGCTGCATCCTTCTTGGTTGAATTGGTAAGAATACCAATTGGATATAGAACTGGTTGTGCTAATGCTCCTTCTGGCGCTTCTGCTATTACAGTAACATCTTGAGTTGTTGCTGCATCCGTTGCATATACAACTCCTGCGTCTGCACTTCCAGCTGTAACCCAGTTAAGCACTTCTGTTACATTGGTTCCAAGGCTTGCTTTAGCTCCTACGGTATCCCATAAACCAAGACTTGTCAATGCTTCTTTTGCATATTGACCAGCTGGAACACTTTCTGGATCACCTATTGCTATTGTCTTGACTTTCGCAATATCTTCAAAAACAGCCAAAGAATCTTTGTTTTCTTTTCCAGTTATTAATACAATTTTGTTTTCTAATAAATCCACAACAGAATCACTATCAATTAAACTTTCATCTGTTAATGCAGTCATCTGTTTTTTTGCTGCTGACATAAAAATATCCGCGTCCATTCCCTCTTCAATCTGTGTCTGCAATTTTCCTGAGCTGTCATAAGTGCCTTCCACTGTAATGTTTGGATATTTTTCTTGAAACATCGGAATAAGTTCCTCGGTATAAGAATATTCAAGGCTTGAAGCTGCTGCAATTAAAATGGTCACTGGCTCTGCTGTAGCAGTTGCCTCAGTTTCCGCCTGCGCATCCGATGATTGAGTCGTCTTTGCATCTTTACTTTTGCATGCAGTTAACATGATTGCTACAAGTAGAACAAAACTAAACATTGTTAATAAATTTTTTCTCTTCATAGTATACTCTCCTTTTATTTTATAACAATTATTATACATCGACTTGTATTTAAATACAAGTCGATGTATAATAAAATTTGCTACTGCAAAAAAAGTTTTAGCAATAGCAATTTCAGTTAACTTATTTATGATCCGAAAAATACTTATTAAATATTATATTTGCTTGATCTATAATTTCAGTTTGAAAGGATTTATAACGTTGTATCAAATCTTTTCCTTCTTCTGTCAAATAGGAGCTTCCGCCGGTCACTCCACCCTGTTTTCGCTCTACAATCGGATGTCCCCATTGTTCTTCCATTAAGCGTATCATTTTCCACCCTTTACTATAGGAAATATGCATAAGCTGGCAGGCATTACGAACGGATCCTGTATGTTCAATTAAATCAAGTAGTTGATCGGTGCCTGGACCAAAGAAGTTTTGCTCTTTCGCAATTGAAATTTTAAGAGATGGGTGTAGCATCTGTAACTTATGAGCCTCAATTAATTTTGAAGAGACGGGTTTTTTAGTTATATCAAGTAATGTCCCCTCATCTTCTACTTCCAGCCATTTCTTCTCCATGTCACTGGTTCGAATCGCAGCTTCAATACCGCCTTCCCCCTCATATTTCAGAATATATGGAACAATTGAGGCATCTATAACTAGCGGATGCCCTCCCCTTCCTTGATAGGATGGGCAAATTATCAATTCATTACTATTCATAAGCTTTTTTACTGTTTCTACTGTAAACATTGGTACATCAACAGGGCAAAAAGCAATACGATCACAAATAGTCTCCAAGTATGAAAAACCAATTTGTGCTGTATGAAGCATATCAGACTTTTCAAAATTTTCGTCACGAAGGCAAATCACACCCATATGTGGCACTTGCTTTTCTACTTCCTGTGCATATTCTCCCGTTACTAATACAATCTTGTTAATTCCCGCCTGATGGAAAGTTGCAACCACACGCTCAACTACGGTTATAGACCCAACCTCCATCAAAGGTACAAATCCTTTTTCTTTTGATTGCATATTTGCAGCTACTAAAACAACTCCTGTATTCATTCAGACTCCTCCTATTAAAATGCACCGAAATGTTCTCTATACTACATCAAACATTACGGTGCATTTTACGAATTGAATTTATTTTACTCTTCGCTGACGATATACTTCATACATCATAAGCCCAGATGCAATTGCCGCATTCAAAGACTCAACTTTGCCTTCCATTGGGATCTTTACCAGGCAGTCCGCACGATTTGCCGTTGACTGTGTAATGCCGTTTGCCTCGTTTCCAATGATAATACCGCATGCATCAGCATAATTTTCTCTATCGTAATCATTCACGCCCCTTAAATGCGTAGCATAAAGTAAAATCCCTTTTTGCTGAAGATACGATACTGTTTCCCCAAAATCTTCTACATATACAAAAGGAATACGAAAAATAGATCCCATCGTAGCACGTACTACCTTAGGGTTAAAAAGGTCAACGCAGTCTTTACTCAAGATAATACCACTCACTCCTGCACCTTCTGCTGTTCGCATAATTGTACCTAAATTACCTGGGTCACGTAAATCTTCTAATAATATAAAAATTGGGTTTTTGTTTAAAAGAAATTCCTCTAACGTATACTCTGGCATATTTACTATCGCCAAAATACCTTGCGGTGTCATCGTATCAGATACCTCTTTAAAGACCTTATCAGTTACTACTTCAAAGTCATGAGTAGCCGTAAGCTCTGTCGTTAGCCCACCTTCTTCATAATAACTTTCCGAAATATAGACTTTAACGATTCGCTCCCCTGCTTCCTCTACCATCTTTTTACCTTCGACAATAAACGTTTTTGTTTCCTTACGAATCTTTGCCTTTTTTTGAAGCTTTTCAATTTCTTTTATTTGGGTATTGCTCGTACTGCTAATCATAAACTCCCTCTATTTATCACCCTGTAATCTTGTTAGTTGATCATTTTCGCCAATTACTACTAGTACATCTTTGTGTGACAAAACCTGATCTGCCAATGGATTAATATTAAGTTTACCATCATTTTTTATACCGATTACATTGATATCATATTTTTTTCTAAAATCTAATTCTTTTAGTGTATGTCCGTCCCACTCTGCTTTCGCATTAATTTCCATCAAACTATAAGTAGAGGATAATTCAACTGCATCAAAGAAATTGCCATGAATTAATTTATTTGCAATACGAATTCCCGTTTCTTTCTCAGGAAATACTACCTTATCCGCTCCCACTTTCATAAGAACCTTTGCTTGTGTTTCTGTCTGAACCTTTGCAAGTACATACGGAATACCCATTTCTTTTACCAAAATAGTGCCAAGAACACTTGCTTCTAAGTGTTCTCCAATTGCAATAACAGCACCATCAAAATTTCCAATACCAAGAGAAGACAATGTCTCTGCATCGGTTACATCTGCCTTTACTGCATATGTAACTGAATCTGCTATATCATGAATCTTATCCTCATTATTATCAACAACAAGAACCTCACAGCCACTTTCAGCTAATGTTATGGCAACGCTCTTTCCAAATCGACCTAATCCAAAAACTACAAATTCTTTGTTCTTCATTTTTATTCCTCTCTTTTATCCTACCATTATTTTGCCTTCTGGAAGGCTTCTATGTGTTGTTTTTTTGCTTGAGTTAAAAAATAATGCAAGTGAAATTGGTCCAATACGTCCAATATACATGGTAGCTATAATAATGATTTTCCCTAAAAATGTTAAGTTTCCAGTTAGTCCACGTGATAAACCAACGGTTGCAAGGGCAGATGTTGTTTCATAAAAAACATCTAAAAATTTTGCATTCTCTGTAAGAGAAAGCAGTATGGTTGAAGTAATTAAAACGCCTAAACTAACCATTACAACAGCAAGACTCTTTCTTATTATATTTGCAGGTACCTTACGATGAAATACTTCAGTATCTTCTCTACCTTTCATTATGCAATAAGCTGAAAGAATCATCATTGCAATCGTAACCGTTTTTACACCACCGGCAGTACCAGATGGTGAACCACCAATAAACATTAAGATAATACAAATAAATGCTGTTGTATCTTTTAAGCATTCTTGCGGAATTGTTAGAAATCCTGCAGTTCTTGTTGTTACTGATTGAAAGAGAGATGCCATTAGTTTTTCCCACAATGGCATTGTACCTATCGTATCTGGATTTGTATATTCCAGAATGAAAATAAGAAGCATACCACCAAAAATCAATATCAACGTCACAGTAATTACAATTTTTGTATGAAGTGTTAACTTAGCAAAAAATTTTTTAGGAGAAAGTTTGAATTTTTTCTTTCGTAGTTCCTTTACTTGTTCGACAACATCCCACCAAACAGGAAATCCAATACCTCCAAGTACGATAAGTATCATAATTGTAAAGTTGATTAAAACATTCCCCTGATATGGAGTCAAACTATACGCACCCATCAAATCTATACCTGCATTACACATTGCAGACACGGACGTAAAGATGGCTTTCCATACTCCAGGAAAGAAGTCATAGTCATGTACAAATTGAATTGCTAAAAATACAGCGCCTGTACCTTCAACTATAAGAGTTGCCTTTAATATTTTCTTTGTAAGCCTTACTAATCCTCGCAAGGTATCTAAGTTATATGCGTCCTGGATTAAAATTCGTTCCTTTAAAGTTATTCTTTTTCTCAAAACAAGTAACATTGTAGTTGTAAATGTAACTACTCCAAGGCCACCAAACTGAATCAAAAATAGGATTACTACTTGTCCAAATAAGCTCCAGTGCTCTACCGTTGTAAGAGTTACCAACCCTGTAACACAAAGAGACGTTGTTGCCATAAACATAGCGTCAATAACTGGCGTCCATGTTCTTGATTGGGAAGCTATTGGTAAACAAAGCAAAAAAGTTCCAATGATAATTGCTATGAGGAATCCTGCCGCTATAATCTGAGTTGTAGTCAGAGTCCTCTTTACTAAACGAAACATACCTATCTTACGCCTCCTGATATTTCCTAGTCATTATTTTGCATATTGCTAAGTTTTGCTGCCTGATCTGCTGCAGTTAAACTATCAATTACTTCCGTAATATCACCATCTAAAATATCATCCAATCGATGAGATGTAAATTTAATTCGGTGGTCTGTTACTCTTCCTTGGGGGAAGTTATAGGTACGAATCTTTTCTGAACGATCTCCAGTTCCTACCTGACTTTTTCTAGCTTCTGCTTCTGCATCATGCGCCTTTTGTTGTTCTAATTCAAACAACTTGGAGCGAAGAATTTTGAGTGCTTTATCTTTGTTTTTGAGCTGTGATTTTTCATCCTGACAAGAAATTACTATACCTGTTGGAATATGTGTTAATCGAACTGCTGAATCCGTTGTATTTACGCATTGTCCACCATTTCCCGATGCACGGAAAACATCAAATTTGCAATCATTCATATCTAACTGTACATCCACTTCTTCTGCTTCCGGCATGATTGCAACGGTTGCGGTTGATGTATGAATACGTCCACCAGATTCTGTGACCGGGATACGTTGTACTCGATGCACACCGCTCTCATATTTCAGCTTTGAATAGGAGCCATTTCCAGCTATCATAAACACTACTTCTTTAAATCCGCCAATTCCATTCTCATTCAGGTTCATCATATCAACCTTCCAGCGATTTCGTTCGGCATATCTTGAATACATACGGAATAATTCAGCGGCAAATAATGCGGCTTCATCTCCACCTGCTCCACCACGAATTTCAACAATTACATTCTTTTCATCATTCGGGTCTTTTGGTAGTAATAGAATTTTTAAATCTATTTCAATTTGCACTAAATTTGACTTACATTCATTTAATTCTTCTTTGGCAAGCTCGCGCATTTCTTCATCACTTTCTTCATCCAAAATAGCAAGGCTATCTTCGATTCCAGCTTTTGCCGCCTTATACTCTTTATACTTTTCAACAATTGGACTTAAATCGGTCTGCTCTTTCATGAGTTTACGAAATCGATCCTGATTATTGATACAACTCGGTTCTTGAAGTTCATTTAAAATTTCTTCAAACCGGATGATTATATCTTCTAACATATCAAACATATTTGTCCTCCGTTATCCTTTACATTTACCAAATACTACTCGGTCTAGGCCGCTTAGATCTTTTATTACTTCTACTTCATTATAATTAGCCTTTTTTAATAATTGTTTTACTGATTCACCTTGGTTATATCCAATTTCAAAAAATATCCATCCATCCTCTAAAAGATAATCCTTTGCCTTTTCAATAATAGATTGATAAAAAAACAGGCCATCTTCTTTCCCATCGAGTGCTATTCTAGGTTCATGAATACGTACCTCGGGCATAAGTTTATCTACTTCTTCGCTCTCTATATAGGGAGGATTTGATACGATTATATCATATTTCTCAGAAATTGACTCAAACAAATCACTTTGTATCCATTCTACATTGACTTCGTTCCCTTTCGCATTTTCTCTTGCAACCGCTAATGCCTCATCTGATATATCTACCCCACAGGTTTCTTTTGCCTCTCCTAATTTTTGAAGACTAATTGCAATACAGCCAGAACCTGTACACATATCAAGTATTTTTTTATTTTTACATATCGATAACACTTTTTCAACCAGACACTCCGTATCTTGTCTAGGGATTAGAACATGTTCATTGACTTTAAATGATAATCCCATAAATTCTTGTTCACCAGTTATATATTGAAGTGGAATGTGCTCACTTCTTTGTTTAATCAATGCAAGGTATTCGTGTTCTTCTTCTTGACTAACTAATTTGGTTTTATTAACCCAAAAAGATACCCGATTCAAATGGAAACAATATTCCATGAGATACCAAGCATCTATTTTCGATTCCGTGATTTCAGACTGGAAAAGCACATGCTCCCCAGCCTGAAGTAGTTGTTCGATATTCATCATGGTTCCTTTTTCTCTTCTTCAAAAACGAAGTATTTATCAAGGGCACTGAGTATTTCATCATCTTCATCTTCATCTAAAACACCTGGTACTATATGATATGGTTCTATTGCTTTCACTCGATCTTTCGCTGAAATCTTGACTTCTTTTTCTGATACCTTGTCTTCTTTCGTTGAAACCTCAACTTCTTTCGTTGCTGCTATTTCTGAGTCTGTATGACTTGCAACTACTTTTTTCTCTTCTTCAGCTTTCGCTTGCTTATCAAAAGATTTTTCTTTTTTTGCTTCTTCTTGATATTTTTTCCAGTCAAAGACTGCTTCCACGGATGCAATTGCAACCTCAATCATTGAATCGTCCGGTTCCCTTGTTGTTAAAGACTGCAACCATAAACCTGGTTTACTTAAAATATCAACAATTATTGATTCACTGTTGCCTGCTAAGCGGATAAATTCATAGGATACTCCTGCAATTACTGGTACTAATAGAATGCGAAATACCATTCTCAGCCATACATTATCTACACGAATAAACAAAAAGAAAATAATACTAACAAACATAACTATAAATAAGAAGCTCGTGCCACAACGTTTATGAGCCTTGGATTGCTTTCTTACATTTTTCACAGTTAAAGGTAATCCTTTTTCTATGCAATTAATCGTTTTATGTTCTGCACCGTGGTACATAAATACCCTCTTTATATCATTCATAAAGGATATTGCAACTATATAAGTAATAAAAATAGTAATCCGAATGAGTCCCTCAATTAAAGCAAGAACTGTAGTGTTTGTAACTACTTTTTTGAAAGCTTCTGCAATAAAGAAAGGTAATATCATAAAAATAGCAACTGCCAAGATAATCGAAAATACTACCGTTGCGCCCATCACAACAGATTCGGTCTTTTCTTTAAAAACCTTTCCTAGTGTTTCTTCCATTTTCGTAGGCTTTGCTTCCTCTTCTTCATAAAAACTTGCAGAATATGTCAATGTTTTCATTCCGATTACCATTGATTCTGCAAAAGAGACCATACCTCGAATAATTGGAAGTTTTAAAAACGGATATTTTTTTTGAATACTTTTATATTCTTCATTTTTTACTTCGATTTTTTTATCTGGTTTACGAACCGCAATGGCATAGACATCTTGGTTTTTCATCATAACTCCCTCGATGACAGCCTGTCCCCCAATTCCTGACGATTTCATAGTATGCTCCCTTCTATATAATGAAGAAAAAGGTTGAGATTAATCACAACCTCAACCTAAATTCATCTTATTCGTTGTCCTGTTTCATACCATATCTACGATTGAACTTGTCAATAGCGCCACGAGCCTTAGCAGCTTTTTGTTGTCCTGTATAGAATGAATGACATTTTGAACAAATTTCCACATGGATTTCTTGGTTTGTGGATCCTGTTACAAATTCGTTACCGCAGTTACAAGCAACCTTTGCTTGAAAATAATTTGGATGTATTCCTTGTTTCATTTTTTTCACCTCACTGATATTTTATCGGTCCCAACCGATTGTGTCGTTTATCTGTATAAACAGCTTTCTTACTATACCACACATTTCCATAAAAAGCAAGCATATTAGCCAATAATCTTTACTTTACGAATCATTTGTACAAATTCTTCATTATTCTTCGTTTTTACATACATATCTATGATTCGCTCCAAGGCCTCTTCCGATCGCAATCCACTCAGTGCTTTATGAATAAGTAGGTTTGCTTCCGATTCCTCTTGACTTAAAAGCAAATCATCTCTACGGGTACTTGACTTCATTAGATCGATTGCTGGAAAGATTCGTTTTTCAGAAAGACTACGATCCAGCACCAATTCCATATTACCAGTACCTTTGAATTCTTCAAATACAACATCGTCCATACGGCTTCCTGTTTCTACTAAAGCAGTGGCTAAGATAGTCAAGCTTCCGCCCTCTCTCATGTTTCGCGCTGCACCAAAGAATTTTTTTGGCATATGTAGAGCTGCCGGATCAAGACCACCTGATAAGGTTCGTCCACTTGCCTGCACGGTTAGATTATACGCACGGGCGAGTCTTGTAATGCTATCTAATAAAATAACGACATCCTTTTTATGTTCAACAAGACGTCTGGCACGTTCAATTACCATTTCCGATACACGTTTATGATTTTCTGGTAACTCATCAAAGGTCGAATAAATAACTTCAACGTTTTTTCCTTCAATGGATTCTTTAATATCCGTAACTTCCTCTGGTCGCTCGTCTATTAATAGGATGATAAGGTTCATCTGTGGATGATTCTTTGTAATTGCCTTGGCTACCTGTTTTAAAAGAGTTGTCTTACCAGCCTTGGGTGGAGATACGATCATACCTCTTTGCCCTTTACCAATTGGTGACACTAAGTCCATCATACGCATGCCCACACTGCAGCCTGGTGTCTCAAGATGAATTCGATCATTTGGGAAAATAGGGGTTAATTCTTCAAATTTTTTACGTTTTTGTGCTTCTGCAGGATGAAAACCATTTACACCTTTAACAAAAAGTAATGCACTGAATTTCTCATTTTGATTTTTTACTCTAATATTACCAACTACAATATCCCCCGTTTTTAAATTAAATCGGCGAATCTGAGCGGGTGATACATACACATCATTTTCTCCAGGTAAATAATTATCGCAACGAATAAATCCATAGCCGTCTGGGAGTACTTCTAGAATTCCTTCCTTTACTTCACCACTATCTAAATGTTCAATATCCGTAGATGCTTCTTTTTCTTTGACATCCTTTTTCGGAGCCAATTCTTGTGTGTTTTTTTCTAAGTCCTCTTTTTTAGTCAATTTATCTTCTATGCCTTGGAGCTCTTCGATTAATTCCTGCTTTCTAAGCGCAGAAATATTCTTTACTCCTTTTTCTTTGGCAATTACCTTTAGCTCTGTCAAAGACAGGGTTTCGTAATTACTACTCATATGTTCTCCTTTATGTGGATTCGTTTTGCAGATTTGCAAAAGAATTATTTGACATGTATTTCAAATTTTTTCTGATAGGTTTAATTATACACGTAACAAAGTAAAATGCAACGTTTTTTTCCTTGATTTACATATTTCATAATGTTATGATTAACAATGATGTCCCATAAAAAAAGATGATAAAAAGGATAGGAGAATGCATAAAATGACAACATTTGAAAAGGCACTTGCTCTTCATGAAAAATGGAATGGAAAGCTAGATACTACACCAAAATGTCAGGTAAAAACGAGGGAAGATTTAGCTCTTTCTTATACTCCTGGTGTTGCAGAACCATGTAAGGTAATTGCTAAAGATAGTAATGCTGCATATAAATATACTATTAAGTCAAATACCGTTGCCGTTATATCCGATGGTAGTGCTGTTCTTGGCCTTGGTAACATTGGTCCACTTGCCGCAATGCCAGTAATGGAAGGAAAATGTGTTCTTTTCAAAGAGTTCGGCGGAGTAAATGCATTTCCTATCTGTTTAGATACACAAGATACTGAAGAAATTATTAAAACCATAGTAAACATTGCCCCAGTTTTTGGTGGAATCAATCTAGAAGATATTTCAGCGCCACGTTGCTTCGAAATCGAAACCAGACTGCAAGCACTTTTAAATATTCCAGTTTTTCATGATGATCAGCATGGTACGGCCATCGTTGTTCTTGCCGGAATTATCAATGCACTTAAAGTAGTGGGAAAAGAAAAGGAAGCTTGCAACGTTGTTGTAAATGGTGCTGGGTCTGCAGGAATTGCTATTACAAAACTATTACTATCTTATGGTTTTAAGAACATTATGCTTTGTGACCGCGCTGGAATTTTAACAAAGTCAACCGAAGAATTAAACTGGATGCAAAAAGAAATGCTTTCCTACACCAATTTAAACGAAAAAGAAGGTACCTTGGCAGATGCTTTGATTGGAGCTGATATCTTTATCGGGGTTTCGGCGCCAAATATTGTAACTTCCGAAATGGTATCTTCCATGAATAAAGATTCCATTTTATTTGCAATGGCAAATCCGGTACCCGAAATTATGCCAGATGTAGCAAAGGCCGCAGGTGCACGAGTAGTTGGTACCGGACGTTCTGATTTTCCAAATCAGGTAAATAATGTAGTTGCCTTCCCAGGAATCTTTAAGGGTGCATTAGAGGGACGTGCATCCTTGATAACGGAAGAAATGAAACTTGCTACTGCACTTGCTATTGCAAGCCTTGTGAAAGAAGAGGACTTAACAGAAGACAATATTTTGCCAGAAGCATTTAACCCAGAAGTTGCAAAAGTTGTAAGTGAAGCGGTAAAAGCACATATAAAGTAAGGAGAACCATGGAAAAACAGGTATCTAGAATATGGAATGACAAGCGGTATTTTTCTTTGGATTACTACGCTAAACAGCAATTTAGTGAAAAAGTATACAAAGTTGCTTTGGATGGTGGAATGACATGTCCAAACCGTGACGGCACCCTGGGTGACAAAGGTTGTATTTTTTGCAGTGCAGGTGGAAGTGGTGATTTTGCTGCTCCCCATTTATCCTCAGTGACCGAGCAGATTAATTTGGCAATTGAAGGGATTCGAACTTCCAAGCGGAAAAATCAAAAGTCACTGGTATGCAATAAATTTATTGCTTATTTTCAGTCTTATACGAATACGTATGCACCCATCACATATCTAAGAGACTTGTTTACGGAGGCAATTAACCATCCATCCATTGTCGCTTTATCGATTGGAACCAGACCAGATTGTCTATCTACAGAGGTTCTTGATCTTTTAGAAAACCTAAATCAAATCAAGCCCGTTTGGGTAGAGCTTGGTCTTCAAACAATTCACGAAAAAACAGCTGATTTTATTCGTCGTGGTTACCCTCTTTCTGTATTTGATGAAGCGGTTACTAATCTTCATACGCGTAATATTGATATTATTGTTCATCTGATTCTAGGACTTCCATTTGAAACAAATAACGATATATTAGAATCTGTTCGTTATATTGGAAAACTTCCAGTACAAGGAATCAAGCTTCAGCTTCTTCATGTATTAAAAGGAACTGACTTGGTTAATTATTTGGATGATTTCAAACTATTTTCTCTCGACGAGTACGTTGAACTGGTAATACAGTGTTTAGAGCAACTACCGCCAGATATTGTAATTCATCGTATTACTGGTGATGGTCCGAAAGACCTTTTATTAGCTCCTATTTGGAGCATGCAAAAAAAGCATGTAATGAATGAAATAAATCGAAATTTAACTTTAAAAGATTCTTGGCAGGGAAAGGAATGGTGATTTTATGAATTCAGATTCAATGACACTCTATAAATTAATAATTCTTTTTATTTTAGATAAAGTAGACTTCCCATTGACAAATGCCCAAATGTCAAATTTTATACTAGAACGAGGATACACTGATTATTTTAATATTCAACAGGCTATTAAAGAATTAGAAACTTCTTCTTTATTAAAAGGTGAAACTATCCGTAACAGTTCTTATTTTGTAATTACAGATAGTGGAAGAGAAACGCTTGATTTTTTTAACAAAGAGATTGGTGATACCATTAAAGCTGAAATTATAGAATATTTAAAAGAAAACAAATATGAGCTGCGAGAAGAGGGTTCCACTCTGTCTGAGTATTTTGAAGCAAAGAAGGGTGAATACATTGCTCACTGCTATGTACAAGAACGCGGTAGTAAAATTATGGAAATAAGCTTAAATGTGACTTCGGAAGAAGAAGCCACTTCGATATGTAACAACTGGAAAGAAAAAAGCCAGGAAATCTATGCCTATCTTATGTTAAATTTATTATAACCCTATACAAAATAAACTTCCAATGATTACAAATAGCAAGCATGGCAACATGTTTGCTACTTTTATTTTTGTAGGAAACATTAGGTTTACGCCAACGCAAAATATTAACATGGAACCAACAACCGATAAGTTTGAAATAACAGCGTCCGTAAGAAATGGCTCAATATATTTTGCTAACAGTGTGATACTGCCTTGTAAAATAACAACCGGTATGACTGAAAATATCGGTCCCTTTCCAAATGCGGAGGCCGCAATTATTACAAACACCGCATCCAGAATCGCTTTTTGATAAAGCATATTAGCATTACCCGTGAGTCCGTCTTGTAGGGAACCCACGATTGCCATTGCACCAATACAGATGGTAAAAGATGTAGAAACAAATCCTTCGACAAACTTGTTGTCTTTTTCACTTTTCACCTTTCGCTTTAACCATTCCCCAAAATCTTGTGTACGCTTTTCAATATTAATCCATTCACCTAGCAATGCACCAAACACCAATGACAATATAATTAGTATACTGTTCATTGATGCAATACCTTCCATAACTCCCTGGATTCCGATAAAAACAACAGACAAACCCAGAACCTGCATTAAGATATCCTGAAAACGTTGCTTTAATCCGCCTTTTAATAATAATCCTATCAATCCACCTATTATTACCGCACCTGCATTTACAATCGTTCCTAATCCAATCATCTCAAATTAATCCTCATTTTCGTAATACTCTAGCATATCTTCGATATACTCCCAGATTTCCTCTTTTCCAGATTTATTTAGGGCTGAGAAAGGTATAATAGGAGTTCCTTCAATGCAATTTAGTTTTTTACGTATAATCTCAGCATGCTTTGGCATCGCACCTCTACTTATTTTGTCCGATTTTGTCGCTATAATAATTGGATTGTATCCATAATCTACGCTCCATTTATACATATCCACATCATTTTGTCCTGGTTCATGACGAATATCCACCAAAAGAAACATGATTCGAAGCTGTTTCGAACTTTTCAAATAATTATTAATCATTCTGCCCCATTTTTCTTTGGTCTCTACGTTAACCTTTGCGTATCCGTAACCAGGAAGATCCACAAAGTAAAGGCATTCATTGATATTATAAAAATTAATAGTTTGTGTCTTTCCAGGCTGTTGTGAGGTTCTTGCATATGATTTTCGATTCATAAGGCTATTAATCAACGAAGATTTCCCAACATTTGATTTCCCTGCAAATGCAATTTCCATTTTATCATTCTCTGGTAACGTACTGGTAATCCCACAAACAGTTTCTAAATTAACTGATTTTACATGCATTTCCTATTTTTCCTCTCTTAAAAAAGCCTTTGAAATAACTTGTTCCATATTTTCAACAAACGTAATGGTTATTCCTTCTAAAATTTCTTCTTCTAATTCATGAATATCCTTCTCATTTTGCTTTGGTACAAAAACCTCTTTCATCTTTGCTTTTTTTGCCGCTATAATCTTTTCTTTGAGGCCTCCAATAGGAAGCACTCTTCCTCGAAGCGTTATTTCTCCGGTCATTGCAATATCTGCTCTTACCTTTGTATCAAGAATCGCTGATAGCATCGCTGTCGCCATAGTAATACCTGCAGAAGGCCCGTCTTTTGGTACTGCCCCCTCTGGTATATGAATATGAATATCATGTTTTTCAAAAAAATTCTTCTTCACTCCATAGTTTTCACTAATGGAACGAATATAACTAATGCCAGTTCTTGCAGATTCTTTCATTACGTCTCCAAGTTGTCCAGTAAGTTGAACCTCTCCTTTACCCGGCATAACATTCACTTCAATTATCAAGGTGTCACCACCTACACTTGTCCATGCAAGTCCCCTAACAATTCCGACTTCATCTTCTTTATTTGCTTCCTGAAAGGTATATTTTTCCTTACCTAAATAAGACTCCAGATTTTTATCATTTATTTTAACTGATGTTTTTTTGTCTTCCAAAATTTCCTTTGCTACTTTTCTTGATATTTCTCCAAGGCGACGCTCCAAATTACGAACTCCTGCCTCTCTTGTATAGCTGTTGATAATCTTTTCCAACGCTTTTGTAGTAATGGAACACTGTTTTTTTGTAAGTCCATTTTTCCCAATCACTTTTGGTAACAGATGCTCTTTTGCTATATGCAGCTTTTCATTTTCTGTATAACTACTCACTTCAATTACTTCCATACGATCTAACAACGGTCTTGGAATAGTCTGTGTGGTATTGGCAGTTGCAATAAACATAACTTCTGATAAATCAAGTGGAATTTCTACATAATGATCTGCAAATCGACTATTTTGTTCCGAATCAAGTACTTCTAAAAGAGCAGAAGAGGTATCTCCTTTATAATCACTACTAACCTTATCAATTTCATCGAGTAGCATTAATGGATTTTTTACCTTTGCATTTTTAAGTCCTGTTGCTATCCGTCCAGGCATTGCTCCAACATAGGTTCTGCGATGTCCACGAATCTCTGCTTCATCGCGGATACCGCCAAGGCATATTCTTACATACTGCTTATTGAGTGCACTTGCAACGCTTCTTGCAATCGAAGTCTTTCCAGTACCTGGAGGCCCCACTAGACAAATAATTGGGCTTTCGCCTCCCCCATTTAATGCACGCACTGCCAAAAACTCAAGAACTCTTTCTTTCACCTTTTCGAGTCCATAATGTTCTTCACTTAATATCTTTTTCGCACGCTTAATATCTTCATTGTCATCACTCACGTTATCCCATGGAAGTGCAAGTAAAGTCTCAATATACCCTCTGGATACACTGCTTTCAGAAGAATTCGATCCAATATTTTTAAAGCGGTCAATTTCTTTTTGAATTCTATCTTTTACCTCTTTGGAGGCATTTAATTTTCTTAATTTATTACAAAAAGCTTCTACATCGCTTTCGATGTTTGACTCACCAAGTTCTTCTTGAATCACCTTCAATTGTTCACGTAAAAGATATTCTTTTTGATTTTTATCTACATGCTCTTTTACTTTTTCCTGAAATTCTTTTTTTATTCGAAAGATTTCAATCTCCTGGCTTAATAATACCGACAAATTGGTATATCTAGGGATGACCTCTACTTCATCTAAGATAGCCTGCTTTTGATTCGGTGATACTGAAATATTATTGATAATATCTTCCATCAGCTTTTCAACATTTTCAATTTCGTGAATTCTTTGAATTGCTGCATTTGGCATCTTTCCAACTGCAGTTTCATAGACCGTAACTAAATCTTTTAAACCACGAAGCATTGCTTGTTTTTCTGTCTCACTTATCATTTCTAGACTTTGGTCCTCATAAACAGATACTTCGGCCTTTATATAGGGTTCGGTCATAATGATATCCTGGAGCAGTGCTCTTTGGAGGCCTACAATCATTACTCTTATCACATCTTCTGGAAGACGAATAATCTGTTTTACCATGGCAATTGTACCCACTTCGTGTAAGTCTTGTCTTGCAGGAATTTCTATCATTTCATCTCGCTGCATTACAACAAACATCATCTGATCCGTGAGCATGGATTCTTCCATCGCGGCGATCGAAATTTTTCGTTTTATATCAAAATGAAGCATCATCCCCGGTAAAACTGTCATTCCGCGAAGCGCTATTACTGGTAAAACTTTTTTATCCTCTTTCATCCTTTGTTCCCCCTAACCTGTATCTATGAGTAAAAGAAGAGACCGTTGCAAAATAAAAGTTTCGCAACAGTCCCCTGTAACAGGTAATCGTTTCCAATCACCGATTATACTTTAATTATGCAATTTCATCATCATTTGCTTTCTTTGATGCTTTTTTGCCAACTGTTTTTCTAGGCTGATTATCCTCAGAGTAGATTAAATCGGCACCTGTTTTTTTATCAACAGCATCTTTTGTAATCAGACATTTTACAACTGTTTCATCGGAAGGAATATGATACATCGATTCCATCATAACCGATTCCATGATTGCACGTAGTCCTCTGGCACCCGTTTTTCGTTCAAAAGAACGTTTTGCAATCTCACGAATTGCATCTTCTTCAAAATCAAGCTCTACGCCATCAAGTTCGAAAAGTTTTTTATACTGCTTCGTAATTGCATTTTTAGGTTCTGTTAAAATTCGTACTAATGCATCTTCATCTAATATATCGAGTCCTACACTTACAGGAACACGTCCGACAAATTCTGGTATTAAGCCATATTTAACGAAATCCTGAGGAAGTACCTTTTTAAAGAGTTCTCCCACATTTTCTTTATTAATTTCAACAATCTTAGACCCAAATCCAATCGACTTCTCACCAATTCTTGCTTCAATGATCTTCTCTAAACCGTCAAAAGCTCCACCACAGATAAATAAAATATTCGTTGTATCAATTTGAATAAATTCCTGATGTGGATGTTTTCTTCCCCCTTGTGGAGGAACACTTGCTACCGTTCCTTCGAGGATTTTGAGCAATGCTTGTTGCACACCTTCACCTGATACATCCCTTGTAATGGATGCATTTTCAGATTTTCTGGTAATCTTATCAATTTCATCGATATAGATAATTCCACGTTCTGCACGTTCAATATCATAATCTGCAGCCTGAATAATTTTAAGTAAGATATTTTCAACATCTTCACCTACATATCCTGCCTCTGTTAAAGCAGTAGCATCTGCAATTGCAAATGGAACATTTAATAGCTTTGCGAGAGTTTGCGCTAAGAATGTTTTACCAGATCCAGTTGGTCCAACCATAATGATATTACTCTTTTGTATTTCTACATCTAAGTCTTTATCCGCCATTATTCTTTTATAATGGTTGTAAACAGACACAGCCAAAGTCATCTTTGCTTCATCTTGACCAATTACATATTGGTCTAAGATATCTTTAATTTCCCTTGGCTTTAGTAAATTAATTGTACTTTCATCTACTTCTGTTTCCTCGAATTCTTCTTCAATAATCTCGGAACAAATCTCAATACATTCATCACAAATATATACATTTGGACCTGCAATCAATTTACGAACCTGATCCTGTGTCTTATTACAAAAGGAGCACCTCAGCTGTTTTTTATCGTCTCCACGATTTGCCATATTCTAATCTCCTATACGCCTGTTTCGTACTTAAGCACGAGCAGTAATAATGCCATCAATAAGACCATATTCCTTTGCTTCTTCTGCAGTTTTCCAGTTATCTCTTTCTGTATCTGCTTTGATCATGTCTAATGGCTTACCGGTATTTTCGCTTAATATCGTATTCATTTTATCTTTCGTTTTACGGATATGTTCTGCTGCAATTATCATATCAGTAGCCTGACCCTGAGTACCACCAAGTGGCTGATGAATCATAATTTCTGCGTTTGGAAGTGCAAGTCTCTTACCCTTAGCACCACCAGCTAAAAGGAAAGCTCCCATGCTAGCTGCCATACCAATACAGATAGTAGAAACATCACATTTAATGAAGTTCATGGTATCATAAATAGCCATACCAGCGGTTATTGAACCACCAGGACTATTGATGTATAAATTAATATCTTTTCCCGGATCCTCTGATTCAAGAAAAAGTAGCTGTGCAACAACAATGCTTGCTGTTGTGTCATTTACTTCCTCTCCGAGAAATATAATTCTATCTTTTAAAAGTCTACTATAAATGTCGTATGATCTTTCTCCACGACTAGTTTGCTCAATGACATAAGGTACTAAACTCATGTATCATTCGCCTCCTATTTTTCAATTGATGTTTCAACAATAAGTTCAACAGCTTTTTGTACTGCCATATCAAGTGCGATTTGTTCTCTTTCTTTTTCGCCGATGATTTCTTTTAATTTTTCAACTTCCATTTTATACATAGCTGACATTTCAACGATTTCTTTTTCAATGTCTTCTTCGGAAGCTACAATGTTTTCAGCTTTAACAATTGCTTCAAGAACTAATCTAGTCTGAATGCGTTTTACTGCCTGTGGTTTCATCTGTTCTAAAAACTTCTTAGAATCCATACCTGTGAACTGGAAATACTGCTCAATGGATAATCCTTGAGACTGTACTCTTTGTGCGAAATCGTCTGCCATTTGTCTAACTTGGCTGTCAATCATTGGTTCAGGTATATCCATGGTTGCATTCTCTACGATTTTTTCAATTACAGCTTCTTCTTTTTCACTCTTGATTTGTTTTTCTTTTTTTTCAAAAATAGTTTTTTCAACGTCAGCTTTGTAGTCAGCTAAGGTTTCAAAATCAGAAATATCCTGAGCAAAATCATCATCTATTTCAGGTAATTCTTTTGTTTTGATTTCTTTGATTGTTACGTTGAATAAAGCTGCCTTTCCTGCAAGTTCAGCTGCTTGATATTCTTCTGGGAATGTTACGTTAATTTCTATCTCATCATTTAGATTTTTACCAACTAACTGATCTTCAAATGTATCAATAAAAGAATGGCTTCCTAATGTTAAAGGATAGTCTTCTCCTTTTCCACCTTCAAATGCAACACCATCAACAAAACCTTCGAAATTGATTGTTACGATGTCCCCCATCTGTGCTGGTTTGTCTTCTACTGTCACTGTTCTTGAATTTTGTTCTCTTACTTTTTCAAGTTCAGCTGTTACTTCTTCTGGACTAACTTCTGCTAATTTCTTTTCTACTTCAATTCCTTTATATTCACCTAAAGTCACTTCTGGTTTTACAGCAACTTGTGCTGTAAAAATGAAAGATTTTCCTTTTTCAATCTGAGTAACATCAATATCAGGTTGAGAAACGATATCTAAACCACTTTCTTCCGCAGCCTTTTCATAAGCTTCTGGAATAAGTAAATTTGCTGCATCTTCATAGAACATACCAACACCATACATTTTTTCAATCATAGCACGAGGAGCTTTTCCTTTACGAAATCCCTGTACATTGACTTTGCCTTTGTTTTTCTGATATGCTTTTTCAATTGCTGCATCAAATTCTTCTGCACTCACCTCTATTGTAAGCTTTGCCATATTTTTTTCTAAATTTTCTACCTGTAAACTCATTAAAAAATTCCTCCTAAAATTTCATTCTGATTGCGACTCATAACAGTATATCATGAGTCATAAATTATTTCCATATTTTTTTTATAAACAAAACTCTATGAAATGACGTGTCCTCGGCGTTTTAAAACATCAATAACGCTGTCTACATGTTTTTTGCACAATTCATCTGATTTTGCTTCTACCATTACACGAATGAGCGGTTCGGTACCACTTTCGCGAAGAAGGATACGTCCATCATCGCCAAGTTCTTTTTCGACTGCCTGTACTGCTGCCATAACCTCTTCATCTTGTCTTGCTGCCGGTTTACTTGCAACCTTTACATTCTTTAATAGCTGCGGATACATCGTAATATCCTTTGTTAGTTCCGAAAGGAGCATCTTCTTTTCTAGAATAACTTCCATTAACATTAAAGAAGTAAGCACGCCGTCTCCTGTTGCTGCATATTTACGGAAAATAATATGTCCTGACTGCTCACCACCCAAGATATGTCCATTATTCACCATGTTTTCGTAAACATACTTATCTCCAACTGTTGTCTTTTCATAGGAAATTCCTTTTTTATCAAAGGCTTTATATAACCCTAAGTTTGACATGATAGTCGTAACGACAGTATCGTTTTTTAGCTCACCTCGCTCTTTTAAATAGCATCCGCATATGTAAAGAATAAGGTCTCCATCAATAATATTACCTTTATCATCCACCGCTAAGCAACGATCTGCATCTCCATCATAAGCAAATCCGACATCAAGTCCCTTTTCTTTCACAAACTGTTGTAAAACTTCGATATGTGTAGATCCACAATCACGGTTAATGTTTGTTCCATTTGGTTCATTATGAATGACATAGGTTCTTGCCCCTAACGCATCAAAAACACCTTTCGCTACGGCAGTTGCAGATCCATTTGCACAATCAAGCCCTACCTTAATGTCCTTAAATGAGCGTGTTGCCAGCGACATCAAATATCCAATATAGCGATGTCTTCCTACGGAATAGTCTGTTACTTTTCCGATATTCTCTCTGGTTGCAAATGAAAGATCAGCTTCCGGGTTGTCAATATAATATTCAATCTTATCTTCAATTTCAGCTTCTAATTTATGTCCACTTCCATTAAGTACTTTAAGCCCATTGTCATAATATGAATTATGACTTGCAGATATCATAATACCACAATCAAATTCTTCACTTCGTATTACATAGGAAACGCTTGGTGTTGTCGTAACATGTAACAAATATACATCGGCACCACTTGCTGTTAATCCTGCAGATAAGGCGTCCTCAAACATATAGCTAGAAAGTCTGGTATCTTTACCAATAACTACTCTTGCTTTATGATCCTTTCCGTAATAGTTTCCCAAGAATCTTCCTACTTTGTATGCATGTATCACATTTAAGTCTACATTTGCTTCTCCACGGAAACCATCCGTACCGAAATATTTACCCATAGCTAAACTCCTTTACTACTTTTTAAAAAAAGCTTTCATTTTTCATAGTATCATATTTCAAACCACATTGCAAGATTCCTTTTTCACGTTAAATTTTGCTTTAACTTTGCAGGACGGACACGGGGACTTTGGGAAAAGTCACGCAAAATACGTGGTGGGTTTATGTTTTCGAAATTCGAATGGAGCACAGGGGCAGTTTTGCATGAAAAAATCATTCCAATTAAATAAGTAAATTATTCATGCTAAACAGCATGCAAAAAACTCCTTCCCTCATTAGACAGTTTATACAATTATGAGTTGCTTTGCTCTTGACTTTTTACCGTACACCTTCGAAATTCTGGTACTATTAAGAGTTGCGAACAGCGAGTCCCTATTTCATAGTTAGCCAGGAAAGGCTGAGCTCATAATCTATATTCAATTTACATGGCTCTCATGCTAGGATTTTATATCATTAGAGTATATGGAACGTAAACTCTACGAAAAATTAACTCCCTTAAGAGTTGATTTTTCGTTGCTTAGAGGTTACGTGGAATGTTTATACGACTGATATAAAATCCTAGCATGAGAGCCGTGTAAATTGTACAAAGACCAAAATCGCTCAGCCACTCCTGGCGTCACTCTCCAACAAAGACTCGCGTCCGTCCTGCACCATTAAACCAGAATTAATAGCGAAATAGCAAAAAGAGAATAGTAATCTACGAATCGGATAACCTATCATAAATTACTATTCTCTTCTCGTTCGTAATTAAACTTAGTCTAAAACACTATGGTTTTTATCTAATATATTTAATTACTTGCCTGACATAGACTCTTCTTGTCTCTTAATCATCTGACGAACCATCTCGCCACCGATTGATCCATTTTGAGCACTTGTTAAATCACCATTGTAACCTTGTTTTAAAGGTACTCCGATTTCAGAAGCAACCTCCATTTTAAATTTGTCCATTGCAGCTCTTGCCTGAGGTACTTCCATACGATTTGTTGAGCTGTTTGATGAAGAACTTGTATTCATGTTTTCCATTTTTATTCACCTCCGTGACGTTGTTGAGATAAGCTTTTTAATTACTCTTATCTTGGTATTATTATGTTCCGTTCCCAAAAAATTATTATGGTAATTTCAGGTAATAAAATTTGACTTAACATGTAATTTTTATTTACGTCATATATTTAATAAATTACAAACAATAATGGAGTGTATATGCTATCGTTCTTTCAAAATATAAATAATATTATCTGGGGACTTCCACTTATTCTACTTTTAATTGGTACTCATCTTTACTTTACTTTACGTCTTCGTTTTGTACAAAAACGAACACTTCATGCAATTAAGCTTTCCATTTTGCCCGAAGATTCCGACGAAAATGGATTTAGCAGCTTTGGCGCTTTGGCAACTACTCTTGCTGCAACCCTTGGAACAGGTAATATTGTCGGTATCTCTACGGCCGTAGCACTTGGTGGTCCAGGTGCTATATTTTGGTGCTGGGTAACTGGTATTTTAGGAATGGCAACCACTTATGCCGAATGTTACCTTTCCCTTCAATTTCGCAAAAAAGACAGTGAGGGACATTTTTATGGTGGTCCTATGCATGTCTTAGAAGATGGTTTACATAAAAAAGGATTGGCCATCCTCTATGCACTTTGTGTTGTTCTCGCTTCATTTGGTGTTGGCTGTACTACACAGTCAAACTCTATGGCGGATACACTTCATTATTTATGGAATGTACCAACGGATATTACAGGGATTATAGTTGCAGTTTTAGTTGGTTTTGTCTTGATTGATGGATTCAAATCCATAGAAAAATGGTGCATGAAATTAGTACCTTTCATGAGCTTTATTTATTTTGCAGCTTCCATTTTATTATTAATAATAAATTATAAATATATACTGCCAGGTCTTTCCCTTATTATACATTCTGCACTAAATCCGAGTGCCCTAAGTGGTGGTGTATTGGGCGGAGCAATTCGATATGGAATCTCCAGAGGTCTTTTTACTAATGAAGCAGGGCTTGGTTCTGCTGGTATTGCTGCGGCAGCAAGTAATACGAAAAATATTGAGCGTCAGGCGCTCATTTCAATGACAGCCACCTTTTGGGATACAGTTGTAATGTGTGCTATTACTGGAATTGTAATCGTTTCAAACCTTATGCATTTTCCTACTTCTATTATAGGAAAAAGTATTGGAGGTCTAACACATGCTGCCTTTGAAGCACTTCCTTTTGGTTCTATTCTTTTAGGAATTTGTTTGCTCTTATTTGCTTTTGCAACATTAATTGGCTGGTCCTATTTTGGGCAACAGGCATTTTTATATTTGTTTCCAAAAAAACACCTAAGAGTATATCAAACTATCTATATGATAGCGATATTCTTAGGTGCTGTATTATCACTTGATTTAGTTTGGGAAATTACCGATACATTGAACATTTTTATGGCAATTCCAAATCTGATAGCCCTTTATGCGCTTCGAAAACTCATAAAAGCTCCTACGAAATCGGTATGATTTACTGTTTATAAATAATACTTTTTGAAATTTCTTCCGCTACTTCTTTCCCACATAGATAGGTTATGATAGCGAGTGAAAATGGTATTGCAGTTCCTAGTCCACGACTTGTAATCACTGTTCCATCGGTAATTACTTCATCATAGCAAACGTTTGCTCCCAGTAATTTCTCTTCGAAGCCTGGATAGCATACTGCTTTCTTTCCATTTAAAATACCAGCTTGTCCAAGGACACTAGGTGCTGCGCAGATTGCTGCCAGTACCTTAGCGTTTTTGTGAAATTCCTTAAGTTTTTCATTTAATTCATA
Organism: Acetivibrio sp.; assembly: GCA_041739345.1. Lineage (GTDB taxonomy): Bacteria > Bacillota > Clostridia > Lachnospirales > Lachnospiraceae > DIGJ01. The sequence continues at coordinate 48,854 of JBGSNZ010000027.1, read as the reverse complement.
ATGAGCTAATAAATGCTTTGTTCCAGGCATACCGCCAGGAAGCACAATCATGTCAAGCGCTTCAAAGGAGTAATCCTCAAACAAATAATCTGCCTCCACACTGATATGATGGGCTCCAGTTACTTTCTTTGATCCACTGATTGATACCATATCGATTGAAATATCTGCTCTTCGAAGTAAATCAACCACCGTTAATCCTTCGATTTCCTCAAATCCATTCGCTAAAATGATTGCTACTTTTGACATTTCTTCCACTCTTCTTTCCATTTGATTATATACTTAGTACATATACATACGAACCTTCTTTTTTTGAAATTTCTCTCTCTTCTTTTATGGTATAAGCAAACTTTAATGAAAGTCTTCTTACCAAGTCTCGATTATGAGAATATAAAACTACGATTCCATTTGGTTCCAAGTGTTGTTTTGCTTTTTCAAAAAACTTATCGTATAACATAACTATGTCTTCGCGATTGCTTTTCCCTATAACAAAAGGCATATTAGTAATAATTTCATCAAATAGGTATTCATGTTTAAAATCAAAAAAATCTCGATTTATATAATGAATAATCTGATGTGCAATTTCCGTATTTATTTTAGCCTTATCAATCGCTTCACCAAATAAATCGATACCATACGTTGTATTTGCTTTTCTAAACTTATGTCGTTCAATTAGCATGGTACCCGTTCCACAAAATGGATCTAATACTTTAGCATCTTCTATTAAGTAATCCGAAGCCAAAAAGCATGTAAGGGCAGCATTAACCGGCCTTATACTGGTCGCCAATACTTCTTTACGATACGTAAAACGGTTATCTTCTAACGTATATAATTTTAATAATACATTAAAGCATCCTGTTTTATTTTCAATTAAACGAATTTCAAACTCATAATTAGAAGTTGAATTAATTAATTGTCGATTTGTTAACCGTTCCAGCTCACTGGAAAGTTTTTTGGTTAACATGCTTTTTTTATCCAGCGCCAGATTCGATTTGCATTCTAAACGAAAATAAAACGGTGCACTGCCTTCATGTCGATCTTTCATGAACTTTACAAGATTTGCTTCTGCTATTTTTCTTGCAGCCTCCTCCGCATTCATTGGACAAGTTTTCATTCCACTAACAACAAACAAAAGTTCTTCATAGTAGCGAAGCCTGCGTATTTCCTCCAAACAATCGGTCGTAAGCATAATACCAGCACTAAATGATTTTGCCGCCATTTCACTTGGCAATTCTGCCATTATTTCATGGATATAATTTCGATTTGTTAATAAGATAAGATCCGATGTTTTATATATTCCCGTAAACTTATGGTGTTTCACACCTTCTTGCATAATCAGTAAGTCAGACAACGCTCTCATTTCTTCTGTCAAATGTTTTTTATTATCAAGTGTTAAATCCTTTATTGATAATTCTTCCAACCTTTGCTTAAATTTCGGCACATACTCACGAAAATCATATTCTTTTATTGCAAGAAGATAGGAGCTCTTGACAAACAAGGTTTCTTCTTTTTCATATGCTTCATACAAAGGCTTCAAAAGTCTTTTATCATCTAGCGCTCCCATAATCAAGGCCACATTTTTTCGAATTTTTGGATCTTCATGTAATAAAAGTCCTTCCAAAACCGAATAATCTCCACTTAAAAAATAGAGTAACGCTCGTTTCTCATGGCTATCCTTTATTTCCTGCCTTAGAAGGCTTAAATTTTGTCTTACCTCTATTCCATTTACAATATCTTCATAAGTATTACGAATCATACTTAGCTCCAATCCGCCGCTTTAGCGGCATTTCTAATAAAGGGGTGTGAAATTGTTTTTCTTTCACACTGCTCCAATTCGCCGCTTTAGCGGCATTTCTAATAAAAGGGTGTGAAATTGTTTTTCTTTCACGCTGCTCCAATTCCGCCGCTTTAACGGCACTCAAATAATACTTTTCCCTTAAGTATAGCAATGAATCCAGAAAAAATAAACAAAAAATGGACCTTATCGTCCATTTTTTTAAAGTAATTGTTCATCTTATGAAATTTCTTCTGTTCTTCGCTCTGCAATTCTTTCATTTACTACTTTATGTAAGCAATGGTTCCTGTTGATTCATTCTTTTTACTGCATAAATATAGCTTATAATTAAAATCAAATCTGCCAATAGCCACGCTGCTGGATTTGCAAGACAAGCCCCTTCGAATCCAAGTGTTCCAATTAGCAAAACAGCTACAGCCGCACGGCCGATCAATTCGCTGACTCCAGCAAACATTGCAATAAAGCTATATCCCATTCCCTGCAATGCATTTCGAAGTATAAATAAAGTTCCCAGCATTGGAAAGAAACAAGAATTGTAATTAAGATATAAAAGTATGTACTTCATTATCTGCATTTCCGATTCATCAATAAACAGTAACGCAACCTGGTGTCCCAAAAGCTGCACTACCGTAATAATTATAATGCAAGCTACTGTCATAATTACAAAACCAGCTCTCACACCTTTTCGAATTCGTCCATATTCCCTGGCACCTTTGTTTTGGCTGCAAAAAGTTGCCATTGACATTCCAATCATCTCAAACGCTCCACTAAATAGCATCGAAATTTTGCTTCCTGCTGTCATTGCTGCGACTGCAATTGCACCAAGTCCATTGACCGCGCTTTGAATAATAATCGTTCCGACTGCTGTGATAGAAAATTGAAGTGCCATAGGTATTCCAGTTCCAAGCAGATAAATCATTTTCGTTGTATCGATTTTCATTTCTCCTGGTTTAAATTCTAGAACTTCATACTTTTTATACATATATCCCATACAAACAATAGCAGATATTGCCTGGGATATAACCGTTGCTACACCTGCACCAAACGTTCCCATATGAAATCCTAATACAAATAGCAAATCAAGTACAATATTAAGTAAAGAAGCACCAATTAGCGCAAATAAAGGAGTCTTGCTATCTCCAATGGACCGCAGTACAGAAGCTGCAATATTATAAAACATACTTACTGCAATACCCGCCAAAATAACAATGATATAGCTATATGCTTCTTCCAAAATTTCAGTTGGTGTATGCATCAAAAGCAGAATTTTTCGGCAATATAACATGGTAATTGGTGTTAAAATAAGTGAGATCGCGATGGTAAGATAATACGCATTGGCAATATAATTACGCATTCCCTTATAATCCTTTGCTCCAAAGCGTTGTCCAAACATGATGCCAAACCCACCGCAAATTCCCATTGCAAATCCTAAGATTAAAAAATTAAAAGCACCCGTGGCGCCTACTCCCGCCAGTGCATTAACGCCTACAAATTTTCCTACAATAATAGAGTCAACCATGCTGTAAAACTGTTGGAATAAATTACCTAAAAATAAAGGGACGAAAAACCGTAAGATAAGTGGCAACGGTTTCCCGCTCGTCATGTCCTTTGCCATGTTTGTCTCCTATTCTGTGCTGTTTTACAGGTTCATTTTCATTAATAAGGTATTCAAATGGTACACTCGCTAATACTCTTACCGCACAATCAACCACTTTTGTGGATAATATAAGACAAATAGCAAGGGAAAATAACATCAGTGCAATTAAACCTACTGGTGTTTTTAAATGATCATACCAGTTCGTACAGTTTACAATTGTTTTAAAAATAGCACCATGAATCATATAAATCCCCATTGTTCTACTTCCTAGATAAGAAAAAGCATGCTTTTTCTTTGGTATCAAAACAGCTAGGGCGTAAATCATAATCGTACTTACCATGTATAGGATTCCTCTTTGTATCCATCCATCTTGCAAATGCAAAGAGGCATAAGAACAACAAGATTCCAACAACTTAATTCTAATCTGGCTATGATGAAATACCATCCATATGGTTATCGCTGTTAATATTGTTCCTGCAAAAAAATAAGAAAATTTGTGATCTGCCCATTTCATAAATTTTTCCTTATCAAATTGATATCCCAGTAAAAAGTAAGGAAAAAATGTAATCATCCGAGATAGTGAAAGCATCTTTCCAATCTCTGTGCTAAATCCAGCTAAGATTCCAATACAAAAGAGAATCGGGATAATTCCCTTTATCTTCGCTACTTTGGTAACTAAAATGCGCCATACAAATAAGCAAAGCAAAAACCAAAGTGTATAACCAGGGGTTAAAAGTGAAAAGTCCTTTGGGACTCCCCATATGTAATTATATAAAAAGTAAAAAATAATTTGCAAGGCTAGATAGGGTATTAATAATGTTTTTACTAATTTAATCCAGTCATTTTTCTTTGAAAAATAGCCAGATATAAATACAAATGCTGGCATATGAAACAGAAAAATAACTTTCTGTATGCATGCTATAATCTCATATTGCTTTGCAATTGGTCCAAAATAGTGACCAATAACAACCATTACAATAAGAAATGCCCTGAAATTATCAAAATAATAATCTCGTTCTTTCTTCATTACTCTCATTCCTTAAATTCATTAATTTAGGCCTCAAAACAACCCAGAATACAATTACAGAAGCCAGTGTACCTACCAAATCAGATACTGGTTCTGTATAAAAAACATAGTCAATGCCAAATAAGATTGGCAATAAGAAAACGCCTCCTAAATACAAAGCTTTCCGAAACATGGAAAGTAGTATGGAGTATGTTGTAAGTCCCATTCCTGTTAAACCATCAATTAAAGTGTATTGAATCGCAAGTGGGATCACAGCAAGTGAATAACGCTTGATAATTGAAACTGTTTGCACCACGTAAAGTTCGTTTTTTGTGAATATGCGCACAAACAACTCGGGTACTGTTTGAGCAAACAAAAACATGATTCCCGTAAAAATCAAACACAATGTCACGATATATTTTAGTGCTTTCATAATTCGATCCGGACGCCTGGCTCCAAAATTAAAGCCAAGAATTGTCTGAGTGCCCCCAGTTATTCCACCCATTGGCATTGTAATAATCAGCATAAAGCTTTGTACGATCGTGGTACAAGTTAACAATATTTCTGTCTCACTTCCTCCAAATTTAGCAATTGTTGTATTCAAAGCTATGATTATAACATTATCAAATGCTATGATTAAAAAGGGGGTAAGTCCTACCAGCGCAATTTTTCCCATTGTCCTGAGGGAATAATTTCCAAATGTTATTGGAATTGGTACTTTCTTACTAAATAAGAAAAAAAGTGTATATATACAGGATACTGCTTGGGAGAGTATTGTTGCAAACGCAGCTCCTTTTACTCCCATATTAAGTACAAAAATAAAAACGGGGTCCAGTACGATATTTAAGACCGCCCCAATCAAAACTGTCTTCATGCCAACTTTAGCAAAACCCTGACAGATAATAAATTGGTTCATTCCTAACGAAAGAAGTGCAAAGATTGTTCCTATCAGATAAATTGATAAATAATCGCTTGCATATTGGAAGATGCCTTCACTTGCACCGAAATGTATCAACAGCCAGTCTTTAATCAAATAAACAATAACACTTAAAAATATCGCTACTACTGCTAATAAAAAGAAAGAATTAGCAAGTATTTTCTTCGCCTGCTTTTCATCTTTCCTGCCAAGCGCAATACTCATTAGTGGTGCCCCGCCAATTCCTACCAGATAAGCAAATGAAGAAATCAACGTCACGATTGGTCCACAGATTCCAACACCTGCTAATGCCTTTTCTCCAATTTCCGGAACATTACCAATATACATTCGATCCACGATACTGTATAGAACATTCACAAATTGAGCAAGCATAGAAGGAATGGCGAGGCGAAATACGAGCCCTTTTATATCATTACTATCTAAATTATTTTCTAATTTCATCTTTTGTTCCTAACTTATTTTACTCTGGATACGTCAAATTTTCCGGCTTAATACAAAGTAGCGTGTTTTCTAAATAACGTTTCGCTACCCATTTCGCCATTGGTAAATTCATATCCAAATAATTCCCACAATCCCTAGCAGCAGATCCAGGTACTTGGCCTTCAAAATCTCGAATGAAGGTAAATAATTGTTGAATCAATTCAATGATATCTTTCGATTCATAGTCTCCAGCTAATAAAAGATAAAAGCCGGTACGGCAACCCATTGGTCCAAAATAGATTGTTTTATCTCCATACGTTTTATCATTTCTAAGGTATGTTGCTGCCAAATGTTCAATCGTATGAATTTCTGCTGTGTTCATTACTGGTTCTTCGTTTGGCTTCGTTAATCGAAGATCAAACGTTGTAATCGTTTCATTTCCAACAAAATCTTTTCTGGAAACATAAATTCCTGGAAACAGATTTAAATGATTTACAGTAAAACTTGCTATTTTATTCATTGATATCCACCTACCATTTCTATCATCAATTTTACACTACGTTCAATTGCAAGTGCTTCAAATGCAGGATAATCCATATGTGCACTGTCATCTGCTTTATCTGAAATAGCACGTATAATAACAAATGGAATCTGATTTAAGTAAGCAGTATGCGCTATCGCTGCACCCTCCATTTCAGTACAATAACCATTAAAATTGTCATGAATCCAGTCTTTCTTTTCCTTACTTGAAACAAACTGGTCTCCACTTACAATACGACCTACATAAATAAAAATTTCCGGATTGACTTTTTCGCAAGACTCCTTCGCCAAAGTAATCAATCCCTGATTTGCCTCAAAAGATAGTACTTCCATTCTTGGAACTTGACCAAGCGCATATCCAAAGGAAACTGCATCCATATCATGATAGAGAACATCACTCGACAACACAACATCACCTATATTTATTTCATTTTTTAAAGATCCTGCAATTCCAGTATTGATTAATGCACTTACTAGAAAATCATCTACAAGAATTTGTGCGCAGACTGCCGCATTTACTTTGCCGATACCACTTTGAACTACAACAGCTTCTTTTTTACATAGGATTCCTTTATAAAATTCCATTCCGGCTTTTTTCGTTACGGTAACATCTTCCATACATTCTTTTAACTTAGATACTTCTTCTTCCATTGCACCAATAATTCCTAGCATTCTCTATTACCTCTTTTCTATCATTGCATATATTTAGTACTTTATTCTACCAAAACATTTTAAATTTGTCCATTTTACTTTTAGACAAAAAAATCCGATTCAACTCTCATTAACTTGTTAAGATTGAAGAATCGGATTATCTTTTTTTATTCTATGGTATATTTATTCACTAAATCATTTAATTCACCGACAATCGTATCCATTTTTTTAATCTGTTTGGAAACACCTTCGAGTTCTTCCGCTTGTCTGATAGTAGATTCTGAAACTTCTTTTGATGAAGCTGCCGATTCTTCTGAAATTGCAGAGATGTTTTCTACTAAATTCAATAATGCGTTCTTTGCATGGGATACATATTCAATACTTTCTGTAATCACATGAGAATTTCGGCCTACCTGTTCGGTTGAAACATTTAGTTTTTCAAACATTTCTTTTGTATTAATCAAAGCAACATTTGTTTCGGCAATCGCTGACTTTGTAATGCCCATTTTTTGGTTTGTAGATTCCACAATCGCAATTATTTCCTGAATTATTTGTGCAATTCCCTGTGTTTCATGTGTCGATGATTCCGCAAGCTTACGAACTTCTTCCGCAACAACAGCAAATCCTTTTCCCTGTTCACCTGCTCTTGCAGCCTCGATAGATGCATTTAATGCTAGTAAGTTCGTCTGCGTTGCAATTCCACCGATTGCATCTACAATCAAACTAATTGATTTGGATTTTTCCTGTAATGCTTCAATTTTATCTTCTACTTCATTCAATGCATTTATACTCTGTTTGAAATGACCATCTAGGTTGCCTAGTGTCCCCATACCTTCTTTGTTCATCTGTTCCATCACTTCAATATTATCATTCACGCTTTCAATACTGGTAATCATACTATCCAAGTGCATTGATAATTCACTGGTATTTTCATATACTTGACTATTTTCTTGAGCTAAGTCATACGTACCTTGAGAAATTTCCTCCGTTGCATTTGAAATTTCATTACTGGAGTGCGTAACCGCCTCCAAAGAATTTCGAATATTAGAAGAAGAGTCCTTAATGGTATTTGACGTTTGTTTTACATTTGTAAGCATGCCTTTCAAGTCCAGTGCCATGCCATTAAATGCTTTGATTAATGTACCAATCTCTCCACCTTGTTTTCCTTCAACTGATGCATTCAAATCTCCATCCGCAATTTTCTCAGCAACCTTAGCCATATTTACAATTGGTTTCATGATTTGATTGATTAACAGTATCATGATTAATCCCATTGCAACTAAAACAAGAAGACTTATCCCAATTCCTACTTTTAAACTTGTTTTTAAATCATTGGTCAAATCAGCTGTTTTTTGAGAAAGCACCTCTACATTTTCAAAATACGGTGCCTTTTCAACGCTGAGTTTCAGTACATAGGTCACACCATCACCTCGACTTACTGGATAGTAAATTGAACTTGTTTTGTCTTCCTGTGTAATGATTTCTTTGCCATCAGAAAATACTTCACCAAACTTACCATCGTCCGTTGCACTGCCCTCTACATAGTTTGCTATATTCGCATTTTCTCCAATTGTTATCAAAACCGTGTTATCACTGTCTACGACAATTAAGGAAGAAAATCCTTTGGTTCCTTCGGTAAACTTAACAATCGATTCTTTAATACTATCGGAATTCAGTCCTGCTTCCATACAGCCTTTTCCATCTCTTCTTGGCACTGCTGTATACTTAAAAATATTACCGCTTTCGACTGAAATTTTAAGATTTGTTGGCAATACTAAATTTGGGTCATTTAGCAAATCTTTGTAACCAGCCCAAATATCATACAAATTTACTGAAAGAGACGCTGGGTCCGTGGCAAGTATAAAATCACCTTTTGCATTTGTTACCTGCAAATCTGTCATCCCAGTTTTCTTCGTAATTGCTTTCAATTCATTGGTGCTTAAATTGGGATTACGATCATATGCTTCCTGCAAATTATATACTGCATTGAGCATCGTTGCATCAATCGAGTCTTCCAAGGAAGACATATACTCTGCTATACCTTTTGAAATATCAACCAAGGTATATTTTACATCCTCGTCTGATTTTTGAGAAAATGATGCTACCGTCTCATCTAACCCTTTTGTTACCTTCTCCTGTTGCTCCATGCTCTGGAAAATTAGGCAGCCAATCATAATTGCAATAGCAAATACAATGATTAGTCCTAGTTTTTTCTTTACTGACATAAGCTTTCTCCCCCTTAACGTATGTACAAAAATATTTTTTGTTGCTAATTAATAATTTTATCACTCTTTACTCATATTTACAATAGCAAATTCTTATTTTTTACATATCTTTCCATATTTATACATAAAAATACAATTTTCTGAGCCAGTAAACTTTATCCCAATTTGCATCCCAGCGCACAAATAGCCTGTGCTCTAACCGAATTTATACGATTATTTTAGTAAGACATAATGAAAATCAAGTGCTTATCACTTGATTTTCATTGTTTATGGCTTATTAAAATCTATAATCGTATTGAGGTTAGATCACAGGCTATTTGTGCGCTGGGATGCAAATTGAACACACCCTTTATTTTTGCAACATTTCCTTTTTTCATCAAATTATTGAAGATTTGTATATCCCATTAACTGTGCATCTACTTCTTTTGCAACTTCACGACCTTCTCGGATAGCCCATACAACCAGTGACTGTCCACGGCGCATATCACCAGCAACAAATATTTTGTCTATATTCGTTGCATAGCTTCCTTCTTTTGTCACTACATTGGTTCGTTCATTTAGCTCCACATCAAATGCCTTTGCCACATAATCTTGTGCTCCTAAAAATCCTGCTGCAATGAAAACCAAATCTACATCAATGGTAAATTCACTGCCAGGGACTTCGCACATATTAAAGCGTCCTGTCATTTCATCTTTCTTTGATTCCAATTTCACACAAACAACTTTGCTTAACGCTCCATCTTTGTCTTTCACAAATTCCTTGATAGTTGTCTGGTAAACTCTTGGATCTTCTCCAAATACTGCAATGGCTTCCTCCTGACCATAATCGGTCTTTAAAACCTTTGGCCACTCCGGCCATGGATTTGAGGCAAGTCTGCTCTCTGGTGATTTAGGCATCATTTCTATTTGAACAACCGACTTTGCGCCTTGACGAATGGAGGTTCCTACACAGTCATTTCCAGTATCTCCGCCTCCAACAATTACCACGTTCTTACCCTTTGCATCAATATAATTTCCATCTTTTAGATTGGAATCCATTAAGCTCTTGGTGGTAGCTTTTAGATAATCTACCGCAAAGTAGATACCTTTTGCATCTCTTCCTGGAGCATTAATATCTCTAGGATTGGAAGATCCACAAGCCAAAATAACGGCATCAAATTCATTTCGTATTTTATCTACCTTTTTATCTTTTCCAACATCAATACTGGTGATAAAAGTAACGCCTTCTTTTTCCATCATTTTTACACGACGCTCAATTACTGTCTTTTCCAGCTTCATGTTTGGAATTCCATACATTAAGAGTCCGCCGATACGATCGGAACGCTCAAATACCGTAACAAGATGTCCTCTTTTATTGAGCTGATCTGCCGCTGCAAGTCCAGATGGTCCAGAACCAATAATTGCAACTCTTTTTCCGGTTCGTACTTTCGGTGGAGTAGCGACAAAATGGCCTTTCTTAAAACCTTCTTCAATGACCGCATATTCATTTTCTTTTATTGTAACTGGTTGCCCATTCAAGCCACAGGTACAAGCAGCCTCACAAGGTGCTGGACATACTCTTGATGTGAATTCCGGAAAATTATTTGTTTTAAGCAAACGATACAACGCCTGTTCCATACTATCTTGAAACACTAAATCGTTCCACTCTGGTATTAAGTTATTTAAAGGACAACCGGAGGTCATCCCTCCAATCATCATACCCGACTGACAGAAAGGAACTCCGCAATCCATGCATCTTGCTCCTTGGCATCTACGCTCCTCTTTTGAAAGAGGGGTGTGAAATTCATTGTAATTTTTGATACGTTCCTCTGGTTTTGAGGCTTTGGTATCCTTTCTTTCATATTCTATAAATCCTGTGGCTTTTCCCATGTCTTTTACATCCCCTTTCTATTTATTTTTACTCATATTAAATGCTTCGATTTGTGCCTGCTCGCTGCTAAGACCTCGCTCTTCCATCTGTGCAATTGCCAAAAGCATGCGACTGTAATCATGAGGAATGATTTTCTTAAAGTTTGGTAGGTACTCTGCAAAGTTATCTAGAATTCTCTTTCCTTTTTCCGAGTTTGTATACCGAACATGTTCTTCAATCATCTCTTTTAACTGCATTACATCATACTTTTCAGTTAAGCTGGTAAAGGATACTAATTCTTTATTTAATTTAAGATATAAATCACGGTCTTCATCTAATACATAGACAACACCGCCACTCATACCAGCTGCAAAATTCTTTCCAGTTTCACCCAGTACCGCAACACGTCCTCCGGTCATATATTCGCATCCATGGTCACCAACACCTTCTACTACTGCAGTTGCGCCAGAGTTACGAACGCAGAAACGTTCTCCTGCTACACCATTGATAAAAGCTTTACCACTGGTTGCACCATATAAAGCAACATTTCCTATAATAATATTTTCATCTGCTTTAAACGTCGTTCCTTTTGGTGGATATACAATAATCTTACCACCTGACAGACCTTTACCTAAATAATCGTTACAATCTCCCGATAATTCAAGTGTGAGACCCTTTGGAATAAAAGCACCAAAACTTTGTCCACCGCTACCATTACAGCGAATTACATAGGTATCTTCTTCTAGCTTGTTACCGTGAAGTTTGGTAATTTCAGATCCTAAGATTGTTCCTAAGGAACGCTGCACATTGGTTATATTAATCTCGATTGACTTCTTTGTTCCATTTGCAAGATGATTTTTAAGCTTCTTTAAAAGTACGCTCTCATCCACTGTTTTTTCTAGTTCAAAGTCATATTTTTGATCTTTGTTAAATTTATTATCTTTATCATTTAGATAAGAATTATCTAAAATAGCTGACATATCAATCATGCTATATTTTGTATCTTTAATATCGTCTCTTAATTTTAATAAATCAGTACGTCCAACTAAGTCAGATACAAAACGAACCCCTAATTTTGCCATGTATTCTCTTAATTCCTGAGCAATAAATCGCATAAAGTTTTCAACATACTCAGGCTTTCCTTTGAAGTTCTTACGAAGTTGCGGATTCTGAGTCGCAATACCAACTGGGCAGGTATCTAAATTACAAACACGCATCATAACACAACCCATACTCACGAGAGGTGCGGTTGCAAATCCATACTCTTCTGCACCAAGTAAGGCTGCCACTAATACGTCACGACCAGACATCAGTTTTCCATCTGTTTCAATGACAACTTTGGAACGAAGTCCATTCATCATTAATGTTTGCTGGGTTTCGGCAAGTCCTAGCTCCCAAGGAAGTCCAGCATTGTAAATTGAGCTTCTTGGTGCTGCTCCAGTACCGCCATCATAACCAGAAATTAAGATTACCTCTGCACCGGCTTTTGCTACACCAGCTGCAATCGTTCCAACACCAGCTTCCGATACTAACTTAACGGAAATTCTAGATTCTTTATTCGAATTTTTTAAATCATATATTAACTGAGCCAAATCCTCAATGGAATAAATATCATGATGAGGTGGCGGTGAAATCAGGCTAACTCCAGGTGTGGAATGTCTGGTTTTCGCTACCCATGGGTATACTTTTCCTCCAGGAAGATGTCCGCCTTCTCCTGGTTTTGCGCCCTGCGCCATTTTAATCTGGATTTCTTTTGCACTAACCAGATATTCACTCGTTACACCAAAACGACCCGATGCTACCTGCTTGATTGCTGAACAACGATTCACTCCATCTTTTCCTATTGTTAAGCGTTCGGTACTCTCTCCACCTTCACCGCTGTTTGATTTACCTTTTAGGCGATTCATAGCAATTGCCATTGTCTCGTGTGCTTCCTGAGAAATCGAACCATAAGACATTGCACCCGTTTTAAATCTCGCAACAATAGATTCTACACTTTCTACTTCCTCAATTGGAATTGATTTCTTCGCCCAATTGAACTCTAAAAGGCCTCGAAGGTTCGCATGCGCTTCTTCTTTATTTATACAAGTGGTATATTCTTTAAATGTATTATAATTGCCTTCTCTGGTTGCTTTTTGTAGTAAATATATGGTCTGAGGATTATATAAGTGTTCCTCTTTGTTACTTCTTAATTTATGACTACCAATACTATCAAGCGTCAGATCCACATCAAGACCAAGTGGATCAAATGCCGTACGGTGTAGATCATGACCCTGCTTTTGGATTTCATTCAAGTCAATACCACCAATACGACTTACCGTGCCAGTAAAGTATTTGTCAATAACCGCTGGATGGATACCAATTGCCTCAAAGATCTTAGAACCTTGATAAGACTGAATTGTGGAAATTCCCATCTTGGATGCAATCTTAACAATACCATGTAATATCGCATGGTTGTAATCTTCTACCGCTGCATAATAGTCTTTATCCAATGTTTCTTCTTTGATTAGCTGACGAATGCTCTCCTGTGCTAAATATGGATTAATCGAACATGCACCATAACCTAAAAGTGTCGCAAAATGATGAACTTCTCTTGGTTCTGCACTTTCTAAAATCATTGCTACACTCGTTCTTTTCTTTGTTGTTACTAAATGTTGCTGCATCGCTGAAACTGCAAGTAAGGATGGAATTGCAACATGATTTTCGTCCACTCCACGGTCAGATAAAATAAGAACATTGCTTCCTTCTTTATATGCACGATCCGCTTCTACAAATAATCGTTCAATTGCCTTTGCAAGGGAAGTATTTTTGTAATAGGTAATCGGTAATACTTCTACTTTGAACCCATCCGCTTTCATGGTCTTTATCTTTAATAAATCCGTACTGCTAAGAATCGGATTATGAATCTTTATAACAGAACAGTTTTCTGGTTTTTCTTCTAATAGATTTCCTTCTTCACCAATATATACGGAAGTTGAAGTAACAATTTCTTCACGAATCGCATCAATAGGCGGATTGGTAACCTGCGCAAAAAGCTGCTTAAAGTAATTAAAGAGTGCCTGTGGCTTATCGGACAAAACTGGAAGTGGGGTATCAACACCCATCGCAGAAATTGGTTCTGCACCAGTCATAGCCATTGGTAGTATCGATGCCTTTAAATCTTCATAGGTATAGCCAAATGCTTTTTGAAGTCTCGCACGTTCTTCATCTGAATATTCTTCTACCTTTTTATTTGGAATACGAAGGTTCTTAAGCTTAATTAAATTGCTGTCTAACCATTCTCCATAAGGCTGTCTCGTTGCATACTTCATTTTTATTTCTTCGTCACCCACCACGATACCTTTTACGGTATCCACTAAGAGCATTTTGCCCGGACGAAGTCTTTCTTTTTTAATAATCTTTTCTGCTGGTATTTCAAGAACCCCTACCTCAGAAGACAGGATTAATTGATCATCATCTGTAATATAGTATCTGGAAGGTCTTAGACCATTTCGGTCTAAGACAGCTCCCATAATATCACCATCGGAGAACAAAATGGATGCAGGACCGTCCCAAGGTTCCATCATGGTTGCATAATATTGATAGAAATCTTTCTTTTCACGACAGATTCCTTTATCATTTTCCCAAGGTTCTGGTATTGTAATCATAACAGCAAGTGGAAGTTCCATTCCACTCATTACTAAGAATTCTAATGTATTATCAAGCATTGCCGAGTCAGAACCTTCTTTATTTACAACAGGTAACACTTTGTGCAGCTCTCCTTGTAAATGCAGTGATTCCATTGTTTCTTCACGTGCAAGCATTTTATCCGCGTTACCTTCAATTGTATTTATTTCTCCATTGTGAACAATAAAGCGGTTTGGATGTGCTCTTTGCCAGCTTGGATTTGTATTGGTACTAAAACGGGAATGTACAATCGCAATCGCAGATTCATAATTCGCATCCTGCAAATCACGGAAAAATGAGCGAAGTTGTCCTACCAGAAACATACCTTTGTATACAATGGTACGACTAGACAGGGACACAACATAAGTATCATCATTTGACTGTTCAAAAATTCTTCTTGCAATATATAATTTACGATCAAAATCTAAGCCTTTTTTTAATTCCTTTGGTTTCCTAACAAATCCTTGCATAATAAAAGGCATACATTCAATGGCTTTTTGGCCTAAGATTTCCTCACAGGTTGGTACTTTTCTCCAGCCTAAAAATTCAAGTCCTTCTTTTTCTACAATGATTTCGAACATTTTTTTTGCTTGATTTCGTTCAAACTCATCCTGAGGGAAAAAGAACATACCAATACCATATTCTCTAGCACCATCTAGTAAAATACCTTCTTTTTTTGCTTCGCTTTCAAAGAACTTATGAGAAATCTGCAGAAGAATTCCAACACCATCTCCTGTCTTTCCTTCTCCGTCTTTTCCGGCACGGTGTTCTAAGTTTTCTACAATATGAAGAGCTCCCTCCACGGTATCATGCGTCTGTTTTCCTTTAATATTTACAATCGCACCAATTCCACAGTTATCATGCTCAAACGATGGATGATATAAACCGCTTACTTGTCTTTTTATTTCTTCAAGATTTTTTTTCATCATGGAAATAGTTCTCCTTTCATATTCTATCTTTTAAAATTTATCTACAATTTATTTTGTCCCTTTATTATACTCGAAAATCACCAATTTAGGGAGTGTGAAATTTTTCCTTCACATTATTCTTAAAATACGCAAAGCCCGTTAAAGTTTATAGGATACGTCGTTAGGGATTTACATGAGATGGGCTTTGCGTATATACGAAAAAAGGCGCTCTTATGGAGTTTAATCCTTAAGAACACCTTTGTTCGTAAGGCTCATTATACAATAGCTTAAAAAGAAAAGCAAGCACTTTTTAAGTTTAACGTGCTAATAGAAAAAAATTCTTGCAATCTATTTAATTGCGATTATAATATTTTTAGGGGTTCGCCTAAAATGAGTATGGAGGCAAAAAAAATGTCTAAAACAATTATTCGACTTGCAACTTTAGAAGATGCAGAAAGAATCTTGGAAATATATAATCCTTATATTGAAAACACTTGTATCACCTTTGAATATTACAAACTAACTTTGGAGGAATTTAAAGAACGTATGTTAAATATCACAAAGAAGTTTCCTTTTATTGTTTGTGAATTAGATGACATGATTATTGGCTATGCCTATACTTCCTCCGCTCATCCTCGCGCTGCATATTCCTGGGATTGTGACTCTTCTATTTATATGGATCAGGCATATCAGGGCAAAGGTGTAGGCACGATTCTTTACAAAACCCTGTTTCTTCTTATGAAAGAAATGGGTTATTATAATGTCTATGCACTGGTTACCAGTCCAAATCCAATCAGTCTTGCTTTTCATAAAAACCTAGGCTTTGAAGTAGAGGGCCATCACGACAATATCGGTTACAAATTCGGTAAATGGCTTGGTGTAACACGTCTTGTAAAACGAATTGGCGATTTTTCCAAGGTACCGCAACCAGTTAAGACCATAAATGAAATTGATCCAACATCCACACTAAGTACATACACCGATTAAACTGCAAATTGACTATTGTATAGATTTGCATAAAATCCATTTTGAAGAAGAAGTTCTTCATGTTTACCTTGTTCAATGATAGCTCCGTCTTTCATAACAAGGATAACATCTGCTTCTTTAATCGTTGACAATCGATGTGCTACGATAAAACTAGTTCTTCCTTTCATCAATACACCAAATGCCTTTTGAATTTTGATTTCCGTTCTTGTATCAATAGAGGAAGTTGCCTCATCTAAAATGAGCATTGGTGGGAGACAAAGCATAACTCTAGAAATACACAAAAGCTGTTTCTGACCCTGTGACAAATTACCCCCATCTTCCGTAATTTGCGTATCATATCCATTGGGTAGCCTTCTAATAAAGCTATGCACATGCGTAGCTTTTGCTGCTTCTATAATTTCTTCTTCGGTCGCATCTAGTTTTCCGAGTGCTATATTTTCACGAATGGTAGCTGTCTTAAGCCAAGTATCTTGTAACACCATACCATAATTTTCTCTTAAATTCCTTCTAGTTATATCCAAAAGATTATGACCATCAATTTGAATCGTTCCTGCCGTTACATCATAAAAACGCATCAATAAATTAATCATTGTAGTTTTCCCACATCCTGTTGGACCCACGATTGCTACTCTTTGTCCTGGCTCTACTGATAGATTAAAATCTTGAATCAATTCTTTTTCTTTGGTATATGAAAATGCTACATGGGATAGTTCGATTTTTCCCTCTGCTTTTAAATCATCCTTTGCGTCCTTTGCATCTGGCTTCTGAGGTTCTTCTTCAATTAAATCAAAGATTCGTTCGGCACAGGCAATTGCGTTTTGCAATTCGGTGATAACGCCTGTAATTTCATTAAATGGCTTTGTATATTGATTTGCGTAAGTTAAAAAGCAGGATAACTGCCCTACACTAATTTTTCCAAGCATAACAAGATAAGCTCCTATCACTCCCACGCCTGCATACACTAACGCATTTACAAATCTTGTAGCAGGATTTGTAATCGACGAAAAGAAGGTCGCTTGTAAACTAGTTGTTTCCAATCGTGCATTCATCTCGTCAAATTCTTCCAATGATTTCTCCTGATGTGAAAATGCAGTTAATACTTTTTGATTGCCAATCATTTCATCTATATGCGTCGTTATCTCTGCTCTTGTCTGAGACTGAAGCTTAAACATCAAATAGGTTTTTTTTGCAATAAATGCTGCTACCAATAAAGACAATGGGGTAATCAAAACAACCACAAATGTAATTGTCAAATTCACAGACAGCATAAAGAAAATCGTTCCAACTATCATCAAAATTCCGCTGAAAAATTGGGTGAATCCCATTAAAAGTCCATCCGCAAATTGGTCAACATCTGCAACAATCCGGCTAACGATTTCTCCGTGGCCCTTTTGGTCCATATATTTTAGCGGTAATTGTTCCAGCTTTTCAAACGCTTTCATACGTATGTCATTAATCACATGATACGTAATATAATTGTTGCAGGTATTCAAAAGCCACTGGCAGATTGCTGTTACAAGAATGAAACCAGCGATTTTCCAAAGCACCGGAAGGATTATATCAAATGATACGCTTCCTTCACCGATAATACCATCAATTGCAATACCTGTTAAAATTGGAATATATAAGGTTGAGATAACAGTTCCCGCCGCTAGCAATACCGATATCAGGATAAAAATCCAATACCTTCTTAAATAAAATAGTATCTTTTTTACTGTACCTTTTTTCATTTTTCTGACTCCTGTTCTAGTGGCTACTTTGCTGAGATTCATAGATTTCCTGATAAACACTGCAATCTAAACGTAACTGTTTATGCGTTCCAAATCCAACCATCTTTCCATCTTCCAATACAAGAATCTTATCTGCATGCTGTATTGAACTTACCCGTTGTGAAACGATAAAAATCGTCTGCGCTTCTTGCATCGTTCTTAGCTCCATACGAAGTTTTGCCTCGGTTGCAAAATCAAGTGCCGATGCACTATCATCTAAAATCAGAATTTCCGGCTTTTTCACCAAGGCCCTTGCAATTGTAAGTCTTTGTTTTTGACCACCCGAAAGATTCTTCCCTCCCTGTGCAATTTTGTAATCAAGGCCTTTTGCATCAGCAGACACAAACTCTTTTGCCTGAGCAATCTCAAGTGCCTTCATTATTTCCTCATCACTTGCAAACTCATTTCCCCACTGCATATTTTTACGAATAGTCCCTCGAAATAGGGTTGCTTTTTGTGGAACCATACCTATTTTTTTTCGAAGATCTTCTATTTTGTATTCCTTGATATCTTTTCCATAAAGCTTTACGCTTCCGCCTGTTACATCATAAAATCTTGGAATCAGATTGATCAGTGTTGACTTACCACATCCCGTTCCACCAATAATTCCAATGATATCCCCAGATTTTGTTTTAAAATTAATATCCGAAACCGCTTCCTCTTTTGCGTTCTGATAAGCAAAAGAGACATGTTCAAATACAACGCTTTCCTCTGTTTTTAAAAGGGACTTCGTTCCTTCCTCTTTCATTGTAGACTGGATTTCAAATACTGCTTGTACCCGGTTACCACAAGCTACTGCCTTTGTTACCGTAATGATTAAATTAGCGAGTTTTATCAATTCCACTAAAATCTGAGACATATAGTTAACTAATGCAATCACTTGTCCCTGTGTTAAGATACCTTCGCCTACCTGTAAAGCTCCCGTATAAATCAGTGCAATCAATCCAAGGTTAACAATAATATAAGTAAGCGGATTCATCAGTGCAGAAATTCTTCCTACATACAGCTGCATCTTCATCAAGCGATCATTTTCCCCTTGAAAGCGTTCTGTTTCCTCTGCTTCCATATTGAATGCACGAATGACTCTGGCTCCGCTTAAATTCTCACGGGTAATCGAAAGTACCTGGTCTAGATTTTGCTGTACCTTTTTATACTTCGGAATACTAAGAAACATAATCCCGTAAATAACCAAAGCTAATACTGGAATAACCATGACAAAGATGATCGCTGATTTTACATCAATCGTAAATGCCATAATCACGGCTCCCAATACGATAAATGGAGAGCGCAGAAATAAGCGAAGCACCATATTAACACCGGATTGTAGCTGATTAATGTCACTTGTTAAACGAGTAATCATGGTAGACGTACCAATTTGATCAATTTCATTATAGGACAGGCTTTGCATATGCGAAAATAGTGCATGACGAAGTTTGGTTGCAAAACCAACCGCTGCCTTCGCTGAATAATACTGTGCGGTAATAGAACAGGTGAGTCCAATCAGTCCCAACAGTATCAATACTCCTCCTAAGCTAAGAATCGTCCTTTTATCCTGATTTACAATACCTACATCTATGATATATGCCATGACAACTGGTACCAATAGTTCAAACGAAGCTTCCAACATTTTAAACAGTGGTGCCAGAATACTTTCTTTTTTATAAGTTTTTAAAAAAAGTACTAATTTTAACATGATAACTCCAATCTTGTTTGCTATGCTTATTATAATAGCAAGTCTTTTATTTTTCAAATAAAGTAAAAATCTATTGTGCAAAATATGGAAAATTGATAAACTAATCTAAACACGTAACGTAGTGTTGATTTTCCATAATGCAATCAATATAAGCTATGGAACGTAAATTTTAACGAATCAATTAGGAGGTATGTATTATGCTTAATAAGGATATTGTAACTAAAATAACAAATCAAATTAACTTTGAATTATATTCTGCGTATCTATATCTTGATATTTCTAACTTTTATGCAGATAGTAATCTGAATGGTTTTTCTAACTGGTTTATGATTCAAACACAGGAAGAACGAGACCATGCAATGCTTTTTATGAAATACCTGCTTAATAACGGTGCAAAAGTAATACTTCAAGATGTAAAAGCAACTGATCTAGAGTATAAAGATTTTCGTGATCCTATTGCTGCTGCCTTTGAGCATGAGCAAAAAGTAACATCCTTGATAAATGATATCTATGCTTGTGCTTATGATCAAAAGGATTTTCGCACCATGCAGTTTCTTGACTGGTTTGTAAAAGAGCAAGGAGAAGAAGAGAAAAATACGGAGGATATTCTGAAACGATATAATTTATTTGGAACGGATGCCAAAGGTCTGTATTTGCTTGATTCAGAACTTGCAGCCAGAGTGTATGCGGCACCTTCACTTGTAATTTAATTTCATTGACAAAGTTCACATCTTAAAATATATAAATTTACAAAGGGACATGCCGCAGTGGTTTATGTCCCTTTTTACATTCCAAATTGCACGAGAATCTTTTATTTATTGCAATTTTTTTAGTTGTGCTATTGCTTCCTCTTCCGTGTCTCCATATAAAAAAGTATATAACTGTTTTACGTTATCCTCCCAGTTATATACTAGAGGATATGTTACTCCCTCATATATTTTGGGATCTTCAAACGCTTCTTTCACCGGCATACGAAATGATTCCATTGCAGACATTCTATTTTTCGAACCCGTTTCAATGATTAGCTCAATAGTGTCCTCCGATAAATCCGTATTCACATAATTTAAGCATTTATCAGAAATACTAATTAATTTCATTACACTAAGTGATTTATATTTTTCAAAAATCTCATTCATTACCTTTCTTTGTCTTGATGTTCTACCATAATCATTTGCCTCATTCTCTATAGTTTTCACATATCGAACCCTGCAATAACCAAGAGTCTGATTACCATTTAATAAATTCGTACCTTCTACTACATTTCTATATTTCGGATTTGAAATATAACTTTTGGTGTTTAAATAATACGCTTCTTCTTTGGATAATTTAATCGTAACCCCACCTAATAAATCAATTACTTTCTCAAAACTTTCAAAGTCGACACTGATATATCCATTCAGTTTTATTTTATAATTTTTCTCTATCGTATCCGCCAGCAAATTAATACCACCCTTTGCGTAGGCAGAGTTTAATTTATTATCATGATAACCGGGTATACTTACATAGCTGTCTCTCATTAATGATGTAAGCTTGAAAATTTTATTTTTTGTATCAAGTGTTACGAGCATCATACAATCTGTATTTCTGGCTCCATGCATTTTTTCTATTCCAATAAATAAAAAATTTAAAATACCTTCTTCCTCTCTTACCGGGTAATTACCACTTCCAAGGCTGTCTAGCTCTATATTTTCTAAATTTGCTTCCTTACGCGGAATGGAATCGGAATTAGAACTATTGGAAGCCTTATTTAATCGGCTATGTATAATATGAGCTGCTCCTTTGTATATAATTTTCCCATGAATTTGTGTTCCTAATATCAATATCATTATAGCTAAAAAAAATATACTTCCAAACCACTTTACAACTTTCGTTTTTCTTTTTCGTTTTTTCAAAATTATCTCCACTTTTCCTTTCGCATTTTCCACAAACTAGTTCTGCCTTGCATTTTAAATTTGTATTGCTTTAGCGTTTGTAATGCATTAATATTAACATGAAGATAACTATATTAAAAATATTATATATATATGCCTTCTATACTTTTTACATATATTTAGAGAAGTTTGCGAAAGAAAAATATCTTATTTTAACTAATGCGCTAGATGGGCGTAGAAAACATACACAGGAGTAAATAAAATTATGAATTTAAATCAATTGGAATATTTTATAGCAGTAGTCAATGAAGGTAATATTTCTTCCGCTGCAAAAAGCCTTCACATGTCACAGCCACCATTGAGTAATCATATGAAATTATTAGAAAACGAGATTGGCTGCATGCTGTTTGAGAGGGGCGCTAGAAATATTAGATTAACAGAAGCCGGAACAATCCTATACAACAAATCAATTGTTATTGTAGATTTATTTAATTCAACATTACAAGAAATTGAATCTTATAAAAAGGGGATTTCTGGAACTCTCCGAATTGGAGTGGTCTCTTCTACTGGAACAATTTTTCTTAAAAATTGGCTATTACCTTTTCAAAAAATGCATCCATATATTCATTATGAAATATTGGAAGCAAATACCTATGAGCTTTTTGAACAATTAAAATCGAATCGTTTAGATTTTGCTCTAATACGAACACCGTTTCCAATTACTTCTTATAAATGCATTAACTTATTAGAAGAATCCTTGGTTGCAGTTGGTCATAATGGTTTTTTTCAAAAAAATAAAGCTTTAGACAAAGTTACTTTGGAAGAATTATCGAATGTTCCAATCCTTATATATCGAAGATGGGAATCTATTCTCATGAATTTATTAGAAGAAAAACAAATTAAATGGGATATTTTCTGTAAAAGTGATGATGCTAGAACTACTCTATTATGGGCAAACGAAGGTTTAGGCATTGGAATTGTCCCTGAATCTGCAATATGTTTTGCAGACTGTGAAAGAACCATAGTAAAATCTTTATCCAATGCAACACTTCGCTCTACCATTTCACTTATGTACGATTCGAATACATATCAGTCTTCAACTGTAAAACTTTTTTTAGAATTCTTAAATGCTACGTAATATAAAACAATTTTGTAACAAGAATGTGTACTACCATCTCTAATACTGGGTATGCTTTTTCTATTAAAGCTACTTTATCACAAAAGCTTTATTGTCAACCGCCCGCATAGTAGCCAATATTCCATCTAAGTGGTCATATTCATGTTGTATAAGTTCAGCCAAATCATCCGGCAGTTCCATCACACATTCATTCCACTGCATATCATAATAATGGATCCTACACTTTTTATAACGAAGTACGCGGACATATAAACCTGGGAAAGACATACAGTCATCAAGTACTTCCATCTTCTCCTCATCCAAAAATTCCATCTGAGGATTGATAAAGACAACTGGCTCGCCAATATTCATATATAAGATTCGTTTTTTAACTCCAATCTGAGGTGCCGCAATCGCACGTCCCGCACCATACCGCTTTCTATAATCCATCAACGTATCATGTAAATCTTCCACTATCCCCTTCAGACTCTCTAGTTCCGCCTGTTCTACCTCTTCGCTTACAAGATACAACTTTGGATTTCCAAGTAATAAAATATCTTTTACCATAATGATTCCCCCTGTTCTCTTAAATGCTTTCATCGATTTTACGTCTAACAAACCACTTTAATAATATTTAATTTGTCCACGTTTGCTTCGTAATATGGTAAGATGGCGAATTAAATCAATTTCATATTATATTTATTTTTGGCGTTTCTTTTAACCTTTTATATTAAAAAATTCATTTTTGTTCTTTAGAACCAAAGGGATACAAACCAATACACATATAGTGGTTGCTAAACTGTAAAACAAAACGCCTTCTCTATTTTGAAGAAGTGTGACAGAACCTATATTAACACCAAAGTGGAACAATATCATACACAATAAATTCCCATTGGTTTTGATATATATCCAGGCCATAAAAATCGAAAAACAAATTATCAACATTACAAATAGAATAAATCCTAATATTCCATATGCGAATTTGCAATGCCACACTCCCCATAATAAACCAACAGATATAGTACTTCTAAACATATTATGTTTATTTGCAAACTGGGATAGCAGGTAACCTCTCCAACCGATTTCCTCAGTAATGCATCCAAGGATAGCAGCAATAATTGTGACAACATAACCGAACGAAGTATCTTCCCAAATCACGAATTGATTTCCTGTCAAAGACATTATTAGCGAAGAAATTAGGATTATAGTCACAGGCAATAATAACGATATTAACATCCATAACAAGATTTTTTTGGTTTTAACTAGGTTCCAATTCATTTTCACCCAAGCCGACCAATCATTTGACATCACGCAAATTAGAACAAGTCCAATTGTAGGTGCATATTGCGGTGAAATAAAAGCATTATTTGTAAACTGATATGCCCCTCCCAAAATAATTGTTATTAAAAAGGTAGTCACAAAATAAATAGCTATTATATTTCTTTTAAGAAAAAAGCTCTCATTTTTTGTCTTCATTATTTTTTCCCTCGTATTAAATTTTCTTTAGTTCGTTATTATAAGCTATTTCGTACTAACAATATCGTTTTATTATATAGATAAAGCAGCAAAATTACTACCTTTTCACTGTGAATCAAATATATATATTGATATTGAATGTCTATTTCTACACGTCAACCCAACCAAACTGATAAATCTTTTCACAAAACGGAACCCCCTTTTGCAATGCATTTTAAGCATAGGAGAAGGAGACACGTACTTTGGCTCATTCTCCTTGTCATGCTGGTTGCATCCCAAAAGGGGGTTCTGTTTTGTGAAAAGTTCATTGCCTTCCGTTTTAGCCACATATAGCTACATTTATTCTAGCAAATTTATTGCAAATCCATCAGTTCTTTGACCACTGCATTCACCATAGCCGGATCTGCCTTTCCTTTCATTTCCTTCATCGTCTGTCCAACGATAAATCCCATGGCTTTCGTCTTTCCTGCTTTGTAGTCAGCAACAGACTGTGGATTTACCTTTATAATCGCCTCTACCGTACTGCGAAGTGCACCTTCATCGTTTACTGTCTTTAGACCTTTATCCTCGACATATTGTTCTGGTTCTACATCCTCCATAAAGATATGTTCAAAGACATCTTTTGCTACCGTTCCATTGATTGCTTTACTTTCCACAAGTTCAATTAATTTAGCAAGATGCTTTGGTGAAAAGTGAAGGTCATCAACCTCCATTTCCTTTTCCTTTAATAGTCGAAGTGTCTCTACCATTAGCCAGTTGGATACCTTTTTCGGATTATTACAGATGGCTACGGTTTCTTCAAATATATCGGATAATTTTTTAGAACCTGTAAGAATGGATATATCATAATCCGGGATATCGTATTCTTGTTTGTAACGACTCATCTTTGCATCACGAAGCTCCGGTTGTCTATCTTTCACATCCTTCATCCACTCATCACTAATCACAATTGGTACTAAGTCTGGCTCTGGGAAATAACGATAATCCTGTGCATCCTCTTTAGAACGCATTGCATAGGAATACTCCTTATTATCATCCCATCGTCTAGTCTCCTGGATAACTTTCTTTCCTTCTTCTAGTAGTTCAATCTGACGTTGTCTTTCACCCGCAATTGCTCTTGCAATTGCCTTAAAGGAGTTTAGATTTTTCATTTCCGTACGAGTACCAAATTCTTTTGCGCCGACTTCCATTATAGATAAGTTGACATCGGCTCTCATCGAACCTTCCTGCAACTTACAATCCGAAGCTCCCAGATACTGTATAATCAAACGAAGCTTTTCAAGGTAAGTAATTACTTCCTCTGCTGAACGCATATCAGGCTCGGATACAATTTCAATCAAAGGCACACCGGAACGGTTATAATCTACCAAAGAACAGTCTTCCCATTCATCATGAATTAGTTTTCCTGCATCCTCTTCCATATGAATCTCATGGATTCCGATTACTTTCTTTCCAGCAGCTGTTTCTATCTCAATTCCTCCATCACGGCAAATTGGAAGATAGAGTTGGGATATTTGATAGTTTTGCGGATTATCTGGATAAAAATAGTTTTTACGATCAAATTTACAATATTGAGTAATACTACAGTTTGTTGCAATTCCAACTGCCATCGCATATTCAACCACTTGTTTATTTAATACCGGAAGGGAACCTGGCATACCCGTACAAACTGGACAAGTATGGGTATTGGGTGCTCCACCAAATTCTGTACTACAGGAGCAGAATATTTTTGTCTTGGTTGCAAGTTCTACATGGACCTCAAGTCCAATGACGGTTTGATATTGTTTCATCATTTCTCCTCCTGTTCTTCCTTGCTTTCTACCGATTTTTCGTAAGTAAAGGCTGCACGGATAATTGTCTTTTCATGAAAACAATCTCCGATCATCTGAACTCCGATTGGCAATCCTTTGCTATCAAAGCCACAAGGTAAACTCATGGCCGGAAGCCCTGCAAGATTTACCGAAATGGTATAAATATCTCCTAAGTACATTTTGATTGGATCTGCTAAACTAGCACCTAACTTTGGAGCAGTCGTTGGAGCAACTGGACCTAAAATAATATCATATGTTTTAAAAGCTTCGTCAAACGCTTTCTTAATCAAGGCTTTTGTTTTTAATGCCTTTAAATAATAAGCATCGTAGTATCCAGAACTTAGTACAAAGGAACCAAGCATAATTCTTCGTTTAACTTCAGCACCAAATCCATGTGATCGGGTCTTTTTATACATACCGTGAAGACCATCAAAATTTTCAATACGATATCCATATTTGACTCCATCAAATCTTGCTAGGTTTGAACTTGCTTCTGCTGATGCGATAACATAATAAGCAGGAATTGCATATTCAACAAGCGGTAAGTCAAACCACTCCACGATAGCCCCCTTCTTTTCTAATTCATCCGCAACCTTTAAGACCGCTTGTTTTACTTCTTCCTCCAGACCTTCTGAAAAATAGCCCTTTGGAAGTCCAATCTTTAAACCTTTTACATCTTCAGTAAGGGCAGAAATAAAATCATAGTCCTCTCGTTTTACACTGGTACTGTCTTTTTGGTCATACGATGCAATTGCTTCTAAAATGGTTGCACAGTCGGTCACATCTTTTGCGACTGGGCCAATCTGATCAAGTGAAGAGCCATAAGCAATTAATCCATATCGCGATACGGTTCCATAAGTAGGCTTAATTCCTGTTACTCCACAAAAGGAACTAGGTTGACGAATCGATCCACCGGTATCGGAACCAAGTGAGAAAAAGGTTTCTTTTGCCGCTACTGCTGCGCAGGAACCGCCAGAAGATCCTCCTGGGACATGTTCTTTATTCCATGGATTTTTTGTAACGCCAAAATATGAAGTTTCCGTTGTACTTCCCATTGCGAATTCATCCATATTTGTTTTTCCGATTATAACAGCTCCTGCAGCTTCTAAACGAAGCACTGCTTCCGCACTATAAGTTGGAATGAAATTTTCAAGGATTTTGGAACTACAGGTGGTAAGCATATCTTTTGTACACATATTGTCTTTTATTGCAACTGGAACGCCTGCTAACGGTCCGGTAAGTATCCCATCTTCAATTTGACGTTGCACTTGTATGGCACGTCTTCTTGCGCCTTCTTCATCTACCGTAACATAACAGTTTATTTCACTTTCCATCTCTTTAATCTGTTTTAATACAGCCTCTGTTGCTTCTACACTTGTAGTCTCTCCCGCCTTAATTTTTTTGGCAAGCTCTACCGCTGTTAATTCTAAAATGTTGTCCATGCTTATCACCTCCTAATCTACGGTTTTTGGAACCATAAAGCTTCCATCTTTTTTTGCTGGAGCATTTGAAAGAATCGCATCTTTCGCATCTCCATTTGTAACGATATCTTCACGAAATACATTGTACACTGGAAATACATGAGACATTGGCTCTACACCCTCAGTATCTAGTTCATTTAATTTATCGATATAGTCAAGCATACTTCCCATATCCTTTTTGGCATCTTCCTTTTCCTCATCGGACAAGTCAAGCTTTGCTAAAATGCCTACGTATTCAATGGTTTCATCGGTTATCACGTTTGCCATTTCATTTCCTCCTATGGTTCTAATCTGCTAAGGTCTCTAGGGAACAGTGTTGTTTCTCTTACATTTTCTTCATCCAATAATTTCATCGTAAGTCGTTCAAGCCCAATTCCAAGTCCTCCATGTGGTGGCATACCATGTTTAAATATCATAAGATATGGTTCCATACCTTCGATTGACATATCCTTTGCTTCGATTTTCTCTAAAAGCATTTGATAATCATGTATTCTTTGTCCGCCCGTTGTAATCTCCATGCCTTTAAACAGCAGGTCGAAACTAAGTGTAAACGTTGGATCTTTTGGATCGTCCATTGCGTAAAATGGTCGTTTCTTAGATGGATAATGCGTTACAAATACAAAATCTGCATTGTATTCTTCTTTAAAGTAACGGCTGATTAATACTTCTTCTTCTGGCTCCAAGTCATATGGGTTACGAATCTCTCGATTATATTTCTCGGATACCAGACGTTTGGCATCATCAAAGCGAACCTGTGGGATCTCATTCGTCTTAGGAAGCGTTGCACCTAAAATTTTCAATTCTTTTGCATACTCTCTTTCTAAAAGCCTCATCGTATACTGTAAAAATCCAGTTTCCATCGACATAATATCTTCAAATCCATTAATATATCCCATTTCAAAATCAAGACTGGTATATTCATTTAAATGACGTTTGGTATTATGTTTTTCTGCACGAAATACCGGTGCTGCTTCAAACACACGGTCAAAAACACCAACCATTGTTTGTTTATAAAACTGAGGGCTCTGTGCTAATACTGCTTTTTTGCCAAAATAATCGAGCTTAAAAATGTTGGATCCGCCTTCTGCACCTTTCGCACCAAGCTTTGGAGTTCTTACTTCCGTAAAACCTTCTTGGTATAAAAAATCACGAAATCCGCGTACAACGCCTTCTTGTAATTTAAATATTGCTCTCTCTCTAATATTTCGTAACGAGATAGGACGAAGATTTAATTTGGTTTCTAAGGATGTCGCTAATTTCCACTTTGCAATTGGAATCGGCATAGCCTCAGCTGGTTCTGATAATACCTTTATCTGTCTCAAACGAAGTTCAACACCGTTTGGTGCTCTGTCTTCACGTTTCACAATACCTTCCACTTCCAGTGTACTGGCTTCTTTTATGTCTTTTAATGAAAAGTTTGTAAGTCCTTCTTCAAATACACATTGTAAAAGTCCTTCTCTTTTTCTTAGAACAACAAAAGCAACATCGCCCATATCACGAATGGTGTGAACTGCACCATTTACTTTCACTAATTTTCCTTCTTCAACATCTTCTAAAAGTTCTGAGATTTCCAATGTTTCTTTTTTCTTTACTCCTGATACAAATTCCATGATTAAGTCCTCCTGTAATTAGATTGTTTCCTACTTCAAAGACTTCTATGTGAGGCCTTCAACACGCATTGCATGAATGGTTAAGTGCAGCCAAAGGCCGTCAAGTGCATCCCATGAAAAAAGGCTTTCATGGGATCGTGGGCTTCGCCCACTGCTTCGAGATAAGAATTCATAATTTCATGCGAGCATGATTATGAATTCTTATCTCGAAGCACTTTTCTCATTGCCAACACGCAAAAAAGTCCCGAAGTAGTTTCGCTACTTCGGGACGGATTTTTCTGAATCCGCGGTACCACCCGCATTGAAAAAGCTGATACAAATCATCCTTTTCCACTCTAAAACACTTAACGCGTGTTAACGCATAGACCTACTTTAACAATTAATGTATGGTTCAATCTATGAGCTCCAGAGTGTTCCTCCACTTGCTTATCATCCATTGGGAGCTCTCAGTCGGTGACTCCGCATTCCTGTCTTACAATGCTATCGGCAAATTTTAGTCTCTTTCATTGCTTCATTTATAAATTTGTTTCTAAGATTAACATATAATGTTTCATTTGACAAGAACTTTTTAATTTAATTCACTATTTATTTAACGCGTTATTTAAATAAACTTGCAAAAAATTCCGCAATTGCTGCGAAAAAGCTATCAAAGAAACTACTCATTTCTGACATAATTCCGTCTGTATCTACGCCCAAATCATTGAGTTTATTATACAATTCCTGTGCCTGATTTTTAAGTGCATCTGCATCAATATCAATCTTTGACATTTTTCCCATTAGGCTTGCTACATTTGCAATTTGGTCATCGGTTAAGTCAAGATTTAATTCTTCTGCGGCATCTTTGATTGCTGCTTTCATTTCTTCTGGACTGCTAAGTTGACCTTCGGCAACCTGTTGTTTTAGCATTGCCATCATCTCTTCCACTTTTTGTGAATCACCAACCTCTTGTGCAAGGTTTCCAGTAAGTACAAGTTCATTGACTGCTGTATCCATTGTTTCCTGTGTAATTTCTTCTCCTGTCATAACAGAATATGCTTCCATTGCACCAACCAACGCAGCGGTTCCGGTTATTTCAAATGGTCCTGCAACAATTACCTGAGCATTTTCAATTCCAGCCGTAATTAATGCATTGCAATACATTCCTTGTGTACAATAGTTAATATTATGTGTATCAACCGTAATTCCATACCCATCTTCTTGTTTAACAACTAAAACAGAAGAAAGTGCTCTGCTTCCAATGACGGAAGAATCCAGATATTCTCCCAAGTATTCCTTTTCTTCTTCATTGGTTACTTCGATTACATCAAAGCTCTCCACCTGTTCCTCGGTAATTCCCATAAGTTCGAGAACCGTTGCTCTTTCACTGTCTTTTAAGTCTGAACCAAGTGCAAGATACGGCGTATAGTTCTCATCTCCACTGATTCCATCCGCTCTTGCTATCATAGGAGTTGCCGTAATCAGCGTTAAAGCCGCCAAGCATACTGCACTCCATCGTTTCCAATTTTTCATCATAATAAATCCTTTCTTTTCTTTTCGCACAAACAATATGTTTTGCACTCACATCGCTACTTCTTACCTTAATAGCCATAGACAACTTATTTAAAAAATTGTCTATGGCTATCATATCACATATTTAAAATTAATCAATTCTTAGATTTATTTTCTAATTTCTTCACTTCTATTTTCTTTTCTCATATCATATTTATCAGAGGTGATATTTATGAATGGTTGCTCAAATTTAGTCTTTCTTACCACGCTTGCCTGTCAGTTTTCAGAATATCTGAGTGAAGACGAACTTTCTTTACTTAGTGCTAACCTGTCTGCTTTGAGCAGTATGCTGTCCGCAATTATAGCGCAACAAGATATTTGCAATAAGAATAGTACGGATATCCCCTTGCAATAGTTTTGCATCTTTACTTTTCTATAGATTAGTTAAAATCAGTGCTACTCCAGAAAGGATAAGCATAATAATTACCGCTTTTTTGATGATATTTTCATGAAAAATTTTTGCCCCTGCCATTCCTATTAGTAGGCCTACCAACATAACTGGAATCAGTGCGAATGCTTTAGAAACTATGGACCATGTAATAATTCCTGTAATTGAATACATGATTATTCGAAAGGTATTTTCTACAATAAAGACAATACATATATTTCCCTTGAAAGCACTGCTATTATCCGTTGTTCTACTAACGTAGGCTGCCAATAATGCGCCTATTCCATACAAACCACTCAATAGTCCTGATATAATCCCAATAAAGGCCATTACTAATTTTGATGTTTTATGCTTTTTCGTTTGATATTCTCTTGCAAACATCTCAACGCCAATGCAAACTACGACAATCCCAAAAATAATTTTTATTAATTGCGTATTTCCATTTTTCAGAAATAGTATTCCTGGTATATTTCCTGCAATAACTAACATTGAAAGCGGAATACAAATCTTAGGATCGATTGTTTTTCGCTCTTTCCATGCAATAATAAAATTAGATGGATAGCCCAAAATAAGTTCAAGCGGCGTAATCGTGAGGTTTTGTGTACTAAAACTAAGAATGGTATTGAATACCAGCGTATTTGCAAATCCACACATTCCTTTTATAAAAAAAGCGCTCAATGTAGCAATTATTAACCAGTTCATCTATTTCCTCCAACTAACTTTTATCTTATGCAGTTCTATTTTTCAAGATTATACGAATTTACGTTTTTAGTCAAACTGAATTTGCATTTTAAGTGTTCCTTTGTTTGCCTTGTATTTTAATATGTGATATTATTTTATTTAAAGATTCTGTGTCCATATTACCCAACGATTATGATTTTAGCAAACATAGGAGACCAACATGAAAAAAATCAAGCCACTTCTTTCATTCTTTATAGCAGCAATCCTAATTGCAATTGTTCCGCAAGCGGCTTATGCTAATACGCTTAGCACTGACGCTTACAGCTGGAGCCGTACAACAAACAAAAATCACAAAACCCCTGCTATTCCAAAACAGACAAAAGCATGGTTAGAGGAGTACAGTGGATATTACGTATACAATACAAAACAAAAAGTTATTTATTTGACTTTTGATCTTGGATATGAAAACGGATACACAACTAAAATTCTAGATGTGTTAAAAAAGCATAATGTAAAAGCAACCTTCTTTGTCTGCAAAGCATTTATCGATAGCAACCCAAAAGGTTTAAAAAGAATGGTAAAAGAAGAACATGTTGTAGCAAATCATACCGTTAATCACATTCCATTTTATAAGCTTTCCGAGAGCAAACTTAAAACAGAACTAAAAAGTGTAGAGGATGCCTACAAAAAAGTAACTGGCGAAAAAATGATCAAATTTGTTCGACCTCCAGAAGGCGGCTTCAGTGAAAAATCCCTTTTCCTTAGTCAGAAGCTTGGCTATACCTCTATTTTTTGGAGTATTGCATTGCCAAACGATTGGAATTTAAATGACCAGCCCTCCAAAGAAACTACGCTCGCATTGTTCAAGAATCAATATCACAATGGTGCGATTGTTCTATTGCATGGAATATCCCCTGCCGTTGCAAACAATCTGGATGAAATGTTGACACAGCTTGAAGATGCTGGATATGAGTTTAGACTTGTCACGGACATTATAAATGATAGAACAATACATAAGGAATACATTCACTAATTGCGACTAAAATATTTTTGTAATATTTTTTCAGATGTACGTGTTGCTAGTGCCTGTGTTGTTAAAGTAGGATTTGGACCGCCGATTCCGTTATATAATACACTGTTGTCGGCTATAAACAAGT
Organism: Acetivibrio sp.; assembly: GCA_041739345.1. Lineage (GTDB taxonomy): Bacteria > Bacillota > Clostridia > Lachnospirales > Lachnospiraceae > DIGJ01. Next base: position 15,674 of record JBGSNZ010000027.1, on the reverse strand, counting down.
GATTTACTTGCAACGCTTCGCAATTTAGATCTGTTACATAGCCAAGTCGCATTGTACTTGTTATATGAATAAACAATTCAGGTGGCCAGTTAGATCGAATCACTGTTTTAGCTCCTGCTTTTCTCATAATTTCAGCTGCAATCCATGCTAATTTTTCTCTTTTTTCTTGATCTTTTACACTTGGACGATAATTTATTACTGGAATAAAGCCATTTTCATCTTTTAATACCGGATCCAAAGTAACACGATTGCTCTGATTTACTTGGTCATCAGTAAATATTAAAGCACTCAGAGTCCTTGGATAGTTTCGCATAAATTCTTTTAGTTGCTCTCCAACTACCATACCTTCTATATCCCAAGGCACCTGACGATTCGTAGGATTTAGGAAAGAATACCCTTTATCACTCATTCCATATATCAGTGAGGAATATAGTCCTGGGGTTAATCCATAGGTTTCAATTACGCCAAGACCCGGATAGTCAAACCGAGCCGCTGCATTTTGTCCTACATACGGTCTGATTTCTGGAACGCCTAATACATTCATTAAATCATGTTCATCAAAAATACCAGAAACACTGTCAAACCAATGGTTAACAAGTCCCTTGCCTACCCAAGGATTCTGAGGAAGTTGGGAATTTAACCATAATCGGGGTGTTTCTATTGCACCACATGCCATTACAATTACTGCTGCTCTTATCTCTACTAATTCTCCTGACCATGTATTTCGGTAAATCACGCCAACTGCCTTTTTCTTTCGATCGTTATCTTCTTCGGTTACTATTTTTACTGCAAATGCATTCGGTCTTACTTCAACATTTCCTGTAGCAAGGGCTAGCGGAATATAACTTACTAAGGTAGATCTTTTCGCTACCCCATCTATTTTTCGTCCGATATGGCAGCCATTTACACAATGGCCTCTTAATGTACACCCAATAGGCTCATTGCTTTGCGGATCATATTCTTTGTTTTCCAAAAGCAGATATGGCGGCAAAATCGCATTGGGCTGCGGCCGATACCCCGGCTGTGTCACATCTTTTTCTTCAATTTCCTTCCAACCAGCATTCTTTGCACCATAATAGAATATTTTTTCTTTTGGTGTTGTAGGAGCCGTAGAAACAGGAAGCGTCGATTCTACTTTTTCATAATAAGGAATTAGTTCTTGATATGTAATTGGCCATACATCATCAACTGATATTGGGAATGCTCGTGGACAATTTGTAAAATATTGAAGTGTTGTTCCTCCAACACCAGAATTTTGCCAGGTAAACCCACCTTTTTCTATATTTCTAGGCCAAGGAGCAAGTTCTCTATTAGCAGGCCCCCAACGGAATTTTCCATAGAAAGAGTTGTTCATATCATCTTCAAAATCTGTAAAATTCTTTTTTAAAATGTCTATGCTCAAATCCTCATAACTATTGCTACTGATACCTCCTGACTCTGCATTTGGATTCGGCCACTTCTTATTGCCATACCAAGGGCCGGCTTCTAATACAATTACTTTTATTCCTGCTTGGCCCAGCTCTTTTGCAACGACTGCCCCACCTCCACCAGCTCCAATAACGATTACGTCTGTATCCATGCTCATTTTTCTCCCATTATTTATTATTAATTATTATTTACAAGTTCTTGTGCTAAATCATATTCTCTTACATAGTTAACATAGGAATAAGATTTTCCTGGATAACCTACTTGTAGCCAACTATCTGGTTTAAATTCAAAGACACGTTGGTTTGGTTCATAAAATCGAGTTGCTCCATATCCATACCACTCGCAGTAGTAACCCATCATGGTATATCGATTTAACGAGTTTATAATAGATAATAAACCGGGATATTTCTGAATATCTTTGGAATCAGGTGCAAAATAAATATTTATGTCATTTAAATAACTTACTGCACGTAACTGATCAATAATAGAAAGAGAGGCAAAATATGAGTTTCCTATTATTCTTGTTATATTCGAAAAATTATTATCATAAATAAATAACTGTTTTGCATAGGAATTCATTAAATTAGAAATAAAATCAGCATATCGATAATAATAAGCATCATCTAACACCATCATTACGTATTGATTGGTATAAAAATCCAGGGCACCATAATAATAAATAACACCATATTGCTGTGCTAAAAACGGTGTCCGAGGAATCACCCCATTGACAAAAGCTTTAAAAGTTTCCATGGAATAATATGGTTCCTGTGTTTCGTTAACATCTGCATCTTCTCTATTTATATCCAACACTTATCACCCAAACATTCTTTACTAATATATATAGAACGTAACGTTAATTTATGAAATTTTCATTGTAAATAATTTATTACTAATCAAACTTCAATTTTAAACATATCTTATAAAAAAGATTATAAGGAATGAACTATGGCATTTCAGGATAGTAAAACATATCAAAATCTATTAATAGCATATGATAACGAGCTAAAGTCAAGTGCCAGCTATCTTATATATAGTGATATTGCCAGAAATGCAGGTTATATGGAGATTAGCGATATATACGATGAGACTGCCAAAAATAATAAAGAACATGCAAGGATCTGGTTAAGACGTATAAATGAAGGTAAATTACCTACCCTTCCCGAAGCCCTTCGAGAATCCATTCAAAATGAATTTCAAATGTCCAGTGAAATGTATCAGAATTTTACAACGGTAGCACGTGAAGAAGGATATAATGATATTGCGGCTTTGTTTAGTGGCGTAGCAAATATTGGATATTATCATAGCTCGCAATTCCAAGAAATTTTGGAAAATGTTGAAAATGATCAATTTTTTTGTAAACCGCAAGATAGATTATGGATATGCATGCAATGTGGCAATATCATGTCAGGAGAATGTGCACCTGAAATTTGTCCAGTATGTGGATTCCCGCAAGGATTTTACAAATTGTACAAATTATAATGCGTCCAAGATAAAAAAGCGTACCAAACATATTACTATTAGGTACGCTTATTATTGAATAATCTCCATTCATTTCCATAACAATCTAATCGTTGTTTTTATAATAATTGGTTATAATAATTTTCTTTTATTAGCAGAAAATATCTTGATTATTTGCATTCCATCGGCTATTATATATTATCCGAATAAAGTATCTGAAAAGGATTACATCAAAAGAAGTTTTTAAGGAACTTTGGAGGGAATATATAATGCTCTTTGCTATAAATTATTTAAGCGTTTTTGTATATGGAATCTTAATTATGATTTTTCTTCTTGATATTAAAATGAATAAGAAAAATCTTGTAGCCACCCTAGCTTATATCTTCATTGGTATCATTTTTCATATTTCGCTTTATTTTTTTCTCGGCGAACCGTTCCTCGAAAAATCATATCCTTTGGTTGTCCATTTTCCGTTACTTATATTCTTCTGTTTATTTTTTGAAAAACGCTTAGACAACGTTATATTTGTTCTTTGTACCGCTTACATACTTACCACTCCACGAAGGTGGGTCGGAGATTTGATTGCCCTTGCTTTCCATAACGACCCTAATATTGCGGCAATTATTCAAGTTATAGTGACCATCCCTTTGCTATTCATTATTTACAAATATTTGCGGCCTTATATCATTAAAGTACTCGTTTACTCCGATGTGAAAATACGTTTTTTATTAGTCATCCCCTTAATTTACTACGTTGTTGCATACCTGACCACCGTATATACCCAATTACTCTATACCTCTAGGATTGTGGTTATTGGAATATTGACGATCGGATTAACTGCAACTTTTTACTATTTTTTTATTGTTTATTTTAATGAGATGGAAAAAAAATTCGAACTGGTAAATGAACAAAGTATCTTAGCGGTTCAAATATCTGCTCTTCATGCCCGCGCCGAAACCATGAAACTGGCAGAGGAAAGTGCAATAATTCTAAGGCATGATCTTCGTCATCATCTCCAACTAATCAATGGTTATCTGATTGAGGATAATGTCGAGGAAGCGAGGCGCTACCTATCTGTAATCGAAAAAAATATGTATCAATATGTTGCAACAAAATATTGCGACAACGATGCGGTCAATTTAATTTTATCCTCTTATATTGGTATGGCAAAAAATGAAGGGCTCACGGTACAGTCGCATGTTTCAATTCCTAAAACCTGTGAAATAGCAGACATTGATTTGTGCGTCATCTTAGCCAATGCCATAGAAAATGCGATTCACGCTTGCATAAATATCAAGGATTCCACTGACAGAACTATACATATTAGCTGCTTATCAAAGAATCACAAACTGCTGATTCAAATTACAAACAGTTTTGATGGTGTCGTAACCTTTAAAAATGATATGCCAGTAACGGATGAAGAAAATCACGGTTTTGGGACAAAAAGTATTGTTGCAACCGTGCAAAAGTACAAAGGAATCTACTCCTTTACCACGGAGGAACATGTTTTTAAAATGAATATTATTTTATAGCATAAAAAAGAAAGATGAGCCAGCATGGAACCCTATGGATTTTATGCTGACCTATCTTTCTTTTTATCTCTAGTAAACTAGTTTAGATTTCCACCATCTGCACCAGTTACCGTAAAATTAAATGATTTCGAAGTATATCCCGATCTTGTAAAAGTAACTGTAATAGTTGGTTGATTTCCATTGTTATCACCAACAGCAAATCCACCACCAGATGCAACTATTGGCCATCCACCGTTAACATACACTGCGAGTCCTGAGACTATAATCCTACAATCACTATATAGTCCACTAATATAAAGTACATCACTTGATCCAGTCGGAGCATCTACAAATGTTATTACGATATCTCCACTACCAAAATCCGTCTCACCAGTTATAGTTCCTATCAATATAGAAATATTACTATTTGATGCAGAAATGTCTTGTTCCATACCACTTGCATTGACTGTATCGTGATAAGTCACATAAACCGTATCTTTGCATATTGCTTGAATCTTTCCGACTCCTGCTGTTGCAGATACGGTGATTGTTCCTTCAAACTTACTGGTTGTTGAATTCCAATGTAGTGTTACATCTTGTCCTATAGAATCTTTAGTTGAGGTTACCTTAACGATCGGAGTTGCTGTAGTTTCTATGTCTAAATCTGTCAAGCCAATCTTCAAGGCCGTTTCTATGAATACAGAATTAGACAGACTAAGTGCACCTGTATGTGTTGGTAATGGTACTGATGTGGTCTTTGTAATATCTGCAGCACTACCTGATGCATTAGCTACATCATAGTAAGTTCACAGTAATTGTTTCACCAGCTGTTGCCTGAACCTTTCCGCCCCCTGCTGATGCAGATACGGTGATTGTTCCTTCAAACTTGCTGGTTGTTGAATTCCAATACAGTGTTACATTTTGTCCTGTTGTGTCCGTGGCTGAGGTTACCTTAACAGTCGGAGTTGCTAAAGTTGCTACGTCTAAATCTGCTAACGCAATGTTCAACGTTCCTTCTAAGTTTATACTTGCCACCAGATTGTCAAGTACACCCGTATGTGTTGGTAACGGTACTGATGTGGTCTTTGTAATATCAGCAGCACTCCCTGACACATTGGCTGTATCATGGTAAGTCACAGTAATTGTTTCACCAGCTGTTCCCTGAATCTTTCCACCTCCTGCTGTTGCAGATACGGTGATTGTTCCTTCAAACTTGCTAGTTGTTGAATTCCAATACAGTGTTACATTTTGTCCTGTTGTGTCTGTGCCTGAGGTTACCTTAACGGTCGGAGTTGCTGTAGTTGCTAAGTCTAAATCTGCTAACGCAATGTTCAATGTTCCTTCTAAGTTTATACTTGCCACCAGATTCTCAAGTACACCCATATGTGTTGGTAACGTTACTACAGGACCTACAGTATTACTTATTGTTGATCCTGTGTAGATACCTGTCCCTGTGACTACAACTTTAATATATTTTCCTACATCGCCTGCAATTGGTGTGTATGTACTTCCTGTTGCCCCAGCGATATTACCATAAGTGCCACCTGATGTAGTGCATATCTGCCACTGATAGCTTACAGTAGCGCTCGCTGGTGTCAATGACCCAGCTGTTAATACTGATCCAACCCGTGTGGTACCAGTTATAGCACTTATAGCTTGTATCGTTTGTTCTTGAGAAGCACCTGAATTTGTTGTGTTCCTAGTTCCGTCGCTTACAATTGTTTTCCCAACTCCTATTGCTTCACTACCGCTGTGATTGGTTGTGATTGTACTATTTCTTTTTGTATTATTCTCAATTTTTACTACAACTTTACTTTCACTTTTGTCAAGGCTTGTTTCTTCTGCCCCTTGATTGAGTGTAATATCTGTTTTTGCTTTCATTTCGAGCCTTAATGGCATTGAGGTTGTGATCTCACTTCCAGCTGCTGTTTCTTCCACTGAAACAGGAATTTGCGCACCACTACCTGTGATATTAATCTTAGAATTCTGTAACACAATCACTTGTTTTACGATTCCTTTTACTTCAATATTAAGTAGTGAATCTTCTTTATCGATTACGATCAGTTTTACGGTTACATCTTTATCCACTATGAACCCTGTTGCATCATCTTTTAAATAGAACGTATTCCCATTCGTAAATTCAATCCAAGTACTGTCCTTAATTGCATTGACTGTTATTTTCTTAAAGGTACCATAATTTTTTACATCCGCATTTGCTGCATTTACAGTCAAGGTTTTCTTAGAGTAGTCACCTTTTGCTATGGTAAATTCCAATGCTTTCTCTGTCGACAACGTGATTTTGGTAATACTGTCTTCCTTAAGCAACTGATTTAATTGCTTCTGCGTAGATGCTGTAGCTGTTTCAATTGCCGCAGCTACTTTAATTGTGACCCATTCACTTGCTGCTGTAATATAGATTTGATTTGCTTTTTTGTTTGCTAACCATAATTCGTACTTTGCGCTACTTTGGAAGCAAACGGCACGAATTTTGAATTCGCCCTCTTTTGTTGGCAATACAACTCCTTGGTCTGTCGCAGATTTAACGCCCGCCGTATCAGATGTTACTTCCCAACGTGTGATTCCTTGCGTTTTTGCTTTTTTACCTGCTTCCGTATCTAACATTGTTTGATTAAAATTGTATTTGCTACCAGCAGTAATGCTTAAATTTTTCGGAAGGTTATTTATCTCAACCTCAGTGATATTATTTCGTACCGTAACTTTGGCTTCTGGTCTTTGAATTGTTCCATTTGCAAGGGTTACCTTACATCTAATATAAGCCGTACCTGCTTCTTTTGCAGTTACCATACCGGTTTTTTTGTTAATTGTTACTGATTCTGGGTTACCCTTATCTGTTTTTACATACCATGTATAGGTAGCTCCCTCTTTCATAGCTTCCTTTTTAATATTAAAATCATAAGTTTTGACACCTTGTCCACCAAGAGATAAATACTTCACGGAAGAATTCAGATAATTGGATGTTAATTTCTCCTGATTGACCGCGGCTTGTACCTGTTTTGTTATGCCATTAACCATGCTACCCACTACCATTGATAATATAAGCATTCTTGATACTAATTTCTTAGTTGTTTTTTTCATGTTGGATATTTCCTCTCCTATTCTACTACTTCTTAATTTTCTTCTTTTGATTATAATTTCTATAAATAACATCATAGCAGATATACCGCACTAAAAAGGTCGCTTGCGTGAAGCGACCTTTTTGCGACATGAAATGACAAGGAAAAGAATTGCTTTCTTCCACATGTTGATGATAAAATAATGTAAAACAATAGATTAGGAGCATTTTATATTGAAAATTGCTGTTTGCGATGATAACATATCGGATCTTTCCAATATGGTTTCTCTTTTAGACAATTATAACGTCTTACAAAAACATAAGCACATTATTAAATATACAGCATACCACAGTGCTGTGGATTTGATTGCTGCAATGGAAATGGGACAACAGTATGAAGTAGTACTGCTCGATATTCTTATGCCATTTATGACAGGTATGGATGCCGCAAAAGAAATAAGGAAGTTCAATCAAAATGTAAAAATCATCTTTATGACATCTTCTCCTGAATTTGCTGTTGAGTCTTATTCTGTCAACGCTTATTATTATGCTCTTAAGCCTATCGGAAATGATACACTGCATCCTCTTTTAGATAAGATGACTTCTGAATTGGAAATTCAAAAAGAATATACTATTTTAGTAAAAGGCAAGAATGGTTTATCCAGAGTTTATATCAATCGCTTAGAGTTTGCAGAGGTTATCGGTAAAACTATTTTCTATCATATCACGGATGGTTCTGTCATCGAGGCTTTTGGGTCAATGTCTAATTTGGAAAAAGAACTTCTTACCAATCTTAATTTTATAAAGCCTCATCGTTCTTATATTATAAATCTGTTGCATATTGACACGATCGGGCAAAGAGAAATACAAATGCAATCACTTGCCATCGTTCCATTAGCAAAAGCGAATCGTCTTGCGGTAAAGTCAGCTTACATAGCATTTGCGTTCAAGGATTTGGAAACCTATGAAACTATGTAAACTAAAGATATCGCATAAAAAAAGTCAGACTTAATCACTGCTTATTTGTTTGAAAATATATTCAGCTGCCTGTAAGGCGCCATTCTTAAACTGTACTTTCTCCAAATTGCTACGAAATTCCTCATAACCATTTTCAAAAGTTGTCAGCACTTCAAAGAATTCATAAGTATGATTCATAGCAATCCCGACCCCCATGGCTTGTGCACGTTTCGCTCTTGCAACCTGATCATCTTTTACAATTCTTTTATTTGGTATAAAAATGCTTGGAATTTTAAAAGCTAGCAGTTCGTGAACTGTATTGTAACCCGCTGCAGACACTGCAAAATCAACACCCTCAAAATAAATGGTATTTGGATAGTTTCTTATTGTGATTACTCTCTCATACTCTAGGTTAAATGAATCATTTAAAATTGATTCTCCTAATAAAACAACATTCTTTTTATTCTGTAATAAATGATCTAATATGAAAGTTACATCCTTCTTTTTATTATCTGTGCCATCATTACCTAATTGAACATACCACAAACGATTCTCCTCATTTAGCCCAAATCCTTCCCGTACCTGGTGCCTTTTGTAACTTTCCGTTTTATCTAGCAACAAAATCGGAGATAAATATTGTTTCTTTGTAGAAATATCTCTATATTTAAGTCCAACTTCTTTAGGTACAAGAATGAAGTCAAAGTATTTTTCATATACATCTAATGCTTTCATATTGGGGCGATCACCTTCTCTTTTTAACCATAGTTTCTTTATCGTGCCCTCTTTCATAAATGCAGTAAGAATTGCAGTATCTGGATAAGCCCCATCAAAAACTGCTATTTTGGGATGATGAATGTTCATGATCATTTCTAGTTGCTTTTGAATTTCAATTTCCCAATTCATAGAAGGGCTATGCTTTGGCATTAGCTCCCTAGCGGGGGTAAAGTAATATGAAAATCCGAGATTTCTTACTATTTCCGTTGCCAGGGATGTAGTATAAAAGACTATTTCAAAATCAGAGCATAGATTTCTCAGTCTCTTAGCAACCGCTAATGCCCTTGTCAGATGTCCCAATCCATCACCATTAATAACAATAAAAAGAATCGATTCCTTCATTTCATATCCATACCTTCCCATTTTGTGTATTCCCGAAAACGAGAATACACTACACTTTTTAAGCACACAGCAAGTTTGTGCAGACACAAACTTGCTGGTTGAATCATTATATCAAGCTTTTTTCTTATTGGCCCATTAAGAAATAGGTCCTTGATTAAAGTGAATCACTATTGTCATAGATATTGTTATATAATCCTGTACTGCCGTAGCACTTTCCTGATTATTTTCATTCAAATTCACAGATTTACTATTGATAGTATAGGAAGGGTTAATTATAATATTATATGTTAAATGTTCTATAATATTGGGTGGTACATGACTCAAATCGCTTATATAACCTAATTTTTCATCCATCGAAATCCCACCAAACGTATTAAATTTTGTGTTTATTTTACTAAAGGAAGTATCGATTGGCTCGAAATTACTTGCTACTGAATTATAATATAAATTACTGACTAATTTGATAAGATAAATATCTACTGACGTATCCATATTGATGACATTTCCTGATTCATCTACAAAATTTAAATTTACAGGAATCTCTTCTTTCATTACGACTGCCTTTAAGTTATGTTGGTCAAAACTCGTCTGTAAACTTATTTGTTCTCCTGGTATTGGTTGATATCCTTCAGGAATAGGAATTGATATAAATAACTCTTTTACTATTGGTAACCAAATATCATTAGTGTCTGCCAATTCGTTACCAATCACAAAAGGGGTTCTTAATTCAGATAAATCTTTTCTTTGTAATGTCTCATTATTTAAATAATACAGATTTTCGTTGATATCCATTCTCCTTTTCCTCGTATAATAGTTTATCACCACAATTTCGACTTGATATAAACGTATTATGCTTTCCTTTCTTATAATTTTCTATACTTAGTTACATTAGATTATCTCAATAGTAAAATATAAGAAGATATATTTTCCAGAAGGTGCTGCTTATTTCTTATCTATAATCGAGTGTACTCCCTGACCTTAATGGCCACTGAACTACTTTCTTCGTACGTGAAGATTCATAAATTGCTAACACTAAGGCTAACGCATCTCTTCCTGCTACTGCTGTAATTGCTGGTTCTCTGTTCGTAAGAATTGCATCCATCATGTCATGATAAACTAAGTAGTGCCCATATCCATATATATTTTCTGGCTCCTCTTTATAGATTTCCCGAATTGACTCTAGGCTATCTTTCTTATCTTCAAAATCCCACAATTCAATTACATTAACTGAAGTCCCACCAACTTTTGCTGAACCTTTTTCTCCAAATAGAAATAAGGTTTCTTCTAAGTTTTTCGGATAAATACAAGTCGTTCCTTCAATTACTCCATATGCACCATTTTCAAACTTAATTAAGGCAATCCCAAAATCCTCTGCTTCGATATAAGGATGACTTAAGTTATCGGTCATGGCTACCACTTCTTTTACTTGATCCCCCAACATCCACTTTAATAAATCAATATTGTGAATACACTGATTCATCAGAGCTCCGCCATCTTTTTCCCAAGTTCCCCGCCATGGTGCCTGCTTATAATAATTTTCATTACGATGCCAACGAATATTCGCATTCGCATAAAATATCTTTCCGAATCTTTCCTGTTCTACTGCTTCATGCAATTTCTGTATCGACTTATTAAATCGATTTTGATGGCAAACCGTTACTTTTACATCATATTCCTTACTTAGCTTAATAATTTCATCTGCCTCTTTAATAGAAAGAGCAATCGGTTTTTCAATAATTGTATTAATTTTATGTTTGATACTTTCTTTTGCTATCATTCCATGAGTTCCACTATCCGTAGCAATTGCCACAATATCCAATTTTTCCTTGTTTAGCATTTCTTGATAGTCTGTATAGCATCGTATATTGCTCGAATTCAATTGACATTTTTCAATCATCTCTTTTGTTCGAATAGGCAAAAGATCGCAGAGTGCTACTATCTCTAAGTTGTTATTTATTGCAGCTTTTAGATGGTTAATTGAAATGCGGCCACATCCGATAAGACCATATCTTAAACTTTGCATATTATTTTCCCCCACATGCTATAGCTCATAAAAACTCTTTCCATATCCGAAAGTAGGGCTTTTGAACCCCACCGAACCGCCGAACAAACGGTTCCACATGAGGTAGCACACTTCCCTCAAAGTCAAACTTTTTCCCCAACTCATGTGCTAACTTAATTCCTTCATAGATTAGTAACGTTTGTGCTTGACTGCTACGATATTCTGGATTTCCACCGCTTAACAGATAATAAACACTATTTTCATCCCAAACAAAATAGCTGACACCATGAATATTTCCTTTCGCATCTTTTGCACTATATACTTTTTTGCAACCATGATTTTCACATGCAGCATCTAAGTGTTTAAATAATTCATAAGAAAACGGAATCCTTAGATTTTGACGTGAAAATGTTTTTTCATTTATTTTATAAAATTCTTCGGTCGAAATATCATCATAAATACGGACTGCCTTTTCCGCTTTTTTTATTGAGCTTCGTACGCTCGCACCAAACTCACTTACCACACGTTCTAAATCATTCGTATCTTCAATCACGTAAGTATATCGTGTAATTTCATGATAACCTCTCCAATACATAGGGAGCCAGTTTGTTATGTTATAATGATAATTTTGTTCATAATAATGAATATTTAACTGTTCCAACTGAGTCAATAAATCATTTACAATTTCTTCATACATTGTTGCTTTTTGAGCTGTTTTGATGTATTGCGGATATTTAATATAAATTCCATTATTTTGAGTAAGTACTGGTCTTACAATAACCGTGTTATTATCTCGATCTATCGGATAATATGCTAAGCTACCTACAATCGCATTATTTTTTTCACATAAAAGGACATCCCACGTTCCATTTGTCACTTCCTCCATCCACCACCAACAAGAAAAAATAGGGATATCCTTATTATTTTCACAAAACAATTGATACTTTTCCTTATTTGTCATGATTTGTATGCCTTTCTAACATTCTTAATTTTTTTGCTGGTACCCCTGCATAAATACTATATGGCTCAACATCTTTCATCACAACACTTCCCGCCCCAATGATGGCGCATCTTCCAATCTGCACTCCTGGTAAAATAATGACACCTGCACCAATCCAGACTTCATCTTCAATCACAACAGGTTCGCATTTTGTCAATTTTTCTCTTACTTCGTTAATCTCATTAATTTCTTTTCCGTTATTCGCACATGAATCACATATAATTGTTACATTGGGACCAATCGACACATTATCACCTATAAAGATAAGCTTTCTAAAATTGCTTGTCGCCGTAAAACCTAAGTTTGCATAGGTGTTCTTCCCCATAATTACACCAAGCCTAGCCCAGTAAAGTTTTCGTATCCTTGCATCGGTATAATAATTAGCTATATATTTTACGGCTCGCTTCGGAAATATAGTTACATTCTTTCGAAGAAAATGATACATCCATTGATCCATTATTTTGAATTTTTTTTTAGAATCCATGGTTCGCCTCCAAAATTGCACCTATAATGTAATCAAGTTCTTCCTTGCTTAATTCTGGATAAACAGGAATTGCAATGGATTCTGAAGCTAATATCTCTGCATTTTTAAGTATTCCGTGATTCTTTTCTTCTAAGTTACACACGGTCTGAAGATGCATTGGTACTGGATAGTATACTCCGCTTTGGATTCCCTTCTTTTTTAAATAGTTAATATAATATGACTGATTGTTTACCCGCAATATAAATAAATGGTACGTATGATAACAATCCTTTGCTTCGATTGGTGTCTTTACTCCCAAAAGCTGCTCTCGATAATATGCTGCATGTTCTCTTCTTAAGCAATTCCATTCCTCCAAATGTGGTAACTTCACACGCAAGATTGCAGCCTGCAATTCATCCAATCTTGAATTATAGCATACTCCATAATGATTATACTTCGAAATATTTTGCGGTGGTTTCGGCAGTTCCTCTAAATGATTAGGCTTCATTATGCAGTAAGCTTCGTAACCATTGATACCACTACAATGAGCTCTCAAACTTTTGCAGACAGTAGCTAATTCCTTATTATTCGTAACAATCATTCCACCATCACCGGCACAACCTAAGTTTTTTGTGGGAAAGAATGAAAAGCACCCGATATCTCCCATACTTCCAGCTTTCTTTCCTTTAAATTCTGCCCCCACTGCCTGACATGAATCTTCTATTACTTTGAGCTGATATTTCTTAGCAATCGCAAGAATTGCTTCCATGTTGGCACACTGTCCATATAAGTGTACTGGCAAAATTGCCTTTGTCTTATCTGTAATGCAGCCTTCAATTTTAGTCTCATCCAGCAAATACGTATCCAGATTGATGTCAACATAAATAGGAATCGCGCCGACTTGAAGAATACTTTCCGTGGTTGCATAAAAAGTAGAAGGTGTGGTGATAACCTCATCCCCTGGTCCAATTCCCAATGCTTTTAATGCTATAATTAATGCATCAGTCCCATTTCCTACTGCAACTGAATATGAAACTTTATTATACTTTGCAAATTCTTCTTCAAAACGTTGTACTTGTTCTCCTAAGATATATTCTCCGCTACTCAAAACATCTAGTATTGTTTGTTTTAAATCGTCTTCTATCGTATGATATTGTGCTTTTACATTCATGAAAGGTATTTGCATCGTATCACCTCTTTTATTTTTCATTCTATATATTTCATAATTACATTCCATTCATTTGCAGTATTTAATATTTTTGCAGCTTCGTTCGATTTTTCTTTATAATAATCTAAATTTATGGCAACCTCGTTTACTGCTTTGGCAAAACTCTCCAATGAATAATCGATAGACACTTTTCCTACTTCGTAGGTTTCGATAATTTCCTTCATCGAAAGTACAGGTGTCATAACAACAGCCACTCTTCCCTGAATAAATTCAAATAACTTATTTGGTAAAATATACTTGTGATTTCCTATGATTGGTTCAATATGAAAGATACCAATGTCGTATTGATCTATCGTTTGAATCAATTGTTCTGAAACAACAGGTTCCAAAATTCGAATTCTATTTTGCATTCCTTTTTGCAGAATAAGTTTATTTAAATCATTAATATATAGAAAAGCTGCTTCATTACTTGAAACAAGATACAAATCTAATTGAAACCTAGGCTCTAATAACTCCATAACCTTTATCATTTCTTCGATTCTTCTCGCTTTTTGTGCATTTCCTACATGTACTAACCGAATAATCTCTCCCGCTTTCTTAGGTACAATTTCTTGAAATTCTGCCACATTTCGAATTCTCACTACTGATACTTTTTTATATCGTTCACTGTAAAGTTTCACTCCCCAGTCAGAAACCGAAGAGATTAAATCACATTTTGGTAAAAATGTATCGCAAAGCCATGTGCGAACTTTTTGATGAATATCTGCATTATTTCCTAGATAATCAAAATGAACTTCATGCATATCTCCAATCAATTTTACATTTGGATTTGTAGTTGCTACAAAATTTTTAATTCGATTCGCCATTGGCAATACAAATACATCATTGGCGATAATAGAACTTACTTCTATATGATTCTTTATTACATAATCGCATATTTTTTTATAAACACTCACTAAATCTACTCGAAAAGCCTCATAAGCGGAATATGCATTGATGTTGATTTGTAATTTTCGATTAAATTGTGACAAATAATCTAGTTTTTCCGGATCCTTGTCAATAAATACTTCTAACAATCTTAGTCCTAATTGACACACCATTTCTTCATAAAAAAAATATTGAACATTAGGCGGTAAAAAGTTCAGATTGTCTCCGCTTCCTTTTTTGCAACATAAGATGATACCGTATTTTTTGCTAAGTATACTCAATTGCCTTCTTATTCGACTATCATACTCTATTTGTGTGTGTGTCAATATAATCACATATTCCATCTCTCATCATCCCCTTCTCATCTCTGAATGGATTTCTATTCTATAAGGTACACTAACCACTTTACTTTGACTTGGATTATTCACGGAATTTTTTTGGCTTGTTGTCACCCAGCCTCGTTTCCTTTTCATGTTCTAGGAGGCAACGGCCTCCTTGCTTTCTTCTTTTTCTTGCCTTGGGTTCAGCCACTCCGTTTTACTGAATTCCCAAGCTCTTGTTTTTCCTG
>JBGSNZ010000023.1:0-63973 GCA_041739345.1 Acetivibrio sp. | reverse complement strand
ATTATACATTGTATAAGTGAAAAATAGCGGTAAAAAAGTCCTTGATGAACTTTATACCGCTATTTTTTATATTCATCTGTTGATTCTTAAAGCAACCTATAGAAAAAACGATAGTTTTTCAGTGGCCTCGTCTAATCACTCAATTTTCATTGTTTATGGCTTATTAAAATCGATAATCGCATTGAGGTTAGAGCACATGCTATTTGTGCCCCGATATGCAAATTGAACACAAACTATATTACAACATCCCTTGCTCTTACCAATATTTTGAATTTATTAATTATACCGCCAAGGTCTGAGGTTCCTGTTTATACTCCATATTAAAATTATGTGCTTTTAAAGAGTAACTAACCAGATACCGAATTTCCTGAGGCTTTAGATTTCCTTTTCTATCAACATAATCAATCATGTGATAGATGATGCTATTTGCTACAAATCGTATGATTGGATCCATTTCTTTTGATTTTTTTTGCATTGGCGTATCATAGTATACGTTTTTCATAAGTCGTCTAATTTGTGCTTCTACTGCTGGCAGCAATTCTGCTACGATTCGGCTTCGATCAACTGCTTCGGTTACCTTCTTATAGAATAGTCGGTCTGCCTCCAGTAAGGAAAGTGCTTTATCAAACCATGTTTCAAAACTCTCTTCCTCCTGGTACTCTATCTGTGAGATGAACTCACGATTACATATCCACTCCATTACATCATACACATCTTGAAAATGGTAATAGAAGCTTTGTCGCTTCATATCTAACGCATCCATTAAGTACTGAACAGTTATCTTTCGAATTGGTTTTTCTTTCATTAGAAGCTTAAACCCTGCCGCTATTTCCTGCTTCGTATCACACATAAGGATACTCCTTTCCTCTATTACATTTTCCAAACGTTTTGATTCGTGGTGGATATAGCAATTGCTCCCGCATCAAGAGCCATCATTACATCCTCTTTATCCGTAATTAACCCTCCTACAATTACAGGAGTAGCGCTATTTTTGCAGATATTCGATATGATTTTAGGCATAACACCCGGTAGAATCTCAATAAAGTCTGCTTTTACGGTTCCTTGTTGACGTTCTATGCTATTGATTGCCATGGAATCAATGACAAAAAAACGAAAGATTGTAAACATGGACAAATCTTTACCTCGTTTTATTATATTTTGTCTCGTTGAAATTATTCCATCTGCCTTCGTATTTTTTTTAATAAAATCAACTGCAATTTCTTTTGAGCTTAATCCTGTAATCAAATCCATATGCACCATCACAATTTTTCCTGCCGCTTTTAACTTATCTGTAATTTCACTGATGTTACATATATCGCCAAATAGTACGAAAATTACTTTGGTATCCAGTAGCAGACACATCTCCAATCCCTTCCAGTCCTTTATTGCAGCGATAATTGGAGTATCCACAATTGCATCATAAAAATTTTGATTCATCGTATCCCCTCATTCCTTGCAATCTATCGATTAATAGAAACCATTCATTTAAACAGGAAAAAGTGTAAGCTTAATAAATGGCATTTCTACCATAAAACTCACACTCCTTAGATTCTCCCAAGTTCCATATTAATTTAAAATTTCATATTTTTAATGATAGTATATATAAATAGTATGCTAATAATGTTAGGACAGAACCATAAATTGTCCTAATTCACTTCATTCAAACCGCTCATCCAATCTGCAATTGTTTCCTTTGTTGTATTCCATTGCTCATCTGCTGTTATTTTTGCAGATCCGTCTCCTGTTTGCTCTCCATAGTTTCCAAAGTACGCATGGTTTCCACCTTCAATTACCACTTCTTTGAATGTATTTGCATATTCCTTTGCCGCTTCATAATTCTTGCGATTTAGCACTCCATCTTCACTACCATACATACAAAGGACAGGAAACGTATCTGGCAATTTTTCAGTTGCATAAGCTCCAAGAAGCACTAGCCCAGAAAGCTCCTGTGAGTGCTTTGCTGCATAGCTTGCTGCCATTGCTCCACCTAGAGAGTGCCCACCGATAAACCACGTATCAATCGTAGAGATTTCCTTCATAATCTCATCTGCTGCATTCATATCAAATACCGCAAGATTACAAGGCATTTTCACTAAAACACAGCAGATACCCTTGTTAGAGAGTTCATACATCAAAGGTTCATATGCTTTTGCTTCTACCTTACCTCCTGGGTAGAAAATAAATCCAGCTCCTTTCGTAGAATCTCCATATATCGTGAAATTTTCATAATCCGCGATCAATTGTTCCGTTCCATCGTTCATTGCAGGTATTGCATAATCCAGTGCGTGATAGTAATCGGATACGTAAATACCAAATGCTAAACAAACAATAATTAAAATACCGCCAAGCAGGGCAATCAATTTTTTCCATAGCTTCCATTGCTTCATTTCGTGTTTTCTCTCTTTCTTATTTTTTACTATATAAATGGGCGCTCCATTTAATGTTTTCTATCAAATACTATAATTGTAATACCTTAAAACAATTTAGGCAAATTCTTTCACTTATTCTATTATTCTTTTAAATTGTATAAAACTAAAAATGCGGACTCCGAAGAGCCCGCATCATAAAATAATATTAAATTGTAAATTTACTAATTGCTTCTTTTAGTTTAAGAGTATTCTTTTTGCTAATACCCATTTGACGGTTTACTTGGTCTACCTTTTCAACAATGGTTACTGTCTTTTCTGCAATCATCTGATTTCCGCTTGCTCCTTCATTCACCGTTGTACTTACTTCATTAATGGCAGTGATTACTGCATCAATGGAAGCCGCTAGTTCTTCTGATGTTGCACTGAAATCGGTTATTAAATCATTTACAAAGTCCGCATCAAAACTATATTGTTCTCCTGTATTCTTAAGGCTTTCATAATCTTTTTTAACCGTTGTATCCATAAAGTTCATAATTTCGTTTGAACTATCTGATAAGTCCTGAACCGAAGCCATCACAGCAAATGTAAGATTTTGAATCTCAGTAACCGTACTCCTTGAATCTTCTGCAAGTTTTCTTATTTCATCCGCAACAACTGCAAATCCTTTTCCCGCTTCTCCGGCTCTTGCAGCTTCAATTGCAGCATTTAGAGCAAGTAAATTAGTTTGGGAAGAGATTTGAAGGATACCCTCCGATAAAACGCTGATTTGACTTACAACCTCCGATTTTTTTAATGCCTCTTCCATTTTGTTTTTCGTCAAATTATAAATTTCATTTGCCTGCTTTTGTGATATAGCTGCACTTTCCTTAAGTTTTTCTGCTCTTTCACTGATTTTTTTTACTTCGATTGAACCTTCTTGGGACTTCATTGCCACTGAATTAATTGCATCCTGTATCTCATGCGAAGAAGCATTTACTTCTTGCGCTGAAGCTGCCGTTTCCTCTGTTCCGGCTGCTAATTCCTCAACAACTGCAGATGTATCTTCTACATAAGAATTCAAGTCGGTAAGATAACCCCCCACTTTTTCTCCTGCCTCATCTACCATTGATGCACTTTCATTCACTTCCTTTAAAATCAAACGAATATTTTCAATAAATGAATTTGTGCTTTCCGCAAGCTCCCCGATTTCGTCTTTTGACTTAATGTTTATTTTCTGTGTTAAGTCTCCTCCCCTTTGCGCTAAATCATTTAATGCTATCTTAAGTTTGCCTATTGGAGTAAGAATACTATATAATATGTAAATTGCTGCTGATAGCATAAACAAAGCCATTGTTATACTGACCGTCAATAATGTTGTGTAGGATTTTTTATACATTACATCCCCATCACTACTTGCCTTATTAGCACCATTTTTACTATGTTCAACCATTAGTTTAATTTGCTCTTGCAACAAATCCCGCGCTTTTTTTGAGTCACCATTAAGCAGACTCATTGCTTCTTGCGTCTTTAATTGTCTACTGAGCTCAATTATCTGAGGATGAATTTCCCTATAGGAATTCCAGTACTCTTTTATCAGTCCTAATGTAGCTTTGTCTTCTTCACTTGCTACAATTTGCTCATAGGATACAATCTTATCATCAAGTTCTTTTTGAATCGCATCAGCTTCCTCTTCGTACTTGGTCATCGTCTCTTCATCCGTTGCAATTACATGCTGCAACTCCTTTATTCTGAAATTAGCAGCCATTGCATTAATTGAATTTGAATAATCTACACTTGGCAACCAGACCTGCTCAATTACCGTTGATTGATCGTTAATTTTATCTAATGTTGTTACAGCATAGATCGACATTACAGATACAGAAATAATAATAATCAAAAATGTGAATATTAGTTTTAATTTAATAGTAAGCTTCATTCTGTAGTCTCCTTTTCATTTGCAAATAAACGGCTTATTATAATGCATGTATCGTTTTACCATGATTCTTTGTAACCACCATCCTTCAAACAAGCATCTCTAGTCTCTATATTTATCCTATTATAACACGTTTAGCAATTATTGCAATTGTATTTCGTTTTGTTTAAATTGATTTTCTCTTTTCGTGTATTAAGTTCACGAAATGTATATTATTTTTGAAAGAACACATAATATAACATCAGACCTATAATACATTGAAATTATTATTTATTCTATTAACGTACTTTCCCATGTAGCATCTGCTTTGTGTTAAATAATAGAAGAACAAAAGAGGGAGCGACATAAAATAACTATATTTTAGCTATAAAACGTCGCTTCCTCTTATTTTGTTTTATTATTTCGTTTTTTCAATTTTTAACGAATGAAGTCGTCTTTATCTTGTCTTAGTTACAACTCCATTTTTATTACAGTAATACTCTTTTCCACCTAATTTAACCCATGTAGAAACAGCTAATTTTCCGCTCTTTGTTGCAACATATTTTTCGCCGTCTAATTTAATTACTTTGTTTACTACCACCTTACCAGTTGTCTTTGCTGCATAATAAAGTTTTCCATCCGCTTTGACAATGTCACCCATTGCAAGTGCACCGGATTTGGTTGCAAAGTATTTCGCTCCGTCTATTTTGATTAATTTGCTGGTTACTACTTTACCAGTATTTTTTGTGGTATAGTATTTTGCGCCATTGGTTTCAATGATTTTTCCAGTAACAACAGCACCGGTATCACTTACGATATATTTTGTACCGTTTTTCGTTTCTACCATTGCAGATACAATCTTTTTACCTTTTTCATCTACAATATATTTTGTGCCAGATTCGGTTTTAACAATCGTATCGGTAATCTTTTTACCATCTGCTCCATAGAATGCATTATTCTTTTCGGTTGCAGTAACAATCTTTGTTGAAATCTCAGTTTTAACTGTCTCAACTTTGGATGGAACCTCAGATGTTGTTGGAGTGGTTGGCTGTGGTGTAGTTACTACACCTGCTGCTCCCGATCCCGAACCTGATCCTTGTGATGCTTCTATTTTTGTTTTTAAACCTTCAAATACTTTTGTATTTTTAATGACATTTAACATATGAATTGCAGATTTTTGAAGATCACCTAATCTTAATGTTCCTGCCTTTAAAGGTTTTAACAGGTTATCTACATTATTTCCAGGCATTTCACAGTCATTTCCTGCCCACATCAATAATTTTTGTACGGTTCCATCATAAACATAGCCAGTTTTTGTATCATTAGCAGTTGCTACATAATATTTTGAACCTTTATTAACTCCACCTACAGAATACCAGTCTGTCATTACAAATCCGCTAAATCCCCATTCACTTCTAAGAATTTCTGTTAATAATCCATAGTTTTCAAAGGTAGCAATACCATTTACCATGTTATAAGAACTCATAACTGTCATTGGATTTGTGTGTTTTACTCCATATTCGAACCCTTTTAAATAAATTTCTCTAGCTGCTCTTTCTGAAACAACGGAGTTACTTCCCATTCTTTGTGTTTCTTGATTATTAAATGCAAAGTGCTTAATACTTACGCCTACTCCTGAATTTGTTCCATCTGCTTTCGTCTGAATACCAGTTGTTTCTGCTGCACAGGTCATACCTGTAACTACAGGGTCTTCTGAAAAATACTCAAAGTTACGTCCACAAAGTGGATTTCTGTGAATATTCATACCAGGTGCTAACCAAACAGTAACTCCATATTCTAACATTTCATTAGAAATCGCACGTCCTACTTGTGTGATTACTTCTGAATCCCATGTCATAGCAAGCAAGGTTCCAATTGGGAATGCAGAACAATATTGATAATAAACGGTTCCATCTGTTGTAAATAGTTTAGTTCCTGCACTAAGTAAGGTTTTAAATTCAGTTGCATCTGCAATTGTCTTTTTTGTATATACTGTACCGCTCCAACCATAGGTTGCTGTATAGTAGGTTGCAGCAGAATTAAAGCTTGCATCACTTGCTACTTGTGTATATTTTATATAATCTTTTGTGATACGGATTCCTGCAGGTCCATCGGACAATACAATGTTTGGAATGTATCTTGAGTTATAAAGATTACTTGTTGTTTCGCCAGCTGCACCAAAAACAGAGTCTGCCTGTGAACCAATCACAGCACTATTTGATGTAGCAGCTTCAAGTCCTTGATAACTTCCACCTTCTACAAGGTCAGCAAGTTCAATATTTGTCATGCCTGCAACTAACTGTTCTACTGTAATCTTTCCATTTGCTACATCAAGCAAGGTGTCTTTAGAAGATGTCTGCACCTTTGTTATTGCCTCACCTGTAGCCGTTGTTGTCTGTCCGTATTTATAGGAATCAGAAGACGCATCGTTACTACTTGTATATGTAGTAGTTTCACCCACTTTATAGGTATGCGTAACTGGAGCAGCAAATATTGTGCTACTTAACGTAATTGCTCCTACTGTAGTTACCGAAAGTCCATTGCTTGTAGGAGTGATATTTTTACCATAGCCAGTTGAAGCCTCATCTAGCAAATCAATTGCATATGCTGCATCTGTCATTACATAATCTGCGCTATAAGTTCCTGCTTCCATTGAATCCTTGGTAAGCCCAAGTTGATTTTCGCATAATTCTGTAGTAACATCATTGTTTAACGCAATCTTTGCTGCTTCAACAGTATTTCTTGAACTGTTACCTACGCGAATTGTATAGTTACCTGCTTCTAAAATGTAAGCTTCTTTGCTTTCGCTATAACTTGACATATCTGCTGTATCATAGCTCATGCTTACTGATTGTGATTTTCCAGCATCAACAGCTACTTTTTTGTAGGTAGCTAATTCTTGGTATGGTTTTTCCAAAGTGCCAGCTGGCGCTGAGAAATATACTTCTACTACTTCTTTACCAGAAACTGAACCAGTATTTGTAACAGTTGCATTTACTGTTACTTTAGATGCAGTTGCTGTTACAGAATCTACATTAATTTTAAAGTTTGTGTAAGAAGAACCATATCCAAATTCATAGGCAACGTCTTTTCCAAAAGTATCAAAATAACGATAACCCACAAAAATGTCCTCTGAATATACTTCTTCATTCGTATTGCCGCTGTCATTCAATGCGAAAGTAGCCGATGATGGATAATCCAGATAATCAATTGCCCATGTGTCGGTTAGTTTACCAGATGGATTATACGTTCCATTTAAAATCTGAACGAGTGCAGCTCCACCATTCATACCAGCTTGAGACATTAATAGTAAAGAATCCAGTCCTACAATCTGTCCTCTATTTAAGGAATCATCCGTTGGATAGTTACCTTTTCCATTAAAGAAATTCGTATCAATGATTCCACCAACGTTTAATACAACGATGACATTGTCAAAGTTCTGACCTAAATAGGTGAGGTTGGCTTTTTCATTGTCGGATAGATAATAATCCCCTTTGGCAGCTTTTCTTTCACTGCCTTCTCCTGAATTACGGGCAAGGACATAAACTGCCGTTTCTGTTAATGCAGCCGCTGCATCAACTTTTATAGCACCCTCTGTAGCTGTTGCATAGGAAGGCTCATCATGTGCATAGCTCCCCCAAGAGGTTGAACCTGTATTTAATTTATCATATTCTGCTTTTCTGTCTGTTAAAAATGATGTCGTTTTATCTCCAACTAATTTATTGGTAACAACTTCGTATCCAGCATTTTCAAACCCTTTTAATACGTTAATATTGGCTCCGTCTTTTAAATAAACATCTCCTGAACCAGTACCACCTTTTATGGTTTCATAAGCACCCGTACCAAATAATGCGATTTTGGTACTTTTTTCTTTAGAGATAGGTAAGGAATTGTTCTTATTCTCTAAAAGTACCATTCCCTGTGTCGCTGCATATTGTGATATTGCGGCATTTTGTGATTCTCTAGTTGCACTCGCAGTAGGATCTGAGGATGCTGCAAATGATGTGGTTGTTGTGCTGGTAAGTACCATCGCAGCAGCCAACATAAAGGATAATCCTTTGCGTCCCAGCTTGTTAAATTTTCTCATTGTCTTTCTCCTTTTTACTCTTGATAAATACACTCTTTGCAACTGATAATATGTACTTTCAATTTTACAGAAATTAGAACATGAAAAATATAACAATTCTGCGATATAACAATAGCATTCTGCTAAGTTTTATTTTTTCCATTCATCGAATTGTCTTTGTTCTTCTGCAATGACTTCCTCGATAAAATTACTTTCCATTTCCCTATTCATTTTTTCCAGTCCTTCTTCTGGGTCAACGAGTCCATTTCCTAATATGGAAATATACTTATTATAAATCTCCTCAAGTGTAATATATTCCGTAGCAACCGGGGAAGTATCAAAAATAAATCCAAAATCACATCCATAAAGTGCATCTTCATTAAATTTTTTCATATCGCTCCATAATGATAAAGGATTTCCTTCCCATATGTAGGTGATAAATTGATTTGGCATTTCCCAAGCATTCCCTGCAAAAATATTCGTCTTTTTCCCCTTTGGATAAGTAATATGACCATCTTTTGTAAATTCGTAATGAACACCTTCTATACCATAAGATAATAAATTCATAAGATCTGCATTTGTATATAACAAATTTAGTAATTGCATACTTTTTTCAGCCGATGCACTACTTTTTGTTATGACCCATTGCATAGAAGAAGGCTCATTATTTGCTACAATATTTTTACCTAATTGTACACAAACAACGTCTCGTCCACAACCAATGGATTCTTGCTGTTCCACTCCTGGTTTTGCACGATATGCATATGCAAATAATGTACCTTCCTTTATTCTTTGCTCTACCGTTTGCGTCTGTTCTAATATATTTTCGCCTAAATATCCTTTTAAATACCAACGTCGAATCCTTTGCAGGGTGTTTTTAAATTCTTTGGTTTCAAATAAATTTGAAACCTTTTTAGATTGACCCTCTTTCATGTGAACTCCAATTGACTCTAATGAAAAATAGCAATTAGATAACATCGTTCCCGTAGACGATGAAACCACAGTTACCTCTGGCTCTCCTTCTTTTATAATATCAAAGACCTTTTCTAAGTCCTCGGTAGTCTTAATTTTAGAAGCATCAATTCCATACTTATCCAACAAATCTTTTCGTAAAATGTATGCATCCCAACCCACCGCATAGTCTCTATTATTCGGAAGTCCATATAATTTATCGTTTAGTCTGCAAGTATTGATAACTTTTTCTCCAACGGCATTCTTAATGCCTTGACCATACGTGTCAAGTAAAGAATCTAGCTCCCATAACTGTTGATTCATTACATAATCCTCATACATACTCTTATAAACAAATGCTAAATCTAGCTGTTCCTGACCAACCATCATGCGATTTATATTTTGAAGATAATCTTGAGAATATACACGGAATTCAATTTCTATATTTAATTTTTCTTTTACAATCCTATTGATTTCTTTCTCCACCATTTTCTGATCCTGCGTTTTGGCCGCTTGTGAAGGATAAGCAATTACCAATTTTGTAATATTCGCTTCCTGCTTATCCTGCGTTTTTTTACTCTTTTGAACAATATGCAGAATCCATACAGAACAAATTGCAATTAGAAAACAAAGGAATAACGCAATAAACATTTTCTTTTTTTTCATATTATACAACCTCATCTGTTATTTTTTGGTTTTCTTTTGGCAGATAGAGGGCTACCACTGCTCCACCTTCTGCTGCATTAAAGAAATTTACCGTTGCGCATTCCTGATACAATATCTCCAAGCGCTGGCAAACATTATAAATACCAATGTGATTTCCTGTTTTATTTACTAATTTTTCATGTCTTTGTAAAATAGGAAGAATGTTTTCCGAAAAACCCTCCCCATTATCTTTGATACAAATTTTAATTCCATCGTTACCTAGATCATCCATACCTTCCTTTATATCAATCGAAATATAAAGTTCACTTTCCTGATCCATTTGATGCTTTACCGAATTATCAACAAAGGTTTGTATTAGCATGGTAGGAACAAAATCATGTAACAATTTTTCTTCTACAATAAATTCTATCCTTAAATGGTCCCCATAACGCATTCTTTGAAGGTTTTCATAAGTTCTAACATGTTCTAATTCACGTTCTAACGATATCATGGTGCTGGTACTCAATGAATACCTCATATATTTACTAAGCAAAATGGATGCTTCCTCAATCTTGTCATTTTGTCCGAGTAAAGAAAGATTACGGATTAGATTCATACAATTTGTGAGAAAATGTGGATTAATTTGCTCTTGTAAATAAAGCAGCTCCACTCTTTGTTTATTAATCATTTCTTCATAGACATCGATCTTTAGTTTCTTAATTTCTCTTGTCATTTCCACAAATGTTTCATTTACTACTTTAAATTCATCAAATACATTTTCTTTCTCCAGATTTACCTCTAAGTTACCTTCCTTTAACTGGGTCATTGCCAGAATCAAATCATTGATTGGTTGTCGAAAGAGCCTTTGAATTAAAAGGACGCTACCTATTCCAATTAATATGATGCAAAAAATGGAAACCGCAAATTGTGTCCACACAATCCCACTTCGCCGCAAAATCCCTCCACTTTTTTCTAAAATAGCCAACGAATAATCCCCACTTTTGGAATAAACCTGGAGATTAGAATAGGATTCTCCTTTTATTTTCACATAGTCCTGATTTTTTAGCAAAAGTTTTGAACTTTGTAAGCGCCGATCTAAAATAGCACCCTGCCTATTACATAAAACAACATAATCCGATTCTCCGAGCGCAATTTCTTGCAAGCTTCCAATCACGTTGGAGACTCTTATGAAACTTGCAACATATACTTGTTGTAACTCGAACATTTTGACAAGATAGTATTCATTATCTACCATCACAGAAAACCAGCCATTCACGTCTTGTGCACACATTCTTTGGAATCCATCCGTAAAAACAGATATATGGTCTCTTATGACATTATTATTTCCTTCCTGACACTGTGCAATAAACACATCATGCGTTGCATCATATAAAAATAAGCCATCCAACATATTATAATTGCCAATGGATTCTGCAAATTCTGTCTGCATGTTGATCATAGCCAGATACCGGTCGATTTCCTGCCTCGGTTGGCTAATTTTGTGAATATCCTCTTCCACAAAACATTTTGTCAAAAGAAATGACTCTACGTTGCTAAGAGTTGTTGTAATTTCTTCACAATATAACGTTAAACTGCTTTCTAGGGAATGGGATACTCTATCATCTTTTATTTTTAATATGTAACCATTGTAAGCTATGATAACGATTGAAATAAGGATGGCTCCTGCAGTGATTAACGCTGTAATCCTAGATTTCAAGGAAGAAAATCTTTTCATTCACTTCCACCTAACTTCCTTCTTTTCTTTCATCAAACGAACCTGTTAATTTAAACTGCGGTATTCCTTTGGCGTCATTCCAGTTGCGCGTTTGAATAATTTTGTAAAATATGCGGTGTTTGGATATCCGATACACATGGCTATTTCCGAAATTTGAATCGACGTAGAAATGAGCAAAATTCTAGCCTTTTTAAGACGTTCTTCAATAATATAATCCGAAATTGACATTCCTGTTTGTTTTTTGAAAATATGGGATAAGTAATCTGGATGAAGATAAACAATCGATGCCAATTCATTTCTTGACAATTCGCCCTCCAGGTTCTTCACAATATAAGCTTTAATTTCTTCGATTATCGTTGGAGTTTTCTCTGCCTGATAATTGAAACTCACTAAAAACCGAATTAATTCTTCCATCCAGTTTTCCATATCTGAGACTGATTTTATGGCATCATTAAACAATTCCACCATTCTTTCCTCTTTAAAAATGGAATTTGCCTGAATTCCTTTTTGTTCCAAAACGATATATAGTTCCTGTAAGAAATCATGTTGAAAACGATTTAACATTCCTTGACCTTGTTGATCACTCTTTTTTATCTTTTTTAAATAGTTTTCAATCCCTTTTAGGCTTCTATTATAATGAGAGCTAAAAATTTCACTTACCCAAAGTTTTATATCTGGCTTTTCATAGAATAACTCATTTTCGTTTCTTTCTTTTATTGCAACCACTCTGTTTTTCTTTTGGATATCATATTTTTCCGCCTCTAATAGCTCATCAAGTGCCAATTTTAAGCCTTGAAGCGAGACACTTTGATTGACATACACATTAATATCACAGAAACCCAGAAAATTAAAAAGTTGCTGCAACATAATTTCGCATTTACTAAAAAGATACGATTCCATTTCTTGCTTTAAATCATATAAAACAATCATTTTTTCTTGTTCAAATATAATATTTCCAATATCGGTATTCCCCCAAAGTACCTCCGATACAACATTTTTCAACACAAATTCAATCGTAGAATCGCTCCAGGTGCCGCCTTTGTCTTTTTTCCTTTTCCAGGAAATCAATACGGGTACGATTTTTTTACTATCCTCGTAAAACACCCCATATTTTTCAAAGCTATCCGCTAATAGATCAACCGATAAATCTTCTACTTCAAATAATATTTTTCGCCAAAATTCCTGCTTTAGTAAAATTCTACTAGAATTCCAGTAAGAAGCATGTTTTTTGTTTCGTTCCAATTGATATTGTTCACGTACCTGTTCTACTCCTACAAACAGAGCCCGCTCTAACTCCTCTTTTGTCACAGGCTTCAATAAATATGCTCTTACATTTAATTGAATGGCCTCTTTTGCATAATCAAATAAAGCATGACTGGTAAGAAAAATAGAAGTAATATGCAATTCATGATCCAAAGACCATTGTACTAATTCATGTCCGCTTCCTTTGGGCATCTGAATATCGCTTAATAGAATCGAAATCTCATGCGATTCTAGCACTTCAATTGCCTGTTTCATGCTGTAAGCAATATAAATTTCTTCTAAATCAAATTTCTTTTTATCAATCATTTGTTCAATAATGGTCACTTCTAATGGTTCATCATCTACAATCAACAAGTTCATTGGATGGACCTCCTTATTTCTACTTGATTATGTTAAATTCGCTGAATCTGATTATATCAAAACAAATTATATTATGCAATTTTTATTCATACAAATAAATCTCGCAGATTCTTATTTTAAAAGGATCTGCGAGATTATATTTTCTTTTATTCTTCCTGTATCATTTCATAAGGTAAAATCTTACGTATATTAAGTGAACAAAATACAACAATCAATTCAGCCCAAAGACTAATCATGATTACAATACAAATCAAGTACTCAATGCTTATACTCATACTACATTTTTTTATACCAAAGGCGGACAGGCAGAGAATAAAGGAGGGATTAATGCCAAACCATGCTACAATGCATCCAATAACAGCTCCAACAAACACTACCGGGGTATAACTCATTGTTGTCTGCATCATCAACTGCCCCGTTGTATATCCTAAGGCTTTATATATTCCAATTGTTTTTCGATCCCTTACCAGCTGTGTTTTAATCAATAGCAAAAGAGTCATGGCAATTACAAATACAACAGCAATTAGCAATACAACGCATAGCACTTTCATTGCATTGACAATGGATTCCATCGTATCTGACACATAAGCCTTATAATTAGCTACAACGATATTATCATCCATCAACATAGTATTGATTTTCTTTATTGTCTGATTAATCGAAGATTCATCCTTTAAATAAATATAAAGACAATTTGGTTCAAATGTTTCATTGAGTCGTTTCATTCCTTGTGTTGTAATCATTGCTTTTTTACCTATATGTTCGATTCCCTGACTAAGACCAACTAACAGATAATCTTGACTTACTCCATTGAGATGAAGGTAAACTACATCTCCTATTGATGCGCTAAGATTACCTGCCATTATCGTTGAAAGCATTATCTCATTCTCATACTCCGGTCTTTTTCCTTCTACAACGTTATCAACAACTAAATTTTTTGTATCACTGTATATATCACAGTTTAAGGTAATCTCATTTTCTCCATTACGACAAGCAATATCCGTATTTGAATACTCTAGCAGATACTTTATTTCATCAACCGCGTCTAATTTTTGTCTTGCATCTTGAAGTGCTTTTCCTGTAGAACCTCTGGAATCACCTACAATTGTAGCCGTTATGTCTGGCACTTCAAACCCTGTTATCTGTATGAGTTTATCATCTTGCACTGCAAAATTGTAATAAATACAAATAGCTACGCTCGTGCAGAAACAAAGTAATACAATAATCATGCATACCATAACGTTCTTTTTTTTATGGTATAATATGTTTTTTAAACCAATGTTACAATTTAGTGGAAGACTGCTCCGATCCATCTTGATCCAATTCTTTTTAAAATTGTGTGTATGGATTCCATTCCGAAGAGCATCAAGTGGTGTTATTTTCTTAAATTTTCTTACACTAGCAATGACTGCTAAAAGTATTAATGCGATGGTTACTAGAGTACTTATTAATGCACTTCTAAGGTCAAATGCTAGCTGCCAGCTCAATCCAATTGATGCAGATAATAAATTCCCAATCGCTTTGCCTGCCGCATTTGCAATCAAAAGACCGGTCACAACACCACACATACTAATCATTAGGAATTCATACAAAGTCGCCATTCCAAGCTGCCTACTTGTATAGCCGGATGCCTGCATTAAGCCAATATTTTTAATATTACTTTCAATTGAGTTATTAATGTTAAAATGTATGATAACAAGTGCAATCAGAATAAGTAGAATTGCAAATACTGATAAAATTGCCATAAATATATTAGCAGTAATACTAGTTCCATACTTCAACATGTCATAATTTAAGGAAAGTTTAAGGGTATGCTCATAATCTGATATTTTTTTGTTTAGTACATTTATCATATCCGCTTCAAAGGTTTCTGCATCATAAGCATCGTTAAGGGTTGCCTTAAAAACAGTAACGTTTCCACCCATCGTATCTGAAATTGATTGAAAAACTTCTTTTGAAATATAACACTTCTCGGTAGAAATATTGGTAGGAGTAGAAAACATAATATCCTCCGAAAATCCAAATATCTCGAAGTCATAGGATTTTTCATCAAATTTAAGGTGAATGGTATCACCCGTTTTGTAGCCCATTCCTACTTTCATATAATAAGGCAAAATAATTGAATCTTTCTTCCATATGCTACCCTCATCTTTTACATTTATCTGTGATATACTTCTATTTGCATCTTTATTTAAAAATAAAAACGCTAGTTGTTTCGCGTCCTTTTGGTTCTCCATTTCATTATAATATTTCACTCCTAAAAGATAAATTGCCTGCTCTTTTTCATATTCTTTCACTTCCTCACGCTCTTGTAAAACAGACATAATATCATCAGTATACGTACTTGTAGTTGCCATAAAATAATCTGCACCGTTTGCGATTTCATTTTTGTTTTCAACCACTTGATCCATATTAGAAAGTACAGAAATTCCTACATACAATAATAGGATAGCCAGTGCGACCATTAAAAGTAATATAAATGCATTCCCTTTTTTCTTTTTTATATTATCCCTTGCAATCAGATATATTCCCATACTACCACCCCATTTCATCTAGAAAATGATGCAGCTGTTCATGTCTTTTTATGTCATTCGCTTTATAAGTTCCAAGGTTTGCTTCATCCAGTATCACTCCATCTTTAAGGTAAAGGACTCTGTTTCCTCTTCTTGCAGCTTTCATATCATGTGTAACCATTACAATCGTTTGTCCCTGCGTATTTAATTCAGAAAGAATGTCTAATACATTCATTGTATTGCTTGAATTCAGGGCACCGGTAGGTTCATCTGCAAATAATATGGATGGTGTATTGATAATTCCACGAACCAATGCTACACGTTGTGCTTCTCCTCCAGAAAGCTGAGTCGGATATTTGTAAAAAACATCTTTTGAAAGTCCAGACTTTAGAAGAAGGTCTTTTGCCCTTTTCGATATTGCTTTTCTATCCTTACTCGTTAACAGTCCACAGACCATAATGTTATCCAAAACGCTCATTGTTTCATTTAAGAAATTTTGCTGAAATACAAATCCACAATGCTTTCTACGAAATTTAGCCAATTTATCATTGGAGTATTTTGTGATTTCTTCTCCTTCTATCTGGATACTTCCAAGTGTTGCTTTATCCATTCCAGACAGTCCATAAAGCAACGTACTTTTCCCCGATCCTGAATTACCCATTATAACAGCAAAATCGCCTTCCTTAATTGTTATATTTAAATTTTTTAAAACGTGCTGCTGCACACTTTCATTTGAAAATGTTTTACATAAATCTTTCGCAATAAGTATATCTTTCATTTTCTTGTTCCTTTCTCTATCAAAAAAATAAAGCCATGATTATTTAACCATGACTTCATTATAGTATTCAATTATTAAAAAGTCTTAATCCAACTCTTGTTTAATTCTTATCTATTCCTTAAATCCTTCAATTCCTTAATCATTTCCATCATCTGCAAAAGATTTGAGTTTACACCTTTCTTAGAAATAGATGCACCACAAATCCATCACTATTAAAGCACTCCAGTCCGCCCTTCATATTATCCATGAAATATTTTGCAAGAAAAAGTCCAAGCCCGGCTCCATTTTTTCCTTTTGCATTCATCCCTCTATAATACTTTTGTGTAACAAGTGCCAGTTCCTCCTCTGGAACGCCACTTCCGCTATCCCTGATCTCAACTATAATTCCTTCTTTTTGTTCCAAAAAGGATACCTCAATCTTTGTTTTTGCATATTTGTATGAATTATTTACCACATTATCAATAACCTGTTTTAGCCTCAACGTATCCATATACAAAAGACACTCCGGTACACTACCCTTTACTTCAATTGTCTCATAATATTTTAATTCATTAAACATGTCCATTATTTGTGTCGATGGCTTTTCCTGCGTTTCCACCTTAAGGTTTTCTAGTTCCTCCAACGTAGCATGAAACATATTCCCAATTAATTGGTCAATCATATCTGCCTTTTGCTCAATCACGCTAACTTTTTCCAGAAGGTCTTTTTCCTCTTGTGCACTTCCATATTTCTGTGCACCGCCATGTTCCTGTGCATCTTTATATTCCTGCGCACCGCCATGCTTCATGGTCTTGGCCTTTAAAACTTCACAGGTAGCCTTAATCGTAGCTATCGGTGTTTTCATGTCATGCGAGAGTTCTGCAACCAGTTCCTTTTTGCTTACATTTGCTTCAAGCTCCCTTTTTCTCGCACGTTTTAGCTCTTCTCTCATAATATCAAAGCTCTCCGTAAATGCTCCAAAATAACTAGCTTTTGTAATCGAAAGCGGTATTTCTAAGTTTCCCTTTGCTACATCCGCTGCAAAGTGCTCCATTTTTTTAAATGGCCGAACATAATAATAGTAAAGCGCTCCAATAAAGAGATATCCCAATATTAATATAAAGATGCACACCTGTAACATATGTGTTTTAACCTGCAAACGCAATGCATCAAACAAGTCTCCTTCTCCCGAAAACACGATTTTTGCCATAAGTACATTTCCAGATTCATAATCCATGAGAATTTTACTGTTCTTAATTGCAGACATTACCTTACTATCATAGTCTGGATCCGATTTGAGAATAATCTCGCAATCATACCGTTCTTGTAGGTATTCGGTACTCTCTCCATTTATAATACCATTCTCGATCTGCTGATAACGTTCATTCAGTTTCGTAACATCCACCGTATTATATGAACTATCCTGAACCTGCACATTAATTATAACCATCAAAATACCAATCAATATCGTAAATATCAGCCAAATATTTCGTAATTTCATAATTCCAGCATATACCCCGTTCCCCATATTGTTTTTATAAATTTAGGTTCATTTGGATTTTCTTCGATTTTTTCTCTTAGCTTTCTTATATGTACATTTAAGGTGCCATCACTAAAGAAAGAATCTCCCCACACTTTATTAAAAAGCTGTTCCTTGGTAACAATGTTATTTTTATTCTCATACAAATACTGAAACAAGCTAAATTCTTTTGCTTTAAGCTGAACTTCTCTTCCCTTCACATTGACACGCATGGTGGCTTGGCTAACGAAAATATCTCCGTCCTCTTGCGTATCAAGATTCACACTTTTTAGCAAACGCTTCATCGTAACTTTAACTTTTGCCAGTAATACACTCAGAGAATATGGTTTTTTTATATAATCATCCCCACCGATATTTAATGCTACTAGCACATCGTCGTCACTTTGTCTTGCGCTAATAAATAAAATAGGTATTTCGGATTCTTTTCGAATTTTCCTACAAATAGTAAAACCACTTTCGTCCTTTAGGTTAATATCCATCAACAATACATCTACCTGGTTTTCTTGTAAAAAAGTTTCGCATTCTTCACCCGTTTCTACGTAGGTGCACGATACATCAAACATTTGAAAATATTCGCATGTCATCTTTGCCAAATCTATTTCATCATCCACAATCAAACAATTATAATGCATATCATAGCCCCTCTTTTACATCTATTTTCTATTGATTCCATGCCTGACTTTTTTGTAAACTTTTCTCACTATTCCGTCTTTTTCCCACGAATACAAAGTATATCTAATATACTACCACATATTTTCTGTAATCTACATCCTCAATCAATAATTTTTTGTGCATTTTGTAATACAATAAAAGAGCAAAAAATGACAGTGCCTACATGCAAGCAAGGGCACTGCCATTTTTATTAGTTACAAACAAGTTCAGATAATGGTTTAATACAATAGCCCATATCTTCCCACTTCGTCAATAGCTCATCTAAGATTTCTCCATTTGTCTGTGATGTACTATGTAGAAGAACAATGGCCCCTGGATGAATCCTTCCTAGTAGTTTTTCAAATGCCTCTTCCTTACTTGGCTGGCGATCTTGATACCAATCCACATAAGCAAGGCTCCAAAAAAATGTCTGATACCCCAGTTCCTTTGCCATTTCCAAATTTTTTGTACTATATTTTCCCTGTGGTGGACGATAATATTTCGTTATTTCCTCGCCAGTTATATCTTTGTATAAGTTCGCTACATCATCCATTTCTTTTTGAAAGTCTTCCATCTTTGCTGTAGACAAATCCAAATGATGATAGGTATGGTTACCCACCGTATGTCCTTGTTCCAGCATGCACTTCACAAGTTCCGGACTTGTTTCTAGAAAATGTCCTACTACAAAAAACGTAGCTGAAACATTATGTTTTTTTAAAGCTTCCAATATTTTTTCCGTATTCCCATTTTCAAACCCTGCATCAAATGTAAGGTAAATGACTTTCTCTTCTTTATCTCCTATATAATATGCTTCGTACTTTTTTAATTCATCCGGGGTAACCATTCCGGTAGGTTGTGTTCCTGCCTCGCCAAAACCTAGCCCCCAATTATTTGACTTTGGTGATACAAAAAATGTTGTGATACATTTATCTACCACAAAAGCAGTTCCTTTTCCTACAAAGAACATTGCAAACAAAAATAGTGCCGTTACTGCTAACTTTTTGACCTTTTCTTTTTTGAAATTTAATTTCACATATGCTACCTATCTTTTTTATAAGTATATGATAGACTTTGTGTCATATTACTCCAACAACCGTTCCTATTTTACGATTGCATCCAGAATCATCATGCCATTATCTGTTGCCTTACCAAAACGCTTTGATACATTTTTATTTATTGCAATTGAAAGTCCTTTCAAATAATCCAGCTTAAACGGAAGGTATCTTTCGATTTCTTTTAAATAGTTTCTTGAAAAATACGCCTGATTGGAAGCCACCGTAATCAATATTATCGTAAAACAGTTTTGCATCATGAATTCCTTTAGTTTCGGATTCTTTGGCAAAAAACCTTGAAATATAGCGCTTGTATAATGAAGAAGTTTATTCACCACCGCCTCTAGACTGCCTTCTGTGTAATGATACGTCATAAGCGTCTTTGATACATCTTTCAAATCATCGCAAATATCTTGTAAGTCATCTATTACCTGTAAGAGAAATCCAAACTTTAAATAAAAATCTGTATCCTCATCCCTTCGATCCAAAGATGCAAACAGATAATCTACATAAACTGAAAGTGCACCCTTGTAGACTGAAACCTGCAATATATCATCATAGGTTAAGCCTATGTTTCTTTGCTGTATCATACTTTTCATTTGGGCATCCAAAATAAGTAGTAGCGCATTACGGATTTCTTCTATGTCTGAAAATCCATCAAAAGACAAAAGATTCATCAACAATTTCTGTGTCTTTTTCTCGCATTCTCCACCAGCTTCCAGCGCTTCTCCACAAATAGTGCGCTTAATCATCTCATTGTAGGATTCTTTTTCTTCTTTTCTCTTTCTAGTATCATCAATGAAATTATCGGTATATGGATACAGAAGACTATAGGAGAAAATGGGATTTTCACAGTTTTGTTCATTCCCCTGCAAATCTACAATTACTGCATAGATAAAAAAGTTTCGTATCGCCTGCCATATATTTTCCATAGATAATTTATTATCGAAATCTCGGGTACGCTGAATAAAATGCCTCGTTTCCCTCCAAAACGCCTGAAATAGTTCCGGATTCATTGCCTCTCGTATATGTACTATATTCTCATTCTCCACAAATTTAAGAAAGTCTTCTTCCACTTTTTCTTTCCATATATGTCGCTCTTTCTCTTTCTCCGGAAATGCCTTCATGCGGGTTGCCATACTTTTGCGGTAAAGCTCCAAAATTTTCTCATTTTCTTCCTTTTGCTTTTCCACCACTACAGGCAGAAATCGTGGAAAATCCTCCGGTTGTTGATGCCATAATGGTATAATTAAATCAAAACAAATGCCTTCCATATCGCCTTTTGTAATTTTCATCCTACTCAATATTTCCCCTCAAATAATTTCTACATTAATTATAACAACTAGATATAGATAATCCAACTACCATTTAGGGGATTTGCCACTCGTAATTAAAAAAAAGATATGTTTACCTCATTTTGAAGTAAAGCATATCATTTCTTTTAATTAATCTTGTATTCTGGTTACCCGCCATATTACTCCGGTATTCGGTATAAAAGCAGCGGGGTTATCTAATATATTAATTCCCATATCTACTATATACATTGCACCGTCAGGACCAAATAGTAAATGTGTCAACCTTTCAAATCCGCCTCCGCTCGAAATTGTTGATGGAAATCCGGTTTTATTGATTGCAAAGGTACTAATCGTTCTGGTTTTCATATCAATTTTAGAGATTCTATGACCAGCACCGGCATAGGAACTAACTTCTCCTAACTTTGTATATACAGTACTTCCATATTCCGCAATATAAGCATCCCCATATGGACCAAAATTCATATTATAGTTAAAATCAAAACCTCTTAAGGTGGAATTGGAAGGAAAAGATACAAAAGGTTTTGGAGGAATATTCGGATGATTTTTCAGCAATAAGGTAGGAGGAACCCCATTGCTTGGTACAAATCTTGGCAATGTAATTTCTTCACCACCAGAATAATCTGGCCAACCATACCATAATTTTGGTGTTACATAGAAAAAATCATCGGTAGCGTTACCAATTGGTCTGCTTCCTATGGCTTTGTACCCATTATTTGTAGTAAATAGTTCTCCGCTCAAATTAAATTTTAAATAAGTAGGATTTCGGAAGCCCCAGGCAACTTGCTCTAGATTGGAACCATCAAGATTTGCTTTCATTATACTTCCGGAAGCTTTTATATGTTTTTTTCTAACTTCAAAGGGTAAGTTAGAACTACCATAGGGGGAAAAGGCACCGGTTTCCGCTATATCATTTTGTAGTGATTCTGTAAATATATTATTGGTTTCAAAGTTTTGGCCATAAAGCATAATGTAATCGCCAGGATAATCACAAAGCAATGGTGATTCAGAAACCCACTCATTGTCATTTCCAACGACACCGGAATTGGTAACGGTACCCTGACCAAAATATATTTTATTATCGGGCGAAAAAGTAACAGGACTATTATAATAATCACCATTGCTTGGAAGACCTGCTACTATGTTCTCTCTTTTTCCATCTTTATATATTTTGGTTACATACCCTCTATGTGATACATAAATAACCTCGTTTAAATAATTGATACCGGATATAGGAATATTAAAATTTTCGGCAATTACTTCATAATGGTTATCCGTAAACTTTAGAATTCTAGGATTCCCCGAAGCAAATCCAGATTCTGCAATCAGAATATTCCCATCATTATCAAATACAATTCCACTAGGAGCATTAAAACCATATAAATATGCTTCAATGCGATAACCTTTGACAATATAAATATCAGAGGCATCTAGTTTCCTTTCAAACTTACTTGTATTTTGATCGTAGTTATATAGATTGATCTCTCTATTATTATACTGAAACATAAATTGCACCATGATAGTTCATTGATATAATATATTCTAGGAAATGCGTTTTATTATAAAAACTATTTATCTCCCGCTTTCCGACCGTATGGTTTCAATAATATTTTGATTATCAAGTTTATGGGCGGCATATCTTGTAGTGCTCCAAGTTATAAAAAACACTACCAATACACAAAGTAATATGGCAAGCCATGGCATCTTATATGGTATTGGAAACATCGATTTGATGGGTAAATTGATAAAATAAGTCACAGCAATTCCAATCGGAAGTCCATATAAGAGAGCTTTAATTGAACACAATATACTTTCATAATTCAGCATCCGTTTTAGGCTTTCCGGCGTCATACCAACACTTTTTAGCACTGCGAATTCTCGTGAACGCATCAGTACATTGGTTGATAATGTACTGATGACATTCGTAAGACCAATCAGCATGAGTAGTACAACGAAGCTGTACATAAATACAGTAACCAAGGCAATGGCAATATTCATCACTTTCATATAGTCGTTGATTTTATATACACGTGTATTAAACCCCTCCTCCATATAAGAGGAACCTGGATCGCTTGGGAATGCATTCTCAAGTATCCTGTTTGAATATTCAATAAAACCGTCTATGTTCGTAGGTGCACAATACCAGGAGTAACCGCGAACCATAGCTTGCGGTAAGATCAGGCGAACAGGATTCGTATTAGGGTAAAAAAGCTCCTTAGGAATTTCCTCCTGTGTTAAAATACCTTGTATCGGCATTTCTAAGGTGCTTCCGTCTGCTTTTACAAGTTCAACCGCTTTTATCGTGGATGAAAAGGGTTCCAGATTCACTTCTTGTCCAGAGTCATTATAGCTGTAATGATTCAACAAAATGGTAGAACCAAGCGGAATATTTGCTTTCTCGCAGAGCTTTGCATAATTCTTTTGATCTAGCGTGATTATCTCCACCGGGAACTCGTCATTTTGATGTCCTTCATATTCTAATGCATCCTGCATCTGCGCAGAAATCAATTTCTGGGGTAAAACTGCATCATACGTCTCCAAATCATTTCCCATTCCAAATATACTTGTATTTTCAAATTCTTCTAGTTTTTTTGCCACTCCATTCCCGTATTCACTATCAATAGGATGCAAAAAGGTAGTTTCTTTTCTTCCAGTCAATTTATTGATATCCCTTGTATACGCCGATGTATACTCGGATACAACGGTTTGATCCATATTGGGAGACATAAAGTCTTCTATTGCACTGGCCTGATTGCCTAGTTCACCAAGTCCAATGAACAAAATCACTCCAACCGAAAGAGAAATCACCGTTGCACGAAAATTGCGGTGGTTACGTTTGGTGTTCTTGGCTGCCAATGTTCCCTCAAAGCCAAAAATCTTATCCACCAAAGCACTTGTGTGCACCTGCTTTCTGTCTATCTTTATCTCATTCGCTCCGCGAATACAGTCAATTGCAGGAACTTTTGCTGCCTTATGTGCAGGAAACCAAGCAGAGAACAGCACCGTCAAAAAGCAAATGCTCGCAGACAAAAGCAAGGCCTGCCACGAAAATACAAATTCTAGGGACAGGTTGATTTCGTTAATCATAATATGGGCTAAGTCGTTCAATTCATCTAGAGAATGATTTGCAACACGGATTCCACCAAAAGCCAGGAGTAAGCCTAACCCAATTCCTACCGGAATGCCAATTGCACAAAGTAGTACACTCTCGTACATAACCGTATCTGTGATTTGCTTTTTGGTTGCACCCGTACATTTCATAATACCAAACTGCGTGACTCTCTCCTGCGCGCTGATTCGAAAGACATTAGAAACTACAGTGACAGACATGGCAAAAATGATGATTCCAAAAATAGACGCTGGAATCAACAATAATAGCAAATAGCTTTTACCATACAATCCATAATCCTCACCCAAAAAATTAACAATCATGGCATTACCACTCACTACAAAGCTATATACAGCCGTTGTCAAAGCGGCAGATAGAGCAATCGCAATCAAAGTCCATAGAGTTCGGGAACGATTAATTTTCAGTTGGCTATACGCTAATTTTGCAGTTATTTTCATGGCTTCATCACCTCGTCTGCAAGAATCTTTCCATCTCCAAGGGTGATAATACGATCTGCCTGCAAAGCTATTTTTTCATCATGCGTAATAAGAAGCAACGTTTGATGACAGCTTCTGTTTGCAAACTTTAAAAGATCTATGATTTCACAGCTTGTCTTGCTATCTAAGTTGCCGGTGGGTTCATCCGCAAGTATAAATGCAGGGTCATTAATCATGGCTCTGCCCACAGACACCCTTTGCTGTTGACCGCCTGATAATTCACTTGGCAAATGCTTTGCACGTTCGGAAAGTCCTATCATATGAAGAATCGAGGAAAGCTTATCCTTGTCATCCCCTCGATTGTCCAGCAAACGAGGCAGCATGATATTTTCTTCTGTTGTAAGTGTGGGAATTAAGTTATAAAACTGATAAATCATTCCAATATTTCGACGACGGAAAATTGCAAGTTCACTTTCACTCAACTTGTAAATTTCTTTTTCGTCAATGATCACACTGCCAGAGGATGGTCTATCAATTCCCCCTATTAAATTCATGAGTGTGGATTTGCCCGAACCTGATGCGCCGATGATGGCGACAAATTCTCCTTTATTAACGCTAAAGCTTACATTATCTAAGGCTATAACCTTTGTATCTTCATTGCCATATATTTTTGTAAGTCCTTTGACCTCTAATACAGCCATTTTTTCTTCCTCCCTATATTTAATAAAAGCATTATAACAAGTGAAAGTGACTGCTCAGTGACTATTGAACTTTTTAAAATGACAATTTATTCACTTAAAAAACTTTATCATAAAGGTAGCGCCTTTTCCTTTTCCTCCGCCATCAATTTCAATATCTCCGTTTTGACTTCTCACAATGGAAAGTGCAAGTGGCAAGCCTATGCCATAACCATTCTCGCTTTGCGAATATTCAAAGCGTTTAAAAAAATTTGCATACGTTTCCTTATGTATTCCTTCGCCGCTATCCGTAACAGAAATCCATCTAAAAATCGGATTGATACCGCTATTTACGTAGATCTTACTGTTTACAGGTGAATATTCGGAGGCATTTTTGATCACATTTGCCAGTGCCTCTGCTGTCCAGCGTCTATCACAAAATAAGTCAGTGTCATTTAATAATTCAACGGTCTGATTTTTCACATCCAATAAAATCTCCAATGGCTGTAAGGCTGTCTTTATTAATTCGCCTGTTGAAATTGTCACCATGGAAAAATCTACTGCCCCGGAGTCAAGCCTCGCCATTTTAAGTAGCGTATTAACCAGCCAATCCATGCGAGCGAGGATGATTTTTATATTTCCAACAAATTCTGTCTGCTTGTCAGCCGGCGCAGTATCCAGCAAATCCGCCATAATCATCATAGAAGTGATGGGGGTTTTTAATTGATGTGAAATATCTTCCATATATTCCGTCAATAAATTGCGTTCCATCTGAGCGAAATTCATCTGCTCATTTTTGATGTTAACAAGCGTGTTGATGTCGTTTTTTAAGATGCTAAATGCACCCTCTCGGTTATCACGAAAATCAATGTTTTTCCCATCAATGGCCCTGCGAATATTGTCCGACAATGCAGTAATTTCTCCCTTTTTAATCAACACGATATCCGATCCCCCTAACAGTTTCAATCTTTACAGCATCCCCTAATTTTTCCCTTAGTCGCTTAACGTAGACCGTTAATGTGTTGTCCTCTACAAAATTTTGTCCATAGTCCCAGATATTCTCCAGTATTTGTGTCCGAGTAAGAAGTCGTGACTTATTCGAAGCAAAAATCAGGAGCAGACGATACTCAAGAGCCGTCAAGTCAACTGGTTCGGTTCCAATAACTACCTTTCCCGCTGCTGTATCAATACTTGCGTCTCCAATGGATAAAAGCTCTGGTTTACCTGCTCCACAACTTGTATTTAATGTTCGTTTTACTCGGGCCAGCAACTCACGTAGTCTAAAAGGTTTTGTAATATAATCAGCAGCTCCAATTTCAAAGGCTCGGACAATTTTATTTTCGTCGTCCACAATAGTCAAGAAAATAATGGCTGTATTTGTATTTTTAAGCTTTTGGCTAATCTCAAAGCCGGTGCCATCCGGTAGCTGCATATCAAGTATTGCCAAATCAAATTGATTTGTTTGTATTGTACTAGATGCTGTATTAATATCCTTACAATGAATCGGTGCATATCCCTCATTCTCCAAAGCATAAAGCAACCCCGATGCAATCATGAGATCATCTTCCACTAATAAAATTCGTTTTATTGAAATCACATCCCCTCTACTCAATTTATTACTTGAAACAACACAACTAGCTTAACATGTTTTCGTCGTTCTCTCAATGTAAATAGAACATAATAGTATTAAAAAAAGGCATACCATTACGGGATGCCCCTTAAACTATTAAAGCTTTTCAACCTTTTTTAAATTAATAATTATCTTTTCGCATAAACTACAATAATATGCATCTACAGATGTATCCACTAATGGTTGTGTTAGTTTGATTCTTTTATTGAAAAATGGTAATTTCGACTTTTCATTTTTACTAATCCATTTCGAGGAATAGCGATCTATTGGTATATAACCTTCTTCCATTTCACTTGAACAATATGGGCACTTCATAATATACTCCTATTCTGCTTTCTTATATGAAATGACATCTAATGTATGTTCTATTCCATCACCACTGACTGACTGTTTTTCATATAATTTTAATTAGCTTCATCTTTCGGAATTGCTCCTCTATATAATAACACACAATTGATTAAGTAAAAAACAAACCTGCAGAATTAAATTATATCATTTTTGTATCACCACAACTCCGTGAACAATTTTACGAGTTGTCTTTATCTCTATTTGAGCTTCCTCATTTTTTATACCTAAAAAAGCGCAACCCCTTATAAATAAGGGATTGCGGCATAAGTTCATGATACTATAATATCAATTACTCAATGATTGTAGCACACGTCCTGAACCAACAGTACGTCCACCTTCACGGTCTCAAGTATCACGATTCGAAACATATTTGTTTCGGTTTTGTACTGTTTTCTCCACTTATTCTGGATATTCTAGCTATTATT
Organism: Acetivibrio sp.; assembly: GCA_041739345.1. Taxonomy (GTDB): domain Bacteria; phylum Bacillota; class Clostridia; order Lachnospirales; family Lachnospiraceae; genus DIGJ01. The sequence continues at coordinate 36,241 of JBGSNZ010000023.1, read as the reverse complement.
CTACTTTTTTCCGGAGACGTGTATCAATTTCGTATCAAACATAATCTTCATTTCCGAACACCCGGTGATGAATTTTATAGGAAATCCGGTAAAAATTCGTCCACCTAGATTATATTCTAGAATATACGAACGGGTTTGTAAAGAGTGAGTTTATAGGAATCTCCATGATTGACTGTCTTCTATTATTAAATAGGATACTCACTGAAAGGTATCACAGTTTTCTCTTTGTCAACCGTTTGGAGAGCTTGAAAAGCCCGAAAACACAAGGTCTGTAGCCTTCATTGTTGCACCAGCATTTCACACCCAAGGTGTTTTATTAGATTGCATGCGCTTCTATTTTTCCATTACTTTATTACATGTTACTATATAAAAAATCTAGTTTAGTAAAATCCTGATTTTCGTTTTTCGCTCTTTATGCTAGAATTATTCAGACAAACAAAATAATTCTGCAGTTTGGTTTGTCGAATTATTTCTTTGGGTATTTAAAATACTATTGAAATTATTATCATGAGGAATTAGAATAGCCTGCATGAAATGACAAAAAGTTTTTTTCAAAGTTAATCAAAAAAAAAAAGCCAGCGCCGGCTTTCTTTCTTTGATTACAGAATAATAAAAAATGCTATTTTATAAAAATACGTTTTAAAGTAGTGTTCCACAACTGTCACATTTTCCCTTACCATTTTTTAAGGTTACAAGAGTTCCACAGTTGACACATTCCACAACTTTTTCATCTGGTGCAATCATGCCACCAATACTGCTTGAAACCTTATTATCCTGGTTCTTCATAACGCCTGCAAACAATCCAAGAATGCTATCAACGATATGCTTCATAATTCCTCGAAGTTCTAAGATGGAACCAATGGCTAACAGGACAAAAAAAGCAATTACACTACTATACCACTTTCCACCTAAGATATTTGATAAAAGTGGGAATAAAATTACAACATAGATTATAAAGCGGACTAAAACTCTTAAAATTTTCATCTCAATTCCTTCTTTCTATTTTCATAAAAAACTACAGTTTCTCACATTGGAACACCACATTCTGGACAGAACTTTATAGCAGAAGATGGTACAAAGCCACAGGCAGGACATTTTTTTGGAGCTCCCAATGGAGAGTTACATTTTTCGCAGTTTTGTGCATCATCTTTATTGTCAGTACCGCATTCCTTGCAAAAATTCATTTTCTTACCGCATTCTGGACAGAACTTTTTTTCATCTATAATTTCCGTTTTACAGGATGCACATACTTTTTTTACTAAGTATCCACATTCGGGGCAAAACTTTGGGGTGTCTTGATAAGTCGCACTGCACTTTGGACAGGTGGAAGTTTTTTTGTCGGTGGTAGGTGTTGCAGCCATTTGCGTGAATATATTCTCAGCAACGATACCCATACGATTCCCGACTACACTTCCAGCTGCGACACCAACGCCTAATCCTACAGGACCACCTACGGCAAGACCTTCATTACTTGCAGCTTTATCCATCACATCAAATTGTCGCGTTTTATCATAGGTTGTTCCAAGATTACCTAATCGTTCAGCTTCAGCCTGGCTTACTCTGGAAATACGATTTGCTTCCATTTCAATATCAAAACTTTTGCTTTCTAGCTTTTTATATAATGCCCAGGAATCATCTTCGAGAACATTGAAGCCCTTTACATAACAGCCTTCTATACTAAGACCGTATGGAAGTAGTTCATCCTGCATTCTTTCCTTTAATGGCTGTTCAATAATACTAACGCTTTGCTGCAATTGTACAAAACCAGCATTATTTGCCATCATGTATTCGCCGATTGTCTTTTGTAGCTTGGAAATCATCATGCCACGCATTGCTTCTTTAAAGTTCTCAATGCTAAAGACACGTCCCTGCCCTGCCATTTCAACAAACAACTGCCTTGAATCTGTAATACGAAGACTAATGGAACCATTGCATCTGACTTTAATGACCAAAGGACGTCCAAATTTATTATCCTCCATCGATAACGGAGTAGGAGTACCCCAGGCTACATCCATTACAACGGCCTTGTTCACAAACCAGATTTCGGCTCTGTTCGGAGAAGATCCACCGTAGGCTAGCATTAATAATTGTTTGGCAATCGGAATATTATCCGTTTCAAGATCATAGGATCCAGGACCGAACACGGCATCGATTACACCATTTTGTACAAATAAAGCTTCTTGTGAAGGACCTACAATCAACCGCGACCCCTTAATGATTGCGATTTTGTCATACTTGTAGATCATTTCATTTGATTGTCCACTAATCTGTGGATTGGTAACTACGTCTGGCAAATTGTCTACTATTGTCTTTTTTACATTGTCAAGAAATCCCATGTCGTTCTCCTTATACACCCCTTTTTTGTCCCAACCCCATGTGTTTTTTTATTAGCGTCAAAGATCACAATTTCACAAGGAATTAAGATCGTTACTCACACATTGTAACATTATTTATCACCACCTTTCAACCATTTTTGACAAATTAGTGATTGCAACTTTGGAACAAATATACTAAATAAACTCTGCAAGTTATCCACAGAGCAACACTCAATTTTATAGATGATATTCTTATTATACCAGACATTTTTCATACACTTCCTTGTACAGATAGTTTTCTGACAACTTCATAATCACAGAGCGCGCGGTTTTGATTATTTTGGCTGCAAGAAATACACAGTGGTAAGATTACCAAAGAGGAATATTTCGAATGGAAGATTAACTGGCCGGATTGTGTTAAATAGTATCAAAAATGTATCACAGAGCCTTTTTTGCAAGTTAAAAAATTGCAGGAAGGCTTTCTTTTTCGCTATTCTTTTTACACATCAAAAAACCGCAACCCCTTATAAATAAGGGATTGCGGCATAAGTTCATGATACTATATCATCAATGAATTCTTAAGAATTCTATTTACTCAACGATTGTAGCAACACGGCCTGATCCAACAGTACGTCCACCTTCACGGATAGCGAAAGTTAAACCTTGCTCCATAGCGATTGGGTGAATTAATTCGATGGTCATTTCGATGTTATCGCCAGGCATACACATTTCTGTACCAGCTGGTAAGTTACAAACGCCTGTGATATCAGTTGTTCTGAAATAGAACTGAGGTCTGTAGTTATTGAAGAAAGGAGTATGACGTCCACCTTCATCTTTTGTTAATACATAAACCTGAGCGGTAAATTTCTTATGACATTTAACACTACCTGGTTTAGCAAGTACCTGTCCTCTTTCGATTTCTGCTCTCTGAACTCCACGAAGAAGTGCGCCGATGTTATCACCAGCTTGAGCTTCGTCAAGAAGTTTACGGAACATTTCGATACCAGTAACAACTACTTTACGGGATTCTTCTTTAACTCCGATGATTTCAACTTCTTCGGATACTTTAAGAACACCACGCTCTACTCTACCTGTTGCAACTGTACCACGACCTGTGATAGAGAATACATCTTCGATAGGCATTAAGAAAGGTTGATCTGTAGCACGAAGTGGATTTGGGATCCATGTATCAACTGCATCCATTAATTCCATGATCTTGTCGCCCCAAGCGCTGCTTGGATCTTCAAGAGCTTTAAGAGCTGAACCCTGGATAACTGGAGTGTCATCACCTGGGAATTCATAATCAGATAATAAGTCTCTGATTTCCATTTCTACTAATTCAAGTAATTCTGCATCATCAACCATATCGCATTTGTTCATGAATACTACGATATAAGGAACACCTACCTGACGGGATAGTAAGATATGCTCTTTTGTCTGAGCCATAACACCGTCTGTAGCAGCAACAACAAGAATAGCACCATCCATCTGAGCAGCACCAGTAATCATGTTCTTTACATAATCAGCATGTCCAGGACAGTCAACGTGTGCATAATGTCTGTTTTCAGTTGAATACTCAACGTGAGCTGTAGAGATTGTGATACCACGTTCTCTTTCTTCTGGAGCTTTATCGATGTTAGCAAAATCAACTGCTGCGTTACCAGCAACTCTTTCACTTAATGTTTTTGTGATAGCTGCTGTTAATGTTGTTTTACCATGGTCAACGTGTCCGATTGTTCCAATATTACAATGTGGTTTTGATCTTTCAAACTTAGCTTTAGCCATTTTAAAAAGTCCTCCTTTAAAATATGTGCCTCATAGGCTCTTCACCCGGGCATTTTCTTTTCTTTTTCCCCTCAACAGAGGTTTTCTATGTTGCAATACTCCCTATTCAGAGAGTATCGCCATATATGCCTAATTATATTTCAAATTAGCAAATTTTTCAAGCAATTTTTAATACTTCACAACTATTTTGCACGGTTTGCAAGAAGTTTTTCTTGCACTGACTTTGGAACCTGCTCATATTTTTCAAAGAACATGGAATAGTTACCACGACCCTGTGTTCTAGAACGTAAGTCTGTGGAATATCCAAACATCTCTGACAATGGAACAAATCCTTTAACCAATTTACCGCCACCGATATCTTCCATACCTTCGATACGACCACGACGGGAGTTGATATCACCGATAACATCACCCATGTAATCTTCTGGCATAGTAACTTCAACCTTCATGATTGGCTCAAGAAGAACTGGATTTGACTTTGCCATCGCTTCTTTGAATGCCATAGAACCAGCAATGTGGAATGCCATTTCAGAAGAATCGACTTCATGGTAAGAACCATCGTAAACGGTTGCGTGTACACCAACTACTGGGAATCCTCCAAGGATACCAGCTTTGGTTGCTTCTTGGATACCTTGACCAATTGCGGGGATATATTCCTTAGGAATAGCACCACCAACAACAGCGGAATCGAATTTAAATAATTCTTCTCCATTGGCATCCATTGGCTCAAATTTAACTTTACAGTGTCCGTATTGTCCACGTCCACCAGATTGTTTTGCATATTTGCTATCTACTTCAACTGGTTTTGACATTGCTTCTTTGTAAGCTACCTGTGGTGCGCCTACATTAGCTTCTACTTTAAATTCACGAAGAAGTCTGTCTACAATGATTTCAAGGTGAAGTTCACCCATACCAGCGATGATAGTTTGACCAGTTTCCTGATCTGTGTGAGCACGGAATGTAGGATCTTCTTCTGCAAGTTTTGCTAAAGCTTCACCCATTTTTCCCTGTCCAGCTTTTGTTTTAGGCTCAATAGCGAGCTCAATAACTGGTTCTGGGAATTCCATAGACTCAAGGATTACTGGATGTTGTTCATCACAGATGGTATCACCAGTTGTTGTAAATTTAAAACCTACAGCAGCTGCAATATCTCCAGCGTAAACGCGATCAAGTTCCTGTCTCTTGTTAGCATGCATCTGAAGGATACGACCAACACGTTCTTTTTTGTTTTTTGTTGCATTTAAAACGTAAGAACCAGCAGCCATAGATCCGGAATAAACACGGAAGAATGCTAATTTTCCTACAAATGGATCAGCCATAATCTTAAATGCAAGTGCAGCGAAAGGCTCTTCATCAGATGAATGTCTTTCCATTGGATTTCCTTCAAGGTCAGTACCTTGAATTGCAGGAATATCAGTTGGAGCTGGCATAAATTCTAAAACAGCATCAAGAAGCTTTTGAACACCCTTATTTCTGTAAGCTGTTCCGCAACATACTGGAATAGCTGTACATTCACATGTAGCTGTTCTTAAGGCTTTCTTTAAGTCTTCCATAGAAGGTTCTTCACCTTCTAAATATACCATCATTAAATCATCATCTAATTCACAGATTTTTTCTACTAATTCAGCATGATAAAGCTCAGCATCATCTTTCATATCATCTGGAATTTCTACGACAGAAATATCTTCGCCCTTATCATCATTATACATGTAAGCCTGCATTTCAAACAAATCAATGATTCCTACGAAATCATCTTCTTTACCAATTGGTAACTGAAGACAAATTGCATTCTTACCTAATCTTGTTTTGATCTGGTCTACAGCGCCATAGAAGTTAGCACCTAAGATATCCATCTTATTAATAAATGCCATTCTAGGTACGTTGTAGGTATCAGCCTGACGCCATACGTTTTCTGATTGTGGTTCAACGCCACCTTTTGCACAGAAAACACCTACTGCTCCATCGAGTACACGAAGTGAACGCTCAACTTCTACAGTAAAGTCAACGTGTCCTGGAGTATCAATGATATTGATACGATGTTCAAGAGAACCTGGTTTAGTCTCATTCTCTTTTTGTAGTGTCCAGTGACAAGTTGTAGCGGCTGATGTAATTGTGATACCTCTTTCTTGCTCCTGCTCCATCCAGTCCATGGTAGCAGTTCCTTCATGAGTATCTCCAATCTTATAGTTAACACCAGTATAATAGAGGATACGCTCTGTTAATGTTGTTTTACCAGCATCAATATGAGCCATAATACCAATATTTCTGGTTCTCTCTAGTGGATAGTCTCTTCCAGCCAAGGATATTTCCTCCTTATATTAAATCAATCACATGTTCATTTATATGCTTAAACAGATTGCAAAAGCGAATGCATATCGCACTCGCTCCAAAAACATTTGCAAATTACCTGCGATAATGTGCGAATGCCAAAAGGCTTTCGCTTCGAAACAAAATTGTTTCTTACCAACGATAATGTGCGAATGCCTTGTTTGCTTCTGCCATTTTGTGCATATCTTCTTTTTTCTTTACAGATGCGCCAGTATTATTAAGTGCATCCATAATTTCGTTTGCTAATCTTTCTTCTTGAGTCTTCTCTCCTCTTTTACGAGAATAGAGAGTGATCCAACGAAGTGCTAGCGCCTGTCTTCTGTCTGGTCTTACTTCGATAGGTACCTGATATGTGGCTCCACCGATACGTCTTGCCTTTACTTCAAGTACAGGCATGATATTGTTTAACGCTTCTTCAAACGCTTCAACAGCATCTTTTCCAGTTTTTTCAGCAACTCTTTCGAATGCTCCATAAACGATTTTCTGAGAAACACCTTTCTTACCATCTAACATAATGTTATTGATAAGTTTAGTAACAACCTTACTGTTGTATAGTGGATCTGCTAATACGTCTCTTTTTTGTATATGTCCTTTACGTGGCACGTTACTTCCCTCCTTATTTAATTAAAAAATAATTCATCGGTACTCACAAAAATTAAGTGTCTCGCGCCAGGTTTAATCTATTTCTTTAAATCTATAAAGTAAAAATTAATCCGGCACTTTCATTAATTAGTGAAATACAAACTTCACAATAATTAAAATCTTGTTTTAATTATTTCGCTGCTTTTGGTCTCTTAGCACCATACTTGGATCTAGCTTGTCTTCTGTTAGCAACACCTGCTGTATCTAGTGTACCTCTAACGATGTGGTAACGAGTACCTGGTAAATCTTTTACTCTACCACCACGGATAAGAACAACACTATGCTCCTGTAAGTTATGTCCTTCACCTGGAATATAACTTGTTACTTCGATACCGTTTGAAAGACGAACTCTAGCGATTTTACGAAGAGCTGAGTTAGGTTTTTTAGGTGTAGCTGTTCTAACTGCAGTACAAACACCTCTCTTCTGTGGTGAAGAAGTATCTGTTGACTTCTTATTTAAAGAGTTAAAGCTCTTTTGAAGTGCTGGAGAAGTTGATTTCTTCTCTACTGTTTGTCTTCCTTTTCTTACTAATTGGTTAAAAGTTGGCATTAATTTTCACCTCCTGGATTAAAATAAGTTCAATCTGAACTTTGGTTCTTGTCTTACGCAGTTCGCGCAATATAATAGAGCACACATAAATGCGTACTCTATCATTATATCACGGTCTTTTTAATTGTCAATTCTTTTTTATATTTTCTGCAAAGTCCTATCTCTTAGTATTCTACTTCTGGAATCATTATTCTCTTTCTTTTTCGGCTAAAGACTTCCGCCGTACTAAGATACTTGTCAACCATAAGCACTACGTAACTTTCTTTATACTTTGGCACCTTCCAAATCGTAAGTGGAAACATATGTGTAATTATTATATCTGAACATATCTCATCAATTTCAAAATATTTTCTAGCATTTCGTTCTGCTACTACACCGTGCGTAAATCCATGTGGCAGAAAGAACTCCTTGTGTCCATCCCTATTTTTATCATGCCAATCATACAAGAACAAATCATGAAGCAATCCGCCTATTGCACACTCTCTTGCATTAAGGCCTAGCTTCTTTGCAACTTTATAACTATAGTAAGAAACGTTTAAACAGTGTTCGTAGGTCGACGTATCCCCATGTTGCACATAACTTTTCATTTCTTTTACGGCATCACTTTTTGCAAATTCTGTTATATAACTAATATATTCTTCATCAACATTATTCAATGGAATCGCCTTCTTTCTGCCTTAATTATAGAATCATCTTATGCACTTGTCAATTACTCGCGCACATTTTGGCATATCTTCCATTATAGAATAATTTTTCCAATTTGAAATAACAAGTTATTATTATATATAAGCCCCAAGAATTCATTCTTGTTTATGCAGGATATAATATTTTGGCCTAACTGAGTGGTACTAAAAATCGTAAGCACAATACACCACATCCATATAGTAATAAACCCGCGCAACACGCCCACTAAGATTCCTGCCGTCTTATTTAGCCCATTTAGTATCGGGAGCTTACTTATAATATCAAGTGTATGGCATAAATACCACAAAACTACAAAGACAATCAAAAAAACAAGTACAAAGGATACTGCATTTACAATCCAGTTTGCAACCTGAACTTTTACATAGTCTTGCGTCTTTTTTACAGCAAGCTTTTTATAATCTTCTACTGTGTTATGATTTTTCAACGATTCTTTTAATATATCTGGAAGCGTAAGGCTCTCCGTTTCCACCTTTTGGGTAACATAAGGCATAACTTTTTCATTCGCTTTGATGGCATCGCTCATTGTAGGTCCTATTGCCGAGGCTGCTGCCAAAGCAATAATAAACGATAGCATACCAAACACGGTACGAATAAATCCCTCTTTTTTTCCCCTTAGACCATAGACAATTAAGGTGCCAATTACAAGAACTAGCACCCAGTTTATTTCATCTAATTTCACGATTCCCTCTCCCCTGATAATTTAACCTGTTCAATATTCACATCATCAATGATTACATACTGGTTTTTTTCTTCTGTTGGTAATAAATAAGCTATATTTTTATTAAAGGTATAATCCCACTTTATTTCACCATTAAAGCGCATGATTCGGCACGATAAATCTGAGATGAAAATAATATCATTATCCGAGAAAGAAACTTCATCGTATTGATAGTCGATCTCTTCTTCTAACACTTTCTTACCCGACAGATCATAAACGAGCAACGTATTGTTATCCAAAACAAAACCAATATATTTTTCATTACTCATTACACTTTTTATAGGATCATCAAAGGTTTCATTATATATTTTATCCGGTAGTTCTTGCATGGAATAGAGCAAAAAGCCCTTTTCTCCATAAATACAAACGGTGTCATTGTTAACAAATTCAACATTAGGACAAATCTCTTGTCCCATGTCTACACCTCCAACAATGAAATTGGACTTCGTTTTTCCTACATCTCCAAGATTATAAAACGTCACCTTAGTCTGCATGGTGCCATTGTTGACTCCAAGAAAACTTGTCACCAGCTTTCTCCCATCATCCGATAAGCTAATATCAACAGGATATCCATCTTCTTTTACATTGGTAGGAATCGTAAACAAACGTGGATCACCAGAATCAAAAGGATTATAGATATGTATTTCATTGGAATCGGTATCTTCTAATACAACCGCTGCCACACCTTGCTTTGCAACTTCTACTTGCGTAATAGGCAGTGTTTCTTCTATTAAAGTGCCAGAGTTGCTCCCATTATAAACGTAAGCCTCTTTTCCGCCAACGTCTCCAATGATAACATATTCGCCACAGGTTTGGGCAACTGGGTTATTCATTTCATAACTTCCATTCCAAAGAATCTCACCTCCTGGTGTAATTCCAGAAGCACCATCATGGCTATACTTAAGAATAATTCCTTGATAAGATTTATACTGAACGGAGTTACTATCCTGTCTTTCATTTGAATTCATTACTTTGTAACTGTAATACTCTTTATTAATAAAACTATTTACTATGTATGCAAATAACGCAATTGCCGCCATCGTACATAATGTCACCGTAAAAGCCAAGGTTACCTTATGCTTTCTTTTTTCGCGCTGCACCTGTTTGCTTTGGTTTCTTCCCAATAAGCTTTCCATCCTTGCCTCACCTTTATCTTTTTTCGTGAATATAGTATACTCCATATTTGTTCGAACGACAATTACTTTTATGGAAGTTGAAGTTTTTGACCAGCAAATATTATATCGCTATCGTCTATTTTATTTAATTCTTGAATTTTGTCTACGTAGGTGTATGTCTGATAAAGCTTATAACTAATGGAAGCTAGTGTATCTCCTTCTTTTACTACATATTCCTTTGCCACACTTGCACTTGCTGGTTTGGCTTCACTTTCCACCTCTTGTTTTGCAGTATCTTTTGGTGTAGCTTTGCCTGCCGCCTCTTCACTTGTTTTATCTTCCACTTCTGCTTTTTCCTGCGCTTCTTTTGTTTCGTCCGTTTCTTTTGTTTCCTGCGCTTCTTTTGTTTCATCCGCTTCTTTAACTTCGTCTTCTTTATTTGTATCTTCTTTTGCTACCTCACTATCTTGTGCTGCATCTTTGGCTGCATTCGTATCTTCTGCGATTGCCGCATCCTTGTTTAGATCTGTTTTAATCTGTTCTGTATTTCCATCTATTTTCTCTACCTCGACGACTTTGTCAACTTCGGTTTTTTCTTCATTCAGATTGCTCGATATAACATTAAGTGTTTTTTCCATGTTTTTCATCTTATCATAGTTATCAAGCATGGTTGCACCAATCACCAAAACAACGGCAGCAAGAAGAGTACTTGCCCCATACATTAGATTCATCATCCTTTTTTCGTTTTTCAAAGGCTCCTTTTGCGCAATGATTTCACGCACTTTTACCATTGCGTTGTCTTTTACTTCTTCCTCCACTTTCTCCGTTGGGTTCATTTCAATCATATAATTTTGCATTGCTTTATTTTTCTCATAAAATATGTAATAACCCGTTTGTTTTTTTAAATCCCCCAAACTATTGGCTAAGTAAAATGACTCATCATTTTCCCCTTTATCGTATAAAAACAGGATTTTATTCTTCCCCTTAAAATTTTCTTCATGAATCCTACGGATTTCCTCATCGATTTCTAAGACAACGTCTTTTCGCACTAAAAGCCATCCCATTATCTCAAGATCCGCAAAGTGATTCTTTACATTCTCATATATTGCCGACCAATCCTCATTATTTAGCGTAGTCGGATAACCATATGCAACGTTTTTTACTCCCACCGCACCACTTATGTAAAAAATATGTTCTTCTCCTTCTTCCTCCTGTTTTCCCAAAAGAACTGCCATTCCCTCGATTTTTCTTGCATAGGTCATAACATAATCTTCTATATATATTCTTTTATTACCTTCGATTTGTCCAATCTGTCGAATATTTTTTGGCAACATTATGGCACCCTCCTCCTCTCAATATTAGAGTCATATTATCACAAAGAAAGATGTTTTTTTGTCATATGCCGTTTCAACTCATCCTGTTTTTACTGCCCTTGATGACGTTTTCTTTCATTCTTTTTCATATTCCGTCAAGTTTTATCTACTTTTTCACCATTCTTGTAAAAATATGCGAAAAATAAATTTACTTACTTTTGTAAACATTTCCACAATAAGGGAATACATATTAACATCATTGTCATGTAAGGAGTTATTTAATATGGACGAAGCAACATTAAAAACATATAAGCCAAGGTACTATAATCCAAAAGACAAAGGTTCAATCTATGAATTTTGCCACTCATTAAGAGGATTTTTAAAAGACCCCAAAGAAAAAAAGCAAGATATTGTTTTAGTATGTATTGGTTCTGATCGTGCAACCGGCGACTGCCTGGGTCCTTTAGTCGGATATAAACTGTCCAAATTTCGTTATCCAAAATTACACATTTATGGAACCCTTGAATCCCCCGTGCATGCAAAAAATTTATCTAATGTTTTGTCCAAAATATCGCTTTCCTATGATGATCCATTTGTTATAGCAGTTGACGCTTCTCTTGGAGTTGCAAGCCACATTGGATATGTCACGTTAGGAGAAGGCTCTCTTTCCCCTGGCATAGGTGTCGATAAAGAACTACCATCTGTAGGTGATATTCACATTACCGGAATTGTCAATCTTTCCGGCATGCTCAATCACATGCTTTTACAAACCACAAGACTCGATCAGGTTATGAATCTTGCTGATTTTATTTGTGTTGGAATGAGGTATGCATTTGCACTTCGCTAATTTGTTAATTGTTAATTTGTTAATAAGAAATTTATATTTTCTTTAGATTCCGTATGGTGTTTTACTTTTTTTTTAGGAACTGTACACACTCTTGTCACATTTACGCTATATACTAATTCTTGTAAGAGGTTTTCATACATTTGATTACTCTCCCCCTCTCATTAACCAAAATGATAAGAAGAAAAAGCCGTGGCCAGCGGCTTTTTTTCTTTGTATTTCCACGGTATTAAGTATTTCATGTATATACCATAAACATTATAATTGTCGCAATATGTTAAAACTCCTACAACATTTAAAACCACCTTCATAATATATAGTAAAATAAATTATTATGGAGAAAAAATGGATAATTATAAAATTTGCAATAGAACATCCCGAAATGATAGCGTAATTAGCGTTCAAGATGCTCTTATTGAAGAAATTTCTATATATAACAGAACCTGTTATGTAACCATATCTTATGGCGTTTTGGGTGACTTTTCGATGATTCATATGCAACTAGTTACTTTGGTTGTTAGCCAAGATACTATCATACGAAATCAGTCTGGTCAAAATTTATCAGCACGAGATTTAAGAGAAGGCATGGTAATTGATGCAGAATTTTCATCTGCCATGACAATGAGTATTCCGCCGCAAGCAAGAGCTTTTCGAATCATCGTTAAAAGAAATGAAGGTTCTTCTGTTGTTACTGTAGGCCGGGTACTGAGTATTGATACCAGAAATAATTTTCTATATACCGGTTCCCCTAATAATATATCCAGTCTAATGAGATTTGTCATAACAAATTCAACAACTATCTGGAGCAGACGCGGACGGCAAATACGTTTAAGCGATATAAGGCTAGGCCAAACGGTAAGAGTCGAGCATGCAACGTTTCAAACGCCAAGCATCCCTCCTCAAACTACCGCATTTAATGTTTGGATTATCTGAAAATATTTTAGGAAAGTAAAAAAGACATGGACCAAGGAAGTTTTTCATTCCTTGGTCCATGTTTTTTTGTGTTTCTAAACACAGCTATGAAAGGCTGATTATTTTTGCAATTAACCTCTAAATATTTGAACCCAGTAATACTTGTATTTATTTTTATCCGTTTCATCCTTCGCAATGATACATCCTACACACATCGTCTTATATTTTACATTTGTCATATTTGCATAATGTCCGGGAGAATTTTTCCATCCTAGCGTTGCCGCAGCCGCACTATTATACCCAGCTGCAATGTTTTCTCCTCGCGCTCCAAAATCCAAATTAATATCCATTAATAAATTTAGGCCCGAAAAACCATTTGGTCTCGTATGACTAAATAGCTGAATTAGATCCACAGCTCTTGTCTCTGCCATTGAAAGCATTCTTGTGTCCCATTTTAATTCCTTCAGACCAAGCGAAACTCTCAACTGATTCACCTGCAAAAATTCTTCATAGGAAGCTGCTTCATCAAAATATCCATATACCGTGGTTGTTTGCCCATCTTCAAGTGGTATTATGTACTCTTTATAATTGTATGCAGTATCTTCTACCTCCTTAGCAGGGGGTTGGCTGTTAGTAGTATCATTGTTAGCCTTATCGTTGTTACCATTATCGTAACTATTATCTCCGTTTTCATACGTGTATTCATCTGAATCATCATAATAATCTTCGTCCTCGATATCTTCTTCAAAATCTTCATCGTCGTAGATATCTTCATCGTCATCGTCACTTTCACATTCATCCGTGTTTTTGACAAGATTATTATCTTTATCGAGTTTGTAATATTCCTCTTCATCACCAAAATAAACCATAATATCTTTATCTGATTTGTTTATTATATTATTTTTAATCGTATTGCAATTACTACCACCTATTGATAACTCCAAATTGTTTGTTACAATTATACTGTCGAGACTACCGTTTATTATAATCTCGTTCCCGTACGTATCATCCAGATTATCTTCTTCCTGATTGTAATATACTCCCTTTACACTTGCGCCATCCATTATCGTAATTCTATTAAGGTCTCCGGTAACGGTTAACTTATTCGTATTACCATATTGTATAAGGTTTCCATCACTCATATCCTTAATTACTATGCTTTTCCATTTCGTTTTATTTACGATATCGCAATCACAGTTATCTACTGCCAATGAAGCAATTGATTGAAGGTCGCTCTTTGGCAATACGATGTCATTTTCTGAATTCTTTATGAGCAATCTGTTTTCTTTTGATCTGTGGTATTTATTAATATTCGCTACGGCTTTGGTTGCCTGCGCATTTGTTGTTGCAATAATATCACAACTATCAAATTTCCCATTGTTCACTAATGTGGTCTTATCTTGATATACCACTAAATCTTTATTATAATCCATTTTTTCAATATTAAATATTGTATTTTTCTTAGGCTTTATGACGATCTTCTCAACCGCTTTGCTCTTTAATGCAGCTATTAATTGTGCCTGTGTTGTAACTATATGCGTAGTGCTGGCGGCATTTGTTTGTGGCGCATTAAAATTAAATACGATTGCAGCTAATATAAGTCCTACAATCGGTTTCTTGAAACTGTTTTTTATCATAATTGTATCTCCCGTCATCTTTTCTTTTATGGCTCATGGTACTCCTATGACACTGTTATCAAATAGCATATCTATTATATCGTATCATTTTAATTATAACAGAATGTTTGTAATTTCGTCTAGCATTGTCAGTCAATATCATCAAAAGCAAAAATGCATTATATTTAGTTGTGATAATTAGCTTAACTCACTAAATATAATAATTTTTATTTAGATACATATATTATTTATAACATTGGAAACTGAGGATATTTTATGGATATATATGTAGTTCAAGAAGGAGATAATATTTATTCAATAGCAGAAAGATATGGTGTTACAGTAACTAAATTAGTTCTAGACAATGACCTAGATAAACCTTTTGATTTAGTTACAGGGCAAACCATTGTAATTGCATACCCTAAACAGACATACACCGTACAAGAAGGTGATACCCTAAATAATATTGCAGATATTTACGAAGTAACGATTATGCAATTATTAAGAAATAATCCGTTTCTTTCAGATAGAGAGTATCTTTATCCCGGAGAAACAATAGTAATAAGCTATAACACGAATGGAAGCATTACCACAAATGGTATTGCGTATCCTTATATTAAAAAAGAAACACTTGTTAAGGTCTTACCTTGTCTTTCTTATTTATCTGTTTTTAATTACACCGCAACAGAAAAAGGTGAAATAGAAACATATGATGATGATTCACAGATTATCCAAACAGCAAAAGCATTTGATGTAATTCCCATATTAATGATAGCAACATTAACAGCTCAAGGGGAACCTAAAATCGAGATTGCATATGACATCTTATTAAATGACGAATATCAAGAACATCATATTAATAAAGTACTTGATATAATGAAAAGCAAAGGATATTATGGCGTAAATATAGTTTTTAATTATATAACGGAAATAAATCAGTCGCTTTATATAAACTTTATTAAAAAAATATCAAACCGTTTGCAACAGGAAGGATATCTATTCTTTGTGACAATTAATCAGAAAATAGAAAATAGCAATAATGAAATATCATTTGAGCAAATTGACTATTCTAAAATAAGCCAACTCGTGAATGGAATGATATTTCTACAACTTGTTTGGGGTAATAATTATGGACCACCTGCACCAGTCAATAATATGAATAATATAAGTCCATTCATAGATTATGTAGTTTCCCTTGTATCATCTGATAAAATTATAATTGGAAATACCACTATTAGTTACGATTGGCAATTACCCTATATACCTGGTAAATCAAGTGCTTCTTCTCTTACAATAAAATCTGCCCTAGACTTAGCTAATGATGTAGGTGCTACAATACAGTTTGATGAAATTTCTCAATCACCATTTTTTCAATATAATCAAATTACCACTGGTAGTCCCACTCAACATATTGTATGGAGTATTGATGCTAGAAGCATTGATGCCCTAGACAAATTAATCAAAAAATATAGTCTTAATGGTAGCGGAATTTGGAATGTTATGACTTTTTATTCGCAAATGTGGACAATTATTAATTCACAATATGATATAGTAAAATTTTTACCTCAAAAAACGAATTAAAAATGATAGTATTAATAAAAAAGACCCTAGATTGGGTCACTTAAGACTCACTCTGGGTCTATGTTCTGTTATGTCTTCGCGGATAATTCTCTTTACCTTTTTTCATGGCTGAAGATATTGAGGATTAGGCCCGGGGATAAATACGGTCATCCTTAGATTTCCGTACGTCCTTCTAACGCGCGTAGGAGTGTAATTTCATCAATATACTCTAAGTCTCCACCTACTGGTACTCCACTTGCAATACGGCTTACTTTAATCCCCGTTGGTTTTATTAGTTTGCTGATATACATTGCTGTTGTTTCTCCTTCAAGTGTTGAATTAGTCGCAATAATAACCTCTTCTACCTCACCTTGCAATCTTGTCATTAATTCTTTTAGACGAATATCACTCGGGCCGATTCCAAGCATTGGCGATATCGCTCCATGCAGTACATGATAGACACCTTCATACTTCTGTGTTTTTTCATAAGCCGCCAAATCTCTTGGATTTTCCACCACCATAATCTGCTTGTGATCTCTTTTCTCACTTTTGCAAATTGGGCAGGTATCCTGATCTGTTAGCGTACAACATTCTTTACAATATCGAACATTCTCCTTGGCAGCGATAATCGTTTGCGACAGTTGTAAGACCTGTTCTTTCGGCATATTTATAATATGAAATGCCAAACGCTGCGCCGATTTGTTTCCGATACCAGGAAGCCTTGAAAATTCATCAATTAATTTACTGATTTGTGAACTAAAGTAATCCATTAGAATGGAAATCCTCCACCGAGTCCACCGCCGAGCCCGCCACCAAGTCCGCCTGTTATTGAACCCATTACTTCGGATGAAGCTTCTTCCATCTTTCTAAGTGCTTCGTTGGTTGCTGCAACGATTAGATCCTCCAGCATTTCAATGTCTTCTGGATCAACTACTTCCTCCGTAAGTTTTACTGATAACACTTCTTTTTTACCAGATACAACAACCGTTACGGCACCACCACCAGCAGTTGCTTCATATTTTTGTTCCTCTAGCTCTTTTGTCTTTTCTTCCATCTGCTTTTGCATTTTTTGAGCCTGTTTCATTAAGTTACTCATATTGCCAGGCATAGCACCGCCGCCTGGGAATCCTCCACGTTTTGCCATTGTTTTTATTCTCCTTTTCTAATCTTCATATTCAATTTCCATATTTATTATCTTGGTCAAATCCACAAAATTGTCGATTGACTCATGACCTTCGTTGATATACTGAACCTTTACAATGATTTCTTTTTTTATCTTATCTTTTACTATTTCTTGGATATCTTTAATATGTTCCTCTGTACCAACATAAGTTTTTTCCAATTCATCTGTAAATAAAAGTAATAAGGTGTTGCCTTCTCCTACACTAGGTCGTACACTCGTCATCATGGAACGTACCGCCGATGAAAGCATTCCTAAAATAGAATGCCAGTTTTTTGCAACTTGCTTTAAATCTTCTGGTATTGCATCTGGATAAACAACTGGCGCTTTTTCCTTCTTTTCATTTTTTACAGAGGGTTCCTTTATAGACGTAGCTACTTCTCTTACTACAACACCCTCCTCCACCTTATTTTCTAGCTGGCGAATGCGGTCAAGCAGGGAATCCAGATTTGTTTCCATGGCAGGTTTACATAGCTTAATAAGTGAAACTTCAACCAATACCCTCTTTTGACTTGCATACTTTAGCTGATTCGAAAGCTCAGACAAAACCCTAATATAGCGCATTATGGTATCCGCATCCAAAAGAGTTGCTTCCTGCTTTAGGATTGCTTGCTGCTCGGTGGAAACATCAATAATATCAAGTGCCTGATCGGAGGTCTTAACCAACAAAAGATTTCTTAAATACCAGGTGAAATCTGTCACAAACTGTGTCAGTTCCCTTCCTGCTATTACAAGTTCTTCTAACAGTTCGATTGCCGGCACCACTTCATTTCTTATAATATGACGGTACATCCTGCTAAACATTTCAACATCAACAGCACCAAGCACTTCTAGTACCTTATCGTAAGTTAATGTCTCTCCCAGATAAAAGGCAATGCATTGATCAAGAAGACTTAGTCCATCACGCATGGATCCATCTGCTGCCTTTGCAATAAAACGAACCGCCTTATCCTCTGCCTCAATTCCTTCTTTTTCCAAAAGCTCATGTAATCTATCCGCAATAACTTCGATTGTAATGCGCTTAAAATCGTATCGCTGGCACCTGGATAAAATAGTAATCGGAATCTTATGTGCTTCCGTCGTCGCCAATATAAAAATAACATAGGAAGGAGGTTCTTCGAGTGTTTTCAGGAGCGCATTAAATGCTCCTGTTGAAAGCATATGAACCTCATCTATGATATAAACCTTGTACTTACCTTCCGGCGGGGAATACTGTACCTCATCCACAATTTCACGAATATTATCGACACCATTATTAGAAGCTGCATCAATTTCTATTACATTCATTGAAGTTTGCGTATTGATTGCTTTGCACATAGCACATTCATTACACGGGCTACCATCTACCGGCTGTTCACAATTTACTGCTTTTGCGAGTATTTTGGCAATCGTTGTCTTTCCAGTACCTCTCGTGCCACAGAAAAGATAGGCATGTCCAATACGATCTGCCTTAATCTGATTTGTCAGGGTCGTCACAATATGATCCTGACCCTTTACATCCTCAAACTCCCTCGGACGAAACTTTCTATATAACGCCATATATGACATGAGATCTCTTCCTTTTAATCATTATTGTTGTTGTAGGTTTTCTCTAAATTTACGAACTTTGTAAATTGAGACTGCCAACCAAGTTTTATAGTTCCTGTTGGACCATTTCTTTGCTTTCCGATAATAATCTCCGCAACCCCCGGTTCTTCCGTGTCATGATTATAGTAATCATCACGATATATAAACATAACCAAATCGGCATCCTGCTCGATTGCTCCAGATTCACGAAGGTCCGATAGCATTGGTCGCTTATCTGGCCTTTGTTCCACCGCACGACTCAACTGAGACAGGGCGACAATTGGAGCATTAATTTCACGGGCAAGTCCTTTTAATGCACGCGAAATATCTGAAACTTCCTGTTGTCTAGATTCCGTCTTCTTGCTTCCAGACATTAACTGCAAATAGTCAATTATGACAAGCCCAAGTCCGTGCTCAAGCTTCATTTTTCTACATTTGGAACGAAGTTCCGTAATGGAGATACCTGGAGTATCATCAATGATAAGTTTTGAATTACCAACGACCTTAACACTTTCTACTAATTTTATCCAGTCCTCATCCCTTAATTCACCCGTTCGTATTCCCTGTGAATCGACTTTTGAATTCATAGCAAGAATACGCTTTACCAACTGTTCTTTTGACATTTCAAGGCTGAATATTGCGGTAGCTATATTGGATTTAATCGCTGCAAATTCTGCAATATTTAATACAAATGCCGTTTTACCCATAGATGGTCTGGCTGCTATTAGTATCATATCCGAAGGTTGTAATCCTGCGGTCTTATAGTCCAAATCATAAAATCCAGTAGAGACACCCGTAACACTACCTTTATTCTTTGCAGCCGCTTCAATGCTTTCGAGTGACCGTAGCACAACTTCTTTGATACTTACGAATTGATCCGTTGTTTTGTTTTGAACTACATCAAAAACCTGCTTTTCGGTATCTTCTAAAATAACATCCAGCGGCTCTTTATTCATATAGCATTCATTTGCAATTCCTTCCGTCACCTTTATCAGACGACGAAGTACCGCTTTTTCTTTTACAATATTTGCATAATACTTTGCATTGGCTGATGTCGGTACTGCGGTTATCAAATCACGGATAAATTCTATACTACAAAGTTCCGGCGGAACTTCCTTTTCTTTCAACTTGTTTTGAAGCGTCACCAAATCAACCGGCTTACCCTCTTCATATAGCTCCACCATGGCATTAAAAAGAACACCATACTGATGTTGATAAAAGTCTTCCGATATTAATATTTCAGAAGCTGTCGTAATCGCATCCCGGTCCATTATCATAGAGCCAATCACCGATTGTTCCGCTTCCGCACTATGCGGCAAAATCTTTTTAATTAACGCCTCGTCCATGACTTACTCCTTGCTATTGTTCTGCAACGTGTACCTTTAATTCTGCAGTAACCTTTGGGTGTATTTTAATTGGAACTGTAAAAATTCCTGCACTTTTAATTGGATCCGAAAGTTGCATTTTCTTTTTATCAATATCGTAACCTAACTGATCTTTTGCTGCCTGTGCAATTTCCTTTGTGGATATCGAGCCAAAGCTTCTTCCATCTTTTCCAGCTTTAATAGAAAGCTCTACCTTCTTGCTAGCAAGCTCTGCTGCAAATGCTTTTGCCTCATCTAATTTTTCCTGTGTCAACCTATCATCATTTGCTTTTTTTAATTTTAAATCATTTAAATTCTTAGGCGTTGCCTCTATTCCAAGTTTCTTTGGCAAAACAAAGTTCCTTGCATAGCCCTCATTGATCGTTACCTTATCCCCTTTTTTACCAAGTGTTTTTACATCTTCTAATAATATAATTTCCATTATAATTCTCCTTCCAATTTCATTTTATCTAACAAATCATGAACAATTTTCGTTGCTTCTTCGATTGTTTTGTCCTCTAGCTGTGCTCCTGCGACACTCATGTGCCCTCCGCCGCCAAGCTTTTCCATGACAACTTGAACATTTAATTCGTCAATGGATCTTGCGCTGATATAAACTTTGTTATTAAACTTGGTTAGCACAAACGAGGCTTTTACCCCCTGAATATCCAAAAGCTCATTTGCCACCTGTGCTCCAAGAATCGTCGGGCTATCTACTCCTTCTGCATTACATACTGTGATAGCATAGGAATCAAGATAAATCTCCGTGTGTTGAATCGCCTCTGCACGAACCATATAGACTTTCATATCACTACGGAACCCTTTACGAATCCTAGTCACATCGGCGCCATGTCTTCTTAAATATGCCGCTGCTTCAAAGGTCCGAACACCAGTCTTCGTAAGGAAATTGTCGGTATCAATCATAATACCTGAATACATTGCATCTGCTTCTGCTTGCTTTAGTTTCAAACCATCTCCAATATATTGAAGAATCTCTGCTACCATTTCACAAGCCGAGGATGCATATGGCTCAATATAAGATAGAACCGCATTATGAATTGCTTCGTCGGTTCTTCTGTGATGATCTAAGATAACTACTGTGTTCGTCAAATCAATCAGTTCCTTACACTCCGTATAGCTTGGCCGATTTACATCGACAATTACCAAAAGCGTATTCGGATTTACAATTGTCAGAGCCGTCTTTCCAGAAATTATCATATCATCTTCATACTCTGGATTATTGATAAATCGTTCCATAATCGGACGTACCGAAGTTGTTACATCATTAATAACGATATGCGCTTTTTTATTCAAAGTCTTTGCAATCCGGTATACACCAACTGCAGCTCCGAAAGAATCGACATCGACTAATGCATGTCCCATTACTACTACATCCTCTTTCGCTTCTACCAGTTCTTTTAGTGCGTGTGCCTTTACTCTTGCTTTTACCCTTGTATTCTTCTCAACCTGAACGCTTTTTCCGCCGTAATAAATAATATTTTCGCCTTCTTTAATAATGGCTTGGTCCCCGCCACGTCCCAGCGCCAAATCAATCGCTGCACGGGCGTACTCATATCCTATAAGGTATGAATTTTCATGAATACCAAGTCCAATACTGATGGTAACGGACATATCATTTCCGATATTTACCGTACGCACTTCTTCTAAAATCGAACATTTATTACTTTGCAAATCGGCCAAATATTTTTGTTGGAATACGAAGATGTACTTATCTTTTTCCAACTTTTTAATAATTGCATCAATACCTTGCATATACTTATTAATCTTTCGATCAACCAAGGCAACCAAAAGAGAACGTCTTACTTCATCGATGGTTTCTAGTGCTTCTTCATAATTGTCAATATAAAGAAGTCCGACGATTAAACGTTGATCCTTGTTTTCTTTAATATACTCTGTAATCTCAGTTTCATCGTAAAGGTATATATTAATCAATGTATTGTTATTGCCGAACTGTTCGAGCTCTTTGCCCAAACCTTTCGAATACGTTTGAGTTGTCTCTTCCAACTCAATCCTTCTCATAACAATCTTGTAATTACGACTGTCAATCACTGCATGTAATTCTTCATCAATTTCCTTTGTTTTGGGTAAATACTCTTCAGTTATTTCAGGAATAACATTAAAGATACTTTTTTTTGCTTCTTTTTCATCTGAGATAATACTTATAAACTCATCGTTTCCCCACAAAAGACGGCCATTTTTATCTAAGACGGCATATGGCAAAACCATTTCCCGAAGCAGCTGCTTTTGTACTTTGCCATAACTTGCAGCATAATTAAGAATTTCCCGTTCAATGGTATAATGATTTGATGCATATAAAAGAAGAGCAATCACTACATAGATACCGACATAAGCCATCATGTAAAATCCCGCTTTTTTATCTATTAGTGCAATACTTATATTCATCAGCACCAAAATTGGTGTCAACATAATCGGCCAGCGAAGATAAGTTTTTAACGAACCCAAATTTTTATCTTTCTTCATATATACTCTCCAGTCTCATAACATAAAGGTACAGAGTAGATTATACCATTGATTTTCCCATAATTAAAGACCTTTTTATTATCGTTGTAAATGCAACTCAAATATGTATTGCATCGTATCAGTTCGCTTTATGAGGAGTTTTTAATAAAAGCAAGCCTGCAAATATCGTTGCTACGAGAAATGAAATTCCTGCGAAAACAATCGGAAGGGTTGGATGTACCGTATAAAATATACCTGCAGCCAATGCCCCAAAGATCCCCCCAAGTGATTTTATTCCATTATAAAATCCCATGACTATGCTACTATCCTTGGTGGCCGCCTCTGATGAGACCATTTCCTGTGTAATTGGGACAATTAGTGCATTGAATACAAAAAAGAGAATACTAAGACTAATAAATGCCGTTTGATTTCTCGTAAACGTTACCGCAAATATGATAGAAGTACATATTAAAAGAACGCACATTGTTGACTTAGCAACATTGGTTCGTTTCATAATCCAGATACAAATGGTCGCATTCGCGATGAGCGAAGCAATCCCAATTACCGCCTTGATGGTTCCATTGTAACCGGAAGTCAACCCAAATATATCTTTAATATAGTAATTAAAGCACTGCTCAAATGCGGTAAATCCAAGATAGGACAACCCACAGACTAAAAAAAGTATAATAAAACGTTTGTTTAAAAAGCGTTTTACTTCAAAAAAAGCAGCAAATGGATTGGCTGTCAGTAACTGTTGACGATAAGATGGTCTATCCTCTTTATTTCCATCCTCCTCACATACGATCCAAAATAGAACTCCACAAAACACAAGCATACCCGCTTGTAATAAAAACACAAGCATAATAGAGCGTTCGCCAAGCATACCACCTATAAAATAACCAAATGCGCTTGCCACACTGCTTACCGCTGCAAGTATTGCAAGATTACGTCCTTTTTCTTTATCCTTCGATATATGTACCAAATAGGTGAGAAAACTAACAAAAATACCACCTGTAAAAACCCCTGAAAATGCACGTGCACATAGAATTGTACTTCCCGTTTTCGATATTCCAAACAAAAGCTGTCCGATCGAATAACCAAAACAGCAGAGTGCTATCGTATTTTTGCTATTACGATATTCATTGCGTTTTCCCCAAAAAGGAGAAAATAAAAAATTGCTAAACATCATAGCAGCATACACAGCACCAAACATATAGTCTTTTAAGTTCAAATTTTTAATGATTGTAGGTGTAATGGGATGTGCCAGGTTCGCAGCTATATTAAGGATTACCACTGCTATAAAAAATAATATCATTCGTGTCTTTTTCATTACTTCATCCTTTGTGCATCAATTCGTATTTTCAATTCTATGTGCCATTATAACGTTAATTTTTAATTTCAGCAATCGCTACTTTTTTAAGTTATCTTCTTAATTTGTAACCGTTCCATACTCGATTTTCCAATCCGAACGTTTTGGAGATACTCCTTTTTTCCCAAAACCGGTTGCAAACTCTTTGATCAGGTCTCTGACACCTCCAACACCTAAGTCCTCTGTCTGTGACCATATGGTATCGTCTAATCCATATTTTTTAAACGGACCATTACTTAAAAGATAATTGTCAATTGCAAGATTATAAGTCTGAATCAACGAAAAAGGTTTTCCATTTTGAAATCCACGAATTGTCACTCGATCCCCTACCTTTTTGGATAAATCATAAGAAAAGTCAATCCCATAAAATACCGGATAGTCGCATTTATTCCCTTTTGTCAAGAATACTGTTTTTCCCTTTGAAATAGCATATGTAAGTTGTTTTGAAGCTACATATTCTAAGATTTTATCCATCTGCGCTCCAGTGAGTGGAAGAATACAAAGACTATTGTCGCGAGGATACATCTTATAAATGTCCTTCATAGAAAGAGCGCCTGCCTTTACGGTATAATTTCCCAATGTAGCAACGTTAGAACAGGAGCAGTCTACATCCAAGGTATATTTATTCCCATATGTTTTTTGCAACGTTTCCAATGTAACAGGACAAGTCGATGCAAATTTTTTCTTCATATATTTCGTACCCACCACCATCTGCGCTCGATTGATGAAATCCATCGTGTCCGTCTGTTTCAAATAGAAATTTGTATTGTCGTCCCATTTACTATCGTTTATTTTGCCACCCGCCTCCTTTAAATAGTTGGAGGCTTCAGTTGCATAAGGCTTTATCAAGTCTTTTAGTACTTGATCGTCTTTATACTTACTCAAGTCAACATTGGTTTGTTCTCCTGGAATGGTTATTTCAAACGTTCCGTCTTTCTTAGCAGTCGCTACTATCTGTGTTTTCGTCAGCTGATTATCTCCGCCATTTACAACAAAAACCGAATTTCCTTTTTTATTGGTATAGATATTGCTACGATTGCCATTCAAATTACCGCAGCTATCATCGTAACTGGTAATCATCATATCGATACCGGAAGTATTTTTAATTACGCGTAATGCTTGTAATCCCGACTCGCTATCAAGCCTAGAATGATAGGATGAAATGATAAAATCACATCCAGCATCTTTCATCTGTTTTACATACTGCTGCGCTTCTACTTGCATATTATAGGAAGCATTTTCACGTTGTGTAAAGCTGATATTTGAATCTTTATTTGTTACGTCACAGCGCGCACCCTCTGTATTTTCCAAAGCAAAAATACCAATTTTAAGCGTTTTGTCCCCTACCTTTATATCTTTGCTTGTCCATGGTTTAAAAACAAGTTCTCCAGCCTTATGACTTCCCTGCTTTTCCTTGTATACGAGGTTACCTGATATTACTGGGACGCAAGACTCTTTTGTCCCATCACCATCTACGTCAATTTTGCTTTTCTTTAGATAAGCATATACTTTATTCATGGTTTTCCATGAATAACTACATTCTTGATTACCCAATGAATACACATCGTATCCTATGTATTTTAATCCAATTGCCATCGGTATTTCACCAGTAAATTTTTTATTTGCTGTTGTAATCTTATATGAAGATACTGGCGTCCCCTCAAATGTATCACCGCTATTAATCAAAACAATATTTCCATTATATTTTGTTCGTAATGCTTTTACGGCAGACGATATTCGTAGCAAGCTGTTTTTTACGGTTGTATCATTCAAAAGATTGGTATCCCAGCAGCTTCCATGCATGTTTGTAGTTGATAGAACTGCAAAAGTTGTGGAACTGCTTTGTGACGCCTTTGTATTTACTGTATTCTCACAAATTGATATGGTCACAATTGCGACTATTGCACAGAGCGTTATCATTTGCTTTCTAATTTTTTTGTATACCCTCATTTTATTGCCTCCCCTTTTTTATAGCAACACTAATTATAGCATGTTGTATAATTTATAAAAGCAATAAACAAGTTATCTTGGCATTTATTAACATACCATTTCCTACATGAATATGCTATATTGTAAATAATATATAATTATTTGACAACATTTTTGTGCAAATTACATTTTTTGCCAATTATTTTAATAATTTCTGCTACATACTTCCCATCTTAAAAATGTACTACAACAACATATAAAAGTAAGCAGACTTTTTGATTAGAATTGTATACAATATAATGTCACATAAACAACTGCAAAAGAGCATCTACTAACGGAGTGATGATTATGATAGACTATTATAAGCTGCTAATTTTCATATTTGTCTTAATCTTATGTTTTTACATGATTAAATTATCCATGTTCGCAAAGAAGAACTGGCATTTTACGAAGGGTACCTTTCGATTGGTATTTATCGGATTATCATTTTTGTCTATAGCAACCTTCCTTGATTCCTTCAATTTCATAGAGAACTATCCTTACATTCACGCTGTAAAGAGAGCTTGTTTTACGGTTGGTGGAGTTTTGTCCGTTATTGGGCTGATTTATTGGATGGCTGCCACAAAGCAATTTATTGAGATGATTGAATCTCTTTCAATGAAAGATCCTATGTTAAATATATATAATCGCCGTGGCTTTTATCAAATTTTTGATCAAGTTTGTAAGAAAACGGTTTCTTTTTCTGTACTTGTTTGCGATCTTAATGAATTAAAGCTCATTAATGATACCAAAGGCCATGCAAAAGGTGATCGTTATATTACAAAAGCCTCCCAGATACTCGAGGAGACTTTTGGTTCAAACGGCTATGTCGCTCGCCTTGGCGGCGATGAATTTATTATTCTTTATATGAGCTACGATACTGCAAAAATGGATGAATGTATCACCACAGTAAAGCAAAAGGTCTCTCAGATCTTTGCTGATGCAAATACTGGCATCGGTATCGGTGTTTCTTTTTATCCAAAGGAAGGAAGAGACTTGGATTCTCTTCTAAAACTGGCTGATTCCAGAATGTATGAGGATAAACTGTTGCAAAAGGAAGTATAATGCAAAGGCACATAGCTTCTCCCATCTAGTTTTGTAGATAGCCTGTTGCGGGATGCAGCAGGCTATTTGCTTTTGTACTCAATCCCTCTTTCAGTGTATTCTATTAATAAGGCCTTTCATTATTACTTTTTTTCTCAGAATATCTTTCTTTTTTCCTAATATATATAGTAAAATATAGGTATGTATATCGTAAGCATTTTGAAAGGAACTTGTTATGACAAGAAAAGTCAGAATTCTTCTAGTAGAGGATGAAACAGACGTACTGAATATCAACGAAAAATACTTAACAAAAAAGGGATATGAGGTTCTTTGTGCCGATACTCTTCATAAAGCCCAGAACCTGTTATGGGAATATCCTCCTGATCTGGTGCTTTTAGATGTCCTGCTGCCGGATGGTTCGGGTTATGTTTTTTGTAAGCAGCTCCGAAAATATTCAAATGCACCGGTCATCTTTCTAACTTGTATGGGTGATACGGATAATATTGTAAACGGTTTTTCCCTTGGGGGTGACGATTATATTGTAAAGCCCTATCGTTTTGAAGTACTGGAAGCACGGATAACTGCCCAGCTGCGCCGGCGCGGTATAGGAAATGGACTACTTGAACTGCCTCCTCTCTTTATTAATATTACTTCTGGCACCGTAATCCTTGATGGTAAGGAAATTCTTTTAAACCGCAAGGAATTCCAGCTTCTTGTCTATCTGGTGGAAAACCGGGGGCTAGAGATAAGTCCTTCCCAGATTTATGAGGCCGTTTGGGGCTGTTCTTCTAAGACTATGGGAAATGCCGTTAAAATGACGGTATCCCGCCTCCGCCAGAAACTAAATCTGGAAGAAACGGGATGCTTTGAACTTTCAACAACTACAAGCCAGGGATACCTTTTCCTTAGAACCGCTTATCCGGCGGAGCATTGAAAGCTATCCATTTTATTATTTACTTGGTAGTATATTCTATATACATTTTAGAAAAACCATAGGTACTGTCTGCGTTTTCATCTCCCTTGTGATTGCGTAATACCATACTTTTATCCTTTGACTCTGCATAATTTCCAGAGGATTCCTTTACCGTAACCTCCGTAGATGCTCCGGTCTTACATGGTACCAATATCCGGGTGCCGTTGATACGGACAAATACCTGAGCAAAGGTATACTGGGTATTTCCGTTTTCATCCCCTGTATGGACACGTTTTATAATAATCTCACCGTCTTCTCCCTTTACCTTCGAGGAAGACTCTTTTACCGTAACAGTTCTTCGATCTCCGTAAACAACCTCCCCAAAACCTAACTGCTCTGCCTCAAGTGGCAATTCAAACCTGGCGTACTTGCATTTTGTGCTCCCATTTTCGTCTCCATTATGTAGACGTGCCACTATGTGACAGCCTTCCGGCGCCTTAAAGCTGCTGTCAGCCTCCTTTTGTGCAGTGGACTCAGTCATCCCTGTCAAATTAAGATACAATTTCTGAATTGTTACTTCACTCATTTTAACCCCTTTCACGAATAGCCTACTTCGATTTGATTTTTTAAGTTCTCTTGATGCCAATAGTCTGTAAATATACTATTTACTGCTATAATCAGTAAATTAATTTTACTTTATTAGGTAATTAAAATGGGTGATAATAACAATTTTGTTATCGTGTTTTATTTCAGGCAATTCATTCTTATGAGCTCTAACAATAGAAAGCACGCTTCGCAACTTTCTATTTTCATGAATTAAAAAAACAGTAGGCAAACGCATGGTATGCGTTTGCCTACTGTTTTTTTAATGTACACTCCATGTTTATTTTACAATTACTTTTATTACCTTACGAACATTACCATACTCTGCGGTCATATAGTCGGTTCCTTTCGACCGGGCAGTTGCCTTGCCGCTTTTTTTATTGATTACAAGAATGGATCTCATTGATGTTCTAAACGTAATCTTATTCGTTGTCACGCCATAACCCAAAGCCTTATAAGTAAAGCTTTCTCCCTGATTAAAGCTCTTCTTTTCCTTCACCAGCGTAATATAAGCTTGCTTTACGGTAATTACACTCTTTAAGTCCACAGAGGCCTCACCTGCCTTTATCGTTACCGTAATGATTGCCTTACCTTGCTTTTTCGCTTTAATTTTACCTTCCATATCAACTGATGCCACTTTGGGATTAGAAGATGTATAGGTGATAACTGGATTGAGACTATCCTCCTCGGACAATGCACCAATGGCATCTGGCAAGCTAATCTTTAGAGCTGTTGTCTTACCGGTATCTCCGCCAATATAAACTACCTTTTCTTCTGCTTCCACAGATGCCTTAAGAAGCTCTGCATGTACAAGCTCTCCTTGATCCATTGCAATGGCATAGTCGGATGCATGGTCAAAACCAAACGTTACATTTCCATTTTTATTCACCATTGCAGCATAGACATATTCCAGTTCTTTCGTATCCGTATTGTAATAGTAAAGATTGGCTGTTCTGCCCGCCATGTTGTTGCCAACATTAAGCGTAAGCTGTGCGTGAAAACCAAAATCGCCCTCATGGCTTAAGCTTAGCTGTTGTAATTCCCCAGTATCATCTGCTCCTGTTTTATCAGCAAGCGCTTTTATCGCTTCCTTCGGTATCTGATTTGTTCCAAGCTCTGCCTGCAAGTCAATATCCTTTAAGCGATCCGGTTCCTTAGTTTCATTATCTTCTACATTGCTTCCCTTAAGGACCCATGAAATTCCGTTCCCAAGGTTAAATGCGACAGTAATATTCTTCCCTTCCAGCCCTTCTAGCACTTCTTTTGGTAACACTGTGGTTCCTTGCATTGTAATATTTAGCTGACCAGAAGTACTCTCCTGCAATTCCTTTGTTACCGTTTTCCAGCTGTCCGTATTATTCACGATAACCCGATAACTATCTGCTGAAGGTATTCCTCCTCCCGTATTTCCAGGTGTTGGTGCTGCACTCTGTCTGGTAATAATCACATCATAATAATTTTTCTTTGTGTCTTGTGCAGTGACTTTAATATATACCGTATTATCTCCAGTTTCAAGATTTACAACCTTATCCGTAATTTCCATTGTAAGGTTCGAATCACTATATAATGTCCAGGATGCAGCCTTACTGACATCTACATCAAGGACAATGGAACTGACACTATTATCTACGGTTGCAGTTATTTTAGTCTCATAGCTGTTGTCTATGATGATAGCATTAGGTAAATTAATATCAATTATACTGTAGCCCCCATAGTATTGCCCTATTGTATATGTCGCATTCTCATGCTTTAAGATATAATTAGCTCCCCGTGTGGTATTTAACTGAGCCATAGTCTGAAAATCAATCGTATAAACTCCCGGCTGCTCATTGTCAGTGGCATCACATTTTGCTACTGCCTTTACGGCAATACAATTCGTCCCTGAATCCGCTCCTATAAATCCCACATAGTTAACATAAATGTCTTCTGGCAAAGGAATTTCAATTCCACGTCCCCTATTGTAATTTGGAGAATAAACCCTTATTTCCTTTGGCGTAATGCTAAAATCAACACTGTCTGACCCTGTATAATCTTCTCCGTCCGGTATAGATACCGTCAGTGTATAATCTCCTGCATTCACCGGTGCCTCAAAGCTGTCATAGCTAGTATCCCCTCTTCCGCTGTAATGATAATTCAGGCCACCTGTATAGGGGGCACAAGTCGGTCTACCGCTAAAACCTTTCCAGCTTTTACCAGAATAAATTCTGTCCACTCCGGTAATTCCTGTTAAATTTACCGAAATTCGATCCACTGCACTCACTGTCAGGGTGAATAAACTGTCCTTATAATTTTGGCCGCCGTGAATTGGTATTGTAATCGTATCGCTAGTACCCGTAGACTGTTCCGCTACGTTAAATGCTATTATAAAATCATCGTTACCAATACTGGCAACTATAACTTCAGCTGCGACAAGACCACTTCCACTTACCGTTATATTTTTTTCATCGTAGTACATAGAGCCAGGATCAGTATTCACTCTTTCTGGCAGTTTTGGTAAGACGTATTGGTACTGCTTGGCTTTGTTGCTTTTTACCTCCACCGTGTCCGAAGGTATCATTCCTGTATCCAATTTATTGATTGTAACTTCTGTACTGCTGCTCGTTACTGTAGCACACCCATCTGCGGACAACTCACAATAAAAATTATAAATTTGGGGGTGTAAGGAACTAGGTATGGTTAAAACGGATTCCGTTGCCGTTGCCCCTGGCACCATTACGACATCTGAAGAATTCTTTATTTTGTAATACCATTGATAACTGATTGCACTTCCGGTAACCGCTGTTGCCTCTACAGAAATAGTACCATAATCAGTTCCGTAATCTTTCGTTACCTCGCTTACCGGTTGGGTTATAATTTGAATCACATCCGTATCCGCTGCTTTTGCAGCCGTCACCGGAAGCATGGTAATCACCAGACAAATCACCAAAATCTTACTGACCACTTGTTTCCATCTTTGTTTCATCTTTTACATCCTCCTTTATTCCTTCCTGCCTTCCAAGCAGTGCAAAAACTTCTTCCAATTCCAAATACGGACCATTATTTGCCCAGAAGATTTTCTTTCCATCTGTCTGTGGGCGAGGAAGAAGTTTTTGCCTGCTCAGAGCAGTATAGGCTCCATTTCCTTGCAGTAATGGTGCAATATTTAACAAAATCAGATTGCCATTACTAAGCTCTATATCCAATGTCTGGTTATCCAGCGTATCTACACGGACAATGCTTGGCATAATACACCTCCTCTTATTCCTCTGTATTCGATACAGAAAAACCTTTTCCAGCATGGCAGATAAATTTCCTTGCTCTCTTTGATTGAAACTTCTTTATTATAGCAACCCTTTCGAGGATTTTTCTAGAAATAACAAAACTGTTATCGGCTGCCATGCTTTCCCTTCTTGCAGTCGGGCGCACGAAAGGCCCGGATTTCCTATCGTCATGAAATCCGGGCCAGTGTATTCGCACAGACAGACATTGGTATGAACAAAGTAGTCTGCCTTCGATCTTCTTTCTATGGTTTTATTCTAGTGTACTAGGTTCAGAGTAAAGGTTACGGTTGTTCCTTTGCCTGTCTCACTCTCAATCGTAATCTCCCCTCCGTGCTCCTTTATAATATGCCTGCATACATACAGACCTAGACCTGTTCCAGTATCTATTCTCCCTTTTTGTGCAGATTCTTCTTCCCCTTGCGCTTTTGTATAATACCGCTCAAATAAATGTGCCAGTCTGTCCTTATCTATGCCTGTACCGGTATCCGCTATGATAACAGCTACTGCTTCTTCCCTTTTTTCTGTCCGTACTGTTATCGTTCCATTTCTTGTATGTTTGCATGCATTTCCTATCAGGTTCACCAGAACCTGTATGATACGGTCTCTATCGCAAGAAACTGTCACGACTTCTCTGTCCGGTTGAAATACAAGCCGGTTCCCGTTTTTTGTAAAAACAGGATAATATGCGTCCAACGTGTACTGAATCAAATCAATAAGGGAGCAGGACTTTCTGGAAATCACCATACGGTTCTCTTCTATGCAGGTAACATCTAGAATCTGGGATACCATCATAGCCAGCCTATCTGCCTCGGAGCCAATCAACTTCAAGCAATCCCTTACCTCCTGTCCTTCCTCTTTTTGTACCAGATTCTCACTGCCAAACTGAGCATAGCTGCTGATTACCGTAAGTGGAGTCTTTAGCTCATGAGACACATTCCCCAGAAATTCCGTCTTCAAATGGTTAATACTTTCCAATACTTCTTTTTCTCCTGCAAGCCTTTGTTCTTCTTTCTTGGATTCCTCTATCATACGGATGTTCATAAGAAAAAGGGATACTGTTTCTGAAATTACAAATACTAGCATGGCAATTTCAGATACGGAGGCTTTTGCTCCGGAAAACGGTGTCAAATTATTATACATCAATATATCACTGACTGCTGACAGATAAAATACTGCTATGCCATAAAGTGCCGCCGTCTGCTCCTTGTTGTGACTTGTCATTTGCCAAAACAAACCTGCAACTGCGCATAAAATGCATATGATTAAAATTCCCTGATAAAACTTTAATACAGCTGTATAAAAAAGAGAGTCCCCAAATAGCAGGCACAGCAGATAAAGAAAAGAAGTAGCCAGAACCGTATACTTTATTGCTCTCCATAATTTTCCTATTAATAATTCTCCCAAATATAGGGTCAAAAAGACTGTAAGCAAGACTACACTCAGGTACTCCATCATAAAGGTCAGTTTTCCCGACAAGAAAGAAAACTTAATCCATATCTGGCTCTGAATACCTTCCCTTACCACCATAGCAAGACAGGTCAATGAAAAGTACAGTGTGACATGACTACCGCGATTAAAGAAAAACAGCACCATTAATAACAGCGCCGCAAACAGCAATCCCCCAGTCAGAAAGAAGCCCATATCCTCCATGGAAACCCCGGGATCAAAACTCCGATCAGCCTTATGCAGGCTGATTGTTGCAAGATTTGCTCCGTTATATTTATAATGGTAAAACTGGGCGCACTGCAGGATAATCTCAATTTCTCCATTCTTAGCCGCCGCAAAGCAGATAAGATGGTTTTCTCCGATCTCCGTCGTTTTCTTTGTGGTGCCGGGAGTTCCCATTTGACCGGCTAACACTCCGTTTATATAGGCTTTCAAAGCATGTCTTCCTTTTAATCGAAAGTCCAGAGTATATACTTGGCTGTTTTTGGGGACCTTTAAGGAAAAGCGTTGGGTCACATAGTCTGTTTTATTTTTCTCATAGGCTTCGCTACTTTGGGAAATCCCAGTATCCGCATTTTCGGGTGTCAGATACATTTCCGGATAGATATTGTTACCAGGAGGGAGAATGGCAACCGTCTTATCCCAGTTCGTTATTTCGGTTAAATCATACACCCCCTCCTGCTCTTTTACAGTAAGGTATGATAAGGATGTTGCTTTCTTATCGTTCATCCTCACTAGTACCATAAGCAGTATGGTTGTCAGTACCGCTAGAACTAGAATAATTACCTTTTTGGCATTTCTATGTAACCAACTCTTCATCTTAAAACAACACCCCCTATTTGCGTTAACTTCTAGTCGCATGTATAATAATTGGAGTATACCATCTTGTCTTTACATAATCAAACATATTTTCCTATGACGAAAACAGAAACATACGCAACTTTTGAGCTGTTAGATAATGTGTAGAAACTGCATCGTTTAACGTAACAATCTTAATAGACCTTGTAATATTTTAGCCAAAACAGAGTGCAGAATGAAAGCGTATTTAATTTACTAAGCAAGATGGAAATCCCAAAACAGGCATCAAATTTTGATGGTATCTGACCCAAACTTAATATCAGCCCCAGTTTCATTTTAGCTCCATTTCCTAAACTATATTAATTTGAACCTTCCCAAAATCTCTCCACTACTTTTGGTGGTTTCAAAAACACATTTAGGGACTGAAAATCAGTCCCTAAATGTGTTTATTTTTCTTTTTGGTGACACTGTATCGTTTTGTATACTTTTTGGTACAATTTTTTACATTGTTTACTTCCAGCAAATTATATTTGCTAAACTTATAGCAGCATTTTTTCAATCCATCGCATCCTACAAATGCTTTCTTTCCATAATTACACAACTTTTCCGCCCATATTATGTTATTATTTTCATAGGTAAACTTTTTGACAATGTAGCTTCTTTTAATTTTTCACTTAAAGCCTTATAAGACCTGCCAGGATTTTGAATATCTCTAATCGTCAAATTACCTGATATTGGTTCGAGAACCTGACAAAAAGATTTATAATCCAGCTTGTTATATAGTCTGTATGTATATGATATAATAAACTCACCAATACCTATTGCGGCTTGGAATACAACTGTTTTTCCTATAGAATTTTCTAATGATGGCGAAATCTTGCTAAAGCTATTTTTTAATGCATTAAGATAGTTGTTGATAACTTCATATTTTACTTGATTGTCGAACTGCTTTAATGACCCACTAATAAGAGAATTTAATGAATTATAAAAGGTAATTCTCGATATATTTCCTCTTTCATTTTCTCCTAAGTTAATATACATATTTAATGCACTATCTTTATTTGTAATAAATTTGTCATATATTTCT
Organism: Acetivibrio sp.; assembly: GCA_041739345.1. Lineage (GTDB taxonomy): Bacteria > Bacillota > Clostridia > Lachnospirales > Lachnospiraceae > DIGJ01. Next base: position 759 of record JBGSNZ010000023.1, on the reverse strand, counting down.
CTAACAATAAGTTCGTCTTCTGTTTCTTTTTGCAACAATTGTTTAATATCCAATATTAATGCATCAGGAACTTTTTTTTGATTTTCATTTATATCAATAAATAGTTGTGCCTCTTCAACTCTAGATAACCCCTCATATATAATTACAGGTACTCGGATATCTTTTTCAGCCTTGCTATACCCCCATGCTCTATGTTGCCCATCGATAATCAAAAATGCTTGCGGATTTTTCTTAAATGAAATAGTTTTGTTAGCTATATTACGCTTGAATTCTGCTTCCGGTTGAGCTGATAATATAATAGCTGTAGGTATTGAACCTTCTTCACAATCAATGTATTTAGCAATCTCATCGCAACGTGCTTCGTCAAGCTTTCTTTGAAAACCTTCCTGCGGGTCTTCAGCGCGTGAAATAGTAAAGCATGCTTCTCTAAACATAGAGGATCGTAATGCAACTATATGAAAATTATATTTTCCCTGAGTCACTAAAATACTGGCATAACTAACTCTTTCACTTTCTTTTTTTTCTTTGCTCATGTTTACCACCATTTTCCATAATATATGTTATAATTACATATTATACCATATTTCATTTTATAGTGACAAGGAGATACAAATAATGGTTTGTGTCAACTAAACGTTGGCAATTTATTTTTGTTTTTCAAAATGATATCTTCTATTTATTTTTAGGTTCGCCAAATAAACCATCTCTAGCGATTTTTCTATTAATAACCAAACGCTTTTTTCATTGCTTTCCTTGATG
>JBGSNZ010000010.1:0-47001 GCA_041739345.1 Acetivibrio sp. | reverse complement strand
TCCAGCCATTCGTGAAGATGCGGAACTTTTGCAGGAAATGATAGAAGATCTTGCCGATACGTACCATTATAGCATCGATAAAGACGCTCGTATTGGTCACAAAACAAGGACCAGGAGTTTCTACGGATATAAAACCCATCTGGCCATGACGGAAGACCGGATTATAACAGCCGCAACCGTTACATCCGGTGAAAAGGGAGATGAAAAAGAACTGGAAGAGTTGATTGAAAAAACAGAAGCAACTGGGCTGGAAATAAGAGAAGTATTGGCCGATAAAGCGTATGCAAGCGTAGATAACATTGAATATACCCAATCTAAAAATATTCAGTTGATTGCAAAACTACATCCACGGATGAAAACCAGAAAATACCGGAAGGTAGATGGATTCATTTTTAATAAAGATGCAAAACTAATGCAGTGTCCACAAGGACATCTAGCGCTAAGCGCAAGATACCAAAAAAGAGAAACCAATCATAAGAGCAATGTAATCCGGTATTTTTTTGATATCAAGAAATGCAAAGAATGCCCAAGGAGAAACGGATGCTATAAGGAAGGACAAAAAAACAAAACTTATAATATTACGATAAAAAAGGAATTTTATAAAAAGCTGGAAGCTTTTGAGAAAAGTGCGTATTTTAAAGAGCGATATAAAAATCGATATATGATAGAAGCAAAGAATGGAGAAATAAAAAATCAGCATGGATATGCCAGATGTCAGATGCTAGGGTTAGATGGGCTGGAACTACAAGGTGCCATGACCATTTTTGCCGTAAATCTAAAACGGATTATAAAGTTGCAAGGGGAAAGTCTGCCCAAAATGGAAGAATGAACCAAAAAAATATAAAAATATGAAAAAAATAAGAGTAAAAATGGGAAAAATGAAGCCATTTTTACTCTTATTTTTTTATTAGGGATAATTATCTTTGCTGAGAGCAATAAAAAACAGTAGTTTTTCAGCAGCCTTATATGGAACGTAAACTCTATGAGAAATCGGCTCCCTATGAGCTGTTTTTTGACAGAGTTTACGTTCCATATACTCCAATGATATAAAATCCTAGCATGGGAGCCGTGTAAATTGTAAGAAAACTAAAATGCTCAGGCTTTCCTGGCGTCACTTTTCAAAAAAGACTCGCGTCCGTCCCTAGTTTAAAACAAAATTAGAATTAATCCAACATTTCTTCCATTACTTGGTCAATTGGAATAACCCTTGCAAATCTCCCATTCCAAATTTTCTTCTCGTAATAATTTAGTATTGTTTCACCGGTAAAAAATTCATTGTCAAATGTGGCTGTTGATTTTTTTGGAACAATAACCTTGTATCCATGCTCAAAGGCTGATTTTATGGTTGCGTCAATGCAGTATTCGGTCTGCATTCCTGCAATAATTAGTGTATTTATTTCACTTTTATTCAAAATATCCTGTAAATCAGTATCTTTGAAGGAGCTATTGAACTTTTTCTCTACAATTTGATTCGTTTGGGAAGGAGTGACTTCTTTATAAATTTCCCATCCGCTTGTATTTGCTTCCAGTTCATCTCCAACTCCACCATCGTGTCTAACATAAACCACCTTGGTACTACTTTTCTTTGCCGTATTAATTAGCTTACAAATATTATCAATCATATCCGTTTCATTAAAAGGATGTTCCTCTACTAGTGCATTCTGTACATCCACAATAAGTAATGCCATTTTTTTCATTGTCTTCCTCCAGTATATAGTAAAAATTTTCATCCTTTAAGCGAGCAGTCCCCTTTTTCGATATGCTAGTATAAATAAACAAATTGCAAACAATGCATTTGCCGTTATTATCAAAATGCGTCCACCCTCAATAGAAGCTGTTGTAAAATTATTTATCAAGTAATTTAATTGCTCTGTATACAAAAAACCGGCGTATTTTTCAACACTTTCATTAAACATTGCAATCATTGGTACAAAAGCAAGTACCATCATAGCTGGAACGGAAACAGAGACTGCTGCCATTTGGTTTTTGCTCCAGATTCCAATTGCAGCACCAAATACAGTAGAGGTTGTAATTCCTACAAACATAATTCCCATAAACTGCGCAAATTCCAGTCCCTGATAATTTCCTTGAAGTGCAAATACACTCGAGCTTATCATACAGGCAGCTATGACATATATTCCTTCCCCAATTAAATACTCTACTGCTTTTACATTGGACATCATCAAAACTCGTAATGTATCTGACTCCTTTTCTTCCGAGATAATGGAAGACATACACGTAAGTGGAGCCATTCCAATATACATGGTAGCAAATAAAAGAATGAAATAATTCTCCGGCATATCCGAGATTTTCACTGTGTTATCCATAACCACCGTAAGCATTGGAAACATAAGGAATTGAATGAGCACAACCTTATTTTTTAAGGTATCTTTTACTTGTTTTTTTAAAATGGCTATTATTTTTCTTATACTCATAATCACACCAGCCCTCTCCCTGTAAGTTCCATAAATACAGTCTCCAGATTTGGTTCCGAGGAATGAATACTCTCCACCATACCCTGACTAAAATAACCTGCAATTTTTTCTGCATTATTGCTACTGTTTGTTAAAACAAGCCCTTCTCCCGACTTTAAAAGAATTGTGATGCTATTTTCACGATTATATTTTCTACATAATTCATTGGGTACGCCATACTCCACTATTTGACCCGAGTGCAATAAGGCTATGTGATCACATAACTTTTCAGCTTCTTCCATATTGTGTGTTGTTAAAAAGACCGTCGTACCTTTTTCTTTTTGCTCACGTACTAATTTGTGTATTTCAGCTGCAGTGACTGGATCAAGTCCACTTGTCGGTTCATCCAGAAACAATAATTTGGGCTCATGCATAATTGCTCTCGCCAAAGCTAACCGTTGTTTCATTCCTTTTGACAAACGGTTCACTGGTCTTTTTATCGCTTCCGACAAATCCACCTGCTCCAATACCTTAGGAATGCATTTCTTGTCTAATTGATAAATATCTGCAAAAAGGATTAGATTGTCATAACAGGTCAAACGTTCATAAAGTCCAGTATTATCGAGAACCATGCCCATTTTTTGATAGATTTCTTGGTCCATTTTTAATACACTCTTGCCAAGCACATACGCGTTACCAGCGGAAGGCCGTATCTGACCTGTCAAAATTTTGATTAACGTCGTTTTCCCTGCTCCAGAGGGTCCTAACAACCCTATAATCTCACCTTTTTCGATTTCCATGGTAATGTTGGATAAAACGTTTTTTTCTTCAAAAGCTTTCGAAATATTCTCGATTTTGATAAAGATATTGTCATCCATTATGCTCCTCCTTTGACCTTTCTTGCTTTAATTTTTCCAATCCTTCTTGCATTTTTTTATTTTCCAGATTATTTCTTACGACCATGAGTGCTATAGCAGTACAAAAACAAATACCAAAACTTATTGAAAATCCGGCCCATGGTTGCCACATATTCGTTGGAAACCAGCCAAATATATTTGCAAAAATAGCAGTCATAATTACAATACATACTATCATTATAATTGTTTTTAATAAGATTGAATTCTCCTTAAAAAAGTGTTCCGAAAAAAGAAGGAATTTCAAAACTGTTATAAATAACGACATAAGAAAAAACTGGAGCATGGTAGAAAGTGCAATTGCCTTACTTCCAAGCTGAAACATAGTTGAGAAATCTTTTACATCGTCACCTGTTATATATGCAATTCCGATTAAAATCAATATAGTAATTGCAAATATGCATAGTACCTCTTCTAAATAATTAAATATTGTTTTTCTACTTTCCATCTTATTTTACCCCCAGTTTCTGCTTGAGATAACCAGCATATTGTCTCGAAACAATTTGCTTCTCTCCATTTGTCATTGTTAGCATAATTCTTCCATCAAAATCTGCTCGTAAGGATGCAATCTGCTTCAAATTAATAATACTTGATTTACTTGCACGAAAAAATTCTACCTTTGAAAGTTGTTCTTCTAATTCATATAGACGAAGATTGGATTCATACACATCCTTATTTGTATATAGAAATGTTTTCTTATCCGCCGAATCAATATACAAAATTTCAGAAGTATCCAAAATAAATGTCTCATTGTTTTTCTGCCCAGTCAGCTTCATATCTAAAATCCGAAGCATGGATACCACTTTTTCTATTTCGGGTGTAAGCTTTTCACAGGTTATTACAATGTTTGTTTCTCGAACTGCATCATCTGTATTAATCGAAATCTTCAAATACTCCACCTCTTTCTTACTTATGTTTTTACTATAACAAGTAATTTTCTTCCAATCAATCGATTTTAACTAAGATGCGTTTTTTTGTTACTGAATTGTAGATATATATGATTGAAACAAATAATAACCACCCGTTTATAGCGATGACAGGTGATGTACCAAATTGTGCGCATATTGAGTGAGGTAGGAAAAGGATGCCATAGCATGTAATTATCATGCTTGTGGCATCCTTCCATTGTCTATATTATCTTTTAATAATTGCTATAGTAATTTTTACCTCCTATTGTTTTAAAAGAGCGAACAGCATATGTATATTTATTTTCATTTTTCAATCCGGAAATTGTATAAGATAATACTCCATTTTTCTTAATCGTTGCAATTTTCTTGTACTTTCCTGCATCTGTTTTTATGTATACTATGTATCCTGTTGCTCCATTTACCGCTTCCCATTTTATTTTTGTCTTTGTTTGAGAGATTTCTTTTACCGTCATGGATGGTGTCTCTGGCCTTGTAGAAGTAAGAATCGTTGTTTTTTTACCATACACTTTTTCTCCATCTACTAATGTATATGCCTTTATCGCATATTTGTATTTCGTACCATCTGTAAGATTACTGTCGGTAAAATAATTCTTTGTCGTTTCTGCAATTACTATATATTTCTTTGTTACGTAGTCGTAGCGGTAAATTACGTATTTGTTTGCATTATCTACCTTTTCCCACTGGAATTTTATCGATGTCTCCTCATATTTTGAAACATTGATATCGGTTACTTTTTCCACCACATCGGGACCTTTTCCTGGCGTTTCGGATGGTTTTGGTTGTGTAGTAACTTTCGTGCTACCATATGACCCTCCCTGAGCTGCAAGTACCGTAACCGTGTAAGTTACCTTTACTTTCTTTTCTCCATGGATTACTCTTACAGTCAGCGTTACTACTGTTTCGTTACTTGGAAATGTAACCCTTGCATATCCATTTTCACCAATTGCAATCGCTTCATTATCCGATGACCATGTTACCTTAGAATGATTGGTTACAGTTACCGGCAACGTAAAATTACCACTCACTTTCATGTTGGAAATGGCAGACATCTTTGTATCAATCTCTTTTGCATCTGCCTGTACCAAAGCAATATCATTCTCGTCAATTGCCAACATATATATTTGAATATCAGCAATGTTTAAGTAACTGTCCTTTGGTGAATTATAACGTAAATATTTGTATTTAATAGGCTCTGTTATCTCTACCGTATTATATCCGTCCGACGGTTTTGTTATGGTATGAATTGTATTCCAAGTTATACCGTCTGTTGAAGCTTCAAATGTTCCATTGGTCAATCTACTTGCATAACCGCTTCTTGGAGCAAATGAAATCTTTTGTATCAAAATTGATTCCGGCAGCTCAAGCAGTGTCCATGCGGCAGCAGCGTTCCATCCATTATCCGAATCGTTCAATAAATCCGGATGTGTAGAAGCATCTCCGTCCCATGCATATTCTGCATGTGTTCCACTATTCTTACTGCTTGTAGTTACAACTCCCTTACTGTTGTCGAATCGTTTATAGAGTATCGTAAGACCTTCTATTTTTTCCGCTATCGTACGGATACTGTCTGCAACTTCTTCTGCTGTTGCATCTGCCTTATCATAGACGAGTTGACCTTCTTCGATTGCAGTAAGCAATGCATTATACGAAGTTACGGTATAGTCCGTTTCTGTTGCATCATATTTTTTTGCGATAGCTATTTTTGTTTTCAGCCCACTTCGATTGATAAGCTTTGGAATGGCACTCTCAATTTTTTGAATAACAGCATCTGCTTCTACTTTATTAACGCTATCCTTTGCATAAAGAGACATTGCTTCTTTCATTGCTTTTCCAAGGTCTTCATAACTGTTTTTCGTATAATCACTTTCTTCATACATCTTTGTTGCCATAATTGCCTTGTAAAGTCTGAATTTATCCGAAATCGCAGTAATTTCTGACAAAGAAGAAGGCGTTACTTCAAATTTATCGAATTTTGGTGCATAATCATTTACCAATTCACTGAATTTGTAAGAATTATCATTATAAATTTCAATGGTGTTGGTTCCCGCTTTTAATGCAACATCTAAAACAACATTGTTTATCACATCCCAGGATAATGTATTTTTAAAGTAGACCGTTTCCGGTTGTGCTCCATTTACCACAATTTGTGCATAGCGTTCCACTAGGTCTGTATTGTAAGGATGCACATAATTGCTTCCATCCTGTCTTTTCATTACTGGTGCAGGTTCGTTATTGCTATAATGCATTGATAACTTATAGTTTCCTGTATTTGGTACATCAAAGGTAAGTAACATCTTATTATCTGTACTTCCTCCGCCAATTCCATCCACTACGTTACCCCCGGAGGCATTGCTATTTGATTCTTTTTTTGCATTACCAAAAAGTTTCGCCGTTTCTGCCTCTATTGTCAGTGTCTGCTCTTGTGATGTTGGTACATCTTTCTGAAACTTGATTTGGTCCAGTGCTATTGCATTTGATGAATGTATGGTAAATGCATTTGCCCCAGCTGTTAGATAAATCTCACCACAGTCAATATTCTGCCATGTATTGGAAGTTGGGACAGCAGTTTCTGCAACCGATACTTTCCTTATTGCAACCGAAGTAGTCGCTTTTGCATCTGATGCATAATCTGTACTTGTTTTAAAGATACCGATATTCGAATCTGTGCCACTGCTCGCCAATAAGTTCGTGCGATATAATCCATCTTCACTGGCTACCACGGTAAAGGTGATATCACCGGCCCCACTTGCATAGCCACCACCTTGATATGCACTGATTGTATTATCATAATGATAGGTACTATTTTTTACTCCATCTTCTAGTTGAATGGTAGACGTAGCCGTCAATTCACCATCTGGTATAAAGATCAAATCAATCTTATCCAGTGCTGCATATAACTGAATGGTAGAAGCTACTTTTGTCTGATCTTCACCAGAATGTGTCAGGGCTATTGTATGCTGACCTGCCGTCAACTTTAATGTTACCGCTGTATAATTATAATATCCTTTTTTAACCGTAGATTTATAGGTCAGAATCTGTTCGTTATCTTCCTCTCCATCCACAACCAGTTTGTGATGCACTAGCTTTCCGATGGCACGGTTTTGCCCACCTGCATCCTGTTCCAATGTTAATGCATTCACATATGGAGCTGCTACGGAATAATATACCTCCAAACTGTATGTTCCATCTTTTGGTACCTCTACTGTATACGATACTCCATCTGATTTTGATTTCATATTGTCTACAGCTGCACGATTAGACCGGGCCAGATCACTACCATCGGTCTTTGTAGTGACTTTAGCATTTCCTAATAGTGTCGCATCTTCTGCTTCGTATGTCTTTTCCCAGTTTTTATTATAATCTGAAATTTGAAGTATCGAAGTATCCTTTGCCGGTGTTATAACTGCATAATATGCATCCAATAAATCGCAATCTTTTAATACCATTTCTAAAGTACCATTTGTAATAGAAAGATTACCTTCATATATAACTGGTGTATCATCTGCAAATCCCTGATGTCCCGTGTATTTCGTACGACAAATCTTTACATGCGCACTGGTTGCATCTTTGAAGGTATCTACAGCGTTCAGATTATTTAACTTGATTACCTGGGTTCCTTCATGGCCTCCAAATAAGGTAGAGATTGTCTTATTGTTCTCATCAACACTTGTAAGTCCATATAGACTATCTCCTTTATTCGATGAGGCTGGTGTCGATACATTTTTTCTGGTCATAGAAACTTTATAGCCTTGCATATCGGCATACCATTTGTATACCCACCATGCTCCGTTTGGCTTGTTCGCATCTGCTGCAAGCTCATTTAGTGAGTTCGCAAGCCCCCAATAAGGAAGAGAGGCATATACATTTTTCTCTTCGTATATGGAAAGCCAGTTTACTAATGGACCTGGTGCTCCTACATCTTCAAAATTTACGGTTTCATTCACAAATAGCGTTGGCTGCTTATCGGAAGGATAACAGCTTGAAATCAGATTTTTTATATGATTGTATTCGGTATTAAAATAGGTCAGTTTATCCTTTTGTAAGTCATGCCAGGTTATAATTTCAGGTAGACAATTGTTTTCCTTACAAAAAGTAAAGAACGTAGTATAAGCACTTTGATTGTATCCTGCAAAATTAGGACCCGCTACTTTTGCATTTGGATCAATTGCTTTTACTGTATTATAGATAGTAAGCCAGTCATTGCAAAATGTTGTAAGCTTGGTTCCGCTGTTTGAATACCAAATATTATCCGGTTCATTAAATAATACATAACTATAGAAAGCCTTTTCTTCGTCCGTCTTTCCCTGTGTCATTTTCGTTACGATTTGTGATACTTTTTCTTTATAATCATCAATTCCATTGTATTCGTATGGCCACTCTAGATAGTAATCCTGCAAATATACCTGCAGATTTTCCACTCCTGCTTCCTTAAGATAAGAAGTCAAACGATAAGCATCGCCGGATGGATGCTGTTTGCCATCTGCTGCCTTTTGCACTACTATTTTAGGTTTGATTGCAGTAATTAAATCCATGGACGGAACATTAACTTCACTTACTCCATACAAAAATCCCGTGGAACCATGTAACATATCTCCCAAACTGTCTAAAACATCAAAGTTCAGGGTAGGCTCTTTCTCTTCTTCACCGGGTAATGTTTGTCCATATTCCTTTGTGTATATATCAACTACCTGTTCTGCAGTTAAAGCTTCCTTATAAAATCGAAAATCATCATAGAAAGCCTCTAGTGCATCATCCGTATAGACGGATTGCCCCAAAGCACAATACGGATAGCTACTTATTTCATTAAAAATTCCAGTGAGCGCAGCAGTCAAATTACCCGAATTGTCTTTCATTGGATTTAGTATTCCATCCACGTAAGTATCATAGGAATCTTTTGTTACACTAACCGTAATATACTGCCACTGATCTGTGCAAAGAGGAGTTGTCAACGAAAGCTGACACTTATCAATACTTGCACTCTTGATGGCAGAATCATATGCTCCCCCTCCTTTTACCATACAAAATTCAGGATCATTATATGGCCAGCCTGCTGTTCCAAGTTTGGTAGAAGATGCTTGAAATATTCTGCTATATGACCCAGTATTGCTTCCTACTTTTACCCAGAATGAAAGTGAAAACTGATCGGTTACCTGACTAAACAGATCCGTTGGAAGTGTAAGGTATCCTTGATCTGATTTTCCTCCTTTTAGAGAAAGAACTTTTGAGCCTCTTTCGCTATTTACTTCAATTGCAGCACCCGTTGCAAGGGTGGCTGTCTGATTGCCACTAAGGCCTGTTGTATTACTTACGTATTTATCATTTATCGTGCTATCTTCAAACGTAAATTCATAAAATGGAGTTGGAAAAGTACCCACATCTTGTGCCTTTACTCTTACTAAATTTATATTAAATGTACTTGAAACTATTAAGGATAAAACTAAAATTACTGAAAAAATCTTGAAAACCCCTGTTTTACTTTTCATATTTCTCCTCTTTTCTGCGCTGCACTTTGCACATATCAAGTTTGTGCGCAAAGTGCAGACACAAACTTGTTGACAGATTTTACGTGCACCTATTTAGTAACTATATCATTTTTAAATAAACAGCGACTGCTTTCCAATTCTCCATCTGTTTCACGATTAATTCTTTTCCTTCGATACGAACATCAACTTCGGAATCTGAATATACTCCATCAATTTGATAAGCATAACCATCTGGAATTGTTATGCTTAACTCTTCTTCTATCTCTCCATCAAATGCGTGATACAGTGCAAAGGCATCACTTTCCCCAATTCTAAGAATGCCCTGCCAGCCTTTTGGATGACGGTAACTGGAAACATAAGTTCCAAAGCGGTGGGTATACCCTTTCGCAATGACCGGAGCAATCCGCTTATAAAATGATATACCATTGTCTATAACCTTCCATTGATCCGCCGTCAATTCTGTAACATCACCAGAAAGGCACATTCTTCCAAGAAACGTATTTGCTATCGAATACGCAATTCTTTTTAAGGAATCATCTTTGCGTATCACTGCCCAAATCTGGCTCTGTCTTGGCAGTATAACTCGATGCAGATTGGCCGCAATAATAGGAATTTCCACGCATTCATGTGCATCCGAAAAAGATGCCATACTACATGCTCCCATCATAAGCGGTTCCAGTCGATGTCCTCCGGAAGCGCAGTTTTCTAATATAATTCCTGGCACTTCTCTTTTTACTTTTTCGATAAAGTCAAAGGATGCCTGCATATTCTGACGCAAACCTTCTCCAAGGGACTCTGTGCCATCACAGCCAATACCAATGGTTTCATTGTAATCCATTTTCATATATTCAAATTTATACTTTTGCAGGGTATGAATTACTTTCTCGGTAAGATAGTTTTCTACCCAAGGATCACACATATCAAAAAATCGTCTCATAGAGGTCGTCAAAGTCTTACCATCCCTCTTTAACAGGTGCTCTTCATCTTGATATGCCCTAGAAGCAGATCCAACATTTTCTATTTCAAACCAGATGCCCGGTTTCAGTCCTGATGTTCGAATCGCTTCTACCGTCTTATCAAGTCCTTCCGGAAATAATTCCTTCGATACCTGATAATCTCCCATTGCTATGTCCCAAGGAATTCCTTCTTCTTTGTACCAACCGCAGTCAATCACAAAATATTCAAACCCCTTATCCTTTATTGCTGCTAAAATTTCTAATATATTCTCATGAGATGGGCATCCCCATGTGGTGCAATATTCATTGAAAATGACAGGAAGACTTTTTTCACATTCCGGCCCTTTCTCTAACAGTGGTTCGATTGCACTCGTAAGTCTTTGGGAAATGCAATCAATTCCACCTCCTTCGCAAACAGAAAGAATGGCTTTTGGTGTAGCAAAACTATCGTTTGGTTTGATTTGTTTCATCCAATGTCCAAATTCCCTATCTGCTATGCCGCCTGATATTGAGACTCCGTCATCTTTTCGATAGATTTCCATTTGCCAGGATGCATTATGAGCCAGCTGTACGCCCCAAAAAATATCATTCTTTGTATCTTCAATCGCAAGAAAAGGAAAATAACGATTTACTGCCATGGAGCCTGCCTGCCCAAAACGTTCGGATCGAACTGCATGCCCTGCCCAGGAAGGTTCTAACTGTAGTTCCTCCATTGTCCTTGATTCCAAACGGCCTTCCATACTCCACACACTTCTTATCCGGTGTACTTGAAGGGTATCGTAAGCATCACCTTCCGAAAATGGTGTTAATCCACCCAATGAAAAACTAGAAATCATCTCTAACTCAACCGGTTCGTTACTACCGTTATAAAACACAGTATATGTTTCTAATGTTTTACTCCCTTTTTGCCATTCCAGATGATGTTCCGCTTTATAGCCTCTCTCATCCATTAATACGGTGATAATTTCCTCTTTATCGAATAAAGATACCTGCTTTTGCTCTTTAAAGATAAGCTTACTGACCGATTCTCCCTGTCGCATCGTAATCCCACCAGCATAAGCCCCGGGATAAGTATCGCCGGCAATTTTTAATTGGACGAGAGAATCCACTACCTGATTTTTCTTTTCAAAACCAAGTGGTTTCCGATTAATTGGCGCAAGTCCAAGCCCTACATTTTTCGTATCACGATCTAAATAGTACTCAATTTTCATATCTCCAAATTGATATTCTTTGATTACTTCAATCTCCATAAGACACCTTAATCCTTTTTAACTAGTATGAATTTACTTACCACATGTTCTAATGATTTTGCATTGTCATCCAATTCCTTTGACAAATCATTCAATGACCCGACTGCGTCTAACTGCCCACACGTGCTATCATAAACACTGACTGCTGCAGATGCTGTTTCTTCTGATACTGCAGATATATTTTCGATTGCTGACAGCGTATCTGCTCTGGAAGCATTAATATTTTCGATATTCTCCATGATCAATCCCACATTATCCACCAGATCTTTCACATTACTTTTTAAACTATGAAAGGCCTTTTGTGTACTTTCAACAGCATCTTCCTGTTCGTCTACGATATGGTCCGCTTCCTTAACAATATGAACTGCATTCTTTGTCTCAAGTTGTATTTCAGCGATAAATCCTTCGATTTCTTTTACGGATTGCAAGGACTGTTCTGCAAGCTTCCTTATTTCTTCGGCGACAACTGCAAATCCTCTGCCAAATTCACCTGCTCGTGCTGCTTCAATACTTGCATTTAATGATAGCAAATTAGTCTGCTCTGCGATTGCATTAATCGCCTCAACGATTTTACGGATAGAATGTGATTTCTCCTCCAATAATTCCATATGACTACTAATATCTTCTGTTATTTCTTTTGTCTTTTTTGATTTGGAGCCAAGCATCTCCATGAATCCCATTCCCATTTCTATACTGTCTTTTGTCTCAGAAGCGATGCTACTAATTTCGGTTGCCTTCCCACTTACGACCTGAATTTTCTCGGATAAACTGTCCATCTGATATAAGCAACTTTGAGAATCCTCTGCTTGTTGTGTAACACCCATTTGTATTTCGTTAACGGAATCTGTTATACTTTGCGATAATTTAGTAAAAACTTCGGTTGACTGCATCAGCTGCAAAGAAGAATCGGTAACGGAAGTACTTTGCATTTTTACCTTATCAATCAGTCCTCGCATATTGTCAATCATATTATTTATTCCATTTGACAATAACAAAAACTCATCCCTACGTTTTATCTTCAACTTAATCGAAAGATTTCCTTCCGATACTTTATTTAATTCTTTGATAAAATAGCGGATTGTTTTCTGTATTCCTGATGCTATCTTTAGTCCAAATAAAATTGCAATCAAACTCGAAAATAGGACAATTACTAGTGTCAGATTTTTAATGCCACTAACCTGTCCAACTATTTTTTCTTCTGGAATCAGGGCACATACCATTCCACCATTTTCCCCTACTTTGGAATACAAATAAAGATAATTTTGGCCGTGATAACCGATGTCTAGGTTTCCACTATTCTCATCAGAAAGGCAGGCTTTTTTATAAAATTCTTCTCCGCTAAATACTTGTTTGTTTTTCGAAGTTTCGTTCTCTTTAGAGGCAAATACTTCTCTACCGTCTTGTGTTACAAACGCCGTAATACTGCCATCTCCAGAATCTAAGTTATTTAGGACCTCCTTAATGACAGAGGATTTGATATCAAGCACGATGCAGGCTTTTCCAGATACAAACCCCCGCACATATCGAATTGCATAATTATCTGTGCTGGTAGATAACGTTTTATCTAAAAAATCATTGTAACCAAACCAATAACTGCTATTTGATTTTCTTGATAAATCTTTTCCTTGTTCGGTTCCTAGAAATCCATCATATAAATTGGTATCTGTTTTGGATACAGTCGATATCAGTCGAGAATCCTTTGAAAAAATATGTATCTGATCGATAAAATCATCCGATACTAGCTTTGCTGCCAAAGTCTTATCAATTTCTTTTTTTGCTGCACTGTCCGCTGTTTCATTATTGGTTTTCGTAAAAAAACTTTGAATATTTTCATCCAATACATATTGTAATGCGGATGCTTCGGCTGAACGCAGTCCAAGCTGTAAATATTCACACGACATTTCGATGGAATTCAAACTGGATTTTTTATAATTTTTCACGATAGCCGTATGAGCCATATTATAGGAAATGATACCAAGTACAATTACGGAACATACTGGAATCATAAATAGTGCAATGATTTTAAATGCGATACTCCCAACTTTTTGTTTTGTTTCTCCTTCCTTTTTATTAAACTGTTTCATCTTTTTTATCCCCTTCTTTATGCTCTAACTCCAAGTTAAAACCATCTATTTTTTGTCCCCTGTTTTCAAAAAAATAACGAAATCTATGTATACTACCCTTTTACTGCACCTACTGTCATTCCCTTTATAAAGTACTTTTGCAAGCTGATAAACAAGATTGCGATTGGAAGTACGGATATTACAATCGCAGCCATTGCAGTCGTATAGTCGCTTGTTTGTGCTGAAAACAAAGATTGTATTGAAACGGTCAACGTTTTTAATTGTTTACTGCTTACATATAAGCTTGCCAACAAATAATCATTCCATATTTGAAATGCCTGCATAATAATCAGTGTTGCCATAGCAGGCTTTAATAGAGGGAGAACAATTTTGAAATACGTTTTAAAGATAGAACATCCATCAATTCTTGCTGCTTCCTCAAGCTCGATTGGAACGGTAGACATAAAGCTTGTCATTAAAAATACACCAAACGAAATTGCAGTTGCAATGTACATAAATATGATTCCGAATCTGGTATTTGTTAAATTTAGTTTAAATCCGATAATGTAAATCGGTAAAAAAAGTGCCTGATATGGTATTAAAATTCCGATAATAAAGTATACATAACAAAACTTAAAGAATTTATGTTTACATCGAGCAATCGCCCAAGCTGTTGTTCCGCATAGAATTGCTAAGATTAAAACGCTGAGCGCTGTATATAAAAAAGTGTTTGTAAATGTTGTTACCATATTTAATTTATCAAATGCTTTTTTATAATTATCAAAATTAAAGCTTTGAGGCAATGATAATGGACTCGTTAAATATAGCTCTTTTTTCGTTTTAAACGAATAATTAATCACCATCAGTATTGGAGCTATAAATGCTGCTGCAACCATTGTCATTATTATTTGAATCGCAAATGTAGATTTGGTATATGGCTGCTTTGATACATTATCCATTTCATTCTTATCTTTTTTTAATCGTGCCATTACGCTTGAACCTCCTTGCTTTTTAGACCTTTTACCTGAATTAAAGCAACTAATAATAAGATTATTACTAAGGTTACAGACATAGCTGACCCATAACCATATTGACGTCCATTAATTGCAGTGGTATAGGTTTGGTAAATAACAGAAGTTGAAGCTCTTCCTGGACCACCTTTGGTTGATGATACCAATAAATCATAAACTTTTAATGAGCCAGTTGTAATTCCCACAATACAAATCGTGATTGCCGGTGCAAGCATTGGAATTGTAACATTGAAAAAACGTCGTATTGCATTCGCTCCGTCAACTTTTGCAGCTTCATACAGTTCTGTCGGAATAGACTGCAGACCAGCCAGATAGATAAGCATCCAGTAACCAATCCACTGCCAGTTATTCGCAACCAAAAGTCCTGAAAGAACTGTTTTTCCATTCCCAAAAAGTAAAAAATTAAAATTTGTTCCTAAAATGTCATTCAATGCTGGAAGTACATTTGAATACATTCGAAGCCATATAAAACCTACAATAACAGAACTGATCAGACACGGTATAAAAAATGCAGTCCGATAAAGTTTCTGTGCTTTGATTCCACTATCTAACGCCACTGCAAATAATAATGCGACAGCATTTTGAATCATGGTATTTGCGATTGTAAATTTAATTGTAAACCACCATGTAGAACGAAAATCTTTGTCACTTAGCAAATTGATATAATTTTCTAACCCTACAAATGGTTTTTCTCTTGTCATTCCATTCCAGCTTGTAAACGAATATCTTATCGCCATAAGCATAGGAATTATCAGTCCTATTGTAAATATAATCAGACCCGGTAATACCAACAGAAAGTATTGCCGAAACATTTGTTTATCCCAATTAGACTTCTTTGTTTGCCTCATAATATTGTCCTCCTTGTTTTATAGGCTAAAGACATTTCATTTTATCTTACGAATAGGGCTGTGCAAACGATGCCCCAGCCCTATTCATGAAATCATGTTATCGATTAGTTTGCACTGCTTGCATCTACTCTTCCATCGGATGCTGACAAAGCAGCTTCGAAGGTTTCATCACCTTGTAACCATGCTGCAATATCCTTTGCATTCTCTTCCTGGAAACCGCCCCAAACTAATTGGTTATTACCTGCAGTAACATCAACAATTCTTCCTGCTGCTGCATATTTATCAATATCTTCCTGACTTGGATTTTTAAATGTTGGTGTTACATCTTTTAGCATTGCTGCTGTCTTTGTATAGTCATAAATTTCAACTGCTAAATCTTTATCACTTGTTAATACATCCAATACACAATTGATTGCATCTTGATGTTCACTTGCTGCACTTGTCATAATGGTTATATTTGGCTCAAAAATCAATTTGGAATCTCCGGTCTGATTTGGGAATGGAAAAATACCAAAATTGTAATTCTCATCAATATCTAAGAAGTTCTGAATGGACCATGATCCAGACACCTTCATTGCTGCTTCCCCTAATACCATTTTTGCATCACAATCGGTTTGTTCTGTTGAGAATGTTTCTGGGAATGTATTATCAAAAATTAGTTTATTGTACTGATATGCCTGCTGATATTCTTTGCTATCAGAAAAAGATGCTTCGCCCGCTCTGAATTTATCGCCCCAATCAGGAATCTTATTGAATATATCATTCATCGCAAACTGCATGGTAACATTTCCAATTGACCAGGTATCAACCATATGACTTGCAAAAGGAGTGATGCCTTTTGCTTTACAATCATCAATGATAACCTGTAAATCAGCTAAAGTTTCAGGCACTGTCCATCCATTTTTCTGAAACATATCTTTGTTATAATAAACACCCTGATACAATGCATTATAAACAAGTCCATATGTTTTTCCATCCAGAGTAACATTTTCACTCGCTGCGTCTAACACTCTGTCTTTATATGTACTGCCAATTTCTCCAAGTATACCTTGAGGAGCATATGTTTTTACATCTTGCGCTTTACCAATCATAATGTCTGGCAGGCCAGATTGCATATACTGCTGCATCTTTGGTTGGAAATCATTGCCCCAGTCAACGCACTCCCATTCCAGTGTAATATTTGGATATTTTTTTGCTAACGCTTCATCAATCATGTCCTCAATACCAGCGTCGGTTGTAGACTGGCCTGCCAATACGGTGAGCGTTACATCTTCTGCTGGCTGTTCTGCCGTTTCAGAATCAGCGGCTGTTTCTGATGTTGTTGCCTCAGATGCTGTTTCTGTTTCAGAGTTTGACTTTGATCCGCACGCTGTAAGCATTGTTGTTGCCATTGTCATTGCTAACATCAAGCATAAAACTTTTTTTAATTTCATAAAATACTCTCTCCTTTATTTTTTGATATTAAAAGTATAACGCTATTTTTAATCTGACAAATAGGACAAAATTGAAAAAAGCAGTTGCACTATTTTG
The DNA here is from genome assembly GCA_041739345.1 of Acetivibrio sp. Lineage (GTDB taxonomy): Bacteria > Bacillota > Clostridia > Lachnospirales > Lachnospiraceae > DIGJ01. The sequence continues at coordinate 29,583 of JBGSNZ010000010.1, read as the reverse complement.
AAATAATGCAAACTGCTTCTACCTCTCATTTATTCTCCATTACTACTTTCTATCCGGTGCTGATCCGCATAGTTAAGTACCTCTTTTAGCGATAATGTCCCCCGCAACCACTCCTGCTGCTTTTGTGCCAAGTCATCTTGGAACGTCCACACCAGCTGACTGTTCCCTATTGTAACCTCAATCACCTGATTTTTCTCTTCATAGGCTTGAATATCACTGTCTATTTTTTTACGATATGGTGTCTTAATATCTTTTGTCACCGGATAGGCTTGTGTAAATTCTAATATGTTTTCGATCAGTTTCTTATTGGTAACAAGTTCTTCAAAGATCTGGTCAATCATTTCACTATATTGTGTGTTGGCACTTTTCATAAAGGTCATATTTGTTTCATGAATTAACTTTGCATTGCCTTTCTGATTTGGATAAGGAAAAATTCCATATTCATTGCTTGTATTATACTGAACAATAGATTGAAGAGACCAAGAACCCGTTAGATACATTGCTGCCTCTCCTTGGATAAAGCGTTTGTCACATTCGTACTGGTCAATTCCCATTGCATCCTGCCAGGAGTTTTCTAAAATAGATTCATTTTGTTCTAAGCTATGTAATACAGCTTCATTTCCACTAAAATTATATTTTCCTTGTCGAAATAATTCTCCCCAATTTTGTTTGCTCGAAAATATATCATTCATTAAAAACTGCATCGTCATATTTCCGATTTTCCAACTTTCCTGAAAGTGCCCTGCAAACGGTGTAACTTTATTTTTCTTTAGTTTTAATATAATATATTCCAAATCTTCCAAAGTTTTTGGGGGCTGCAACTGATATTTATCAAATATATTTTTGTTATAAATGACTCCCTGATAGAAGGCATCATAAGGAAGTCCATAAACGATTCCATCCAAAGTGACAGAGTCCAGTGCACGCTTTTCAATTTTTTCATAACAGTCTTTCGATATGGGTGCCAGATTTCCTCCTGGTGCATAGGCATAGACATCCTGCGCTTTCCCAATAATAATATCAGGTTCTTCTCCAGCCGCACAACGAGCATACATCTGTGATGCGAACTTGTCGCCCCAGTCCACACAGTCCCACTCCAGCTTCACATTTGGAAACTTTTCAGCTACCACTTCATCAATCATATCTTCAATTCCCGCATCTGATGTAGATTGTCCGGCCAATACATTTAATACAATCGTATCTTCTTCTTTCGTATCCGATTTTTGGTTGACAATATCATTATATATTCCACAACCACTAAGAGAAAGAAGTATGAAAATGATAGATAAAAACATCATATTTTTTTTCACTTATTTTCCTCCCGCTTCCCGTTCATTCCTATAATCTCTCGGGCTAACTCCTGCCACCTTTCGAAATACTCGGTTAAAATAGGTATAGTCATCATATCCTACCATAAATGCAATTTCAGTCAAATTAATATTCGAGTCTTTCATATACTCTTTTGCCTTCTCGATTCTCTTTTTTGCAATATACGTTGTTACGTTCTCTCCGGTTTCCTGGCGGAATATTTTTGAAAAATAGGAGCTCTCAACATTGAATCGTTTGGATAAAGACATCAGGGTAAGATTCTCAAAGAAATTGCTTTCAATATAATTTACCACATGTTTTACCACGTGTTTAATTGACCCCGACATATCTTCCTTTTGTAAATCACTCGTTAAGTCAATCATTTCCTCTAATACTTCACAAATACTCTCAGCCACAAGGTTTTCTACTGTTTTGCCTGCCAAGTCAACCATATTTTCCATATCTATAATTTCAGCGGAAGATTTTCTTTCTGCCATTACATCCAAAAACAGATGGGATACTTTCTTTACGGTTTGCTTTACTTCCAAAAGGCTCCATTTATCATGTTCACAATTTCTTAATCCTACGGTTTCAAATATCAGCTTTTTGAGTGCGGCCTGGTTCCCACTTCTAATTAGACTTTTTATGCCCTTTTCCAGCTCCTCGGTAACTGGATTTTTAATAATTGCTTTCATATCTGGGTTGTTTTTATCGCAAAAAATAATTGCACTTTCTTTGCTATATCTACGCAGCATCAACATAGATACACATTGTATATAAGCCGCATGGATACTTTCGATACTGTATGAATGCTCACTAACTATGATACTAATCGGTGTAGAAGTTCGTTCTTCAAAATAGTTTAGTATCATCTGGTCCATTTCCTGTAACTTTTGATTATCCAGCTCTGAAATTATGATGAATTCATTCGAACGGAAAATATAGTTAAAGATAAGAAGATTTTCATAACCCGTTAAATTCTTTATCTCTTTTTTCACGGAATAGGATAGCTTGTTCATATCATAGTTATAAGTGCTAACCAATTCATGCATATTGTGAATCTTTATTAATATCATACTACAACCTGCAATGATATTGCTATTCATCATAATAGTTGGCATGTATGCAATCTCCTCATTTTCTACAAATAGGCTGAATTCACTATCTTGTATAAAGGATGCCTCTTTTCTTGTCTGAATACTGTGTTCTTCTTTCTCTATTGCCATTTGCTCACGATTACTTATGATTTCCAGGGCATTTGAAAGGGTATTCACAAGATCAATTTTAGTAACTGGTTTCAACAGATAGTTAATCGCTCCTTCTAAAAGTGCTACCTTCACATACTCAAAATCATCATAGCCACTAATTACAAACACCACAATATTAGAATATTCTTCTTTTAGTTGCTTAATTAAATCCAATCCATTTATAAAAGGCATATTAATATCCGTAATCAAAATATCTGGTATATTTTCTCTTATTTTATTTAGGACATCTTCTCCATCAACTGCTGGTTCTAAAAATTCTAAATGATATTGTTTCCAGTCAATCATTGTCCTTATTTTTTCCCTTGTCCAGTATTCATCATCTGCTATCAATACTTTATAAGTTAGCTCCGCCATGTTTCCACCTCTTCTATTTTTATCTTAGGTATCGTTAAGCACACATCCGTTCCCACATCAGGCTCACTGGTAATGAACAAACCATACTCATTTCCATAAAGCATTTTAAGTCTTGCATTGATATTGAACAATCCGATTGAACTTCCGGCTTCCACAAGATCTTTATTATTTTCCTTAAGTTTTTGATTCATATTCACAGCGTCCATACCTATGCCATTATCTTTTACGATAATCATTAACTTTTCATCCGATTCAAAGGCATTTATTTCAATCCTTTTATCTCCCCTTTTGTTACGCAAACCATGGTTTAATGCATTCTCAACAATTGGCTGGATCGATATTCGCGGGATGGAATCCAATAATACATCATCACTGATATTAAATTCATAGCTTATCATTTCACCCATTCTTACGTTCATAACATAGATGTAATTTTTTAAATGTACAATCTCTTTTGATACGGTAGAAAAAGGATGCTTGATATCTAGACTGTAACGGAATATATTTGATAGGGACTGGCTTAAATTACTCACCATCTGACAGTTTTGGATACTGGCAATGCTTCCCATAGTGTCTAATGTATTATATAAAAAATGAGGATTAATCTGTGCTTGTAATGCTTTGTACTCTGCCTTATTTAACAATAACTTTGTTTCATACTCATGGCTGATAAGATTTTGTATTTCATCGATCATTTCATTAAATTTTCTACCCAATTCTCCTATCTCATCATTGTTACAACACTCTACCCGCTGATTCGTTTGTCCCGATTTTATTTTAGAAATCGTATCTGTAAGATTTTCCAGTGGTTTTGTCAGACTCTTGGTTATAAAGACCGATACAATAATAATTACGAAACTCATAAAGATTCCGATTAATATCAGACTCTGCGTTAATGTCCTTTCATTCTGTTTGAGCAATGCCTGCGGTTGCAGCGAGTATGCACCTAGATTGTATTTTTTTTGTTCTACATAAAAAAGTACCCTCTGTTCTTTTCCGGTATTACTTATCTTTTCAAAGGTTCCTTTTTCAATCTGTGAAACATCACTTCTAAAATACTCCTGATTTGCATCTTCTAGTGTACCACTCGATAAAATAGGTCTGTCTTCTAACGGTTGTATCCACATAAACATTTGCTCATTATTGCAGTACTTCTCCATAATTCGTTTTAAAACTTTACTATCAATATCACAGACAATATATCCTATTTTCTTTTTCGTATTTGCATTATCATATATTTTCAAAACAAATCTTGCTATATTCGTTTCGCGATGCTCATTGTAATAACTAGAAATCAACATGTTTGTATTATTGGATGCAACATAATCCATCACTTTATCCGCGTTATATTTTGAAATTTCCTCGTAGATATCCACAGGATAATTATGTTTCGGCGTTACTGCCCGGCGATATGTACTTATTATTTCATGATTACTATTATAGATATAAAGAGCCACCACTCCATTGGATGTATCAAAATTTTCCGTAGCGAAGGTATATGCTAAACGAACATATTTCTTTTTTAATTCTTTAATCGACTCCCCACTTTTAAGTCTTTCTGCAAAGTCCTTTTCATTATATATTTCAATTAGGTTACTCTCAATGGATTTTATAAAAATATAGATTTCATTTTGCATATTTTCAAGCAAATTACTACTTTCTTGTTTTGCCTGATTATAGATCAGACTGGATGAAATATTCTGAAAAAATACAGTTTGCAAAATCAAAGCACATAACGTACTGCTTAAGCAAAATAATAGAATTTTAAGTCTCATCTTCATTCCTGTTTCCTCCATATATACAACTATACATTATTGCCTGTTGCCAACTTTTCTGATACAGCAACTATCCCCTGTTCGTGCAAAGAAAGTACCATCAAATCCAAACTAAATTAGATTTGATGGTATCTATCTTTCCTTACTGTTACTATATCAAATAATATTACCTGATACAATATTTTTCACAGTACAAGAAAAAAGTAGTTATGGTTGGCGTTTCACCATCCATAACTACTTGATTCTTTTTTATCGTTCTTCTCTAAAATATGCTTCTCCCAGACTGGCAGGCGGTTGATTTTCCCGCTTATTACGAAGACTGGTTAGAATTAATACCAATATTGTAACTAAGTATGGAATCATTTTAAATAATTCCTGTGTGCTTCTACTTAAGCCCGGAATATAAATATACAAAATATAAAATGCACCAAATAATATAGAACCTAAGATAGCCTTACTTGGATCCCACAATGCAAAAATTACAAGTGCAATTGCAAGCCATCCTCTATCACCAAATCCATTATTCGTCCATGTTCCACCTAAATATTCCATTACAAAATATAGGCCACCAAGTCCGGAAATTCCACCGCCTAAAACGGTTGCCAAATATTTGTATTTGGTAACACTAATACCTGCTGCATCTGCTGTCGCAGGATTTTCTCCAACGGATCTTAAATTTAAACCAGATCTTGTCTTCTTTAGATAGAAGGTAAGAAAAATCGCAACAATAATTGCTGTATAAGTCAAAAATCCATAAGAGAAAAAGATAGGTCCAATCACTGGAATTTTAGACAATCCAGGAATTTGTTTTTGATAAACAGCTGCCGTAGTTGAAACTGAAATCTGTCCTACACCACCTGCCATTTTGGAGATAGAACCACCAAAAAAGTTTCCAAAACCAACACCAAAGGTTGTAAGCGCAAGACCAACTACATTCTGGTTTGCACGAAATGTTATGGTTAATATACTATAGATGAGTGCTCCAAACGCTGCACATAAAAAAGCTGCTAACAAGGAAATAATTACACCAACCATAGGAATTGGATTATCGGTAGAACTTTCGTAGAAAAATGCTCCCATAAGACCAGCAATACCGCCCATGTACATAATACCAGGAATACCAAGATTCAGATTACCTGATTTTTCTGTTATAATTTCTCCACTCGCGCCAAACAAAATGCCAATACCTTGTCCAATTGCCTTTTGAATAAAAACAGTAATAATATCCATTTTATTTTACCCCCTTCTGTTTTTTGCGAAATTCAACTTTGTAATTTACAAAAAATTCACAGCCAATTAAGAAGAATAAAATAATACCTGTTATAAGTTCGGATGCGTTTTCATTAAGTCCATACTGTGAAGCTATCTGGATGGAGCCTTCTTGCATAAATACTAAAAGTGCAGATACCAATATCATGGCAAATGGATTAAACTTTGACATCCACGCAACAATAATCGCTGTAAACCCACGGCCTCCCGCTGTACTGGTGGATATGGTGTGACTTGCGCCACTTACTATAATGCTTCCCATCAATCCACAGATACCACCAGAAATAACCATGGTACGGATAATAACTTTTTTAACATTAATTGCTGCATATCTGGCAGTGTTTTGACTGTCACCAACAACAGAAATCTCATAGCCTTGCTTGGTATATTTAAGATATAAGAACATTCCTACTGTAAGTAATAACACCATTATTACATTCAATCCGTATGTTGAACCAAATATTTCTGGGAACCAACCAGATCTTTTTGCTGCATTGATTACTCCTACCGTATTGGAACCTGCTGGGCTTTCCCAAAAAACAATACAAAAAGTAATGATTTGCATCGCAACATAGTTCATCATCAAGGTAAAAAGTGTTTCATTGGTATTAAAGTATGCCTTAAAGAATGCAGGAATAAAGCCCCAAATCATACCTGCTACCGTACTTGCTACAAAAATAGTAATAAGCAATAGCCAGTTCGGCATTTTATCACCTACGTAAATCATGAGAGCCGCAGACGCAAGTCCTCCCATTAACACTTGTCCCTCAGCTCCAATATTCCAAAATTTCATTTTAAAAGCTGGTGTCAGAGCGATTGCGATTCCAAGTAGAACTAAAATATCACGAATGGTTACCCATGCACGTCTTGAATTACCAATTGCACCGTCAATAATTCCGGCGTAAACTTGAAAAGGATCTAACTTTGTGATGGCCACGATTGCAAAGGCACATACTATTAGAGCAAGAATAACAGCGGTGATACGAATCAGCCAAGCTGTTCCAGCTGGAATAGAATCCCGCTTCATCATACGTATCAGAGGTTCTTTTACTTCTTTCTTTTCTACCGTGCTCATCATTCGCCCTCCTTCGTATCTTTAGTCATCAGCATGCCAACTTCTTCTTTGGTTGTTTTACGTGCATCTAAGGTACCAGTTATTTTTCCATTACATAAAACAATAATTCGATCACATAAATCAATCAAAACATCTAAGTCTTCAATTACACAGATAACTGCACTTCCTTGTTCCTTTTGATCATTTAGCAAATTGTAAATCATATAAGAAGAGTTTATGTCAAGTCCTCGTACTGGATATGCAACCATTAAAACATTTGGCTTACAAGCTATTTCACGACCGACCAGTACCTTTTGTACATTTCCGCCCGAAAGTCTTCTAACTGGTGTTGTTACACCGGGTGTTACTACGCCTAATTCCTGAATAATATCAAGAGCAAGCTTCTTTGGTGCTTTCCTGTCTGTAAAAATTGATTTTCCATTGCGGTAACTTCTTAGCATGATATTATCAGTGATATCCATATTACCAACTAACCCCATACCTAGTCGATCTTCTGGAACAAAGGAATAATTAACACCTTGGTTTTTAATTCCTTCTGGCGACAATTCAGAAAGTAGAACTTCATTTCCGTCACATGCATGATAAATAATTTTACCATCTTCTATTTTCTCTAATCCTGCAATTGCCTCCAAAAGCTCCTTTTGTCCACTACCTGCTATACCAGCAATTCCAAGAATTTCTCCGCTATTTGAAGTAAACGAAACTTCATTTACCACTTTTATTCCTTCAATATTCTTTACGGTTAAATTATCAATCTTTAATCTTACCTGAGGGTTCACTGGGTCACTACGCTTAATGTCAAGTTCTATTTTTTCACCCACCATCATCTCTGTAAGGCCTCCGACGGTTGCTTCTTTTGTGTTAACGGATCCCATATATTTTCCTTTACGCAAAACAGCAACACGGTCTGATAGATTCAATACTTCTTGTAATTTATGTGTAATAATAATAATAGATTTTCCGGATTTTTTCATATTTCGAAGTATCGCAAATAGTTTGTCAGTTTCTTGTGGTGTAAGTACAGCCGTAGGTTCATCCAAAATAAGTACATTTGCTCCACGATACAATACTTTTATAATCTCTACTGTTTGCTTTTGAGAAACAGACATATCATAGATTTTTTGCGACGGATTTAAATCAAAACCATAGCTTTCTATAATTTTTTTAATCTCTTGTTCTATCTCGTTTGTCTTTAAAACACGACTTCCTGGTAAACCCAAAATAATATTTTCAGCAGCAGTTAAAATATCAATCAATTTAAAATGCTGATGTATCATTCCAATTTTTAAATCCAATGCATCTTTTGGAGAGTGAATCGAAACTTCTTTCCCATCCATAAATATTTGCCCTTCATCTGGCATATAGATTCCAGACAACATATTCATGAGGGTAGTCTTTCCACTTCCATTTTCACCCAATATTGAAAGAATTTCACCTTTTTGTAGTGTTAGATTTACGCTCTCATTTGCAATTACCTTGCCAAAACGCTTCGTGATATTCTTTAATTCAATTGCATTTGCCTGATTCACAAATCTTCCTCCTCATTAAACAGGCTGTTGCATTATACACTATACAACAGCCCTTTTTTACTTCCGTTGCAATAAAATGTCTAGTTTGCCGTTAATTCTTTAATGCCATCAATTTTTAAATCGAAAGATGGTGCGGAAGAAATAACTGACTCATGGAAATAACCATCGGATACATAAGCAGCATATTTTCCAAAATTTGCTTCATCTGATTTAATTAAATCTTCAATGCTAGAACCATTTACCGTAAATGTAGAGGTATCAAATACATTCAAAGTACCTGCTGTAAGTGCAGCTTCTATTTCTTTTACTTTATCTGCAGTTCCTGCTGCAACTGCTGCATCATTTAATGTAGTAATGCAATCTGCACCACTTTCATAACCTTTACTCCAGTCTGTATCAATCGCTGTACCATCAATTATGCTCTTTACTGCATAAGTATAATATGGACCCCAGTTTATAGAAGCTGATGTAAGTGCTGTAGTAGGACCAGTTGAAGTCATATCTACATTATAACCTACCAATGGAACTCCCTTTGCTTCACAAGCTGTAGCTGCTCCTGTGGTATCTGCATGTTGGCTTATTAATACGCAGCCATTTGCTATTAAAGCTTCTGCAGTTTCTTTTTCTAATGACATATCAGCCCAGCTATTTGTATACTGTACTTCCATTGTAGCACTAGGACATACACTCTTAACACCAAGATAGAAAGAAGTATAACCACTTATAACTTCTGCATATGGATAAGCTCCAACATAACCCATCTTAGCTTGATCCGCTGTAATATCACCTTTTTCAATCATTTCATTTAATTTTAATCCAGCAACAACACCGGATACATAACGAGATTGATAAACAGCAGTGAAGAAGTTATGCATATTTGTTAATCCACTACCTGCTGCCTGATAACCAGTTGCATGGCAGAATTGAATATCTGGATACTCTCCAGCAGCTTGAAGCATGTAATCTTCAAATCCAAAACTGTTTCCTAAAATAATATTGCATCCTTGTTCTGCTAAGTCAATAGCTGCATCATAACAAGTTTCATCCTCTGGTATGTTCGTTTTTTCAATTACCTGTTCATCGGATAAACCAAGCGCTTTTTGCATCTCATCGATGCCTTTCATATGTGCTTCCGTATAACCTTCATTTTCATCCCCGATATAAATAACACCTACTTTTATATCAGAAGATGTACCACCAGTAGATCCAGTCTCTTCACTTGAAGAAGCTTCTGTATCTGACTTCGCCGTGTCATTCGCTTTCGAACCACACCCCACCATCATACTAACACTCATAGTTAGTACTAGAAATAAGCCAATCGCTTTTTTCATAATTTTTTCCTCCTGAAAATTAATTTAATATAGTAAAGATATAACAATTAAAGATTTTATAAAAAAAAAGACGTAATATGTTCCAAAATGTTCAACAATGTTCTACTACAATGTTCCAAAATGATTCATATAACGCCTTCGTTTATTTAAACTCTTCAATTTCTCTAAGTATAGCACCTTAGTTTCGTGAGGTCAATCCAATTTGCAAATTTTTTTGTGTTTACAAAAAAATTTTTGCGCTTATTTTTGATAAAATGCACAAATTAGTTTGTTTTCAACACTTTTGACTATCACATTTGTACATGTAAAAATTTAAGAACATCTAAAATACTAGGCAATACTAACAATGAAGACTCACATAGATTCATTTTATCTTTTTAGCCTCGTTTGTTCATTTTTTTGTTTCCGGTTTTCCCGCATGAATTGAAACGGCCACTTCCAATTATGGAGGTGACCGTTTCTAAAGTTTAGCATCTATAGGGAGGGGTTATGTGTTGACTGTTTAATAGAAATTAATTATCCCAAGTACTTACACTTGTAACTTTCTTTTCTTCTTCATCAAACCATTTTGTTGTAACACATTTGCTTTCTGTATAGAATCTTACACTGTCTTTTCCTAAGCAATGTAAATCGCCAAAGAAGGAGTTCTTGTGTCCAGAGAATGGGAACACGCCAACTGGAACTGGTATACTAACATTTACTCCTACCATACCACCATCCGTTCTAACAGAAAATTCTCTTGCAAAATATCCACTTTGAGTGAATATACAAGAACCATTTGCAAATGGGTTGTTATTCATAATTTCTAATCCTTCTTCGAAACTCTTTACTCTCTTAATACAAAGAACTGGTCCAAATATTTCAGTCGCACCAATTGTCATCTCTTCTGACACATGATCAAAGATGGTAGGTCCAAGGTAAAATCCATTTTCAAATCCTTCTACTGTAACATCTCTACCGTCAAGAATCATTGTTGCACCTTCGTCAATTCCTTTTTGAATCCAGTTTAGTACGTTCTTTTTTTGTTGTTCGTTTACAACAGGTCCTAATTTGGAAGTCTTATCATATGCAGGTCCAATTTTAAGGCCTTTCGCAAGTTCAACAATTTTTGCAACTAATGCATCCGCAATCCCTTCTTCCACAACTACAACAGGAAGTGCCATACATCTTTCTCCCGCACATCCAAATGCAGAATTAATAAGACTTGCTGCACTACGATCAATCGCTGCATCATTCATAACAAGTGCATGATTCTTCGCTTCACACAAAGCTTGTACTCTCTTACCATGTGCTGCTGCCGTACTATAGATATGTTTTCCTACTGAAGTTGATCCTACAAAAGAGATGCCTTTGATATCTGGATGTGTTAAGAAAATCTCTGCTTCATTTCTACTGCAGGTAACAATGTTTAATACTCCATCTGGTAATCCAGCTTCTTTATATAACTCTGCAAATCGTAATGCAGTTCTAGGTGTAGAGCTTGATACTTTTAACACGATACAGTTACCCGCAGCTAGACAGGTAGGAGTCATCCATCCCATTGGAATCATCGCTGGGAAATTGAATGGTGTAATACCTGCAAATACACCAATTGGTTCACGATATAATGTAGTATCAAAGCCTGTTGAGGTATTTAATAAAGATTCTCCCATTATTAAGGTTGGCATGGAACACGCGAGTTCGGTTCCTTCCTGTGCTTTTAATACATCACCTTTTGCTTCTTCTAATACTTTTCCATGCTCTTGAGCTACGAGTAGTGTTAACTCGTCCATATTCTTTATGATTAGATCTCGCACCTTATACATAATCTGTGTACGTTTGATAACTGGCAATCTAGACCATGTTTTGTATGCTTCTTTTGCAACAGCAATGGCTTCTTCTACTTCTTCTACGGTACAGCAAGGAGCTTTTGCCGTTACTTCCCCTGTACTAGGATCGTAAATATCATTGAATTTCGTTGTTTTTGATTCGCGGTATTCTCCACCCACAAAATATTTAATCGTTTCCATACTTGTTCTCCTTTTTTTATAAAATGAAAAATTTAGTTTATCGTTAAATTTTTAAACTCTAGCAATCATTTCGCCATATTGTTTTTTACAGTCTGATATAAATTCTTTTACAGCTTCAACCGTAGGCATATCCTGAGAGCAGGCATGACTAGCAACTAACATTGCAGCAGACGCACTTCCAAGCTCTAGGCAATCGATAATATCGAGTCCTTCGAATAATCCATATAGGAAAGCAGAAGCATAACCATCTCCACCACCAAAAGATTTCAGTAATTTTACTGGGAATGGCTTAATACTATAATTTTTCCCGTCATTGGTATACGCAGTAGAACCATCTTTACCATGCTTGATAACTACAATCTTGCTACCGATTGAATTGAAATAGGCGGCGGTTTGTTCATCCGTTCTTCCTTCCTCAATCATACGCTCTGTTAAATCAAATTCTTCTCGAGAACCTAAAATAACATCACTTTGCTTTGCTACGAAGGAATAATAGATTGCAATTTCATCAAAATTCTTCCAATTATATGGACGATAATCAATATCAAATATTACAACTAAATTATTCTTCTTTGCTAATGCAAGTGCTTTTAGTGCTGCCTCACGGGAAGGACTCTTTGCAAGAGCAGTCCCAGAAATTAAAATTGCCTTGCTCTTTTTTATATATTCTTCATCAATATCTGCAACATCCAACTCTAAATCAGCAATGCCATCACGATACATTAGAATACTACTTTCTGTTTCACTTAATATTTCCGTAAAGGTTAACCCTATTTTCTCGCCATTGGTACATTTACTAATGTGTGAAATATCAATGCCTTCCTTTTCAAAAAAGTTAGTAACAAATTCTCCTAACTGATCATTGGATACTTTTCCCAAAAAACCAATCTTCTTTCCAAGACGAGCCATACCCACTGCAATGTTGGCAGGAGATCCTCCAAGATATTTCTTAAAAGTAGTACTTTCTGAAAGAGGTTTGTAATAATCCACTGGGTTAAAATCGACTGCAACCCTACCCACTAATATCAGATCAAATTCTTTTGTCTGATCAAATTGAATGTATCCCATATTGTCTTCCTTTCTTTATTCATCTAAATAATTCTATCATTACCCATTGCTTTCCACGTTATACTCTGTTATCACTTTGGAACACCTTGATGTGTCTGCTAACATTTTTGTAAGCACCTTGTACCATCATTGCACTCATAGAAAAATAATCCTTTTTATCTACTTTGCAATATTCTCTAACTTCTTCTTCGACGGACATAAAGGTCGCTGTAGCAACGTTAATCTTGCGAATTCCACCTTTTATACATTTTCTAAAGTCATCATCACTGATACCTGAGCCTCCATGAAGAACTAATGGAATTGGCACTCTTTTTCTTGCTTCTTCCAAAATGGCAAAGTTGAGTCTCGGTTCATTTTTATACAAGCCATGGGCATTTCCAATCGAAAGAGCTATCGCATTTAAATGTGTATTTAGATAAAGTTTTTCAACTTCATCCGGATCAGAATAAAGCATTTCATGATCAACGCTTCCGTCCTCACTTCCAGCCAACTGTCCAACTTCCGCTTCCACATCTGCTCCATACTTATCCGCAATTTCCTTTACTTTTTGTACCATACGAATATTTTCATCGATTGGGAGTGAAGATGCATCAATCATAACAGAGGTAAAGCCTAACTCCAATGCCTGTTTAACCGTTTCAATATCTAAACCATGGTCCAAATGAACTGCAACTGGAACCTTTGATTCTTTGGATGCCGCAATCATAAGTGGTCCAAAAACACTGAGGGGGGAATATGGTAGTCTTACTTGTGCTACTTGCAAAATAATTGGTGAATTTAATTCTTCTGCCGCCTTAATTGCACCTAGCACCATTTCCATATTCGCTACACTAAAAGCTCCAACCCCATAGTTGTTATCTTCCGCTTCTTTTAATAACTTTGACATATTAACAAGTGACATATTAATCACCTCTTTTTATTATATTGTTGAATAAGATAATCATTAATTATCAAACATATTAATGTTATACTCAATTTATACCATAAACTTAACCACTAGTCAAGCTGTTTTTTACCTGTTTATAACAACTTTATGTTAATTTGTTGGTTATGTGTCTTGGTTCAGCCTATTAAATATGATTAAATCATTGTTATGTTTTAATAATCTTATGATGATATGATTATTTAGTATTTGCAATTTATGCAAAAATTATGTATAATAGGATTAATTTATATTTACTATTAATAATTACTTAAAACTTGAAAGAGGTGTGATACATTGAGATCCCAGCGACTAGATAGTATCAAAGAGTATATATACCAGCAAAAAACGGTAACTCTTGATCAACTATGTGATGAATTTAGCGTTTCAAAAAATACAATTCGTCGTGATATTGATGAATTGGTTGCTACAGAAAAAATCAAAAAAATATACGGTGGCGTAACCGTCGAAGGCTATAAACCTATGATATCCTTTGATGAGCGTAATATTAGTAATCTTCAATCCAAGCAACTAATAGCGCAAAGTGCTGCTGCATTAGTCAATGATAATGAGATTATTTTCATTGATTCCGGAACCACTACCATGCATATGGTTGATTATATAAAAGACAAGAAAAACTTGACCATATTAACGAATAGTATTGAAATCATAATGCGTTCCATTCCTTATCCAAACATTAATGTTATCTCTTTATCCGGTTCCCTAAATCGTAAAACTTTATCTTTTACAGGATCGAGTTGTGCCACCGTGTTGAGTAACTTTAATATAAGTAAGGCCTTTATTGCAGCCACCGGTATATCTACAAATGGAGGTGCATCAAACTCCTCACCTGCCGAAACAGAAATCAAACGTACTGCCCTATTAAAAAGTCAGAAGAATTATTTGCTTGTTGACCATACGAAATTTGGCATTATTTCATTGATGACATTTTCTAATTTCGACAACATCGATTTAGTTATTACTGATGAGATGCCGCCTGAGGATTTACGCGAAACATTAGAACGAAATAATTGCAGCATTTCAGTAGTTGGGTAAGAAAACCAATCGCATATCACACGAATTTAAAATGCACCAATTACTCAAGAAACCTCGAAAGTAATCGGTGCATTTTTTTATTCCTTTTTAAAGCTTAATATTACTGATTACAGTATGTAGATTTTGAGCCAAACCTGACAACCCATCACTTGCCTGCGCTATTTCTTCAATTGATACGGATTGTTCTTCTAATGCTCTGGAAGTTTCCTGGGCGGAAGTGGAGTTTTCCTGCGCTATCTGTGTCAGACTGTCCATTGTATTCAGAATATCCGTTTTCATTCTGTCCATCTTTTCTCCCGATACGTTTAACTGCTGCGCTATTTCTATCATATTTTTACTGGCATTGTCAATTAGCATGTATTTGTCTTTGCTAGAAGCAACGCCTTTGGTTTGTGCTTTCACAATCGTTGATACCCGCTCCATTGTATTGACCGCATTGGCAGAATTGTTACACAACTCATCTACCATCATACCGATTACTTTGGATGAATTTGCAGATTGATCCGCAAGCTTTCTGATTTCCTCGGCAACGACAGCAAATCCTTTTCCTGCATCCCCTGCCCTTGCAGCTTCAATTGCAGCATTCAATGACAATAAATTCGTTTCCTCTGCAATGGAATTAATAACATTACTAGCCTCTCCAATTTCGATGGAACTTTTGTTTGTTTTGGTGATAACATCATAGATTTCTTTGTTTGCCAAATCACTCTCTTTTGTTATCTTTAGTAGATTTTCAATCTCCGCTAAGCCTTCGTCTACTGCACTTGACACTTCTTTTGAAGTAACATTTAATTCTAATACAAAATCAAGATTACTTTTAATCACAACACCTAGTTGATCGGCTTTTAAGGAGCCTTCCTCCGTACTAACTGCCTGTTCCAAAGCCCCTCCTGCTATTCCTGTTACTGTTTTCGTAACTTTTTCAATCGCAGATGAGGATTGTTCTGAAGCTGCTGTAAGCTCCTGAGAAGAGGCAGCTACCTGCTCCGAAGAATCTCTGACCTCTTTTATAATCTTTCTAAGATTGTCCGTAATGCTCTGCAAAGCCTTAAACAGCTCTCCAATTTCGTCTTTTCGCTTTCGGTCAGCTTCCGAAATCTCGTTTGTAATATCTAACCCTGCTATTTGTTTTACAAGCGTTACTGCCTTTATAATCGGTGAGGCAATCGTTCTTCCAATAAAATATGTAATAATAATACTAATCAGCAGTGTACACGCTATAATTATCAGACAGGTGTATAAAAGTATCGGAATACTCGCTAATACTTCCGTTTGACTAGCTGTAAATACTATAATCCATTCCGTACCCGGAATGGAAGAAAAGCCATAGAACTCTTTTTGCTCTCCTAACGTAAACTCCGTGATTCCAATCTTTTCTTTTAATATTTTGCTATAGGTAGATGCCAAAGATGTTAAAGTCTTATTTTTCTTTGCCAGTTCAATCGGATTGTATTGACTTAATACCAGTTCACTATCATGACTCGCAATTATGGTACCAACTGAATTAATGATGAATACACTCGCTTCTTTGCTGTATCCCATATCACTAATGATATCACTTAAGGAATTACCATCTCTGCGTCCTACCAAAGCACCTATAACATTACCGTCTTTTTTAATCGGGGTTGCATACATTAAATCTACTTTTCGTGATTGCTCATTAAATGCAAAATTAAAAGCATCTTCTTCCCCTTGTAGCGCTGTTCTTGCAGGATCATTTTCTGATAACTGTAGCATGAGTCCGCTCGAATAAAAAACTTTGCCCTCCGTATTCATAATACCAATATCAGCAAACCCAGAACTATCTAATACGGTTTTTAAAATCGGTTTTTGGATATCAAAATCCATACTTTGTATTTCTTCTAGAGCAGCTAACGTTTCTAATGTTCTTTTTTGAATTTTCATACGACTTTCTGTTACAAATGCTCCCTGCCTTGCCAGTGTTACAAGCGATGATTTTGCTTCCTTTGTTAAAGAAGAACTGGCAACTAGCAATGCTGCAATTCCTATTACAATGTTAGATAAAATAATTATAATTGAAAAATTGATAATTAATTTTAATTTTAAACTTTTCATTTCATCACCCCATAATAAAAGTAAGGGGCCGTTGCAAAATTTGAATATAATATTCGAATTTGCAATGCCCCCTTATTTTTCTCTCATGTAATCGATTTATTCATTTATAATGATTATAAACCTGTCTTTTGTGCAATATACTTTCTAGCTCTGAGTGCATACTCAAAAGGATTTGCAATGGCAGGATCTTGCTCTGCTTCTACTAACATATAGCCTTCATATCCAGCTTCTTCTAACACTTTAAAGATTGGGCTAAAGTCAACACAGCCATCTCCTGGAATAGTAAAAGTACCAAGACGAACTCCTTGTAAAAAGCTTAAATGTTCTGCCTTTACTTTATCCACCATTTCTTGTCTGATATCCTTTAAATGTACATGTTTAATGCGTTTTACATATTTTTGTACGATATTCAATGGATTCACTCCGCTATATGCAAAATGTCCTGTATCAAAAAGCAAGCTTACATACTCAGGATCTGTGCTTTCCATAAAACGATCCACTTCTTCTTCTGTTTGTACAACCGTACCCATATGATGATGATAGGTCAAAGATATACCTTTATCCTTTGCAATTTTTCCAAGCTTATTCAGTCCTGTAGAAAGTAAATTCCATTCTTCATCGTTCATAACATATTTGTCATCAAATACAGAATTATCAAGTCCTTGAATACTATGTCCTTGTTCTGCAACACCAATCACTTTGGCTCCCATTGCTTTTAGGAAGTCAACCTGTTTGATAAATTCTTCTTCTGTCTCTTCATACGGTTTTGTCGTTAAAAAGGAGGAAAACCAACAGTTACAAATCTGCATTCCTCGAAGTTCTAATGCTTTCTTTAACGTATCTACATCTTTTGGATACTTATTTCCAATTTCAGAACCCGTAAATCCAGCCAATGCCATCTCACTTACGCATTGCTCAAAGGTATTTTCTTTACCAAGATCTGGCATATCATCATTTGTCCATGCAATAGGCGCAATTCCTAATTTTACTTTATTTTTATCGAACATGTCGTATTCTCCTTATTCTTTTAGAATTGTACTTCTGAAATACATACTGGGCGATTTTCATCGAGAGATCTTTTTGCTGCAATTGCGATAATGATTGGTTGTAATCCAGCATCAATACCAACAGGAACATCGGTATCATTTTCAATTGCCTGTGTAAATTCAGATACTTCTCTTTTAAAAGATTCCATATAACGTTCCAAGAAGAAATATAGAGGCTTTTCGCCTTCAACACCGTCTGCTGTACTAAGTACCGCTGTAGAAGATGTATCATTGGCTACCGCAACCTGTCCTTTCGATCCAAATACTTCGGCTCTTTGATCATATCCATAAGCAGCCTGGCGTGAATTGTCAATGACTGCAATTGCACCATTTTCCATCTTCATCGTGATAACTGCTGTATCAATATCACCTTCCTTTGCAATATCTGGATTAACAAGTGCTGCTCCTGCTGCATATACTTCTTTTACTTTACAGCCTGAAAGGAAACATACCATATCAAAATCATGGATGGTCATATCGAGGAACATTCCTCCTGAAACTTTCACATATTCAATTGGGGGCGCCTGTGGATCACGTGCCGTTACACGAATCAAATGAACATCACCAACTTTTCCAGCCTCAACTGCATTCTTTACTGCTCTAAAGTTATGATCAAATCTACGATTAAATCCAACCTGGAATTTCAAATTCGTTTCCTTTAATGCTTCCATAACTTCTTTGATTTTATTCAAATCCTGAGAAATCGGTTTTTCACAAAATACATGTTTTCCAGCACGAATTGCTTCGATTGAGATATCTGCATGTGTATCGGTTGATGAACAAATCATAACTGCATCAATTTCAGAATCTTCTAAGATTTGATGATAGTCCGTATAGCATGACTCAATTCCTAATCCCTCAGCCCACTGCTTAATTTCATCATTCATGTATGGATCTGCAATTGCAGTTACCACTGCATTTTTCACTCCATAAGTAACTCCTTCTCCATGTACTCTACCAATTCTTCCTGCACCAATAATACCAATTTTAATCATATTAAAATCCATCCTTTCAATTTTATCAATGAAATCCTATATTTAGGATTTGTTCATATTATTTACCAGCTAATCTTCTTGCTTTTGCTTCCATTCTGTTACGTGTAACATCAATGAATACTGCTGCAATAATTACAAAACCAATTACCATGTATTGCATATCACTTGCTGCATTTAATAGGGTTAAACCATTACGGATGATTGATATAATCAAGGCTCCGATTAAAGTTCCCCAGATTGTTCCTTTACCACCCATGAAGGATGCTCCACCGATAATACATGCTGCAATTGCATCTGTATCATATGGTGAAATTGCGGAAGATGGATTTGCTACACCAGATCTACCTACGATTACAATACCTGCTATTGCACAAACAAAACCAGAAAGAGCATATACAAAAATCAATATATTGTCTGTATTGATACCAGAAAGTCGTGTTGCTTCTGGATTGCCACCCACACAATAAATGGTTCTGCCAAGAGCGGTATAGTTTAGCAATAGATGGAATCCAACAAATAGTAACAGCATTGCGATAAATGCAATTGGAATACCTGAAAAGTGAGCACTTTTAAAAATATTTGCAGAACCAAGCCATGTAATTGATGTTGGAAATCCACTAATTGTTTTAGTTGAAACCACAAATAATGCCAAACCAGCAAGTACATTCTTCATACCTAACGTAGAAACAAAAGGATGAGGTAAATGAAGCTTTGTAAGTAAAAGACCATTGATACATCCAATTGTAATTCCTGTAAGTATACCTGCACCTAGTAATATAACGGGATTAGTTATTCCAAACTTATCTAAAAACATACCCATAACACAAGCACACAACACCGCATTTGCTCCTACGGATAAATCAATACCAGCCGTAATTAAAACTACTAACATACCAGATGCAATCAATCCATTTACAGCTGTTTGTCTTAGAATATTCATAACATTATTGATTGTTAAGAAATTAGGGCTTGCTGCAGTTAAAATAACCGATAGCACTACCAATGCAAGCAATGGACCTAACTTTCCAAGAATTTTTTTAATATTCATTGTATTTTCCATTATAATTTTCCTCCCCATGCTGCCTTCATTATGGTTTCCTGTGAAAATTGTTCTGCAGCTCTATCAATCTCGCCCATTATTCGGCCTTCTCGCATTACAATTACTCGGTCACTCATACCTAGTACTTCTGGTAATTCAGAAGATACCATGATAACACATTTGCCTTGAGCTACTAATTTGTTCATAATATTATAAACTTCTACCTTAGCGCCAACATCAATTCCTCTTGTCGGTTCATCAAAAATGTAAATATCTGCGTCCGTATTTATCCATTTTCCAATAACTACTTTTTGCTGATTACCACCAGATAGTTGACCAACGACTGTTTTCAAACTAGGTGCTTTAATTTTAAAATCACTAATATTTACTGAACCTACTTCTTTTATTTTGTTCTTATTTAACCACAAACCCTTTGTAAAATGCATCATATTTCCTAATATCAGATTGGTATCAATTCCTAGTGATAATACAAGGCCTTGTCCTTTTCTATCCTCTGTTAGCAAAGCAATTTTATTTCTTACTGCATCTTTCGGTGACCGAATGTTAACCTTTTTCTCATCGATATAGACATCTCCTCTGTCAATTGGAAAAGCACCAAAGATTGCCTGACATGTTTCCGTTCGTCCTGCACCTACTAAGCCGGCAATTCCTAATATTTCACCATGGTAAGCTTCAAAACTAATATCATGAAGAACTCCTGTTGAATTCAAATTTTCTACTTTTAAAGCTACTTTTCCTTTTTTTACATCAATTTTTGGATATTGATTATCCAACGTACGTCCAACCATTGCTGTAATAAGCTTGTCGTTATCCATATTTTCAATTTCTTCTGTTATAATATGTTCACCATCACGCATTACCGTTACACGATCACACAGTTCAAATAATTCTTCTAATTTGTGAGAAACAAATAAGATTGCAACACCCTTTTGTTTCAACATACGAACAGTAGCCATTAGCTGATCTACTTCTTTTTCTCCAAGGCTGGAGGTTGGTTCATCCATTATAATTAATTTTGCATCGATCAAAACGGCTTTTGCAATTTCAACCATCTGCATAATTCCCATTCCAAAGTTGCCACAAGGTTTCTTCTCATTTACATCCTGTCCGAGAGAAAGCATTACTTCATGTGCTCTTTTATGCATTTCGTTATAATCTAAAATCTTGCTATTTTTTTTGCGAATCGTCTTATTTATAAAAATATTATCTGTAATTGAAAGCAATTTAATAATATTTAATTCTTGATATACACAAGCGATTCCTGCATTCTTAGCATCGTTAGGCGATTTAAAACTCTGCTTTTCACCATTGACATACAACTCGCCTTCATCCGCTGAATGAACTCCCGTAAGTACCTTAATCAATGTGGATTTTCCCGCTCCATTTTCACCAATTAGACCGTGAATTTCTCCGGGTTTGATTTGTAATGACATATTGTTTAGTGCAACTACGCCTGGAAAACGCTTTGTAACATTTTTCAACTCTACTACATAATCAGTCATTGTCATATCACCTTTTCTTTCCATTTGACTTACTTCATTATTATCGTATTGGAATCAGGTTTACGAATAATAAGTAGAAATATTATGTTCAAAATATTTAGTATTAACATTTACTCCCACATTGAGCAGGAGTAAATGTTAGTATTTATATTTACTGGCCTAATACTGATTTTAATTCATCCAAGTATGCTTGTGCATTTTCAGATGTTACTACAGTTGCACCTGTGTCAATTGCTGCTTCTACTGTTTCGCCTTTTGCTACTGCAACTGCTTTTTCAACTGCCATATAACCCATATTGTAAGGTGATTGAGCAACTGTAGCTGCAAAATTACCATCGATTACGTTTTGAACACCTGCTTGAATACCATCAAATCCAACGATAAGAACGTCTGTTAAACCAGCTTGCTGTACGGCTCTAGCTGCACCAGCTGCTGTTTCATCATTATGGCAAACTACGATGTCAATATCATTATTTAAACTTGTTAATAGATTTTCCATAATACTTGCTGATTTATCTGCAAGTCCTTCTCCATATTGAGTTGCTTCAACTGTAACTCCATTTGCTTCAAGAGCTTCTTTGAATCCAGCTTCACGTGCATCACTTGTAGTATTACCCTGAACACCACCAATAATAACAGCTTTTGCACCTTCTCCAGCCTGTTTTGCAGCATATTCGCCACCAAGATAAGCAGCTTCTTTATTACCAGTACCGATATAGGTTACTTTCTTATCATATGCAGCATCTGTATCTACAAATAAAATTGGTGTAGCCGTATCACCCAATACAGAAACAACAGAATCTGGCTGTAATGGTGAAATTACAAGTGCATCAAGATCAGATGAAAGCATTGTTTCAATCATATTGTTTTGTTCATCATAAGCTGTTTCTGAAGCTGGTCCTTGTAGATCAACGCTTACGCCTAAATCTTCACCTGCTTGTTTTACTCCGGCTGCAACATAACCCCAATATTCACTGGATAATGTTTTTAAAATTACACCAACTTTGATATCAGCATCTGCTGCTGGTGTTGCTTCCTCTGTTGTTGTCTCTTCTGTTGTTCCATTGTCTGTATCCGTAGATGATGTATCCTCTTTTGTTCCACATGCTGTTAAACTAACTGTTAACATTAATGCCATACCTAAAGCTAATAATTTTTTCATAAAAATACCCCTTTCAATCATATGCGTTTTTGTTGTTCTTTTTCATTTACTTTAAATACAATTGCTATTTTCTACTTTACCCACAAGTCACGAAAAAGATTCGTTTAGCATCCACAAATGTTGTGGATCATCAATTCTATCTTTCCATGGATTGCCTTCAAAATGACGAATCATCCAACAAGTATACATGCGATAACCTGGTGCTGTAACCTGCGGATGGGTAAGCCCACCTGGAATAGCGCAAAAACTGCCATCTTTTACTTTAAAGACATTATCTCCAATAAAGCATCCACCAAAACCTTGTGGTCTATCAAAATGATAGTAATATACTTCAGGTTGTGGATGTTGATGCGGAGTATAGCTAGACCATGCACCCTGGTTTGTTACCACTTCTCCAAGTACCATATTAGAATATGGTGCGTTCGAATAATCAAATACTGTTCTAACTAAACGAACCGCAGTATTATTGCATAATCCAAGTCCTGATGTCATTTCCATGCAATCGGAAGGCTGATAAAATCTGTCTTCAAATTCCATTTCGTTTTCTGTCGACTGTACTAATAATTCTGTTTCTGCCAAAGCTTTTAAAACAACCATGGTACCTCTGCTTACATGCAGACAGTAAGCGCTTTCATCAAAGCAATTTGTTCGACTGACCGCCACTGTTTGATTTCCCCATGAATACTCTACGCTACCACTTACTAGAAGAAATGCAGCTTCGTCCTTCTCCATACAGAACATCTTTTCTTGCCCTTTTTGCATTTTGTAAACTCTGATATCCATCATCATATCCTTATAATTGCCTTCTTGTGTTGTGAGGATTTTCTCACCCATTGTCGAATATTCAGGATATCCAAACATTTCAAACATAAATCGTTTCCTCCTTTCTTTTCTTTTTTTTAATACGCTCTAGCAGATTTAAGATTTTCTTCTTTTCTTATATATGCATCTTGCACCTTCTCATTTTGAGATGTGCTAGCAATACCTATATTCCACCATGATTTATAACCTTCTGTCATCGTCTTAGGAAGCACTTTAATATCAATTAATACAGATACGGTTTGTTTCTTTGCATCCTCTAAGGCTTCTTCTAATTCATTCATTGTTCTTGCAGTATATGTTTTAAGTCCATATCCTGCTGCCGACATCGCATAATCAACGGTAATTAAGTCACCATCATGTGAGGAGCTTCCATCATTGTCTCGATATCGAAACTCCGTAGCTAAATTACCAATTCCATTTGACATTTGCAGATTATTGATACATCCAAACCCGCTATTATCAAACAAAAGAATATTTATCTTCTTACGTTCTTGCATTGCAGTCATTACTTCACTGTGTAACATCTGATAACTACCATCACCAACCATCGCGTAAACTTCTTTATCCGGCTGTGCCAGCTTTGCTCCAAGAGCTGCCGCAATTTCATATCCCATACAAGAATATCCATATTCCATGTGGTAACTATCTTTTGCATCTGTGGTCCACATTCTTTGTAAATCGCCTGGAAGACTTCCAGATGCACCTGTAATAATTGCATCTTTTGCAATATTTTCCCGAACCATACAAATGGCAGCTACCTGTGTCAGCTTACTGTCTGTCAACTTACTAAATTCTTCGATTGAACCAGGGTTACTAAACTTTATCAACGGCTCAAATTCATCGTTGTAAACATAATTTTTGAAGAAATCCATTTCTTTGGTCCATGCATTCTTAGCATCCGCAATCTCTGTCGTATAAGAAGAACGATAACTCATTTCCCTTAGTACTAACCTCAATGCTTCTAATCCAGCCTTTGCATCGCCAATTGCTTTCACACTGTCTAATTTATTTGCATGGAACTTAGATACATTTAATGTTACAAATTTTGCATCTGGATTCTTAAACTGTGACTTTGATCCTGTTGTAAAATCTGACAGTCTGGAACCAATTGCTAAAATCAAATCCGCTTTTTCTGCTATCGTGTTGGCAGATAAGTTTCCAGTAACTCCAACTCCACCTAAATTATAGATTGAACTTGATTTGCATGCACTTTTTCCTGCCTGTGTTTCTGCAAATGGGATATTGAACTCTTCACTAAACTCTAAAAGTGTTGCGCCAGCATTGGAGTACTTTACACCACCACCGCAAATTATCATTGGATATTTGCTTTGTGAAATCAGTTTGGTTACATCATCGATTTCTTCTGCCACAGGAATTGGTCTGGTTATTCTATGCACACGTTTTTGGAAGAAGTCTTCTGGGAAGTCATAACTTTCGCCTTGAACGTCCTGAGGCATTGCTACACAAACTGCTCCTGCCTGTTCTGGGTCTGTTAATACTCTCATTGCATTAATTACAGCCGTCATCAATTGTTCTGGTCTGGCAACTCTATCCCAGTATCTACATACTGGTTTAAATGCATCATTTGTAGTAATGGTTAAGTTACTACTTTGCTCTAATTGTTGTAATACTGGATCCGGCTGTCTGGTAGCAAATGTATCCCCAGGGAATAATAATAACGGAATATTATTTACCGTTGCGAGTGCTGCTGCTGTTACCATATTCGCTGCCCCCGGTCCAATGGAAGAAGCACATGCGATAATTTTTGTCCGATTGTTCTGCTTTGCATATGCAGTTGCTGCATGAGCCATACCTTGTTCATTTCTTCCCTGATACACTTTCAAGCTCCCTGGATCTTCATCAAGTGCCTGTCCGATACCAAGTACAATTCCATGACCGAAGATTGTAAACATTCCTGTTACAAACTTAATCTCTTCTTTGTCAACACTTACATATTGATTATCTAAGAATTTGATTAATGCTTGGCCCGTTGTCATTCTTATCTTATTCAAAACATCTTCCTCCTTTAAACTATCTTAGGCGTATAATTCATTTTATTTATGCATCTTTTGGTTATGTTTTTGTGTTATTGTTATCATCTCTTTGTTACATATTACATTTAATATACCATTTTGTCAACATGTTTTTATCATATTATTCGAAAAACCACCTACTTTTACTCATTTTTTATATATTATGACAAATATTTGGCATAAAAATACACGTTTTCCAAATTTGATTAATTATTTTATAGCAAAGTTCTCTATTATTGTTAATATTTTATAAGAATGCGTAATTTCAGGTTTATTTTTTGTTAAATTTTTATCATAATTTAAGGTAAATATTTTTTTTGCATCTAATTAGGTTTGAGATATTCCAAATACATTACCATTCAGTAAAGGATAAGACCCAATGTAAGGCACTACCCTCCTAGGTTTATTATTACAAATGCTTTTTTGAATAATATATACATGCAATTGCAAGAATTGTATAATGGTAATTATAGGAAGTGCTAAGAAAAAAATGAATTCGGAACACGGGTGTAAGAATGGAGAATATCATGAAAAAGGGATTAAATTTTAGAACAGAACAAGGACAAGAAGATTATTTTAAAGCCTATGAAAAGTCATTGGAATTATGGTCCGTTCCTTATACCGAAAAATACATAACTACTTCTTTTGGAAAGACACATTTACTTATATGTGGAGATACAACAAAAGAACCCTTGGTTCTACTTCATGCTGCAAGTTGTGGCGCAACAATCTGGTACCCAAATGTAGCGGGCCTTAGCAAGGAATATTGTCTATACGCCATTGATTTAATATCAGAGGCTTCAAAAAGTATCTTAACAAAAAAAATACGTAGCCCATTGGTATCCGCAAAATGGTTAAATGAAGTCCTAGATTCTCTTAATATAGATAGAATTAATTTGTGTGGATTGTCAATCGGTGGGTGGAATGCTGCAAATTACGCAATTCACAATCCACAGAGGGTAAATAAACTTATTCTTCTAAGTCCAATACAAACCTTTACTAAAATGTATTTTAAATTCTTTTTTAAGATAATGAAAATGGGATTTCACCCAACAAGAAATAATGTAGAAAATTATATAGGCTGGGGGAGTGCAAAGGAAGCGCCTCTTCCAGATAGTATTATATCTCAATTTGTTATATCCGTAATGAATATAAATTCAAATGCGTCCTTCCCAAAAATAATTCAAAAGAAACAACTTACACAACTTACCATGCCAGTATTGATTTTACTAGGAGAAAATGAATTTGCCTTCGATACAAAAAAAGCACTTCTCGTCGCAAAATCCTCCATCGAAAACTTGGAGATTGAAATAATGAAAGATGCATCCCATTTAATTTCGGTAAGTGTTCCTGAATCTGTAAATAATAAAATCTTAACGTTTTTAGGGCAGAACCAATAGTAACAAGAATATTTATGGAGGTGTACGAATTATGATGACAGAATACGAGAAAAAGCAAGGAAATAGTACGGTGAGAACAAATGAGAAAACATTGCTAAATTGGTTTGGTTTATTAGGAATGGCTGGTTTAATTTCCTATATGGTGGCAGTTATAGTATCACCAATTGCTTATCCAGGATATGATAGTCTAAGCCAGGCAGTAAGTGATTTAAGCGCCCAGGATGCGCCCTCCAGACAGCTGTGGGCTAAACTAAGCAGTATCTATGGTACATGTGGGATTGTTTGTATCTCTATGGTATGTGTTTATGCTCGGAACCGATTTAATAAGACAATTCGAATTGGCATTTATATGTTCGCTGTTATGAATTGGATATCAAACATTGGTTATTCTTTGTTTCCTCTTTCTACCAGTGGATATGTTAGTACATTTCAAAATATCATACATATCTATGTGGTTACCCTTTTGGTTGTCGTTCTTTCCATTGTTTCCTTAGTACTAATTATGATTGGTGGTTATCGGGACAAAAAATATAAGTCCATCGCCATATGGGCGACAATAGCATTAACATTTATGTTTGCAGGCACAATCGGAACAAATCTTGTTCCAAGAGCCTATTTTGGTGTATTTGAACGATTCAGTGTTTATGCTGCCACTGCTTTTACAGCGGTTCTTGGAATTTATATGTTTAAAGGCGTAAATCCACAGGAAAACAATTAAGCTCTCTCACTTTACAATCTTATTTTTATAGATATACAAGGAAACTCAATTATCACTCGAGTTTCCTTGTTTTTAACTTATTAAAAATGATTACCAAACCTCTATCTTGTAATATTCACTTAATTTATACTGGTTGAAATGTCTTTCGTGCTGTTTCCACTAAGTCCACTGCACAAGCGTGCGCTTTTTTCCCGATGTCTGCACCGTGAATTGTTGTTAACTGACCATCCTTACACACAATTTTACCATTGACGATGGTCATCTTTGTATAGGAATGATTTCCAAGGCAAACAAGCGAAACCAGTGGATCGTGACATCCTGCATAAGCAATGTCATTTAAATCAAACAAAATTAGATCAGCTGCCATATCTATATCAAGATATCCCGTATCCTGTCTTCCCAGGACTTCTGCTCCACCTCTGGTTGCGACGCGTAAACATTCATATGCCGTCAAACCTTGCGTACCATATTTGAGATGATTTAACAGGTACATTCTCCTTACTTCTTCCATCATATTTGAACCATCATTGCTTGCACTTCCATCGACTGCTAAGCTTAATTTGATTCCCTTACGATATAGTTCGCTTGTCCTACAAATACCACTATTCAATTTCATATTGCTAGACGGACAATGTGCGATTCCACAACCAGAAAAACGATTGAGCTCATCATCATTCAAATATATTCCGTGAGCAAACCAGACATCGTTCCCAACCCAATCAACAGATTCCATCAACTCAAACGGACGTTTTCCATACGTTTCCAAGCAAAAACGTTCTTCATCCATCGTTTCTGCCAGATGGGTATGCATAAGCACTCCGTTCGCTCTTGCGAGCATTGCTGTCTCTTTCATAAGGTCTGTCGTTACTGAAAATGGTGAGCACGGTGCCAATGCAACCTGCGTCATAGAATAGCGAGAAGCATTGTGGTATGCATGAATCAGCCTCTCTGAATCCTCTAAGATTTTAGTTTCTTTTTGTACAACAGACATCGGAGGTAATCCCCCTTGATCCACTCCCAGTGACATAGACCCGCGTGTCGCATGAAAACGAATTCCAATTTCTTTTGCTGCCTGAATCTGAGTATCAATCAAGGTGTCCGGCTGACCTTCTGGAAATACATAGTGATGATCTGCCGTATAGGTACAGCCCGTTCTCAAAAGTTCACTAAACCCAACTAATGCACCATAGTAAACTGCCTCTGGTGTCAGATATTTCCAAAATTGATACAAACCACGAAGCCATGGAAATAAAGGCTTTTCCTGCACTTCTTTTATTCCTCGAAAAAGTGTTTGATAAAGATGATGATGCGTGTTAACAAAACCCGGTAAAGCAACCAATCCAGTACAATCCACTTCCTGAATCGGTAATGAATGTTCTTCTGGGCGATATTCTTTTCCTATAAATTTGATTACCCCATCCTGAATCAAAATATCCGCTTTTTGATGGATTTCGTCGTGATTATTAAACGTATAAATCGTTTGGATATTTTTGAGTAACAATGTTTCCATAAAATCCTCCTTTTCATATGATAAAACTAAAATTGAACGACAAAAAACCACATGAAACCTCTCAATGAGTATTTCATGTGGTTAACTCAACACAAATCTTATATTCCGTATTATATTCTATTTCACTGAATTTTGCAATACGTCTTTCTTTCATGTTTGTGTCAACTAAACGTTGGCAATTTATTTTTGTTTTTCAAAATGATATCTTCTATTTATTTTTAGGTTCGCCAAATAAACCATCTCTAGCGATTTTTCTATTAATAACCAAACGCTTTTTTCATTGCTTTCCTTGATG
>JBGSNZ010000039.1:0-45514 GCA_041739345.1 Acetivibrio sp. | reverse complement strand
TAATAGATTGCAAGGAATAGCATATAACAAAAGCCTGATTACATCATAAATTATAAAACTACAATTGGTAAGCCGTATGCGTTAATAGCGCACGTGCGGTTTGATAAGGGGGTAGCCTAGAAATAGGTTACCCTACTTTATGTATAATGTGTGTCAAACGAAGCTGGACCATACTAGCAGATGTAAAGTCCGGAAAAAATATTGCATACATTTTAAAATATAACCTAGGTTTTTTACCAAGTCATTTTAATGGTACTATGCTCAATATAGTTACTAACTTTTTTGATATTAATTACTTTCAACGACCATGTGAAACAATTGCATAGAAAAAAGGTGTAAGAATTATTTATTTCAAGGGTCACATAAAATGGAGGTAGTAACGGATAAATGATGCCATGTGTCTTTATGGAGGTTTGATAAAAATGTAGGTGGACATAATACAAGGTAATCATGTGAAAATTCTTACCATAGGGAAAAAACAGATACAGCCAAATCCTTAATGATTGGTGGAAATAATTCGCCTGATAGATATACTCATAATGATTTTGCAAAACACATGGAGTGCTATTAAAAATGAAAAACAATAGTTTCGCTTACAATTATGTTGTTCTCGTGGTATTATTTTTATGGATACTTTTGATAAAACGACTTTTATGTCAAATGACAGATTCCTCTATTCCGTATTTGGGAGTGTGTGTTTATAAAAGATACATTGAAAAACCGTTCAAATAAATACTGATGCACTTGTCAGTAAAAAAGAGGTCGGATTGCAAAAAATACGTACAGTAAAACAAGTATTAACCGCTTTCTTAGGCGATAAAATAACTCTAATAGGTACAATTGAACATATTAATATAGAAAGGATGTTATAGTATGGAATTTAAATATGAATTGGTAGTTCCTAATGATGATCTTCCTTTTCGTATGTTTTTATTTGAAGGAAAGAATGGAAATTACAATGTGGTGAAGCATTGGCATAACACAGTTGAATTATTTCTTGTTATTGATGGAACTATTGATTTTTCTATTAATTCTGTACATTATTCAGTGACAAAGAATCAATTTATATTGGTTAACTCAAATGAAATCCATTCTATAGATGCACCAAATAAAAATTTTACGATTGTTATTCAGATACCACAAGAAAGATTTGAAGCGTACACAGATGATGAATACATACTGTTCAAAAGTACTAGATATGAGGAAGATTCAGAATTGATATCGCTTATCAGAAATATGTATAACGTGTATGAAAAAAAAGGGTATGGCTACGATTTAGAAGTAAAAAGCTATTTTTACATGGTATTGTATATTTTAATTACGAAGTATAAAGAGAATGGTATTGATAGAGAAAGAATTTATCAGAACCGACAATTGGAAAAATTATCTAAAATAACGGATTATATTCATGAGAACTATAAAGCCGATATCACCTTGAAAAGTGTTGCCTCAAAATTCGGATTTTCGCCAACCTATCTTTCTAGAATTTTTCAAAAGTATGCAAAAATTAACTATAAGAATTATCTTCTTGATATAAGAGTACATCATGGTTTCAAAGAGTTGATAAATACGGAAAATACAATTAGTGAAATTGCAGAAAATAACGGATTTCCCGATAGTAGGAGCTTTTCTAATGCATTTATGAAAAGGTATGGTGTTTTACCAAGTAAATATAGGATAGAAATAAAAAAGATGAAATAAGTGAAAAATAAAATAAAAAAGAAAAGCAAGAAAAGGCAAGAAAGTGCTATATATTAGATAAGTAAATGGTGGAAATAAAAAGGCTAAGAACCTATAATAATTACAAAGAAGAGTGAATGCTATAAACGAAAGCATTTACTCTTTTTTAATAAAAAGATATGGAGGATGCAGAAAATGATTATAAAAAATGTGAATGATGATGCCTTCAAGGATTATGGTAGAGTTATTCAAGGAAACTTTGATCTTAATGAATTGACAGCGATCATGGAACAAATAGAAGCTCCTATTGATTCGGTTGTTTATTTTCCATCAATGTCAGAAATGGAAGCACTTCCTGTAACAGAAAAAATTAGAAAAAGTATTTTTGGAGATTTGCAAATACAGGTTGGATACTGTAATGGAACAAATAATAAACTAAATGCTTTGGAATATCATCGTAATTCTGAGGTTGGGATTGCAATTACTGATTTAATTTTATTAATAGGCAAGCAACAAGATATCAAAAATGATTTTACATATGACACCTCAAAAGTTGAAGCATTTAAAGTAATGGCTGGCGAAATAATCGAAATGTATGCTACCACGCTACACTATGCACCGTGTAGTGTAGATGGAAAACCCTTTAAAAATGTTGTTGTACTTCCCAAAGGAACAAATATGGATATAAATTCAGTTATTAATAACCAACAAGAAGATAAGTTGTTAATTGCAAAAAACAAATGGTTAATAGCTCATTCAGATGCGCAGATTAAAGGTGCCTTTAACGGATTGCAAGGTATTAATATAGAAGTATAAACGTATATTATTTGCCAAATAAATTTCGTTATTATACTAATAAATTTAATAATTTCAATAAAAAGTTTTAAAATTCTGTGTGATACAGAAAGAATGGAGAAAAATATGTTTCAGAATATGGCAGAGGTAAAAATAGGTATTGTAGCAGTAAGTAGGGATTGCTTTCCAGAAAGTCTCTCAGTTTCCAGAAGAGAAGCATTGGTAAAAGCATATAAAGAAAAATTTGGGGATGCTGATATTTATGAGTGTCCAATCTGTATTGTTGAGAGCGAAATTCATATGGTACAAGCACTTGAAGATCTTAAAAAAGCGGGGTGTAATGCACTCTGTGTATATTTAGGAAACTTCGGACCAGAAATTTCGGAAACTCTTCTTGCAAAACATTTTGATGGACCAGCCATGTACATTGCAGCCGCAGAAGAAAACGGGGATGACTTGTTAGATGGAAGAGGAGATGCTTATTGTGGAATGCTTAATGCAAGCTATAATCTAAAACTTCGTAACATCAAAGCATATATTCCCGAGTATCCAGTAGGAACAGCCGAAGAATGCGCAGATATGATTAAAGAATTTGTACCTATTGCACGAGGAATAATTGGATTATCTGATTTAAAAATTATTAGTTTTGGTCCCCGTCCTTTGAACTTCCTTGCATGTAATGCTCCGATTAAGCAATTATATAATATTGGGGTTGAAATTGAAGAAAATTCAGAACTTGATCTTTTTGAAGCATTTAATAAACATGCTGGAGATCCAAGAATAAATGAAGTTGTAAAGGATATGGAAATTGAATTAGGAGCAGGTAATATGAAATCAGAAATATTACCTAAATTAGCACAATATGAGATAACATTGCTTGACTGGATTCAAGAACATAAAGGGTATAGAAAATATGTAGCAATTGCGGGAAAATGCTGGCCAGCATTTCAGACACAGTTTGGATTTGTACCTTGCTATGTTAATAGTAGACTGACTGGTATGGGAATTCCGGTATCTTGTGAAGTTGATATATATGGTGCATTAAGTGAATTCATCGGAACATGTGTTAGTGAAGATGCAGTGACGCTTCTCGATATCAACAATTCTGTTCCAGCGGATATGTTTGATCAGGATATTAAAGGAAAATTTGACTATACATTAAAGGATGTCTTTATGGGATTCCACTGTGGAAATACATCTTCAAAAAAATTGTCAGCATGTTCTATGAAACACCAGATGATTATGGCTAGAAATCTACCAGAGGAAGTAACGCAAGGAACTTTAGAAGGGGATATAGTACCTGGAGAAATTACTTTTTTCCGGTTACAAAGTACTGCAGATTCAAAACTCCGTGCATATATAGCACAGGGCGAAGTGCTTCCTGTCCAAACAAGATCGTTTGGATCTATTGGTATTTTTGCAATTCCACAGATGGGGAGATTTTATCGACATGTTCTTATTGAAGGAAATTATCCTCATCATGGAGCGGTTGCTTTCGGATTTTTTGGAAAAGAATTGTATGAAGTGTTTAAATATATCGGTGTATCAGTGGATGAGATTGGATTTAATCAACCAAAAGGAATGATGTATCCAACTGAAAATCCTTTTAGTTAAAATTGCACGAATGGAGGCGTTAGATGTTATATATTGGAATAGATTTAGGAACATCAGCAGTAAAATTATTGCTGATGAGTGCAGATGGAAAAATTGAAAATATAGTATCCAAAGAATATCCTTTATATTTTCCACATCCAGGCTGGTCAGAACAGAATCCGCAGGATTGGTGGAATGCTGTTTTAGAGGGTCTGGCAGAATTAGTGAAAGATTGTGATAAATCTCAAGTTGCAGGGATAAGTTTTGGTGGACAGATGCATGGATTAGTTATTCTTGATGACAATGATAAGGTAATTAGGCCTGCTATACTTTGGAATGACGGAAGAACAATTGAAGAGTGTGAATATCTAAACAATGTGATTGGAAAAGAAGCTCTATTAAATTTTACAGGAAATATTTCCTTCACTGGGTTTACAGCACCAAAAATATTATGGGTTAAAAATAAAGAACCTGAAAATTTTGCAAAAATTAAAAAAATTATGCTACCCAAAGATTATATTGCGTATATGCTCACAGGATGTTTTTGCACGGATGTTTCAGATGCATCAGGAATGTTATTGCTTGATGTAAAAAACAAAAAATGGTCTGAAAAAATGATAGAAATCTGTGGAGTGACAGTGAATCAACTTGCAAAAATATATGAGAGTTATGAAGTTGTAGGAACCTTAAAGCCAGAAATTGCAGAAAAACTTGGATTATTAAATTCAATTAAAATAGCAGCTGGCGCAGGGGATAATGCAGCAGCAGCAGTTGGAACTGGAACTGTTGGGGATAATTTGTGTAATATTTCTATTGGAACATCGGGTACTGTATTTATTTCAAATAAATCGTATAAGGTAGATCCAAATTTTGGACTTCATTCCTTTGCTCATGCGGATGGAAACTTTCACCTTATGGGATGTATGTTGAGTGCAGGATTTTGTAATAAATGGTGGTTGGGAGATATAATAGGAACAAAAGAGTATGAACAAGAGATGAAAGAAATAAGAAAGCTTGGAGAGAACCACGTATATTTCCTTCCTTATTTAATGGGAGAGCGTTCACCTTTCAACGATCCATATGCCAGAGGAACGTTTATAGGTATGACCATGGATACCACTAGAACTGACATGACACAGGCAGTTTTGGAAGGTGTTGCATTTGCTATTAGGGATTCACTTGAAGTTGTTTCTAGCCTTGGGACCAATATCACTCGTTCTAAGTTGTGTGGTGGAGGTGCAAAAAACCTTATCTGGAGAAAAATGTTTGCTAATATATTAAATATTGAAATTGATTTGATTGAAAGTGAAGAAGGCCCTGGATATGGAGGAGCGATTCTTGCAGCAGTTGCATGTGGAGAATATGCAACTGTAGAGGAAGCTTCGCAGAAACTGGTAAAAATAGTTGAAACGATAAAACCAGAGGCAGAACTAGTGGAAAAATATGAAAAACAATATCAAAAATTCAAACAAATATATCCCACAGTAAAAGAATTATTTAAGATAATTAAATAAAAAGGAATAATTAACAATACCTTATTACAAATTAAACGTAACCTTTCGGAACCAAAATTGAGTGATAATTCATAGTAAATATATATGCAGGTGGTTTGCTTCCTGGCTTACAAAGAGATAAAGTATACTTTTACAAACGGTTTGGATTTGAAGAAAATCTACGTTTGTAAAGGTGTAATTTTTTTTATATAAACGTTTAAAAGTAAATAAGTTATTTTAAACAGAATGTTTGTTTATAAAATGATTGTTTCGGTTTGGGTAAGAAAAAGAATAGCAGCTCGGAGAGAGGTATGGTTGATATTATAAAAACAATATATTGATTTTATAATGAACTCAATCCAATTAAAATTTAAAGAAGATGGAAATATATAATAATTTTTGAAATAAATGGTAGATAATGGTATAATAATTTTGCGGGATATTCATAAGGGGCTCGAAAGAGGAATATTCTGTTTATGCAAATGAGAAGGGGCTTGGGAGTATGAAGGGACAAATAGTAGAATATTTATGATTAAATATATGGAAAGGTATTGCTGTATTCAAATAGCAATACCTTTCTGCACGATTTTTGATAAATGTACGAAAGTGTTTGTGAGATAATTTATAGAACAAATTTTAATTATAATAACCTTATCAAGGTAGTATTTCAAAAATACGGATGAAATCAGGAGAAGAGTATGTACACAGAGGAACAGATAGCGGGTGCCAAAAATAAAATACAGGAACTGATTAAAATAGTGCACGATTTGGAAACGACTTTTGAGGGCAGGCATTTTACGATGGATGGTCATTTGGTAGGATCCATAGGGGAAGTAATGGCAGCATATTACTATGGAATCAGTTTGTATGAGGCATCTGCGCCTGTCCATGATGGAACAAGTCCAGATGGGCGTGAAGTACAAATAAAGATGACGCAAGGAAATCAGATTGCAATAGGTGAGGAACCAAGGTATCTTATTGCATTACATATGAATCGTTTAACGGGAGAAATCACTGAGATTTATAATGGCCCAGGCAGAAAACCATGGAATCAGGCCAATTATAATGAAAAACATAATATTAAATATATGAGAGTTGCAGGATTGGTCCAGTTGGATGCGGAGATCTCATTGGAACAGCGTATTGCCATGATTCATGATATTGAAAAGTATGGGAAAACAAGGATACAAACTGTAAAAGAAAGAGCGCAAGATGTGAAAGAAAAGAGAGGCTCTCAAGCCGGGAAGACGTTGCTCACTGGATATGTAAATAGAAACAATCAAGAAAATGTGAGATTGGCAGGGCACAAAGGCACATTACCTGGGCAGAAATCATATCAAATGAAATGTTTAAAATGTGGATATGAATATGAAGCTAACGGTTGTGATGTTTGGTTAAGGAAGTGTCCGAGATGCCAGTAAACAAAAGGTGGTGAAGCATAGAATTTTCAGAAAAATGATTAGAAAGACATTATGTGTCTATGTAGATGATTATAATTATCTTATTATATGAAGGGGTGATGCACATGATAGATAAAGATCAAGGTAATAAGGCGGAACGAGTTCTTGAAATTTATTCCAGATTAATGGACGGAAATGTTATTAATAAGGCTGAGGAAGCAAAGAAATACGAAGTAAATGAAAGAACAATTCAAAGAGATATTAAGGACATCGGGCAATTTATTGATAAGTCATCAATTGATTCGGGATTCATTAACAAGATAGTGTATGACCGTACAGAAAAGGGTTATCGCTTGGACAAGGTATCAAAGATGAAACTTACCAATGGAGAAATACTTGGAATTTGCAAGATACTTCTTGATAGCAGAGCTTTTACAAAGAGTGAAATGATGTCAATCATTGATAAGTTATTGGAAAATTGCGTGCCAAAATTGAAACAAAAAATGGTTACAGAATTAATCCGAAATGAGCAATTCCATTATGTTGAATTAAGGCATAAAGTTTCTATTGTCGATCGAATTTGGGAGATTGGAATGGCAATTAAGGAGAGTCGCTATTTGAATATCCAATATTTGAAGGCTTCAAGTAGTGAATTAGTAGGAAGGAAGGTAAAACCAGTTGCATTAATGTTTTCAGAATACTACTTTTATCTGGCTGCTTATATTGAAGGAATTGATAAGGAAAAAGAGTTCATAAATAAGAATGACTCTTTTCCAACAATCTATCGGCTTGATCGTATAAAGGAGTATGAGGTGAGCGACCAACATTTTAGAGTTCCATATGTGGATCGGTTTCAAGAAGGGGAATTCCGGAAAAGAGTGCAGTTCATGTATGGAGGAAGATTGAGGAAAATTACTTTTAAATATAAAGGATATGATATTGACGCTATTTTGGATCGGTTACCAACAGCAAAAATTATTGACAAAGACGATAAAGGATGGATGGTAGAAGCAGAAGTGTTTGGAGATGGGATAGATATGTGGATGAGGAGTCAAGGAGATTATCTTGAAATTCTAGATACAAAAAAGAGAACATGTTTAAACAACAATATTTAATTTGATGAGCATGTTTAGTACATAACAATTTAATTAATTTTGTTAGAAGAAAGAATATAGAAAGGATTAGAATAATATTGTATGAAAAGTGAACTCGACAAATTGCGAGGTAACACAAATGAAAAATTGAATAATGCAAGATTAGACGATCAATGCTTAAATAAAGTAGTTAATGAGTGTCGACGAGTTTCGGATATAAGTCGTGATTCATATAGCATTATTAATGACATTGATAGGGAATTTGCTTTAAAAACTCAATTAAATACCAGAGATATTGAATTTTTATTTTTTGCAACTGCTCTTCAATGTGCCAAGTGGATTTTCATGCCTTCATTAGATTCAAATTTTCAAAAAACATCTAAGGAAATGAGACTTGAGGCTTGTGATGGAGCAAAAATTGAAGAAAATGAACAGATCAACTACTTAAAAAAAAATATGGGAAAAGAGTTAGTTTTAAGTGAAAGACATTTTACCTGGGAAGAAATAATACGTGCACCTGTACCATATGATGCAATGAATGGTTCGGAGAATATTATTATTAATGGATTAGAAAATATTAAAGGGATAGGTAAAAATTTGTGTGGCAATAATCATCATGTTGCTACGTGGGGACATGATCCAATTTTAGGATGGATTATTGGAACAATGAATATTATTTCAAGAACTATTACATTTCGCGATTTTCAAACATTCCATGTTACGTTAAATGAACCACTTATAATAAAAGGTTGTGGTATAAAATCAAAAGGGCAAACAATTACATTGCCTTCCGATATTGGAAATATGTTGAACAAAACATATGAAAGTGTGCAAGAAGATGACAAGAGGCTATTTGCTGCGGTTGCTAAACAAGGAATGCACCAAAATTCAGATAAATTTACCAAGTTAGGATTGCAAATACCTATTATTAATGCTGAAACGGCACAAAACTTGTTAAAAAAAGGATGGAATAGTGAAGAAGCAAAGAAGATGATGAAACTGGTTGGTAAGAATGCAGGTATAGTGAGTAGTCAAGCAATCATTAGTGTAATAATAAATAAAATCATACAAGCATTGCATTTGCAATGTTTTGATGAAAAAAAAGATGATTCGATAGAATTATATGAAGTAAAAACTAGAAAAATTTTGTCCTATTCAAACTGTATTGCATCTTCTAGTAACTTAATTTATGTGGCATTAAGTAAGGACTATAACAAGATTGATATAGGCGGTATGTTAGTGACAATATATCGTTTAGTAACAGATTCAAAATTTATATCTCAAATTAAGAGAGAGTTTTTAGAAAATAGGTGGAACGAAATTGTAATAGGTATGGATATTTCTTGAGAGGAGATTATTATTATGAGTACTAAAGATTTTAAGGCAGGTATGGTTGCAGGGGCAAAACCATTTGAGGAAAAGTTTGAAAAATTGGGTCAGAAAGTAGACAATCAAAATAGAGATTTAATCTATGATATTCAGGAATCTTTTGAAAATATGTATAACAATGAAGAATATAAAGAGAAGATGGAGGCTTATGGATTGAAAGAACAATTAGATATAAGAAATTTAGAGCAATCGGAATCTTACTTTTTAGTATCAGCTCTTTACACTTTATCGCTAGAATTAGAATTTCCAAGTGATTTGCAAAAAAGGTACTTATCTATGGTGAGAAAGTGTCTGAAAATTATTCAGTTACAAGAAATTGATTTACATAAGATTGATGCAATTAATGATTTAAATGCTCAAAAGGTAATTCTAAGAGTTGTCATGGAGTATATTTATTTAGGAAATCGATTGTGGGGATTTACGGATATTCAAAAGAATTTTTTAGAAAGCTTTAACCTTAATAAAGCTAGCAAAGAAAATATCCAAAAATCTATAGAATGTGAAGTTAAAACAATAGGATTCGAAGGAATTGTAGAAAAATATGATATTAAAAATGATAATGATAATGAAGGACAATTGTATGATTTCAACAAAGAAGAAACTATCTTTCAAAAAGAGGGTTACAGTAACTTGGAAGAACCTTTGAATGAAAATAGTACAAATAATCAAAGAAATGCTAATAAATATGAAGATTACAGAATGGTACAAAGTATCATTCGTTCCAGATTCTTTCAAATATTTTCAAGTGAAAGTAAAGAAAAAAAACAAAATTCTCAAAAAAATAGAATCATTAAGTTTAAAGAGAAATATGCCCCAGATGTTGTTGAAGAGACAATAATTTCATTAGCTGAAGTATATTTGGTTAAAATTCTTTTTACAACTTGTGGAATGCGTATTCTCCCATTTTTGGAGAAAAAACCATTATTTATTAGATATGCAGATATTGATTTAAAGACTTCTAGGATTAATTATTCAAAGAATAGTGCAAAAGCTGAATCAATTACATTAGTAAAAACCGGAACAAATGAAGAAATAAAAATTGAAGCAGTCGAGATTGATTTTTCGGCTTTTTTAGACATGATTACTGAAATATCAAATTATCCTATGGCATTATATGATACACCAATATTAATAAAAAGTATGTCAGATGAGGTTAAACTTCCTTATGCTAAAATATTAATTAAATTTTGTCAGAATAATAATCTTGATATAATTGAAGCTTTAAGATTTTCAAATGATTTGGAAATGAGCAAAATGGCTTTTGAAAACACACTAGATTTTGCTCAAGCTAATTTCAATGGTGTTGAAACAAAACAATTATTATTTGAAATGTTAAAAGAAGTGCCGTATCCTTCTAATATGAGTGTGAGATATGCATTGGTACAAGATTTGGTTGCTGTTTTACAATATACTACCGGAAGAACACGAGATATAACTGCGGAGGAAAGAAAATTTATTCGTAATGTAGCACTGGATTTAGTTATTGAGGATTCGGTATTAAATAACTTAATTCCTTTTGCACAAATACCATATCGAATTATTAAAGGAGACATTACTAAAAAGGAAATAGGTGCTTTAGGTCAAACTCTAGCAACTGTAGCAGCAGGAGTTGGATTACCTATTGCAACAATTGTTGGTTCTAGTTTATTATACTGGAATGTAATGTGGTTCATGTTTATACCAGGAGTTGGAAGTGTAATAGCAGCAGCTGTAGTAGGTATAACTGCGGTAACGGCAATAGTAAAAAAAGTAAATGATTCTTCTTCGGATTTGGAGAAGGAAAGAAAAGAGCAGAATGATAATGTGATTAAAAGCTATCTACGATTAGGACGAGTAATTGAAAGTATTCCTAATAAAACAATTGCGGATGCATATATTAATCGTCTTATAGAATCGTTAAGTAGAACGAATGATTACATTGAATATATGGTAAAACTTCAATTAATATAAAAGGTAAATTAATAATTGTTTTATTGATTAGGTGATTTTATCGGTGCAAATAGTAAAAGATCAAGGGGATTTGAAATGCCAAAATACTATTTAGGAAACAGGATACAATTAGAAAAAAGTGTGGATGTAGCATATTCATACAGTGAGACTGCCTTAAAGGATTATCGTGCAGCAACAATATTACATAACAGTGGCTTTTATAATCAAGCTGGATACTTATACATTCAATCTATGGAAAAAACCGTAAAGGCGAAAATTTGCAATATTATTGATTCAACAAATCCATACTTTGGAAATGAGATTAAAAAGATTGGACATTCACTTGAAAAATCCATTGATTTTTTAATTAATATCCTGTGTAAGGGCGATTCTACATTACAAGAGCAGATGAAGAAGCAGATTTGTATTGGAATTTTGAAAGATTTAAGATTTGAGTTTTTAAACAATGATTTAAGGTATCCAAACTATTATGAGAAACACCAGCAATACTCCAGTCTGCAGTTTTCAGAATCAGAATGCAAAGAAATGAAATCTATGGCAGATGCATTAGTAAATTACTTAAATGATTTAGGTAGAATATAATTTATTATGAAGTATCAACACTAGAAAGCAGCTCGGGAGGGTTGCTTTTTAATTTTTTAAAATAAATCTTAATAATGACATTTCATGTCTTCCGTCCTTGCTATACTTTTTATATCAAGTAAAAAGTATAGTTTGAAAGGGGTGCTATGTATGATAACGTAATCAATTTTGGGGTAAAAAAATTTAGATTGATTTTATTTATCAAAACATTAACGGGAGGAAAAAACAATGAATTGGAAAAGACAAATGAGACAATTATTACTAAGAGTAATCATATTGTCTTCGCTATTTGGAGCAACAGTAACGGTAGGGGCAGCAACAAACACAAAAGAATCGGTTCAAAAAGAAATTACACAGCTAAAGAAAGAAATCAGTGAATTAAATGATCTTCAGAAAAAGACAAAAAAACAAAAAGAGGATTTGATCCCAATTTTAAGTGCAAAAAAAATTAGTAATTCTCCATATATTATTGCTGAAGATGGTCTTTTTTCTGGCACAACGTATTATTGGGTTAATGATTCAAAAAATTTGGATGACCTTCTTGTCTTTGTAATGGGATACGTTAGAACAACAGGTGAATATAAAACTTATAATGGATACACCTGTGCAGTTTGTAATGCGGTGAAGGTCAAGGATTATTCTTCTAGTATTTCAAAAAAAGAGAAGAAATTGAAAAAGTTACAAAATGCCTTAAACAACACAATTCAGATGAAAAATAGTACTGTAAGTATTGGAATAGGCAAGACAGAAACCCTATCCGTAAAAGAGAAATATTCCGAAGACTACAATAAAATAACATGGAAGTCTAGTGATGATAAGATTGTTACTGTTACTGGAAGTGGAAAAATCAAAGGAATAAAGTCTGGAACTGCTGAAATTAGTGCTACCACAAGTGTAAGTAATAAAAGTGCAAAATGTAAAATTACGGTTGGGGAGACGGCAAAATCCGTAACACTTAATTATGAATACATTGATTTAGGAATAGGTGAATCGATTGAGCTTGAAGCAATATTGGAGCCAAGCAATGTTATTGATACCGTTGCATGGAAATCAAGCAATACAAAAGTAGCTACAGTGTCACAGAACGGTTTGGTAGAAGGTCGTAAGAGTGGCTATGCAGAAATTACAGTGGTCACAAGTGGTGGTAAAAAAACAAGATGTGGTGTTAATGTTGGAAAGAAAATAACAGAAATTACATTTCCTTCAGAATCGATAACAATCTCAAGTGAGAAAAAGAGTTATTCAATCTATTATACAACAACTCCGGAGTACGGCAGTAGCCAGCTTAAATGGACATCTTCTAATGAAGATGTTGCAAAATTTAATTCTTATGGGTTCCTTGACATAAATGCAGCAGGCTCTACCGTTATAACGGTAACAACATTAAGTAATGTGTCAGCTTCCTTTACTCTGAACGTAAGCGATATAGCGAGTGACAACTTATATGTGGCAGTAGCAAAAATACTGGGAGATAAGTATTTGCAAAATGGATTTAAAACAAGTGAAGATGATAGTTATTATACAGTAAATGATATGGATGCAGTTAACGAGGAGAATAGACATTCTCTCTATGAAAACGATACATATAAAGTATTAGATTATTTTGTAGAAGTACCAGATGATGCATCTATGGGAGAGGCTGTTTTATGGTTGAAGATCGATTTGTCCGGATATGATTATGAAAATGACGAAGAAAATACAAACGGACATTGGACTTATATCTGTACATCACCGGTAGGCTAACTTATAAGAAGGATAGTCTGTTACAAAGTAGTTATTGTAAGAAAAAGGCTAGACCGTAATTTCTATTAAGAAAATACGGTCTATTGTCATGTAATCAGCTTTTGTGATATTCTTGAACATGCAGTAGGAGATGTGGAAGAAAGGCAGATCAAGATGAAAAACAAAATTAAAATGACAGGACTAGTTTTATTATTCCTTTTCTACATAGGTAGTATTACTGGATGTTCTGGAGCATCAGAGCAAAATCAATCTTCATTTGAAATTACAGAAATTCCGGAATATTCTGGAATCCCTTATGTAGAAATTCATGATAATATCCCGGATTTTTCTTCAAAAGAACTATCAACAACATCCTATGAGGAATATAGTGATTTGGATGCTTTGGGACGATGTGGAGTAGCAACGTTAATAATAGGACAGGATATAATGCCAACCGAAGAGCGAGGAAAAATTGGCATGATCAAGCCTTCTGGGTGGAAAACGATAAAGTATGATAATGTGAATGGAAAATATTTGTATAACCGATGTCACTTGATTGGATATCAACTTTCAGGGGAAAATGCAAATGAGAAAAATCTCATTACCGGTACCAGATATCTGAATGTAGAAGGGATGCTTCCATTTGAAAACATGGTAGCAGATTTTGTAAAAGAGAACGGGAATCATGTTATTTATCGAGTGACTCCAATTTTTGATGGAGATAATTTGGTAGCGGATGGTGTACAGATGGAAGGGTATTCCATAGAGGATGAAGGAGAATCGATTTGTTTTAATGTGTTTGTTTTCAATGTGCAGCCAGGCATTTATATTGATTACACAAATGGTGAAAGCACACTAGAAAATGAAAGTTCCATAAAGGATGTTCAAAACTCATCAAAAATAGAAAT
This sequence comes from Acetivibrio sp., assembly GCA_041739345.1. Taxonomy (GTDB): domain Bacteria; phylum Bacillota; class Clostridia; order Lachnospirales; family Lachnospiraceae; genus DIGJ01. The sequence continues at coordinate 30,908 of JBGSNZ010000039.1, read as the reverse complement.
TCGTGGGAATGCAGATTCTATGATTTATCATTGTCCTAGGCAGAGAGATTATGAAGAAATGGGTAAATCAAAGCATTTAATTATTTTCTCATCGGAAGAAGAAGCGGAATCTGCCGGGTATCGGAAGGCAAAAAGGTAATTTTATATTCAGCTTAAATATAGATAGAAAGATTTTATAGAAGGAATAGAAATACAAATAATATATTTACTACTACCAAAAAAATTGGATTTGATTAAAATACAACGGAAGTATATAATTTTATTATAATAATTACTTTGAGAGATGAGTGAAATAGATGAATTCTATCATAGAAAAAACAAAAGAAATTGTTCTCCAATATGAGGAAAAAAGAATACGAACAGGATTAGATTATAATATTTTTTCAATATTAAATATTGAGAGAAATGAGGTTTCTACGCACTCTGTTATGCTATACACACTTTTAAAATTTACAAAGGATAGGAAAAAAATATTTCTTAATGAGTTTTTTGATATTATAGGATTGCCAAATGAATTCATAGAAGAAAATTGGGAAGTAATAAGAGAACATTCTATTAATGACGGAAGAATTGATTTTTTTCTAAAGAGTAAAAAAACGTGTATCGTAATAGAACTTAAGATTGATGCAACAGACCAGTATGAACAGTTATGGCGATATGAAAAGTATGTAAAGAACTATCATAAAAATAAAGACTACCGAATCCTGTATTTGACGTTAGATGGAAAAGAAGCAACGGAGCAAAGCATAAGAAATATTAATGTTGAAAAATTGCAATATATTAGTTTTAGTAAGCATATTTTAACGTGGCTAGAAAAAATAATCAAAGTTTGCGAATTTGAAGGCATTGAGGATAGTTTTATAAAACAATATAGGCTACTTATTGAAAAAATTATAACTGAGGATAATGTGAAAAATATGATTGAAGGTTTCGTTACTGATGTAAACGATTTTAAGGCATGTATACAGATAGAAAAATCGTTAATAGATATCAAGGGTGAAGTTTTTTATAAATTTTTAAAAGGTATTAAGGAATCCATAAAAAGGGAAAAACCGGTAGAATATGAACTTGAGTCTGCAAAAGACTATTTCTATGCAAGATCGAAACAAGCAATTCCATATATTATCTATAAGATTCATACATTTAAGATAGCAAAGGAAGAAGAATTACATTTTTGTTTAAATATAACATTAGACCCTGAGCTATATTATTCATTTGGGTTTTATTCTATAATAAATGGAGAATATGAAATACTTAATAGTAATGATATTTCAAATAGTCAAAAAAGAATTTATAATAAATGTTCTGAAGCAGTCAATACGGTATTAGAAACAGAAATAAGAGAGAATGGCTACAAGAGCTTATTTTATAAATGTATATGTGATTCTAATCAGCATAAATATAATTTTAAAAAATATTCTGAGAATTGTATTGAATTGTTCGATGAAGATTACAGAAATAATGAAGCGGAAAGAATAGCTTCTGAGATGAAATATTACATTAAAGAATTAAAAAAGTATTTTAGTAACAATACTTAATTTGAAAATAATTGTTGAGTGTTTTTTAGGCCTCCCCCGGGCTTTGCTAGAATTTATTTTTTCTTTATGATGGAAATCATAAGGAAACAGTCAAAGCTTTTATTTGGGAAAGGCGCAACATTATGTTAATTGAAACGTCAATAGAATTTTTACCCCTCCCGTAGATAAATTAGTATAACCCTTCTCCTAGCCCAATAGTGTAACAGTTGATTATTAACCGTGTTTTAATTGTATGAAAATTTATAAGTATACATTTACAACGGTTTGGATTTGAAGAAACTCTGTGCTTGTAAAGGTTGCTTTTTTATATCAAACACGATTTATAAGTTCATGAAAGGCTTGGGGATTAAAGGTATAATATTTATGAAAGTGTTGGAAAAGGAGAAATGAACTATGACTACTTTGACTATGAATAATTTTTATGTAAAAACATTTAGTAATAACTTAAGTAGCTTAGTGCTAAAAATGCTACAAGTTAGCACTGATAGTGGATTTAAAATTAAAAAATCTGAAAATGTAATAATAAATGAGACGAGATATAATAAGCAACCAATGTGGGAACGAGAAGAGACTGTGGTTTTGGTTGCTGAATACTTTAGAACTTGCAATTTGAGCAAACGTGAACAGGAAAAAAGTATCGAGTTTGTGAGTAAATTATTGCGCATTCGTGCTAAAAAGTTAGGACTAAGAATAGATAAAAAATATAGAAATGTTACTGGTATTAGAATGAAATTTGCAAATATTATGTCTCTAGATAAAAATGTTATTAAAAACGGTTTGAAAAATGCGAGCACCTTGGAAAAACAAATTGTAAACGAATATTATTTTGAGAGCGAAAAAATAAATCAAGAAGCCTATTTTACAATAATGAAATATATTAACATATAGAAATAAGTGCAGCAAGTTTTTATTTTTGAAAAACTTTGCTGCGTTCTTTTTAAAATGAAATTTCAAATTCGATAAGTAAATTACCAAAGTTATGCACTAAATATGTGTATTGAACGGGGTGTGTATATTTTAGCTTTTCATAGCGGTTTTGACCATCATTCTCAAGCTGAACTCCAAATCCACAGTACATGCAGCCATTTCGTGAATATCCCTTTTCGTAGAGAGAGGAAATTTTTAAGTTGTATTCATTGATGTATTCGTAGATGTCTTTCTCTGTCCAGAATGATAAGGGTCTACATTGATTGTCCTTTTTGACATGAAAAACATTACATCCGTAATTGAGCCATTCTTGTTCGCGCTGACGGCTTTCGGAAGCTAAGATACCTATGATAGCACACTCTAGACCTAATTCTTTTGCTTTTTTTTTCAACGGTTCTTTTTTTAATTTTTCACAACATTTATCTGAAATATTTAGTTCTTTGTATTTATCATATTTTTTGAAATTACGATTAATATAGTCGATTGAATTCTGCTTTGTTGCTGGCGTTTTAGCATGTCTGTACGTTCTAATGGCATTTGCGATTCTTTTTGAAAACATAGGATAACCATATTGTTCTATAACTCTTTTAAATGTCCAAATTTTACCGCTTGCATCTTTAGGAATTACAGTAATTAAATTGGTTTTGTTATGATTTTTCTCCCATTTAACATGTTGAATTGTCTCTGGATATTCATTAGTTGTATTTGAAAATAGATGTAAAATGTCGGGATAAAGTTCTTTGGATATATGAGAGAGTACAGTAGAATCCTTTCCGCCTGAATACGAAACATATACTTTTTCTATACCAAATTCGTTTATTGCATCTTTTATCATTCGTTTTGTTTTTATAACTTTCCCGCTTAATGGTAGAGAACGTAATGAATATAATACTAATTTCCTTCCAGCTATAAACTCACGTTTTTTCATACCACATTTAGAACAATATCTCGTATCGCTTGAAAACACGTTGCCTTCATCTAGTTTACAATTACAAGTTTTACAATAATTCATTGTATGACCTCCTCTATATTTATATTGAACTAACAATATTCTTGTATAAATTATACAATACAAATATATTGTTAGTCAACTTTGAAAATACCTAATATTGTTGTATAATTGATAAAGTGGAAAGGTGGGCAATTTTATGCAAATTGGAAACAGATTATCAGACCTAAGAAAAAAATATGGGTATACACAAAAACAACTTGCTGATGAATTGAATATGACACAACAAGTAATAAGTAATATTGAAAGAAATACATCTACACCGGATATTAACTTTTTACAGGGTGCAGCTGATTTATATAAGATTACGCTTGATGAATTAATTGGACGCCAGGTTTCTTTTGAAACAGGAAGTAGTTTTGAAAAACAAATATTGAGTATTATTGAAAAATTAGATGATACTGGGAAAGAATTAAGCTTGGGACTTGTTAATCAAGTAGCACAGCATAGAGGAAATAGTAATGATAAATAGTTATTTTAATGAAAATACACTTGAGGAACTGATTGAAGAGATTAAGTATGTATATCAATCAGATGATAGACCTTGGGTAATAGGATATAGCGGTGGAAAAGATTCTACTACAGTTGTTGAATTGGTTTATAAGATGATGATACAACTTCCGAAAAATGAAAGAATAAAGGATGTTTATATTGTTTCATCAGATACCATGATAGAAAATCCATTAATAAAAATATATTTGAGTAAAATGAATGAAATGCTAGGACAAGCAGCAAAAAGGGACAAGTTACCGATTCACTCTTGTATGGTAACTCCGCCTGCAAATAATACGTTCTGGGCAAATGTGATAGGAAGAGGCTTTCCTACGCCAAGGATGAATGGAACATTTAGATGGTGTACGGATAGATTAAAAATCAATCCAAGCGGTGAATTTATTCAAAATCTAATTAAGGAAAAAGGAAAAGAAGTAGTTGTTTTATTAGGTGTTCGAAAAGACGAGAGCATTGCGAGAAAGAGAAGAATTGAAGGAAGAGAAATAGCAAATAGATTATTAAACCGACACGAGACAATCACAGATGCGTATGTATATAATCCAATAGTTGAATTGACAACAGATGATGTTTGGGATATTTTGCTAAAATTGGATGGAGGTAAAACACCATGGGGAGCAGATAACGGTGAACTTGTACAATTATATGCAGGCGCAGATAGTGGAGAATGTCCATTTGCGGGCATAAGTTCAGGAGATGGACAAAAACAAAGTTGCGGTAATTCTCGTTTTGGATGTTGGGTTTGCACCGTTGTTAAAGAGGATAAGTCTTTGAATGGTTTTATTCGTTCGGGACATAGAGAGTTAATACCTTTGGCTGATTTCAGAAGGTGGTTGATGGATCAAAGAGATATTCCTAAAAATAGGGAAACAAAAAGAAGAAATGGAACAGTTTATGAAACAAAAAACGGAGAAATGGGATTTGGACCATTTACATGGGAAGCTCGCCAAATGATTTTGAGGGAGCTTCTTGATAAACAGAAAATAATGGGATATGAGCTAATAACTGTTGAAGAACTTAAGGCAATCGATGAGATTTGGGATGATGAATTGGACTTGACGAGAAGAACGCTTGTTGAATTGTATAAAGATGCAACAGGTGAAAAACTACCTTGGTATGATTATAAAGAAGAATTATTGGATAGTGCAATTATTGAATTAATCAAAAATTATGCGAAGGATTATGATGTTCCTTATGACTTGATTAGAAACATGTTATTAGTAGCATATAAAAATAAGAATTTTTCAAATCCTAAAATTATGCGTGAAAGTTTAGAAAAATTATTAAAGCAGCAATGGTTACATCATGATTTGTTAAAGGAGATTGGAAATGAGAATTAATAGACTTGTACTGAATAATTTCAGCTCCTTTGAAGGTGTAAATGAATTTGACTTCAAGGTGGAGAATAATAAGAATATTATTTTGATTGGTGGACAGAATGGAGCAGGTAAAACGTCTCTTTTTTCTGCAATAAAGATAGGATTATATGGGCCATTGGCATTTGGATATATTGGAACTAATTCACACTATATTCAAAAAATTAAAGAGTATATTAATAGCAATGCATTTCAAAAAGATATGGTTGAAGCTAGCGTCATTATAGATATATCTATAATGGTAGAACGCGAACTGGTTGATTACAGAATTGAACGTAAGTGGAATTATGTTAAACAACGTTTAGAAGAAATATATGAAGTTGAAAAGAATGGAAATAAATTATTTGATGAAGAACTTTCATATTTTCGAAATTATTTGCAGACTGTTATTCCGCCTGGGCTTTTTGACTTCTTTTTATTTGATGGAGAAGAAGTAGGCAATATTTTTTCTACAAGTTCCTACAATATGTATATAAAGAATGCATTATTCACAATGTGCGATTTGGATGTATTTGAGATCGTACGAAAATATTCTTCTAATTTCCTCGCAAAATCTGATATAAACGAGGATAAAGAAGCTGTGGAAATTTATAAAAAGAACGAAATAAGGATAGAATCGTTAAAGTTAGAAATTTCGCAAGATGAAGACAAACATCATGAAATAGAAATTGATATCAATGATTTAAAAGTTGAATTAGAAGAATTAGAAGAATCCTTTAAAAACGCTGGTGGTATCACGGAAGAAGAAAAAGGAATTATTTTAAATAAAATAGATATGGCTGAAAAAAGGAGAAGCGAATTAAGTACAGAAATCAAGAGTTTTGTAGAAGGGTTGATGCCATTCATAATTACAGCTGATTTTGTACAACCACTTTTGTCGCAGGTAGATTTCGAAGAAAAAAGTGAACGGTTTAAATATATTACAGACAATATAAATAAAGATACTATTAGTATGATACTTCATGGTCATAGTATTAATGAAAAAACTATTATCGATGAGCTATATACTTCGATAATTAACAATTTCAAACCACTAGGATATCTTGAAAATGGAGCAACTATTCATGATTTATCAAAAGAGCAAAAAAATAGAGTTTTTTCAATTACAACAGCAATACTAGATTTTGATAAAGAGGGATTTCTGAGTAAAATCAAGGATAAGATTGAATCAGCTAATGTGGCTAGCTATAACAGAGAAATATTGAGAAATACTATGAGTGAAGAAGATTCACATATGTTTTCCAGCCGCGAAAACTCTATTCTTAGACAAATTGATGAACTAAAAGATGAGAGGGGGAAATTATTTTCCCAATTGGATGAAAAAAAAGATGAGCTTGATAGTCTTGAATTGCAACAAGAAAAATGTTATCAAGAAATTGTTGATAAAGCCCAGAACAGAAATATTTATAAGCTGACAAATGGTATCTCAAAAGTAATGAAAAAACTGTTGGATGGAAGAACATCTATAATTAAGCAACAGTTGGAAACTATGACAGTTGAGAATCTGAATCATATTTACAGAAAAAATAACCTTATAACACATATAGAATTGGATGAAGATTTTAAATTTAATTTATATCAAAATGAGGAATATTCCATATCAAGTTTGAAAGCATTAATAAAGAATTATGGAAATGAAGAATTTCAGAATCTAGTTGGTATAAAGGGTGAAACTATTTTATTAAAATATTTTGCAGTTAAATCCATTAAGGAACTAAGAAAATCTATAGAACAGTGTAGTGATACAAAACAAATAAAACTCTTCAAGAAAGTGGAATTATCTAGAATCTCTAAGGGAGAACGTCAAATATTCATTTTATCGCTTTATTGGGCAATAATTAAACTTTCAGGGCAAAAGATTCCATTTATCATTGATACACCATATGCCAGAATAGATGCCAGACATAGGAAGGCCATTTCAAGCAAATTCTTTCCTAATATTAGTGAACAGGTAATTGTTTTATCAACTGATGAGGAGATTAACGAAGAGTATTATAAAACATTAAAACCATATATAGCAAAAGAGTACTTATTATCAAATGATGAAAATGCTAATAGAACAACGGTACAAAACAAATACTTTTTCGAGGTGGAAAAATGATATTTAGATTAAAAACATCAAAAAGTACACAAGCAATTTTTGATGAACTAGAAAATAGAACAAATTATAAACCTTATACCTTAGTTAAGCATGCAATTGCTTGGTCAATTAAAGAAAATACATCTGTTTCAGACTTTAAGTCTGATTCAGATGGTTTAGATTTGAATAGACAGACTATTACAGGGGAGCACGATGCATATTTTAAAGTCTTAATCGAACAGGTGGAAGGTAGACATCTGACAGAGGAAGAATATTTTCCTTTTTATGTTAAAGCACACATTGATAGGGGAAGCAAGCTTCTTCTAGATATGTACAATCATGCTGGGAATATTGATAGATATATAGAACATGCATTAGGGGTAGGTGATACTGTGTGATTTATTTTGATAACAGTGCAACGTCGCCGATTGAACCAGAGGTTTATGAGGCAATGTTACCATATTTGAAAGATGAGTATGGCAATCCTTCAAGTAAGTATTATTGCAAGGCACTAAATGCAAAAAATGCAGTTGAAGATGCACGGGAAAAGGTTGCTAATTTAATTAATGCTAAAGCCGAAGAGATTATATTTACTGCTGGAGCTACGGAGAGTACAAATTTCATAATAAAAGGCTATGCTGATTATGAAAAGTATTATGGTAGTGGTGGAAACCATATCATTACATCACTCGCAGAACATAAAGCGACAATTAATACATGTAAATTTTTAAATGGAGAAATTTACTCAAATAACGATCCACGGATGTCTTTGTTTGGTGAAAATAAAAAAGTTGACAGAGGATATGAAGTAACGTTCATAGGTGTAGATAGATACGGAAAGGTATCAGCTAATGAATTTGAACAGGCAATTAAAGATAACACAATATTAGCATCTTTTCTTTTTGTTAATAATGAGGTTGGCTCAATAAATAATATAGATTTAATTGCCGAGATATGTCAAAAGAGAAATATTGCACTTCACATTGATATTACACAAGCGATTGGGAAAAAAGTAATTGATGTTAACGAAATCGGACAAGGGCCTAAAAATGAAAGGGATTATAGAATAACTCAAAGGATACCATTATACATGTCATTTTCAGCTCATAAAATATATGGTCCTAAAGGGGTAGGTGCTGCATTTTTACGAAATGATGATTATGGATTACGTCCAATTACAGCATTTATGCATGGTGGTGAACAAGAAAATGGTGTAAGAGGTGGTACGCTTGCTGTACATAATATAGTTGGATTTGGTAAGGCTGCTGAAATAGCCAAGAAGAACTTAGCATCCGATTCAAAAAACATTAAGGCATTAGATGATTATTTACTTCAAGGTATTAAGTCATTGGAAAACATAGAGTTAACAATTCCAGCAGCTGAGAGGATGCCAGGAATAATAAGTATAGTTGTGAATAAAAATGACTTTAACAATGAAAGATTCGTTAAAAAGATCAGTGAAGATGTAGCACTATCTACAGGATCTGCTTGTAGTGCAGGAGAACCTTCTTATGTTATCTCTGCAATGGGGTTAGAGGAAAAAGTATCAAAGGTTCTAAGAATTACATTAAATAGAAATACAACAAAAAAAGATGTAGATTTGCTACTTGATGTTTTTAGAAATAATATATAAAGCTTTTTTATAGGAGGGAATTATGGAAGGTATAGTTGATAATAATGTTGTATTGGAAAATACAACGAATAAATGTTTTATAGACTTACTATCGCGGTTAAAAGAGTCTTCTTTAGAAGCGGTAGAATCATCTAAAAAACTTAGCCCTTTGACAAAATATATGCATGTCATTAGACCAGTACAAAATGAATTTCATAGTATTGTTAATACTGCGTCCGAAACTGATAAAGCAGAATTAATACTTTTGTGTGGTAGCGTTGGAGATGGCAAGTCACATTTATTATCATATTACAATGAAAACTATCCAGAGTTGATGAAGAATTTTCAGATACATAATGATTCAACTGCCAGTTTCTACATAAATAAACCAGCAATTCACACGTTAAGGGAAGTGTTAGATGATTTCAACGACAAAAATATTTTAGCTAGTCGTAAAAAGCTGATACTTGCAATAAATTTGGGGACACTTAATAATTTTATTGAGGCAGATGTAAATGATGAATTTAAATTTCTGAAGAAATTTGTTGACGAAGAAAATATTTTAAAGGAATCGATATCTGTAACTTTATTCGATGATGAAAAATCAAATTTTCATTATGTTAATTTTACCGATTATCATTTGTACAATTTGGCTGAAGAATTTCCAAAATCCTCCTATATTGAAAGCCTTCTTTCGAAGTTAATTATAGATATAGAAGAAAATCCATTTAGAAAAGAATATAATAACTGTTGCAAAAATTGTTCTAGCTATTATGTTTGTCCTGTTAAAGCAAATTATGAATTGCTTTCTGATACGATATTTAGAAACGAATTAATTCAGATTATCATTGAAAGCATAGTGAAAAATAAGCTTATTGTTTCTACCAGAGCATTACTAAATCTTATATACGAAATAATAGTAGATGAGAGATTTATAAGTACAGGTTCTTTAGAGCCAAGAAAAGACATCTTTAAATTGAGTCCGTTAAGCTATTGTAAATCATTGTTGCCTAATTCTATTTTTTCAAGGATAGAATCTTCAATAACGATTAATTCATTTAAAGAAATTGATCCTATAGATGTTAGAAATGAAAAGATAGATACTTTTATTGTTGAATTTACCAATAAGGAAAATATAATAGAAGTATTTTCAAAATTTCTTCCAGAAGCTAAAACATATTTGGAAAAATTTAATTCAATTGATTTTACAGAAAGTAGTAATGCAGGATTAAAACAGGAATTACTAAAATTATTTATTCGTATGTATAGGTTGTTTAATAAAAATTACTTATTTGAGGTGAAGGACAATCTGTACCATAATTATATGAAAAACTTATTTTATTGGAACTGTGGAGAAAAGATTAAATTACGTGATGCATATAACCTTGTAAAACAGGCAGCTTTAAATTGGAATGGAAGTGCGGAAAGCGAAGAAATGCTTGTACCAACCAACAGTATGCAGACAAAATATAAATTAAGTCAGAAAGTTGATATTAAGCAATCGTTAGATAATGTTGTGAATAGAAATGAGCTTGAAATTGAAAGGTTTTCCAATGTCTTATACATGAATTATGTAAGTTCGAAGAATGGAGATAAGTTTGAAATTGAAGTTGATTTTTCTTTGTATAGTTTATTAAGTAAGATTGTTAATGGATATCGTCCGAATATGAAAGATAAGAGTATCAATGTTAAATTTACCAATTTCGTTGATAAGATATCACAAATTGGGAGTAAAGACGAGATTATTTATATTCAGGAAAAGGCTAGTAATAAAGATATTAATTATAAGTTAGAATATAGTCCAGATTTTGGATATACATTTGAGGTGGTGTAATATGGGTGGCTTAAAAATAGACTTTGATGGAGAAAATGGTGTAGATAAGCTTTTTAATGAAGGACGGACTCACACTCAGGGGAGCAACTTAAAGTTAGTTCCATTTACTACAAATAGCAGTCCTAATATTTTTAATGATTTTTCTGGCGTTGCAGGAGCATTTTCAAGATTAATGAATGATAAAAAAATGAAACTAAGCATTGATATAAGCAATTTTTATACAAAGATGGAACAATTAATCTCATGTTCTGAAGATAATAAAGATAAATTGCTTGAAATGGTCAAGGACATGTTTATAAAAGATAGTGCAATTGTACCTTTCAATATTAGGACAATGAGTTATTTAGAATCAAATAATTTCAATGAAAAAATTGCGATGTTTTTATATTCTATGTTCATAGAGAGTGAGATTAAAACACAGTATCAAAATGCTTGTTATATTGCAGAATCAAATGTATTACAAAAATTAGTTCTTGAAGCTTTACCTCTATTAAAAGAAGGCGGAAATTCAGAAGATTCAAAATATGACTGTTTTCTACCATATGTTAAGGATGTATTTCAAAAAGATATTCTGTATATGATAAATAATCCTGAATTATATGAAAAAAACTTAAGAAGGTTTCTAGAGTATTACTTTCTGTTCTATATAACACAATTAGCAATTAAGTTATCTAAATTTGAAAAAGCAGATATTCAAGAGATAGAAAAAGTGTATATGACTTTGAGTTGGGAAGTTACTTCTAAAACTCGCCATGCATACATTTATGGTTGGCGTTATGCTATAGAGTATATTCCTAAATTGTTTTCACATGCAGTAACACTCGAATTTCTATCACGAAATAGTATGAATTGTGGAATGGATTATGCCCAATTTTTTGAAATGTTTAACAATTCAGAAGATGATCAAGTAATGTCTGAGGCAATTGCTAGAATTACGAGTAGCTATAAAGAATGGATTACGAATGTTGATTACACTTTGTGCATGCATGATAATAAAAAAGATGGAAATTGCACGACATCAAATGAGATCAGAATTCTATTTGAAACGATTGATTATCAATTTGCTAATGGAACAAGAAAATCTCCATATCAAAAATATTCGGGAAGATTTATTGAATTTGTTCATTACAATTTTGGAAAGAGAAGAGGAGCTTTAGGATATACATTTAACATAACAGAACAAGATATCATTTTGTTCACAAAAATTATTTTAGGGCAAAACGAAGGAAGAATTCGGTTGGTTAAGTTGTTTGATGAATTTGAAAGGAGAGGTCTGATATTTGATAGAGATTCAAAGAAGAAAATAGTTGAATTATATGAAAAGTTGAATTTACTAGAGAAAAAATCGGATAGTGGGGATGCTCAATATGTCAAATCTATTTTATAGTTATTTATCAGAAAAAATCATTAATTTTTTTCGCAATAATCCGTTAAGACCTGGAGATAAGTTTTTTGTACAATTCGAATCAGAGAATCAAGTCGAACTGCTATACAAAGAATTACTAAATAATACAATAGCTCGTCCATTCACTTATCAAGATGATGATAGAAATGAAACTTATAACACATATGAACTACAGTTCAATAGTGTGCAATTACTTGTAGCTTCTACATACAATGGGCCGCATCCAGATTTTTTAGCAACATTACGAAATTTTGTTGGCGTTGAAGAAGGTTATGAAAATAAAGCCATATTTTTTATTCATTCATCAACATTAGATAGCTTATTGGGGGGAGCTGGCTCATTTCATAAGGAAGGTATGCCATTTAATATCAATTCGATTGAAACAGATATTAATCGTAAATTGGAAGAATCTGATTTTGCTGATATTGACAAGGCAATACTCAAAATGCATTTAAAAAATAAAAAAAATGAATTAGTAGGTGGAACACCTTCTGTTTTTGAGTATGAGGATATCTTATCTATTTTAGAAACTTCTCAGATTAGGCAAGATGATTATAAGTTGTTTGGGTTATTTCCTGATGACAAGTTATCAAAGTATAGCGGAAAAAAATTAGAGCTACGATTAGATGAAAATAGCAATAATTATGCAAGAGTTGCAGAAATACATAATTACGGAATCTCGGATTTGCAATTGGAGAAGCATTATGATGAAAAGGGTGTTGAAAGGCTTAAAAAAGAAGACTGGTTTTTGACACCATTTGCAGATGTTGAAAAATATATTGCTGATAAAAAATTCAAATCTGTTATTGAATATATACCTAACATTCACAATTGTAAATTGTGGGATCGAGAAGAAGGAAGTAGTAAAGCAAAGGCAAGAATTAGAAATATATTGCTATTTAATGAGAATAAAGTATCTGAAATAGATTTGGAATTTAGTTTTACCGAATACACTAAGATGCAGAGTCTGACATATGATACAACTTGTATGACATGTGAATCTTCTGGTAAGAAGGTAATTGTTAAGTTGCAAAATGTAAAAGCAAATGCTACTTTCTATTCGATAAAATATAAAACAGATGATGCTGCATTTGATTTTAGAATAGCGGTTGTTAATTGTGGAAAGCAATATTTTGAATCTATTAGAACAAAATACTCTGTTATTATTAAGAGTAAAGCGGATGATTGTGCTATATTAATCAATTCTGATGATAGTGAAGTTATAATAAACGAGTTTGGCGAACAGGAACAGAAGGTTAATATCAAATTTGTAGATCAACTTGTTTATGCCGAAAATGATAAGATGCTTCTTACTATTGATGAGCAATATCCGTATTCTGACGATAATGATATGGTTAAGTTTAGGATTTGTATAAATAACGGTGTAATTCCAATATTAAAAATAGGAGCTACCGAAAAGCCAAAAGTTATTGATGGGATGAAATTATGGAAATTAAAAAGAGATTACAAAACAAATTTTGAATATATAGGCGAAAATAGATTACAACACGGTACGAAATCTTATTTTACAAGAGACGAGTTTCGTAAAAATCTTGAACTAGAGCAGGTATTTATTGAACGTGGAGATTTAGGCTTTTTTGATAATTCCGATGGCTTGTTTCCAATGCCATTAAATATAAATGATAAGATAAAATCAGCATTCTCTAGGATAATAAATTACTTTAGGAACAATAAGTGTTTGCCAAGTTTGACATATATTGATGGAGAATTGGAAAACCTTTATAGAAATTATCTTGCGGATATATACAGTGTTCTGGAGACAATAAAAGATGGTGATTATCTTTCAGCGGAGCAAAAAGATATTTTTTACATCGGCATGATTAAAAGAAATAGAAATGATAATGAGATTATGTTAACTCCATTACATCCTATTAATATTGCATATCAACTACATATTATGTGTTTAGATTCAAATTGTATTGATGATGTTGAAACGGATGTAATAAGGAAGTTTCAACATCTATATCTTTTGCCATATATAAATATAAATCCATACAGTAAAGAACAGGCTGTATATATACCAATCGAACAGGCGCATTCGCCTGAGTGGAAAATATATGTAGAAGAGTATCTGCCAAGATATAAAGGTTCTAAAGATTATGTATCAAAGTTGGTATCGGAAAAAATCGAGGAATTTACCGATCATTTTAGCTATCTTTTTGAAATGGGAAATAAAGCTCCAATTAAAATTAACCTAATAAATACTGGAGATAGCATTGAGATACTTGAAGGGGTATTCAAGTATTATGTAAAAAAACTTAGAAATTCAAAGAATAAAAAGATAACACCAATTTATATTAATGTATATTCAAAGAAAAATATAGCAAATGCATTTGAAGAATTTTCGGCTATCGACGATGTTGCCGTTATAAAGGAAATGTTTAATTTGGATTTGAATGTTGACGATATGAACGAGGATGAAGTTATTGATTTATACCGGGAAAATGTAAAATTTTACTCTAAAAATGAAGTAGATGGATTGGAATATGCTCATATAACTTTTTTAGAAATGTCGGATGATAGTCAAGTGATAAGTACTGCAATGGAGGATATTCCATCCGGTGTGGTTATGGGTGGTATTACATCAGGAACACCTGCGGTTTTATTAGCAGACACTTATAGAACTGGATTTGGAACCAAGTATGTGAATACTAATTCTGAGCTAATGAAAATTGCTATTAAGCTTAACTCAATAAATGCAGCAATTAATGGAAACCAATATAGAGAGAAGACTTGCAGCGCATTAACAATACCAAAAACAAATCAAAATGCATTAGATAAGATTTATGAAGCAAGCAATTGGGTGACATTCATTAATCCTAAGGTGGATTTAAGCTATTTTAAAAATGATCCATCAGCGAAAGATTTATTAATAATTCACTATAGTGACCAATATAATACAACCTCAAGTGGTTATGATGCAATTACCGTTACAAGGAAGTCAAAGCAGTATCAAAATGTAATAGAGGAATATTTAAATAAACATGGAGTGCATGAGACAGAGAAAAAATCTCCAGATATTATAAATATGTTTAATGCAATTAACGGAGATTGGCTGTTAAGGCTTCTTTCAAGTAAATCTTATTTTCCGAAAGAAAAATTGAGTATTCTGTCTGCAATAAAATATGCACTTAAAAGATTCAAATTCCAGGATATAATATGGATTCCTATTTCCTTAGAGGAAATCCTTCGAGTTTCAGGCGGAGTTGGATTGCGTCAGAAAGATTCGTTTTTTTCAGCAAAAAATCTGGGCTTTGAAAATGGTGGAGCAACAAGTGATGATATCTTATTGATAGGTATCAGAAATTCTGAGAATGTACAAGTAACATTTTATCCTATTGAAGTTAAAATAGGTAAAAATGACGCAGGATATATCGAAAAGGGGATAAAACAAGCAATACATACAAAGAATATTTTTATGGAAACGATTGGTAATGGAAAAGCAGACAGTGAGAATATAAAGATAAGATTGTACAGAAACTTCTTTATGCAACTTGCAGTTACGAATGCAGAAAAACTTTTATTATATTCTGTAGGAGATGGAAATCAAGGATGGCAGGAGGTTACAGATTCTGACCTTAGAAGAAAGCTCCTTAATGAAGAATATGAAATTGTTGAATCATTTATTCCACAAATGGGCAAAGCAGGGCTTATTTCATTTAAAAAAGATAGTAATGGAAATAAAGAATTTTGCTATGAGGATGATGTTCTCGTTATGGAAAAGACGGAACTTGATGGCATAAATATTTTGACAAAGAACATTTCGGAAATTGATACGGTAGAATGGGATATGATCCAAGAAGTAACGGATTTAACTGAACTTGATAATGATGGTATAGAAGCAAATAGAGCGGATGAAATCAATAGTCCACAAGCAGGTGAAGAGGTATCCAATACTTTTGAAAATGAAGAAAATAAACAGGGTTCAAATGAAGTCAAAATTACAGGTGATTTAATAGAACCGGTGAGTGCAGAAGATATTGCTAATAGCGATATGAGGAATATGGAGATAATTTTTGGAGAAAAGCAGGATGTAAAAACTCCTTTATTATGGTATCCAAACGATTCCTCGAAAGTACTACATACCAATACTGGAATCATAGGAACAATGGGTACTGGAAAGACACAGTTTACTAAGTCACTAATAACTCAAATACATCGAGAAGGAAAATATAACCTTAATGAAAAGCCAATAGGTATTTTAATCTTTGATTACAAAGGAGATTATAACAAAACAAAACCAGATTTTCTTGAGGCAACAAATGCAAGCGTATATTGTCTGGAAGATTTACCATTTAATCCATTGTCCCTAACTGTTACTGATAATTCAAAGCCAAGACTGCCGTTGCATACGGCAAATGGCCTTAAAGAAACAATAAGTAAGGCGTTTGGTTTAGGAATAAAACAGGAGACGTTATTAAGAGATATCATTATGGAAGCTTACTCACGATATGGCGTTGTAGTAAATGATTCTAGTACATGGTCAAAGCAAGCACCAACTCTTAACGATGTATATAATATTTATGTTCAAAGAGATGATCTTAAAGAAGATAGCTTATATGCAGCATTTAGTAACCTTATTGATTTTGAGATTTTCGAGCCAGATGGTAAAAAGACTAAAGGATTATTTGAAATTTTAGATGGTGTGACTGTAATTGACCTTTCTGGTTATGATGTTGGAATTCAAAATCTTGTTGTTGCCATTACATTAGATCTGTTTTATACACAAATGCATGCATATGGTCATAGTGCAATAAATGGGAATATACGACAGATAAATAAGATGATATTAGTTGATGAGGCAGATAATTTTCTATCACAAGACTTTTCTTCATTGAAAAAAATATTGAAAGAAGGGCGAGAATTTGGTGTCGGTACTATTTTGTCTACACAGTTATTGAGTCATTTCTCTACTGGGGATAATGAATATGCAAATTATATATTAACTTGGGTAATTCATAATGTCGCCGATTTAAGTATGAAGGACATAAAGTATATTTTTAACACACAAAGTAAAGCAGAAGAAGAATATTTATTTAATCAAATCAAAAATCTTTCAAAACACTATAGTGTTGTCAAGATGGGTGATAGTAGTAATGCTGTAACAATAAGAGATAAAGCTTTTTGGGAATTGAATAAATAGAGGAGGACGAAAGAGATGGTAATTGAACCTAGTTATACTACGATTGGAAAAATATTCGAGCAAAATTTTTTATTTGAAGTACCAAAATATCAAAGATATTATGCATGGGAAGGCGAACAGATTGACGATTTTATTTCAGATTTTGATAAAATGCTTAAAGCAAAAAATCGAGGTAAAAATGTAGAACATTTTTTTGGAGGGGTGGTGTGTGTTGCTAAAGCTGTACCAGGTTCAAATAGGCAACAAAGGGAACTGATAGATGGTCAGCAAAGAATAACAACAACTCTCTTATTGATTATAGCAATTTATAGACAGTATGAAAAAATAAAAGAATGTGTGGATGATACAGAGCACAAAGAATTGGTAGAAAGTAGATTAAAAAAATTAGAGGAAAAATATTTAATCTATAAAGACGAAATCAATCGAAGACCAAAAAAAATAGATAAACTTGTACTATCAGAAGCAGATGATATTTATTTCAGAAATATTATTAATA
Organism: Acetivibrio sp.; assembly: GCA_041739345.1. Taxonomy (GTDB): domain Bacteria; phylum Bacillota; class Clostridia; order Lachnospirales; family Lachnospiraceae; genus DIGJ01. Next base: position 12,957 of record JBGSNZ010000039.1, on the reverse strand, counting down.
ATCATCAAATGCAACCTTCAAGAGAGTCTCATACGAAAATGAGTAAGTCATATGGAAAAATAAATAAATACGTTGAAAACTGTTTGAAGCAATGCAGTGAAAATGACCAAAAATTAGACTTTCTCGCCGATATGGAAGATGTTGTACATAATAATTGCTGTATCATATTTATTGACACAAAAACAAAAAATGATGCATATATACTTTTTCAGGTTTTGAATAATAGAGGAACAGGATTAACAGTTGGAGATTTATTGAAATCGAAAACACTTGAAATTCTTGAAAGCAATCCTGATGAACAAAGAAATCTCAATTGCAAGTGGGATGAAATTTTACAGCGTGAAGATAAGCATATTGAAAGTTTTTTAAGATATTACTTTATGTCCGTTACAGGTAAGCGTGCAGGAGGTTCGTCACTTTATGATGATTTTATGAAAAAAATATTCAAAATAAATGAAACAAATACGGAATACTCTAATGATGAAATAATTTATATATCGGATATTATGAAGATTATTTATGACGAAAATATGATATTTAATCAGATTACAGTAGGGGAATGGCCATACGAAGTTCAACAACCAATTACTGCATGGGACAGATCACGATTAAAAAATCTTATAAAGTATTTAGAATATGATATAACACTCGCATTGCTTTTAGCTGCTTCCAAGCTTGAACAGAAAAAATTTTCAGACATAGTATTAATTTTAGAAAGATTTATGTTTAGATACAAGGGAGTTTGTAATAATAATCATCAGAAGATAAGTGAAATATTTATGAAAGAAGCTGTTTATATAAGAGAGAATATTGATGATTACAGAATAGGTCATCTTGCAGATCAATTGTCTCCGCTAATTGCATCAGATGCATCAGAAATGAAATTTAAAGCTAATTTGCAAGCTTTAAAATATGTCAAAAAAGGAAATAATAAAATTCTAAAGTTTCTGTTTTCTACTCTGGATGAATATAATTCATGGTATGAACAGGGAGCGCAAGGGAAACCTAAATGTGATACGGGCAGGATAATTGATTTTGAAAATGTTAGTATTGAACATATCGCATCGCAACATCCAGAAGAAGAACAAGAAGGAGTAACAGATGTAAATGAAATAAAAAACTTAACATTATTGACTTTAAAAGAAAACGGCGATATAGCTGGAAATAAGAAGTTTAGTGAAAAGAAAAGTGTATATAATACTTCAGTATTTCACATTAACAAAAAAGTAGGAACATATGATAAATGGGATAGTGAATCTATGAACGATTGGGAATCATATGTACTAGAATTATCATGTAAGGTATTTGTAATTTGATTTGAGATAGGTTATCCAGGCAAGATCACACTGTGCATCCATATGGGTATTTTGAGTAGATAACAATTAAGACAATTTGAAATAGATAGAGTAAAAGATGTGAGACGCACTGCCAGTTTAAGAGCAGGTGGTGTTGGAATGAGATACATTTGTCAGATATGTGGACAGGACAGATATTTGTATTACGAAGGAAATAATATGTAGTTAGTAGAAGGAATAGGCGAAGGACGTTGAGAAGAGAGGGTGCTGGTTTTAATGATTTTATAAGTCATCCAATAAGAGTGAAATAAGGTGCTATCATTTTCAGGATATAAGATACAAAGCTATCAGTGATGATGGTTAGGAGTACAGGTTCATCAGCGTCCGGAATTTCTTTTGCTAATTATGTGATACGCACAAAAAGTAAAATTAAAATATAGTATTCCCAAATTCGAACAAGTTTATACAAAAAAATAAAAAATACTATTGCAAAGAGTGGAAGATTATGGTAATATACTTTTATCTTTAGAAGATAAATAGTTTTGCAATAGTATTTTTATTACATAGAAATAAAATAGTTTTGTTTAGGTTTCTCTATTACATAGTTTAAAATATTTGGAAATTGGTTATTTTTTGACAACGATTCTCAGGTAAACTATGTCTATAGGGATTTTTTTATGCCCTTTAGGAGAATTGTTGATCTAACAATCTAAGGAGGAATCTATATGATAGAAAGAGTAGTTGTAAGAGAAAAAGGATACAAAGGAATTGTATGTGTATTTATTTGTGAGGAAGATGGTTCTGTATATTTAGAAACAAAAGAGACAGGGAAAGAAAAGAAAACAGTGAAAATTAATAAATATCTAAAAATTCTTGAGAATATTGTAGCATAGATTATTTTATAGCTTTACGGTGGGATGTAAACATCAGAATCCCACCGCAAAAGCAAGTACATATAGGCTTCAAGGTAAAAATAGATTCTACTTGCCTTGAAGAATTGGATATTTAGGAGTTTTAAAATCCATTTTATGATAAAAGTAATTTTTTACGTACCTAAAAAACGATATAATTCGCTTAGGTAGTTTAAAAAAGGAATTTGAGGAGCTTAGTATAGCAGTAAATAATAAATTAGATATATTGGGAACAGTGCACAAGGTTTAATATGTAGTGTAGGAAGCAGCTTCTGAGTAAGTAAATTTAAGTAAATTTAACAGATTCAACAGAAAATAAAGGTTGCAAAAACAGAACGCACGTTCTATAATGTAATTACGCTATCTTAGAGAGGCAGAGCTAAACAGTTGCATACGCAAATCTTAGTGGAGGTGTCAAATGTGGAAGATGAAGTTATTCACGTTGCCTGTCCCTGTTGCCAAAATAAGCGATTGTTTGATTTATTACCGGGAGCAACAGGCATCATTCAAATAAAATGTCCGGTATGCCGTGGAGTTGTGGCAGTTTCTCTCCATAACTACAAAAAGAATAAGGAAGAGATTCATACGGAGCAAATCGGCGCATAGTACATACTATAGCGACCAACGCCTGATGAAGACATACTAGCAGAAATGCTAGAAGTGTTTTTGTCGGGCGATTTTTTTATTTACAAATAAATATTGCTACTACCGAGCCATGGATCAGATATAGATATCCTATATACTAGATACCGCTGAGCCGGAGTAAAGCTGGAAATAATACAGACTTACTCTAGGCTCTTTTTTTGTCTCTAGCTTTACGCATGTGGAGAAAGAGGCAGAAAATGCAGAAGTGCAGGAATCCGTAGTCCCTGATTTTCGATTTGACAAGAAATGAATCAGAAAATCAGGAGGATAAAATATGTATTATGATACGGTAGAAAGTGGTAAGAGAATCAAGGGATTAAGAAAAAGTAAAGGGTACACACAGGAAACATTTGCAGATGAATTGGGAATGTCACCTCGTTCAATTGCTAGTATCGAAAGTGGAGCAAGAGGTACATCAATCGATACTCTTGTTGTAATCTGCGATTTGCTAGATACTTCATTAGACTTTATTGTTGCAGGAAAGCCCAAAGCATTAAGTATTGATAATGAAATGGTTGGATGGTCTGAAAATAAGAAGGAATTGGCATGGAAGATGATTCAAGACTTAATACATAACTTGAACGCCTACTCAGAGTAGTAGTTACTCTACAGGAACGACATAAAAAATGTCCTGTTTATCAATTAGAATAATCACATGGTCGTATGAAACGAGAGTAGAAGAATTAGTGCCAACGAAAATTTGTGACTAATGAAAATGGAAGAAGTAACTACTGTTTCAAAATGATCATTTGATCTTTGATAATTGAATAGGACAAACACACACCTTTATTCTAATTTCGCCTGGCAGATAACTGCTGGGTGGTAAAACCCATTTCGTGCGATGAGCATCCTGCCAGTTCTAGGAACGGTTTGTAAGGATGTAAGCAGAGGTTTCTATCTACCTGCATGGCAGCAGGATCAAATGAATTAGGAAAAGCATCTGAATTTCAGCAGAAAGCATTTTCAGGGAAGTGGCATTCCTGTACAGATACCGGACCGAATCTGGAGAAGTACAATGATGGTTGCCAAACCGAGTGTGTGTTATACCCGGCTGGGGGATAAAGTGATGCAATATATCACAGGGAAGATTTTGTCTTCCCACGCAAGAGGGTTTGGTACTTATAGGGTACAAGATAGTACTCCATTTAATATAAGTATAACCTAAGCCCTCTTGCGTGAGGAGACAATGTGCACAGAGAAATTCCAAAGGAATATGTTTTTCTCAAATAAAAGGTATGGTAGCTTTTGTTATCTGATCAGTAATGAAAGTGGCATAGAAAGAATGGGTTAAAATATGGAAATTAATATAATTGAGTTTATAAGAGTTGAAGATGCATGTGGTTTTGTTAAGTCACGTAAGAGCGAAGGTAAAATAATGAATATTTGTGAAAATATGCTTGAGTTTGGAGCAAAGAGATTCTTGAATATAACAGATATTATTGTTGATGGATCTTGTGGGAGAGATGTTGACAGAAGTCAGATTGACTGTTTAATGGAAGGGCTAGAAGTAGGAAGATATCGAATTATCGTGGTTTCATCTATTAATGATATTTCAAAAGACCATGATGATATTGCGACGTTTTTAAGAAAGGCTTCTTACCTTGGGGGAACGGTAGTATCAATGGAAACAGGTCAATCTATAAAATGCGGCTATGATGAAGAATGTTAGCAAATCAAGCGGAAAATGTAGTTACGTCATATATGATTCAGAAACTGTTATATTTGACGGCGATGGTAATCGATTAGTGGCATGTCCGACCGAGCAGGAGGCAATAGAATATATTACTTCTCGCGATGGTCGGATTTTTGATAAGGAGCAATAGTCCATCAAGACAAGAAAGATTTTGTCATAGGACAAATTCTTGGTCAAATATATTAGAGAGGGAGTGATGGAATGCTGACGATTGAAGATATAAATCGAATGAAAGAAGTTAGAATTGAAGATGTAAACATTGAAAAATTAACGGATCTTCGAGATATTGTGATCGATACTTCGAAAAGCGTGAATTACAAATTAAACCAAGTTGCGGTACAAACAGACAATCTATATATCAATCGATTCGATGATTATATTGTAAAGGTTACTTATGCAGATACAAATCAGACGATTGATGATCGGATGAGAAGTCACGTATCCCATCTGGCAGAAATAAATTATTAAAAGCATTGAAAAAGATAAAAAGTTATGTTAACTTAAAGTCAGGACTAACTCATTGGTAGCCTGACTTTTTTGGTGCTTTTCCCGTAGGACGGAGGAGCCTAACCTTAATATTAAGTCAGGAGTGATACAGATGAAAGTAACAATCTATAGCGTTGCCATGTATCTTCGTTTATCACGGGATGATAGCGATATCGGTAATACCGCAGATATTAATGGTAATGTCAAATCCGAAAGTAATAGTATTAGTAGTCAAAGAGAGATGGTAAGGTCTTATATCAAAGAACAGGAAAATATGGAACTCTACGATGTATATGTAGATGATGGATTTTCTGGAAGTAATTTTGATAGACCGGATTTCAAAAGAATGATGGAAGATGTAGAAGCTGGGAAAGTGAATTGTGTAATTGTCAAAGACCTTTCTCGTTTCGGACGTGATTACATTGATGGAGGAAGGTATATACAGAAGACTTTTCCTGCATTAGGTGTACGTTTTATTGCAATTACAGACCATTATGACAGTTTGACTGCTGACAATTCTGAAAGTCAAATCATTTTACCAGTTAAGAATTTCATTAACGATTCCTATTGTAGAGACATATCCATGAAGGTGAAGAGTCATCAGCATGTGAAAAGAATGAATGGAGAATTCATAGGTGCATTTGCTGTCTATGGATACATGAAAGACCCTGTTGATAAGAACAGGTTAATTATTGATGATTATGCAGCAGATATTGTACGTAAGATATATTTGTGGAAAATTGATGGTGAGAGTGCCTTCTCAATTTCCGAAAAATTGAATCAACTTGGAATATTATCGCCTATGGACTATAAAAAATTTCTAGGAACAAAATATAAAACAAGTTTCAATGGAGCAGGAAAGGCAAAATGGTCACCAGTTGCAGTTAAACGGATATTAACAAATGAAGTGTATATTGGGCATTTGATTCAAGGAAAAAAGGAAAAAGTCAATTATAAGGTCAAAAGACTTGTGGAAAAGCCGGAGAAAGAATGGATTCGTGTGGAAAATACGCATGAACCTATTATTTCGGAGGATAAATTTAATATTGTTCAAAATTTACTAAAAACAGATTGCCGAAAGGCAGCAACTACAGATAGCGCAAGTATTTTTACTGGACTAATATTCTGTGGTGATTGCAAAGAACTTATGGTTAGACGTGTTACTCGTCATAAAGGAGAGGCAACCGTATATTACATTTGTTCCAGCTACAATCGGGGTGAAGGCTGTACAAGGCATAGTATTCGAGAAGATAAGCTTATTGATATTGTATTTGCCACGATTAAGACATATGCAAATGCATATTGGCAGCAAAGTAAACTGTTAGCAGAATTAGCACAAAAGGAAACAAATTTTGAGGTGATTAAGAAATACGATAGAGAGATTCAAAGGCTTCGTAAAGAACAGGATAAATATTATGCTTTATGTTCTGGATTGTATGAGGATTTGAAAAATGGAATCATCAATCGAGCAGAATTTGAAAAACTACATAAGACTTATACGGAGAATAGTGAAGAATTAGAGGAAGCATTAAAGAGCCAGGAGAAGCTTATTCAACAGATGTTTAAAGATGGAATTGTGTCTGGTACCAGGCTAGATCGATTTAAACGAATCAAGGAAATCGAAGAATTAGACAGATTCACGGTTACTAATATGGTTCAGAGAATTGATATCTATGAAGGAAAACGAATCGAAATCAGACTGAATTTTGTGGATCAATATGAAATCATGGTAAGTCTTAATCAAAATATACAAATGAATAATGAAAAGAGAGGTGCATAGTATGGCAAGAGTATCTAAAAGACTGCATGCCATCAGTGCAAGCAATAGGTCTGTGTTGAATGAAAAACCTATTAAGGCAGCATTGTATGCACGTCTTTCTTCTGATCAGAATGAAAAGAAAAATGAATCCATTGATGTTCAGATTGATATTATGAAGAAGCATATCGAACAGTTAAAGAAAAATGGAGAAAACATTGAAGTATTTGATATTTATAAAGATTTAGGCAAGACAGGTACTAACTTTAGCCGAGATGAATTTACTAAGATGATGCAGGATATTCGTTTTGGAGACGTTAATCTTGTAATAGTAAAGGATTTATCTCGTTTTGGAAGGAACTATCTGGAAGCAGGTAATTATATTGAAAAGATATTTCCATTTTTAGGCGTTCGATTTATATCGGTTACAGATGGTTATGATACAGGATTAGCAAAAAGTGATAATAAGAAACTTGCTATGAATATCAAAAACCTTGTAAATGATATGTATGCGAAAGATTTTTCAAAAAAGACACAGGTTCAGCTTCGGCAAAGAAGAGAACGTGGCTGCTATGTTGGTGGACCATCCCCTTATGGATTTGAAAGTAAGTTGGTTGAGAATAGCGAGTTAAATGTTAAGGATAGAATTCTTGTTCCAGATCCAAACACAGCTTCTATTGTTAAGATGATATTTGATTTATTTCTGAAAGAAAAATCGTATGGAAGAGTAATGGACATTATCAATCATAAGAGGATCAATAAGCCATCGGTATATGCAAAAACGCATGAGGTTCTATGCCCAGAAGATATCGAGTATAGTGGCTGGGATAGAAGCGGGGTAAAACGAATTGTTTCCAATCCGATATATATTGGGACACTTGCTCAGGGAAAATCTTCGATTATTGGTAAGGTTGAATCAAATCGAGTGAAGTATGACAAGGATAAATGGATCGTGAAAGACAATTGGTTTGAATCGATTGTTAGTGATAAGGCATTTAAGGAGGCACAGAAAATTGCAGAGGAAATCTACAAAATAAATCGTAGCCAAAAAGGAACGGCCCATTTTATTCCTATCAGTGAAAATGTATTTGATGATGTACTTTTTTGTGGTAGCTGTGGAACTAAGATGACAAGGAATAGTAGGGTCAAGATATATGCGGATGATTCAAAGGACAGAGTAGAATACTTTATGTGTCGCAATGCCTACAACAGCAAGGTAGAAACACCTTGTGAAAGCAATAGAATCAGTAAAGATAAGCTGACGGAACTATTATTTCATGCGTTAAAGAAAGAATTTGCCATATTTTTGAATAAGCCCAAAGCTTATGTTGAATTGAATCGTAAAAAGGGTGAAGAAGCTAAGAAAAGATATGAAGTAGAAATTAAAAAGAATACTGGTAAAATAGCAAGCTTTGATAAATTTGAAAGCGAACAATATATGCGATATCGAGAAGGGGGTATTACACAAGAAGAATATGTAAAGACAAAGTTGGAAGGATTAGAAAAGCGAGAACTGCTTGCTAAACAATCGGAAGAATTCGAGATATCCATTAAGAATCTAAAGACAGTAGTAGAAAAGCAGAATAAAGCAATTCGTGCACTGGTAGCTTTAAAGGATGAAAGCTGTTTTACAAAGGAAATAATAAATAGCCTTATTAAAAACATATACATTTACCCAGGCAAACTTGTAGAGATTGAATACTCATTTACAAATGAAATGGCAGATTGGAGGTAATGTGTATGCTAAAAATAGCAATGTATATGAGACTGTCATTAGAGGATGAAAAGGAAGATGGAAGTCTGGTTGAGAGCAATAGTATAGCAAATCAGAGATATCTAATAAAAGAGTTCATACATAATACACCTGAATTACAAAAATGTGAAGTTAGAGAATATTATGATGACGGTTTTAGTGGGACTAACTTTGACAGACCTTCTGTTACGAAGCTTTTAGAAGATGTGAAAAGAAATATGGTTAACTGTATCATAGTCAAGGATTTCTCACGTTTTTCGAGAGATTATATTGAGATGGGTTCCTATCTGGATCAAATCTTTCCTTTTATGGGTGTCAGATTTATTGCCGTGAATGATAATTACGACAGTAAAGACCATAAGGGAACTACCTCAGAGATAGATATAGCATTCAAGACACTTTTATATGACTTTTACAGTAAGGATTTATCCGTGAAGTTAAGGACTTCTTTTGCTAATAAATACGCAGAAGGAGAATATGTATGTGGTAATCTACCACTTGGTTACGAAAAAGTACCTGGTCTAGGTAATGTGCTTAGAATCAACAAAAAAGAAGCAAAGATTGTTGAACGGATATTTGCATTATCCGTTCAAGGAAATTCTACGGTACAGATTGCAAAAACACTTTATGAGGAGGATGTACCAACATGGAAAACGTTAAGGCATCCTAACAGTAAAAGAACAGATGGAAATCCATTTATCTGGACTGCAACATCAGTAAGAAAAATACTGAAGAATCGATTCTATATTGGAGAAATGTCTTATAACAAGTCAAATCCGGTAACCGTAGGAAGTAAGAAAATAAACAAGTTAGCGGAAGATGAATGGATAATTGTACCGAACCATCATGAACCGATTGTATCAGAAGAGGTTTTTCATGCCGTAACAATTGGTGAAGGTAGATCAACGAAAAGAATGCGTCCTAAGAATCCATTAACGGGGAAACTGGTGTGTGGAGGATGTGGATATTCCATGAGTTACAAGCCAAATAAGAAGCGAGGAATTCCACGCTTTGAGTGTCGGATGCATGCGCAGTTACAGATAACAACGTGTTGTCCGTATATTAGAGCAGATATGTTAGAGGAATTGGTGCTCACAATGTTGAATAAGGAGCTTATGCAGGCAGCTGACCTTGATAAAGGTGCGAACGGCATAAAAGATTTCTTAAAGCAAAGAATGAATCAGTTAAAAGGACAAATTGCTGAGAATAAGGTAAGTATAACAACAATGGAGCATGAGAAACAGTTGAAATATGAAGAATATGTATTGAATGCAATAGATGCAGCTACTTATAAAGAGTGTGCAGCAGATTTAGATGCCAGGATAACAAAGGCATCCGAAAAAATGAAATTGGATAATGACAAATTATTCAAAACAGAAGATGAGTATATCTCTTCGCTAGATGACATGAAGCAGGTACTAAAATATGGCCAGGTAGATGTGCTCACTGAGGAAGTGGTAAATACGTTTATCAATAAGATTAAGGTATACCAAGGAAAACGTGTTGAGATTGAATGGAAATTTTCAGATCCGTATACTCAAAATTGTGTGTCACTTACTTAACACCTATTTTGAGCAAAAGTGTCATTTACTTAACACAAGGGGAACGAATTTGTGGGATTTGTCGAGATTTCGGGTTCAAAAAAAGTTGAAAAAATGTGTGTCAGTTACTTGACACAAGCGGGGTGGGGGGCTTTGTGTTTGGAGGATAGTTTGCCGTTATAAGGTTGTTTGTAAAAATGCATTGTCTCTTTGATTGGCGTATATCATGGGGATAATGCTTTTTTGATGAAGTTTTCAAAGTGCGATGTAAGAATAATTACCCTTCTACTTATAAGCCGAAAAAAAGGGGTGGGTGCGCCAAATAAAATCATTATTTTTTAATATTTGTGAAATGCGCACAAAGAGAAAAGTGTACCCACAAATGGTGGTTTCACAAATATAAAAGGGGTTAAATTTTATTTTCAAATTGTTTTTATACCTAAAATGTGTAATAAAAACGTTCAATGTAATCACAAATTATAGCATTTATGTACTCACAAATAGGTGTTCTTTTTGTATACTCCCCTTTTAAGAAGATAATATATACTCAGCGAGGGTTAAACCAATATCCAAGTATTGCAAAAAATGTTGCATAGATGATTCCACTTAAAATATAAGTAGCATGCAAAGGAAACCATAGGTAAAAAATACCTGCCATGGTAAGTTCTATCAATAGAATTACTGCAACTTTTCGTTGAATCGATGGCTTACACTCTAGTAAATACAACTTATTGATATGCGGAACAGGCGCAATAAAAACGGATATAATCAAACAGAAAAAAAGGAGCAAAAGGGTAATGCCTTTATTATTAAGTAATAAAGGGCTAATAATAATACTGGATGCCCCTACGAAAGATCCAATGCTAATACAAGCAAAGTGAGAAGAAGCATGGATTCCTCCCAAGTCTTTTCGTAGTAATACAAAGCTTAAACTCCAGATAATCAAATCAATGGTGTGGTGGGTCAATAGTCCAATAAATAATAGTATAGCATTTGACAGAATCAGATTCAGGGAACATTCTGCGCCATAAGCCAGAACATCTTCACTATATTGACCTGTTCCATTTTGTATTAGACTCTTAAATATCCATAAAAACTAGGTGGAAGAATTCCTCCTGGGCAACCTCAAGAAAAGATGTACCATTTTCGAAGCAAGATACATCGAGAGTTGCTTGTTTTTCTTCGCTCCATTGCTTCAGTAGTAATTGGAGATTTTGTGTATAAATCCATTCATTCTCTACGATTGCTATCTTCATTCCATTCCTCCTCCAACGGTATCATAATATGAACAATAAATTGATCCAATTTCGGAATAAACTGACAGGTACCGCCTGTTTTTTCCACAATCTGTTCGATACGCCTCAAGCCGATTCCATGCCCTTTTTCTGTTTTGGTAGATAAGAGGACATCTTTCATTCCACATCGATACTTTCCATCGGAAGTGTTGCTACAGAATAAGGAAAGCATCCGTTTAAACGGCTTAATTTCAAATTGGATTTGGGATGAATGCGAAAGCTTACGACAAGCTTCGAGTGCATTATCAAGTACATTGTTAATTAGTGATGAGAATTCCACATTGTTTAACGGAAGATGATCCGGCAGATAAATAGTGGAATGAAAGCAAATATTTTCTCGTTTGGCTTCCATCATATGGAGGGAAACTACTGCATCTACTGCGAGATTCCCCGTAGAAAGTAAAGGTCTTGAAGAAGGAAGGGAAGCATCTAATTGTTCGGCATATTCTTTTACTTCTTTGTAGTTGTCTTGTGCAATCAAAGTCGTTATGAGTCGTAGCTGCCCCTGATAATCATGTTTCCATTCTCGTAATGATTCTGTTGCCGAGACCATCAAATCATACTGCTGTTTTTCTAAATCAATTAGTTGCTGCTCTTGTTCCATTTCTTTGTTTTTTCTTCGTATCATCCCTAAATATTCAAAACAAGCAAACAGTGCAAACAGCATGATTAGCATAGCGTAACAAACAAAGGACAGTTGTTCTGATAATGAATATGTATTTGGATTGGCATGAAGAATCAATGATATATCGAATATGGTTTCTGTTGCAAAGATACCAATACTTATGAGTAAGAAAACTAATAATATAATCGGTAACGGCAAAAGAGGCTCTTTTTCTCCTAAATGTGCAGTAATCCAAATAAAAGTTGATAATACCAGTAAATAAATCAGTGTAAACTGAACCCGTGCGCTGCTAAAGACTAAAAGTTCCTCTATAGGGCATGAGGCCAGTGTTTCAGCAAGCGAAAAAGTAAGTTTCTCAGCAAGAATTGTTAAAAATACATAAAAGCAAGGCCATACAATGTATTTATACTTATTTACATTCTGACACTTTCCAAAGAAAAGGTAAGATGCAACTATATAGCAGATTAGTATAATTAGTAATCGTTCGTTGGCAGAACAGTTACTTAATGAGAGTAAACTAAGAATAGCAGTCATAATAAAAACATATAAACCATATAGAAAAAGATCTTTCTTTTGAAAGTCTATTTTTTTAGCAAATAGATACGTCATCAAAAGAATTTCGTAAAAGCAGACAAAAATCTCCCATAAATTTGCAATCATTGAATACCCCCTCAGGTAAAATTTCCCTTTCCATTATAACATAATTTTACAAATCAACCACGGATCAAATTTGCAATTCACGCATTGAGGAATGCAGTTCACGCATACCCTATTGTAAAATTTTGTAGAATGGGATAAAAATTAGTTGAAAGGAGGCCCTCTGAGTTAGGGTAGTTGTCACCCACCTATCAAACTGATATGATAGGTATCAGAGAAGGACAGGTGACAGAGATGAGTTATAATAAATATCCAAAAGAGATGAAGAATGCTGTAGTAAACAGAATCATTAGCGGAGAA
>JBGSNZ010000031.1:0-158069 GCA_041739345.1 Acetivibrio sp. | reverse complement strand
CAATAGTATTCATCATACAGTCTCCTTTACGATTTAATCTCGACAATTAATATCATAATAAAAAACTGTATGGTTGGGAAGAGGGGTTATCCTTCTTCCCATTTTTTTATTTCTTTTGCCAATAATAATTATACACTAACACTAAAAGACCAAGGTGTTCGAGTAAAATTTTAAGACCAATTAATACAAGAATAATTCCGCCTGCAAGTTCAGCTTTGGATTTATATTTTGCTCCAAAACGGTTTCCTACCATGACACCAATTACAGACAAAACAAAGGTGATTACACCAATCATAATAACTGGTAAAACAATATCCATTTTCAAGAATGCAAATGTAATTCCGACTGCCAGGGCATCGATGCTGGTTGCTATCGCTAACATAAAAATATCCTTCAAATCATAGGTTACTTCACAGGTCTGTCCATCATCACCCTTAAATGCTTCTACCATCATCTTTCCACCGATAAATACCAATAGCAAAAAGGCAATCCAATGATCAAAACTTGTAATATACTTTTCGAACTGTTTTCCAAGTGCCCATCCAATGAGTGGCATCACTCCCTGAAAAACACCGAAGAAAGCGGCAATCAGTGTTGCATACTTGTAATCGATCTTCTTCATTTTGAGTCCCTTACAAATGGATACTGCAAATGCATCCATAGCTAGTCCCACCGCGATTAAAATAATTTGTAATAGACCCATTTTTTCTTCCTCCTAGACAATAAAAAGCCCATAGACAATGTACCCTACTAGCGTTGGATTTCATTGTCTATGAGTCTCATTTTTTAAGATAATACCAGATTTTCATCATTATGTTGATATTATCACAGCTTTTTTTCTTGCTGCAAACTACTCCCTCACAGAGTATATAACTATTCAGCTGTCGATTATTTTAACATAATCAATCATTACCTGTCAATTCCTATCTCATTTCATAACTACGGAAAAATTCGGTCAGACTACTCAATGTTCTTGTAAGTACTGGCAGCTCGCCATCACCTAAACTTGCCATTACCGCATCTACCATCTTCATATGAAACTCCTTATGATGTTTGAAGGCATGTTCACCTTTTTCCGTCAAACGTATATATACCACGCGTCGATCCGTTTCGCTTCGCTGCCTAGTAACATAACTTTTGTTTACAAGACTATTCATGGAGGTTGTAAGTGAACCCACGGTAATGTTGAGTCTCTTGGCAATGGAAGACATATTCTTAGCATCGCCTAAACCAATCGCCTCGATAATATGCATATCATTGTTGGTTATATCTTTAAATTCTTCGGTTATAATCGCTTTTTCTTCTAGTTCCCAGATTTCATTAAATAGGTGAACCAATATATCATTTATCGTTTCGTAAGTATTCACGTTATCTTCTCCTTCACTAGAATCGTTATTGTTTTATAACCATTATACATTATATCATTAAAGATTCAATGACTTCTTTTACAGTTTCTAGTTTATTCTGTTTGTATGCATAAGCCCCGCAAAATAGCAACGCATGGTCGATATCACCCTTCGCTGCATTGATCAGTGCATCCGTAATACAATATGGAATTTCCAGCGGATTGCAGCTTCTAAGGCACTGATGACACAAACGAATTGGCGTCTTTTCGTTTGACTCTAGCTGTTCTATAAACTTATTTCGAATAGCTCGACCAGGCATGCCAACTGGACTTTTGACGATGATAATGTCCTCTTTTTTTGCATTCAGATAAGCCTCTTTATAAATTGGACTTGCATCACATTCTACTGTCGTTACAAAACGACTGGCTACCTGTACACCATCTACACCCAACTCAAACGCATGTTTTACTTCGTTCGAAGAATCAATTCCTCCGGCTAATACAACTGGTATCTTTATCTGATATTTTGCTTCATATTCGGATACTACCGAAAGGATATCCATTACTTCCTGATCGTAAGAAGCTTCAACGTAAGCTTCGAGATCTTCTTTATGAAAGCCTAGATGTCCCCCTGCTTTTGGTCCTTCGATAACGACAAGATCTGGGCATCTTTGATATTTTTTATCCCAGTATTTTAAGATTACCTGTGCTGACTTTTTCGTGGAAACAATCGGTGCAATCTTGATGGAATGTCCGTTTACAAGCTCTGGAAGCATCGTAGGAAGACCAGCTCCCGATATGATTAAGTCCGCTCCTATCCTTGCTGCGCACGCTACATACTCCTCATAATGCTTCATTGCTACCATAATGTTAAAACCGATGATTCCCTCTGGTGCCATTTCTCTTGCTTTCAAATATTCCTGTTCCATTGCCCTTAAGTTACTCTTCAATGGATTTTGATCAAAATCAGGCTCACGAAAGCCAATCTGAGCTGCTGAAATAATACCAACGCCGCCCTCCCTTGCAACTGCTCCTGCAAGGTTCGAAAGACTTATGCCGATTCCCATTCCGCCTTGAATGATGGGAAGCTTTGCTGTTACATTTCCTATCTTTAATGGTTTATATCCCATTGTCTTACCCCTATTTTTTCTTTATCACGTATCATTTCTTATGTTTTTGCTCGATTTACAGGTTACGGAATCTTTCATATCTATGATTTACTAAGGCTTCTTTGTCCATTGACTGATAGGTCTTAAAAAATGCAAGTAACTGTTTTTCTAGTACCTTACAAACCTCACTCATATTATTGACGGTATATTCTTTTGGCTCCGGCACAATAGCTTCAATCACATTAAGCGCTTTTAAGTCTTTTGCCGTTAATCTCATTACCTTTGCTGCTTCCTTTGCACGCTTACTATCTTTCCATAGAATACTTGCATATCCTTCCGGAGATAAAATCGAATACACGGCATTTTGAAGCATCCAAACTTCATCAGCAATCGCCAAAGCAAGTGCGCCGCCACTTCCACCTTCACTAATCACAACGGATACAATTGGTGTCTTAATTCCAGATACTTCAAACAGGTTTCGAGCGATTGCCTCGCCTTGTCCTCGTTCTTCTGCTTCAAGACCACAAAAAGCTCCTGGTGTATCCACAAGACAAATAATCGGACGTCCAAATTTTTCTGCTTGTTTCATAAGACGAAGTGACTTACGATATCCTTCTGGCGATGGCATCCCGAAATTTCGTTTCACATGATCCGTTGTATTTCGGCCCTTCGCCTCAGCAATCACCGTTACTGGCATACCATGAAAGGTGGTAATTCCTCCAATAATTGCTGCATCATCTTTGTAATAGCGATCTCCATGCAGCTCTATAAAATCCGGAAAAAGCTCATTGATATAATCCCCCGCAACCGGACGCTCTTTTCGTCTTGATAACAATACGGTTTCCCACGGGTTAAGGGAGTCAGAAGTTAAATCCGTGTTTACTTGCATCGTTTGAGGAATGCTAATTTGATTTATATTCAAAGTGGTCTGATTCTTTTCATGAAGCTTTAGTAGCTTTGATAACGTATCTTTCAGGTCTTTTCGCTCCACAATTGCATCTACAAATCCATGTTCCAGTAAAAACTCCGCACGTTGAAATCCCTTTGGTAGTTGTTCGCCGATGGTCTGTTCAATCACTCGAGGTCCAGCAAAACCAATTAAAGCGCCCGGTTCAGAAAGGATGATGTCTCCAAGCATCGCAAAGCTTGCAGTTACGCCTCCTGTGGTAGGATCGGTAAGTACCGAAATATATAGATTTCCCGCATCACTATGTCGCTTTAGGGCTTGTGATGTTTTTGCCATTTGCATGAGTGATACGATTCCCTCTTGCATTCTAGCTCCACCAGAACAAGCAAAGATAATGAGTGGTAATGCTTCTTTGGTAGCCCGTTCGATTGCTCGTGTTATCTTTTCACCTACGACTTCACCCATGCTTGCCATCATAAAACGTTCATCCATGACACAAAGAATCGCTTTTGATTCACCAATCATTGCACTTCCAGTCACTACGGCTTCATCTAGCCCCGTTTTTTCCTTTAGTGCTTCTATTTTTTGAAGGTAACCTTTGTAATCCAATGGATTTCTAGTCTCTAATCCAGTATCCCATTGCGTGAAGCTTCCTTCATTCGCAATCATTTGTATACGAGTATAAGAACTCAAGCGAAAATACATTCCACATTTTGGACAAATGTATTGATGATTCACCACTTCGTGAGTTAATATGGCTGCATTGCAGTGATTGCATTTACGAAGAAGTCCACTTGGCACTTCTGGTCTTTCTTCTTTTGGACTTAATGTAATATACGTTTTTCGCGGTGTTTTTTTAAACATGTTTTTTAAAATCATTCTTTTATTCCCTTTCCTCATTTTCCAGGTTCTGAATGAATTCAATGGTAATATCTCCCGATTGGTACTTCGGATGGCTCATAATATCGTACTGATAATCGACATTGGTATCAATACCTTCAATAATGATTTCACCCAATGCACTTTGCATCTTACTAATTGCTTCTTTACGGTTTTTTGCAAATACAATTAATTTTGCCAGCATCGAATCATAATAAGGTGGAACCGTATATCCACTGTAAATTGCAGAATCAATACGAACGCCTTTCCCTCCTGGTAAATAGATTTCGGTTATCTTTCCTGGGGAAGGACGAAAATTCTTTTTCGGATTTTCGGCATTGATACGGCATTCGATTGCATGTCCAGTAATATGAATATCGGATTGCTGATAGCTTAACGGTTTTCCATCTGCAATTTTTATCTGTTCTTTGATGAGGTCGATTCCCGTTACCCACTCTGTTACCGGATGTTCTACCTGAATACGTGTGTTCATCTCCATGAAATAAAAGTTTTGATTCTCTTCCAAAAGGAATTCAATGGTTCCGGCATTTACATAATTTGCTGCTTTCGCTGCTTTAATGGCTGCCGCTCCCATCTTTTGCCTCAGTTCTTCTGTGATTTTGGTACAAGGAGCCTCTTCAATCATCTTTTGATGATTTCTTTGAATGGAGCAATCCCGTTCTCCTAGATGAATGACATTGCCAAAAGAATCTGCTAAAATCTGAAACTCAATATGTTTTGGGTTCACAACAAATCGCTCAATATACATGGAATCATCACCAAATGCCATCTGTGTTTCTTTTTGCGCGGTTTGAAATGCCTGCTTAAATTCTTCTTTTTTATATGCAACACGCATACCTTTTCCACCACCGCCAAGGCTTGCCTTGATAATGACTGGAAACCCTACTTTTTCTGCTACTAAGATACCTTCTTCGGCATTAAAAACCGGTGCATCGCTTCCGGGAATGACTGGAACATTTGCTTCTACCATAGTATTTCTGGCTTGTGATTTATTTCCCATTTTTCCAATCACTTCGGATCCAGGACCAATAAATGTTATCTTACACTGTTCACACATTTTCACAAACTTAGCATTTTCCGATAGAAAACCAAAACCAGGATGGATTGCATCCGCTCCGGACGTAATGGTTGCACTGATAATTTGTTCCATATTTAAATAACTCTGGGAAGACGCCGCAGGACCAATACAAATAGCTTCATCTGCAAGCTGGGTATGAAGTGCTTCTCTATCCGCTTCTGAATATACAGCTACCGTTTCAATGCCCATTTCACGGCATGCACGAATAATACGTACGGCGATTTCTCCCCGATTGGCAATTAATATCTTATTTATCATGGTCGCTCTTTCTCCTTACTTCGCAGAAATCATAAAGGTCAGTTCCGCAGTTACCACAACTTTACCGTCCACACTAGCAACCGCTTCTCCGATACCTACTGGACCTTTTTGTTTAATAATTCTTGTTTCTAGTCGTAGTTTATCGCCAGGAAGTACTTTCCCTTTGAACTTACATTTATTAATTGCACCAAAATAAGCAATTTTTCCTTTATTCTCTTCTTTACTTAAGATTGCCACCGCTCCAACCTGAGCCAAAGCCTCTAGCGTTAGTACCCCTGGCATAACAGGCTCACTTGGAAAATGACCTTTAAAAAAATCCTCTCGAAACGTTACACATTTATAACCAATCGCAAATACTCCTGGTTCATAGTCCTCGATTGTATCAATTAGCAAAAAAGGATGTCTATGAGGAATAATTGCTTCTATTTCTTTCACATTTAACATAGTTGCTCCCATCTATTGGATGCGAAACAGTGGCTGTCCATATTCAACGCTTTGCATATTTTCAACTAAAATCTCTGCTACCACACCATCGTAATCACATTCAATTTCATTCATTAGTTTCATTGCTTCTACGATACCAAGCGTCTGTCCTTTTGATACGGTATCTCCGACCTTCACAAAAGCCTCGGCATCTTCGGATGGAGCAGTATAAAAAAGACCTACCAATGGGGATTTCACAAGCTTTTCATCCGTTATCACGCTAGCCTTTGCTTCTTGGCTTACGATAGTTTCATTACTATGGCTTCGTTCAATAGGAGTGTTTTTAACCACACCTTCCATCATTTCTATTTTTCGATTGTCTGCCTTCATCTTAATGAAAAGATTTTGTTCTTCGTATTCAAAACTTGTTAAGCCGGAATCTGATACATGATCAATTAATTCTAAAAGATTTTGAAACTCCATGCTCATTTCCTCCTATTCTTCATATTTCTTAACTAATAAGGTAGCATTATGTCCGCCAAATCCAAGGGAATTACTCAATGCATAGGTAACCTCTTTTTGTATTCCGCTTCCGAATACATAATTTAGGTCACATTCTTCCTCTGCTTCTTTTGAGCCAATTGTTTCATGAATATACCCGTCTAATATAGACTTCACACAGGTAATAAATTCGACGCCACCTGCCGCTCCAAGAAGATGTCCAATCATTGATTTTGTGGAATTAATTGCCACTGTATAAGCATTCTTTCCAAGTGCCAGTTTAATCGCACGTGTTTCAAACAAATCATTATGGTGCGTTCCGGTTCCATGTGCATTGATATAATCGATGCTGCTGCCATCCACTCCTGCTTCTTCCATTGCAAATAAAATTGCCTTCGCTGCACCACTTCCATCTTCCGCTGGTGAAGTGATATGAAACGCATCACAGGTAGATCCATAGCCTACTAGCTCCGCTAAAATAGTAGCCCCACGTTTTTTTGCATGTTCTAATTCTTCCAAGACAACAACTCCTGCGCCTTCTCCGATTACAAACCCGCCTCGATCCTTATCAAATGGGATACTCGCACGTGTACGGTCGGTTGCTTGAGTAAGTGCAGTCAGATTCGTAAATCCGGCAATTGCTGTTGGTGTAATGGAACTTTCGGTACCACCTGCAAGCATCACCTCTGCATCGCCATATTGAATCGCGCGAAAAGCATCTCCAATCGAATTGCTTCCGGTTGCACATGCTGTGACCACATTGGTACACTTTCCTTTTAATCCCAAATGGATTGCCACATTACCCGCTGCCATATTGGAAATCATCATTGGAATTAATAAAGGATTTACCTTGGAAGGTCCTTTTTCCAATATTTTTTGATATTCACGTTCAACACTTTGGAGGCTTCCGATACCAGAACCGATAATCACTCCAACACGATATGGGTCTTCCTCTTCCATATTAATTCCCGACTGCAAAAATGCTTCCTGCGCTGCAACCACTGCATATTGAGAAAAAGGTTCCATTCGCTTTGCTTCTTTAAATTCCATATGCTCTTTGGCATCAAAGTTTTTTACTTCTGCTGCTAATTTTACTTTATAATCCGTAGTATCAAATTTTGTAATTTCTTCAATTCCGTTTTTTCCTTTTTTGGCACCCTGCCAAAATTCGGTTACCGAATTTCCGATTGGTGTAATTGCTCCCATTCCGGTTACTACTACTCTTCGCTTCATATTTTATACCCCCTATGACATTCCGCCGTCGACATGAATTACCTGACCTGTAATGTATGATGCCTGATCCGATGCTAAGAATACTGCAACTGCAGCAATATCCTCTGGTTTTCCATAATGACCCAATGGTATTTGAGCTATGGTAGTCTTTTTTATTTCTTCGGATAAGCAGTCTGTCATATCCGTTTCAATAAATCCAGGAGCAATCGCATTTACTGTAATATTTCTAGAAGCAAACTCTTTTGCACAAGCCTTTGTTAGACCAATGACTCCTGCTTTTGAGGCTGCATAATTTGTCTGACCAATATTTCCCAACACTCCGGATACCGATGAAAGGTTGATAATTCTTCCGCAATGTTGTTTCATCATCTGACGAGATACAAAACGGATACAATTAAAACTTCCTTTTAGATTGGTATTCATTACCTGGTCATAGTCTTCTTCTGACATTCGCATAATCAGGCCGTCTTTTGTGACACCCGCATTATTTACCCAAATATCAATCGTTTTATATTGTTGTATGATTTCTTTCACAAAGGCATCACAGGCTTTAAAATCTGAAACATCGCAGCCATAGATATCTGCCTTGCCGCCATTTTCTTCAATACTATGTTTTACCTCTTCTGCCAGTTGCCTTCCATGGTTATAGTTAATAATCACGAAGGCTCCCTGTTTTGCCAACTCCATTGCGATGGCTCTACCGATTCCTCTAGAGGCACCGGTTACCACTGCTACTTTCCCATTTAGCATACATACTCCTATCTTTCTAAGATTCAAGCATTTTTTGCCTTTATCTGATTTACTACATTTTCTGCATCTTCGAGTGTTTCTACATTATAAATGTTGACCTCTTTATTTATTTTCTTCAAAAATACGGAAAGTGTTTTACCTGGTCCGATTTCTACAAAAGTATCTACGCCCTGTTGTATCATTTTCTCCACACTTTGCTGCCATTTCACCGAAGCCGCTACCTGGGTCATTAACAGATCTTTTGTTTTACTGATATCACCCACATAATCTGCTGTAACGTTTGTTACATAAGGTATCGCTAGCTCTTGAAATGCAACGGAATCTAATTCGGCTCTCAGTTCTTTACCGGCTTCGATCAAAAATGGTGAGTGAAAAGGTCCGCTAACATTGAGCGGTATCACTTTCTTTGCTCCTGCTTCTTTTAGTTTAATACTAGCCTCTTCTACTGCTTCCTTACGTCCAGTAATGACGATTTGACCCGGACAGTTATAGTTTGCGATACTTACCTCTTCAATTGTTGATAAAACTTCTTCAATCTTATCTGTATCGAGTGAAAGAACCGCTGCCATTGCACCTACGCCCTCTGGAACCGCCTTTTCCATAAGGATTCCGCGTTTTCTTACAAGACGGATGGCATCTTCTGCCTCAAGTCCTTTGCATACGGTGATTGCACTATATTCGCCAAGGCTTAATCCCGCACAAACGTCCGGAATTAAACCCATTTTTTCCACTACTGCTGCCATTGCAAGGCAGGTCGTCACGAGTGCGGGCTGCGTGTACTCTGTTTTATGTAGCAGCTCATTTTCCTCAAAGCAGATTGCTTTCATGTCAAACCCGAGAATCCTTGAGGCCATATCATAGATTTCTCTAGCCTCCTTGTCCCTCTCGTAAAAATCAGCTCCCATGAAAGCTTTTTGTGCTCCCTGACCTGGAAATAAAAATGCAATCTTACTCATAAAATTTCGTTCCTTCCATCAATTCCTTGGTCTCCTTCATAAGACGCAGGATCAATTCTTCGCAGGTAGATTCCGCCTTAACAAGTCCGGCAATCTGTCCTGCCATAATACTTCCTGTGACAACATCACCTTCCATAACAGCTTTTCTAAGCCCGCCAAGTGTCAGCATTTCTAATTCTTCAAAGCTGGCGCCTTCCGCTTCCATACGCTGATATTCTCTGGTCTGTTTATTTCGAAGGGTACGAACCGGATGTCCGGTGCTTCTTCCCGTCACTTTTGAGTCAATATCCTTTGCCCTTAGAATCGCCTGCTTATAATTATCATGAACAATGGATTCCTTCGTTACTACAAAAGAGGTTCCAATCTGTACTGCTTTTGCTCCAAGCATAAATGCTGCTGCGATACCTCTGCCATCCGCGATTCCTCCGGCAGCAATCACGGGTACGCTTACTTCATCTACAACCTGTGGAACGAGTGCCATTGTGGTTGTCTCACCAATATGACCGCCTGATTCACAACCTTCTGCAATCACAGCATCTGCACCACAGCGTTCCATTCGTTTTGCCAATGCAACAGAGGCAACCACAGGTATTACTTTTATCCCTGCCGCTTTCCACATTGCCATATATTTTTCAGGATTTCCAGCACCTGTCGTTACGACTTTAACGCCTTCTTCTACTACCACTTTCGCTACTTCATCTGCATAAGGACTCATTAGCATAATATTGACACCAAAGGGTTTGTCGGTCTTCATTTGTACTTCCTTAATCTGACTTCTTACCCATTCGCTAGGTGCATTGGCCGCACCAATGATGCCTAAACCTCCAGCCATTGATACTGCCGCTGCAAGATGGCTCTCTGCTACCCATGCCATACCGCCTTGAATCACGGGATATTCAATTCCTAATAACTTCGTAATTTCTGTTTTCACCCTGCCAACCTCTCTTATACACGTTCCTCAATATATTTCATAACTTCTCCAACGGTCGTCATCTTTTCTAAATCTTCTGTCGGAATTTCTACACCAAACTCTTCTTCCAGTGACATAACCATTTCAAATAAATCTAGAGAATCTGCTCCTAAATCTTCTTTAAATCTTGCACCTTCTACTACTTCACTTGGATCTACTCCTAAACCTGCTACGATTAATTCTCTCATTTTTTCAAACATATTATTTTCTCCTTTTATTCCATTCATTTTGATTTTTTATTTATGTAATCCAAGACCTTTGGCCTTAGTGATTACTTTTGCGTGATTACTTTTGTTTGATTACCATTTAAGATAAGTGGCTCCCCAGGAAAGACCTGCGCCAAATCCTGCCATTACAATATTCTGCCCCTTCTTAAGTTGTCCCATTTCCTGCATTTCATGTATTAAAATAGGAATACTTGCAGAGGAGGTATTTCCATATTCCATAAGATTCATTGGAAACTTCCCAATATCCACCGAAAGGCGCTTTGCTACCGATTCAATAATCCGTTTGTTTGCCTGATGTAAAATGAAATAATCAACTGCCTCTTTTTCAATCTCTGATTTTTTTAAAAGTTCCTCAATTGACTTAGGGACTTCCTTCACCGCAAACTGAAAAACACCTCTACCATCCATTTTTAAAAATGCCTTTATCCTACTCTCTTCCTCTTCCCAGCCTTTTTGATGACGGCTTTCACAAGTTAGCGCATCTCCCTTTTCACCATTGGAGTACATAACCGTTTGGAATTTCGCATCTTTGTCTTCACTTAAAACAACTGCTCCTGCACCATCTCCAAATAAGATACAGGTACCGCGATCCGTCCAGTCTAAAAGATTGGATAAGCTTTCCGCTCCAATAACCAAAACATGCTTGCAAACTCCACTTGCGATATAAGCCTGCGCTGTATTATAAGCAAAAACAAAACCGCTGCAGGCAGCATTTAAATCAAAGCAAACCGCATTGTGCGCTCCAATCTCTTTTTGCACCTCGCAGGCAGCACTTGGAAGAATCACATTGGAGGAAAATGTTGCAAAAAGTATCATATCCAGTTTTTCAGGCAGAATCTTTGCATTTTCAATCGCAATCTTTGAAGCCTTTGCCGCCATCGAAACGGTTGTATCGTTCTCTATGATATGTCTTCGTTCAATCCCTGTTCGCTCTTTGATCCATTCATCAGACGTATCTACCAGTTTTGATAAATCCTCGTTACTCATTACTTTTTCTGGTCGATACATTCCTGTTCCAACAATCTGTCCAAACATTCAATTACTCCTGTCTTATTTAAATAATTTCGAATTGTTTTGTTTTTATTAAAATAAATTGTTTTATTTTAAAATGGTTTGATAGTAAAACCATTTGATTCCAAAAGTATATATTTAAATTATTTACTTGTCAAGTTAAATTCTTCTATTTCTTTACTTTTTTTATACAAATTAATCCAATTCTTCCTTGATGGTTTCGTAGATTGTTTTATAAAAAGTAATTACATTTTCATTGACTACCTTGTTATTTTCATCAAGCAGACTAACATAGCTTTCCACCACATCGCTTGTTTGGGTATCTTTATGCTCTATCAAGAAATTTTTATAATCTTTGTATGCTTGTTCGTCAATGTGAACCTTATCCACATTTAAATAGATATTTTGTTTTTTATTCACCTTATCATAACCACCAGTAATCGCAGCAGCCAATTCTTCAAAGTAAAGATTTTTGGCATACGTAAAGGTAATCCCCTCTTCGTATTTATCCATATGATTTTCTAATTCCTGACACCGAAGTAACAGTTTAGCAAGTGAAATCTTAATTTTTCCTTCTACGATGGCAGGAGTTTTGGTTTCCGTCTCCATAATAGTCAAAAAATTTTTCATATCTTCCGGAAGTGAATTTGATATATCCTCTAGTCTTGCATAATCGACTTGCCTCACATCATTCAAATATCCAAAAAGACCAAGGATTAGCTGCTTCGCTTCCTTTGGAGTTGCTTCTTTTATATGATTTTCAATGAATTGATAAACCGTTTCTACGTCTTTTGTCTGCTGGAGCAATTGATTGTACTCTACAATCATCGAATTTACTCCTGATTTTATATTCGCTTGAGGCATTACATTTGCTTCGATATCATAAACTCCATCTCCGAAGTCACTATCTTTTTTGTCCACGCGGTCACATCCATTCAACAATACAGATAGGATAAGAATTACAAAAAGTGCCAAGCATACGCGATTTTGTTTCAACATGATTTACCTGACCTCCTATTTATATGGATATTTTTACTTTTTCTATAATTTTATGCTTATTATGTGCAAGATTTAAAATATCATTCTTTTATTTAAATTTTGATATCGAATCTGGCACCTTTACATTTTTAATAACTGGCTATTTAAATACAGCCAATTATTATGTATGATAGAAAAAAATAAATCTAGTATCACTATTAACATCATGCTTAAGGCGCATTGAAAAGGAGATTATGATGAAACAGCAAACCGTACAAGCAACGACTTTGTCTTCCACAAAAGAACTTACCATTACTGCAATGTTTATTGCACTTACCCTAATCTTTACCTACTTCGTTAATATCCGTTTACCGATTGCAGGAAATGGCGGATTGATTCACCTTGGAAATGTCCCACTTTTTATGGCTGCAATGCTCTATGGAAAACGAACTGGTGCCATTACTGGAGCAGTTGGAATGGGGCTCTTTGATGTATTATCCGGATGGGCAACCTGGGCACCATGTACTTTTGTTGTTGTTGGGCTCATGGGTTATACCGTTGGTGCAATTACAGAAAAGAAAAAATCAATGACATGCCGCATTCTTGCAATTATAGCTGCATTGGCAATTAAAATTGTTGGATACTATGTGTTTGAATCCGTTTTGTATCATAACTGGGTGGCTCCACTAGGTTCAATTCCTGGTAATATCATTCAGGTCGGTGTTGCTGGTATTGTGGTACTTATTTTAATCAAACCGTTTGAAGCTGGATTAAAGCATTTATTATAGGATAAGATTGAAACGATAGATTTAAGCCATAAGTTTTAAGATTGGATTAATGATTGGAGGATGACTATGATAAAGTTAATGACGCCTGGACCAACCCAGGTACGTGAAAATGTAAGAATGGCAAGAAGTTTAGTAACCACAAATCCGGATTTGGATCTGGAGTTTTATGATTATTACAAAGAAACCTGTGAACTGTTAAGCCGACTCATGCACACAACAAACACTTCCTATATTATGAGTGGAGAAGGAATACTTGGTTTGGAAGCCGCCTGTGCTTCCTTAACGCAGGCGCAGGATCGTGTGCTCGTACTGGATAATGGTGTGTTTGGGAAAGGTTTTTCTGATTTTGTAAAAATCTATGGTGGCAATCCGGTTCTTTTTTCCTCGGATTATCAGGAAGAATTAGATATTGATGCCATTGCATCTTTTTTGGAGCAGGATCATGACTTTAAATATGCAACACTCGTTCACTGTGACACTCCTAGTGGTATGTTAAATAATGTTGCTGCCATCTGCCCACTATTAAAAAAGTATGGAATACTTACTGTAGTCGATTCCGTCGCTGCTGCTTTTGGAAATGAAGTAAACGTAGATAAAAGTCAGATTGATATCCTCTGCTTAGGCTCTCAAAAGGCTCTCTCTGCTCCGGTTGGGCTTACGATGTTAACCGTAAGTAAAGATGCGATAAAGGCGATGGAAGAACGAAAAACTCCGATTGCTTCGTTTTATGGCAATATCCTTACCTTTAAGAGCTATTATGAGGATAAATGGTTTCCTTATACGATGCCAATTAGTGATATCTATGGGTTGCGGGTTGCTTTGGAAAATGTGGAAGACGACACCGATATTATAGGACGTCATGAGAAACTTGCTAAGATGACGAGGGACTTTGTCTGCGGGCTAGGACTGGAGCTATATAATAAGAGCGGGTATTCCAATACGGTTACGGTATTTAAGGTGCCTGAAGGGATGAAGGCTGCCGATATCCTAGATAGGATGAGAAAAGTGCATGAAATTATGTTAGCAGGGTCTTTTGATGTGTTGGCTGGGGAAGTGATTCGGATTGGGCATATGGGAGAAAATGCGAATGAAGCGGATGTGACCAAGACATTGGAGGCGCTGAAGGAGACAATAGTGACACTGAGACATTAAATTCTGGTTTAACGAGTGACGGACGCGAGTTTTTGTTGGGGAGTGGCGCCAGGAAAGGCTGAGCATTTTATATACTTTTACAATTTACACGGCTCCCATGCTAGGATTTTATATCAATCGTATAAGCATTCCACGTAACCTCTGAACGTCGAAAAAACAGCTCTTAGTGAGCTATTTTTTGACAGAGTTTACGTTCCATATACTCTAATGATATAAAATCCCAGCATGGGAGCCGTGTAAATTGAATATAGATTATGAGCTCAGTCTATCATGGCTGACTACGAGAAACGGACTCGCTGGTTCTACCAAAATAAGCAATATGCGCGGTGGTCATAGTCTTCCGAATTCGAATGGAGCACAGAGGCTGGTCTTAAAACCATTTTAGCATTATGAGGTAGAAACTCTATAAGAATTTGCTCCCTTAAGAGCGAATTCTTTATTGCTTAGAGGTTCTGCCGAGTGGTTAATGCGTCTGATTTTAAGACCAGCCCCTATGCTCCATTCGAATTTCGAAAACCTTATACCCACCGCGCATCTTGCGTGACTTTCCCAAAAGCCCCCGCGCTTGTAGTAAATGCATTTCAAATTTCTATCAAATCTTCCACCCTGCATCCAAGTGTCTGTGCTAATCGAAAAACATTAAGTACCTGTGTCTTATTTATATCCCTTTTTCTTTGTTCAAACAACTGTATCTGCCGAATATTCACTCCTGATAACTTAGCCAATTCGTTTTGGGACAGTCCGGCATTCACTCTTATCTGTTTCAGGTTTGTATCCAAATAATATTTTACCAACTTCTCATCCATAATGCTTATAAACTTTGAAATATCTGCCTCGTGTAATGTTGTATACATTCCCAATATTTCATGCATTGATACCGCTGCTTGTATTTTTGCAAATGTTTTTCCTGAATACCATTGATAATAAGCAAGTGCCCAACCTAACCAATATTCTGGAGATTTATCTAGATACATCTCCTCTTCTATCGCATTGATTGGTGTACCACTTTTTTCCATTACCTTTTTCACCAGTTCACATCCCGTCATTCCCGTAACGTATTTAGGATTTCCCCTTCCGAATTGCTCTGCAACACCAGAGGCCAAAAAATCTTCAAAGTATTTATCTGGTTCCATATCACATGTATTTACAGCATAGTCAAACATATCCCCCATAATACGTTGTGCATTCTTAACATAGTCGCTATAATAAGCGTGCATCTCCATTTTTAATACCTTCTCTCATAATATCAAGAATATATAAATTATTAATATTTGCTGTATTCTTCTTGCTACTTCGATATTCTTTTCGCGCCTCTCGATCTCTTGCAATTTTTTTCACAAAGTACTCTTCCTTTGCTGCAAATTTTGCTTCAAGAAACGTAATCGCTTGAAACGCTTTCTCACTTTTGAGAACGACCTGTTCTCCAAGTTTTCCTAACCTCATAGCTTCTGACAACTGATTAAGTGAAATCGTATTGGCAACAAAATCCTGGGCAAATGAAAAATAGGAATCATCCGCCCGATATCCTATCACAATGTCATACACTGATATATCAATTGAAAAGTTTTCTTGCAGATACTTCTTAGCTGCCTCCGATATACTTCCATTTTGCCAATAGGTTCTATTGTCTGCTAAAAGTGACATCCAATTCAATATGTTATAATCACCAGAATTTAAACGAAGTACGTTCAACCCCTTCATATCTAACTCATATTTATTGGCATAACCATTTGTATCCTTAGCGCAGGCCCATTCTCTTGCAAGTTCTATGTTTTCTGTACAATAAAATCCACGACCATAATCGTTATGGCTCGCACCTTTTCCAAACTCAGGCTTTTCTATAAT
The DNA here is from genome assembly GCA_041739345.1 of Acetivibrio sp. Taxonomy (GTDB): domain Bacteria; phylum Bacillota; class Clostridia; order Lachnospirales; family Lachnospiraceae; genus DIGJ01. The sequence goes on along the minus strand of JBGSNZ010000031.1, from coordinate 141,638 downwards.
ATCTTCTGAGCCATGAAATAAAATCATTTTCATTTCATCACCTTTTTCACTTTTTTATTTATTATATCTCTGTAGCGATATAATAAGCAAGCATTTTCTCTCATTTTTACTTTATACAATACCTATAGTCTGAGAAAACATTGAAGGCACTTAGAGATTGAACTACATTTAACGGTACACACAGAGGTGGTTTGTCTTCGGACAACACTCAAAAAAGGAGCCCGACGCATCAGACTCCTTTAAGGTGTTGTCCGAAGACGACCACCGCTATTCTTAGATATAAGATACCATAAGGGGTAAATTTTTTCAAGTTATTTTATGTGAACAATAAAAAAGTAAATCTCTATATATGAACCAATGTGTAAAGATTTAGACAAGAAGAAATTCGGAAGGTTCTCACTATTTTAGAAACGGTGACTTGTTCCGATTTTACAAATAATGTAACATGGTAATACAACTATAAATAGAAAGGGCAATTAAATTTTAAAAAATTGTAAGGGAAAACAAATGAAGAAATTAGTAAGGGTAATATGTGTAGTGGCGTTCTGCTTGGCTGCAATGATGGGAATGTCGAGTGTGAGTAGTGCAGAAGAGGTAAAGTATACGGATAATGTGATACCGGTAATGACAAGTAATACATCTCCAAGTGGCAAAGCGAGTGCAAGCAGTAGTATAATTGATTCATATGCTGCATATGCAGCATTTAATCATACTACCATCTCAGATAGATGGGAACCAGCAAAAGGAGAAACTACAGGTTGGTTAGAATATGATTTTGACAAGGAAAAATGTATTACTAAATATGTTATTTCGAACCAAACTGTGTACTCTAGTCCTGTAAACTGGACTTTCGAAGCATGGAATGAACAAACAAATAAATGGGTTGTACTAGATACTCAGAACAATATTACCAGCTGGAAAGGGATGGATAGAAAGGAATTCACTTTTGAAAATACTAGTTCATATTACAAATATAGGTTAAATATTACTAAACACAGTGGTGGTGCATATCTCACGATTACCGAACTTGAAATGATGGAAACTCTTTCTACACCAACGCAAACAAAAAAATTAAAAGTAGTGCTTGAAGTAAAAGAGCAGCTCCAATTAAGTATTCACGAAGATTTAGATGAAAATGCAAATGTTACATGGATATCCTCCGATGCTACTGTAGCAACCGTAGATTCCAATGGTGTTGTAACTGCTTTGAAACCAGGTAATACTGTAGTAACTGCTTCTAGTAAGGAAAAATCGTATAGTGAATCTATTAATATTTTGGTTTTGGAAGATGCAACAGATTACAGATTAGCGGTAGACTTAAAAGTAGGAAAAGCTTGCAGAGTAACTGTTGATGATTGCACAGATACAACAAAAGTAACATGGACTCCAATGGATCCTACAATTGCCACCGTAACAAGCAAAGGAAAAGTCAACGCAGTAAGCGAAGGATTAACAATAGTGACAGCTACAGATGCAGACGGAAATGTAATTGGTCAGGTATATGTGAGAGTAAGAATATAGAACATTATTATGTAGCTTTGAAGAAAATGATAAGATGGGGCTGTCGCTTCAATGATTAAAAATCGTTGAGGCGTAGCCTCTTTTTCTGACCATTTTTGTTCTTAGTGCGACAGCCCCTTTTTGTTTACAAAGCACTATTTTAGAAACGGTGACTTGTTCCGATTTTACAAATAATGTAATATAGTAATACAACTATAAATAGAAAGGGCAGGGCAATTAAATTTTTATTGTAAGGGAAAACAAATGAAGAAATTAGTAAGGGTAATATATGTAATGGCATTCTGCTTGGTTGCAATGATGGGAATGTCGATTTTGAGTAGTGCAGAAGAGGTAAAGTATACGGATAATGTGATACCGGTAATGACAAGTAATACATCTCCAAGTGGCAAAGCAGAAGCAAATTCAAATTGGACTGCTAATAAGCCATACAATGCATTTAATCATACTGTAATAAATAATGCTGATGCATGGATATCAGTTTTTGAAACTGGTTGGTTGGAATATGATTTTTCAGAAACAAAAAGTATAACAAAATACACCATTATATCGAGAGCTGATGCTCTAGGTAAGAAGCAGGCACCAAAAGACTGGACATTCGAAGCTTGGGATGAATCGTCTAGTAAATGGCTGATATTGGATACACAAAGTAACATAACAAATTGGTCTGCTGGACAAAAAAAAGAATTTACATTCTCTAATACTAAGCCTTATAGCAAATACAGAATAAATATTACAAGTAGCTGTGGTGGAGATTATACAGCAATTGGTGAACTTGAAATGATGGAAACGCTTTCTACTCCAACACAAACAAAAAAATTAAAAGTAGTTCTTGAAGTAAAAGAGCAGCTCCAATTAAGCATTCACGAAGATTTAGATGAAAATGCAAATGTTACATGGACATCCTCCAATGCTACTGTGGCAACCGTAGATTCCAATGGCATTGTAACTGCTTTGAAACCGGGTAATACTGTAGTAACTGCTTCTAGTAAGGAAAAATCGTATAGTGAATCTATTAATATTTTGGTTTTGGAAGATGCAACCGATTACAGATTAGCAGTTGATTTAAAAGTAGGGAAGAAATGCAGAGTGAGCATTGATGATTGCACAGATACAACAAAAGTAACATGGACTTCAATGGATTCTACAATTGCCACCGTGACAAGCAAAGGAAAAGTCAACGCAGTAAGCGAAGGATTAACAATAGTGACAGCTACTGATGCAGACGGTAATATAATTGGTCAGGTATATGTGAGAGTAAGAGTATAACATTCTTTTAGTTTTGAAGAAAATGATAAGATAATCCCGGTTCACTTCAATGATCCGGGATTATTTTTTATAGGACCTAATCTGAGAAAAAAAGTCTTAACAAAATATTTCAAAAAATTTATAATTTTATTATTTAGGGGTTAAGTAAAAAAAATTACATCCGATATATAAAGTGTAAGACAAAGATGCAGCATTGATAAGTAAGAGAAGACTAACCTAGGGGTTTTCATTATTCTATCGTGTTCATCTTTGCTAGAATCTAAGATAGAAATCACATGCACGCAAAAGGATTTGCGGCATTAATTACAAGGAGGAACAAATTATGGGTATGATAGTACAACACAATATGTCCGCGATGAACGCGAAAAGACAGTTAGGCGTAACAGCAAACGCACAGGCAAAATCAACAGAAAAATTATCCAGTGGATACAAAATCAACCGTGCTTCTGATGACGCAGCAGGACTTTCTATTTCTGAAAAAATGAGAGGTCAGATTCGTGGTTTAAACCAGGCTTCTTCTAATGCACAGGATGGTATTTCCTTAATCCAGACCGCTGAAGGTGCTTTAAGCGAATCCCACTCTATTCTTCAAAGAATGAGAGAACTTTCTGTTCAGGCATCCAATGGTACAGAGACAAATGACGACCGTACCGCTGTTAACGATGAAATCAGTCAGTTACAGGATGAACTCACAAGAATTTCTGAAACAACTGAATTCAACACAATGAAATTATTAGATGGCTCTTTAGGAGGTGCTTCCTCTTCAAAGACTACAGGTGTCAATATTGGTATTAGTGATGCTTCTTCTGGTGCTGGTGGACTTGCTACTGTAGCAGCAGTGGCTGGAATATATGAAGGTACAACCTCTATCACTGGTGCTGATACTGGTATGTTAGCTGGAGATACTTCTAGTCTGACAATTAACTACCTAAACGATCAAGGGGAACAGGAGTCACTGTCCATCAACTTAAAGTATAAAGATGCTTCAACTTTAGTTAGTGAAGATGGATCAAGAGAAACTACTGTATCTGGCGGTGCAGGTGATGCAACTGTAGCAGAGAAAGCTACTGCTTTTCTTAATGAACTAAAGCAGTCCAAGCTTGCTGATTCCTTTACTTTTGGTGTTACCGCTGCTGGTGTCTTTACCTTTACTTCTAAAACACCAGGTACTGAAACTACACGTATTTTATCCACTCAGGAGTCAAATGTAAAAACTGGAGTTCTTGCTACCGTAGCTCCTGTCAATGTACCTGCAACTACAGCTCCTGCAAATAGCTATAAGAACCTAGATACTACTAAACTTGGAACAACTGGTGCTGCTGCTACTACATATACTGGCGCTACCAATCAAAATGTTGAAGACTATATCGTTAAAATTAATGGAACTCGCTTTATTATAGCAGATGATCCTGGTGCAAAAGCATTAGGTTCTGAGTACAGTGATGTGAATGTTGCTACTACCGCAGCAGATCTTGCTACTTTAATTACTTCAAAGACTGGTCTTAACGCTACCAATGCTGCTGGAGTCATCTCTGTAAAACCTACTACTACTTCAACTGGTAGCTCAGGTGATGGTATGGAACTTCAGATTGGTGCAAATAAAGGTCAGACAATGTCTTTTAATATTGAAGATATGAGTGCTAAAGCTCTTGGAGTTGCTGGCAATACAGTAGACTTAAGTACTCAAGAGGGTGCTAAAAAAGCAACTACTCTGATTGATGACGCAATCAAATCAGTATCTGCTGCCAGAGGACGTATGGGAGCTGTTCAGAACCGTTTAGAGCATACCATTGCAAATCTTGATACTGCTTCTGAAAATACTCAGACTGCTGAATCTAGAATCCGTGACGTTGATATGGCTGCTGAAATGGTTAACTACAGCAAAAACAACATTCTTACTCAAGCTGGACAGTCTATGCTTGCTCAGGCAAATCAGTCAACACAGGGTGTTCTTTCCTTACTTCAGTAAGAAGAACCTCATAAATAAAATTCAAAAAACACCGGCTACGGCTGGTGTTTTTTTTTGCTCTTTGTCAAGAGTTGGGGTAAAATGATTTTTACAATCGGAAGGGGTATCCCTTCCGGTTGTTTTAGGATAAGGCTAACAGTATTCTGTTTCTAAAGTTCTCAAGGTTTCGATATCCAAATGCATTTCGCTTGCCAAATGCATTTCGCTTGATTGCCTTGATGGCATTGTTAAAACAGACACAAATTCTTTCATTTGGCTTGTTTGAGCTGCAAGTGTAAAGAAATGCAATCGTTTGTTTTTTAAGCCTCTCTTCGATTACTTGAAGCAAGAAATAATCTAGCAGCTTATGGGTCACAGGGTCTGTCAGTATCCCACTGAAACTTTTGCCACCAACATTGCCAAGGATTTTTCATCAATAGAAAGAGCCATTCGAATCCTATTGTGTATACCAAAAACAAATATCCTCAAAAAGGATACTGGAACGATTCTATAACTGATTTATCAGCAAAGTATAGTATAAAATCGTTTGAAACGCCAGCTTGAAGAACGAGATATGGCTGTAGAATTATCAAACAAAGTGCATAAGAAATGCGACCAACAAAGTGGTCGCATCAAATTATACATTCCAGAAATCGGTTCAAATTTCAAAGAGTCTTGACCTGATTTCCTAATTTCTTTTGTCCATATATGAGGACTGGTCCCTATATTGGCCTTTCATATTTTCTTGATATTGCCGTATCGTTTTCATTCCTATATTACAGTCCTTTATGGTCTTCTTTCTGGAAGAAAAATAACGTTCCATCAAGTCCTTATTTCTGGTTTCTGCGGTCTGTATGGAAACACCTCTATTTATAACTTCCGAAATTAATTCCTTTAATGTTATTATTTCCTGCTGATAAAGAGAGGAATGAATACTTAACTCTTCCCTTGCATGATCATAAATCTTCTCAAATCCATCATCGACTTGATTAATTTTGTCAATCATCTCCTGCTTGCTAATCAAGGTTCCTTCAAATTCGTCGCTATCTACCTTATCTTCTGCAATTAACTTGTTCTGATGGTTTGTTATATCGATTACATCATTTAACAAGATAATCTTCCGCCTTAGGGTGTCAATTAGTATTGTTATATAGGTTTGATTTATCTCCATTTACAACCTCTCTTTACACTTCTTTTAAGCAGAAGCCGTCTTTGTTTTTTTTATAATTTCTTTCCAGGTGTCCCGCATTTCTCGAATCTGCTGTAACCCTTCTTCTATAAGAACAGGGTCTTTTTTAATATTAGCTTGAAGCAATAACCAACTAATATAATCATATACTCGATCAAAATCCTTTGCAACCGGATACTTAAAGTCCAGCGTAGAACGTAGCTGGTCAATGATAGCCTTTGCTTTTTGAATGTTATAATTACATTTTTCCAGGTCTTTTTTTTCAATTGCTAATAATGCTATATTACAAAACTTAATTGCTCCGTCGTATAGCATAAGCGTTAGCTCTGCAGGAGAAGCGGTATTGATATTTGTCTGTTGATATACACTTGCTGCATTAAATGCCATAATTTATATTTCCTCCTTATGTATACTAGTCCTAATCAGCCACTTCCCAGCATAGAAGTAAGGGAATTTGTCTGATTTTGTAATTTACTGAGAGCAACCTCCATCTGGGTAAACTGGTTATAATACCGGTTCTCCATATCTTTCAGTTTATCCTCCCATTCATCAATATCATCCTCATAACTATCATTCCACTTTTTCATTTGTACATCATTATAAAAGGTCAGTGAACTGCTTAACTCCGTCTTTCCCATTTTATCTTTCATTTTGTTATATAGAGTCGTTGTAAGTTCGGACAAACCCTTCATCACAAGATTCGGATCCGAATCCAGCATGGATTTTAATGTATTATCTCTCGTGGAGTAAGTATCATCCTCCGAATCTCCATAGATATGAAGCAGACCTTTTTCAGAAAAATCGTCAGAAGTATGAATCCCAAAACTTGTAAGGGAATAGTCTTTTCCATTTATCTGTATTTTCCCCATCAGGGAGGTTTTCATTGCTGTCGTCAGTGATCCAAGCGTCGTATCCCTACGAAGCAGGGAATCCTTGATCTTGTTTTCCCACTTTTCTACCTCATCGTCGGTCATGGCCTCTTTTTGCTCAGAGGTCAATGGCGTATATCCCTTGGCAGTACTTGCATAATACATTTCATTCATTTCTTTAAGAACCGAATTAAATTCTTTCACAAAATCTTTCACCATATTATAGGTAGAATCCGTATCATTTACAACCGTGATTTTTAGTGGACTGCCTGCAGTTGTTGTTCCCTTTAAATCAAATGTCATATAGTTTATAGTAAAATTATTGGAGGAATCTGTCATTGTAGCACCGTCTAGTTTAAATATAGCATCTTTTGCAGTTACCAAAGTTAAATCTTTCTCGGTTGCTGCAGTAATATCGGTACCCCCAGTAAGTTCTGCAAGTCCAATTTCAGTAAGCAGACTTTTTCCATCTGCGGTCACTCCTGCTGCCACTTCTCCTCTATCATTTGTATAGGAAGTAATGGTAGCTTCAAGAAGAGGTTTATCGACTGCCACCTGTTCTGAAACTGTTGATGGAAGTCCTGCATTGGTCTTTATGGTTGCTATTGCAGTTGCGATATTGGCAGCCGTTCCATCAACTACTTTATAATCATGCGCCCTATCCACTCCCGCTTCAATTGCAGCCATTGTTTCATCCACATTAGTAACTAATGTAGCTTTATAAGCTTTCATAGCAGCATCAAATTTTGTGGCATAATCTGTTTTTGTATTATTCTCACCATAGGTAATCAGTGTATTTTTTGCAGTTGTATATTCTGTGGAATCAGTAGCAGCAGATGCTAGTACATTATAACAATTATCCAGTTCCGTCTTTTGCACTGCCGTTGTTGTACTGTCACTGTATCCGGTTTGATGTTTTAACGTTGTTAAATCAGCTGCAAAGGCTGCAGTAACTGCGGTTGTTTTGATACTAAACTGCTGTTCTACTCCACTATCTGAGGAGCTGATAAAAAGACGCTTTTGAGTCGCATCAAAATTTGCATTGAGACCTGCATTTTGACATGCGGTTACCAAATCAGAGATTGTCGTTGTAGCTCCCACTATTAGTTTCTGTGTATTGCTATTGTTCGTTGTCAAACTTGTTTTTGCTGCTTGTATGGTAATCATTGTATTTTCAGTAATTCCAAGTTCTTTCAGTGTGGTTGCCGATGACACCGTTCCATCTGTTTTTTCAATTACACCACCAGTTAAGTATTGGGCACTTGCCATTTGACTTACCTCTAAGGTATGCGCTCCCTTTGCAGCACTATTGCCAGCTGTAACAGAAACTTTCGTCTCATCTGAAGTGCTTACTTTTTTGGTACTATATTTACCCTGTGTTTTTACTTTGGTTAAGCTCCCTTTATACAAAGAAAGTAGCTTTGAATTGAGACTTTTCCATTTTTCCTGACTCCAGTTTAATTTTGTCTTCTTATTTTCTACTTTTGTCTTTTTCATGCTTTGAGCTGACATCAGTTCCTTTACGATTGAGTCAGTATCAAGACCTGAAACCATTCCGGATAGTTTAACACCCATAGTCGTTCCTCCTATCTTCTTTCATCTACTAGTATTCCTGCCATTTCCCACATCTTTTGTAACATATCCAGACTCTTTTCAGGTGGTATCTCTCGGACTACCTCCTTGGTCTCTTTGTCGATTACCTTTATGGATACCCTCTTAGTGCCCTCATGATAAGCGAACTCAAGACTGGTATTTTCAAGCTTTCTAATTTTTTGATTTACTTGGGAAACAGCATTTTTAATCTGTTGCTCACTGGCCTGACCTAAGTTACTATCCTCCTTCTCGTCGGACAATTTTTTTTGGTCATCCTTAGCGATAGCGAACGATGCTATATCTTCTACTTTTTTCATCTCATGATGATTTGTTCTTTCTTCATTTTGAGCTAATGGTGCCTTTACCTCATATGCAACGCCTGAAGCTCCGGTTATTGATTCAATCTTCATCCTTGAACACCTCCAAATTCCCTAAACCACACTTTTTGTATCTATAAATCACCTTACTCTAATTATCGTCAGATTTTACATAAAAGTTAAGAAAGCACTCGTTACAATTTCACTTTTATTGAAATAGTTTTTTTAATTCACTAACATCTACATCGTTCTTCACAGACTCTTTATTCGCATCCTGAATCTGTATATAGATTTCCTTGCGATAAATTGGAACGGATTTTGGTGCTGCTATTCCAATTTTCACCTGATCTCCCTTGGTTTCCAAAATGGTAATTTCAATATCATTTCCAATGACAATCGATTCATTAATTTTTCTTGATAGGGCCAACATTTATTCGTCCCCCTTTTTTGCTTTTAGATTTTGAATCACATCGTATACTTTATACTTAATTGGATACTCCTCATTTTCAACAATAATCTGGCATCCTTTTCTTGTATCTGAATTTACAATGATTGGTGCTTTCAAATTTGCAGTCATTTTCTTGATATCGGATGGAATCGTCATCACTAAAAGAATTGCTACATTTTCATCATCAAGATCACCAAGTGGCTTTAAAAGCTCATCATCAACAACCGGATTATAATCCTCTTTTATAAAAAAAGGATTTACAACCGGCAGCGCCATTTCTTTCTCATCTATGCTTTGAAGCCATGAAATATTTGGTCTATCCTCTTTCTCACAGTCATAAAGCAGAGTAAATTTTTTAAAATTTTCAAACCCCATGATGCCATTTTCGAAAGTTATAATCTTATCTTCGGTTAAATCAATCTCTCCAAAGTGTTTTGTTTGAATGATCATAATTGTAGCTTCCTTTCTTTTTTCCTTAATTTCTATTGTTTTTTACAGTTTACCTGTATTTTTATAAGTAATCAAGTAATGTCTTCGTTATTACTGTGGATGCGCAAGATAAAGAAGCATCATAAACCACCTGTGCCTGTTTGTAGTTGATTACCGAATCCTCCAGTTCTACCTGGTCGTTTTTGTCTAACAATTCGGTAAAACTTGTTTTTTGATCCTTTAGTCTGTCCTGTGTTAATTTAAGGCGTTGATACCGGCTACCGTGATTTGCAAGCGCAATGCTTACGGTATTTTGAACATTCTTTGTCGTTGTCAATCCAGAAGAAAAGTTTTTTCGAAGGATCGTCTTCTTTAGTGTCTTCTCCGTTTCAAGTTGGGATTTTAGTTCCTTTAGGTTTGTAACTTTGGTTGCATCTGTCTCCGTAGCAATCAGCTTTTCCACCTCAGAAATCTTACCATCCATGTCATATACGTCATTGACTGTACGGATAATCTCATCTATCTTTGTGCCAATCGAAGTTGGAACTGCATCTTTTGCTAAAGTATTAACCGTTAATTTCTGACTAAAATTAATTTCATAATTAATTTTTTGGGTTTCAGGATTTCTACACTGTGTTACTTCTTCATTGTATCCACTCGTTTGAGAAGTATCCACTACAATCCTGCTCGCGCTACACTCAAAATAGTGCTCTGGAATTATATTATCTTCTTCAAAATTTGTTTTTGTATATTCCGCGGTATAATCGGATCTGGTTTGTGCCATCGCATAGGCCTCGGAACCAAAAACCAGTTCTCCTGTTTCTGGAATAAAAACAATTTCCTTTGCAGTTGGATTATAGCATTCTCCTTGCGGTTGAGTACTTAGTGATATTGTCTTAATGGTATATCCACCAGTTGCCGCCGTTCCATCACCAGCCACGGTTATGGTATCGGATGGATTGGATGGATTCGTAAATGTGATACTGCGAATTCCAGTATCTCGAGTTACCGTTGCTGGCGTTCCTGATCCTGATACATCTGTTCTGGATTGATCCTTGTCAAGATTCGTGTACGAAAGCTGAAGTCTGCTAGCGGTTCCCGTAGAGGCTGCTTTTGCTGCATAGCCATCGGCTGATGTAGTTCCATCTGTATATTTAGCGCCACCTTTTACATAAGTTTTACTCGTTACATCCGAAAAAGATAATTCTTCCTTTATCGTATAAACCGTTTTCGTTGATTTCTCCTGTGTTATTGAAGTACTATCATACAAAAGAGGTGTGTCGGTACGATATCCGGTAAATAAATATCTTCCTGCATAGTCTGAATTTGCCTCTTTATAAATTTGAGTCTTATACTGTTCCAATGTTTCAATAATGGTATTTCGGTCGTTTGTTTCCAAGGTATCATTCGCACCCTGGTTGCAATATGTATTCATCTTTTCCAGTACTTCATTAATGGAATCCATTGCCTCTTCCGTGGTATCCATCCAGTTTGTTGCATCCGGTATATTTTTCTCAAGATACTGCGTAAGTTCCGTTATCTGTGTACGGAATTTCAAAGAACGCACCGCAACAACCGGGTCATCCGATGGTTTTTGAATCTTTTGCTGGGTAGCATATTGATATCCCAATGTATCTACATTACTTTTATTCCGATTGATATTATTCAACATATTTGTTGTCATCATTTGATTGGTTACTCGCATCTATCTTACTCCCCTTCTATTTAAACTTAAGTGCCATTTATTAAACTCCGGTACTATTTATTAATTTATCATATATTTCATTCATTACAGAAATAACCTTCGAACAAAGATCATACGCATTTTTAAACTTAACCAAATCAATGGCTTCCTCGTCGCTATCCACGCCGGAAATGGATGCTCTCTGAATTTCCACGACTTTTATGATATTTTCCTGACTCGTGGCAAAGCTCATTGCTGTTTTGGCATCAATCCCCACCTCTGCAACCACCGTCTGTAAAAACATATCCGGCGTTCCCTGCTTAAACATCGACATATCGCCTTTCAAAGCAATCAGTTTATTCAATACCGTTTTATCTTCTACCCCTGTATCAGCATTTGCATCATATTCAGCACAGGCTATTTTTTTAGGATCGTCCGTAATTGCACTATTTACTTTAAAGTTACCAGCAGTAACATGATAGTAAGATGCCTTTACATAACCATTTGTGCTAGTTGAAGCATCTGGCAAAGAGGTTAAGCTAGTTAACGTAGCACCAAAGGAATACTCGTCTCCACTTCCTGCCAGCGTTGCCGTAAAGAAGTCAATCCCCTTATTACCATACAAGTCCTCTCCGGTACGGTGTATATCGTTGAAACTACTTGCCATGGTACGGGTAAATTTATTCAACTGTGCTTGAAAATAAGGAATGCCTTTGCAATCAACCGAGTTTCCAATTTTCACGCTCGTGTTCGTAACAGCTTCCGCTAACCCTTCTTTTAGTTTAAAGGTATAAGTATAGCTTCCATTTGCATCCACGGTAGCGTCAAAACTACTATATTCATACTCACGATTTCCAACAACAATTTTTCCATCGCTATCTGGAATATTTAAATTAATTTCGTCATTTATATTAGCTTTCGTTACGGTCAGTGTAGTACTACCATTTGTACCATTTCCCGTTCCGTTAAAGTTCACCTTGTTATTTCCATCACGCATTTCAAACAATGCCTGCAATTTTCCACCTAGTGTATTGCTCGTTGAATCAAAATTCTGTCCATCTTCCCATGAAAGGGTATACAATCCCTCCACATCATTTTGATTCACACTCGACTCTTGCGGAGTTGCCTTAAGCGCATTATATTCGTATGTATCTACTAATGTTTTACCATTCAGACGAACGATATACTGGTTAACTCCGATATCATCTCCAACTGGAGTTTCCGTTACTGTCGTATTCGCCAGTTGGGAAAGTTCATCAACTAAAAGATTTCTAGAATCCCTTAAATCATTCGCAGTTACACCTTTTATTTCGATCGTATTAATCTGAAAGGTCAGCGATGAAATACGCTGTGCAATGGAGTTAACCTGATCTGCTGTATTTTTAATTTCTGTATTACATTCCTTTTGCAGACTTTGAATCCTGTTATATAGTGTATTAATGGTTTGGGTAAGACTAACTGCAGATTCGGAAACCTGCGTGCGATTCGTTCCATCCTTCACATTATTGGAAAGAGTGCTCATCATACCAAAAAAATCATCGAGTGCCGCTGTCGATCCATCGGAACTTACCTCACTAAAATAACTTTGTATATCATCCAGATAGTAAGCCTTTGTAGTATAGCTCCCGTAAATGGAACTATTTTTCCAATATTTCGTATCGTAATAGCTGTCTCTGACCTGTTCCACGCCGTCAACATCTACACCAGTACCTTGCATTCCGTAAGAATTATTCACCGAAATTGCAGTGGAAGCCGATTGTATTACCTGCTGTCTTGTATATCCCTTAGTATCTGCATTGGAGGCATTATGTGCTGCCGTGTTAAGTGCTGCCTGGTAGGTATATAATCCTGCTTTTCCAATACTAAGACCAAAAAATGTATTAGCCATTTCGATCACCTCTTCTTAGTTTTTATCCAAGTTTTTCTATAACATGTCCTAGCATTTCATTTATTACATTAATATAACGTGAAGATGCATTGTAAGCATGCTGATACTTAATTAAGTTCGTTAATTCATCATCGGAAGATACTCCCGCTACTTGTTGTCTTTGATTATCTATACTTTCTACCATATCACTTTGATTCTCTACTATACTGTTATAGGTATTTCCACGATATGCGATATTGCCCGTCATTGCAGAATAATAATCCTGGAAATTATTCACTGTTAATGTGTTTGGATCTAATTTCAACGTCTCTGCATCCCATGCATCCATTAAAGCAGAACAAATGTTTTGATTAAAGGAACCTGAGAATCCGGAGTACTTATTATTGCTTAGTGGTATTTTATTATAATCATTTAATATGTCTTCATTTATCTCCATTTGACCAATGGTGAACAAACTATAATTATCCGAAGCATATTCCTCGTTATATACCAATACATCAATTTCCGTCGTACTCGCTGGTGTTGTATTGAGTTTAACCGTCATTTTTCCTTCGGTATAACGGGATAAATTCTTTCGTTCAAACAAGGCTTCTCCTTGTGTTTGAGCTTCATCCATTCCACAAGCTGCACTAATCTTGTCAAAGATTTTAACATCGCTGGCTTTGACCGTTGTTCCATCTGCTAATACAATGTCCGCACTCGTTAAATCAATCGTTGCGGCAGTGTAACTAGTTCCTTTTGTTTTATTAAGTAGCTCGCTAATCTTATCCTCTGTAACCTTCGTATTGGGGCTGAGTATATTATTAATCGTCGTTACGATTCCATGTATCAATTGGTCAAATTGAGATTGGGTTGACATTACTGTTGAAGTATCCACATAGCGGTTATATTCTTTTACTGCCGTTTCATACTCTTTTGTTGTTGCATAATTGGTTTCTACTGGAATGTCTGTATAATTTGCGCTGTAAGCACCACGAGATACTAATAATCCCTTTAAAGATCCAACATCCGTATTCGATTCGGAAGAATACACTCCATTTAATCGAAATACACTTCCAAATCCATTCCCCTCCCATACAACAGAAAGCAAATCAGACTGTTCTGGCAAAACGTCACTGGTTGTTGCAGTTTTAGTTGCTACATCGCTTTTCATTACCGTATAATCGTTATACTTTAGTTCTCCATTGGTTGCACTGCTTGTATAGGTAATGTTTCCGTATTTTCCAAGCGCTTCCCATGCATCCGATTCTTTCACCTTATCGTTAATTTCTGTACTTGATTTTCCATCAATCATTGCCTGAATAACTAAATCCGAAATATCCTTTACATAGCCATTAATCGTATCGGATCTACCTTGTTCTTCTTCAGTAATTGTTTTCTGCGCTTTCATATGGTATACCGTATCATCCGATACAAACTGAACTCCTTCGGCACTTACACTTACCATACCGTAAGCATCTTCTTTATAAGTAATACTAACTAATCCACCAAGTTCATCCAGTAACGCATTTCGCTCGTCACGGTAATCATTTGCTTTCTGCCCGCTACTTTCATTGGAACGTATCGCCTTGTTCAAGGATTTGATGGAATCTCCAATTTGATTGATACGATTTACCTTTGCCTGAATCTGCGTGTTTAAGTTTGTTTGGTAAGAGGATAGCTGACTACTGATAATTTCTGATTTCTCTAAAAAGCTACTTGCTGTTGTTACCACAACACCTCGGTTAACGGTATTGTCTGGATCATTTGCAAGTTCTGAAATTGCCGTCCACAAATCAGAAAGAGACGACTTAAATGCTTCTCCATCTAATTCGCCAAATAGACTTTCAATTTCTTCTACTGTTTCACACTGAGCTTCGTAGAAGCTCTCTCTTCCAATTTCCAAACGGTAACTTTTATCCAAAAATACATCCCTCACCTGACGGATAGCAGCCATATCGGTTCCTAATCCTACCTTCATATAGGAATTTGCTGACTCGCCAATTTTATTATAGCTAAAATCAGACGAAAGGATTTGCTGTCTTGTATATCCAGGTGTATCTACGTTTGAAATATTGTGAGCAGTCGTATTAATCGATGTCTGGTTTACAATTAGACCAGACACACCGGTATACATACTTGTCATCAGATTACCCATAATATCACCTTGCCTTCATTCATAGTCTTCGCATCACTGTTTTGCATCAAACATCCTTGTCTGCTCATATTGTGTTCCAATTTCCGATGCGTTTTTATTGTAGTTATTCCCTGGTGACATCCGTGTACTCTGAATAAAATTCATATTGAATTCTATTAGTTCAAGGGATTGTTCGATTAAAGATTGGTTCTGATGGTTAAGTTCCATTAACCGTTCGATGGTTCTTCTTAGATTGTCATGAATTTGACTGAGTCTTTTTTGTTCTTCCGGCTGTTTTTCTAACAGCTTTACCATAGTTTTTAAATCTAGCGTACTTGGATTTCGGCTAATAACGGTACCTATATTAACAATGACCTCTTGCCGTTTATGCTCTAATGCATTAATCTTAAGAATCATAGTCTGTTCCTGATCCGTAATCTTTTGTAAGGCTTCGAGGTCGTTGCTAATTATAATTTTTGTTTTTTTTACATTTATCGGAATTAGTGTTTCATAAATCGTTTCTTCTTCCTCTAGGGTCGTTATTAACTCTTCAATTAAACTTGCCAATTGTGTTCCCCCATTTAAATAGTTCCGTTAAAATAGTTATTTACCAGTTTGTCAGCAAGTTCTTCTCCGCTTACGTTATACGTTCCGGATGCAAGTTTTGATTTCATCTCATTTACTTTATCTTCTCTAACATCTGGCGCATCTTTGACCGCCTGTTTGGCCACTTGAATATCCTTACCAGTTTGAGAAAGTTGTAATGCATCTGAAAAACTAGAAGTTTTTTCAGTTTTGCTTGCTGTGGTTTTCGCCTGGTTTGTCTTATATATCTGTGCAATTTGATTATAAGCATCAATTCTCATAATTCCACCACCTTAATTTACTCGTTGTTTCGTGTTATATCTTATTTATCGGATGTATTATAAAATACTTTAGGTAATTTCTAAACTTTTCAAAAAATAAAAAAATCCTACTTATTTTATACTACAAAAAAACAAGGAACTGTATCAATATTCAAATTTGTTATTTAGATTATTGAGTAAGCCGGAAACGGTCTTCCAAAATCGATTTTACGATTATTTTATGAAGATAATAACAAAAATCGAGTGCCCAATCACTCGATTTTTCGTTGTTTATAGCTTCATAAAATGTTTAATCGTACTGAGATTTTGGAAGACCGTTTCCGGCTTACTCAATAATCTTTCAAAAAAGTATTTTGATACAGCCCTTGATTTTAAACTATTTTTCGATTTGGGTAAAGCTCTTTCACTAATTGATTTCTGCGTTCCAATTTTTGTGACGCATCACCTTCTGCTGCTAATTCTGTAGCAGCTAATGTATCAATTGCCGGCATTGCTGTTTCCAATCGAACCATAAAATCTGCTAAAGATTCTACATACTTTTCTAAAGACGAGTCCAAATCTTCCCTATTATCATTTAGAAGAAGCGTTTCAATATGCAAACACTCATTTACCAAGCTTTCAGCACCAATGTTATTAAGTAGCTGCATCAAGGTATGCACTATGATACCAAGCCCTTCATACTCATTTTCTTCCACCATCGTAAGAATCAGTGGGAGCTTGAACTTAATACTCTTAAGAACCATATACAACGCTTTTCGGTAGTTTCTAACGTTATTAACAGAAAATTGAAGTCCACGCTCTACTATGATTTCTGGCAAGTCACATAACATTTCTTTCAGCATTTCTACTTTCAAAGTATCCCCCCTCTAGAAATAAATCCTTACTTTCATATTTTGATTCCGCCCTTTATTTAGTGGTATTTTAACACACTAAATTGACAATGTAAATACAAATGATGCTATTTTAGTTGGGCATTTTGACCTTTTGCTCCACGCTTACGATTTCGGATTTTCTTTGCATTTAATACCTGCCCATTGTATTCAAAATCTTCGGTGTCCCCTGGAACGCAGGAGGCAAATGCTACCTTGTCACCGCTTTCTAAGGCAATTCCCTTTACGCCACGGCTCGTCTTTTTCAGTTCACTTACCTCAGCTAAATCAAAACCTAAGGATAGGTGCTTGTCTGTTATCAGTATCACTTTCATCGTTTGCGATAGCATTTCATGTGCAGACAATTTTGCTATATTAACCACTTGATCTCCATCATCTAGTTTGGTAGCTGCAATCATCGAACGGCTCGTCTCAAACTCAGCACCAGAAACCAACTTAACAAATCCATCCTTTGTTGTAAATAAAAGCTGCGATTCAAATAGCTCTTCAAATGAGGAATACAAAATAATATCCTCTTTATTTACCTTACACAGTGTATGAATTAAGGTCCCTTTATCCTTCATCTTACAGCGCGGAATTTTCTCTATCTTTACCTGATACATATTCCCCTGCGCTGTAAACAAGCATAGCTTGTCCGTATTTTGCATTTGTATGATATAGGAATATTCCTTTTTGGATTCTTCCGATGCACGAGAAAAGCTTGCGCTGTCAAGTGACTTCGTATATCCAAAGCGATCTATTAAAACTACAATATCCTCTACCTTAAATTCTTCTACATAATCCATATTTTGCACATTTTGTAGCGCTGTTTTTCTCTCATACGTAAACATCTTCTTGAATTCGCGTAGGCGTGTCTTAATCACCTTATAAAGCTCTTTGCTGTCACCAAGAACCTTTTCATACTCTTTGATATTCCCTCTTAAAGTATCTCCCTCATCATGCAGTCTTAGGATTTCAAGACCTATTAATTTGCTTAAAGGCATTGTTAAAATAGCATCTGCCTGTCGTTCCGTAAAGTCAAATCGGGCGGCTTCCATTTTGGATTCTATTGTCTTAAAGTTAATGTCTTTTATATCTCCGTTAATCAGACAGTTCTTTGCCTGTTTAATGGAAGAACTACCGCGAAGCACTTCGATAATCAAATCGATAACATCCGTTGCCTTAATTAAGCCATCCACAATCTCGAGTCTTTGATTTGCTTTATTTAAAAGGTGTTTATACTCTTTGGTATAAAGCTCCTCCTGAAAATTGACAAACTCCATGATTAATGCTTTTAATGTAAAGGTAATTGGCTGTTGCTCTTTTACTGCCAAGAGATTTACTCCATATGTGTCCTCCATTGTGGTCTTTTTATAAAGACCATTCAAAAGGTTGTCAATGTCTCTGTCTTTCTTTACTTCGATTACGATTCGAATTCCTTCTTTCGAGGATTCATCCCGCACGTCATATATTTCGTCAAAGACTTTTTCCTTCATAAGCATCGCTAGACTCTCTACTAACTTCGTCTTATTTCCTGCTACTGTATAAGGGATTTCGGTAATAATAATATTTTGTCTTCCATTTTCGCCTTTTTCTATCTCTGTCTTTGCACGAACTCTAATCTTTCCTTCTCCCGTCTCATAAATATTAAGAAGGTCGGCTTGATTGGTAATCATTCCTCCGGTTGGAAAATCTGGCGCTATAATATATTCCATAAGTCCCGCTGTTGTGATAGAAGGTCGATCCATATACGCGATAACGCCATCTATTACCTCTCCTGGATTATGTGGTGGTATGTTCGTTGCCATACCAACTGCAATTCCGGTTGTTCCATTAATTAAAAGATTTGGTATCATCGCTGGTAATACGATTGGCTCTTTTTCGCTTTCATCAAAGTTTGGTGCAAAATCTACCAATCCTTTATCCAGATGGGATAACAGTGTCATTGCCCCATTTGATAATCTCGCCTCGGTATAACGCATCGCGGCAGCTCCATCACCATCGATAGAACCAAAGTTACCATGTCCATCCACCAATGGTACGGAAAGTGAATAATCTTCTGACATATGAACCAATGCATCATAAATTGAGGAATCACCATGTGGGTGATATTTACCCATGGTATCACCTACAATACGTGCACTTTTACGATGAGGTTTTTGTGGGTCAAGTCCCAATTCATGCATTGCAAATAAAATTCTTCTCTGTACCGGCTTTAGTCCATCCCGAACATCTGGCAGGGCACGGGAAATGATAACACTCATCGCATAATCACGATAAGAATTTTTCATTTCTTCCGAAAAATCCAACTGTATAATAGTTTCTCCGTTTTTGCTCATTTCATAAACTCCTTCTATCTTTTAACAAATTAAACATCCAATTTTGCATATTTCGCTTCTTCCATGATAAACTCTCTTCTTGGAGGCACGTTACTACTCATAAGCGTTGTGGTGATTTCATCCGCTTCCACCGTATCACTAATCGAAACCTGCGCCAAAATACGAGTTTCTGGATTTAATGTGGTTTCCCACAACTGATCGGCATCCATCTCACCAAGACCTTTGTAGCGCTGAACATTTAATATTTTATTTCCAGAAATCTTTCTAAACTTTTCCAATTCAAAATCATTAAAGATATATTGCGATTCCTTCTTTTTCTTCGTTTTTCCCGTTGATTCATACTCTACCTTATAAAGTGGTGGAAGCCCTCTGTAAATCTTCCCCTCATTGATAAGTTCTGGCATAAATCGGTAGAAAAAGGTTAACAGTAAGGTACTGATGTGCGCACCATCGACGTCGGCATCGGTTAAAATGATAATTTTGTCAAACCGCAATTTCGATATATCAAACTCGTCGCCGATACCACAGCCAAATGAAGCAATCATTGATTTTATTTCATTGTTTACTAAAATCTTTTCTAATGTTGCTTTTTCTACATTTAAAATTTTTCCACGTAGTGGAAGTACTGCCTGCGTCTTACGGTTTCTTGCGGTCTTAACCGTTCCACCCGCAGAATCTCCTTCGACAATATAAACCTCACACTCTTCTGGTTTTTTTGAAGAACAAGAAGCCAGCTTACTTCTGGTATCCACGTCGTTTAATTGTTTTAGCACTGCGGATCTAGCCTTATCTCCTGCTTTTCTTGCATTATAGGATTTCATGGAATTATCTAAGATTTTCTTTAGTTGCTCCACATTTTTATCAAAATAACGCTGTACCTCTGCAGTAAATACTTCGTCTACTGCACTCTTCGCATCCGTATTTCCAAGTTTCGTCTTTGTTTGTCCTTCAAACTGAGGATCTGGATGCTTAATCGATATAATGGCAACCAGTCCGTTTCGAATATCCTTACCATCAAAGTTTTCATCCTTGTCTTTTAACACACCAAGTTCTCTGGCATATTGGTTCATAACACGTGTGAGTGCCATCTTAAATCCAGTTACCAGCGTTCCTCCATCCACAACATTAATACGATTGCAGTATGCATTAATTTGTTCGGAGTAACTGTTTGTGTATTGAAATGCAAGCTCAACTTCTATCTCTCCACTAGAGCCTTCCGCATATACTACTTCATCATGAATCGGCATCATATCACGCACTAAATAATTTATAAAGCTTTTAATACCAAATTCCTCACAGTAAATCCTTTCCGTACCACTCATTTCATCCACAAATCGAATTTCTAAATTCTTATTTAAAAAAGCAATTTCTTTTAATTTCTTTTTGATAGTTTCAACTTTAAATTCCGTTGTCTCAAAAATCGTTTCATCTGGATAAAAGGTAACCGTCGTACCGGTATCGGATTTATTACACTTTCCGACTACTGGTAAGAGTCCCTTTACCAATTCAGTAACTGGTTCTCCACCATTTCTATACTCATCTCGGTAAACTTCGCCATTTCTTCGAACCTCTACAATCATTCTCGAAGACAAGGCATTTACTACCGATGCACCTACTCCATGAAGACCACCCGATACTTTATATACCGAGCCACCAAATTTTCCACCCGCATGCAAAATTGTATATACAACACGAACCGTTGGTATCTTCTTGGTTGGATGTATATCTACCGGAACGCCTCGTCCATTATCTTTAATCATTAGACCGCCGTCTTTTTTCAGTATAATGTCAATGTGATTGCAAAAACCCGCCAAATGTTCATCAATTCCATTATCCAATATTTCCCATATCAGATGATGTAATCCTCTAGTTCCAGTACTACCGATATACATACCAGGACGTTTTCTAACTGCTTCCAAACCCTCCAAAACAACAATCTGACTTCCATTATATTGTTCCATACCCTAACTCCTTTTTCTCTATAAACAAACTGCATACGCAGTCTACGTCTTTCTTAGCGGTTAAGTATATCATAAATCGCCAAAAATTGCCACGATAAAGTTATTTTCAAAATTGTATAACATTTAACAGTTTTTTCACCGAATGGTCACACATATTTTAGATAATAGAACCAAGAATATGATATGATAGCAGTATCTTCCAGAAAGGAGAACTACAATGAGAAAAAAATTACTGGCTACCCTACTAATGTTTGCTGTAATCCTAACTTCTATTACTATCCCTAGCCAGAAAATAGAAGCTGCAAGCACATCTTCCTCTTCCTATAAGGAAGAAACAATGTTATTAAGTGGTATTATGGAGGGATTCACTCTAGCCAAATTAAAAAGCTCCAGCACGGTAAGCCGTCAGCAGTTTGCTAAAATGCTGGTAAACGCTTCAAATTATCAAGGACAGGTCGAGACCTCCTTAAAAACATCATTATACAAAGATGTATCCTATAAAAATACATATGCCGGTTATATAAAAATTGCAGCTAGTAAAGGATGGATGAGTGCAACGGTTTCTGGAAAATTCAATCCAACCGCTAAACTTACAACAAAGGATGCTGCAAAGGCAGTTTTAGCTTTACTTGGCTACACGAATTCCGACTTTTCAGGAAACCTTGTAACCGCACAAATGGCAAAGTTTAATGTACTTGGATTAAATGATAATGTAAACAAAACCAAGAACAAAACCCTTACCTTTGCAAATTGTACCGATATCTTTTATAACCTGCTTACTACTAAGACAACACAAGGTACCGTATATGGTACCACCACCCTTAGTGTTAGCATGGATTCTGACGGAAATGTAGACTATCTTTCCCTCTTAAAATCTACTTTAACAGGACCTGAGCTTTTAACTTCATCTCTTGCCTCAGTCTTACCATTTAGTACAAAGAATGCTACTGTATACCGAAATGAAGTATCAAGCAGCATCTCTAGCATTAACCAATATGATGTAATTTATTATTCCGAGAAATTGCATACCGCATGGGCATATAACACAAAGGTTTCTGGTACTTTATTAAGTGTATCCCCAAGCCGCACTTCTCCAACATCAATTACCATTGGTTCTGATACTTATACCCTTGGTACAAAAGAGATGGTTTACGCCTTTTCTAGTCTTGGGAATTTCAGTTTGAACAGCGCTGTTACTCTATTCCTTGGTATGGATGGTGAGGTAGTAGCCGCTCTTGATTCCTCCGACTATGCAATTGATACCTATGGTGTTGTATTGTCAACTGATGCCTATGTTAGTTCCAGTTCTGATACAGATACAAACAATCGTTCTATGACCTTAGTAACCGCAAATGGTAATTCCTCAACCTATTATTATGACTCAAGTGATCTTTCTGTTTCCGTAGGAAATCTGATTCATGTTTCCTATACAAACGGCGTACAAAGTCTGGAAAAAATTACTACAACCTATACCAAACTTGCAAATTACAGTGTAAGTGCTTCCTCAGGGAAGATAGGTTCTTATAAGATTGCAGACGATGCTGTCATCGTTGATACGAATGAAGGCAGTTATCAAAAAATTAGTTTAAAGAGTATTGACGGTGTTACCCTGACTTATTCAAATATTCTTTATTATGAATTCAATGGTGCAGATGAAATTTCTTCCCTCATTTTAAAAGGTGTAACCAGCGGAGACTACAGTTATGGTATTATCACCGGAATTACTGTCCCTGATAGTGGTGCTACTACTTATTCCTATTTAGTAAACGGAACTACAAAATCAGTTTCCGCTAAACTTACTGGAGGAAGTATTGTAGCCGGAGTCGGTCTTCGTATTGATACTTACTATGATATAAGCAATAACATATCGCTAGTAAGCTTTACTAAATTAGTAAGTACTGAAGTCACATCGATTACATCGAGCAGCGTAACATGTGCTGACTGGACCAAATCCGTTGCCACAACCGCATCCATTTACTACAAAGATAGTTCTGGAATCTATCATGCCACAACACTTTCAAAAATAACGAACCTAAATAAATATTCTCTTACAGCATATTACGACAATACCACCGGTGTTTCGAAACAAGTATGCATGATTGTTGCAGCTGACAAATAAATGGAAGGATTAAAACTATGAAGCTATTTTTTAAAAATTTATTTTCAAAAAACAAACGGGTATTAACGAAAAAGCAAAAAACTATTAGACGTATCATATCCATTGTCGTTATTGTAGCACTGGTACTTGTTGGTCTTAGATTTGCACTTAAGGAGACGATAAATAACCTGATGAGCAAAGCTGAAGAAACGGTCGAGTACGATACCAAAACAGTCGAACGTAGAACTATTGAAAATTACTTGTCCTCATCCGGTACCGTAGAGCCTCTAAACACCTATTCTGTTACGACTGTCTCCTCTGTTGAAGGCACGATAATATCAGCCGATTTTGAAGAAGGAGACCTGGTAAATAAAGGAGATGTTCTATATCAGATTTCAACAGACAGCATGGAATCAAGTTTAACGAGTGCACAAAAGTCTTTGGAACGTGCACAAAAAAAACATGACAGTGCCGTAGAAAAATATAGTGAATCAAAAAGTGATACTTCGGATTTGACCATAGAAGCGTCCGCAGATGGCTATGTAAAATCTTTAAACGTTGAAGTTGGCGACAGTATCCAAAATAATGCTGAAGTTGCTCAGATTTACAACAACAAATACATGCTTCTAAGCGTACCGTTTAACTCCTCCGATGTCAAAAGCTCTCTTGTAGGAAAAACTGCAACCGTAGTACTTTCCGATACCGATGAAAGCTTAAGTGGAACGGTTTCTGCAATTGGAAGCGTTGATGAAACTCTTAGCGGCAACCGGATTGTCCGCTATGTAACTATTAAGGTGAAAAATCCTGGTGGTATTACAACCACTACAACCGCTACCGCAAAAATAGGTAGTCTCTACTGCAACCAGGAAGGTACATTTTCGATTACTGATGAGAAAACGGTTACTTCAAGCCTTGCTGGTGATATAACAAAAATTTATGTTTCCGAGGGTGACTGGGTAGAAAAAGGGGATGCCTTGGTACGACTTACCAGCGATACCGTGGATGATCAATTAGACACCTTATCAGATCAAGTAGATTCTGCCGAAGAATCGGTAGAAAATGCGCAGACTAAACTTGATGAAGTTCTTGATACGTACACAGATTACACCATTACTTCGCCAATCACTGGAACTATTATTCAAAAGAATTCTAAAGTAGGTGATACCCTAAGCTCTTCTAGCCAGAGTACTACTGCCTTATGTCTTATCTATGATTTATCTGCAATGACATTTGATATGTATGTAGATGAGCTGGATGTACATTCCGTAGAAACGGGTCAGACGGTTAATATTACTGTCGATGCCATTGAAGGAGAAACCTTCGAAGGTACTATTACAAATGTCAGTCTTGTAAGCACAACAAGTGGAGGTGTAACGCAGTATCCGGTCACTGTTCGCATTGATGAAACAGGAGATTTGTTACCAGGTATGAATATCACCGGCGAAATTATAATTGAGTCAGTTGATAATGCTCTCTCCATTCCTGCAGATGCACTTATGCGAGACAATATCGTCTATGTACAGGATGATAGTGTAACGGAAGAAGTTGATGATGTTCCAATTGGTTTTCGTTCTGTTGACGTGACAACCGGCATCAGCAATGATGAATACATTGAAATTACAGATGGCCTCGCAGAAGGTGATGTTGTCTATGTACCTGCAAGGGATACAGCTATCGACAACAACATGATGATGGGAGATCCAAATCAACAAGGCGGTGGTCAACCTCCTAGTGGCGGTGGTGCACCAAGTGGTGGTGGCGGTGGTACCGGCGGCGCTCCAAGCAAATAGATGGGAGGAATTATGGAACTAGAAATGATAGAAGAAGAAAAACCTCTGATCGAATTAATTGATTTATGTAAAATATACCTAACTGGTGATGAAGAGGTTCGTGCAAATGATGGTATCAACTTAAAGATTATGAATGGAGAGTTTGTAGCTATTATAGGTAAATCCGGTAGCGGGAAATCAACCACCATGAATATTATCGGCGCTTTGGACGTCCCAACAAGTGGTAGATATATTCTTGGCGGTATTGACGTAAGTGAAATGAAAGATGACGAACTTGCCAGCATCCGTAATAAAATGATTGGTTTTATCTTTCAGCAGTATCATCTGCTGCCGAAATTAAGCATTCTGGAGAACGTAGAATTACCCCTTCTTTATGCAGGAAAAGGAAAGGCAGCAAGAAAAGAGGCCGCACTAGCTGCATTGGATCAAGTTGGCATTAAACATAAGTGGAACAACTTTCCTAATCAGCTATCCGGTGGTCAGCAGCAGCGTGTATCTATTGCACGCGCGCTTGCTGGCGATCCATCTCTTATTCTAGCAGATGAACCCACTGGTGCTCTCGATTCCAAGACCAGTAAAGAGGTGCTTGCTTTTTTAAAGAAATTACACGATGAAGGAACAACCGTTGTTTTAATCACTCATGATAATGCGGTTGCACTACAAGCAAAACGAATCGTTCGATTATATGACGGAAAAATAATCTTTGATGGTCCGACGGACGAATACATCGTATTTGAATCAAAGCTTGATAGTAATCTATACGGCTAGAAGGAGGCTTTTTAAATTATGAATATATTACAAGGCTTTCGCTTAGCCTTTAAGAGTATTGTTTCGAATAAAATGCGTTCCATCCTGACAATGCTTGGAATGATCATCGGTGTTGGTTCTGTCATCATCATTGTGGGACTGATGCAAGGTGTTACCAATTATATTGTAGACAGCTTTGCTGATATGGGAATTAATATGATATCGGTTAACGTTACAAACACCGGTACCAGACATGTGGACGAAGATGATATGTTTAATTTTGTATCCGACAACAGTGATGTTTTTGATTCGGTGACGCCTCTTGTTACCTCCAGTTTCACTGTGAAAAATGGAACCTCTTCCATTGACAGTGAAACCATTACGGGAACAGCGGAAACTTATGAAGATATGAATAGCTTGACATTATCTTCTGGTCGTTATATTAACTTCGCCGATGTTGCAAACCGAAATGCAGTCTGCGTTGTTGGAACCTATGTAGTCAGTGAATTATTCGAAACAAATAATGTATTAGGAGAAACCATAAAAATCAATGGAGAACCCTTTACCATTGTTGGTATTGTAGAAGAATCGGAAGATGGAGAAGAAGGGAGTGCTGATGATTGCGTCTATGCCCCTTATACAAAGATTGCAAGAATGTCTTATACTGGAACAATCTCCACCTATACCTTTGCTACTTATGGACGTGAATATGTCGAAGAAGGCGAAACGCTTTTGGATGATTTCCTGTATGAAAAGCTTCTAGATGAAGATTTAATAAAAATTAGCAGCATGACTTCTTTGCTTACTACCATTGACTCCATGACAGGTATGCTATCTGCAGTTCTTGGTGGTATTGCTGGCATTTCCTTATTGGTTGCTGGTATTGGTATCATGAATATTATGCTGGTATCTGTAACGGAACGTACACAGGAGATTGGTATTCGAAAATCTCTTGGCGCCAGAAGGAAAGATATTTTATCTCAATTTATCATTGAGGCAGGCTCCATCAGTGCTTTAGGTGGCACTTTAGGTATTTTATTTGGTGCAGGACTTGTTATGTTCATCGGAAATATCGTCGGTGTTGATGCCGCACCTACTGTTGGATCGATTGTACTTTCCTTTTCCATCTCGGTAGGTATCGGCCTTATCTTTGGGTATATGCCGGCAAGAAAGGCGGCTGGATTGAACCCGATTGATGCGCTGCGGAGTGAATAAGTAAGGGCAATTGGCTGTTGGAAATTTCTAATTCATTTGTCGCATCACAGTCGAACTGCCGATTCAAAATTCAATGCGATTAGCAATTTTAGCAAGCCATGGGCATCGATAATCTCGTGTAAGCACTCCATTATCGATATTGTCTTGCTAAAATAATCGCATAATTCATTTTGAATCGGCAGTTCGACTGTGATGCTGAGTAAATTAAAGTTGAAGGTTAGATTTGCAACAGCCAGTTGCATATTGTAAAATTCTTCAAAAAGCAGATATAAGACCTTGTGCTTAGGTTTTATATCTGCTTTTTAATTTCATTAATATGAGGTCTTAAAAACGCATTATTTGTAATCCGTAGTTATATTTCATTTCATTCTTTCAATTTTCCACCATATTAATTCATCGTTTTCCTTATATTTAAATGCACCCAAATTCTCTAATACTTTATGTGATGGTATATTGGTTTTTTCGGTATCTGCGATAACGCTAAGTGCTTTGGGGTTTTTAAAAATCCATTCCGTTAAGCTTTCTAATGTTTCAGTGGCATATCCATTCCTTCTATAGTTTTCTTCTATGTTATAGCCTACTATAACTTCACCATTTTCATTGGGAATGCCTTTAATCATGATAAAGCCTATGATACGATTCTCTTCTCTAAGAACAACTGCCCAATTTGTTAACCATAAATAGTTTTCGCTATCCTCAAGCACCTTTCTTAACCTTACTTTCATTGCATATTCCATTTCATCATCAAGTATTGTATGCGTAACTTTTACGCCTAAATCTGCTTCCATTTTATCATAATCTTCCAAAGATGAAATGAGATTCTGTGTTTCTAAAGGTATCAACGTTAATCTTTTACTTTCTATTCTTATCATGTATGTCTCCTTACTATGTAAAGCATTGGTATGTTGAATATTTTGAATATTATAGCAATAAAAAATGCCTGGTGCTTTTTTCACATCTCACCAGGCATCCTACTTATTAATTTAGTATTTTATGTCTTTTAACACGTCACAATAATCAAATGTTACAAAATAATCCTGTGGTGTTTCGGCACGGCGTATAAGCTGTGTGCTTCCGTCTTCTTTTAAGAGAACTTCTGCGGATTTTAATTTTCCATTGTAGTTATATCCCATTGCGAAACCATGTGCTCCGGTATCATGAAGGAAGAGATAATCGCCAAGTTCAATATCTGGAAGCATACGATCGATTGCAAATTTATCATTGTTTTCACAAAGAGAACCTGTAATGTCATATTTATGATCTTCCGTCTCCTTCTCTTTTCCTAATACTGTAATATGATGATATGCCCCATACATTGCAGGTCTCATTAAGTTTACAGCACAGGCATCGACTCCAATATATTCTTTGTGTGTATGTTTTGCATGTATTGCTTGTGTAATGAGTGCTCCATAAGGACCCATCATAAAGCGGCCAAGTTCGGTCATAAGCGAAATATTAGCAAGTCCAGCTGGCTCCAGCACTTCCTCGTATACCTTTCTAACCTTATCACCAATGACAAAGATATCATTGCCTTCCTGATCTGGGTAATACGGAATACCAATTCCTCCAGATAGGTTAATATAGTTGATTTCAACATCAACCTTTTCTTTGATTTCAACTGCTAACTCAAACATAATCTTTGCAAGAGTTGGATAGTACTCATTGGTTACGGTATTACTTGCAAGGAAAGAATGAATACCAAATTTCTTTGCTCCCATCTCCTTTAAGCGACGAAAACCTTCGATAATCTGATCATGCGTAAATCCGTATTTTGCATCTCCAGGGTTGTCCATGATATCCGTGCCAAGTGCAAATACACCACCTGGATTATAGCGGCAAAAAATGGTTTCTGGTATACCTACTAAATTATTTAAAAAATCAATGTGTGTGAAGTCATCCAGATTAATAATTGCTCCAAGTTCATTTGCTTTCAGGTATTCTTCTGCTGGTGTCACATTAGAAGAAAACATGATCTCATCACCCTTAAAACCAACCGCTTGCGAAAGCATAAGTTCTGTTAAGGAAGAACAATCGGATCCGCATCCTTCTTCTTTTAAAATCTTTAATAAAAATGGGTTTGGGGTAGCTTTCACTGCAAAATATTCCTTAAACCCTTTATTCCAGGAAAATGCCTGATTTAATTTTCGCGCATTCTCTCTAATTCCTTTTTCATCATAAATATGAAATGGTGTTGGATACAATTTTACCATTTCTTCAACCTGCTCCAATGTTACAAATGGGGTCTTCATTCGCTCATCTCCTATGTTTTCTAATAAAAGTCATATTAAAGGAATACTTTAACTTTGTCAAGTATTAAACCGCTCTAATTCGATAATTAAATGGCTCTAATTCGATAATGAAATCATTATAATTTGATAATCATATGGCTTTAATTTGATAATGAAATCGATATAATTGAATAATCATATTTCTACACGAAAGCAGATGTAATTGGCTTCGTTCATCTGTTCCATACCGACAGTTAGTTCGCCGTGACAGCGCCCTGTAATGGCTTTGGCATTATATAAACCAAGTCCCCGGCTTCCTCCTTTTGTCTTTGTAGAATAGCCTTTTTCGAAGAAGTGGCTGATTTCTTCTAACGATATAACAGGATGCATATTCCATATTTCAAAAATCAATTTATCATTCTTTGATCCAACTACCATTTTAATCTTATTATTGTCTTTTGAACTGGCTTCCATTGCATTGTCAATCAAGGTTCCAACTACTTCAATCATATCGTGCTCACTTGCCTGTGACAGTATTGTTTTACCTTCCACATGAATATCAAATTGTAAATGAGGCGCTGCCTCCAATATCTTACTATATAAAAAACCTGCTAATACCTTATCGCTAATTTTCAATAGATTGATAAACTGACGGCTGTGGTCATCATAAATCTCTTTCACATATTTTGACTGTTCTTTGACTAACTCATCATAGTTATCAATGGTTATATGCATGTTTAAAATTGCATTCATATGGTTATCAAATTCGTGCTGCTTGACACGTATTTCTTTTACCAATTCTTCTAGTGGTTTCGTATAAAGGCGATACATTTGCAGTTCCTTTTCCTGTTTTACTAAAATATCGTAGTTTTTCTTCCTCTCTACCGCAACAAAGATAAGCGTTATCAAAGATAATAAGAAAAACAAGAAAATTTTGCTATCAATTAATTCGCCATAACTCCAACATGAAAAAATCGTATACAATGTAAAAATCAGCAACAGAAAGCATAAAAAACGATAGACGATTTTATTCATTTATCCACTCCTTTGCTTTTGCTTTGTAGGTAATGCCAATTTCAATTAACTCATTGGTTCCCAACATTTTAATTACTCGATTCACCATATCCACGTATTCGATATATTTTCTGTTTACGATAAACATTCGATGACATTGAAAAAATTTCTGTTCTGATAGTTTGGGTAGAATTTGCTTTAGGGTAAGATATTTTACATCCAGTGACTCATTCTTTAAAAAGATTCTCATTCCCCTAGTAACCGCCTGAATAAATACAATATCATCACAGGAAATCTTATAATTGATTCCATTCTTTCTTATCAATATAGATTCTTTTTCTTCGTGATTAGCATGCGTCAATATCTTTCTAATAATCTCTTGCACCTTTTCTTGTTCAAATGGTTTCGTAATATATTGATAGCATTGGATTTCCCGATAAGAGGTAAGTTCCATTGATAGAATGGATGTAACAAAAACAATGGGAACGAATTCATATTCATACCTTGCTCTTACTTCTTTTGCAAAATCCATGCCACCAACATCTTCTACCTTTTTCTCATTTAAATTAATATCTAATATAAATAATGAAAGATTACTTTGCACGTTTAGTATTTCTCTTGCTTCTTCTATTGTCTTTGCGGGATATACTTCCATTTCATCTGAGATTCCTTCTACTATTTTTGTGAGTGCAGTGAGGCTCTCTAGATTGTCTTCTAAAATCAAAATTTTCATTTCTGCTCCTGTTTCAATACGGTTGCGATGGGGGGGTGGCGTGAACGCTTGATTGGATGGGCGGCTTGTGTGATAGGAGTCAGACATGCTAAGCATTGCATCGAGCCATGGGCAGTGAGAATCTCGCGTCTGGCGCTCCATTCTCACTATTGTCTCGATTCCATAGCATGTAATTCCTCCTATCACACAAGCCGCCCATCCAATCAAACGTTCACGAATCTACTCTTTGCAAGCGTTTTTATTTTATATTGTATTTTACATGAAATTTTTTGAATTTTATATAATACTTTATCTTTTCATATATAAAATTATATTATCAGATAATAAGATAATTGGAAACTACATTATTAAGGATTTCTCGCTTAAAATGTTGTTACATTATAAATTGCAATACCTTATCTAATAATGGAAACAATATGCTTAAAATAGAAAATCTACTTAAAATTAAACTAAGTACTATTGCCAAAATTAATACTCGAATTCCTTTTTCCTTCTTATTTCCAATAGAGAATAATATGAGTAATACGAGAGCAAAAGCCATATCCAGTACATGTACTGCTGATAAAGTATAATAAAATCGATATCCCGATTTAAATAATACTGCAATTGGTAATGATGAAACGATATCCGATACCCATCCATTGCCTTTCCCGTACCATACAATGTAAGCACCTATAGTGGCTACAAACGCAAATATTACCCAGAATAAAATTACTCTGGTTGAATAAAAGCCACATATATATATGCTATAAAGATAATAGCCTAATAGCATAGCAAGAAAAAAACCTAAAGAATTCATCATTGCAAACTTAGGTTTGAAGCTATACATAGCAATAATAGATGCCAAAAAAATCCATATCTCCATCTGCGTAGTAACTTCTGAAATACAATGAAGTATAGTTCCATATCCCCCACCATTACTTGAAATTGTATCACTATATTTTGATATAACCCCCAAAATAAATCCAAACAATACTATCATTACAAAAGAAATTATCACCTTGCTTTTCTTGTAATATTTCTCTGATTTTCTAATTGCATTTAACTTCTCTTTCATCAATCTCTTCCCCTATATATTCTACAACCAATAAAGCAATATTTTTCTTATCCTTTAGGCATTCTACAACCTTTACAGCAACATCTTTGCTTATCCTTTAAGCATTCTACAATCTTTACACCAACATCTTTGCTTATCTTCATCCCTAATGTAGCATAAAACAGGGCGGTTGCATTTCTAAACTTTCAATTTTATTTACCGGAGCCTAACGCTAAAAATTCCCGTTTCAAAACGAATTTGCGCGATTATTTTAGTGAGACTAAGCGATAATGGAGTGTCTACCACGAGATTATCGCTGTTATAGGCTCACTAAAATTAAAAATCGTGCCTGAGTTTTGAAACGGGAATTTTTAACGTTAGGCGGCAACTGAATTAGAAATCTATCATCTGCAACCGCCCTATTCTTATATCATTATTT
This sequence comes from Acetivibrio sp., assembly GCA_041739345.1. Lineage (GTDB taxonomy): Bacteria > Bacillota > Clostridia > Lachnospirales > Lachnospiraceae > DIGJ01. The sequence goes on along the minus strand of JBGSNZ010000031.1, from coordinate 109,035 downwards.
ACTAGATCCAACTTCTGCCAAAGATTTTACCAATCCAGCCATTCCCTGAATCTCAGAAGGAATGATAATCTTCGTTGCCTGGCCATCGGCTGCTTTTGCAAATGCTTCTAAGCTCTTCAATTGAATTACTGCTGGCTGTGGGTTGGATTCATTTAAGAAACGAATACCCTCTGCATTTGCCTGCTGTACTTTAAGAATCGCTTCTGCCTGACCTTCAGCTTCACGAATCGTTGCTTCTTTTTTCGCTTCTGCACGAAGGATTGCTGCTGATTTTTCTGCTTCAGCTTCCAAAATAACAGACGCTTTCTTACCTTCTGCAACAAGAACGGAGGATGTCTTTTGACCTTCTGCAATCAAAATAGATTCTCGTCGTTCACGTTCTGCCTTCATCTGCTTTTCCATCGCATCCTGAATTGCTGCTGGTGGAATGATATTCTTTAATTCTACACGGGTTACTTTAATTCCCCATGGGTCGGTTGCTAAGTCAAGGGAAGCTCTCATCTTGGTATTGATTACTTCTCTGGAAGTAAGTGTTTCATCTAATTCTAAATCACCAATGATGTTACGAAGTGTTGTTGCTGTTAAATTTTCGATCGCCATGATTGGATTATCCACTCCATAAGCATAAAGCTTTGGATCTGTTATCTGATAATATACAACGGTATCAATTCTCATTGTTACGTTATCCTTTGTGATAACTGGCTGCGGTGCAAAGTCTACTACTTGCTCTTTTAAAAGAACTCGCTTGGCTACTCGGTCAATAATTGGTATTTTGAAATGAAGTCCTACGCTCCAAGTCGATTGATATCCACCTAGACGTTCAATTACACAAGCATATGCCTGTGGTACAATCTTGATGCAAGATGTAATTAAAATAAGTGCTATTAATGCAAGAATTCCTGTTAAAATTGGTCCCATTATTTATTCCTCCTCAGAATATGGTTTTACTATTAATTTAACTCCCGCTATACTTGTGATAGTTGCCCGATCACCAGGAATTAAAATAATGCCCTCTTGTTCACTTCGAACCGTCCATTCCTGTCCATTGACAAGTGCGGTTCCTGTTTGATTAAAATTATCGACTGTTTCGGTGATTTTAATCGTCTTTCCTATCAGTCCCTCATAATTTGTTTTCGACCGTTGACTGTTTAAGTAACGAACTGCTAATGGTCTGGTAAAAATCAATAGGACAATGGATACTACAAAAAATACAACGATCTGCACCGGAAGTCCCAATCCTAGAAGCGCAGCTATGGTCGCTGCCAATGCTCCGCCTGCAAACCATATGGTAGTAAGTCCTAGGGTAAATATCTCAACTACCAGTAAGATTGCTAACAAACTCAACCAATATACCGACTCCATACGCATGACTCCTTTCTTAAAGAATATACAAATTTAAGTATATTTCTTTGATAAGCTTACTGTAATCCATTCCTATTTTAAATGCAATACATTCTGCGTGAATCATGTTTTTTCCTGCGTGAATATAATTCACCCTTTGAGCTGCAAACACAAAGAGCAAACACAAAGGGTGAATTATCGTTTATTTCTTTCCCATGACTATCGTCAACGTTTTTTCTTTGTTTTCTACTTGCGTTGTACGTAATACTTTTACAAGAACTTCTTCTTTTGGCTTTAATGCTGAAAGTGCACCATTGAAATTTGAAATAGAAGTAATCTCTGTATCATTGATATCAGTGATAATATCACCCACTTGGATTCCTGCATCCAAGGCTGGAGAATCATTGACTACTTCCATGACATAAATGCCATTCTTTGCACCTAAGCTTTTTTTATACTTTTCTGGAATATTGCTTGCAACTACACCAAAATATGCACGATCTGTCCCATTAATTATTTTTTCAATTGTGGATTTCACCCGATTTACAGCAATCGCCGTACACATGGAATTTTTGATTTTTCCATCAAATTGATGCGTAATGAATCCAATAATATTTCCCTCGAGATCGACAATCACACCATCTCCTTCATCAACAGCATCAATATCCATAGAATACAGTTCTACCATGGTATCCGTAATATACTGCTCCATTGTATCACCGGTAATCATACCTATTTCCATAGAATACATATAACCAGTAGGATTACCTAATGCCAAAACAGGTGTACCTTTTTGTGCATAGTAAGAATCACCAATCAATGCTACCTGTAATTTTTTACGAATATCCTTCGATAAATTTTCTTGATCTACCGCTATTACAGCAATATTTGTATCCTTATCTTTTCCTTGCAGTGTAGCTTCTACCGTTTCATTATTTTCAAAGGTTACTTGAATGTGACTCACCTGCGAAATCTTTTTATAACTCGTCAGAATATATAATTTTTTTTCGCTATCCGCAATAATAATTCCACAGTCTGCGTCGCTTGCCTCCGCCGGATTATCAAACCAATCCACGCCACTTTGTACTCCAGAAACGGTAACAACCGAGTGATTGAACTCATCTGCGATATCCTTCATCAATTGGTACGTTTCTTTATAAGAATCCACATCAACTACAGCCTGAACCTGTTCCTCTACTTTACTATCGTCTTCAATCTTAGGTTCTGTCGTTTCAACTGGTTGTGGCGTTGCAACTGGTGATGGCGTTGGTTGTACAAATACAACCGCATCATCCTCTTCTTTACCCAAAACCTCATCAAAATAAGGGCTCATCGCACAAAAAGCAAAGCTCCCTACTACACCAAATATTATGGCAAGAACGGAGGTTTTCCATGCAGCCCCCATAAAACGTTTAAAGGCGCTACGACGTTTTGGTACGATTTGCTCCCGAATAAAAGCGCGCTTTTCATCATTCATTTGTAATTCTTGCTTTTCTTCATTAGACATGTTCATTACCTCACATCAATTACTATGTTTTCTTTATCCCGATACCACCTATATTGGTACTAATTATATCATTTACTTGTGAACATTATATGAATGAAGTGTAAACAATAGAAAGCCAAAAATTAGGTTTCATTTTTACGATGAATCGGTTAAAATAAGAAAAGAAACACTAGATAGTATAGCATAGAGGTAAATAAAAATGAATGAAAAAGTACTAAAAACTTTAGAATATAATAAAATAATTAACCAATTAGTGGAAATGGCACAGTCAACACTTGGAAAAGACTTATGCCGCCATCTTCTACCGATGCAAACGAAAAACGAAATTGAAACCGCGCAAGCCGAAACATCCGATGCACTTACAAGGCTTCTCCAAAAAGGTAGTCTTTCTTTTTCTGGAATTAAAGATATCCGTCCATCACTTATGCGTTTGGACGTTGGTTCTAGTCTAAATACGAGTGAACTTTTGCAGCTTAGTTCCTTGTTGAATGCAACTCTTCGTGTCAAAACCTACGGAAGAGGAGATGGTTCACAAGAGGAACGTAACTGTGATTCCTTATCCGAACAATTCTTAGGGTTGGAGCCTTTATCACTCCTTAACAATGAAATCAAGCGTTGCATTTTATCCGAAGAAGAGATTGCAGATGATGCAAGCAACGAACTTCATCATATCCGACGTACCATTAAAAATACAAACAATAAAATACATGAACAACTTAATTCCATTGTCAATTCACAAACTACACAAAGTATGTTGCAAGATAATCTTGTAACCATGCGAAATGGAAGATATTGTCTTCCTATCAAATCCGAATATAAAAATCATTTTAATGGTATGGTTCACGATCAGTCTTCCTCTGGTTCTACATTATTTATCGAACCAATGGCAATCGTAAAACTAAATAATGAACTTCGTGAATTAGCCATCAAAGAATCCGACGAAATCGAAAAAATACTTGCAAATTTAAGCAATGAAGCTGCTTCCTATACCGAGGAGTTAAAACTAAATCTTGAAATATTGACAAATCTTGACTTTGCATTTGCGAAAGCTTCCTTATCAAAAAAATTCAAAGCAAGTGAACCAATTTTCAATGAAAATGGTTACATTAATATCAAAAAAGGTCGTCACCCTTTGATTGATGCAAAACAGGTTGTTCCAATTGATATCTACTTAGGAAAAGATTTTCATTTACTAATTGTAACTGGTCCAAATACGGGAGGTAAGACGGTTTCCTTAAAAACCGTTGGACTGTTTACCCTAATGGGGCAGGCCGGACTTCATATTCCCGCCTTTGATAATTCGCAGTTAAGTATATTTGAAGACGTATATGCAGATATTGGCGATGAGCAAAGTATTGAGCAAAGCTTAAGTACCTTCTCCTCTCATATGGTAAATACCGTATCCATCCTTGAAAAGGCAAATTATAAATCGTTGGTTTTATTTGATGAATTAGGTGCTGGTACAGATCCAACCGAGGGAGCAGCTCTGGCTATCTCTATACTCTCTCATCTTCATAAGCAAAAAATAAGAACAATGGCAACGACCCATTATAGTGAATTAAAAATCTTTGCACTTTCCACTGATGGTGTTGAAAATGCATGTTGTGAATTTGATGTTGATACCCTGCGTCCTACTTATCGTTTGCTGATTGGTATTCCAGGAAAGAGTAATGCTTTTGCAATTTCTAGTAAACTCGGGCTTCCAGACTATATCATTGAAGAAGCAAAAAAACTAATTGGTTCAAAGGATAAAAGCTTTGAAGATGTCATTAGTGATTTAGAGGCAAGCCGCGTAACCATCCAAAAGGAAGAAATGGAAATCATTCGTTATAAAGCGCAGATAGAAGAATTAAAGCAGAAATTCGAGCAAAAAAATCAGAAGATTGATGATGCAAAAGACCGAATTCTTCGTAATGCAAATGAGGAAGCAAAAGAAATCATTCAAAAAGCCAAGGATATTGCTGATGAATCAATCCGTAAGTATAATAAATGGTCAAGCAACGGAAACATGAACCGTGAAATGGAAATGGAGCGATCTTCCCTACGAGAAAAGCTTGGTGAAAAAGAAGCAAAACTTGCCTTAAAGAAAAAGAAAAATCGAGACATCCATAAGGCATCTGACTTTAAACTTGGTGACAGTGTTCAGGTAAATAGTTTAAACCTAAAGGGCACGGTAAGTTCTCTTCCAAATGAAAAAGGTGATCTATTTGTACAAATGGGTATCTTGCGCTCACAGGTAAATATTTCAGATTTAACCCTTATTGATGAACCAGAAGTAGCTACTACAAAAAAATATGCTAGTAGTGGTCAAAACAGGATGTCCAAGTCCTCCACTATCCGAACAGACATCAATCTTATCGGAAAGACCGTTGACGAAGCACTACCATTACTTGATAAATATTTAGATGATGCTTATCTATCCCATTTACCTCAAATAACCGTTATTCATGGGCGGGGAACTGGTGCATTAAAAAATGCCGTTCATACCCACCTAAAGAAAACAAAATATGTTAAGTCCTTCCGTATAGGAACCTTTGGTGAAGGTGACCAGGGTGTAACCATTGTTGAATTTAAGGATTGATAAAAAGGAGATGTACCTTTGATTGGAAAGCAAAAAATACTAATTATAGATGACGATGCTAACATTGCAGAACTCATTTCGCTCTACCTTATTAAAGAATGCTTTGATACCCTCATTGTAAATGATGGAGAAGAAGCGTTGAAACAATTTAAAGAATATCAGCCAAACCTCATTTTACTCGATTTAATGTTGCCCGGCATCGATGGTTATGAAGTATGCCGTGAAGTTAGAAAAACATCGAAAGTTCCTATCATTATGCTATCTGCAAAGGGTGAGGTTTTTGATAAAGTATTAGGGCTTGAACTAGGTGCCGACGATTATATCATAAAACCCTTTGACTCAAAAGAATTGGTTGCACGAGTAAAAGCAGTATTGCGCCGTTTCAATGTACAGCCTCAGCCGATTGTGGAAGTCCCAAAACAAGCTGGCGACTATGTTGAATATCCGGATCTTTTAATTAATCAGTCCAATTATTCTGTTTTGTATTTTGATGAGACAATTGAAATGCCACCAAAAGAGTTGGAATTATTCTACTTTTTAGCCGCTCATCCAAACCAGGTATTTACTAGAGAGCAACTCCTTGATCATATATGGGGCTACGAATACATTGGAGATACCAGAACGGTTGACGTTCATATCAAACGACTGAGAGAAAAGATAAAAGATCACGCTGTCTGGGGACTATCTACCGTATGGGGCATCGGATACAAATTTGAAGTAAAGAAACAGGGGTGATATCATGAAACGTTCTTTGATCCTAAAATTCATTGTTTGCTATATTCTGGTTGGGTTTTCCCTCTTTTCCATTATGAACACTTATGGCATCTCTCGAATCCAGCATAGCCTGATCGAGGACAAGGAGAACGTTCTTTATGAGGAAGCTTCTTTAATTGCAACGGAATACATGAACAATTATTTTATGGAGAATTTAAGCTTGATGGATTTGCGTACGCAACTTAGTACGGTTGATACCTTTCTAAATACTCGTATTTGGTTTGTTCGAACGGATAGCACCATTTTGCTTGATACGCGTGATAAGTTTATATCAGGAAAAGAAATTAACTTAAATGAAGTCAGTAAAGGACTTTTAGATAATGTTTTTACTGAAAATGTTACGATTCCAAATTTAATTACCGAACCCATGTTAACCGTTGTTTATCCGATTAGTTACAACTATTCCTTTAAGGGTTACATTGTAATGCACACTTCCATTGATGCAATTAAAAGTGATAGTGTTTACTATACCGATATTATCAATATCTGTTTTCTTATTTATCTGCTTCTTTTGATTGCCGTATTTATTTATATTTATTTCTTAACGATACGTCCTTTGCACATCATAAGCCAAGCAGCAAAGCAATATTCCGATGGGCATTACGATTATCCCCTCACCATACATTCCCACGATGAATATCTTGATCTTGCTAACTCCATTACTTATATGGCAGGGGAACTAAATAGTCTGGATGATTATCAAAAGAAGTTTGTAGCAAATATTTCACATGATTTTCGTTCACCGCTTACTTCAATTAAGGGCTATGCGGAAGCGATACAAGATGGAACGATTCCATTCGAAATGCAAGCAAAATACTTGGATATTATTCTTTTTGAGACCGAACGTCTGAATAAATTAACTGCGAATCTCTTAGAACTTAATAGTTTTAAAAACAATGGTATATTACTTGATATTACTGCCTTTGATATTAATCAGGTTATCAAACATACCGCTCAGGCTTTTGAAGGTAGTTGTAATAAAAAGAACATTCAACTTGATTTAATGTTCTCCGACAAAGAGACCTTTATTGATGCAGACTTTGGTAAAATACAGCAGGTCCTTTATAATTTGATTGATAATGCAATTAAATTCAGTCACAATGACTCAAAAATCATTATATCTTCCGAGGATCAAGGTGAGAAAGTATTTATTTCAGTAAAAGATTTCGGTTTGGGAATTCCAAAAGATAGTATGAAGAAGGTATGGGATCGTTTTTATAAGATTGATACTTCTAGAGGTAAAGACAAAAAAGGAACTGGACTTGGGTTATCCATAACAAAAGAAATAATAAACGCCCACGGCCAAAACATTAATCTGATTAGCACCGAGGGCGTTGGTAGTGAATTTATATTTACACTTGTGAAGAGGAAGGCTTCATCACCAAGATAGGCGATGCAATTCTCCTTCTAGATTCATATGCGAAAACGAGTTCTGGCGAAGCGCTTCATATAAAACAATTGCTACTGAATTTGATAAATTAAGAGAACGAATATCTCCTATCATAGGAATACGAATGCAGGTATCTGGATGATCCACTAAGACTTCTTCCGGTATGCCTGCACTTTCTTTGCCAAACATAATAAAGCAATCCGGTTCGTAGTTCACATCTGAATAAACATGCTGTGCTTTCGTTGTTGCCATATAAATCTTAGCTCCTGGATTTTTCACGAGAAAATCTTCGTAACTATCATAAACGGTAACATCTAATTTATCCCAATAATCAAGTCCTGCCCGTTTTACTTCTTTTTCTGAAATATGAAATCCCATGGGTTCGATTAAATGAAGTCTTGCTCCTGCAGCAACACAGCTTCTTCCTATGTTTCCTGTATTTGCCGGAATCTCCGGCTCATGTAATACAATATTTATCATGTAGCTGATCGCCTTTCTTAATCCTGTGTAATTGCAAGATTAAATTCTATTACTTTATCGCCTTCATAAGAAATAGGGATACACATATTTTTAGCAAAAGTAGTCGAAAATTGAACATCCCCACTGCACGTTGTTGGTGGAGTAATATCGATTCCGATTCCTTTGGTTGAAAAAATAGTTGCCGTATTTCCCATGATCATATTGCCAAGCTCACTAAGGGCACTTTTAGAAAGGTCATCCAACTGAGTAATCGGCATCATACACATTTTTGAAGCAACATCACATGCTACCGAATTATTGAAAACAATCATAACTTGTCCTCTCATTTCTCCGGTTACACCAATGATGATAATAAACGAATTGCTTGTATATTTGGTATCTTTTAAGTATGGCTTACCAATTGTTGTATCCACAAAACACATCTGCTTTAGCACCGTCGTAGCCGCCATTAAAAAGGGATTAATATGCTCAGCCTTAATTCCTGCCATGTGAAAATGCCCTCCCTTCGATTCATAGGTATATCCTACCACATTTTGAGTAATATGTAAAATTCTTTATATTACCAAAATATGCTTTTTTATTTTTCCAGTGTTTTAATAAATTCTTCGATTCTCTCAAGCGCAATTTTTAGATTGTCAATGGAATATGCATAGGAAATACGAAGGAAGCCTTCTCCCGAATCTCCAAATGCAGTACCAGGTACCACTGCCACCTTTTGTTCTTGTAACAACCTTGTTGCAAATTCTTCCGATGACATTCCAAATTTTCGAATGCTAGGAAATACATAAAAAGCTCCAAATGGTTCAAAACATTCAAGACCCATACGCTTAAACGATTCGATTAAAAATCTTCTTCTCTGATCGTAAGCATTACTCATTCTCTCCACATCAGCGTCCCCGTTTCGAAGTGCTTCAATGGCAGCATATTGACTGGTTGTTGGTGCACACATAATTGCAAACTGATGCACCTTTATCATTTGCTTGATAATCTCGGTTGGTCCAGTTGCATAGCCAAGACGCCACCCGGTCATTGCATAGGATTTAGAAAAACCGTTGATTACAATAGTTCTTTCCCGCATTCCAGGCAAGGATGCAATCGAAGTATGTCTTTTTCCATAGGTTAATTCCGCATAAATTTCATCCGAAAGAACAAAAATATCCTTCTCAATACAAACTTCTGCAATTTCTTGTAAATCTTCCTTTGTCATAACCGCTCCGGTCGGATTGTTCGGAAATGGAAAGACTAATATTTTTGTTTTATCGGTTATATTATCTAGAACTTCCTGCTTCGTCAGCTTAAACTGATTTTTTTCCTGCAACGGAATACGAACTGGTACTCCATAAGCCAATTGTACACAAGGTAAATACGATACATAACAAGGCTCTGGTATCAGTACTTCATCTCCTGGATCAATCATAACACGCATTGCAGCGTCAATTGCTTCGCTTCCACCTACGGTTACTAAAGTTTCATCCTCATAATTATATTCTAAATCGAAACGTCTCTTTAAATATCGGCAAATTTCAATTTTAAGCTCCTTTAAACCTGCATTGGATGTATAAAAGGTTCTACCTTTTTCAAGCGAATAAATACCTTCCTCACGAATGTGCCAAGGAGTATCAAAATCTGGTTCACCTACACCCAAGGAAATTGCATCTTTCATTTCACTTACAATGTCAAAAAATTTGCGGATACCGGATGGTTTTATTTCTTCAATTGTTTTTGATAATGGATTTCTCACGGTGTAATCAACATCCTTTCATCTTCTTTCACTCCATTGACAAGTGCCAGACCATGTTCCTTATATTTCTTGAGAACAAAGTAGGTTGCTGTACTGGTTACAGATTCCAGTGGTGCTAGTTTGTTCCATACAAAGTTTGAAATTTCTTGCATGTTTTTACCAACTATCATAACGGTTAAGTCAAATCCACCAGACATTAAGTAAACCGTCTCAACTTCATCAAACTTATAGATACGTTCTGCAATTTTTTCGAACCCCTGTCCTCTTTGAGGTGTTACTTTAACTTCGATTAATGCAGTAACTTTTTCACAGTTCATATTATCCCAGTTAATTAAAGTAGGATATCCACAAATGATTCCTTCCTCTTCCATTTTCTTAATTTCTTGTTCTATCTTAATTTCGTCAGATCCAAGCATAATCGCTAGGTCTTCTTTTGAAATTTTACTATTTGTTGCAATTGCATTTAGAATTTTTTCTCTCATTATTAGTGCTCCTTTTCGTTATTTATATGCTTTTGATAACTCGTCCTCTTTGGGCGGCTCTAAAAAACGTGTCTCATCATCATTTATGATTACTTTATCATTATCCGCAGTAATTCTACCAATGACTGCTGCTTTAATGCCTGCAATCGATAGTTTGGAAACCAGCTCATTTCCATGCTCTGTTACGAATAAAAGGCATCCTCTTGAAGTAAGCAGATATGGATTAAGCTCAAAAAATTCACTTATTTCAACCGTTTCCTGACGGATTGGTATCTTCTTTAAATCAACCGAAAATCCAACATGATATGCACTGGCTATCTCCCACAATGCTCCAAAGATTCCACCACTTGTGACATCATGCATTGCTTTTACACCATGCTCCGTTCCTATCTTAGCCGCTTCCCACACCGATATATTTTTCATTTCTCCATCTATATCATCCAAAAAATCGGTAGCGTAGCGTTCGCTTAATAACATTCTTTTATCTTTGGCAAGGATTACTGCTCCTTCCCAACCAGCCCACTGAGTCATAACCAACTCTTGCGAAGGTTCTAAACCTTCTTCCAATCGATACATATCCTTTATCTTTCCAACGCCGGTTATTGACAAAACGGGCTGGTTAATGGCGACTGCTACCTCTGTATGTCCACCGATAATTTCAATTCCAAGTTCATCGCAAGCTCTCTCAAGTCCCTGCATAATTGATCTAAGTTCTTCTTCCTTGCTATCTTGTGGCAACAAAATGGTTGGTAAAATTCCGATTGGCTGGGCACCTTTTACTATAATATTATTAATTGCTATATGCACTGCCTTTTCCGGAGTATCACAAAAAGATGCAATCACTGGATTTGTTGAAAGAACAATTGTTTCATCGTTTCCAACTTTAATAAAAGCAGCATCCATACTACTTCCAAATCCAACTTGAATCTCTGACCTACGGTGTTTTTTCTGTTTTAATACAGAACGTTTTAAAATCATTTCCGGTATTTTACCAATTTTCATTTCCATAGCAACTCCTATTTCCAAAAGGGATTGCATTTTGCTGCAATCCCTTTAATATCCATTATTCTGCTGTTACATCTTCTTCTATATTCTCCGGAGACTGACTTGGAGAAATCGTAGGGGATGGAGATGGAGATATAGATGGAGATATCGATGCAGAAGGAATTGGACTTGTTGTTTCTTCATCCTCATTCTTTGCTTCCTCTTCTTCCTCTTCTTTCTCTTTCTTCGTCCCTATTGTTACATAAGCAGGTTCTGCAGCATATGAACTGTGATTTACACGTTCACGGCTTGTTTCAATACCGTTTTCATACACAACTTTCCAAAGTTCTGCTTTATATCCTACATGCGCAGACTGTGTTACCTTGCGATATGTAGTAGGTAATGTTTTATCCTTTGTGATTTTTTCTTTACCTGGTTGAATCACTTTTAATACTTTTGATTCGAATTTTACCACACGATTTTCAATATCTCTCGTTTCATGTCCGTAAATGGTAAAGGTAATGGTTCTTCCAGCAGTTGTTGCTTCAATATATACCGGAATATCTGTATTATTTTTAATCTTTAAGTCTTTATAATCTCCAGCAATTGCAGCATCCATAGATGGATCCACATATCCAACAATCATAGAATGATTGCTTCGTTCCGCCACTTCTAATTCTGCTTTTAATGTAGCATTGTACAGCGTCGTTGCGACCTGGCATACACCGCCACCAACACTATCAACAACCTGACCATTTTCATATGCACTAGCAATGGCATAACCATTTTCCATGGTAATCGGCTGTAACGTCTCTCCTGTAGAAAATGTATCACCTGGCCATATAATAGAGCCATTAATCAATCTTGCACCATTTGCAAGGTTGTTCGCTCTTGATTCCGAAGAAGTTGCATAAGTAGTAGAAAAGGTCCCTAATACATCTTTACATAATGCAAGTGTCTCACTTGTATATTCCGGATTATCCTCTACGACAACTGCTTCAATGGTTGTATCTTCAAAATTCCATCCATTACTGATGGTATTTTCGATTATAGTGACAGTGTCACTCACATTTACTTTTCTTCCTACGGTATGTTCTGAAACTACAAAAGCCCCATTTTCTCTAGAAAGTTTTGCGTTTTCGGCAGGGATATCAAAAGCAGCACATTTTTCCATTACAAAATCATTTACTAATACATCGTCTACTGTTACTGTAATCGGAAGTACAACTGCTTGTTTTTCTAATCTTTTTATGTCTTTGTATCGCTTAATAAAGTTTCCGTCCTTACCAATATTTAAAGCGTTATCCACCGTTTCTTCAATTTGTGTATCAATGCCAAATTCAGAAACCGGAGTCACTACCTGATTATCATCAACAAGAACTGTAATCTTAGTACCCTTTACAGTTTCCATATATTGTGAAAGAGCTTGTATCGCCTCTTCCCTTGTCATTCCACTAACGTCAACCGTATTAATAAATACACCTTTACAAATCGTATTGCTATTCGAGCTATTAAAAACGGTTATTCCTGCGACTATACAAACCAAGACAACGCAAACTACAGTCACAATAATAGCAATCGTCTTTTTATTTTTCATTATTCTATTTCCCTTCAATGTAAATACTACATTTTACGCTATTGTTCATTGTATCACAATAGGCAAAATTATCAAGCACTAATTTCTTTTGACTTTTCCATTTACATTATGTATATTTTAGATATAGTTACATCATTGCACTAAGTGCCATTGGAACTACCATGGCAAGTACAAGTATAATGATAATAACGGTTGAAATTATTTTCTGAGTTTTTTTATTATTGAAATTCATTGTTTTCACCTCTTTTAATTTTAATCTTACTATGCCTATTATATATAAGAAAGGATGTTATTTCATGCCTGTTTTTTTAATACTATCTATTATTTTTGTGCTCTGGTTAGGATTTGAAATCAAAAAGCACAGTAAAGTTAAAAACACAATATCGGAGGACTTTTGGAAACGCGAGGGTGATGCTTATTTCGTACGGCCAAAAGATATATCTTCCCTTGAATATCTAAACGTACCAATTGACTCTTTTCCTTTTAAAGATAACACAAGTGAAGCTATATTAGAAGTCCAGAATGCAATCCTTAAATTATCCAAAAAGAAACTATTAAACCTGAATGGCCTAAGTAATACCGATTTAAAATATCAGTATGGAGCAAAGAATTTTGACGAACTGGCTTCCTGTGATCAAAACTATTTGGTTTTTATTCGAACCCTTAACAAATGGGCACATCTGCTACAAACCGAAGGTTTTACCGAAGATGCCAAGACAATTCTTGAATATTGCATTCAGTTAGATACTGACATAAGCAGCACTTATACCTTGCTTGCGGAAATTTATGCAAATGAAGGTAATTACGGCAAAATCACTGATCTCATTCAAAAAGCAGAGAATTTAAATACACTGATGAAAGATTCCATCTTGCAAGCGCTTCATACCTATCAAAATCACTAAATATACTGCTTATACATTTATATACTTTACCAACAGCCCAACCAATATGCAAGTATTTTTTACTAAGAGAATGTGTTTTTCTTTCTCTCTTTCTTTATTTTTGCACATCTTTACAAAGTTCATTTAAAAAGCAATTATTACACTGTGGATTTCTGGCCGTACAAAGGCCACGTCCATGTGTAATAATCTGAATATTATATAAAATCCAATGCTCTTTTGGTAATACTTTCATCAAGTCATATTCTATCTTTTCCGGATCTTCTTCCTTTGTAAATCCAAGTTTCTTTGAAATACGTTTTACATGGGTATCTACCACAATACTAGGTTCATTGTAGATATTACCACGGATGACATTGGCTGTTTTTCGCCCTACGCCAGCGAGTGTTAGCAAATCGTCTAGCTCACTTGGAACTTCTCCTCCATACACCTCAACTAAACGTTTTGTACATAGGATAATGTTCTTTGCTTTGTTTTGATAAAAACCCGTTGAATGAATATCTTGTTCTAGCTCTTTTGGATTAGCACAAGCAAAAGCTTCCAGACTCTTATATTTTTGAAACAAATCTTTCGTCACGATATTAACTCTCGCATCCGTGCATTGTGCACTCATGATGACTGCAATCAAAAGCTGCCATGGAGTTTCGTGATTCAAATAGCACTTATATTCCGTTGTATAGTGTTCATCAAGAAGTGACAAGATTGAATGAATACGTTCTCTTTCTAGCTTTGTAATCCTCTTTACCATGTTTAGACCTCCCAAACACGTGCCTGGTGACTTAATGGGTTTCTATTTTCATAATCAAATAAAAGTCTTGTGTTTCCTTCCATTCGTTTTCCTTGTTTAACAGATTCTATTATATCAAAATCAAAGAGTTCCAGATGCGTCATACGTCGTATCTGTTTCACATTATAATTCGTATAGGTAGGCAGATAATTTCTTAGTGTCTCCTCATCCTGATAAAACAGATGTATTTCCTCTTTTTGCAACTCTATTTCTGGTGCAAAATCCGGCCTGCTTTTTAGATTCTCCCTCAAATATAAGTCATATAAAAGAATCGCTTCAAATACAGGCAAATCCTGACCGATTGCTTTTTGATAAAAATCACGCAAAAGCGTATAGCGGCTCATCCTAGTATGGCTAAGATCAAACAGCTGATGCTCTTCATAATAATTTCCCAACGCTTCATAAAGTTCATATGGTCGTTTATAAAAGTGCTCCAAATACAGAATAGTATTTACAAATTGTCCACTATTATAATGAACTTCTACCATTTCTTCCACCTGTTTTAGTTTCAATACTTCTTCATAGGAAAGCCATGAGGTAGATAGTACTTCAAATGGAGGAACGGTTCGAAATTGAATATTATATTCCGCCTTACACTCAAACATATAAGAGCCCTTTAGCACTTTAAGAAATCCTAACTGTAGTTGATCTGGTCGTAATCGATATACATAATCAAACGACTCTTGAAAGGATTCTAAATTTTCATAAGGAAGTCCTGCAATTAAATCAAGATGTTGATGAATATTGTTGCCTTCTCTAATTTGGTTTACTGCTGCTTCTAGTTTATTCAAATCCATTTTACGGCGGATTGCTTCTATTGTCCTTGGGTTAATCGTCTGAACTCCAATTTCAAACTGAATTAATCCTGGCCTGAATTTCTTAACAAGTGCAATTTCATCTCCTCTTAAAAGGTCCGCTGATATTTCAAAGTGAAAATTTGTATACCCTTCATCCTTTTCATAAATGTATTGCCAGATTGCCATAGCATGGTCATGATTTGCATTAAAGGTCCGATCAATGAACTTAATCAAAGGGATGCGCTTGTCCATAAAAAGCGCGAGCTCTTTCTTTACCAAGTCTATATTTCTTAGTCGGATTCCTCTCTCAATGGATGACAGGCAGTAACTGCAGGAATATGGGCACCCTCTGCTGCTTTCATAGTATACCAGCTTATTTTTGAACGCATCCAAGTTATCATATGGAAACGGAATTTCACTTAATTCCAGCGGCGTGCGAAGTTCGGTATTTAAAACTTGATCACCTTCTCTAAAATATAATCCCTTGATATCTTTTAAAGAATACTTATTCTCTATATAATAGGAAGAAAGTTCTAAAAAGGTTTGTTCTCCTTCTCCTACCATAACACCGTCTAACCATTCCTTCTGGCTTAGCCGCTCTAGCGGATTGTAGGATACTTCCGGGCCTCCAACCCAGATGGGTACATGCGGAAGTACTTTTTTTAGTTCTCGTGCTACTTCATCCACAAGTGATATATTCCAAATATAGCAGGAAAAGGCTACAACGTCTGGTTTTTCTTTAAAAATGCCCTGTAAAATTTCCTCTCCATAATGATTAATCGTATATTCTGATATCTTAATTTGGTCACCAAACTCACCTGCATATTTCTTTAAGCTATGCACTGCTAAGTTAGAATGAATATACTTCGCATTTATTGCTACCAATAATATTTTCACACTTTTTTCTTTCACACTTGCTCCAATCTGTCGCTTTAGCGACACTCAAAATAAGAGGGTGCGAAAGTGCTTTTCTTTCACACTGCTCCGATCTGTCGCTTTAGCGACGTACCTATTTTAGGGTACACAAAAAGCGGGTGATGGGAATCGAACCCACGTATCTAGCTTGGAAGGCTAGTGTTCTACCATTGAACTACACCCGCATGTAATATAAAAAATATTTTGTTAAATGCCCAGAACCGGAATCGAACCAGTGACACGAGGATTTTCAGTCCTCTGCTCTACCGACTGAGCTATCTGGGCTAATCACTTATATAATGTTTTCATGCATTGTCGATTGTATAATATTTTAACCTTCTTGTCAAGTATTCTGGTGGATTTTTATCTTTTTCTCTGGTGGATTTTATCTTTTTTTGTGGTGTGTTTTTATCTTATAAATCATACCTAACCCTGGGATCACTAAAAACAGAGAAATCAAGATAAGTATCCAAGCTGCTTCTATATAAATGGGAGCACATCACATGAAAAGCTCTTTTATTTTATGTCTTTTTGTAATTTTATTAATTGGTATATTGTTTGGCTAAATGAAATACAAAGTAATGGTAGATTTATTGGATATAGTATTTCAATAGGATATTTGCCTAATCTTATTAGAAAAAATGATACTATATTTATAAAAAGAGTAAATAAGATAAATATAAAATATCCCCTCAAATCCTTTTTTTTCATATTTTACAACTCCTTTTTTTAATTATAAAATATATGTAAATAAATGTAAATACAAGTTAATAAAATGCGCCCTTTGTATTATAATTAGAGTGTGAAATAATATTATAGCCGAGACTTAAGGTTTATGTAAAAACAAAGAACTAATTAAAGTTTATTTCAAGGCTTTACAGCGGTTTTAAACTTTCTCAACTGTCAAAGACGTGTTTTTATCTTCATTTGCTCCACTTTGGGGAATAAATCATACCTAACCCTGGGATACCAGCAAAGATTCCAACCATAATAAGTGGATACAGGATATTGTAAACGAGTAGCTGCCGTTCAAAAACAATCGAAGCAATTACTTGAATACATAAAATACACAAACCTATTTTTTGCAGGTACTTGAATAAATACTTACAACGTACTTTTGAAATATCAGAATTGCTCACTGGAAGGTAACTTAGTTTTTTATAAATACTGACTGTCTTTCCCTCTTCTTTTATGAGCAAATAAGGTTGCAAATATAAGGATACAGCAATCAACAAAAATAAAGAAATGATAATAACCATTTGCCTATCTTCCTTTTTTATTTCTTGTAATGGCATTGCAAATAATACATACAGCAACGCTTCAAAAAAATAACGAGCTGCTTTGATGAGTACAATATTATTATATTCATATTTCATAAGCTTGCAATCAAGCGCTTCAATCGTATGGAAATCTTTCATACTCTTTCTCCTCGTGCATATATTTTAGGTATTTTCTAAGATTAAAAATTATTTGTACACTTAACAAACAACCTCTCTAAACGAAATCAGCTTTCCCTGTTCCAAAATTCCAGCATAATCCACTTTCAATTCAATTTCCTCCTGTATATGAGTAACGAGAACAATGGAAGCTTCCTCTGTTACTATAAGTTCTCTAAGTATCTGAAAAAAATCTCTTCGAAATACCGGATCCATTCCACCAGTCACCTCATCTAGTAGGTATAACTTTGCGCGATGTGCCATAGCAAATGCCATCTTAAATTTTGATAATTCTCCTCGTGACATTCTTCCAACTGTTTTGTTTATAGATAATTCCATACGCTTCATAGCTTCTATAAAACGCTCTTCCTCCCATTCGGAGTAAAATTCACCAAGAAGTTTTGCATTTTGTATGGCACTATAATTATGAAAAAAGAAATTCTCTTCTGATACAAATCCAATTTCATTTAAACTCTTTGCATGATTTTCACGGATATCTTTTCCATTTAGATAGATTTTCCCTTTATATGCAATACGATCATCCATTATATAATGAAGCAAAGTAGATTTACCCGCACCATTTTTTCCAGCAAGTCCTAGTATATATCCAGGCTCTAACCCAAAACTTATCTCTTCTAAATGAAATCTCTTTGATACCCCGGTCACCCGTTTCATTTCAAGTAACATTGTTATATCCCCTTTTCCTTATCTTTACCTAATTATTTTCCCGATATAAGACTCTGGTCATTTCGACTATATCTTCTTCCAAAAGCCCTGCCCTCTTACAATCTAAAATAATTTCGCCAAATCTTTTTTCCAGCATTATCAGCTGCTTTTCCCGTAGATAGTCAGTATTGTATTCGCTCACATAAAATCCCTTCCCTGCAACAGAGTATATCAACCCCTCTTTTTCCAGTTCTTCATATGCACGCTTTGTGGTAATAACGCTGACTTCTAACTCACTGGCAAGAGATCTAATGGAAGGCAGAGCCTCTTTCGCATGCATCTGGCCCGTCACAATCGCATTTTTTAGTTGATTTACTATCTGCTCATAAATCGCAAGTGTTCCCTGCGTTTTTATAATGATTTTCATGCTTTCTCCTTTTTGCCAGAACCAACTAAACTCAATTCATAGTCTGTAGCAATCCACATAACCTTTTCCCAATATCCGAGTACTATTTTCATTGTAATAGCAAACTGTATCATTAGTAAAAGAAATATGATTGCAAAATCCATCGATCTAAATGGAACATACAAATCTCCTGCAAATCCTATACATATCACCATAAAAAACAGTCCAAAAAGTTGCGCAACAATCTGCCATGACGTATAACCAGAAAGATTATGTTTCTTTTCATAGTCTGGTTTTTGATAAGCGGCTTCCAGATACAAATTCGAGGCAATAAAGTACATTGTTTCACTAACATATATAATCAGATAGGATTTCATTGATATGTTATGAGTACCCACTAAAATAGCGCCAATCAGCATAAATAAGAAGGTTGGTACGATTACTCGTAACCAATATGCACTTACTAAATATCGTTTCCGTTCTTCTTTTTCTAGTGGACACAAAAACATCGTTTTATTTAGTCCATTTGGATACATTCTTGAAAGAAGCAATCCTATCATAAGCGGAAATAAGATACCATAGTAAGTCACTGCACGACTTATCTTATCTGTATAATCAAACAAATTTGCTGGAATTATCATTACGTACAAATAAATAAACCAGGAACTGTTTTTAAAAATATTTTGAATTTCTTCTTTCCAATGCATTCGATAATCTCTCAAAACCATTCCTATCATTTTTTCTATCTCCTTTTATAATGTAATACATAATATCCGAGGTAGTAGGTCTAGTAACCACAAGATCCTTATCATAATGATAGTATTTTCCATGGTTTACGAGTGCCTTTATCACATAGGTTCCTTTTTCTTTATAAATTAAATGTTCTTTAGAAATTAGATTTATTTTGTAATCTTCACCACTTACCATCCGATATGAATCAAGCATGGTTTCCTTATCCAAACTAAACACCAAGTTTCCTTGATGAATAAAGGTGATATAATCTGCAATCCGATCTAGTTCTTCGGTTAAATGTGTCGCTAGCAACACACTATGTTCTCCATCTCGTACAAATTCTGTTACAATTTGTATAAACTCTTCTCTAAATTCAGGGTCAAAGCTTTCCGTAGGTTCATCTAAAACTAATAATTCCGGGTTATGTGATAGCGCAAATGCGAACTGAAATTTGAGTTTTTCCCCTTTTGAAAAATGTTTTAGCTTTCGATTCATTTGTAGGCCGAAGCGTTCACAGTAATTTTTCAATAGCTGAAAATCAAATGCCTTAAAATAGTTGCCATAAAGTTTTGCATTTTCTTCCAATGATATACTTCTAGTAAAAAGCTCCTCATTTAATACAAAGCCTATTTTATTCCTAACTTCTTTTTCGTTTTCACATACCTTTTGTTCATTGATTGTTACAGTACCAGTCTGTACGGAATACAATCCCATAATAATGTGAAGAAGCGTTGTTTTTCCTGAGCCGTTCGGTCCTATTAACCCCATAATATATCCCTTGGGTAAATCAAAGGTAATATCACTTAGTTGAAAGCCATCAAAACTCTTCGTTACATTTTCTAAGTGTAACATTCTATATCCCCTCTCAAAAAAAATTGTGCATATACTGTATACATCTATATATACAGTATATGCACAATTTTGTCAATCACCATTCATTAATTAATATGAATCATCTCCCCTAACAAGCCTGGATAATTTCCCGCCTCTACTTTCTCCGTTTGAGAAGGATGCGTAATAAAATACTTGTTTTTCTTGATACAAATACCATTTGGTTTTTCTACTGATTCATTCGTACCTTTTAGCAGTAAAACAATGGTCATAAAGAAATCCTCCACATTACAAGGAGTGTAATGTAGTGTCGTTCCATATAGCTCAATTACCTGTCCTTTTTCCACATAAAAGAGTTCCACTTTTTCACTTTGGTAGGTGTTTCCTTCCATATCTTCCCGTTTTCCTAAAATGATAACACAGTCCGTTGCTGCAATGATGACTTCACTACCCTGATGATATTCAAAACCAGTCAAAGCTTTATTGTATCCAGTGCATGGTCCTGCTTGTACTGGGAGTCCTCCAAATAAATCTGCGGATATCGTTTGAATGATCGGTATACTTTCTAATCCTTCATAAGAAGCCTGGTAAAAATCTTTCGCGTGAGATATATTATTTAACGCATAATTTATTGCTTCATCAACCGCATATTCATAAATTCTTCCATATTTTTGAAAATTTTGGCTTGATGCCCTGTCTATCTTTTGATGTTGATTTCTTTTTACAACTTCTTCATAACTCATGTTTTTATTTCCTCCTTAATATTATGTTGCCACTCATTAATGAGTAATCGTTTACTCATTAATAGTATTATTTTATCATTATTTTCTATATTTTACAATAATTCATAGCTACCTATTCACTTCTACTACTTTCGCGCGGAACTAAAATAACAGGAATCAATATATGCCTCTCTTCAATTGTCTTTTCAGATAACAGTGCAATCATTTTTTCAGCTGCAGCTTTGGCCATTTCATCATTATACTGGTGAACCGTTGTTAATGCAGGTGTAAATAACGAAGCTATTTCAACATCATCAAATCCCGTAACTTTGATATCCTCTGGCACTCGTAGACCTCTCTCCTTAGCCCCAAGAATCGCACCAATAGCCAAATTATCCGTGGCACATACAATGCCATCAACCCTTATCCCTTCATCTATGGCTTTTTTCACGACTCTTTCACCCTCACTAATCACTACCGAATTCACCCGAAGCGTCATCGACGGATCAAGAAACAGCCCAGCTTCTAATATTGCTTTGCAATATCCTTCATATCGTTTTGTTTTTGTGCTCTCACCAATTTTATCTGTCATAAAAGCAATACGTTTGCACCCATTGTTGATTAGTTCCTGCGTCACCATGTAACCACCGGACAAATTATCTGACTCAATTACGATAAATTCTTCTTTTTCTTCTTCACTT
Source organism: Acetivibrio sp. (assembly GCA_041739345.1). Classification (GTDB taxonomy): domain Bacteria; phylum Bacillota; class Clostridia; order Lachnospirales; family Lachnospiraceae; genus DIGJ01. Next base: position 87,266 of record JBGSNZ010000031.1, on the reverse strand, counting down.
GGCACACGGTCAATATAAATTACCGGAACTCCCTTAATATCTGTTTTTCTTGTTCGTCCTGATATCAGAATTAGTCCACTAATATTCTGTGCCAGCAATGCTAAAACCTCTTGCTTTTCTAGCTCTTCTGATTCATTCACGTTACACACCATTGTCAGGTATCCTGCTTGAAACAAAGCCATCTGAAGCTCCAGTACCATTTTAGAATAAAACGTATTTACAATATCTGGAACAATCACTCCGATAATTGGTGTTTTTTTAGTTCTTAATCCCTTTGCAACTAAATTTGGTGTAAAGTTATATTTTTCTATTGCATCCAATATTCTAATCTCTGTCTCTTTGGAATAACCACCCTTGTGATTCATAACTCTTGAGATGGTCGCCGTCGAAACATTACATAATTTTGCAAATTCACTAATTGATAGGTTCTTTTTCATTCTTCTTCTCCCTACAGAGTAATCGATTTCTTAACTTATATTCTATCATTTTATGGAACAAATGCAACGAAATTTACTAATTTTTTACAAAAATAAAGCCTGCTTCAAATTATCATCTTTGCATTCGAAGCAAGCTTTTAAAAAAAGAGGGGGTAACTTATTTTATATCCTTACAAACTTATTGTTGTTTTGCTTCGATTGCAGCGATCATATCAACACGGTTTTGATGTCGATCACCTTCAAATTCTGCATTTAACCATTCATCTACAATCATTTTAGCCAATTCGATTCCAATTACTCTTGCTCCAAATGCTAATATATTTGTATTATTGTGCTGTTTCGAAAGTCTTGCAGAATATGGTTCACTACAAACAACTGCACGAATGCCATTTACTTTATTTGCAGAGAGAGAAATCCCCACTCCTGTACCACAGATTAAGATTCCGCAATCTGCTTCGCCTTTTGCTACTGCATTTGCAACTGCTTCCCCATAAATCGGATAGTCACAACGTTCGCTTGAGTCCGTGCCAAAATTAACTACTTCGATACCTTTTTTCTGTAAATGTTCTGTAATTTGCTGTTTCATTTCAACTGCAACATGATCATTTCCTATTGCTATTTTCATTTAAGTCTATCTCCTTTTTCGTTTAATCTGCTTCATTCCGTATATTCCAGCACCAATTACTCCATTTTCCTGCATTGGCTCAGAGTACGAAAAGCTCAAATTCTGTTCTGGATATGGTTTTCTCGCAAATTCATGAATTGCATCTTCCAATTGTGTTTTAGGAAAACCATCCATTTGAGGAAGGCCACCTCCAATAATGATGTAGTCCGGGTCAAGTATATTTATCTCTGTTGCAACCGGAATTGCCAGATCGTGTATAAATTTCTTTATAGCCAAATCCTGTGCATGTTCTTTAAAAATATCACCGATAAAACTATCTGGAAAATGAGTATCACACAAATATTTCAACTGTTTTCCTGAAGCAAACAGTTCAACACAAGATTTGTTACCACATCCACAATTTCCAACTACATCCCGTGAAGGAATATGTCCCAATTCCGCTGCTGCTCCATTCTTACCAATTAGCAACTCACCATCAATACAAATTGCATTTCCTAGTCCAGTGCCAAAGTAAAAACCTACGGTAACTCCATTATCTGGAATACTACCATTGTACATGTCACACAGCATCAACATATTAACATCTTTATCAATAAAAGTACTAATACCCAATTTTTCTTCTAATACATCAACAACTTCAACGTTATCTAAGCCTTTAATATTTGGAGTCGATAAAACGGTTTTTCGCGCCTTATCGATGGTAGAAGGAAACCCAATTGAAATTCCAATTACCTTCTTTTCCTCTGCATGTATTTCCAGGTAATGCTTTACAAATTCGGTCAAGTTGTCGGTAGCATCCTTTCTATCTACAATCTGAGAGCTACTTTCAATCACAAATTCAGTTAATTTATACGACTCGTCTACAAGGCCCGCTCGAATATTTGTTCCACCGACGTCAATTCCCAGTATATATTCTTTTTCCATTCCAAACCTCCAAACTACTTAGTCGCTTCTTCAAATTCCATAAACATTTGATCACAAGCTTTATTCAAATCTTCATTCAATCCGAACAATCCGGAAGAACCTACGATAAAAACTTCAACGCCTGCCTCAGCCAATCGTTTGAATGTATTTTTGTTGCAAGATCCATCAATCTGAATTTTGTAAGTATATCCTTTTTCTTCTCTTAAACGTTTTGCCTCTTTTATTTTATCAATCATTTCTTCAATAAAAGGTTGTCCAGCAAATCCTACATCGACTGACATAATTGTTAATAAATCTACCCTGTCTAAATAGTGCTCAATATAGCTTAATGGGGTTGCTGGATTTAGTACAACACCCGTTTTGCATCCCAAGCTCTTAATTAAATTCATTACACGAAATGCATTGGTATTAATCGTTTCACAATGCGGTGAGATGTAAGTTGCACCAGCTTTTGCAACTGTTTCAATCCAATCCATTGGATTGGTAGTCATCAAATGAACATCCATCGGTTTTGTTGCGACTTGACTAAACACTTTAATTAAGTCCGGTGAAAGTGTTATATTTTTGCAAAAATGTCCATCCATGATATCTACATGATACATATCAATTCTGTCATTTAATATTTCAAATTGTTCTTTCATTTTTAAAAAGTCCATACACATAAGTGATGGGGCAAATTCTGCTTTCATATTTTATCCTCATTTCTGTTATATTCTATAATTTTGTCTATTATTTATTTTTGCTAGCACCAAAGAAACGATCCAAGGTAACTGCCAAAATAATCAATACACCCATTGCAATCTGCTGATAGTAAGATGAAAGTCCCACCATGTTAAGACCATTATTAATGGTTCCGATAATTAAACCACCAATTACAACTTTCCAAATAACTCCTTGTCCACCAAAGAAAGAAGTACCACCAATTATAACTGCAGCGATAGCATAGGTTTCATATCCTGTTCCTGCATTTGGCTCTGCTGAACCCAAGCGGGCAATATTAACCATACCTGCTAAAGATGCGCAAATTCCAGAGATGACAAAGCATAACAGTTGGTGTCTCTTTGTTGTAATTCCTGCAAAATAAGCAGAAACTGGGTTACCACCTAATGCATAGATATTTCGTCCTGCTCTTGTTTTTGTTGTAAAGAAAATTAATACTATCGCTACTACCAACGCGATAATAATTGGCATTGGAACGACACCACCGATTTTTCCTCCAACGAATTTCATAAATCCATTGTTAATACCAGAAACAGAACGAGCGTCACTTAAAATGTAAGTTAAACCACGGAAAATAGCCTGCGTTCCAAGTGTTATGATAAATGGAGGTAAATTTGTAATGTTAATTAATGCACCATTAATCGCACCAACTACAGCACCAAACAATACAATACCTACAAGTACTGCTAATATAGGATGCCATCCTGCAACCATTAGTTTTGCACAAACAACACCAGAAAGTGCCATTACAGAACTAACAGATAAGTCGATACCACCAAGGATGATTCCAAAAAACTCTCCACATGCCAGCAAAATAGTAATGGCACTTTGTTCAATAATTTTTACATAGTTCCCACTGCTTAAGAATGCAGCTGGTTTCAAAGCACTAAATACGGAAAGCATTAAAAATAAAATTGCAACGGTACTGTATGAACTCCAGTAGTCGCTAAAGGTCTTTTTTGATTTTACTAATTGTGTAGTTTTACTCATGATTTCACTCCTATATCTGTTATCTTACTTTGTAGTTGCAGCACGAACTAGTTCTTCTTCCGTTGCTTCTGTTGATAAAAATTCTCCATTGGTTCTTCCATCATTAAATACAATAATACGGTCACACGTTGATAACAACTCGGGCAATTCCGAAGAAACAACCAAAACACCAATACCTTTATCTGCAAGTCCTCTCATCAACTTATAAATCTCTGATTTCGTACCAACATCAATACCTTTGGTAGGTTCATCAAATATAATTAATTTAGGGTTCGATGCCATCCATCTTCCCAAGATAACTTTTTGCTGATTTCCTCCAGATAATTGGGTTATTACCTGATTTGTAGTTGCACATTTAATCTGCATTGCAATTCTTTGTTCTTCTGCAACCTTTTCTTCTTGTGAATTATTAATCAGACCTGTCATGCCACCGAATTTGCTTTCCTTTAAATTTTTAGCCTGATTCAGATTCTGCTTAATACTAAAATATGGAGAAAATCCTGTCTCACGTCTGTTCTCAGTTACCAATGCAATCCCTGCTTTTAACGCATCATATGGCTTCTTAATATTCAAGGTTTTGCCAAGTAGCGTAATCGTTCCCGCTTTAATTGCTGCAGCTCCGTAGATTGCTTCCATTAGTTCAGTACGTCCTGCACCTACCAGCCCTGAAAATCCTAAAATTTCCCCACGTTTCAACTTGAAACTAATATCTTTAACATACTCATCTTTTCTAGTTAATCCGTTCACTTCAAAAACCACTTCATTTTTATATACTTTATCTGGATCTTTTAAATAAGTACCTTTTATTTCGCGTCCGACCATCAGTTTTACCAAACGATCCTCATCCATTTCAGATATTGGATAAGTACCTACATATTGACCATCTTTCAAAATAGTAACTCGGTCACCAATTGTCAAAACTTCGTCTAACTTATGGGAAATAAATACAATTCCTTTCCCTTGCTTTTTTAATCTATTGACAATTTCAAATAAATGATTGATTTCCTCCGTTGTCAAGGATGAAGTAGGCTCATCCATAATAATCACTTTTGCATCGAAAGCCACTGCTTTCGCTATTTCTACCATTTGCTTTTCAGAGATTGATAGACTACCCACCGCTGTATCTGGGGATTTTTTCAGTCCGATTTCGTTTAATACTTCCTGCGTTCTTTCTTTCATTGCCTTATTGTCTACCACTTTAAGGCCTAACATTGATTTCGTTAGTAATTTTCCAACAAATATATTTTCCTGTATACTAATTTCATTAATTACACTTAATTCCTGATAAATAATACTAATACCATTATCCTGTGATATCTTTGGAGTAAATCTTGGAAATTCCTTTCCGTTTGCAACCATTACACCTTCAGTTGGTTCATATGCACCACTTAGCATTTTCATAAGGGTCGACTTGCCGGCACCATTTTCACCTAACAAAATATGAACTTCCCCTGGCTTGACATCAAAGTTAACTCCACTCAGTGCAGTTACACCCGGAAATTTTTTTGTAATATTTCTCATTTCAACTAAACTCGTCATACGCACCATCTTTTCCTTTTTCTAACTATGGATTTCTTTTTATTAGAGGCCAAGTCAGACTTGGCCTCTACATTACTAATACAACAAATTAATCTTGTTTCATAAGAATTGGATTAATTCTTTCGTCTACTTTCTCTTTGTCACCAGGTTTGTCACCGTTACGATAAGCTTCTACAAGAAGTTCTAATGCTCTTCCGCCAACAGTTCCAGGATCTTGTGCAATCGTAGCAGTTAATTTGCCTTCATTTACAGATGCAATTGCATCACTGTTACCATCGGTACCTACAACAAGGATGTCTTTTCCTGAATTTTCAACCGCTTCCTGTGCTCCCATAGCCATGGTATCATTACAGCAGTAAATAGCTTTTAAGTTTTCGTTTTTGCTGATTAAGTTTGTTGCTAAGTCATATGCTTTTGTTTTATCCCAGTCAGCTGGCTGACTGTCAACAATTTTAAGACCTGCTGCTTCAAAAGCTTCCTGGCATCCTGCTTTTCTGTCTTCTCCAGAAACAGCACCAGCTTTTCCTTCGATAATAGCTACTTCATCACCAGATTTTAATAAAGAAGCAATGTAGTCTCCGGCTGTATTTCCAACAACTTTATTATCTGTTGTTACGAAACACACTACAGAACCACCCTGTGCTGCTAATATATCTGGATTGATCTGCTCGTCGATATTTGCTACTAAATATCCAGCTTCATTTGCTTCTACAACGGTGTTAACAAGGTTTGCATCAGATAGTGGTGCAACACCAAATGCACAATATTCACCGGACTGAATCATGGATTCAAATACAGTAACCTGTCCTTCTACATCATCTTCTGAATTCGCAGCAAGAACTTCTACTTCAACTCCGAGTTCCTTTGCCTTATTTTCGATTCCCGTTTTCATAGACTGCCAAAATTCAGAGCTCAATACCTTAATAACGATACCGTACTTTTCTGGCTTTTGTGTTTCATCGGTTGTTGCTTCCTCTGTAGTTTCTTCTGTAGTTCCTTTTGTTGAATTCTGTGTTGAAGAATCCGATTTTCCACATCCTACGAGTAGCGTCGCTACCATAGATACTGCTAATAATGCTCCCAATGCTCTTTTTTTCATATTGTTTCCTCCTAATAATAATGAATAGATATAGTTTTCGCACCATACAACTTTATATACGCAAGTAATCGTTTACCCATATAAAATTATATAGATTCAGGATACCTTATACTCAACAAATCAACTAGTAAGTAACTCTACCTTTTGTTGAGTAATCGATTACCCATTTCGTAGCTTTATCTTACTTCTTTTTTAGAAATAAGTCAATTGTTTTTTGTATTTTTGTATATAACTATCAATTATATATCTATTTTTTTATATATAATGTATATTTTACGTTGTTTTACGTTCAACAAGGGTAACAGGAAGTTTATATTCTTTACGTACTATTTTCTCTTGTGCAATCATTGCTAATATATTTTCAACGCCTAAATGCCCCATTTTTTCAATAGGTTGGCGTATAGTAGTAATCGGTATTCTCGTTGATTGTGACAGTGCTGTATCGTCGTATCCCACAATGCGCATTTCTAGTGGAACTTTCACTCTTTTTGTCTCTAAATATTTCATAACTCCTGCTGCAATTGCATCAGAAGTACAAAAAATCCCATCTATTTTTGAGTTTTTTACTAGTAAAGAGTCAACAGCCTGACAAGCTTCGGATATTGTTGTTTTCGATACCGTTGCAAAATATTGTTCCGAACATGGTAAGCCAAATTCCTGCAATGCCATCTTACACCCATCTACCCGATCTTCATGAGTAGAAACTTTTGATGCTAATGAGATACAAGCAATTTGTTTCGCATTACTATCAATCAGACATTTCGTAGCTAGGTATCCACCTTGCCGATTATCGCTTTCAATTATGACGGATTGTGTTTTTGTTTTTCCACCTCTTGGCTTACGATCGATATACACAGCTGGTATTGTCAACAATTCCCTTTCTTCCTCGTAATTTCCTGAAATGTAAATAACCCCACTTACTTGTTGGGCGTTCAGCATTTTTATATACTGATTTTCAATAACACCGACTTCATTGGTATTACAAATAATCGATGCAAAGCCTTCTCGAAATAATCCCATTTGTAATTCAAGGGATATCTTTGCAAAAAACTCATTTGTAATATCTGGAATAATTATACCAATTGTATTTACTTTCTTGGTACGCAATCCCCTTGCCACCAAATTCGGTTGATAATCATATTCATTCATTATTTTTCGCACTCTTGCTTCTGTCTCTACTGAATATCGACCATTCTCATTAATGATTCGCGAAACAGTAGCTATCGAAACCCCAGCCATATCAGCAATATCTTTAATCGATATTTTATCTGTTTCTGTCATTCCAAAACTCATTTTCCGAATTTCACCCACTTTCCCCCATACTTACATCATACATAGTCTTTTGCATATATACAATGCCAAAGTCTTGATTTAGTTTATGTACGATACCTTTTAATTCTCCTGCAATAGTAAAACTATGTTGCCTATGAAAATTTATACTTCCTTTATTGTCAGAAGATACATCCTTCTCCCCCTCGTTTAGAAATCACAATTTTGACTATAAAAATACCCGGAAGCTGTGACTTCTCCCGGGTAATCACAATTTATTTATTTTATCATTCATTGAATATGGTGTCAAGAAAGCAAACTATTTTGGGTATCATCCTTAACATTCTCTGTCTTTAAGCAATTCATCCAATTGTTTTTCAGTCAATGTATATTTCTCTTCTTCAATCATTGCTGGCTCTGCACTTTTATTTGCTACATTGCTTTCTAGTTCATCAATTTCGTACTTCATTTGTGTACACTTAGCATCCTGTGCCAAAGCTGCCAAAATACGTTTTATATCTTCTGGAGAAAACATGCCGATTGAGCCTGCCAACGAATCAATATTATCACGATTTACCTTTAGGCATCCGCCACCTGATAAGGGTATCGTAAGTACTTTATCTGTCTGACTCATATCGCCTAGACATATTGCATTATTCTTGGTATCGCATACATAAGTTGTGCCTTCATAATTAATAAATCCATTCGCATCCGCTAGAAAGGAGTATGGTGCACTACTCTTTGCGTTATTTAATCGATCTGCTAAAGTTTCTTGCTTTTTGTCTGTCTTTTCAATACCATCTTCTAGCTTTAAGTTAAACTGTTCCTTATCTTCCGTGATTAGACTACTCATCACATCAACCGTTTTGGTAGCTGTCCCTTGTTTATTATTTGAATATCCTTGTGCATATAAAAAATTTGACCCACTTATTTCTAATGACATACCTATTTCCCCCTCATAATAAAAAAGCACCAAAGCAATGCACTTCAATCCATTGACCTTGACGCTATCCGTAGCTTTTTATAATTTTATTTTTTCATAAGCTATATCGGCATTTCTTTACAATAGTTTAACACTTACTATTCATTTTATCATCTTCCATATCGTGTTCACATAGTTTTTTTCCTGCGAGATATCCCATCCCATACAATCCTGCGAAGTTACCTAACTTTGTCTTACAAATCTTAACAGCTTTATAACTTTCCATAATTCTTTCTTTTACATTTTTTTTAATTTCACTAACCAAAGCATCCTGTTCCATTATTCCCCCACCAACTATAATTTGTTCTGGATTAAAGATATTAATTAATGTTATTTGACCAATGGATATCTCTTGTATCCAGTTGTTTATTACTTTTCTTACTGCTTCTTCGTTCATTCGGTCACATATATCACGTCCATTTTGAAGGGACGCATCTACTTTTTTTGCTGCGTTTACAAGCGCACTGACCGATGCATAACGTTCATAACATCCGCTAAATATATCATTCTCATTTCTATCTTCTGGATGTACTATTATTCCACCAAATTCACCTGCTGCATAATCAATTCCCCGCACCAATTGGCCATTAAGGATAATTGCGCCTCCAATACCAGTTCCATAGGTAAGACACAAAAAGTCATTCACCCCCACACCTGCACCAAAATGTGCTTCGCCAAGTGCCGCTGCATTCACATCATTTTCTACCAATACCGGAATACAAAATCTTTTTTCTAAAATCTTCTTAATCTCAAAGCCTTGATAGTCTGGAATATTAGGTCCTGCAAAACTCACCCTTCCCTTTTCCACATTAATTTGTCCAGTTGTACATATTCCGATTGCATCGGCTGCTTTATAATATTCTATTATTGTTCCAACGGTATTTAAAACCTCAGTTGCGCCTCGCTTTGCATCGGTTGGATGATTTTTAATCTGCGTCAATGATCCATTCATAAACACCCCCGACTTAATTTCCGTACCACCAATATCAATTACTATAATTCTCATTTTTATTTTTCTCCTTTTATCTTCTATTGGAACATTTTTATCATTCATCCATCGAAGTTCCCTTCTCTTCCTTTAGATTATCATAATAAAAGGAGAAAACACTGGCTAAGATTGTTCTTTTTTATCTTGATTTGTTCATCTTATTTTCAAATATTGAATATCTCATTTTGAACTGTTAGTATGATAAGAGACTATTTTTCGTAATTTGGAGGAGATACTTATGAATGTGATTGAAGCAAAAGATTATCAAGATATGAGTCGAAAAGCTGCGAACATAATTTCTGCGCAGATAATAATGAAACCAAACTGTGTACTCGGTTTAGCTACTGGTTCTACACCATTAGGTACTTACATTCAACTGATTGATTGGTATAATAAAGGAGACTTAGACTTTTCCAATGTTTCCAGCGTTAACCTAGATGAATATATCGGTCTATCCCATGATAATATTCAAAGTTACTATTATTTTATGCAACATAATTTGTTTCAGCATGTAAATATCCAGCCGCAAAATACTTACATACCAAATGGCATGGATACTGATATACAACATGCCTGCAAAGCACATAATCAAGTGATTCATAGGTTAGGCGGTATTGATTTACAGTTGTTAGGTCTTGGACTAAATGGGCATATTGGTTTTAATGAACCAGGGGAAGCATTTGAAAAAGAGACGCACTGTGTTACCTTATCACAAAGCACGATTGAGGCAAATTCCAGATTCTTTGCTCTAAAAAGTGATGTTCCAACGCATGCCTATACCTTGGGAATTAAATCTATTATGCAAGCAAAGAAAATTGTCATTTTAATCAACGGAGAATCCAAAGCTGAAATCGTTGCAAAAGCGTTCTGGGGACCAGTCACACCACAGATTCCGGCGTCTATCTTACAGATGCATCCAGATGTCACACTCGTTGCAGATAAAGCAGCACTTTCTTCTTCTCCTTATAACAAAAACAAAATTGATTTTGTCTGCCGCTAAAGCGGCACAAACTTAATCTCGCAAAAGACATTCGCAGGAATGGAGAAAAGGCTAAAAGAATTTTAACGAAAGGATTGGGTATCAAAATATGAAAATAGAAAATGCATATGTATTTACACTAGACAAAGGATTTATTCAAACGGATGTTTTTATAAAAGATGGTCTTTTTTCAGCAGATATCAGTGATAATAGCGTACTTGACGCAAAAGGAAGTTTACTAATACCAGGATTGATGGACATTCATTTCCACGGTTGCGCCGGCTATGATTTTTGCAATACAACTGAAGCATCTTTAACTAAAATTGCGGAGTATGAGTTAAGTAAGGGGATTACATCCATATGCCCTGCATCTATGACACTACCTGAAGAAGAATTAATTCATATTTTAGAACGTGCCGCTTCATTTGCAACTATTTCTAGAAAGAAAGCAATTTCTAGACTCTGTGGTATCCATCTCGAAGGCCCTTTTATTTCTCATCAAAAAAAAGGAGCGCAAAATCCAGATTTTATAAAATCCCCGGATTTTGAACTCTTTGGGCGTCTGCAGACAGCCGCCCCTGACCTGATAAAACTAATTACCATTGCACCCGAACTAGAAGGAGCTTTTACCTTTATTCAACAGGTTTCCTCCCATGTTCATGTTTCCTTAGGCCATACAAACTGCGATTATAACACTGCTATTCAGGCATTTTCACTGGGTGCCGACCACATGACTCATCTTTACAATGCCATGCCTTCCTTTACGCACCGTTCCCCTGGTCCAATAGGTGCTGCTGCCGATTCCAGCCATGTAATGGTTGAGTTAATTTGTGACGGTGTCCATATTGATCCTGCTGTCATTCGCTCCACGTTCAAACTATTTGGAGATGACCGAATCATCCTAATCAGTGACAGCATGATGGCAACCGGAATGGAGGATGGCACTTATACACTTGGGGGTCAGCTCGTAACGGTAAAAGGCAGCTTTGCAACCCTAAACGATGGAACGCTTGCTGGTTCCGTTACCAACCTTATGGATTGCCTAAGAATTGCCGTATCCATGGGAATTCCCCTGGAAAGTGCTGTTAAATGTGCCACCTTCAACCCTGCCAGATCTATCGGAATGGACGCCGCTTATGGTAGCATTACTCCAGGTAAGGTTGCGGATTGCCTTTTATTAGACAAATGCACGCTTGCCCTCCAAAAAGTAATCTTGGGTGGTAATCTAATCCACACTTTCTAATCAGGTATCTTGATTTCCTAATACTTTATTACGGTATTCATTCGCAGATATGTTTTCCTGCTTTTTAAATACACGCGAAAAATGAGCTAAGTCTAGAAATCCAACGCTTTCTGAAATATCTCCAATTCGCAGCGTTGGATTTTCTAGCAGTTTCTTAGCTTCTTCAATTCGAATATGATTTAGTATTTCTGAAAAACTTTGTCCGGTCTGTCCATTCAAAAGCTTGCTTAAATGCCACTGACTAACATATGTTTTCTCTGCAACTTCACTTAACGTTAATTTCTGCTGATAATTTTCTTGTATGTACTTAAGTGCATTCTTCACAATAAAATTTCCACATGTGTTCTCATGTGCCTGTGCTTTATTCGATGGTTCATTCAATGAAATATGTTTTTTTTCTAAATTCTTACACATAGTATCAATAGCTTCCTTGATATCATCCATATTGGATGGTTTCAAAAGGAAACGGGTTACACCCAGGCGAATCGCCTGCTGCGCATATTCAAAGTCACGAAACCCAGTAAGTATACTTACTTCCATATCCGGGTACTGAGACTTAATCGCTGCCATCATTTGTAGTCCATCCATCTCAGGCATGCAAATATCCATAAATACAATATTGGGTGAATGCTGTTCAATCATCGCTTTCCCTTCAATTCCATCATGCGCAGTAGCAACTACCTCACAATTCCAATTCTCCCATGGCACGCTTCTTGATAATCCTTCAACGATAATCGGTTCATCGTCCACAAGCAATACTTTATACATGATCTACCCCTCTTTCACCCCAATACTTCGATAGTAACCCCTCAAATTTTCTTGATTTTCAACTAGTTTACCCTTTGATTGCTCCGGCTGTCAATCCCTTCACAATATTCTTTTGAAGGAAGATATATACGACAACAACAGGTATAATAATGATTGCTACGGAGGCTGCCATCAGACCAAAATCCGTTCCATATAGGGAACTTATCTGTTGCAATAAGGTTGATACTGGAAATTTTGTATTATCCCTTATCATAATATTTTGAACAAATAAATCATTATATGACCAAAGAAAACTAAAGATTGCCACGGTGGATAGGGAAGGTTTACAAAGTGGTACAACTATTTTTCTAAATACCTGAAATACACTCGCTCCCTCCATATATGCCGCCTCTTCCATTTCAATTGGTACACTTTGCATAAAACCGATCATAACAACAGTAGCAAAGCTTAAATTCCCCGCTATTTGCGGAAGGATTACAGCCATATTGTTGTTTAGTAATCCCCAAGATACAATCATTCGAAAGACAGGAATAATAGTTGAGAACACCGGAAACATGAGACTTGCAATAATAAGACTTTGAAGAGTCTTTTTTCCTACGAACTGATATCTAGTTATTCCAAACGACATCAATGCCGCTAACACCATAACACCTAATGTTACACTGCAAGAAATAATCAAACTATTTTTATATGCATTCAAAACATTTAATCTACTAAATGCAGTAATGTAATTATTCCATGTAAACACCTTTGGAAATGAAAAGGATGACGTTAGTACTTCCGAAGATGGTTTAAAGGAATTTAAAATCACCCAGACAAAAGGAAAAATAGTAGTTACCGCCCAAAGAATTAATATTGTGTAAATGATAACTTTACTCAGCTTTCGTTTCGTTTTTCTCTTAGTTGCCATAGCTTTTACCTCCCTTCTTCCTTCTCTTTTGTAAACAGTCCAACCAGCCGAGATACTATAATACCAAGTACTACGATCAGGAATGCTAGTGTTGAACCATAGTCAAAGTTGCTTAGCCCAAATGTTACCTGATACATATAGGTACCAAGGAAGTGTGTGACTCCTTGTGGTGCTCCATTTGGAACCATTACCCACGGAAGATCAAATACTTTCAGTGCTCCCGTCAATGCTAGTGTAACACAGGTAAAGAATACAGGCTTCATTAATGGAAGCGTTATGTAGAATACCTGCTTAAAGCGATTGCATCCGTCAATTGATGCTGCCTCATATAAATCATCTGATATATCACTTAATCCTGTCAGTAATATAACAAAGTAAAATCCGATATAACTCCATAATGTAGGAATGCATATCATAATAAATGCAAGTGCTGGACTCAGCCAATTAATAGGTTCTTTTCCCAAATATTCTAGTATTTGATTTAGCATACCTCCATCATAGTTATAAAATAATTTGAATAACAAACCAATTGCTGTTGCCGATATGACTACCGGGAAAAAATAAACCGTACGAAATACCTGTTGAAGCTTCTTTATTTGTGATACCATAACTGCTAAAACAAATGCAATTCCAACTTCAAAAACAACGGTCAGAACCATCATTTTAAGGGAATTAAAAATTGCCGTTTTTACATCCTGATCCATAAATAGTTTCTTATAATTTTCCAAACCTATAAATTTCCACTTTGTTCCTGGCATTTCAATGATTGCTGTCATATCAAAAAAACTATTTTTTATATTTTCAACAAATGGTATGTAAAGAAAGACTAGCATGAATAGCAAACCCGGTACAATAAATATAAACAATGGCCATTTTCTCTTATATAACATCTTTCTTTCACCTTTCTATCATTTTAGGAAGCAATCCGTTCCTAATTTTTTGTACAAAAATAGAGGGAGCTATAAAGGTCACGACCCCCTCTATTTCATTTTTTATACATCTATTGATTTATCTATCTATTCACTTCTTTGTGCATATAAACTTAATGCTTCATTTAATACATCTTCTGCGGAAGATGCTCCAGTAGATATCTTTACAATATTGGAGGTAATAATTGCATATGGCTCCTGTCCAAGTCTAGAATCCGTAGGTGCATTAATGCTAGTTGCTGCATTGGTATATTCCAATGCGGAGAATGCTAAGTTTGACATGCCATCAATTGCACCAACTTCAACTGCAGCTTTGGAAATAGCTCCACCAGCTTCCCAATATTTTTGAACCGCACTTTTGCATGTATGCGCTTCAACAAATTTAACTGCTGCGTCTCTCTTATCTGGGTCCTCCCAAGCTTTCTTCGTAATATAAAATCCGCTAGAGATCCCACCAACCATTGCTCCTACTTCTGCTTTCTGTCCTTCTATACCAGGGAATGCGATAACTACCGTATTCTCAGTATCTGTCACTCCACCTGCAAACCAAGAACCGTCTAACTGCATTGCAGCTTTTTTATCTTTAAATAACTGTCCGGTATAAGCATCATCAACCGTATCTGTATCTTCTGGAAATGCTCCCAAATCTCTTAATGTCTTGAATGTTTCTAATCCTTTTATCCATTCTGCCGATGCTGTATCAGGAACTGATGTATAATTTTCACTTCCAGATGCATAGAGCATTAAATACTCCACCCAATAATGAGGAACATTATTCAGTGAACAAGCAATCGGAATAATTCCATTATCTTTAAAAGTATTAATTGCAGTTACAAAAGAATCCCAGTCCGTAGGTAATGCAACTCCATACTTGTCAAATAGGTCTTTGTTGCAATAGAGACCTTCCCAATAACCAGTTGTTGGTACTGCTCTTTTTACTCCATCTGGATTCGTTACTGCATCAAGTGCAGAATCCATGGTATCTTGTGCATATTCTGGATATTCCGCACGAATTTCATCTAATGTTACAAATTTATCGGTAGCTAAAATCGTGTTTGCAGTTGCATCCGTAAAAAATTGAATAACATCTGGCTCGTTACCAACTGCAAAATCGGCAGCAACAGAAGCCTTCCAATCTTCATCGGAAGATTGCGAGTTATCTTCAATTGTTATATAGTCATATTCTTTCGCGAATTCTTCGTTGATAGCTTCGTAAACAACCGCATTTGGATCCGTACCTCCAAACATAGATACCGTTTTTATGGTTACCGGATTTTTTTCAACAGTATCTTCTGTTGTTGCTACCTGTCCCTCATTCATTTCCCCCGTGTTTGCAGCCTCATTTGCTTTGGATGATCCACATCCGGCAAGTAGTGAGGTCGACATTACTCCTACAAGCAGTAATGACAGAATTTTCTTTTTCATAATACATATCCTCCTTCATACATTTAGTAAAGATTAATATCATTTACTATAATCATATTATAAGTGCACTATTTCCAAAAAACATTAGACTTACTTGACATTATTTGTTCATTCTTGCTATCTATTTGCAAAAATGTGCAACACGCTTTACACGCATTGCACAAAATACAAATTCATACACATTACTTTTTTACTTTTCTAAATCGTTTTAATTCATCTTCCACTAAACTTCGTTCTGCAATCGATGATTTCATATCTCGCCCTTTGTACGGAATTGCAATTGTTGAAATTGTAATTCCATCCTCCTTTTGCTCAATACTTAATCCATACTCATTTCCATACACAAGTTTAATTCTTAGATTTACATTTCGAATGCCTATTGAAGTATGCTTTCCTTGTTGTTTTGGAATTACTTCATTATTTCCTTCTAGCAATAACTGAATCCGCTGCATTTCTTCTTCGCTAATCTTCTTTCCACTATTTTGAACCTGTAAATATACTTTATCCTCTTCATGATAGACCTTTACCAAAATACTTCCATTTTTGACAGTTTCAATCCCATGTACAATTGCATTTTCTACAATAGGCTGTAAAATAAGCGGTGGTACAAATATATCAAAAAGACTCTCGTCAATCTCTTTTTCAATATAAAGACGCTGTCCAAATCGCATCGACATAATATAAAAGTATGCATCTGTGCACTGTAACTCTTCTGCTAAATGTATTTCTTTTACATCCGCACGATTCATTCGATAGTCAAGTACCGTACCTAAGGATTCTATCATTTTTGAAATTACTGGATCCTCAGACATTCTCGCCTGCCAGTTCATCATCTCCAAGGTATTATTTAGAAAATGCGGATTTATCTGCGCTTGAAGTGCTTGAATCTGTGCATCTTTTCTTGCCAGCTTTTCATCATATACATAATCAAACAAATACTTTACCTGGGAAGACATACTGTTAAAGCTCTCCATTAAATAAGTAAACTCTGCGTTTGGCATGGTCTCACCTTGTACTTCAATCCCAATTTGTCCTTCCTCCATTAACTTTGATGCCTTTATTAACCTTGCAATTGGCAAACGTATTTCTTTCTTTAAGAAGAAAATGCCATACGTTATGAGAGGAACAAATAAGGCTAACATGATTGCAACAATAAAGTACAAATCATATAAACTTGAATATACTTCAGTTCTCTTTACTAAAAATACAACTCCAATGTTGTAGTTATCATACTTTTCCTGAAATAAATATCCATTGTACTTTCCTTTATGTATTTTTGTAAGCTTGTGAGGACTTACTCCGTCATAGTTTTCTAATAATGTTTCTACTAATCTTTCTCTTGATTCATCCACCTTTGTTTCGTTGCTGGCAAATGTGATTTTACCTTCATTATCATCGACGCAGACAATCATATGATTAAAAAGTTCGGGGGGAACATCTTGAAATACCTGTTTTTTATTAAGTTCTACTACGAGAGTTCCAAATTTTTTATAGTCATTCGTCGTATAAAGATTTCGAATAATAAAAATGCGATCTTTAATTACTTTAACATAGGTATACGAAGTATCCATATCTTTGATTTTCATGATTTGAGGCTGAATAGTTTCAACATACGTGTTATACGAAGCACCGGCTCTTGAAGAGTAACAGCTAGGGATTAAATCATCGCATAGATAGAATGCATACAAATTAAATCTCTCATCCAAATAAAATTTACCTTTTAGACTACTGTTAACCTCCTGCAAATAATCCGTTAATGGAGTTGTTTCTTTTTTATAATTTTTCCATGCGTTCTCCCATGTTTTTTCATAGGATGGTCGCTGACAAAGGCTTACCGCATCATCAATTCGAATTGACGCAAACGCTGCTACATTCGAAAGTTGATCCGACATAAGTCCTTCTGCTTTATCAATAATTCCATCTCGATAAGAAAACGTTGTAAATGCAAAAAAGACTGTAATTGGCACAACCCAACACAGAATCATAAAAAGTAACAATCTCTTATTTAAAGACTTAGGCAATACCGAATTTTCTTCTTTTTGCTTTTTCATGCATTTCCCCCAATATATAAATAAAACCTCACTTTTAGAATTTATTGCATTTGTACCATTATTCTAAAGTGAGGCATCAACTATCTATTTTTCTGTAATACTTTATTTTAATGCAAGAAACTCCTCATAAATATCACAGATTTTATTTGCCGTCTCCATGTCCGGCATTTCACAAAAGATACGAAGTAATGGCTCTGTGCCAGAGAATCTAGCAATGATCCACCCACCATTTTTAAAATATACCTTACTTCCATCAAGATAGGTAACCTTTTCCACCTCTTTTGGAAGCTGCGGGATTTTCTTATCTATCATTAAGGTTTGAAAAATTTCACCTTTCTTTTCATGCGAAAATTTATAATCTCTTTCTTCCATAAAAATATATCCACATTCTTTATGAATATCTGCCATGATTTGCGAAAGCTTTTTTCCTGTAACTGCAATCATTTCAATCAATAAGACGGCTGCATAGATACCATCTTTTCCATTGATATGACCACGAACAGTAAGCCCTCCCGAAGATTCTCCGCCAATAATTGCTCCTGTTTTTTGCATCTTTGCTGAAATATGCTTAAATCCTACTGGAACTTCATAACAAGTCTCACCAAACTCTTTGGCTACCTTGTCTAACATATGTGTGGTTGCAATGTTACGGACCACCGAACCACGCCATCCTTTAAACTTCACCAAATAGTAATAAAGCAATACTAAAATATCATTTGGATGAAGAAACTGTCCCTTATCATCAATGACTCCAATACGGTCAGCATCACCATCCGTCGCAATACCAATGTCACATTTTTTGTCAATTACTGAATTTTGCAGAGAATGGAGCGTTGCTGCTGTCGGCGCAGGAAGTTTACCACCAAAAAGGGTATCGTGGCGTTCGTGAATAGTATTCACCTCGCAGCGTGCAGTTAAGAGAATGGTCTTTAATGAAGTCTCACTCACTCCATACATCGGGTCAAGAACAACTTTAAGCCCTGCATTTTTAATAGCCTCCATATCAACCGAAGCTATTATATTGTCTAAGTATTCATTGAGTGGATAAATTTCTTCTATGTATCCGCTTTCTAGTCCATTTTCATACTCTACTTGTTTTACCTGGTCTGGTCTTAAATCCAATATATACGATTCTATATCTTTTGTCTGTAGTTCATCGGCATCACGCCCACCTTCTGTGAACACCTTGATTCCGTTGTAAATTGCTGGGTTGTGGCTTGCTGTAACCATCATTCCATATGGAAAATCATGCTTCGTAACATAAAACATGACAAGTGGTGTAGGGGAAGATTTATTAATTAAAAGGGCTTTTATTTTTGATGCTGCAAATACTTGTGCTGCCCACTGCATTGCTTCTTTCGAGAGAAACCTTCGGTCATAACCAAGTACAATACCTTTATTTGCAACACCCTCGTTATGCATTTTATTCGCAAGTGCCTGTGACAGTAGCTGTATATTTTCTCTTGTAAACTCATCACCTATTACCGCTCTCCAACCACCGGTTCCAAATTTGATCATTTTAAACCTCCCATTACCACTCTGAGCTCATGAATGGATTTAGCTTCTTGTTTAAAAATGTGTTCCACCCTTTTTCCGTTCAGATATACTTCTTTGACACCCTTCATAACACCCTCTGGATTCTCAACTTCGATTTCATAGGTTGCTTCTCTCCATTTTCTTGTTACATGGAACGATTTCCAATGTGATGGAATACAAGGGTCAATAAGAAGTTCATCAAACTGTGGGCGAATCCCTAACATATAGCGGGTTGCGGAGAAATACGCCCAGCCTCCGCTGCCAGTCATAAAAGGATGACGTGCCCTTCCAAATCCGGTATGGTCCTTACCTATTATAAATTGGCAGTAGGAATATGGCTCTGCTTCTCTTACTTCAATTTTATCATTCTGATAAAATGGACATAACGCATTATAGAATTTCATTGCCTTGTCGCCTCGTCCAAGCTTACACTCCGCTGCCCATGCCCATGGGTTTGGATGAGAGAAAATCGATCCATTCTCTTTGAGTCCTGGATAGACTCTTGTAACAAATCCAATTTCATCATTTGGTTTTGTATAGGAAGGTGCATTTAACATAATTCCATAAGGAGTATACAAATATTTTTCCACGCTATCCATTGCCTTTTTACCTTTTTCTTTGGAAACGGCCCCGGAAAGAACTGCCCATGCATTGGACTCTAAATGTACTTTTCCTTCTGCATCCTCTGATGTTCCAATCTTTTTACCACTCTTTGTAATGCCTCTTATAAACCATTCTTTATCCCATAACGTTTCATCACATACCGTTTGAAGGTTTGTAAGTATCTGCGTGTACGTTTCAACTTCCGTTGTTCGATTTAAATAATCTGCTAATTCAATGAAATTACTAATTGCCCAATAGTGCAGGAAAGAAACCATTGCACTTTCGCCGCCGCCTAAGTTGAGGCAGTCATTCCAATCGGCACGAAGTCCCATGCAAATACCATGTTCACCCACCTGTTTTGCCGAAAAATCAAGAATACGCATCATATGCTCGTAAACCGTTCCTTCTCCTCCGTCTGCATATGTAATAATCTGGTCAATAAATTCCCTATCTCCCGTTTCTTTTACATACTCAATAATGGATGGAACCAGCCAAAGTGCATCATCAGAGCAAGCATCTTCGATTCCGTGTACCATATCCTTCGCACTAAAGGATGGAACTACGGTTGGCGATTTAAATGTTGCTTTCTTGTCCTCGGGTTCAAACCATTCTGGTTGGAACAGATGCAGCCCATACCCATCTCTAGTAAGGCCTCGTAAAAGTTCGATGATTCGTTGCTTACACTTTTGTGGATTGGAATGTGGTATTGTCATCGCATCCTGTGCCGTATCCCGATAACCAAGTCCTGTTCGCCCTCCTACTTCGATAAAGGAAGCAAACCTGGAAAACATAACATTAATTTCAGCCTGATAAAGATTCCAAGTATTAATCATTGTATTCATTCCGATATTTGGTGTCTGTATTTGTAGATTTGAAAATTTATCATTCCAGTAATCCTTTAATTCATCATACACCATATCAACGGTTGCAAAATCAGAGTATTTTTCTCTCATTTTTTTTCCAGCTTCCCGTGTTCCTTCTCCTAGAAGCATTACTAGGCGAATTTCTTCTCCTGGATTTAGCGTGATATTTTTTTGTAGACTTGCGCAGTGATTATTTCCAAGTTCCTGTGAACCAAAACATTTTCCAAGCATAACCGCAGCTGGATTATCTTCCGTATGATATTGACCTAAAAACTTATCACGTAGGCAATCATATCCATCTGGTTCAAAACTACCTGTAAAGAACTGGTAACCATTTTCTTCATAATACAAATCATGCTGAATAATACCATCTTCATAAGAAGATCCCGCCGCATACATACTCATTTGGAAGTTTTGGTTATCCATTAAAATATGGTGAAACGAAAATTCAGCATAGGTAAAAAGCTGTATCTTTCTTATTCTATCTGTTGTATTTTTTACGGTAACATCCCATAGTTCTACATCATCGCTTAAGGGCACCACAAGTGTCTGTTTTGCTTCTATTCCTTTATAATCACACTCATATGTAGTATAGCTCATACCATGTCGGCAGGTATACTTTGCTTCCTCCAACGCCTTTCCTACCGGTTGCCAAGAGATACTCCAGTAGTCTGCATCCTCTGCATCTCTTAAATATACATAATGTCCTGGGCGATCCATTGGTACGGCATTGGCACGAAATCTTGTTATGCGGTGATATTCTGGCGTTTTATAAAACATGTAACCACCTGCCGTATGATTCACAATCACGCATAAATCTTTTACTCCAAGATAATTTGTCCAAGAGGTTGGCAGATCTACACGATCAATCACATATTCTCGTTTTTCATTATCAAAATATCCATATTGCACTTTTCGATTCCTCCTATAATTAAAATAAACTCATTCATACTATATTTTAATTATAAGAGGTTACCATTTCTTTCTGTATTGCTATGCGTGTCAAAATTTGTTTATTGTTGCTTGTTTTTTGTATATTACTCTAGTTTAATTAATTTACTTTCGAGCCTTTCCAGTCATATGCTCAATCTTGATTTCATATACACCAGTCTTGTCCATTGCAGCCATTATATATTTCATCCCCGGTTCCTTAAAATCCGGAGAATATTTGTTGATAAGTCCCTCCAACACGAACTGCTTGTCTTCCACTGTTTCACTTGCCATCCCAAAAGCAATCACACTTTCATACTTCGTTGAAAACTTAGAAGGCAATACATCGGTATCTCCCACCACCGTAAAGCAAACGTTTGCATTCATCTTAATATTTTCAAGTTTTTCTCCTACACCTACTGCACAATGAAAATAGATTTTATCCTCCTTGTAAAAATAGCTTACTGGAACTCCATATGGATAACCATTTTTACCTATGGTTGATAAAATTCCATATTCTCCTTTTTCTAAAATAATATTTGCTTCTTGGGTATCTAATTCTCTGTCTGCTCTTCGCATTTCTCGAAACATAGTCGCTCCCATCTGCCGCTTTATCGGCTCTAAATTCTAGTGATGTGTATTCATTTTTTACATTTATCTTTGCTGTTCTATTCATGTAGTTCTAGCGGAAGTCCATCTGGATCTTTAAAAAACGTCATTTTCTTATTGGTAAACTCATCCACTCGCATTGGTTCTGTTTCAATTCCAATTAGATTTAACTCCTTCACCACATCTTCCATATTCTCTACCTTAAACGCAAGGTGCCTTAGCCCACACGCTTCCGGATAGCTTGCTCTCTTTGGACTCCCTTTTATTGCAAATATCTCAAGTTCACAGCTACCAAGCTTTAGATCAAGCTTGTAATCGTTTCTACTTTCTCTATAATTTTCTCGAATTATCTCAAATCCCAATTTATTCACATAAAAATCCTTTGATACTTCATAATCTGAGACAATAATTGCAACATGGTGAATCTGATTAAGTTCCATTTTGTCCTCCTTATCATAACCTTATATTGGCCTCTATTTTTTTAGTTATTACATTCCATTAATCATAAACTTATCCAAAATAAAATCAAGAAACAACCGACTGGCAACCGGTAATGTCTTCTTATTTTTGTATGCTAGCGCAATGGTCCTCTCCACCGGGGTGCTAATCGGACGAATTGCATAGTTTTGTTTATGATTTTGCAATACTAAACTATAAAGAACGGAAACTCCAAGTCCTTTTTCTACCATGGACATGATTGTATAATCATCGTAAACTTTATACTGAATATTTGGCGTCAATCCCCTTTTTTCAAATGCACAAAGTGGTACACTATGCTCCCCTTCATCGAGTAAAATATAGCTTTCTGTTGCAAGTTCCTTCAAGGATACCACTTTCTTCTTTGTCAATGGATGTTCTGGAGGAAGTACGGCTACCATCTCATCCTTTTGCAAATTGATTGTATTCAGTCCTTTGACGGCATCGGGATTCACAAAGCCAAAGTCTACACTTCCTTCTTTAATCCACTGTCCGATGTTGGTATACTCCCCTTGCTGCAATACAAACTGTACCGAAGGAAACTGATCTTTAAATTCTTTCATCAATGAAGGGAGCCAATTACAGCTTACACTGGTAAAGGTACCAATACGTATAACGCCGCCTTGCAATCCTTGCATCTCATTGTATTTTGCATGCAATTCACGATGCGCATTACAAATAGATCGAATGTAAGGAAGATATTCTTTGCCATCTGCCGTTAACTCTATGCCACTCTTAGAACGAAGTACCAAAGTAGTTGAAAGCTCCTGTTCTAATGTATGAACCATCTGGCTAACCGCCGACTGCGTATAATTCAGTTCTTCTGCTGCCTTAGTAAAGTTTCCGCATTCCATCACCTTTACAAACACTTCATATCGATTCATACTTGCTATCCTCTCATGCATTAGTTATCCTAATACTAAAATTATAAATATTCGTTCGACTGTTTGCAAGAAAAATTGTAAAATGTAAAACGAAAACTTTATTTTGGAGGAAATCACATGCATCAAACGAACACATCCTGGTTTTTGAAAGGTATGAAAGACGGCATACCTATCTCACTCGGATATTTAGCCGTCTCATTCACCCTTGGTATCGCTGCGAAAAACGCTGGTCTTACTGCCTTTCAAGCAATGCTAACTAGCTTAACAAATAATGCTTCTGCCGGAGAATTTGCCGGCTTTACTCTCATTGCTGCAAATGCCAGCTATCTTGAAATAGCGATTATGATGCTTGTAGCAAATGCAAGATACCTTTTGATGTCTTGCTCTCTTAGTCAAAAAATATCGCCCAACACTCCGCTAATTCATCGTTTTTTGATTGGTTTTGATGTTACCGATGAAATATTTGGCATCTCCATTTCAGTACCCGGAAAATTAACTCCCTATTATACCTATGGAGCCATTGTAGTTGCAATGCCCGGTTGGTCAATTGGTACCTATCTTGGAGTCGTGATGGGGAATATTCTTCCGTCCAATGTAGTAAGTGCTCTGAGTGTCGGTCTTTATGGTATGTTCCTTGCTGTTATTATACCACCTGCTCGCAAAAACAAGATATTGGCAATCTTAATTACCTGCTCCATGATTGCAAGCTTTGTATGCTCTAAACTATCCATTTTTGCTGCACTTTCCTCTGGTATGAAAATCATTATATTAACTGTAGTTATAGCCGGTACTGCTGCCATCTTATTTCCAATAAAGGAGGACGAACATGACGCATAATACATATATATACATTCTGATAATGGCAGGTGTTACTTACCTGATTCGAGTACTACCCCTGACGCTGATCCGCAAGGAAATTCAAAATAAAACGATTCGTTCCTTTCTTTACTATGTGCCCTATGTGACACTTGCTGTTATGACTTTTCCCGCTATTTTGGATGCCACTAACAGTACCTATTCTGCAATGGCCGCACTAATCGTTGGTATCATGCTTGCCTGGTTTGGAAGAAGCTTGTTTCAGGTTTCCGTTTTATCCTGCCTCGTTGTATTTATAATAGAACTTTTCTTGTGTTAATTGCATACTAATTAATAAAGCTGCCGTAAACTTAAATTTATACCGCAATCAACCTACATCTGTTTATCATATTTAATACGAGAATAGACTCCGTATCCTATAACAAACAGATAAGAAAATACTAGTAAAAGTACTGCTTTCATATCCACATTCATTAGCGTATACGCAAGCATCAATACCCCAAATACAAATACCATCATGTCATAAGCTTTTGCTTTTGAGTAATTTGCAATGGCAACATTCCGTTCATCCGTACGGTCAATTTCCAGTTTCTTTGCAAGTTTAGGATCTTTCCCTATGGCTTTTTTCTGAATGATTTCTCCCATACCTCCACCAAAACAACCGGCTCCAACTCCTACACAAACGTAGGGTAATGTTGCAAAAATCCCCTGAGGATCTACAATCGTTTTTATCATGAAAAAACCTATTCCAACCAATACTACTCCTACTACTGTTCTAACATAATACTTATACTCTTTCACACTTGCTCCTCCTCAAAAATAAAGATATCTTCTATACTCATACTAAAATATCTGGCTATTTTAAATGCCAGTGTTATCGATGGATTGTAACGTCCATTTTCTAGTGATCCAATCGTCTGCCTAGATACTTCCAGTGCAGTCGCAAGTTCTTCTTGCTTTATTCCCCGTTGCTTTCTTATTTCTTCCAATCGGTTTTTCATGGTTCACTCCTTTCAACGGAAAGTTTGCTTTCCATATTTTTAGTATAGCATGATAATTTAGAATGTCAAGCATGCTTTCCATAGGATTATAATCAGATACATATACAAGATACAAATATCGATACAAATCGATACAAATATATAAAACTACCATAATAGAACGCAAAAAATAAGAGAAACCTTTGAAAACAAAGATTTCTCTTATTACATGTACTGCCGGCGACCGGAATCGAACCGGTACGGGAGATTAGTCCCGCAGGATTTTAAGTCCTGTGCGTCTGCCAGTTCCGCCACGCCGGCATTGTTACCAACTTAGTTGGAACGCGAAACTTGTAAAAAGTTTCAATGGATGGAGAAGGATTCGAACCTTCGAAAGCGCAGCTAACAGATTTACAGTCTGCCCCCTTTGGCCACTCGGGAACCCATCCAATTTCTTGACCTTTGTTATAATACCATAATTTTGGGTAAAGTGCAAGAAAAATATTGTTTTTTTATAACACTTTTATAACACTGTTTTTGTTAATTATATTTTTTTTATCGGAGCCGTAGATACTGTTCTATTACTATGCCCGCCTTCTTAATGAATACTTCTAATATACCCAAAAGAAGTAAATATAGGTTTAAATATTAACTAATATTTTAACATAGGTGCTAGTTAAATAAATAATTATAATAGCATCAATAACATACATTAAATAATATTTTTTACTTTTGTATTCAATCTTCAAGGGTTCAAACACCGAAAGCATTAACATGAAAGCAATCGTTTTCAAACAATCATCTAAGATTAATGAACGGAACAGCTCTTTTGGCAAATAGTCTTTTAAAATAATATTATCTGTAGTCATTCCACCACCAAGAAAAAATAATATTAAGCATATAATGCAAATTACTCTTTTAGAATTATCCGATAGTTTCATTACATTTATTCCCCCAGCTAAAAGTAATTGTCAAATAAAATAGAGAGTGCCGCTTCCGATAAAATATTAATCTTTCTTAAAAGCAAAAAGGACGCTCCACATTCTAACATAAGAGTTATATTGAGAATCGTCCCTAAACGGTATGATATCTTAGAATTCTACTATATAGATACTTTTTATCATTGAAAGAATTTCTTTTTCGCTTACGCTAAATAAATTATTATCTAATTCAGATGTAATCGCATAATGTCCTATATCAAAGGTAGCAAAAATTCTAGTAGTGTTATCATTAAAAGCTGTATACAAACTCCCAGACAGTCCTTTATTAGTGTTAAATGTCTCCGTTAACATACCTGGTTCGCTAAAGTTTATTGTACCTTCCTGATAAAACAAATAAACTTGGTTTTGAGTATCTCCGTTTATATAAATTTTAATACCATAGTCAGGCAATCCCTCTGTACTTTACTATAATTAGAACATAAGAAGTAAATTTGCGATGCATAATAATTTTTCCTTTACTTGATGGCAAATGGCATATACCCAGCAGATGCCATAAGTTCATTATAAGATGGGTTATTAGCATTACATGATCAAACCTTAGCATACTTTTGCATAATAATCGTTTTGTTCAAAACATTCACATCCACGATTTCATATTATCACTCTATAGGGTAAGAATCAACCATTTATTGTAATTTTATGTATATATTTTCCATATTATCCACAAATTTGTAATAATAGAAATAAAGAGAGAGCAGCTTCCGAACGCTGCTCTCTCTTTGGAGAAGGTATTTTTGTTACTTATGGGGTGTAGCAAAAACTATATAATGTATTGGGGTTTACGTTTATTATTATAGCATCCTTATACAATTAAGTGTGCACAAACTTTCCTATTTTACAAAATATTTTTTGTTAATTTTGCCCTTACCTTCCCGATGAAAATATTTAAAATATTATTTTTTTGCTAAAACTGTGTGAGTTCTTCTCCGTTTTTTTGAAACAGGGCTTCAAACTCTTCTTTACTGATACGATCCTTCTGTATAAGAAGATCCGCACAACTATGAAGTACTACTATATTGTCGGTCAAAATTTGTTTTGCTTTACCATAGCAATCATCAATGATATTTTTCACTTCTGTATCAATCATTTTCGCTACATTTTCACTATAATTTCTTGTATGACCCAAATCTCTTCCGATAAACACTTCATCATCACTCGCATAGTTTACCATTCCTACCATATCAGAAAAACCATATTTGGTAACCATGTCTCTGGCCCGCTTGGAAGCCTGCTTAATATCCTGGGATGCTCCCGTCGTTATATCGTCAAAGATAATAGCTTCTGCGATACGTCCACCAAGTGTTGCCATAATATCTTGTAGCATCTTTCCTTTTGTTAAGTGCATTTCATCCTTTTCTGGAAGTGGCATCGTATAACCTGCTGCACCATGCCCGGTTGGAATAACGGAAACGGTATATACTGGACCAATATCTGGTAGCATATGAAATAAAATTGCATGACCTGCTTCATGATATGCCGTGATTTTTTTATCCTTTTCGGAAACAATACGACTTCTCTTTTCTGGCCCAATCCCTATTTTAATAAAGGACTTTTTAATATCTTCCTGCATGATAAAAGAACGATCTTCCTTCGCTGCAACAATTGCTGATTCATTTAATAAGTTTTCCAAATCCGCACCGGTAAACCCTACTGTCGTCTGCGCAATTTGTTTTAAATCAACATCCTCTCCAAGTGGCTTATTTTTTGCATGCACTTGCAGTATTTCTTCTCTGCCCTTTGAATCCGGATGACCTACTGTAACTCTTCTGTCAAAACGTCCTGGCCGTAAAATAGCTGGATCTAATATATCCACGCGGTTGGTGGCTGCCATTACGATAATACCTTCATTGACACCAAAACCATCCATTTCAACAAGTAATTGGTTTAAGGTTTGTTCTCTTTCGTCGTGTCCTCCACCAAGTCCAGTACCTCTTCGTCTGGCAACCGCATCAATTTCATCGATAAAAACAATACATGGTGAATTTTTCTTTGCTTCTGCAAATAAATCACGCACACGAGACGCACCAACACCGACAAACATTTCAACAAAATCCGAACCAGAGATGCTAAAGAAAGGAACTCCTGCTTCTCCAGCTACTGCCTTTGCAAGTAATGTTTTACCAGTTCCTGGATGGCCTTCCAAAAGAACACCCTTTGGTATTCTAGCACCCACTTTAATATATTTATTCGGCGTCTTTAGAAAATCTACGATTTCTTCCAATGCTTCTTTTTCTTCCTGCAATCCAGCTACATTTTTAAATGTAGTATTTTTATTTTCATCCGTCGTCATTTTGGCCCGGCTTTTACCAAAATTCATTACCTTTGAATTTCCACCACCGCCAGCTTGGTTGGACATAAATGAAAATAATAGAATAACTGCAAGAAAGATAAGGACATATGGTAACAAAGTGGTAAGTAACCAACTTGGCTTACTTATGTTCTTCATATCACTTTGAATATTTTTTGCATCTAAGTCATTTTGAATTTCTTTTACATCTGGGGTATAAAAGCTTACCTTATCCCCATTTTGGTATGTCACTACTACTTCGCCCGTAGGTACTTCTTCATTTGGAAAGATTTGAATTTTTGAAATATTATCTACATTGTTCGTAATATCTTCCATGAATGTTATGTGATTATATGTGCTGTCTGATGTAGCAGAAGTATTTCCCGAAAAATACATCGCTGCTACAATAATAGCTAGGATTAGGAAATAAAATCCTAATCCTCTCATCTGTTTTTTCAATTATATGCCTCCTTTATTCTTCCACTACTCCGATATATGGAAGATTTCTTAATGTCTGAGAATAATCCAAACCATAACCTACGACAAATTCGTCTGGAATTGCGAATCCGGTATAATCAACTTTTACATCGGTTACTCTACGATCTGGCTTATCTAATAATGTACAAAGCTTAATGCTCTTTGGTTTTCTAGCCGCTAACATGTCTAACAGATAGTCAAGTGTCCTACCTGAATCAATAATATCTTCAATTACTAAAACATCTTTATCTTCAATATGTTCATCTAAATCTTTTACAATACGGACACGTCCAGTACTTTCCTGCGCATTTCCATAGCTGGAAACAGACATAAAGTCCATTGTAACGGTTGGAACAATGTGTTTTGCCAATTCACAGGTAAAGAAAACACTGCCCTTTAAAATACAAATTAAATGGACCGTTTTTCCTTCATAATCTTTACTGATTTCAGCTCCTAATTCTGCTATTCGTTTACATAACTCTTCCTCTGAAATCATAACTTTAATATTCATTTTTCTTTCCTCCAATTATTTTCGCTTTTAGTATGCTTTGAGTCGTATTCGTAATTTTATATCTTTCACTTATTCTATCGCCAAGTATCCAAATGATATGTCCACCATCCGCCAGTAGCGGAATACAACCTCTCTTATCGCGAGGCAGTTTTGCATCAATAAAGTAATCTTTTAATTTCTTTGTTCCGCCCTCTTGGTTTACTTGGAAATAGTCTCCATTTCGTCGATTGCGCAAGGATATAGTTTGACATATTTTATCATAATCAAACCATTTCGTATAGTCATTTTTCGGAATTTCATGAACTTTATTAAAAGTTTTATCAATTGTAATTTCAAGGCTAAGATCCATCCTAGGAATCGGATATATCCCAGCACCTTGAATAAAAACTTCAAAATCTTTGTCTTCCTCTGACGGAATTTCAATTTTTACATATTCATATTCTTTACTACCTGTAATTCCATATGGTAGATTTACCTGCTTACCAGATGACATACCACATAGTAAACGAATTCGTTCAATATGTTGATTATCAATGTCCTTTAGCTTTCCTACCAAGTTAAAAATACTTGTTCGAATTAGTTCTTTTTGAATAATTGCATCTTCCATCAAAAGCAAATCTATTTTCAATAAGTATTGCCCATTCTCATATTTGACAATCCGTTTATATGCATTTTCCACATTCTTTTCAATATAGCTTTGTGCTTCTTTTAAAAGATTGGCAGTCTCACTCATATGCTCAATGCTCTTGGCATTTAAGTCTACCATTAAAGGAAGTATATGGTGCCTGATTTGGTTTCTTGAATACTCATCTAAAAGGTTTGATGCATCCACACAATATTTCTGCCCCTCACTATTTAAATAATCTTCAATCTCATCACGAGTTACACAAAGAAGAGGACGAATAATTTCATTTCTAACAGGCAAGATTCCACAAAGCCCTTTGATTCCACTTCCTCGGGCTAGATGAAACAGCATCGTCTCCGCATTATCATTCATATTATGAGCAATTGCTATTTTGGTTGCATGCTCTGTTTCAAAGACTTGCTTAAATGCCTCATAGCGAACTTTCCTACCGGCTTCTTCTTCAGTCAATTTGCATTCCCTGGCATATAACTTTACATCTTTTTTTACCACCATTACCGGTACATCATATCTTCTGGCTAATTCTTCGACAAACTGTTGGTCAGCATCTGCTGCCTCTCCACGAATTTGATGATTAATATGCACCACATGCAAAGACAAATCATAGATTTTACGAAGTTTTAGTAGCACAAAAAAAAGACAAACCGAATCTGCACCACCAGAAACCCCTATCACAACTTTGTCTTTTATCTTTAGCATATTATGCGTTTCTACATAAGCAATAATCTTGCGTTCCATGATGATTCCTCTCTCGATACGAATTCCATAATGTATTCCTATTGTACCCCCCTCATTCCATTATTTCAAGGTTTTTCCCATATGCCTGCAACAATTACTGTCATGTCATCAGTTGCTACGCAATTGGTGGAACTAAGTGCATCATTTAGAATGGTATTCGCAATCTCCCTTGGATTATTACTTGTCATTCCTTCTAGTAAGAATTCGATATATGCTTCCTTTTCATTTCCCGGAAAACAATCAATCACACCATCTGTTACCATAACAATAAATTCTCCATCTTTTATTTTACGTCTGTTGCCTTCCATCTTACTGTGTTCAAACATACCAGCGGGTAGCGATGAAGACATAATGGTATCAACCGATTTTTTATGTTTGAGGAAAGTCGCCGCAGCTCCCATTTTTACAAAATTACAGTTTCCATCATAAAGATTTACAATTCCCATATCAATTGTGGAGAAGGACTGTCCGTCCGACTGCAGTACATAAAGTGAATTAATTAGATGCAAAGCAGACGACTCTTTAAATCCAGCCTCCATAAAGTCCTCAATTAGATCAATTACGGATTCACTTTCTGCATGTGCTCTTTCACCAGATCCCATACCATCACATAGGGTCATTACCATTTCACCAGAATCCAACTCTAAGAACGAAAAATTATCTCCAGAAATATCTTCCCCATTTTTCGTAACTCTAGCCACTCCTGTTAAAACTTTATACTTCGTATCCTCCCAAAACATTAAGGATTCATATTCCGTGGGTATTGTATTTTTCAATTGCTCCGAAGGTTTAATCCTCTTTCCAACTACTTGTCCTAATAATAGTGCCACTTCTTTCGAAGTCACACACCTTCCCTTTTTCACTCGTGCCTGTAAATGTATTTCTAATCGTCCGCCTTTATTTTCCATAATCACCATGTGTTTTACTTCAACATGGTGTCCTCGAAGCTTATTAATCATCTGTTCTTCTAGCGAATTCTTTACTTGTTTCATCTCACTTATATCAAAAGCAAATTCCTTTACTATTTGTGCCATTTCATCCAGCTGACCCGCAACCGCTTGTCTGCTTTCCATTAACTTATTGTACCATTTTAGGTTTAAGGTTGCGATTTCTAAACTTTTATTTGTCTCTTTCACAAATGCATCTGCATAGACGCATTGTTTTTGGAAATGTGTTGGTACATCCTGCATTTTCAGATGCCCATTTTTTTTCGCAACGGTAAAAATGTCCTGTGCATATGCATACGTCATCTCATAATTATCCTCCCAGCAATGACTACAATATACGCATTCTTTGCAGAATTTACCAGATATGTCCTCAAAAATTCCATTCATATCATCACAGCCTAGAATACTTTTCTTTTCTGTATAGGATACAAAAGACTTTGACAGTTTTTGCATGGAATCGGAGAATTCTCGAAATTTGTTTTTCGTCATAAGTTGGAGATTTTGCTTCATATAATCTCCATCCTCTTTTTTATTCCAACATACTGGTTCAAGCAATTTTGCTGGAACCAACCAAAAAAGGCATACCGCTAACAGCAAAGACTCTGCCCCTGAAATTTTCAATAAACTTTGTTCGTACAAGTATCCCATAGATATTCCCGTTGTTGCAAATGCGATACCTGCCCCCAGTTTTCCAATTTCTTGAAACATTCCGCCACAAATGCCCAAAATACACAAAATTCCTATATATGTGACCGAACTATTACTATACGATATTACGATTCCACAAATCGCTCCAGCAACGGCGCCGGTACCTGGTCCATATTTGTATCCTACAATAAGTACAAAAAAATATGCCATTAGCTTTGGAAAGGAAACGGAATATAATGCCACATTCGGAATACTATATACAATTAGACCAATAATCAGAGCCAGGCTCACCAGTTCTTCATTGCTCATAACTTCATGTTTTCGACGATACAATAAAAAGGTAACTCCTTTTTTTAAAAGAAAGCAAGAAAGGTAAACTAAAAGTCCCTCTAAAAATGCCAAGGTCATCTGGCTTAGAAAATCGCGGTAAAGAAAAGCTTTTGTAAGGGATAGTGCTGTTGTGACGCCAGCTCCAATAAGCGCTCGTATATGATCACTGATTACCTTGCGATCCCGATCAAAAAGATGTTCAATGACTGATAGTGTTAGTAGCACCAGTCCATATTTAACCACACTGACCCCACTCATTGAAGTTGCGATACCAAGAAGTAGTGCCGCTGCCAGTATTCCTTTATTACCATCTTGTCCATATGCACACAAAAAAAATCCAATCCCTATCGGGTTTATAGAAAAAAATGCAGCTCTTCCCATTATAAATGCAAGAAGATCTACCCCTATCATTCTTTTATTCCATTTTTTCATTTCTCCCACCCTTTCTGCCGTTTCAGATGCCTATTATAGCTTTCAGGAGTTAGAAACTTTGTCGAAGGATGGAAGAAATTCCCATAAACTGATAGACAAAAAAAGACCAAAAAGATATTGACATTAGTTTGATATAAAACTATAATAACGATATGAAAACTAGAGATGCAATATCATTAATATCAAAAATTAGAGAGAAAGTGAATAAACTCATCATAAGTGAGATGGTTCAAAATGGTGTAGAGGGTATTGTTACTTCTCACGGGGACATAATCTATGCTCTTTATACAAACAAAAAAATGACCATGGCTGAGATTGCAGAAAAAATTGGCAAAGACAAATCTACTGTTACGGCTCTCATCGATAAATTAGTGAAGCTTGAATATGTAGCAAAAGAAAGAAATGAACAAGATACTAGAGTAACTTATGTAACTCTAACTGCCAAAGGAAAAGAATTAGAACCTATATTCGAATCAATTTCTGCAAAGATTTTAAATGTTTTTTACCAAGGCATTTCAGAAAAAGAGAAAGAGGAATTAACCCAAATTTTAACTCGAATTTATACAAATCTTTAATTTTTTGCACAAATAGTTTGATATCAAATTAATTAATATGGAGGAAGGTTAAAAAAATGATTGATTATACAAAGACGCTACCAAAGCATATCGAAAAATATATAGGGGAAAATGATTTATTCTTAGAGATATATTTAAATGATAAAAAGGAACAAAGCAATAAAAAGCCGCCCCTACTTTTTGTACATGGCGCTTATACTGGCAGTTGGATGTGGAGCAAATTTATTTCCCATTTTGTATCCGAAGGGTGGACTTGCTATGTAATGAACTTGAGAAGTCATTATAAAAGCAGGAATATGGATATGACAAAAATATCTTTTGATGATTATATGGCAGACATGAGAGAAATTATTGCTGAGTGCGCAGAGCAACCAATTCTAATTGGCTTTAGTTTGGGCGGAATACTAAGCCAAAAAATAGCTGAAGAATCTAATCTAGCTGGTTTGATACTGATTGATTCAACAATATGTAAAGAGGTATATCAAATAGCTCCTTATGAAGATTCACAAGAATTGGACGAAACACAAATAGTGGAACCTGCACCAGTTCGTGATGAACTTTATAGCATAGATGAGTCGGCAGAGGATATCGCTTTTCAAAAAAAATATTTGTCAATGGAATCCTCAAAGGCAAGGAATTCTTTTATCAATTATAAGAAAAATGGTGGAATTCATGTAGATAACCGTTTAATCACATGCCCTTGTCTGGTTATTAGTCGGATTAACAGTGAAGCGGATGAGTTAAGAGGAAAAACTACCGCAGAATATTTCAGTGGAGAATATACTGGTTTATGGGACACGACGCACACAGGCTTACTTATTGGACAAAGATACAAGGAGGTCGTAGATAGAATCGTAGTATGGTTAAATAAACATTATACTGAAATTTAGAATTCCATATTGATGTAAATCAATGATGTCGTAATATATTACTGCTTTCATATTACGACCATGCTGGGCGCACAACAAAAAAACCTTGTAAATATAATATTTACAAGGTTTTTTATAAGTAGCGGGAGGGGGATTTGAACCCTCGACACCACGGGTATGAACCGTGTGCTCTAGCCAACTGAGCTATCCCGCCAAACAAGACGATTATCATTATACCCAGTTAATGCTAAAAAGTCAATACTTAATTTTCTTCTGCTTCAAAAACAATTTCATCTGGATAGGCAAGTCCTAACTTATCCCTGGCTTCCTGCTCAATGTATTGTTTGGATTGTACATATACTTTATAGTCTTCAATCTCTTCAGTCCTTTGTTCTTCTGCCTTTTTCGTTTCATCCAGCTCTTCTAATTTTTCTTTGCACTCTGTTTCTTGTGCAACCAAATCTACCCTTTTGTATACAACAACGTAGCACAAAAGTAGTACGACAAGAGCGACCGCACCTAAATTTAATCTTCGGTTTTTATCTATTCTTCGGTTTTTACCTGTTCTTCGGTTATTCCTTTTACCCATAACGTTCTCCTCACTGCTTTGGGCTTTTTTTACTAGTTAAGAGAAGTTTAACTTTATTTCGTCCTTTTTTCAATACTTTATGTATTTTTCTTATCATTTTTTTTATCGGAAGGATGATTCTTTTGTTTAAAAAATGAACAAATGGATTGCTTATGGCATAATGATATAAAATCATGCCGGCAAATAAGATCACCATTCCGGGAAAACGAATGGTTCCATTGTTGTATTGATATATCATTCGAAACACAAGACATGCCGCAACAATCCAAAAGATAAAATCTTCGATTGCCAGCAATAGCTTCTTGTGCCTTACTATTCTTCGAAAAATTCGAAACACATCATACATTGCAACTAATGCCATTCCCCATAAAAAGGAACTCAAATAAAAATGTGCCTCGGAAATAATCATTTCACTCATGCACATTCTCCTTATCGGAACATTCTCTTTAAGAAAGAATCTCCACTATTATTCTTTTTATCAGAATAACAAAAGCTATCAAGCGTACCTTCTAAATCAATCTCGCCTTTTTCCAAGGTAAGTCGATTGACATGCAGCTCATCTCCCTGGATTGTCAGAATTCCCATTTCTGTTTCTAATAAGATTTCTTTCGCATCAAAAGAAATAACATCTAAAACACCTGTAATTGAGCTTCGTCTGCGGGCATCAATCATTACTTTATGGTTTAACACCTTTTTATTTTCTTCCAAAATAAAACCTCCCCATATCCTGTCTTACAGATATTATATGGGAAGGGGTAACATTTCATTACAGATATTTGTAGAGCTCTTTCGCATCATCTTTACGAACCGTTTCCTGAACGTCTAATACTTCTACTTTAACTTCTTTATTTCCAAAACTTACTTCAATGATATCTCCACACTTAACATTAAGGGAAGCTTTTGCTACTTTTCCATTGACTAAAATTCTACCTGCATCACAGGCTTCATTTGCAATGGTTCTCCTTTTAATTAAACGGGATACCTTTAAAAATTTATCAAGTCTCATTGTTGACTCCTTCCATGTAACGTTTAGCCGGTTGCCCGCCATGCTGCGATCTCGAATCCGCTTCGCTTCTTCTCGTTCGCGGGCTTCGCATGTTTTCCGGTTGCCCGCCATGTTGCGATCTCGAATCCGCTCCGCTCCTTCTCGTTCGCGGGCTTCGCCCTATAAAATTCAGCAGAAGATGTTGTTCGTGCAAGCACGCAACATCTTCCGCCGAATTTTGCATGGCTCATTGCCATCGCGAATATGAAAAGGCTACTCATAGAGTAGCCTTCAAGTAGTCAAATTAATGATTAGTTCATTGCATCCTTTAATGCTTTACCAGCTTTGAATTTTGGAGCTTTAGATGCTGCAATTTTCATAGTTTTACCGGTCTGAGGGTTTCTACCTTCTCTAGCTGCTCTTTTAGATACTTCAAAAGTACCAAAGCCAACTAACTGGATTTTTTCACCTTTCTTTAATTCATCTGTTACAACATCGATGAACGCTTTTAAAGCTTTTTCTGAATCTTTCTTCGATAATTCGGTTTTTTCTGCAATTGCTGCAACTAATTCTGCTTTGTTCATGGATTTGACTCCTCCTCTGAATATTTTAATTTTATGTATCGAAATATCTTATTCCGATTACTTTATGCGCTTCCATAAATCATTCATTTCGTCTATGGTTAAATCGCTCAAGGCTTGATGTTTGCTAGACGCAAGACACTCAACACCTACAAATCTATTTATAAACTTATTAGTGGCATTTGTCAAGGAATTTTCCGCATTTAGTTGTAAAAATCTAGATAAATTAACTACTGAAAACATCAAATCACCATACTCTTCTTCAATATCACAAATTTCACCTGTTTTTCGGGCATCAGAAAGCTCTAAAATCTCCTCATATACCTTGCTTAGTGCCTCTTCATAATCTGCAAAATCAAAGCCGACTTTGGCAGCTTTTTTTTGAACTTTTTGTGCCCTGATATTTGCCGGTAATGCATTTGCGATGCGTTGCATACCTTCCGATATTGTGGTTTCCTTGTGCTCTTCTTTTTTGATTTCTTCCCAGTTACGTAATACATGCTCGGAATCTTCTACTAATACATCACCAAACACGTGCGGATGCCTGCGAATCATTTTGGTTGCTACCTCGCTGATTACATCCTCAAGCATAAATTCGTTTTGCTCCTGTGCTATCACAGAATGCATCACTACTTGTAATAAAACATCTCCCAGTTCTTCTTTAAGATTTTCCTTATCTTTATTATTTATACTTTCTACGACTTCATATGCTTCTTCTATCATAGCATCTTTTAATGTTTCATGGGTTTGTTCTTTATCCCACGGGCACCCATCCGGTGCCCGGAGTTTTCTAATGATTTCTACAAATTCATCTAACGTATACTTTTCCAACTTATTTCCCCTTTTCCTATTGCTCCATTTGCCTTGCTAAAAATCCCGCTGCTGAAGCTGCAACTTTATCTTCCACTTCACCAAATTCCTTCTTATTGTCCTTTGAAAGAATGATAACAGCTCCAATGGAATCTCCTTCACAGATAATCGGCCAAATCACCTGATATGCTGCTTTTTCGTCCTCTTCTGCAATTTTACAATAATTCGGACTTCCTTCTTGCGCAAGAACTGGCTTTCGCTCATTCATAACTTCTTCCAGTTCCTTGCTTATCGATTTCATTATCAGATCTTTCCTTCCGCCTGCTACTGCAATGAAAGCATCTCGATCTGCAATACATACAATTTGTCCTAATGTCTGAGCTAATGATTCTGCATAGTGCTTTGCAAATTGGCTCAGTTCACCAATTGGAGAATATTTCTTAAGAATAATTTCTCCTTCTCTATCTGTAAATATTTCAAGTGGATCTCCTTCTCGAATTCGTAGTGTTCTACGAATCTCTTTTGGTACCACTACTCTTCCAAGGTCATCTATTCTTCTTACAATACCAGTTGCTTTCATAAAAATTCCTCCATCTAACGTAATATTGACTATGCTAATATTGTTTGCCAAATAGAGGAATTTATTCATGTGAGTCATCAATATTTTAAAATTTAATTTTTATAATCAATCAAATCCTTAATTACCTCGCCTGCTACAATCAGTCCTGCTACTGAAGGTACAAATGAAATGCTTCCAGGAAGACTTCTTCTGCATCCCACCTCTTCATCCGACTCATGCGGCACTAATGCCTCCTCCGTTGAAAAGACCACCTTTAACTTCTTAATATCGCGTTTTTTTAGCTCTCTGCGCATTACTTTTGCAAGTGGGCATACGCATGTCTTATAAATATCGGTAACTTCAAATTTGGTTGGGTCCATCTTATTCCCAGCTCCCATGGAGCTTATAATTGGAATATTATACTCTTTTGCCCTTAAAACCAGTTCAATTTTAGCGGTAACGGTATCAATTGCATCCACTATATAATCGTAGTGTTCAAATTCAAAGCTGTCTGAATTATCTGGCAAAAGAAATATTTGATAGGTATTAACAATAGCTTCTGGATTAATTTCTAAAATACGTTCTTTCATTACTTCAACCTTGTCTCTACCAATGGTTTTATGGGTCGCAATAATCTGTCGGTTGATATTGGTAAGTGAAACCTGATCATTATCAATCAAGTCAAATGTACCAATTCCGCTTCGAGCCAGAGCCTCAACGGCAAAACCACCAACCCCACCGACTCCAAATACAGCCACTCGTGCATTTCTTAAACGCTCTACCCCCTCACTTCCAATAAGTAATTCGGTTCTTGAAAACTGATTTACCATTTTAATTCCCCCCTTTCCATTTTTTTCTTCATTCCTGGTCATGATTTCAGTGTATAGCAAGTCTGAAATAGTTCTAAAATTCTATTCCTTTTCTAGCGGGTTGATTTTTTTCGAATGGGTGACGAACACATGTCATATTCGTAATGTAATCTGCCTTATCCAGAAAAAAGTTTGATGGATTCCTTCCTGTAAGTACAAGCTCCACATCTGTACTAAGCGTTTCTATAAAGTGCTCTAACAAATTACAATCAAGAAGCTTATCTTCATATGGATATGTTATTTCATCCAAGACTACCATATCTACCTCTTTTTCTCTTACCAATTCTATCACATGACAAAGCGTTTGATTATGCATTATCTTCACTTTCGCTTTCTCTTCTTCTGACATTTGAAAGAGAAATCCGAAATCTTTCTCATTCCGGCATACTTCTATATTCTTAATTTGCAAAAGTATGGCAAGTTCACTGCTATCACTCCCCTTTAAAAACTGAGCAAATACCACTCGCTTTCCACATCCTGCTGCTCGTATCGATAGTCCGATTGCGGCGGTTGTTTTTCCTTTTCCATCACCATGATAAACATGAATCATACCCGATTCCCCCTTCCAAAAATTTGCATTTCACCATAACTTAGCACTTGTTTATTATTGTTGCATTCTTTATTACTACAATTATCGCAAATACAGAGCGCACATCTTTTCCTTTCATTCGATAGTGCGGTGAGAAAAACAACACTTTTACTAGGAATCAATGCATATGCCTGATTATGTGTAATTGTTGTCTGAGGAACACACTTTAATATTTCAGAAATGGATTCTACCGGATAGTTATCCCCAATGAACTCATACTTTTCGGGCCATTGTCCACATTCCTCATATACTAAGGCTTCAAATTGTTCATAACTTTTACTAAGAAGCTCCATACATAGGCAATCCGCAGCATAGGCTTCAAAGACGCGATTCGTCTGATGGTAGCTATTTAGCAATTCGTCAACACCTTTTCCCAAAGTAATCGTGCCAATCAAATAATCACTTTTTTTTATAGAAAAAAGTCGCTCTTTTGTTTCACCATCCATAATCGTTATATTGGTAATCGGTGTAATTATCTTTTTTAGATCTTCATACACTTCATTCAATTGCTCCTGGTGGCTTATGTCAAAATGATACTGCTTTCTTATTTTGATAAAATCCGTTTCCTCCAAAGAAAGATTCTTCAAAGGCTTTGCATGGTTTTCATTCATCAATACAAGCTCCTTTGCTACTTTTTTCCGACCATTTATATTTAGTATAACAAAAAAGACGTAAATTGGAAATTCTCTCTTGCAATAATAGAAAAATGAAATATAATATAGCATGTACCAAAGAAGCAAAATAACCGAGAAATAGAAAGGAATTTACTACATGTTAAATCTATTTGCGAATCCATTAAGTTCAAACTTAATTTCATTTTTGGGCATTATGATTGCCTTTATACTCACTTGTTTTTGTATGCATAAACTCTCAAAGCTTCTCCCAACCGATAAAGGGCGAGAATATGCTCATGATGGAAGTCTTTCGGCAGGAAAACCAAGAGGTGCTGGTTTTTTATTTATTCTTGTATTTGTAATTACCGTTTTGCTATTCGGACAAATCGAGCGAGAATTTCTTATTTACTTAGTTTTAGTCGTTGCTGCAATGATGACGGGATTTTTGGATGATTGTTCAAAAACTTCCTGGGGCGAATACAAAAAAGGATTCCTTGATTTCATTATTGCCATTATGATAGCTGTTACTTATTTAAACTTTAATCCAAATACAATCTATTTAGTAACTCTAGGTAAAACAGTAACCATTCCAACCTTAGTATTTGGCGCTTTGATCGTTATCTTAGTATGGGCTTCTATTAATGTAACAAACTGTGCAGATGGTGTAGATGGTTTATCCGGTACCTTAACGATTATTACATTAATGACGATTTATTTAATCAATAACATTCAAAATGTCGCTACTGGCTTCTCATACTATATTTTAATCTTTACTGTTTGTATCTTGGGATATTTATGGTATAACGCAAATCCAAGTAAGCTTATGATGGGCGATGCTGGCTCCCGTGCAATGGGTCTCTTTATCAGTATAGCAATCTTAAAGACTGGCAGCCCTCTTTTGTACATTCCTGCCGCAATCGTCCTTATTTTAGACGGTGGTTTAGGTTTAATAAAAGTATTCTTAATTCGTTTCTTAAAGGTTAATGCATTTAAGAATGTACTTACCCCACTTCACGATCATGTTCGTAAAAAGATGGGATGGTCTAGCACACAAGCAGTCTTTCGTTTTGCAATTATTCAAATTATCTTTTCCGTTGCTGTAATCTATATGATTCTTTAAGATCATCAAATTCAAAGTTAAGCTATGTTAAAGAATGTTGATAATATTATTGTAAAAATTCAGGGAACTCTTAAAAGAGTTCCCTGAATTTTTACTAACTAATTTTCAATTGCTTCTAAGGAAAATATAACTGGTCTAACGCCATACGTGCAGTTCCAACAATCTATTGTTAAACAAAAAGACCCCAGAACAAAAATTTGTCCCAAGGCCTCTTAATAATCGTATTTTATTATTTGCCAAATACTGCTTCGTAATCCTGCTGGAATTTTTCGATTCCCTGATCTGTTAATGGATGTTTTGTCATCTGCTCAATTACACTGTAAGGAACCGTTGCAATATCAGCTCCTGCTAATGCACAGTCAATTACATGAATTGGGTTACGAACACTTGCAGCAATGATTTCTGTTGTTAAACCGTGAATCTGGAAGATTTCAGCGATTGTCTGAATTAAATCAATACCAGGTGAACTAATATCATCTAAACGTCCTAAAAATGGAGATACATAAGTTGCACCAGCTCTAGCTGCTAAAAGTGCTTGGTTAGCGGAAAATACTAACGTAACATTTGTTTTGATTCCTTCACTTGCTAATACTTTTGTTGCTTTTAATCCTTCTATTGTCATAGGAATCTTAACAACCATGTTTGGATGAATCTTAGCGATTACTCTTCCTTCATTAATCATGCCTTCTGCATCAACAGTAGTAGCTTTTACTTCACCGCTGATTGGTCCGTCTACGATAGAAGCAATTTCAGAAATAACTTCGTTGAAGTCTCTTCCTTCTTTTGCAATTAAAGATGGGTTTGTTGTAACGCCACAGATAACTCCCATGTCGTTTGCTTTTTTAATATCTTCTACTTTCGCTGTGTCAATAAAAAATTTCATATTCTTTTTCTCCTTTTAAGCTTACTTTTAAGATTCAATTATCATAGCACATGTCCATCTTTTTGTCTATAGCATCCCTTGCGCCTCTTGCATTTTCACATATTTTCGTCTATTATAGTAAACAAATATGTTTATATAAATGTTTACTATAATTATAATTTTGTAAACATGAAATGAATGCAGAAAAAAGAAATTGTAGAAAGGTACAGGTAATAAAAAATGCAGTTAATAACCGTTAGGGTACTCTACCGAAATCCGGCAGAGTATGTTGGAAAAACCATTTCTGTAGGAGGATGGGTTCGTAGTAATCGAGATTCAAAAACCTTTGGTTTTGTCGTAATAAATGATGGAACTTTCTTTGAAACTCTTCAAATTGTTTATAGTGAGGAAAAAATATCTAACTTTTCTGAAATAGCAAAACTAAACGTCGGCTCCGCAATCATTATAAACGGAACGTTAGTTGCTACTCCAGAAGCAAAACAGCCATTTGAAATTCAGGCTGAAGATGTAATTATAGAAGGAACTTCAAGTGCAGACTATCCTTTACAAAAGAAACGTCACTCTTTGGAGTACTTAAGAACTATTTCACACTTAAGACCAAGGACTAATACGTATCAAGCAGTATTCCGTATTCGTTCTTTAATCGCGCATGCCATTCACACGTTCTTTCAAGATCGTGATTTTGTATATGTTCACACTCCACTCATTACCGGAAGTGACTGCGAGGGTGCCGGAGAAATGTTCCGTGTTACCACGCTAGACTTAGACAACCTTCCAAGAACTGAAGATGGAAAAATAGATTATACGCAGGACTTCTTTAATAAAGAAACCAATCTTACCGTAAGTGGTCAATTAAATGGTGAAACTTATGCACAAGCATTTCGTAACATTTATACCTTCGGACCAACTTTTCGTGCAGAGAATTCGAATACAACCCGTCATGCAGCTGAATTTTGGATGATCGAACCAGAAATTGCATTTGCTGACTTAAAAGATGATATGATTCTTGCTGAAAGCATGATTAAGTTTATCATCAATTTTGTATTAGAAAAAGCGCCAGAAGAAATGAACTTCTTAAATCAGTTCGTTGACAAAGGCTTAATCGAACGCCTACAACATGTTACTTCTTCCGATTTTGGCCATGTCACTTATACACAGGCAATTGAAATCTTAGAAAAAAACAATGATAAATTTGATTACAAGGTATCCTGGGGATGTGACCTTCAGACCGAACACGAACGTTATTTAACCGAAGAAATCTACAAAAAACCAGTCTTTGT
Source organism: Acetivibrio sp. (assembly GCA_041739345.1). Taxonomy (GTDB): domain Bacteria; phylum Bacillota; class Clostridia; order Lachnospirales; family Lachnospiraceae; genus DIGJ01. The sequence continues at coordinate 43,353 of JBGSNZ010000031.1, read as the reverse complement.
AACCGATTATCCAAAGGATATCAAAGCATTCTACATGAAAATGAACGATGACAATAAAACTGTTGCTGCTATGGACCTATTAGTTCCTGGTATTGGTGAAATCATCGGTGGAAGTCAAAGAGAAGATGATTATGATAAGTTAATTGAGCGTATGAATGAACTTTCATTGAACCCAGATGATTATGGCTTCTATCTTGACCTTAGAAAATATGGTTCTACTCGTCATGCAGGATTTGGTCTTGGCTTTGAACGTTGCGTTATGTACTTAACTGGTATGGGTAACATCCGCGATGTTATTCCATTCCCTAGAACTGTAAATAACTGCGATTTGTAATTCGTTTGTTTCATTGGATAAGTAATGCGTGAATATTTCACATGACATTTCGAAGAACCTTGAATATCAAAAGGATTTGTTGCAAATAATTTGATTTTTGCAACAAATCCTTTTTTAATACAATCCTTCCTTACTTGTTATTTTTAAATAACTGCTCTTTTAGTGTTGGATATACTTTTGGATAGTAGACATATTGGTAGATTCCCGAAGTATATTTACTCCAATTTCCTTCTGCTTCTCGACCAACCTCTTTTAAATAGTCTTCCATCATCTCGTCATATTCTTCAATTGCAGCATCCAATCCTTCTTTATGATACACTTCTTCATGCTTAAAAGTAGAAAACGGTAATCGTGGTTTTTTCTGTGAGTTATCTGCTGGATATCCAATTGCAAGACCAACCAGAGGGAATACATATTGCGGAAGATTAAGAAGCGAAATTACCTCATCCGGATTTTTTCTCACGCCTCCAATAGGTACAATACCAAGTCCAAGTGACTCTGCTGCCACAATAGCGCCTCCCATTGCCAGCCCTCCATCAAACGCACCCACTAGTGTACCTTCGGCACTTTCATGTATCACCTGTGTCAGTCCATTTTTCTTTGCTGCCAGATTCGACTTATAAAAGTCCATTGCAAATACGATAAACACGGGTGCCGCAGCAACCCAGCTCTGCCCTCCGGCTAGCTCCGCTAGTTTTTCTTTTTTCGCTTTATCTTTAATTACAATAGCCGACACCTGCTGCCCATTGATTGAATTTGGCATAGACTGTGCTGATTGTAAAATGATATCAATCATGGAATCCTCTACCTCACGTTCTAAAAAATTCCGAATTGATCTATGATTTTGAATTATTCTTATTGTTTCGTTCATAATAGTCCCTCCTTAAAATTGAAATATTTCCTTGTTTGCGAGTGCCTTAACTCCCTCTGGTGTATGTGTTGAAAGATAAATCGTGTCATGTGTTTCTACAAATTCTCTCACCTTCAATAAGGTATCCCTTGCTGCTTCCTTATCTTCAAATACAACCGAAAGAGCCTTTCTTCTCAATGCTTCGTCGGTATAGGTCACATCTCCATGGAACAAATAGTACAAATCATCCACTTTCATAATTGCAATGGAATTTCCTTTGGTATGTCCATAAGCTGGCAACATCACTATATTTTCTGCAATCATTTCACTTTGTTTGAAATTTTCAAATGCACCATCCTTAAAAGTAACTGGTATAATATTTTCTCCAGTCAATCCCATATCCTCTGCTTCTATCTGTGATAGATATATTTTCGCATTTGGAAAATACCGAAGTTCTCCAGTATGGTCTGGATGTTTGTGTGTTACTATAATCTTACTCACATCCTTTGGTTCATATCCAGCGATTTCCAGTGCTTTGTAATAATCAGCGACCTTTTGCCCCATATAGAGTTTCTGACCCTCTTCTTTTTTGAAATCTGGCGTTTCAACAGGCAGCCCGGTGTCAATCAATATAACCTCACTTCCTGTATCAATTAGATAATTTTGAAGACTAGCCGGATATACACGACTTTCATCCAACTCTCCTTGATCAATGGAACCTCCCAACGCAAATGTTTCTTTCATTTCCCCATCCTTGTAAAACTCTAACGCTACTATTTTCATCTTCTACAGCACCTCTCTTAACTATATTTTTAAATTAAATTGTATGCAATTAAATTGTATTTGTCAATAGTTTTTTCATTCATTAATGCTTAACATATTGATTTACTAAATTTCAAAAAAATAAAAGCCTCCCCCTTCAAAATAAACCCTTTAATCATTGCTAAAATAATATCGAGGGAACTTATTTTGGAAGTGAAGCTTTTTGGTGATATGACTCGAATACGATTTGACATATTTTTACATTTAATGTATGCTGTAATTATAAAGTTCAAAGGGAGATTATTCATGACTAACTATTTAAGATTTTTTGCTAGTGTAAGCTCATCCAATACATCAACATCTACATCTAGCATAACTATAACTATTATCTATATTATTTTTCTCGTACTATTTGCTTTTCTCTTCTTTTTTATCTTTAAATTTATCCGTAATTTATTTAAAAAGTAAGGATTTATCCGATTTTTTGTAAGTTACTATCATACGTCTTCCTGCTATTTTTCCAATTTGATAAAATAGGAAGCCCAATGCTTTCTGATAAAATCGAACTGGTACTCTCGCATCATAAACCCTATTTTTGCGAAGTGCATCCATATAATAAATGCCATCCTGTGTTTCAAATTTCGTACCAGGTACATAATAAACCGACATACCCCGAAATATATTAAAAGGAATCAATAGTTCTGTTGACGGAACATGCAGGCGGTTTGACATCACATCTATGCAAAAATTTTCTGTTACTTTTTTCAATTTGAACTTCATACTTTCACTTGGCTCATACGCATTCCAACTTACCGTTCTTACTGCAAATTGATAGCACCGATTTACTCCAATCGCTTTTAGGGTAGCCGCGATTCCTTTTGCAGCGGATTTTCCACCCATACCCCCAACAGAGGTTATAACCATTGCTTTTTTTGTGAAAAAATGAGGACGGTGCATCATAAAACAAAAATGATCAAACATATTTTTTAAAAGGGCTGTTTCACGCATGTTGAAAGTCGTAGAAGCAACAATTATACCATCTGCTACCTCCATAGCTTTCAATATTTTCTCAACCGCTTCCTTATGAGGGCAAAACTCAATACCTTTTCGAAAGCAATTACTACATCCCATACAAAAAGGAATGTTTTCTTCTGCTAAATGTATTTCAAAAAAAGAAGCATTCTTATCCTTTTTTGAAATTACTTCTAACGCGCATTCAACTATTTTCCAAGTATTCCCCTTATGAGGACTTCCATTAATGATTAAATATTCCATATCATGTTACCTCCCAATTTTATCTACTACCAAATTAATAAAGGTATCTCTTTGTTGCTTATTATAAAAATCAATTCCAAAGGCTTCCTTTAACTGTTCCTTCCTTAAAAAAGATTCTTGTAGAATACTAGTCAGCAAGAATGCATTCACCTTATGTTCCATCGTAATTTTACCATCAGACAAACAATTTCCAAATCCCATTACTGTACCCATAGTGTTATCTGTAAGCTCTGGTTGTTTCAAATCGCCCAAAATCGAAACCTTCGAAATCTCCTTCTGCTCCATTAAAAAATCCACGACCTGCTTTGCTACAAACTTTGTAGTTTCCAGCGGCTCTTCGTTTACACCCCGTTTTATTTGAAAAGAGTGAACAACACCACTTATGATTTGCTGAACGCACACTTCAATCAGCTTATCCTTTGATTCAAAATAGTGATTCACTAACCCAATTCCAACATTTGCCCGTTCCGCGATCCTTCGTACAGTGATTTCCTCCACATTTCCATCTGTCTCTAATATTAATTCAATGGTTTTTTCCACAATTGTTTTTTTCGTTAACTCTGATTTCATATATTCACACCTTTGTTTTGTTTTTGAACATCGTTCAATTTTATCTTAAAACAAACTCTTCTTTCTGTCAAGCCACTTCCCATACTATCCATTTACAAAAATCTTTTTAAAAGCCTTCACCATTGCATGCGATAGTTGCAATCAAAAAACTTTCGTCCAATAAAAAAGCTTCCGCTCCAAAGGAATTTTTCTAAGCGGCATTTGCACGATTATTTTAGTAAGACAATAGTCATAATGTCGTGCCACCCACGGCATTATAACTGCTTATGGCTTACTAAAATCGTCTATCGTGCTGTCGCTAAGGAAGATTCCTTTGGAGCGGAAGCTTTTTTATTGAACAAAATCTCAAACTTTGCAACTATCGCCTTTCTATTTGCAAAGCTTTTCTTGTTTTATGCATTAAACATAACCTTCTCACTATTAAATGCCTTTGTAATCAGTGCCGTTAAAATCACAGAAATAATCACAATTCCAAGAATTGACGTTCCAAATTGTGCTGCCGTAAGTTCTCCAGTGATAACCCTTTGAATGGCTGCTGCACTACCATATACTGGAATTGCAAAAAGAGGAAGATTCATTTCACTATTACCGCTAAACATCGTAAGAACACCTGCTACGATTACAACAATATAAACAGGAGAAACATAAGTTCCAGCTTCTTTTGCTGTCTTTGCAAAAACTGCAATTAAGGTTACAATCGCTACGTAAAAATAAACGAGGGACAACATAATTAGCAAAAGCTGTACCATCTGTAGAATCGAAAAGCTCGCATTTGTACTAAGTCCATCAACATCCATTCCATTGAACATACGTGGAACGGAAATAATAATAGAAACCGCATATACAATAGCTGATAAACAGGAAAGGAGGGAAAGTGCTATAATCTTTCCTACTACAATCTGACTTCTCTTTACCGGTGCCACTAACATGCTCGCCATCGTTCCTCTTTCTTTTTCTCCGGTGATAGCATCTACTCCAAGGCTCATTGGTCCAGTAAATAATAACATTACAATAAGATAAGGAAGCATCATTGCAAGCATCTTTCCAGACGCTTTGCTCTCATCTGTAATAATAGATGTACTTTCATCTAAATCCACCTGGAATACTGTAAGACTATTCAAATCCCCAACTCTATCTGCTAATAACGATTGCTGATAAGCTGTAAGGATGGTATTTGCATAACTACTTCTTGCCTCTGAAGAATAATCTTCCGCTGGATTGTAATACGTTTTTATTTCTGGAATCTCCATTCCCTCCGAATAACCATTTACTGCTTCTAAGAAGTTTTCCGGAAAAACAATTAACAAATCAACATCACCATTTTTAATATTTGCTTTTATATCGTCTAGTGAATCCGTCGATTCTAAATATGTAGTATCTGAATCAGCTTTTACTGATTTCGTAAATTCATCAAAGCCATCTGGCGCATTCTGTACATAAACACTTGGTACATGTTTTTCAATATCATCCATCATACCGCCCATTGCTTTTCCCATTAAAGAATATAATACAAACATTAGTACTGCCGGCATAATAAACAGACTAAATATTAATTTTTTATCACCAAATACACGGGCTAATTCTTTTCCTGCTACTGTTCTAATTCCATTCATCTTATCGCACCTCCTCAGTATTATACTGTTCATATAAACGGAAGAAAGCGTCCTCTAAGTCTTCTCCCTGTGTCTCAACTAATATTTCCGAAAGTGTTCCTTCCATCACCTTTTGACCATTTATAATGATTCCGATTCGATCACATAGCTTTTCTGCCTCAGACATTATATGAGTAGAAACAATAACCACTTTTCCCTGTGCCCTTAATTCCTTCAAGTAATCTGTAACCGTTCTTGCCGTTACAATATCTAGTCCATTCGTCGGTTCATCAAAGATGACAACTTCAGGATCATGTACTAAACTTACCGCAATTGCAGCTTTTTGTTTCATACCAGTTGATAATTCATCAATTTTCTTATCCTTAAATTCGGTTATTCCAAACTGCTCAAATAAGACTTTCATTCGCTCATTAATCTGTGCATCCGTTAATCCATGAAGTCTTCCAAAAAAACGAAACATGTAAGTTGGCGAAAACTGCGGATCAAGTTTTATTTCATTGGTTAGAAATGCAATCTTCTTGCGGACACCCTCCGACTGTGTTACCGTATCCAAGCCACAAACAGAAATATCACCTTCTGTTGGCTTTAGCAATGTAGCAATACAGCGAAGCGCTGTTGTCTTTCCAGCTCCATTTGGACCCAAAAGTCCATAGATTTCACCTGGCACCGCTTTGATATCTATGTTAGTCACTGCCTTTTTCATGTTTTTCTTGGTCTTTTGCTCTGCCATTTGCTTCTTGGAAAGCTTATAGACCTTCGTAAGATTATTTACCTGAATCATTTTTCTCCTCATTTCTGCGCTGCTCTTTGTGCATATCAAGTTTGTGTGCGCAGCGCATACACAAACTTGCTGAGTAAAACATAAAAACATGTGTACACACCTATTTTTATGCACCTATTGTAAATTACTTCCTCTGTAAATTCAATCGAAATTGCGTCAATTGTGCTTTTTCCTGCGTGAATTTGCCAAAATCTAATTCCATCCCAAATTATACATTCCCTTTTTATTTTATAGCTGAGTTTTTATCTTTTCTTGTATTTTTTTCTTCATCTGAAACATTGCAAATTCAAGATAGATATACCAAATCACTGCTATTCCCATCAAAATTGTAAGTGGAATGTCTAACAACAACCATAAAGATTTCTCTGTTAAAAGCTGCGTGGTGCGACCAAAAGCATTGATTTCCAATAAAATAAATACGAAAAAGAATACGCCATAGGTCTTTATTAATTTATTTACTAATTGCAATTTAGACTCATGATCGGTAAAGATTTTTTCTTCGATTTCACCTTCCATTTTCTTAGCAAAATAATACCATTTTCCATTAATTCCATCCCATGGCATGATTTCTTCCCATCCTGCGTCCTGAAACAACTGATGATAATTTGGGGTATCTTCTTCTGGTGTGACATAATCTAGTTGATACGAATATGCTGCTGGCTCACACTGCTCAAACTCATATTTTGTAGGAATCCCTTTGTAAAGTTTTACAAATTTCCATCCCTTTGCTCTCATATCTCTTAGAAATTGTTCTTCCTGCTCATACTGATGAACCCAAAAACTTCTTCTTATATATTTTTTATTTTCTTTCATTTAACAATACCTCCTCTCCTATTTGGTATAATTCGGCTATTCGATTTAATTCAACCTTCAGAACATCTAACCCTTGTTCTGTAATCTTATAATACTTTCGTTTTTCTTCTTCTTTGCTCATTGCAATCAACTTTGCGTTTTCTAGTTTAGCTAGTGTTCCGTATATTGTTCCTGCACCTAGATTAATTCTTCTTTTGGTCAATTCTGAAACATGCTGCATAATACCATATCCATGTCGCTCCTCAACCAATGATAATAGAATGCAGAATGATGTCTCACTCATTGGGCTAAAATGATACTCCATTACTTCCTCCGTAATTCTAAGTTGTATTTTATATATCACGATGTGATATGTCGTTGTGCGACTGTCTTTTTATTTACTATATCACATCGTGATATATGTGTCAAATAAAAAAGCTTCCACTCCAAAGGAATCTTACTAAAATCGCCTATCGTGCTGACGCTAAGGAAGATTTTTTTGGAGTGGAAGCTTTTTTATTGAACAATAACTACTTGCGTTTTATCTTGCGTGAATTCACCTTAAAATTTAATTTCTGCCCAAAGTGTATTACTGATTACAATTTCGTATTCACTGGACCACTTGGCAAACTTTTCTTCAAAGGATGCCTTTTGTCGTTCCATAATGAGTTCTTCTTTTCGCTTTGCCGTTGCATCTTCGTCATCATCATTAACACAGTAAATGATATAATAACCACTTTCACCTTCTATGAGACCAGTCATTTTTCCGCTACTTAGCTTAAATGCTTCCTCTGCCAATTCTGCTGGCGCATCTGCTTTCGAAAAAGTAAGTTCAACTTCTTTTGCATCGGTATTTGACTCTGCAAACGTCAAAAAGTTTGTGGTATCTTTTGCTTCTTTCGCTAAACTCTTTGCTTTACTTTTGGCTTTTTTCTTCTCTTCTGGTGTCATAGCAACGGTATTTCCATTTTTATCAGTTCCCTTTGTCATAACCATCAAATACTGAATGGTTATCTGTTTCACTTCATCATCTGATATATTGGTATCAACATCATTTGTTGATATTTCAAAGACTTTATTTGCCAAAATATTTTCACTATAAATTGTCGTAAGCAAGTCCTCTGTAATTCCACTTTCTTTCTTTTCCTTTTCTGATAGCTGACTCAAGTAATCAATGGCGTCCGTCCTTGCTTCTTCTAACTCATCCTCTGTCAACTCGATTTTCTGCTTCACCGCTTCCTGTTTTAAGATTTTTATCTGTGATAATAAATTTTGAATTTGCACTTTTGCATAATCAGAAAGAGTTTCCCCTTCCAACTGATAATCCCATATTACATTCCCTATACTACCTTCATACTGATGTTTTAGGAAATAAACATATGCCTTTGCTTCTTCGATTGAAACCGCCTCTTCACCAACTGCCATCAAAATCGTATCACTTTCTGAGTTGGTATCACTTGCCTTTCCCACCTTATTTGTTGCCTTATTACATCCTGCTAGCAATGCAACTATTCCTAGACTTAACAATGCCATTGCATATAGTTTTTTCCTAATTTTCATCGTTTTCCTCCAACTGTAAGCTTCCAATTTTATCAACAACCTCAATTACTCGATCAAAAAAATCCTGGGCCTCTAATTTATATTTTTTATTTTTATATGCTAAATTGAAATTAAAATATGCGGCTGCTTCATGTACAAACGTAAGTGCGCCCTTGTATTCTTCCAAAAGTGTAGGTATCTTATTAATATCGACTCTTGCCTTTTGATATAAGAAAAGCTTCACTTCATATCCACGGTGCAGTACCTGAATGATATCTGCCTTGTGTGCCAACGCTTTAATATGTGCAATATTTAAAAGGTTGTTTACACTAGCTGGTAAATCTCCAAATCGATCGAGTAGCTCATCTTGCATATCAAGAAACTCTTCTTGTGATTCAATGTCTGCAATTCGCTTATACATATCAAGCTTTTGAAATTCACTCTTAATATAAGAAGCTGGGATATATGCACTCAAATCAATATCTATGGCCGTTTCAAACTCATCCGAAGTAACCATTTCTCCTTTTAATGTCTTAACTGCTTCATTTAACATCTTGCAATACAAATCATAACCGACCGATTCCATATGACCATGCTGTTTCGCTCCAAGCAAATTGCCAGCACCACGAATTTCCAAGTCACGCATTGCAATCTTAAATCCTGATCCTAGCTCCGTAAACTCCTTGATTGCTTGTAATCGTTTTTCAGCAACTTCTTTTAGCATCTTATCCCGCTTATACATAAGGAAGGCATATGCCGTACGATTGCTTCTTCCAACTCGACCTCTCAGCTGATAGAGCTGGGATAGTCCTAATCGGTCTGCATCATCAATAATCATCGTATTTACGTTTGAAATATCCAGTCCTGTTTCAATGATGGTTGTTGCAACAAGTACATCAATCTCCCCATTAATGAAAGAATACATGATTTTTTCAAGTTCACGCTCACTCATCTGACCATGCGCAAATGACACCGTTGCATTTGGAACAAGATTTGCAATGTTAGCTGCTATTTCATCAATGTGATCCACTCGATTGTATACATAATAAATCTGCCCTTTTCTGGCAAGTTCTCGGTTAATTGCTTCTCGTATAATTTCATCATTATGCTCTAGTACATAGGTTTGTATCGGTACACGGTCTACCGGTGGTTCTTCCAAAACACTCATATCTCGGATTCCTACAAGGCTCATATGTAGCGTTCTTGGAATTGGAGTTGCCGATAATGTTAAAACATCAACATTGTCCTTTAACTGTTTAATCTTTTCTTTATGGGTAACACCAAATCGCTGTTCCTCATCTACGATTAATAAACCTAGATTTTTAAACTTAATATCCTTTGATAATACCCGATGGGTTCCGATTATAATATCCAGTTGCCCACTGGATAATCGTTCAATTGATTTTTTTTGCTCAGCTGGCGTACGAAATCTGGACAGCACATCAACACTAATTGGAAAATCCTTCATTCTTTGACTAAATGTATTGTAATGTTGTTGCGCTAATATAGTCGTTGGAACTAGGAAAACAACCTGCTTTCCATCCGATACCGCCTTAAACGCTGCTCGAATCGCAATCTCCGTCTTACCATAGCCAACATCACCACAGATTAAGCGATCCATAATTTTCTGGCTTTCCATATCTGATTTTGTGGATTCGATGGCTGTCAACTGATCATCTGTCTCCTCATATGGAAACATTTCTTCAAATTCCTTTTGCCATACTGTATCTTCGCCAAACTGATATCCTTCCTTGGTCTGTCTCTTTGCATACAGTTCAACCAAATCTTTCGCAATCTCTTCGACAGCACCCTTTACTCTGGTCTTTGTATTCTTCCATTCTACGGAATTCAGTTTATTTAGCTTTGGCTTCTTTGCATCTGCTCCTGCGTATTTTTGTATTACTTCAAGGCCTGTTGCAAGTACATACAACACGCCTCCACCACCATATTCTATCTTCACATAGTCTTTGATTACCTTATCTACTTCAATCTTTTCGATACCACGATAAATTCCAAGTCCATGATTTTCATGAACCACATAATCTCCCATGTTTAAGTCAGAGAAACTATTTACCTTCGCACCTGTGTAAGCCGTCTTTTTACGCTTTTTCTTCTTTTTCTCCCCGCCAAAAATATCACTTTCGGAGATAATTACAAACTTTATAAATGGGTACTCAAATCCTTTATGAAGATTGCCGTACGCAGTCACGATTTCACGGCTTTCAAGTGCGCGATCGAGATTTTCACTATACGAACTATTTAAGTCATATTCTCGTAGGTTTTCACTCAAACGGATAGCTCTGGTTCTCGAGCTTGATAAAAGCAAGATGCGATATCCTTGCTCTTTCCAGCGTTTTAAGTCACCCACTAAAATTTCAAAGTTATTGTTATATGGATTCACCGATTTGACTGTAACATCAAACTTCACAGCTGGATTAAATTCTTTATATTTATAATCCATTGTGCTTATCAGCACTAACTTTTTCTTTGTAAGTCTGGCATAAAGTTCCTTGTAAGAGATGAGAACATCCATCTGCCCTGGAAGAATATACCCTTTTTCGATTCTTCCCATCATACTTTCACGAAACTCATATTCGACCGCATCACCTTTTTCAGTCGCCCTTGCTGGCTCATCTAGGAAAAATATGGTTTTATCTTCCGGAAAATAATCAAAAAATGATACGGTATTTTCATAAAAATATCGAATATAGCTCTCTAATCCCATAGAGCCGTTATAAAGATCAACCGAATCCTTTAATTCATTCACAATTTCTTTGATACGTCTTACTTCATCCAATTTTTTTTGTTTTCGAAGTTCTTCTATATAATTATCTTTCTCATTTTCAATTTTACGAAGACCCTCACTTAACGTTTCTTCGTCTAAAATTATCTCTGATGCCGGATATATTGTTAATTTATTAACATTCTCTATGGAGCGTTGACTTTGGACATCGAAAGAACGGATAGTATCTACTTCATCGTCCCACAACTCGACTCGGTAAGGACATTCTTCTGTTAACGGGAAAATATCAATAATTCCACCACGAATGGCAAATTCACCAGGACGCTCCACTTGTCCACACCGCTCATATCCAATCTGAACAAATTCTTTCTTTAACTTCTCCAAATCAAGAATATCTTGTTGTGCAATGGTAATTACATGTTTTTGTAAAAATTCAATTGGAAGTACACGGTCCATACCGCCATCAATGGTTGTAATAATGGTGGCCGGCTTTCCCTCGAGTAACTGTCTTAAGACTCGCAGTCTCTCCCTTACAATTGCATTTCCATGAACGTCTGCACTATAAAAAATAACATCCTTTGCCGGGTATAAAAAAACATTTCTGTCATATAATTTGTAATCCTCATATAGTTCCTTTGCCTTTAATTCATCATAAGTAATCATGATTTTATAAGGATAATCCTTCGAAAGACAACTGGAAAAATGACATTTTTGAGAGTCAATACACCCCGTTATCTGAATGGGTGTCTGTCCCTTTGACAGACTGTTTTCTGCCAAGGCAAACTCATTCAGCTCCTTTAATGGTTCATAAAATGCATTCAAGGCTAAACTCCTTTTCTAGCAAACGCTATTCCTTTAATTTCTTACTTTGGTTAAACTGGTTCATGGCTACTTCGATTCCCTCGCTCATTATGACTTCACATGCTTTGGAAACTTCACCCAGTGCTTCTTTTATCGTCTTTTGTTCTTCTGCCGGGAAACGTCCTAGCACATAATCTGCCAGATCCCATCCCTTTGGCTTATCCCCAACTCCGATTCGAATACGCGAAAATTCTTGTGTTCCCATATGCTGTATAATACTTTTTATGCCGTTGTGTCCCCCAGCACTTCCTCTTGGGCGAATGCGTAAGCATCCAACATCCAGGCTAATATCATCATAAATAATAATGACTTCTTCATTGCTTACTTTATAAAAATCCATAAGCTCGCGTACACTTTCACCGCTTAAATTCATATAGGTTTGTGGCTGTGCCAGTATAACCTTCTGTCCGTTGATATGTCCTTTTCCGCAAAGTGCCTTATGCTTCTTTGTATCCAAGGAAATATGATTCTCATCTGCAATTCGTGTGATGGCATCAAACCCGATATTATGTCTGGTTGCCGCATATTCTCTGGTCGGGTTTCCTAATCCAACAATTATATACATCTATCTGTCTCCTTATATCTTTCGATAACCCGTTTCCAGGTCAATAGTATTCTTAAGTGGTTCTCCATTTGCATACCGCACTAGATTCTGAGTGCAGATTGCTAAAATCTTTTGATAGGTTTCCGGTAAATGGTTAATACTTACTCCAGAAATATGCGGTGTGAGTATTACATTTTCCATCTTCCAAAGTGGATGATCCTTTGGTAAAGGTTCCGGATCGACTACATCAAGTCCGGCTCCTAACAAATGTCCTTCCTGCAATACAGCTACTAAATCGTCTGTCACAATTGCATCTCCTCTTCCGACATTTAAAAGTACGGCATCCTTTTTCATTAATCTTAGCCGTCTCTCATCCATAAGTCCTTTTGTTTCCTTTGTACTTGGAAGACTTAAAGCAACCACATCTGCCGTTTCGAGCAACATATCGAGTTTCTCCATGGTATACATTTTTTCAAAGTAAGGCGGTAGTTCTCTCATTTTTCTTCGAATACCAATGGTATGAACCGAAAAGATGCTCAAAAGCTTTGCAAAGCTGCATCCAATGTCCCCAGCACCTACGATTAATACGGTTTTTCCAGATAGAGATTTTTCTCCTCCCAAGTCCTTCCATATACCATTTTTTTGCTGATCCCGATACAAATTCATCTTCTTATAAAGACTCAGTGTCATTGTTAACAGATACTCGGAAATCGAGGTCCCAAACGCTCCTGTGCTATTGGTTAATAATAGATGCTTTGGCATATTCGGATCCTTTAGATAATAATCCACTCCCGCAAAGGTACACTGAATCCATTTAAGGTTCTTCGCTTCCTTCATCTGACTTATACTTGGCTGTCCAATGATAATGTCAGCTGTTTCAAGATCTTTTTTCAAAATCTCGCCTTCACAAAATATATACTCATAATCTCCAGGAGTATTCGAAAATAATAGTCTCTCTTTTTCATCATTTATAGGAAATTGAACCAACACTTTCTTCATTTCGAAGCCTCCCTTACAACAAACTATTTTCTTATCTTTCCTATTATAACGTGTGCAAGCTGGCTTAGCAATATAGAACCTTGCTAAAATGGATGAAATCATGTAGAATGTGAGTTGCACGAAATGTATGTCAAGTGCAAATTTTAAGAAAAACGAAAGAAGTGCTTTTTTTATGAATAAAAAAAGAAATTTTATTGTTCAGGCATCTATCCTTGCAATTGCCGGTATTTTAGTACGTATCATCGGACTTTTGTATCGAGTTCCCCTGACACAAATTATTGGAAATGAAGGTATGGGCTATTACGGCCAAGCTTATAATATCTATACCATTATTTTACTCATCTCTTCCTATAGTATTCCACTCGCAATTTCAAAAGTAATATCTGCGAAGCTTACACTTAAAGAGTACCGGAACGCACACCGAGCATTTCTATGTGCGCTTGTTTATGTATCGATTGTTGGTGCAATTGCCAGCTTGTTTTTATTTTTTGGTGCTCCGTTCTTAGTAGATGCACCAGCAGTTAATGTTTTGCGGGTTTTTGCTCCTACCGTATTTTTCTATGGTATTCTTGGTGTACTTCGTGGGTACTTCCAAGCACACGGAAGTATGATTCAGACTTCCATCTCACAGATTATTGAACAGCTATTAAATGCGATTGTAAGCATTGGTGCCGCCTATCTGTTTATACGTATGTGTATCAATGCAGGAAATAACGCCGAACTACCAACCTATGGTGCTGCTGGCAGTGCACTTGGTACCGGTGCAGGAGTGTTGATTGGCTTAGTCTTTATGCTTCTGGTTTACTGGCTCAATCATGCATTCCTTATAAAGCGTATAAGCCGTGATACACATGAAGAAGTAAACTCTTATAAAAACCTCTTTAAGACACTTCTTTTTATGGTAACACCCGTTATTTTCAGTACATTCGTTTATAACTGCTGTACAACGGTTGACATGAAATTCTACTATACAATAGCTTATCACGTAAAGGGATTAACTACTGAATTTGTAAACGGACAATATGGCGTCTATTCTAACCAATTTCTTGTTCTTACTACAATTCCGATTGCACTGGCCTCCTCCTTTTCTTCTGCAGTTATACCTGAGGTTTCCAGTTCTTATGTAACTGACAATTTAGAAAAAACCAATTCCAGTATTGATGCGGCTATTCGTTTTACCATGTTTTTATGTATCCCATCTGCTGTTGGAATGACAGTGCTTGCATATCCAATTGTAGCCTTGCTTTTTCCTCAGCAAGACTCCCTAGCCCTTGCATCTTCACTTCTAAAGTTTGGTGGACTTTCCATTCTTTTTTATTCGCTCTCTACCGTGACCAACAGTATCCTGCAAGGAATCGGAAAGGTAAATATTCCTGTACGTAATGCAATCATTGCATTGCTTGGACATTTATGTATTCTTATCCCAATCCTTTATTTTACGGATTTGGATTTATATGCTCTCTTAATCGGTACCACATCCTATTCCTTTTTGATGTGCATTTTGAATGCAATTTCCGTTAAAAAGTATACCGGATTTAAGCAGGATATCAAAAAGACCTTTGTATTTCCAGGAATTGCTGCCTTAATTATGGGCATTATCGTTTATGTCGTTTATTATGCAATCTACATTTTGCTCCCTGTTAATGCTGTGGCTCTCCTTATCTCGATTCCACTTGGTGCACTGGTTTATTTTGTGGTACTAATAAAGATTGGTGGAGTAACAGAAATTGAATTAAAAAAATTCCCAAAAGGTACGCTTTTAATACGTGTAGCAAAAAAGATGCATATTTTATAAAATATATAGAGGGTAGTATATAGTATATATTTTTTGGCATATTGCGTAGGAGGTAAGTGTGAGGGAATTCACTTTCACACTCCCTGAGTTTAAAGGCCACGAAAGCGGCAGAAGGGAGCACGCGTGACTAAACTTCAAGAATTATTGCAATCTATAAAAGGAAATCATGTATATATACAAACACACAATTATCCAGATCCTGATGCTCTGGCAAGTGCAAAGGGCCTTCAGTATTTAATGGAAAGTAACGGAATTGAATCTACGATTTGTTATAAAGGACATATTGATAAATTTAATACCCTACAAATGATTGAACTTTTGAATATTGAGATCCATGCGGATCGTGAGCTTTCCTTATCTGACACCGACGAAATCATTTTAGTTGACTGCCAGAAAGGTAATAACAATGTGAAGGATATTAAAGGTACGGAAATTGCATGTATCGACCATCATAAACTACAGTCCGTTGATTGCTACCGTTTCTATGATATTCGTGGTAACTTAGGCTCCTGTTCTACGCTTATAACGACTTATTTTATTGAAAATGACATACGTTTAACCAAAGAATTAGCAACGTTATTGCTTTATGGAATAAAAGTGGATACAGCCAATCTGACACGTAGTGTGAATGACCTCGATGTAGATATGTTTAGTCTTTTGTTTAAGTTAGCTGATAAAGAAATTTTAGCTAGGCTCGAATCAAGTAGTATAAAGCTCACTGATCTTAACGCCTATGCTAAAGCAATTGAAGATTTGCGTGTTTACAATGAGGTAGGTTTTGCAAACATTGGAAATGATTGTTCCGAAGCAATTATCGGAACTTTATCCGATTTTATCCTAACCCTAAACGAAGTACATTTTTCAATGGTCTATTCTTATCGTGCTGGTGGACTTAAGTTCTCGGTAAGAAGTGATAATCCGAAATACGATGGAGCAAAGATTATCAAAGAAGCACTAAAAGATTACGGCGATGGCGGTGGTCATGCTCGAATGGCAGCTGGCTTTATACCAAATCTAACTTACGATGAAGTCTCTGGCATGGCATCACTTATTGAAGACCGTATTTTAGATATTGTTACTGCACAATAATATCTTTTTTCAAAAGAGAGAGTGAAGTGATTTTTTGAGTGATTTAATCAATTTAATAAAAAAATATTGGCTCGGTATTTTGCTTAGCTTAATCGCAATGACAATCTTGAATCTCATTTTTGGTTCCGTTTGTTTCAGTGTGATTTTATTTGGAATTCCTTGCCCTGCATGTGGCATTACACGAGCCTCTCAATTAATGATTACCGGCCATTTTTTGGAATCCTTTCATATGCACCCTTTATTAATATTGGTAATACTTGGTTTCATTTTATATCCGATTATTAAAAAATTATTAAATAATTATTGTCTTTTTATAAAGTCTTATGTTATAATTTGTCTAATTATTTTTATTGCTTATTATATTTATCGAATGAAAGTATATTTTCCAAATATGGAACCTATGCTCTATAAACCGGATAATATAATATTAAAACATATTTTATCTTATATAAAATAGAACAATACAAATAATAGCATATTAATAGGAGGAAAATATTTTGGAAAACAATGAATTTCAACAACCAAACGGAACTCAGTTAGAGACTCCATTGACATTAGGTGAATGGTTAATCACTCTGATTGTTTTAATGATTCCATGCTTAAACATTGTAATGTTATTTGTCTGGGGATTTGGTAGCGGTAACGTAAGCAGAAAAAATTATTGTCGCGCAGCTTTAATACTTATGGTTATTGGTGCCGTAATAGGTTTCATTTTCTCAGCTTCTATTGCAGCATTATTTGCGACAGCATTAAGTGGTGTTTACTAATTAAATAATATGAAATAAAAATGCCTTGATTTTTTCAAGGCATTTTTTTATTTAAGAAGTTACTATTTGTTAATAAAACAACTTTGATTCTTTAAAATATTAAATAGTCATATTTTATTAACAAAATGTTCACTCTGAAAACACGATTTCTACACATTTATTGGTTATACTAATTACAAGTTATAAAACTTATTCTTTTTCATAAGAATTTCCCTCTCCCCCTTTAAGGCAACCTGAAACATGGTTGCCTTTTTTATTTTAAACGTTTATGACCGATTTATCAACGTTCAAGACGGATATGGTTTTTAGCAATAAAACTATGCTAATATAAAAGAAATCAATCCCGAAAATATATCTGACTTGAAAGGAAATATTTAAAAATGATTACACTTTTTAATAGAAAAGAACTACTAACTACTTTTTCTTGTAAACGACAAATAGAGGTAAGAGCATCGCTAGAACAACATAATATAAATTATACTTATAAAATAATAAATAGAAATAGCCCATTACTTTATGGTGGCACTCGTCTAAGAACTGGAACACTAGGTCAAAACCTGGAAGTAACTTATCAATTTATATTTTATGTGCATAAACAGGACTATGAAAAGGCAAAATTTGTAATTAAAATTTAATATTGGGGAAACTTCATTTAGGAGGATTATATGATGTATAGTGAAGATAAAATAAAGTTTACATTTGAAATAAAGAGATCGAGATTTAAAAAGATTTTTAATGGATTAATTCTTTTACCTAGTTTATTATTAAATGGAATTTTTAGTGGATATCGATTTATAAAATGGTATCCCAATTTATCAAAGGACCAGAAAATAGATGTTATCGCGGGTAGTTCATTTGTTATCCTCTATGCTCTAATAAGCTATGCAATCCTTCTATACTTTTTTATAAGACATTATAAAGAGGAGGATCGAACGGAGTATTTATTTTGGATTGCAGTGTCAATCGTACTCTGTATCATATCGATAAACTTTTATCTGATTCCTAAATTTATCTGATTTTAGGGGCGGTATTTTGTCAGTCTTGAATTCTTTTTAATCCTCTGTTAATATCAACCGCCGTTTTACTATCAATAATCCAACCAATCACCATTGTAAACAGATAGACAGAAAATACCGATAAAAATAACATTATCATAATAACGCTATTCATAGCAGCCAATAAATAACCAATTGTCAACTGAGACATTTCCAATAAAACAAAATGAAGTATTCTTCGAAATAGCATCTGTTTGAAAGTAAGTTCCTTTTTTGAATACAGGACAAAAAGAGAGAAAGGATCGCTCTTTATAAAAGTGCGCATAACAACAAAATCAGATTCAATATATTTCCATTAAACATAAGGAAGAACAGGGCTGCTGCTCAATGACCGAAAATCAGTCATTTTGCAACAGCCCCTGTTTATTATATCTTCTTATATATTATTATTCTTTTACTATTCCTATCAACTTACCATCAATTAGCACAATCTCAATGGTATCTCCTGCATTAACCTTGTCTTCCAAGATTAGTTTTGCCGTCAGTGTTTCCACATTCTTTTGAAGATAACGTTTCAGAGGTCTTGCACCATATAGTGGATCATAAGCTTCGGAAATGATATATTCCTCGGCGTCTTTGCTAAGCTCAAGACTTAACTCTTTGTCTTTGATTCGTCGGTTAAGATCTTCAATTAAGAGCTTGATGATGCCACCGATATTATCTTTTGACAACGGTTTAAATAAAATAATTTCATCCAAGCGGTTCAAAAATTCTGGTCTAAAGTAACCCCTTAATTCCTCCATAACCTCTCTTTCGGCGTCTTCTTTGATATTGCCTACTGCATCAATTCCCTCTAAAAGATTTGCAGATCCAATATTGGAGGTCATTATTAAAATCGTATTCTTAAAGTCAACTAAACGTCCTTGTGAATCTGTGATTCGTCCATCGTCCAGCACCTGAAGTAATACATTGAATACATCTGGATGCGCTTTTTCGATCTCATCAAATAAAACAACGGAATATGGTTTTCTTCGTACGGCTTCCGTTAACTGTCCACCTTCTTCATATCCAACATATCCCGGAGGCGCTCCAATCAAACGGGAAACCGAGAATTTTTCCATGTACTCACTCATATCAATACGAACCATGTTCTGCTCGTTGTCAAACAACGTAGCTGCAAGACTTTTTGCAAGCTCCGTCTTACCAACACCAGTAGGTCCAAGGAAAAGGAAGGAACCAATCGGTTTGGTTGGATCTTTGATACCAGCCTTTGAGCGAAGAATTGCTTCTGTTACCTTTGTTACCCCTTCATCCTGTCCTACCACACGTTTATGAAGCTCGTCATCTAGGTGTAGGGTCTTTGCACGTTCGCTTTCCGTAAGCTTTAAAACTGGAATCCCTGTCCAACGAGAGATAATTTTTGCAATTTCTTCCTCCGAAACACTTTCATGCACCAATTCATGTTCCTGACTCTTCACTTTTTCTTCTTCTACTTCTAACCTCTTCAAAAGTTCTGGAAGTTTACCATACTGAAGTTCAGCCGCTTTATTTAAATCATAGTTTCGCTGTGCAAGCTCAATTTCATTGTTTAGAGTCTCTATCTCTTCCTTTATCTTTTGGACACGTTCCACCGATGCTTTTTCGTTATCCCATTTTGCTTTTGCCCCGGCAAACTGCTCTCTTAATTCTGCCAATTCCTTTTGAAGATTTATAAGACGCTCCTGACTTAAATGATCTGTCTCCTTCTTAAGTGCTGCTTCTTCGATTTCAATTTGCATGATTCTACGTTTCAAATCGTCAAGTTCCGTCGGCATCGAATCAAGCTCCGTCTTAATCAAGGCACACGCCTCATCCACTAAGTCAATGGCTTTATCTGGTAGGAATCGGTCTGAAATATAACGGTCCGATAATGTAGCTGCGGTTACAAGTGCTCCATCTGTAATTTTAACCCCATGAAATACCTCATAGCGATCCTTAAGTCCACGAAGAATGGAGATTGTATCCTCTACGGTTGGTTCATCTACCAAAACAGGCTGGAAACGACGTTCCAATGCAGCATCTTTTTCAATATACATACGATATTCATTTAATGTTGTCGCTCCGATACAGTGAAGCTCGCCTCTGGCAAGCATCGGTTTCAACATATTTCCTGCATCCATGGAACCTTCCGTCTTTCCAGCACCTACTATGGTGTGAAGCTCATCGATAAATAAGATAATCTGACCTTCACTTTTTCGAACTTCATCCAGTACTGCTTTCAAACGCTCCTCAAATTCACCACGGTATTTTGCTCCGGCAACCAAGGAACTCATATCAAGCGCAAACAGCTTTTTATTCTTTAAGCCTTCTGGCACATCACCACGAACAATACGTTGTGCGAGTCCCTCTACAACAGCTGTTTTTCCAACACCTGGTTCTCCGATTAGCACTGGATTATTTTTTGATTTTCTGGATAAAATACGGACCACATTACGAATTTCAGCATCACGCCCAATGACTGGGTCTAACTTTTGATCTCTTGCACGCTCTACTAAATCATATCCATACTTTTCTAACGTATCATACGTAGCCTCGGGGTTGTCACTCGTTACCTTTTGATTTCCTCTAACCGTAGAGAGTGCCTGTAAAAATCGTTCTCTCGTAATTCGAAAATCCTTGAAAAGCTCTTTGATTTCCCTATTAGGTTCCTTCATCATACTAAGGAATAAATGCTCCACGGATACATATTCATCACCCATCCCCTTTGCTTCATCTTCTGCATATATAAGCACCTTATTAAGCGCATTTCCAATGTAAATCTGCCCTCCAGATACCTTTGGTCTCTTATTTAAAAGCCCTTGTACCTGTGCAAATAATACATCGGGATCAATTTCCATTTTCACGATTAACTTCTTTATCAAACTATCTTCTATGGTAAGGAGACTAAAAAGTAAATGTTCTTGTTCGATTTCCTGATGTCCATAGTCATACGCAATTTTTTCGCAGTCATTCACTGCTTGTAACGATTTTTGGGTAAACTTATTAATATTCATAGAATCTCCTCCTTTATTTACACTTGTTCTACATCAAATATAACATCTATAATTATTGATGTCAATATTTTTATTTCTAACCTTTTTATTTATTTATAACTGCAATACACTTACTTATCTTGCAAAAAAATAGTTCTGAGTTTAATAACTAAACTCAGAACTATTTTTTACTCAATTTATGACTTCCAGTCGGCTATGTGTTTCCACAAGAGTGCAGGAATAACGTGTTACCATTTTCATATGCATTTTAAACAAAGCAGTCAGGTAGACTGTCGCTGTATCGCATAGGGATTGGTGCGCCATTCCACTCATTTTTCAGAATAAAATTTTAATGCCTCACCGATAAATACAGATGCACCATTTCCATATTTCTTATCCGCTACTTTTATCCAATTAGAATCTGATAAATAAAGCTCTGCCATATAACCCCAATGATTTTCTCCCTCGTCTATTTTCAAAGCTTCATTCTGTTTTTTGCTCTCACTTGCCATTTCTTCAACAATTTCTTGAATCTCCTTTGAATAAGGATCTTTGCTTAAATCAGATACTAGCTTTTCATATAGCATTATCGATTTCGGCTGCTTATCTTTCAAATAATATTTTAGGGCTTCTCCAATGAATTTAGAGACACCATCACCATATTTCTTATCAACTTCTTTTATCCAGTCAGGAACTAATAAATAAGTTTGTCCCATATAGTACCAATGATCATCTCCTGTATCAGTTCTAAAAATTTCATAGTCTTTTTTAGCTACATCTGTTATTTCTTTAATGATTTGTTGAACTTCCTTCGACGAAGTATCTTTACTTAGGTCAGATACAAGGTTTATATATAATTCTTTTAATTTAGGATGCTTATCTTCCAAGCAATCTTTTCTAAACTCATCATATTGTTGTGCTGTAGTTAACAGATTACTATTAAAATTTTGCTTCATTGCTTTCACATATTTTTCAATACTTCCATATTTTTTTATTGCCATTTTAGCAATTTCATCTTCCTTCGATCTACACCTTTCAATAAGTTCATTATATTTATCTACACTACCGTAATACTTAATCACCTCATCTTCACGTTCATTTTTATATTCTTCTAATGCATTGAAATATTCACTCATATCAAATACTTTGAAACTCATTATGTTTTCTCCCTTTAATGTTTTATTTATAAGCTCTATTAAATCATTCAATCGATTGCGTTTTAAAATAATTAACTTTTTATGACTTTCTAGTGCTTGTATTTTATCAAAAGTGGGACTTGCCATGATTTTTTTAATTTCTTTCAATGGTAAATCAAATTCTTTAAAAAACAGAATCTGCTGCAAGATTTCAAGAGCTTCATCGTCATAAAGTCTATAACCTGCATCTGTGTATTTACTTGGTTTTAACAATCCGATTTTATCATAGTAATGTAGCATACGCACACTTATTCCTGTCAAATCCGAAAATTGCTTTATCGTTTTCATTGCTGCACCTCCCTCTTTGATTTTAGAGCTATCAATACAGTCTGATACTCAGCCGGCTATGAGTTTTTGTCAATATATTCAAACTCTATTTTTATATTACACTATGACACATTGTTAGGGTCAAGACTTTTATAGAAAGAATACCACAGAAAGAATAAGAAGTATTTTTTTATGTACCATTTTAAACATGCTTGAAATCCTAGAACATTCCATATAATATATATAATAGAAGAAATTTGAAATGAGGAAAAGAAAAACATGGAATTTAAAGCACCTATAGAAACTAAGCGAATAGAAAAGTGGGACAACCTAAAGGCTCTTCTTATTTTTACAATCGTAATTGGACATATGGCAGGATATTATACTGATAATTCAATTGATATGAGAAGAGTATTTCTCTTTATCTATATTTTTCATATGCCAGCCTTTTTATTTATCTCAGGATTGTTTAGCAAGAAAAATATTGATCAGAAAAGATATGCAAATATTTTCTCCTATTTAATCCTTTTTTACGTCATTAAAATCATTCTTTTTGTAACAAAAGCAATCATAAACGGAGAAGCCGGGACCTTTAATTTATTGAAAGAGGATGGTAGTGCTTGGTATGCTTTTGCATTATTTGCTTTTTGTTTTATCACGATGCTAGTAAAGAAATTAGATAAAAAGTACGCTATGACGATTGTGATTATCCTTGGATGCTTAGTTGGTTTTGATCCTTGGTTTAAAGATTTTTTAGTATTATCAAGAATTCTAGTATTCTATCCATTCTTTTTAGCAGGGTATTATATCAAACCAAAAGATTTAATCGAGAAGCTTGATAAGACTTATTTAAAAATAATTGGATGGATAAGCTTTGGAGTCTTGGCCCTACTTGTTATAAAAATTGATGTATTGTATAATCTACGCCCACTATTAACAGGAAGGCATTCCTACAGCGCATTAGAGATAAGCACCGAATACAGTGCATTATTAAGACTTTTATACTATGGCGCTGTTTTTGTACTGATTTTCTTGCTGATTGCAATCACGCCGAAAAAGAAAACTCCTTTCACAATATGCGGTAGGAATTCAATTTCTATTTATGCGATACACCGTTGTTTAATCTTCTTTTTCTTTGATGGATTTGGAGGAAAGATTATATTAGAAAAGATGTATCCAAGTCATCCAGATTGGTTAATTTTACCGATTGCATTTGTAATAACAATAGCGCTTTCGCCTGATATCATTGCAAAAGGTCTCCATTATATTATTAAACCCAAGTTAGCATCACCGATTGATGCTAAGAATTAATTTGAAATCAATGAATTAAAATTATAAATAAATCCACAGAAAAAGGGAAAGAGCTCATTATCAGCTTTTTCCCTTTTAAACAACCTTATATCTAACTAAAACAAGCTATTCTCAAAAATTTCATCCTAGTAGTCTTAATCTTCACTATCAACTGTAACAATTTTAATATCACCTGATGCATATATAACTGGTGTTGTTGCATCGTATGGTTCTAACTCAAAAATATTTTTAAGCTCACGATATCCGGATTCTTCATCATCAAGGTAGTATATTATTGTAGGTAACTTATTTATTTCATCAAGATAATCTTCATAAAGTTTCAGTTAATGCATAGTACGATGCGCCATCAGAGTCTTTCTTTGTTCCACATGTAATTATGGAAGGATCAGCTGAAACAGCTGAATATGTAGCTTTTTCATTATAATTATCGATTGCTGTATACTCTTATCAAGCTTAATTATACTCTTATCCGATGATTATACGTATATTTTGCTTTGCTATTATAATAGATAATAGGAATAACTCTACGGTCATTAACGCCAATACTAATTTCCTTAGCATCAAATTCAGGTCCAACTACAGTTATGATAATCCGTTCATCATAGGAACAGATGGTAATACAATTGGTGCTAACAATGCAATAACTAGTAATACTTATATCAGACTGGCCAAATTTCTTTTCCTATATTATAAAAGTAGCTATCAGAGCCTGTTTTTTAACTGCTATGATAGCTACTTAATATTACGTATATTTATCTTTTATTGTAATCCTGAGTTACATTACCGCTTTTATCCTCGGATGCGAGTCTTCTAGTCTCCTGAGATACATTTCTTGTGGTATCCTGGGAAGCGTTTCTAGTAGTGTTCTGAGATTCATTTCTACCGTTATCCTGGGTAGCATTTCTGCTTGTGTTCTGATATGCGTTTCTACTGTTATCCTGGGACGCGTTTCTAGTAGTGTTCTGAGATTCATTTCTACTGTTATCCTGGGAAGCATTTTTACTGGAATTCTGAGTTTTTCTAGCGAAATCATTCATTTTTGGTACCTCCTATATAATTTTAAGCAACAAAATTATTATTTCACTTTTTTCTAATAATCATACATGAAACATTCAAATTTAAAAAATATTTGAACGCAAAGTCCACCTTTTTTCCCATTTTTGTATATTATCTTTCCATTATGAATGTCAACAATTTGTTTGACGATATGCATTCCAAGACCATGCTTTTCTCCTAGTATATTCGTATAACTAGTTTTTTGTCTGTCGGTTTGCAACAACTCGAATTCTTTCTGTGACATACCAATTCCATTATCACTTATATTTACTCGAATTTTGTCCCCATTATTTTCAAATGAGATCTTTATTTCACACCCATTTGGATTATGATAGATTGCATTATTTAAAATATTATCAAACATCCGTATTAGTAATTCTTCATTTCCTGTGATAACATAGTCCGTTGCATTATTTGGAAGTGAAAAATCAATTGGATATTTATCCGACATACTGTAGTTCAATAGATTTATCACTTGGTCTTTGAATAATCTTACCAAGTTCACTTTTTTCATTTCATACATAGTTTCATTACTTGTTAAGGTCGATTCCACATTTAAATTGCGAACAAGTTCTTTTATTTTAAGGCTTTGATATTTTATACTTGCTGCTTGAAGCTGCAGTTCTTCGCTTGTTTCTTTTGAAGCTTCTATTTCATCTGCTCTTGCTAATATGATTGAAAGAGGTGTTCTAATATCATGTGAAACTCCCTCAATCCAATTTTTTCGAAATACTTCATTTTCAGATAATGCAATCGAAATGTCATTCAGGCTTTTTGCAACCTCTTCCAAGGCACCCTTTGAAATTATCTTCAATTCTTTTTTTGATTTAAGGGATAAGATTCCTTCTATAATCGGTTCTATTTCTTTTACGGAACGTTTTCCGAGGAAATATGCGATTAAAAATGCGATAAGGACGTTCATTCCCATAATAAGTGCCGCCAAAATCACGATATACTTTTGAACAAAATAGGACGCATTCATTTGTATTTTCCAGATTGAATTTTGTTTTCCACCTAAAACCAATAAATTATCTTCTTTCTCCCAGACTGTAATCGGATATTCCTCTAAATACCATCTTGAAAATGCTGCTACCTGTAAAGTTGAATACGATTTGTTTAGCTCTTTTGGTAGTGAGTTGCTTTTCCATAGTATAGTTCCATCCTCATCTAACAGCATTCCCCATTCAAACGTTTTATCCAGCATCTTCCTCCCGGCTTGAGACAAGTTCCATTCCTCCCCTGTCACAGATAGGTCCTTTGCCAGATTTTTTGCTGATTCTTCAAGATTTAAGAATTCATTTTGCATGTTCCATATTCCGATAAAGCCTGCAATTATATTGATTAAAACAAGTAACAATGCAATATATACGGTATATCTAATATACTGTTTCATTACTTTACTTGGTTTCTTCATTCCTTTTGTCCTCATTTACTATTAATTTATATCCCAATCCTTTCACTGTTATAAGTGATTCTGGGCTACTTGGATTTTTTTCAATTTTGGTTCGAAGTCTTCGTATATTTACCATCAATGTGTTTTCATAACCATATGGATTGTCGTGCCATACTTTTTCGCAAATTAAATCAGAAGATACAATTCTTCCATGGTTTGCATACAGCATCTCCAAGATTGCATACTCTTTTGCAGTTAAAACTTCTTGCTTATCATTGATGCAAGCGACTCCCGTGTTTAAGTTAACTACGCAATTACTCAAATTAAATATAGGTTTCCACTCGGATTCTTTCGATTTTTTGGTATATGTACGTCTTAAAATACTTTTAATTCTTAGCACCAATTCTTGTGGCAAAAATGGCTTAGTCAGATAATCATCTGCTCCCATTGAAAGACCAATTAACTTTTCATAATCTTGATCCTTTGCCGTCAAAAAAAGAATTGGAATATCTGCAAACCCTTTGAATTTTTGAAATAAAAGATATCCATCGCCATCCGGTAGCATGACATCAAGTATAGCCAAATCAGGCTTAACCGTATGCATTACATTTAATGCTTCTTTACAGGAATGTGCTTTATAGACTTTGGAAAAGCCTTCTTTTCGTAAAATGTTTTCCTCTATTTCAACAATTTCTTTTTCATCATCTACCAGCAAAATTTTATACTCATATATTTGACTCATATATCCTCCTGTATTTTAAGGTTTATGTAAGGTTAGATTCATTTTATTGTTCGTTTCATCCTGTATACTTCAAAATAAAATCTTAAAGGAGTATTTTAATGAAACGAAAAATATTATCTATTATTCGAACCGTGATGGCTATCTTATTTATTATAATAGCACTTTTATTCTGCTATAACATCATAAAGACGAATATCGAGGTTAAAAAATATCCAGCACCAGGCAAACTTGTATCTGTTGATGGAAAGAAGATGCATGTTTTTGAAACTGGATCAGGCGATGCTACTATTCTCCTTATGCCAGGTCTTGGAACCACTGCTCCTGTTCTTGATTTTGAACCTCTTATTACGGAACTATCCACTGATTACAAGGTAGTTGTTGTAGAACCCTTTGGATATGGTTGGAGTGATTTAACCGACAAAGAACGAACCGTAGAAAATATAATTAGTGAAATGCGTACTGCGCTTAACGAAGCTGGTATTAATGGTCCATTTATTTTAATGCCTCATTCCGTTTCCGGCATCTATGCTACGTATTACGCGAATCAGTATCCAGATGAAGTAACTGCCATAATTGGAATTGACCCTACTTTACCAAAAGCTTTATCTTATTATAAAGAAACCATTCCCACCTTACCTACTTTTATAAGCTTGCTGGCACCTTCCGGTTTTGCAAGAATCGCAATTTCGTTATCACCAGAAAGTTTCATTTCGGATAATGAAATAAATGTATATTCCGATGATAACTTAGAGCGGCAAAGAGCTCTCTCATCGAAGGTCGCATATAATAAAACCGTTATCAATGAATCCAAAGTATTAGAAAAGAACATCGATGACACCCAGGATTTTCTCTTTCCTCGCGATTTACCGATACTTATTTTTGACTCGAACCCAGATGGAAAAACAATTTCATCGAAATTTTATAATATGTACCTTGGAGGCTTAAAAAATCAATCTGTAATATACATGGAAGGTCATCATTATCTACACTGGACAAAAGCAGCTGATATCGGAGCTTATACAAAAGATTTCATTTCAACATTCCAGCAATAATTGACACATTACAAAAAGCACCCAATTTTTGATATGCTCTCTCCTTGATAAACAGTTTTATTATTTCAACTGTCCACCTAGAAGGAGCATATCATACAGCCAAGTGCTTTTTATATTAATACAACTAGCTATTTTCTTTTTAAATCAAAATTTTCAATAGGTTCAGGTCCTCTTACCGCTGTTCTTTTGACAAATAATGAACCATCTTCGTTTGCTGCTATTCGCCAATCCACCATTAAAATTTTACCGTCCACAATTTCAATTCCGATAATGCATCTACTATTGATACAGCTTCCCGAATTAAAATAAGGAAGCTCTTTTTTCCCTGGATACCTTGCTCTATGAGTATGCCCACAAATTAATAAAATTTTGTGCTTTCGTATCCATGTTTTATATCTTTTTTCAATTTTATGGCGTTTATAATAGTTTCTAGCCGGACTGGACGGATTATGAAAACCTACTACATGAAGGAATCTCCAGAAGTATCGCAAAAGAACCATGGAAATAAACCAAAGCTGGTCATTCATCAAGTCTCCTTGATGACCATGTACCATAAATAACTGCTGCCCTGTCTTTTTATGCTTCAAAACGAGTGCTTCACAAGGTCTGATCCCATGAAAAAGGTTACATCTTCTTTGATTGTGTTCATCGTAAAATTCATAGTAATTATTTTTTACATACTGTTTATTTTTCAAAAATATATTGTGATTCCCATAAAGTAAAACAAATCGGTTCGCTGTATGAAATTTGTGCATTACTTTAAAAACATCACTATGGGCTAATCGTATGTTGCGGAAGTTACCATATTCCCACAGCTCATCACCATCACCTGCCTCCACATAGGTATAATTGTTCTCATAATAATAATCTAATGCATGGACAAAAATATATTGATTACGAACAAATTCGTCCGATACGCTATCATCGCCGCGATGGCAATCACTAAATATAACATATCTGGAATTATTATCAAAATATTCCACCTTTGCATTTAAAAAAGCTTGGGTTAATCTTTTATCCGTAAACACCTTATCTCCTATCTGCATTCTCCATTTCTTTTACGAAACAGTATATCAAATGCTTAAACATTAATTTAATTATTAATAGGATGCCATGAATCTCGTATATTATTAGGTCCATTGATTTTTTTACTTATCTTCTATTTTAAAATTCCATAAAAAAGACTTAATCTCACGCTAAGATTAAGTCTTTTTTATTCACTTCATAACTCGCACTTGTTATGAAAATGTTGAAAGTAATTTTCCTTTCTGATCAAAAACATACCATTTCTCTTGCAGTATTTTGCCTCTCCATCCATAGTTGCCATCCTTATAATCGATGCACTGTACCGGCATTATAAGATAATTTCCTAGGCTCTTTACACTGGCGTTGTAGGTTAAATCTTTTTTTTGTTTATAGGAAATCTTGATAAAGTTTTCAGTTAAATTTTTCTTGTTCGTTCCCGATTGAAAGAAGGATACCATGATATATTTTTTACTAACCTGCTTTGCAAGATAAGTTTTGCTTCCTACAATATTAAATGATTCCGAATTTGCCGTTTCCACCGAATAAGGAGTTGTTTTATTTGTATTTACATTATATTTGTAATGAATGGTATCACTTTTCATGTCATTATAGAAAATATGGCTGTCATCGTAAAAAAGAGTATCTTCTATCATATCTTTCGAGATGATCGTCTGCTTATTCGTACTTGAATCAATTTTTACCAAAGTTCCATACCAAAAGCTACCGCTTCCCTCATAGGTACCATATTGATAATACATATCGCCATTTACGTTCACTATATCAGAAATCCTTGGTATACTATACGAATAACTATCTTTCACGATTTTTCTCTTTGCTACTGTGGTAAGCTTCGAGCTACTTGACTTCATTGAAAATAATTTTAATGCGGAAGCGTTCTGCGTGTATTGACTAAAATATAGCGTATTATCCAAAGCCTTTATAAAGAGAAAGCTACTATTACCTGTGCAAACTTTCGTATCCTTGCTACCATCATATGTTTTTTTATATAGGTTTATTTTCGTGCCTAAGTTTTCAGTATAAAAAATACCATTTTCATCTGCATAAAAAACAATACCTATTAAGATTTGCTTTTTATCACCACCCTTTATAGAGACAGAATACGTATGATATTGATCGTCATCATTTTCATAGCTCGTGTAGTATAACATACCATTATGAATTACCATGGATAAGATATAATACTCCGATGAAACAAGCTTTGTCTTTGTTCCAGTAGATACATCCATTCGATAGATATAACAAGTAGCTACATCCACACCCAAAGATTTAATATAATATATACTTCCGTTTTCTTCGATCATTGGAGAATATTCGAATACGATCCCTGCAGTTACTGCTTCCGCTTTCACCATATTTACGGGCATCATTGTAAGTACCATACACAAAACCACTAAAATACATACCATCTGTTTCCTTATTTTTTTCATTTCTGCTCCCCCTCAGTCGCTTTCATGTAATTTACTCAATATAGTTATTATTTTTTATTAATATTCTCTGCCCTTACTAATGCATCATCAATATGATTACATAAATTATCCGCACCGATTTCTTCGGTAAATCCGGCTTTTTCCATTACAGAATATGGTTGTTCCTGTACATGGGATAAAACAAGCTGAATATGGTTTTTTTTACATTTTGCTTGTAATTTCTTTAGCGAATTTAACGCAGTCACATCCATAGCAGGAACACTTTTCATTCTCAAAATGATACAGTTTATACGCGCATCGGTAGAAATATGTAGGAATTTATCAGCAACTGCAAAAAATAGCGGTCCGTTAATCTCATAAACAAGCGTATTTTTAGGTACCTTTTTAAATTCAATTTCTTCAAAATCCTCGTCGGATTCCATCGAATCTTCATATTTCCAGCTTTTGATTCCGGTTGTTTCAGACATACGTTTTATAAATAATAGAGAAGCCAAGACTATGCCAAATTCAATAGCTACAACTAAATCAAATACTACAGTTAAAACAAAGGTAGTAATCAATACAATAATATCACTTTTTGGAGAAGTCTTAACCAATTCTAAAAATTCTCTCCATTCCGACATATTATAAGCTACAACAAACAAAATTGCTGCAATAGCTGGCATTGGAATCCATGCGGCATATGGCATTAATACTACGAGTATTAGTAATAACGAAATGGAATGAACCATGCCTGAAACTGGCGTACGTCCACCATTCTTCACGTTTGCAGCGGTTCTTGCGATTGCTCCAGTTGCAGGAATACCTCCGAATAATCCAGAACAGATATTTCCAACACCTTGTGCTACTAATTCCATATTGGAGCGATGTCTGCTTCCAACCATACTATCTGATACGACACAAGAAAGCAGGGATTCGATTCCAGCTAGCACAGCAATGGTTAATGCATTTGGTAATACTTTACGGACAATTCCGATGTTAATGTTAGGAATATGAAATACCGGTAATTTGTTTGATATTTCATATAAGCTACCAATCGTATTAACATTCATCTTTAATCCCTTTACCATCAATACTGCGACAATAATGGCAATTAAAGAAGCAGGTATCACTTTATTGATTTTTGGCCAGACAACCAATATTACGATTGATACCATACCAACAATTAGAGCACTTATATTAATAGTAGAAAAGCATTTTACAAATTCCACTAATTTTTCCAAGGTTTCAATCGGGGCATTTTTAAACGTAATTCCAAAGAAATCTTTCAATTGCCCGATAAATATCGTCAAGGCAATACCGGAAGTAAATCCGGTCGTAATCGT
Organism: Acetivibrio sp.; assembly: GCA_041739345.1. Taxonomy (GTDB): domain Bacteria; phylum Bacillota; class Clostridia; order Lachnospirales; family Lachnospiraceae; genus DIGJ01. The sequence continues at coordinate 11,217 of JBGSNZ010000031.1, read as the reverse complement.
ATAAGGAATAAACTTAAGTAGCGTTCCAAATTTAAGCAATCCCATAATGATCAACAAAATACCGGCTAATATCGTCGCAACAATCAACCCTTCCATACCATTTTCCGCTACAATACCAGCTACAATTGTTGCAAATGCAGCCGTAGGTCCTGAAATCTGCACACGGCTTCCTCCAAGAAAGGCAATGACAAATCCTGCTACAATCGCAGTATATAAGCCTCTTTCCGGATTTACCCCAGAGGCAAGTGCCAGTGCAATTGATAGCGGCAACGCAATGATAGCAACAATAATTCCAGCTACTACGTCCTTCACAAACTGTTCTTTTGTGTATGTTTTCATGACTGAAAACAACTTTGGTTTAATACGATCCATAAAATAGAGTATCCTCCTTTTGATTAACATCCTCCCAGCTATAAGCAAAAGTGTCAAAAGACCACTTCTTAAAGCCCTCAATTAACAATAGTAGTACTAACAATTCCAGAATTCAAGGGGGAATTTCAATTTTATCCTTTATTTTAGTTTCTCTTTTTAAGTTCAATAAATAAATCCGCACAATTAAAAAGGAACCATTACAAAAATGGTGCGAATCTTCATTTTTGCAATGTTCCCTTTTAATATAATTTAGTGACACTTTAATATCAAATATTATTTTACGATTTTGTAATACACTCTAGCGGTTACCAGATAAACAATTGCATAAATGAAGACAAATATAATTACGGTACCTAATGTACAATAAGCAAAAAGACTGGTGTTGGTCAGGTTAAATAAAACCAGTAAGCGAGTAATCATAGGAAACGCTGCCAATACATGAATTCCTGCTGCCACAATTGGTAAGAAAAATACAGTTAATACCTGAGATCCAATGGAGTTCTTCACTTCTTCCTTACTCATACCTACCTTTTGCATGATTTCAAACCGCTCCTTGTCATCGTAGCCTTCTGAAATCTGCTTGTAATAAATAATTAAAACCGTCGCCATTAAAAATAGCGTTCCCAAAAAGATACCAAGGAATAAAAATCCTCCATAAATCGTGTAAAAATCCTTTCTTGTTGCCGCACGGCTTGAAGTATAATCTCCTAGATCCTTCAGTTTATTGAAGCACGCAATGATTTCCTCATCGGTTCCATCTATGTTGATATTCAGCTGATACACCATGCTATTTGCTCTTTCTTTATATACCTTTTTTTCACCTTGATAGATATTGTTAAGTACCACATCATCTGCAACAACGATAAAGTGAGTGTTGACTAAAAGTGATTTATAATCGGATTCAATCGGTGGCTTTGTTAATTCTGCTTTTACGGTATAGTTTGTTCCAAAAAGATCAAATGTCTTTCCTAATTTTATAGGATCGCTAAAAATTAAGACTTCGTCCTTATTTAAACTTGCCTCTTTTCCGGTCAAAGATTTATACTCACTGGCACTTATAAATATCAAAACATGTTGGTTCGTCGTTGAGACACCATTATTTCCATCTTCAAAAACAAAGGTGTTGCCCTCTCTTCCTACCATAAAGGCAAGCGAGCTTTGTTCTTTTACATCGGATACGCTTCTTCTATTTTCTTTTATCCTATTTAGAGCCTCTTGCTTTAAAGTATCGCTAGAAAAAGTATCGTTTGGTTCATAATTCTTTTGAATGGTTATATCCGCTGGAAAACGAAATTCAAGCGCATCTTCCACGCCAAGATATAAGCTAACGGTAGTCGACACCATAACCAGTACCATGGTAGACAATATGCAAATATTTGCAAGACCAACTGCATTTTGTTTCATCCGATAAATCATTCCAGATACGCTGGTAAAATGTTTTGTTTGGTAATAATAATTCTGTTGCTTTCGCAGTGCCTTTAATAATACAATGCTCCCGGCTGTAAATAAGCAATACGTTCCAACAATAACTAAAATAACAGCTACAAAAAAGAGTGGAATTGCATCGATTGGTGACTTTGTTGTGATTGCGATGAAATATCCACTCCCAAGTGCCAAAAATCCAAATACTGCAAGAATCCACTTTGTCTTTGGCTCCTTCTCCCCTACATTGCCTCCATGCAACAGTTCGATTGGATTTGCAAGATGTATTCTTGCCTGATTTGAAATCAGCATTACGATAAAAATTGCGCAAAACAACGACATCGTCATTACGACTCCACGCTTGGATATTTCAAATGCAATCGGAGTTGTAAAGTTTAACATCTTCATTAAGATTAAAATAATCAATTTACTAAATAAAATTCCGCAAAGAAGGCCTCCTGCTAATCCAATTACTGCTATGAACAAGGTTTCAAAAAACAACATTTTACCGATATGTCGTTTTTCCATGCCAAGAATGTTATAAAGCCCAAGTTCCTTTTTACGGCGTTTCATAAGGAAACTATTGGTGTAAAATAAAAAGATAACGGAAAATATACCTATTGTAATCGTACCAAATGACATCATTCCTAGAAGACTACTTCCACCTGGCATTTTCATAATGCCTGGATTATAAGCTATAAAACACATTACATAAAACATGAGAACGGTTCCGATACATGTGAGAATATAAGGGAAATAGAATTTCCCATTTTTCTTAATATTGCTTGCTGCAAGCTTTGGATAAAACATACTATTCATTTCTAACACCACCTGTCGCTATCATAGTAAGTGTATCTGAAATCTTTCCAAACATTTGCTCATCGCTCATATTTGCCTTATAAAGCTGGTGGAACACTTCCCCGTCTTTAATAAATAAAACGCGCTTTGCATGGCTGGCTGCTTTTGTAGAATGCGTAACCATAAGGATTGTTTGCCCTTCGTCGTTTATCCCTTTGAATAATTTTAGCAAACTGTCCGTTGCTCTGGAATCTAGTGCTCCAGTCGGCTCATCTGCAAGAATCAGCTGGGGATTTGTAATAATAGCTCTTGCAACGGCAGCCCTTTGCTTTTGTCCTCCAGATACCTCATATGGAAACTTTTGAAGTATTTCACGTATGCCAAGCTTATCTGAAATCAGATCCAACCGCTTCTTCATTTCTGGGTAGCTGGTACCCGATAACACGAGCGGAAGAAAAATATTATCCTGAATTGAAAAGGTATCTAATAGGTTAAAATCCTGGAATACAAATCCTAAATTGTCTCGTCGAAATGCTGAAATTTGCTTTTCCTTGATATCAACAATACTCGCTCCATTTAGCAGCACATTGCCACTTGTTGGCCTATCAAGAGATGCTAATATGTTTAATAATGTTGTCTTACCAGAACCCGACTCTCCCATAATTGCTACATACTCGCCTTCTTCCACCGAAAACGAAACATTTTCCAGCGCTTTTACCTGGTTTCCCCCAAATCTTGTGGTATATATCTTCTTTAAATTATTAACTTCTAAAATTGTCATTTTGCGCTCCATCTGCCGTTTTGTCGGCACTCCATTTCTTTTTTATTCCTATATTATAATAAATCGAGGAAACATACTGCCATAACTTTGGCTTACATTTCCTCGATTAATCTTACAATAGTGTAAGGTTACCTTATTCAACGTGCAACAAAATGGAAGTTATATCCATGACAACCTTCGTACCTTCTCCGATCTTGGAAGTAATTAAAATGCTATGTCCCAATTTTTTCATGATTTTCTTACATAGATAAAGTCCGATACCAGTGGATTTTTTATCACACCTACCGTTATAGCCTGTATATCCTTTTTCAAACACGCGAGGTAAATCCTCCGGCTCTATTCCAATCCCAGTATCTTCAATGACAAGTTTTTGTTTTTCTAGTAAATAAATCTTTATGCTTCCTTGATTTGTATATTTCAATGCATTCGATAAAATTTGTTCCATAACAAACAGAAACCACTTTTCATCCGTCAGAACCTCAGCCTGTAAATCACCCAGTTCGACGCTGATTTTCTTCTTTATAAAAAGCTTTGCGTACTTTCGTACTGCTTGTTTTGTCATGTCTTCTAATTGATAACGTTTAAAAACAAAGTCATTACTATCACTACCGATCCGAAGATATGACAGCACCATCTCAACATATTGTTCTATCTTAAATAGCTCTCCTTCGAGTGCTAAATTTTGTTCCTTTGATTCACTTTGTAATAGCAGACGCATCCCTGCAATCGGAGTTTTAATCTGATGTACCCACAGCGTATAATAATCAAGCATGTCGCTCTTTTCCTTGTCTGCAATCGATAGAAGCATATTTTTATCGCTATAAAGGTGACGCAAAAGCTGCGTATAGTCTTCTTCAATCAAGTTATCTGGTGTGGGCAAATTATCTAGTCCAAAGCTAATTTCTCTTTTCAACAGCAGAAGTTGTCTGTGCTTTTTATAAAATTTCGAAAAATCAATAGCCACAAGTAAAATTAATATAAAAATACAAAGGACTAATGCATATAAAACCTCTGCTAAAGGTAAATTACATAAGTAAAATACCGTAATAAATACAAACGAAAACAGACATAGCAAACAAATACACTGCTTATGCCTTTTTAAATATTCAAAAAATAGTTTTGTCCTCTTCGAATCCATTTATCTACTCCACAATATAACCAATCCCTTTTTTAGTATGGATAAAGTTCTCAAGCCCAACGGCGTCTAGCTTCTTTCGAAGTCTGGTTACATTCACGGTAAGCGTATTGTCGTCTATAAAGCTGTCACTTTCCCACAACCTTGTCATGATAACGTCTCGACTCATGATTTTACCTTTATTCTCAAGCATTAAGTTCAATATCTTATCTTCATTCTTTGTTAGCTCAATTCGTTCCCCTTGATACTCTAGGCTATTATCCGAACAGTTAAAAATGGCTCCCCGATGTTCGATCAAATGCCCTGTCATCCCAAAGTCATACGTTCTTCGAAGCAGAGCCTGTACCTTTGCCATTAACACATTTAAATCAAATGGTTTTGCAATAAAATCATCCGCCCCCATATTCATTGCCATAACAATATTGATATTATCCGAAGCTGAGGATATAAAAATAATTGGTACTTTTGATATCTTACGTAGTTCACTGCACCAATGATAGCCATTAAAAAATGGAAGTGAAATATCCAAAAGTACCAGTTGTGGATCATACGTCACGAATGTGCCTACTACATTTTTAAAATCCTCCACGTAAGTTGCATTCAGGCCCCAAGTTTCTATATACTGTTTGATTGAATTTTTGATTATCTCGTCATCCTCAACAATTAATATTTTATGCACCGTCTACCTCTCATAATTCTATATACTATAACGCACTATTAACAATTCTTTTCTTTTTTTCAATTGCAATTGCTTTTTTCCCTTTTTTTACATGAAACAGTGCACCAATAATTTTTCGAAGCATTTTTCGTGTATCAGCATCGACTTCCTTTATGGCATTTACCATTTTGAAGGAATTTTCCCTCCACTCTTCGGTTAATTCCATTAACGTTTCTGCCTCTGTTACAGAAATAATCTTAAAAAGCGTCTCTACAAAAACGGTTCTTTCTTCATCGTCAAGGCCTTCCACCCACTGGTTTAGTCGCTCATTAAAAAGTTTTCTACCTTGGTTTAAATCATTTTTGCGAACAAAAATTCCATCTTTTACCTCCCAGGTGAAAGGATCATGCTGTGCTACACCTTTTCCACAGCTTTGAACAACCTGATACTCCTCCTGATGCTGCAACAACATCCCAATTAAAGAAGACTGTGGAACAATTTTTACAATACGGCACTTAATGGCTTCAAATTCAGCAGAGGAGAATACCTCTTTCACAAATCCCGGTCCATCATTGGTGTAGATACGACGGATTCTTCCCTTTACTGCTTCATCACACTTCATGGAAGCATATACGGCAAGGTTTCCACCCTTTGAATGACCTCCAACAATAAAGTCCCCCGATATTCTCTTAGACACCTTGTTTAAATACTCTACCGCTAGGATTTGTGACGGAATTGGTGTCTTAAATGCCATATTAAAATCTTCTTTCCATCCAATTATGGTTTCATCGGTTCCCCGATATGTAACATAAGTGGTACCATCCTCCAAAAAGAAAGTTATTGCTGCAAATTGTATCTGTTTATCAAAATCTATCAAATTTGAAAAATGATTCATCTTTAAGTTTTGAAAACGTTTGCTAAATGCAACTGCTTCAAAAAGGCTTCGGTTTTGAGCTTCATACCTATCATCAATAAAGAGGCTTTCGCGCTGTGGGTGTACAAACAAATCCATAATTTTCATGCTTTTTCGTCTCTTTGCAAGTTCTGGAACCATTCCTTCAAACTTAAGATAGGATAGCTGACATAATATAAGGCTATCCACATCATTGAACGGCATTTCCGATAACTCTTGTTTTCCATAGCGGATTAGATAATCGATACAATTTCCCATACGAAGTCCTCCTTTGGCACTTAAACCAAATGTCTACCAATGATAACACCCATAACAGAAGCCATCATAAGTCCTCTCGTCCAACCACTGGAATCTCCTAAACAATAGAAATTCTCAATATTAGTATTTAAGTCTTCATCTAATTTTACACGGTTACTATAAAATTTTATCTCCGGTGCATATAGTAAGGTCTCCTGTGCTGCAAATCCAGGTACCACTTCATCGACTGCTTTGATAAAGTTGATAATATTCATCATGGTTCGGTAAGAGAGCGCACTTGTAATATCACCAGCTACCGCGTCTGGCAGTGTTGGTCTTACATTACTGCGTTCTAGTTCTTCCTGCCAGGTACGTTTACCTTCTAGAATATCACCAAATCGCTGTACCAGAATTTGTCCATTCGCAAGCATATTGGTCAGTTCACCAATTCGCTTTGCGTATTCAATTGGTTGGTCAAATGGCACTCTAAAGTTATGTGAACAAAGAATTGCCAAGTTTGTATTATTGGATTTCTTTTCTTTATAAGAGTGACCATTTACTATAGCAAGATCATTGTCATAGTTTTCCTGACTGACAAATCCACCCGGATTTTGGCAAAAAGTACGCACTTTATTCTTAAATGGAGCTGGATATCCAATTAACTTTGATTCGTATAAAACATTATTTACTACTTCCATAATTTCATTTCGAACTTCCACACGTACCCCAACGTCTACTGTACCCGGAACATGATTTACTCCACTTCTGGTACATAATTTTTCAAGCCAGTCCGCACCTTTTCTTCCCGCCGCCACTACCGTATTTGCTGCTTCAATAGTCTGTGTTTCGTGTGTTTTTATATCTTCAATTTCTACACCATAACACTTTCCATCTCTAATATCTGCATCAAGACAAGTATAGCCAAACAGGATTTCTACCCCGTGATCAATTAAATACGTCTGAATTTCTCCATAGATTTCTTGCGCTTTTTCCGTACCCAAATGACGAATTGGACAGTCTACCAATTTTAGTCCAGCTTTTATTGCCTTTTTACGAATATCTTTTACTTTATCTTCCTGTCCGATACCTTCAATCTTAGTGTCAGCTCCAAAATCCAAATAAATCTGATCCGTATATTCAATTAAACTTTGTACCTTACTTGCGCCTACAAGATTTGGAAGCTCACCTCCAACTTCATAGCTTAACGATAATTTACCATCCGAAAAAGCACCTGCACCAGAGAATCCAGTGGTAATATCACAATATGGTTTGCAATACATACACTTATTGGTTTTCTCCTTTGGACATCTTCGTTTCTCCATGGATTTTCCCTGTTCTACAAGGATAATATTCTTTTTACTATCATTCTTAATCATCTCTAGTGCGGTAAATATACCCGCAGGTCCTGCTCCGATAATTACTACATCACATTTTTTCATATGAAATCCTCCTTACTAATTCTCTAAGTTGTTTAATAATTTCTTTAGTTCTTTTAAGACCCCATCATTCACATTCGTATCTGCAACATATTTTGCAGCTTCTTTTACCTCTTGTCTTGCATTTCCTACTGCATAGCTATATTCAGCCCTCGCGAGCATATGCATATCATTTAAATTATCACCAAAAACCATCGTTTCAGAAGGCTCTATTTTCATTATGTCTTGGATTCGTTCAATCGCAGAACCTTTGTTACTTCCAACCATTATGCAATCCATCCACTGTAGACCAGCGCACACTAATTCAACACCTCGTCCCTTTTCCCATTTTGGAGACAATCCGATCCTTGCTAACTCATCTGCATTGCCTTCGTTATGAAAAAGGGCAACCTTTATAATCTTTTGATCCAAAACCGTATTGAGGTCATCCACCACTCTCATTTGATAATGGTATCCGTTGGTTAGAAGCTCAATTAGCTCTTTTGCATCCTTTTTGGCATATCCTTCACAAGGTCCGCAAAGTAAGGCATTACAGCCAGGAATTGCTTCTATATCGTGTATTAATTCGCGAATCACTTCTTTGTCCATCTGGCTGATTGCCATTACCTCTTCACGGCACATAACAAGATTTCCACCTTCCGCAATGAATATCATGTCATTTGCAACTGGTGCAAACAAGGCTCTCATGCTGTTATACTGTCTGCCGCTTGCTGCCGCAAATATGATTCCCTTTTCTTTCAGCTTTTCAATAACATGAAACAGTTCGGTATTTATCCTATCTGTTCCGTCCTCCACTAATGTTCCGTCAATATCCGTACATATTAACTTTATCATACGAATCTCCCTTCTATATATAATATCCTTTTCTTTCTTTTGGAAGGTTTACTTCTCCTACCAAATCTATATTAAAATAACTTTCTATTTCTTCTTTTTTATCGGTCTGACCAAGTACCCACATTAACTTTGTAACTGCTGCCTCCATTGTCATATCATGACTTTGCAATGCGCCCTGTTTTAAAATTCGTTGTCCCGTCTGATAAATAGAAAGATTGCTTCCTTCATATAGACACTGACTTCCAACTACGATTGTTATTCCCTTGCGGATTGCTTCACCTATGGCTTCTGCCAGGTCTCTTCGTTCAAAGTGCAACCCTCCAATGCCAAAGGCTTCCAATACGATTCCCCGATAGCCCATTTGAAAAAGCATTTCAAATATGTTGGGATCCGTACCCGGAATTAATTTTAGTAGAAAAACTTTGGTTGATAATTTATCTTGCAGCCTAAAGTCGCTCTCCGTGTTTTTTAATGTATAAGGAGAAATATCAAGTCCATTTGAATTTACGACTCCAATATAAGGACTGTTAATACTTTCAAATGCATCAAAGCTGATCGTGCGAACTTTTGAGGCCCTGGTTCCTCGAATAACCTTTCGGTTGAATGCTACAAATACTCCCGGAACACCACTTCCTGCCATATTAATTGCACATCTGCAATTTTCAACTGCATCGGCGATTGGATTTAAAATAGATAATTGACTTCCGGTAAGAACCACCGGTATCGGAATGTTTTGCAACATAAAAGATAGTGCTGCTGCTGTATATGCCATTGTATCCGTACCATGAATAATAACAATCCCATGAAACTCCAGATATTTATTATAAATCGTTCGTGCCAGAAGTTGCCACTCCTCTGGTTGAATATTCGAGCTATCCAGCGAAAACAACTCTAAGAATTCAACATCATAATAGGTTGTGATGCCTTCTATATTTGAAAAAATATCATTACTATTAAGCTTTGGTACCATTCCTTCATTTCCATTTGTCGAGGCAAGTGTTCCGCCAGTCGTAATTATTAATATTCTTTTTTTCATTTTCTCTATTAGTACCTTCTTATTTTAATATATAGTTGTTAAATTACTTATCCACAATGAAATAATATCAAAAAGGGGTTGACAAGACAACCCCTTCTTTTTATATATTGTTCCCCTATATCTTATGAAGAATGCAATTCCTGATGTGCAATCCACTCGGTGGTATCCGGTTTAATCAATAAAATATCAATCGGTTCACCAACCGTCTCAATAACATTTTGAAAATGCATCGTATCTATTGTTGTTTTAATTGCAAACTGTGCAAAATTAATGGCATCCTGGAGAGTAAAAAAATTCCATAGAATTTCTCCATGAGGCATCGGCATCATATGCCCATCGGGCTTTTGTACAAAGGTTTGATTAATGAGTTTTGCCAACACCACAATTTCTCCATCCCATGCAGCTCCCTGATTTTTCGTATCAATGGATTCTATAAAATCATTTTCAAGAAATATTTTGTAAATTCTTTGTACTTTTAAATTTCCTTGTTTTTGATATCCGCCAATCATGAAATGTGCCTGAGGTATCGCAGACTTTCCTTCCACCAGTTCTTTAAAATACTGGATTATCATCTGTGGCATATCATCAATTTGTATCTCCATAGTTACCTTTTCTCGTATAAAGTTCTCTATGTAGCCAGCAATCGGTACACCTAAGACGGAACCTTCTCCACAAGATGATAAGCCCACCTGATTGGGGCATAAAAAAGTCTTCCTCGTTGTATTATTCGTATGAATACCAACCATTACTTTGCCATCTACTTCGCGAGTATAAGTCGTCTTACTGTCGCTCGCCATAATAATTCCCTCATTTACAAATACGCTTACATTCAGTGACATTTCTTTTCCCCATTTCTTTGGATAGCTTATCCCTTTGCTTATAGTATACTACAAATTTAAAGGACTTTGTTATTTTTTATTACGAAATTCTAGTTTAACTACGAAGGACGGACGCGAGTCTTTGTTGATAAGTGACACCATGAAAGGCTGAGCATTTTTATACTTTTTACAATTTACACGGCTCCCATGCTAGGATTTTATATCAATCGTATAAGCATTCCACGTAACCTCTGAACGTCGAAAAACAGCTCTTAGTGAGCTATTTTTTGACAGAGTTTACGTTCCATATACTCTAATGATATAAAATCCTAGCATGGGAGCCGTGTAAATTGAATCTAGATTATGAGCTCAGTCTTTCATGGCTGTTTACGAAATGCGGACTCGCTGGTTCACAAGCGGTAAAAAAACAGAATTATGAAGGAATGAGGTGAAAAGTCAAGAGTAGCCCAATAACGGCGCCACCTATGCTTTTACTACTATCTGAATTAAATTCTGTGTTTACAGCTTCATTGCAGACAACAGCGGGGCGGTTTATCAAAATTAGCAATATGCGCGGTGGGCATAGTCTTCCTAATTCGAATGGAGCACAGGGGCTGGTCTTAAAATCATTTTAGCTTTATGAGGTAGAAACTCTAGACAGAATGAGCTCCCATAAGAGCTCATTCTGCCTTGCTTAGAGGTTCTGCCGAGTGCTTAATGCGTCTGATTTTAAGACCAGCCCCTGTGCTCCATTCGAATTTCGACAACCATATCCCC
>JBGSNZ010000026.1:0-106248 GCA_041739345.1 Acetivibrio sp. | reverse complement strand
TTAGATGTCTGATTGTTTTTTGGAAACATAAGTCCCTCAATCACAGCATCAGTCTGTGTGTCAGCTAACGGCCATGAAATGTTCATTTCTTCAGCTCGTTTTAAGACTTTATTGACTGTTTTCTTGGAGACATTGCTACTGTAGGCAATGTTTTGTTGGCTAAATCCAAGACTATGGAGTCTAAGGATTTCCCGATATTTGGTCATATATATTGACCTCCTTATAACGTATTTACACCATTGGTGCATAGATACATTATAAAGAAAAAATATCCTCAGTTTCCATTACTGGAATCAAGGTTTCCATTTTTCCGGAATACCGGTTTCCTAAATCCGGACAGGTGGTGTAAAATGGTCCGGATTACTCATAAAGTGGATTTAAATTGATTTTTAAGTTGTTTTTATAACTGAAATATGTGATAAAAATGTTCAGTATACTCACAAATTACAACTTTTATGTATTCACAAATAGGTGTTCATTTTACGGCTGTTTCGGTATAATATTTGCAAAAAGTAAAGGAGCAGCTATGAACAATATTTTGCTAGAATTTTGTTCTTTTAAGTAATAAAACGTGAATTAAAAGAAAGATTAAAAAATGGAAAGCTGAAACTTATATCATTCTGGAAATGCAAAAATAGTATTTAGTAAAAGGAATTTAACTGTTTATTTTTTGATTTTTATGATAGGATAATTGAATAGATTTCTTTAAACAGGAATCATTTTTCTTACACTTAAGGTTATAAAAGGATTGACTAGAAACGTATATGATTATGGAGTAGAGAAACAATGAAGCTAACGAGTGAATGGGCAAACTATAAGAATGAAGTGATTTTCAACTTATCGGTATTACCTGAAAATATAATAAATATGGGTAGATGGATTACATATCCTCCGAATACTAATATTGTGACAAAGGGTGAATTTCCTGAATATTTGTATTTTATCAAATCAGGAACTGCTTTAGGGACAAAAAGTTATGTAGATGGGAATGAATATAATTACTTTCAAATAGATAAGAATAATGGAAATATTGGTCTATTGGAAGTGTTTGCAAGAAAAAATTCTTACATTGCTACCATCAAGAGCATAACAGAAGTGATAGCTTTGAGAGTTGAATCTGCAATTATTTATAATTATATTATGAATAATTTAGAAATGCTTCATCGCTGCATTACATTAGTTTCAGAGGATTTATATAAAAGATCAGACAATGACGGTAATTTTTATTATCTTGATGGTTTAAACCGCTTTAGACACTATCTTGTAAATTATTATGATATGCATAAAGATGAAAGCAATAGGGTCGTTGTAAACGCTGAATATGAGGATATTGCTAAAAATATTGGGGTTAGTATTCGAACTGTTGGAAGAAGTATTCATCAATTAAAACAATTAGAGGAAATTACGGCTATAAACAAGAAAATAGTTATAACTGAAGATAAATATCAAGCTATATTGGAAAATATTTTTAAGTGAACAATTACTAACATGGATTACGCTGGGGTCCTTGGATATCGCCAGCTGGAATAAATATCATTTAGTGTAGTTCAAAGCAAAATGAACTACCTCATAAACAACAAAATGACAAAGTTTTTTCTTTGTTTTTTGCTGATTATGAGGTTTTTTTGTATGCTTCTGTCATTACACATTATATAGTGACTTAGATTGTGGTTTGAAAAATAAAGCATACAAAAAATAGCAAAAGCCAGTTGGCCTTTACTATTAATAATGAACACTAGTATAATTCGACTTGAAAAACAAACAAAAAGTATATTTAAGTGCAGGAGTATAAAATGTCGAAAAAAATAAAGAAAATTATAATTGATACTGATTTAGGAGATGACACAGATGATGCAGCAGCAATTATTATGGCACTTAATTCAACGGAACTTGATATTATTGGATTCTGTACGGTATTTAATAATACAATAAAAAGAGCTGAAATGGTTATGGATTTATGTGAGCAATATGGCAGAAAAAATATTCCTGTTTATGCAGGTTGTGGAATTCCTATTATTGAAAGACCAAAGTATGAAGAAAATCCGATTCAATATGAAATTTTAAGAAAAAACATGCATCATGTTGTCAGACAAGATATGGATGCAGTAGACTTTATCATTCAATCGGTGAAAGAAAATCCTGATTTAATCATTGTAGAAATGGGAGCTATGACGAATCTAGGCATGGCATTTTATAAGGATCCAGAAGTTATGAAACAGGTACATATTATTGCTATGGGAGGTGTTTTTACAAGTTCTTCACCAGAGTGGAATATGTTATGCGATCCAGAAGCGGCAAGAATTGTGATGGATTATGCAGAAAATCTTATAATGTTTGGCCTTGATGTGACAAAATACTGTCTTATATCAGATGATTTATTAAATAAAATCTGTTCTCAGAAAAGCGAACGTATGGATTATTATCGCAGAGGAGTAGAAATATTCCGGAAAACAACAGGTTATCCAATTACATTCCATGATGTAATTCTAATTGCTTTTTTAATAGATTCGTCAATAGTGCAGCTAAAGCAAAGTGATTTTAATATTGAACTATCTGGAGAAAAGACAAGGGGTGCTATTGTATTTAAAACAAATGCTTATGAAATTGATTTAAAGACTGATAAAAATTTTTACTATGCTAAAAAAATAGATATTTTGAAATTTAATAAACTTATTTTACAAAGAATATCATAAGCGTTTTGCTTTGATAGATAAAATATCAAATAATTAAAGGAGAAAAATATTATGAAACAAAAAATGGCATTAATACTTACAATATGTATAGCTATGAGCATGATATTTACAGGCTGTACGGCACCAACGGAGGAGAATGAAACAACTGGGAATATTAAAACTGGTCAGACGGATGAAGTTGCATCAGAATCAAAGAACGAAAATACTGAGGACACTTCAGCAGATTATAAAGTCGCTCTGATGATTCCAGGAAACCTTGGAGATAAATCATTTTTTGATGCGGCATACAATTCAATTGATCTTCTAGAGTCAGAACTTGGTATTACTGTTGATTATGTAGAAGCTGGATTAGATGCTTCAAAATATTACTCAACATATGTAGATTTATGTGAAAAAGACTACGATTTGATCTTAACTGTTTCCAGTAATGGAGATGATGCGTTAACTCAAGTTGCAGATGAATATCCAGAACAAAAATTTATTAATCTGGATGGATCCATGGAAGAAATTCCAGGCAATGTATATATTATGGCACCAAAAAATAATGAAATGTGTTTCTTGGCAGGTGCTGTGGCAGCTTTAAAAGCAAAAGAACTTGATGAAAGTACAATTGGATTTGTAGGAGGCATGGATATTCCAGGTATAAATGAGTTTTTAGTAGGCTATATCGAAGGCGCACAGAAGATTAATCCGGATACCAAGGTAGCTTCTTCATATGTAGGAAGTTTTACAGATACCGCAAAAGGTAAAGAGAACGGTCTGCTTCTTTATAACTCAGGAATTTCAGTAGTATTTGCGGCAGCAGGACAATCAGGATTGGGTGTAATTGATGCAGCAGCGTCTAAAGGTAAATTTGCTATCGGTGTTGATTCTGACCAAGCTGAAGCATTGAAACAGTCACAGCCCGAAATGGCTAATGCTATCATCACTTCTGCTATAAAAAATATTTCTCAGAATGCATTGTCTGTTGTAAAGGAAGCAATGGCGGGAAAAGTTAATTATGGAACTACAGGACTTTATGGTCTTAAGGAAGGTGCAGTTGGCATCGTAGAAAATGAATATTATGAAAAATTGTTAAATGAAGAAAATAGAAATATGGTTACTGATATAAAGAATAAAGTAATCAGCGGTGAGATTGCAATCACTGATACAACTGGATTAACAACGGATCAAATCAATGCAATCCGTGACAAAGTTCGTCCATAATTTAGTTATGGTGCAGTAAGTAATCAATGAATGTTACAAACAACCAGAGAAGGTGGAATATATGAGCGATTACATTTTAGAAATGAACAACATTGCAAAAATATATGGAAATGGAGTAGTAGCAAACTCTGATGTTTCTTTTAATCTAAAAAAGGGAGAGATACATGCATTGGTGGGAGAAAATGGCGCCGGTAAATCCACTTTAATGAAAATTCTTTTCGGGATGGAAGCACCATCCCGAGGAGAAATCCTTTTAAAGGGAAAACCCATTAAATTCTCGGATTCTAAAGATGCTATAGCAAATGGTATAGGGATGGTTCATCAGCATTTTATGTTAGTAGAATCATTTTCTGTTGCTCAGAATATTGTTTTGGGCATGGAGCCAAAAAAAAGACTTTTTGTTAATGAAGAAAAAGCTATTCATTTTGCAGAGGAAATCAGTAAGAAATATAATTTAATTGTAAATCCAAAGGAAATTACCCGTAATCTCCCAGTTGGCATAAAACAAAAGGTAGAAATATTAAAAGCATTGGCTAGGGGAGTAAAAATTCTAATTCTGGATGAACCGACAGCGGTGCTGGCGCCTCAGGAAACAGACAGGTTATTTGAAGAATTGATACATTTGAAAGAGCAAGAATATACCATAATATTTATATCGCATAAAATACCGGAAATCAAGCAGATATCAGATCGGATAACTGTTATGAGAAGCGGAAAGACAATTGGAACTTATCAGGGAGCGGATATCTCAGAACAAGAAATCTCAAACTTAATCATGGGTTGTGAGATGGATACATCCATTAAAAAATCAGAAAAGAAATATGGAAAGAATATAATCCATGTTGATCATATTTCATACACAGATAGAAATAAAGTTCAAATTTTAAGTGACATTAACTTTGGTGTAAAAAAAGGTATGATTTTTGGTATTGCTGGAGTTCAGGGGAATGGTCAAGTGGAATTGATTAATATGATGATGAAAAAGATGCCAATCCAAAGTGGTGATATCACATTTCATGGAAAAACAATCAAATTGGATACAGTTGAACGAATCCGTAAAAGAGATGTTGGATATATACCTGAAGACAGGTTGGATCAGGGCGTAGCAATAAAAGAATCAATCAGAGATAATATGATATCTAATCAGATTAACTCAAAAGAAATCTGTAATCATGGCATTCTGAATTTTAAGAAAATAAACAATTTTGTAAACAGAAGCATTAAACGGTATGAAATCCGTTGTGTGGGGGGGAATCAACCCATAGGTATGCTTTCTGGAGGAAATATGCAGAAAGTGGTAGTAGCCAGAGAATGCGGACATAACCCAATGATTTTAATTGCTGAACAGCCAACTCGTGGGGTAGATATTGGAGCTTCAAATATTATCCATAAAAAAATAGTTGAACTAAGGGATCAAGGATGTGCAGTATTACTTGTTTCGGCAGACCTAAGTGAGATATTGAAATTGGCAGATGTTATTGCGGTTATGTATGAAGGAAAAATTGTTGCATATTATGACAACATAGATGAGTTAAATGAAGAAAAACTGGGGCGGCATATGCTCGGGATTGAAAAACATTCTGAGGAACAGATTCGAAAGGCAGTGAACGCGGATGAGTAGAGAAAAGTCTTTTAATATAATTAGAACGGTAATTTCAATGCTGGCAGCTATTCTTGTTGCATTTATAATTATTACAATGGTTAGTGATAACCCATTAGAATCTATTAAAATATTTCTATTTGATCCGATTACTTCGAAACGATATATTGGAAATATTATAGAAACAGCAATACCTTTGATTTTTTCAGGATTATCTATGGCAATCCTATTTCGTACTAATTTATTTAATTTAGGTAGTGAAGGTGTATTCTATATTTCGGGAGTAACAGGATCTCTGCTTGCTATCTGGTTACAACTTCCATTAGTAATATTCCCACTCGTTTGTATTATTGTTGGAGCATTAACAGGAATTGCTGTTATGCTGGTTCCGGGTGTTCTACGGGCAAAGTATGGAGCGAATGAAATGGTTACTTCACTTATGATGAATAGCATCATGTTGGGAATTGGGAGTTATGTGTTAAATAATGTCATGCGTGATCCAAATGTTGCGACTATGGTTTCATATAAATATAGATCAGCTTCCTTACTTCCGGTAATAATCAGTGGTACGAGAATCCATGCAGGATTTTTAATTGCACTTTTATTCACTGTTTTGGTATATTTATATATTTATAAGACAAAAAGTGGCTATGAAATTAGGATTACAGGAACCAATGCGAAGTTTGCAAAATATTCAGGTGTCAATGTAACTAAAGTCATTATTATGGTTCATGTTGTAGCTGGTGCTATTGCAGGTTGCGGTGGTATTATTGAAACTTTGGGAATGCATAGACGTTTTGAATGGACAGGCTTGCCCGGATATGGCTTCGATGGATGCATGATTGCTATGCTAGCCAATAATAATCCATTTGGTGTTGTTGGAGCGGCTTTATTTGTTGGCTACCTGCGGGTAGGAGCGGATTTGGTTAATCGATCTGCTGATGTACCGACTGAAATGATTGCAATTCTGCAGAGTCTGATTATACTGCTAATTTCTGCAGAGAAGTTTTTAAATAAATACAGACAGATATGGATTGAAAAAGATGTGAAGGAGGTTAAACATGAAGGAGTTTACTAATCTAATATTCACAAGTGATTTTATATCTTCAATTTTTCGTGTGACTACCCCATTATTATTTGCATCTATGGGAGCGTTGATTTCCGATGTAGCAGGTGTACCAAACATCTCGCTCGAAGGATTAATGTTAATGGCTGCTTTTTCTGGTATGCTTTTTAGCTATTTCACTCAAAGCGCTTTTATCGGATTGTTAATGGCTTTATTAGTTGCAGTTGTATTTTCAGGGATACTTGCTTTTTTTACTTTATATTACAAAACAAATATTATACTTGGAGGAATTGCAATTAACAGCTTAGCCAGTGGTGGAACTATATTTTTTCTGTACTTAATAGCACATGATAAAGGTACTAGTATATCACTTCCGAGCAAAGTACTACCTAATATTAATATACCATTCATTGAGAATATACCAATTATTGGGCATGTCTTTTCAGGTCATAATTTATTGACTTATTTATCCGTTCTATCGGTTATTGCGACATACTATTTGCTGAAAAAAACACCATTAGGTTTTCATATAAGAGCAGTAGGTGAGAAAAAAGAAGCAGCAGAATCAGTCGGAATTAATGTAATAAAAACTCAGACCATCGCTTTATTGCTTAGTGGTGTAATGTGTGGTTTTGGTGGAGCTTTTATGTCAATGGGATATGTAGCATGGTTTTCAAGAGATATGATTAGCGGAAGAGGATGGATTGCCTTGGCAGCAGAATCAATGGGAAGGCAGACGCCGCTCGGTTCTGCATTAACTTCACTTTTGTTTGGCGTAACAGATGCTTTGTCAAATGCCTTGGCAGCATTGGGTTTTTCATCAGATCTGGTTAAAATAATTCCATATTTTGCAACCTTAATAGGATTGGCAATTTTCTCAATTAATACCTTTAGAAGAAGTAAAAAATTATCATAACAACAGATATCATAGCAATCGTTTTGAATCACCCTCGGAATTTAAATTGCAAAAAAGAATTGTGAAATTAATTTTTGATGAAAATAGATTCATTCTTACAAAATTAGGAATTGCTAGTGATTTGAGCAATTAAAGAAGTTATAGTGATTATTAAGTGATTTTGGGGGGATAAGGTGGATATTGAAAAAATACCAAAAATAGATTTACATTGTCATTTGGATGGTTCATTAACATTAGAAATGATTCAGAGACATACCGATAAAAATGTAACACTAGATATGCTGTGTGTAAATGAAAACTGCAATAGTTTAGCAGAATATTTGGAAAAATTTTCTCTTCCATTGGAATGTCTGCAAGATAAAGAAGGACTTAGGGATGGAGCTTATTCATTTTTGAGAGAAGCCGCAAAAGAAAATATCCAATATATTGAAGTGCGATTTGCACCCATGCTTTCTGTTCATGAAGGACTATCTTGTTCAGCGGTTATTGAAAGCGTTCTGGAGGGACTAGAAAAAGGTAAGAATGTATTTGGCGTTAGATATAATGTGATTACATGTGCAATGAGGCACCATAATCCAGAGCAGAATTTGCAAATGCTTTATAGTGCAAGAGAATATTTGGGAAATGGTGTATGCGCTATTGATTTGGCAGGAGACGAATCTGTATTTCCAACAAAACAGTTTCAAGAATTGTTTTTTAAAGCAAGAAAATTGGAAATGCCGTTTGTTATTCATTCTGGTGAAACTGGAAATCTACAAAATGTGCAGCTTGCATATGACTTAGGAGCAAGTAGGATTGGACATGGAATTGCTTTAATAAAAGATAAAAAGCTTATGAGTTTATTTGCTAAGAAAAAAATTGGTGTGGAAATGTGCCCTTCGAGTAATCTTCAGACAAAGTCCATTAATGACTGGTCAGAATACCCACTTATGGATTACTTGGATTCGGGAATAAAGGTAAGTATTAATACGGATAACCGTACAGTTAGCAGTACTACGTTAACAAAAGAGTTGATGCTAATTAATGATACTTATAAAAACGATAATTTGATATATCTACTGTTAAAAAATGCTGAAGAGACAGCATTTGAAAAAGATTTGCAGATATATTAAGCGAAGAACCTATAACGAGATATGATAAAATGCAAAATTTTTCCAAATAAAAAAATTTTGTTACCAGAAAGTTGAAAATAAAAGAGCGGTATGTGGTGTTGTGAGGAGATATCAATCCTACCGTACATGTTTCCCAGTCTATGGCATAGCATTACAAGTGATACCCACTACTATAAGTTTGAATTAACTCAAAAAGGGAAATTATGCCTAGCATTAAAGCTTTCAACAAAAGGTGATTATACAATGTTTTTATATCAGGCTTTAACTGACGGAACATTAAATGAAATTACTGAGATTAATTATAATACCTCTTCAACAAGTGTTACTGGTTATGTGACAGAAAATGACAATAAAGAATCAGAGTTTAATAATACACTTCAGACAGCTTCAAAAATAGATTTAAAAAAAGCGGTTACTGGGAATTTATCCAACAATAATGATGAGGATTACTACAAGATAAAGCTAAGTTCGAAAAAGAATATAAAAATTAACTTTAAGCATTCTACAAAAGGATCCTTTCAAATGACTTTATTTCGAGTTTCTTCTTCTGGAATCGTATCAGAAGTGAAAGATTATAATTTTTATGAGCAATCCAATTCTGCAAAAGGAGTCATTACCAAATATTCCGAAAAATTAAATTTGACAAAGGGAACCTATGTCATTAAAATCATTAAACAAAGTTATTACAATTATACAAACGAAGATTACACTTTAAAAGTAGTGAATTCTTAATCTAGCAGATTTTATCTTTCAACTCACCAAAGGATACAGACGGTATGTGTTCTCTGGTGAGTTGAAAAACGTTAGGGGAAAAAAATAAAATTATTTAGGCTTATCTTGAATCAAACACTAAAGGAACTGGGCAATAACAAAACCATGTATGATGATTTTAATATTTAAGGAGATATAAATAGCGGCGATAAGGATCTAAATTGGAAATTCAATTCGAAAATGTAATTGTCAAAAGAATGGAAGCGAATGATGGAAGATTTTGAGATCAAAGCCAAAAATAATTGTCCTTTTGGTAATGAGGTGCTAAGCTTATTTTATAAAGATACAATCACGATTTAAATCATTGAGTAGGGGTCAAAATATATGAACTATAATGAAACATTGGAATATTATAATAAACATGCAAATCGCTTTGCTTCAGAAACGTTATCTGTCAATTTCAATGACACGCAGAATAAATTTCTTCAGTATATCCAAGTATCTGGTATGATTTTGGATTTTGGATGTGGTTCAGGACGTGATGTGAACTATTTTTCTGATTTAGGATACCAGGTAGAGGCGATAGATGGATCAATGGAACTTTGTAAGATTGCAACCGAATATTCGGGTATTCCAGTGAGGCAGATGCATTTTGAGGAACTGTCGGAGCATGGTAAATATGATGGAGTATGGGCTTGTTCTTCCATACTCCATTTACCATACAAAGATTTAAAGCAAGTGATATTAAAAATCGCTGAGGCTCTAAAAGATAAAGGAATATGCTATACTTCTTTTAAGTATGGCGAATTTGAAGGGGAACGAAATGGACGGTATTTCACGGATATGACTGAAAAGAGGTTTGTATGTTTTTTGCAGGAAATACCAGAATTTAAATTGGTAGAATCCTGGATCACAGCTGATGTTAGACCAGAAAGGTCTGATGAAAAATGGTTAAATGTGTTATTACAGAAAAATGAATTATAAGGCGCATAATCAAGAAATATAATGCGTGAGACATGTTTTTATAGTAATAGTTTAGATAACAAAAAAACACTTGGAAAAAGGAGAAAGCAGTAATGGAATTATCTCATATTCTTCCTCAATCGGAAGTGGTAGAAGCTGGGTATTTAGAAAGTATGCTTGATAACTTTGCTTCCAGTTATAAATTATATTGGTTTAAAGGGATTTTTGCAGAGATTCTGTTAGGAAATCGAATCCTAAAATATAAAAACATTGTGGCAAGAATGATTGCGTCGGCATGGTATCCTGTTGTTTTTTATAATTTGAGTCTGGGATATTCGGACAAGCTTGCAGACGCGATATGGTACATTCATGATAGTTTGCATGTTGGCCGAGAGGAAAAGGAAGAAGAAATATATGATTTCATATGCCATAGCGATGATAAGATTCTCTTGAAGAAAATAAAAGACTTTACAAATATGGTTCCTTATCGGTTGATTCGGCCTTTTTATCAAAGAGAACTGGAATACGAGAAAAAAGTAGATATGCAATATGGTGATTGGAAAGCCAATGCAATTATTGAGCGATATAATAGGCAAGATCAAAATAATGCATTCTATATTTTAGATCGAATGAATGAACAGCTGACGGTATCAAATCATTGGTACGATTATATTAGAACAAATGCTGCGGTAATTGAAGGGTGGATGAATTATAAAATGATTCGTTACATACAAGAAAGAAACCCAAATGTACCAGCTATTCCGTTCAAATTATTTCCACCTACATCAAAAGACCGAAATCTAGTGGAGGCAACAAAATTCTGGAAAACAATCCAAACGGAAATGCCATTATATGATTTGTACACGGAGCAGGAATTGACAGAAGAAGCGTTTTTGCAATATGGAGGGTTAAGTATTGACCATTTTATTCCATGGAGTTTTGTATTGCATAATGAGATTTGGAATTTGTATCCAATGTTTAAGAATATGAACAGTGAAAAAAATAATAAACTTCCAGACAAAGATCGATACCTGGATAAGTTTTGCAGATATCAATATCAGGCATTTCTTGTGGCTAAGAATAAGACAAAGCTAAAAAGAACAATGGAACAGTATCTTACTGTGAAAAAAGATATTTTTAGTATTGGACAGTCGGATCGTGGGCGGGATGCATTTGAAAGCGCAATGAGGCAAACAATTGAACCATTATATCAAATTGCGAATAATCAAGGGTATGGGATTTGGTGGTATCAGTGATATTGAGAAATAAACACAGGTGCATAGGAATTAATAAAAATTACATTGGAAAGGAATAAAATAATATGAAGGATGAGATGACGAATTCTCTGAATAACCAAGGTGAGATCATAATTTATCAGGCAGACGACAGAATTACACATATCAATGTGAAGATGGAAGATGAAACAGTATGGCTCACACAAGCTCAATTGGCAGAACTTTATCAAACGAGTAAATCGAATATAAGTGAACATATATCTCACATATTTGAAGAAGCAGAGTTGGATAGGGATTCAGTTGTTCGGAAATTCCGAACAACTGCTTCAGATGGTAAAAACTATAATGTGATTTACTATAACTTGGATATGATAATCTCATTAGGATATCGTATCAAATCTAGTATAGCCACCAACTTCCGTAGATGGGCATCAGAACGTCTGAAAGAATACTTAATAAAAGGGTTTACGATGGATGATGAGCGCTTAAAACAATTGGGTGGCGGAATAAAACCATTATTTTTTCATATTTATGAAATGGGCACAAAGAGCAAAGTGTACCCACAAAGGGTGTTTTCACAAATTTAAAAAGGGTTGAATTTGATTTTTACGTTGTTTTTATGCCTAAAATATGTGATAAAAACGTTCAGTGTACTCACAAATTGTCACTTTTATGTAATCACAAATAGGTGCTCATTTTACGGTTGCTTCGATATAATATTTTAGTAAAAGAGATCTAATATTTGCAAAAAAGCTAAAAGAGCAGCCATGAAGATCTGTATTGCTATTGTGCTTACAAATTGATATAATATAAGTGTAAAACAATTATTATGATTTTGGAAGGAGCGATGTTTTATGGCAACAAAATCAGCTAATTTATATGCACGAATAGAACCAGAAGTAAAAGAACAGGCAGAAAATATTCTTTCTACGCTTGGAATTCCAACCTCCAGTGCTATTAATATGTTCTATAAACAGATTATTTTACAGGGAGGACTTCCGTTTGATGTGAAGATTCCGTCTGCAAAGCCTGTCAATATGAGTATGCTATCTGAAGAACATATGAATGAAGAACTAGAGAAAGGTTATTCGGATGTAAAAGAAGGTCGTACAAAAAAGGCAACTAAGGCATTTGCGGATATCCGGAAGGATTACAATTTATGATTTTTGAGATTGAAGTTTCCGAACAGGCGGATGCAGATCTTAGGGGGATATATGAATATATTGCCTTTGAGTTGCAATCGCCTGATAATGCAATCGGACAGTCAGCCCAATTAGAGGAAAGTATAATGAGCCTTGAACAGATGCCAGAACGCTTTCATAGATATGAAAAAGAGCCATGGAAAAGTCGGGGACTTAGAATGATGCCAGTTGATAATTATTATGTACTGTACATTCCCGATATGAAACAGGATAAAGTATCAATTGTACGAGTTATGTATGGTGGAAGAGATATCGATTCACAGCTTAGAAAATAAAAAAGCACTAAAAAGTATGTAGTATAAGATAAGCATTTCAGTCACAAGCGTTGAAATGCTTGTTTTTATTGTATGGATTCCTTGATGGAGAAACTAATTTTTAACTATATTTCTAGGCCTATCAATGATAATGGAAAAACTGTTACAGTTACAGGAAATAGTACTGTGTTTGATGCGAGATTAAATAACTAAGCAACTTTCAATACAACACTTTCTTTCTATAGATAATAAGGGGATACGTATATGAAAGTAAAGACGATTAGAAAATTTCACCGTTTTTTTATTGACTTTTTAGAGTCCACTTATTAGTATAGACATAATAATTACGAAGCAGTAATTAATTCTCGTACTTGAAAGGATAATAAAGAGTTTATGTTTGGTTATGTAACCGTAAATAAACCAGAATTAAAAATCAAAGAATACAATCGTTATCATGCTTATTATTGTGGATTGTGTCATACATTAAAGGAACAGCATGGATTGTTGGGTCAGATGACACTGACGTATGATATGACCTTTTTAGTGCTGCTACTCACGTCATTATATGAAACAGATGCCACTTTTGAACAAAAACACTGTATGATTCACCCAATAAAAAAACATGATATTATGTTTAATGAAATAAGTACCTATGCGGCGGATATGAATATAGCTCTGGCATATCATAATTTTTTGGATGACTGGCATGATGAGAAAAAAATAAATGGACTTTTAAGTTCTGCTGTCATAAAGAAGAAATACCTTGCGATAGAAAAACGCTATCCAAGACAGTGTGGTATAATTGCCTCCTCCTTAGAGAAAATGCAGCAGCTTGAATCCAAAGGTGAAAAAAGCCTCGATTTAGTAAGTGGCTGCTTTGGTACGCTTATGGCAGAGTTATTTGTATATAAACAGGATATCTGGGAGGAAAGTCTTCGAAAACTTGGATTTTTCTTAGGAAAATATATTTATCTACTCGATGCATACTTTGATTTGGAAAAAGACATGAAAAACAATGCTTATAATCCACTTGTTTTCTATAAAGACCGGGAAGATTATGAAGAATTTTGTTTTGAAATGCTCACGATGATGATTGCTGAAACTGCAAATGCATTTGAGAAGCTCCCCTGTGTAGAGGATGTGGAAATTCTCAGAAATATCCTGTATGGAGGCGTCTGGAGCAAATATAATACAGAGAAACAGAAGAAGGAAAGGATTTAAAATTATGATTATGGACCCATATAGCGTGCTTGGTATATCACCAAGTGCCTCAGATGATGAAATAAAAAAAGCATATCGTGAATTAAGCAGAAAGTATCATCCTGATACAAATACAAATAACCCATTGGCTGATCTTGCGGAAGAAAAGTTCAAACAGGTGCAGGAAGCTTATCAGCAGATTATGAATGAACGTGAAAATGGTGGTCAAAGTTCAACTTCCTATTCAAGTGCCGGTTATAGTGGACAGGATGATCCTAAGATGGCTGCAGCTGCAAATTATATTAATTCCCGTCATTATAATGAAGCTTTGAATGTGCTTTCCGGTATTAGTGACCGCAATGGTCGATGGTATTACTTTAATGCAGTGGCACACGCAGGACTTGGAAATAATATGGAAGCAATGAATTATGCAAGACAGGCTGTTAATATGGAGCCAAATAACCGTGAATTCAGTAATTTGTTAAATCAGCTTCAGCGGGGCGGACAGCGGTATCAAAATAACAGTGCAGGTTATGGATATGGTGGATCTTCTTGCGGAACTGGAAACTTTTGCTGTGACTTATGGTGTGCAGATTCGTTATGTGAGTGTATGGGAGGGGATTTGTGTTCATGCATGTAAAAGCTAAGCAGGTAGCATTTTTAGGATTACTTGCTGCAATGGTGTCTCTAATTATTATATTTGCGTCTATTATAGAGACTAATACATTGTTTTTGCTTGCAGCGGCAGCTTTTATGGTTGGTATTGCAATACGTGAATTTGGTCTCCGGCTTGGATTTGGCTTTTTTATAGCTTGTTTGCTGCTTGGATTTTTTCTATCACCGAACAAATTATATGTATTGACGTATGCTGGTTTTTCTCTTTATATTGTATGGAGCGAAGCATCCTATATTGTTTTATTGAAGAGGCAAATTCCGTCGTATAAGCGAGCTCATTTCTTCGTAAAGTTTATTTTCTTCAATCTGCTTTATATTCCGATGCTTTTGCTATTTCCGCACCTTATATTTGCAGGTAACATCAGTATGCCTATTCTGTTTGGACTGATTGCAGGTGGCCAGCTTGCCTGGGTAATTTATGATAAAGCTTATGACTATTTCCAAGTTATGATCTGGGGAAAAGTACGGAATAAAATTGGACTGTTACATTGATGCCATGGAAAAGTCGGGGACTTAGAATAATGCCAGTTGATAATTATTGTGTACTGTACATTCAATGTAGTATTAAAATAGCATTTCAATCAATTTTTGAAATGCTATTTTTATTAATAAGATCATTCTTGGTCTACTAGTAAAAGATATAAAACCATTTAACGATATTACTGTTTACTGATGCATAAATAATTAAATTTGATATGTATAACATTCACTGATATTATGAAAGGAAGGAATAGAAATATGAGGTATTTAACTAGGTATTTTAAAATCAAACAATTTCTAAATAATGATTTTTTATCGGAATTTACCATAAACAATAAGGCATCTGTGTTCGATGAAGATTTTTATTTAGAAGTTTGTAAGAAAAGAAAAGATATGTTTAGAAATTCTATGAAAGATTGTTTACAGAAAGAACTTGATTCATTTATTCATACGGATACCTATGTTGGATTATCTATGCATATTTTGGGTAATTTACCTACCAAAGTTACATCTAAGATTGCGGATGTAAGGGTTTTTTTGTTATATATTATTTCGCCAGAAGTCTATCAACTTCTAAATGATATGAGCGAAGAATTAGAAAAGAGTAACAATGAAATTTTTAATGCTTTAGCTATTCGATATGAAGAAGATAAAAGTAAAATACCCAAGCATTGGGGAGAAATATATGAAATTTCTTGGGAAGAGGCTGGAATTAAAAAAGCAGTGTTTGATAAGAATAACCTTATACTAACTATTAATGATAATGGAAATAAATCGTATTTAATAGAACTTAAAAATGTTTTGATAGTGTGTAAGGAAGGTGATTTTGAAGCCCCTGCATTAATTAATTATTGTGAAATCTTTTATAATGAGCCAAAATTAGAAATAAATATATTAACACCTTTTTCAGAATTTTCAATTGAAGCAAATGACCTATTAATAGAAAATATTACTCCGATAGAATAAGTTAGCGATATTTTTTGGATTCAAGGTTTAGAAAAATTTATGTTGTAAAAACGACCAAGGTATAATAACAGCAATGGGGAAAGTCCTTTGTTTATAAATGATGTTGCCCTTGATACACTGCCACGTATATTTAAGATAATGGATGCATTATTTTCTACTATATCCTGGCTATGCACATGACGATATTCGAGAAGTTGGTAAAGAGCAATTGGTTCATATACGAAATATGAATGTTGATAAGTTGTAAAAAAGTTTAGATTAAGTTTAGATAACTATGGTAGAATAAATTATATAGTGTGAGCAAAAGCCGATAAAACGAGTATATATGCGTAATAGCGCACGTAAGGTTTTGTGTAGGGGCATGAGGGCGTAAGCCCTATGTCTACTAGAAAAAATGGAGGTGACATAATGTTTCACATACTTGTAATTGATGATGATAAAAACACAAGACGACTTTTTCGCGCAATTCTTGAGGCAGAACATTATACTGTTACAACATCAGAAAATGGTGAACAGGCATTGGAACTAATGGACGAAGAAACATTTGATCTTGCAATTGTAGATATTATGATGCCAAAAATTGATGGGTATGAATTTACCAAATTGTTACGGGATGTAGCCAGTAATATTCCAATCTTGATGGTGACTGCAAAGCAGCTTCCGAGTGACAGAAAGCAAGCTTATCTGGTAGGAACCGATGATTATATGACAAAACCAGTGGATGAAGAAGAGATGCTGATACGTGTGAAAGCACTTTTAAGACGCGCGCAAATTGCAAATGAAAGGAAGATTCAGATCGGAAAAGTTACCTTAGACTATGATACATATACAGTTACGCGGGAAGAGGATGTGCAGACGCTTCCGCAGAAGGAGTTCCTGCTTTTGTACAAGCTTCTTTCTTATCCAGATAAAATATTCACCAGAATCCAGTTGATGGATGAAATCTGGGGGATGGATGCACAGACTGGGTGGGAAACAATTACAGTTCATATTAACCGTTTGAGGAAACGCTTTGAGTCATATCCGGAAATCGAACTGTCATCTGTTCGTGGATTAGGTTATAAGGCGGTGAAAAAATGAAACATAAAGAACCTAAATGGGGTTTTTTGACGTTGGTTTTTACGGTACTGGTTGTAATTGTAGAAGTAATTTCGCTATCAATAACAATGGGAATTTTCTGGATTATGTATCATATTGGTATAATAACTAGGCATAATGTGTTGATACCTGTTTTAGCATTAATTTTATTCAGTGTACTTTCTGGAGCGGTAATGGCTTTTTTCTTTAGCCGAAAACCTTTACAGCCGATTAATATACTACTGAATGGATTAAAAAACCTTGCAAAAGGAAAGTATGGCACTCGATTGTTATTGAAAGATATGGGATATGGTGCGCAAATTGCAGAAAGCTTCAATTCCTTGGCTGAGGAGTTAGAAAATACAGAGATGTTTCGTTCTGATTTTGTAAATAATTTTTCTCATGAATTCAAAACACCAATTGTTTCAATTAAGGGATTTGCTAAATTAATACAAAAAGGGAATATTTCCAAAGAGCAGGAAGAAGAATATATCGATATTATTGTGGAAGAGTCAACACGTTTATCGGATATGGCAACGAAGGTACTGAGCCTGACAAAATTAGAAAACCAGAGTATTTTAAATGACATTTCTAGCTTCAATTTATCAGAACAATTGAGAACTTGCATTTTACTGTTAGAAAAGAAATGGACGAAAAAAAATCTTATTATTTCAGCCGATTTTAGAGAGTATATAATATTAGCAAATGAAGAGATGCTTAAGCAGGTGTGGATTAATCTTTTGGATAATGCAATAAAGTTTTGCGAAGATGGTGGAGAAGTAGCTGTGTTGATTGAACAAAAGAATAAGAAACTTATTGTAACAATCACAAATACTGGAAGTAAAATTAGTGAAAAGGATCAAAAACGGATTTTTCAAAAATTTTACCAGAGTGACGAGTCTCATGCATCGGAGGGAACGGGGATTGGATTAACAATAGTAAAAAGAGTGATAGAGCTACACAAAGGTGAGATTAAAGTGGAGTGTAAGGAAGATTTAACGAAGTTTATAGTGGCATTGTGTAGCGAAGAAAAATAATAGAGTAGATGAAACAGAAAGTCTGAATGAATGGGCTTTCTGTTTTTTAGTTCGCCTAGCGCGATAGCGGAACGTAGACGAAGATTTCTTGGTTAGTTTAGATTCAGTTTAGATTGTTTCTATATAATAACAAAATAATTGAAGGATATCAGTGATTGCACGCGGAGGAATATGAACATAATGCGGTATCCTGATTATGTGGTTTCTATCAACTGTTTAATAGAATGTTTATCAAAAAGGAGTCAGACAGATGCGTAATAAACATAGTAAAAAATACAAAAGAGAAAAGGATGTAAAAGGCAACCGTTATCGGTGTGGTACCAGTTTGTTATTGGCAGCAGTACTGCTCATTCAAGGATTATTACCAATGACAATAGTAAAGGCAGAGGATAGCTATAGTGCGCAGGCGGTCACAGACACGTCGACTGTCTCTATTTCTACAAATCCAACTTATTCCCAGGCACTGGCACGGAAGGTGCTAGTGGCTATTGGGGCTGTATCTTCTTCGAAGACAACAACATCTGGTCTTAAAGAAAAAGTTACCAGACAGCAATTTGCGAAGATGTTGGTAGAGTTATCAACATATAAAGATAAGAACAAAGCGAAGGTTACTTCATCCATGTATTCGGATGTAAAGAAGACCAGCAGTTATGCGCCCTACATAAAAATCGTTGTTGATAATGGGTGGATGAAAGGTGATATTTTCGGAAAATTCCGTCCGAGTGTGACGATTACTTTGCAGGAAGCAGTCAATGGAGTTTTGGCTGTCCTTGGTTATGAGAACTCTGATTTTGAGGGGAATCAGGCATCTGCTAAGATTTCTTTCTACAAATCAGAGAAGCTAAATACGAATATTACTCGTGGAAGTAGCAACAAGATGAGTTACAAAGATGCGATTAATCTGCTGTACAATATGCTGGTGACCAAGAATAAGTCTGGGATCATCTATGGTAGCAGTATCGGTTATATTATGGATACCAATGGAGATGTAGATTATCTGAGCCTGGTCTATGATGAGTTGGATGGACCAGTGATTGCAGGAGCAGACTGGACAAAACAGATCCCCTTTTCGTCCAAGATGGCAGCAATCTATATCGATGGATCTAAAAGTAGTGCAGATTATATCTCACGATATGATGTTTTGTATTATTCAGTGAAACTGAAGAGTATTTTCGTTTATAAGACTCGCGTTACGGGGCGCCTAGGAAGTGTGTCGCCAGATCGTATGACCCCTACCAGTGTAACTGTGGCAGGAACGAATTACAAAATTGCCAGTCAGGATGTGGCACAGCAGATTTCTGTTCTGGGAGATTACGACATCGGAGATTATATAACGCTACTGCTTGGGAAAGATGGAACAGTTGTTAGCATTGGTTCCGCCAAGGAGATGGACTCCTTTGTGGGCGGTATTGTACTATCTAAGAATGAAAGAATTAACGAAGATGAAGATAATGATTCTACACAGGTACTAGAATACATTACAATGCTGGATACATTAGGAGAGGTTCATGAATATAAAGTAGAAGATAATAGTGACTTCTCTGTCCATACACCAGTTGAAGTGACATTTGAGAGCGGAAAGCCATTCGTAAATAAAGTATCACTGGATAAACTGAATGGAACGGTAAACAACAGCGCAACGAGCTATGCAGGATACAAATTATCCGATAGTATTAACATTTTGGAGTATATAGCTGACACGGTTTACAATAGTGTAAACCGCACCAGACTGGCTGGTATTACAATCAATGCTTCAAATGTACTATATTATCATATTAATTCTAACAAAGAGATTACAGAGTTGATGGTGAGAAGCGTTACTGGAGATAACTGCGAGTATGGTATTTTGTTATCTGCATCGGAGCTAGTTAATTCAGCAACGATGACCTATCAAGGAACTTATCGATATAAGATTGGTGATACGACAAAAACGGGAACCACTAGTGATTCAGTCTTTGGAATGAACGGTTATACTGGACCTGCCCAGTTTGAAATTAGCAATTCTGGATCACTCACCGGTATTAAGACATTAAGCAACATTACGGTATCCTCGGTGACGGAGACAGAACTGTCAAATGGCAAAGTAACCTATGCGATGTCGGATGATGTAAGTATATATTTGAAGAAGGATACTTCCTATTATATGACCACCTTAAGTAAAGTTAAGAATCTCAGCAGTTATGAGCTGACAGCATACTATGATGGTACGGTAGGTGGAAGAGTCCGCGTTATTATCGCAAAGGCATTATAGGATTCATATCGTGTTACCTCCAATTCTGCCGATGGCAGGATTGGAGTACAATCAAAAAAGTTACTTGGAACCGATGAAAGGAAATCAGAATGAAGAATATCTTGAAGAAAATATGGGAATTTATTAAACGGCATAAGAAACTGTTTATCTTTCTTTTAATAGTCGTAATATTAGTTGTAGTTGTACTGAATCTTGTACAGCGACAGAAGTCTTCCGTGTCAGATGATAGTTATACAACAGTAACAATGGAAACAATGGATCTAGATGTCGAGATTACTGGAAGTGGTGTCATTGAACCTCAGAATCAGTATGCCATTACATCCATGGTGCAGGGGGACATCGAGACAGCTTCCTTTGAAGAGGGAGATGTGGTACAGGAGGGAGACCTAATGTATCAATTTAGTACGGAGGATGCACAAAGCAATGTTACCAACGCAAAATTATCCTTAAAGCAGACGCAACAATCCTATAAAGATGCAAAAAAGACACAGCAGTCATCGGAGGATAATTTGTCACTGAAGTCCAATGTTGAAGGGTATATCAGTAAGTTATATGTGGACAAGGGAGATACAATTAGTGCTAATACAACAATTGCTGATGTGTATGATAATTCAGTCATGTATTTGACAGTACCTTTTAACAATGCAGATGTGAAGAAGAGTTGGGTTGGGAAAAAAGCAACTGTATATGTTGGAGATGAGTTGACATCTATCAGTGGAACCGTGACGGAGATTGCACCGACAACGACGTCTCTAAGTGGAAATATGGTAATCCGTAATATAGAGATTGAGGTAAACAACCCAGGGGGAATTAATGATTCGGTGACCGGAACAGCCTCTGTTGATGGTGTGGATTGTAATAGTGAAGGAACTTTTGCGGTGAAGTCGCAAGGAACACTGGTAGCAGGTGCAACTGGAACAATTGAGAAATTGAACATCTCGGCAGGACAATATCTTTACAAGAACCAGGCGTATGCAGTTCTGGAGGATGCTTCCACTACAGATCAAGCGGCTAGTCAAAAGATACAGGTAGAAAGTGCGCAGAATCAGCTGGACTCCGCCAAAAGGAGTCTGGATGATTACAGCATTACCGCACCAATCTCAGGAACTGTAATCACAAAGAATGCCAAAGCAGGAGATACAATTACCACGACTTACGCAACACCACTGGCTGTCATTTATGATCTATCCTCTGTGAAGTTTGATATGTCGGTGGATGAACTTGATGTAACTAAGATAGAAATTGGTCAGGAGGTTCGAGTTACTGCAGATGCGCTAGAAGGAGAGGAAATGACAGGCCATATTACTAATATCAGCTTGGAGGGGGTAAGCAGCAATGGAGTCACTGACTATCCTGTCACTGTGCAAATGGATGAAGTAGGGAATCTGCTTCCAGGTATGAATGTCGATGCAACCATTATAACGGATAGTGTTGAGGATGCAGAATGCATTCCAGTGGATGCAGTGCAGCGTGGAAATGTCGTATATGTAAAGGATGCAACTGAGTTGGACAGTACGGATAAAGAACAGAACGATCAGGAGAACACAACGACAGATTCGGATACTCCAGAAGGCTTTCATTCGGTACAGGTTCAGGTAGGAATCGGCAATGAGTCTTATGTACAGATCCTAGGTGGACTTACCAATGATGATCTAATCTATTTACCAAGACAACAGGGTACAGATGTGATGACTATGATGGGTGGCATGAACGGTGGTATGAATAGTGCACCGGCAGGTATGGGTGGTGCACCTGCAGGAACGGTGGAGTAGTCTTATGGAAGAGAGAAAACATTTAATTGAATTGCGAGATATTTGCAAAGTATATAGAATGGGTGATAACGAGGTACGTGCCAATGATGGTATCTCATTTACGATTGACGATGGTGAAATGGTAGCAATTGTAGGAAAGTCAGGAAGTGGAAAATCTACAGTCATGAATATTATTGGGGCACTGGATGTCCCTACTAGTGGATATTATTTTCTGAACGGTACAGATGTTTCCAAGATGAACGATGATCAGCTAGCAGTCATTCGAAACAAGCAGATCGGTTTTATCTTTCAGCAGTATAATCTGTTACCGAAGATGAATCTTTTGGCCAACGTAGAACTACCACTGCTCTATGCTGGTGTCGGTGAACATAAAAGAAGTGAACTTGCAATGAAATCATTGAAGCGCGTTGGCTTGGGGGACATATGGAAGAACCGACCAAATCAATTATCCGGTGGACAGCAGCAGCGTGTGTCCATCGCAAGGGCATTAGCAGGGAATCCTTCTCTCATTTTGGCAGATGAGCCGACAGGAGCACTGGATTCTAGAACCAGTAAAGAAGTGTTGGACTTTTTAAAAGAACTGAACGAGGAGGGTAACACCATTGTAATTATTACCCATGACAATTCCATTGCATTAGAGGCGAAGCGAGTTATTAAAATACACGATGGTAAAGTTAGCTTTGATGGTCATGTGGAAGATTATAGAAAGTTGGTAGTATAATGAAAATATCACAAGCATTTAAAATGGCATTTTCCAGCTTGGCTGGAAATAAAATGAGGTCGTTCTTGACAATGCTAGGTATGATTATTGGTGTTGGTGCTGTCATTGCGATGATGAGCATCATGGATGGAATGATTGG
Organism: Acetivibrio sp.; assembly: GCA_041739345.1. Lineage (GTDB taxonomy): Bacteria > Bacillota > Clostridia > Lachnospirales > Lachnospiraceae > DIGJ01. The sequence goes on along the minus strand of JBGSNZ010000026.1, from coordinate 82,972 downwards.
CTATACCATGGACTCTTTCGGCGGTATGGGTGCCAGCCTGATTACCGTGAATCTCACCAGCCAGACGGATACCAGACAATTGACGGATGATGAAGTTTACAAGTTCCTTGAGGAGAACCCAGATTATTTTGTAGAAGCATCTCCTTCTGTAACAATGATGCAGTCATTGCACAATGGACGCGAGACATTGGATAATAAGGCAGTATCCGGGGTCAGTGAAGCATATGCAGCTATGGAGGACGATGAAATAGGAGAAGGCAGATTTCTGTCTTATGTGGATGTAGAAAAACGCAATAAGGTATGCGTGATTGGAACCTACATTGCCGATGAATTATACAATTATGTTGGTGTGTTGGGATCAGATCTGAAAATAGGTTCAGACACTTATAAAATTGTGGGTATTATGGAAGAACAGGAAGATTCAGAAGAGAATTCAGCCGATGACTGTGTCTATATTCCATATACAACAGCAGCCAGAGCGAGTGGAAATGCCCGAATATCGACTTATTATATCCAGATGAAATCAACAGATGCGTCTGATGCATCGCAAGACGTGTTGGAAAATTTTCTATACTCGGTATTTCATGATTCAGATATGTATACGGTAATAAATATGGCGTCTCTTCTTGATATGATGGACGATATGGTAGGCATGATGGAGAATATACTGGTTGGTATTGCAGCAATCTCATTGTTGGTAGCGGGCATAGGTATTATGAATATCATGTTGGTGTCTGTTAGTGAACGAACCCGTGAGATTGGTATTCGTAAATCTCTTGGAGCCAAAAAGCGTGATATCAGGTACCAGTTTGCAATTGAAGCGGCGACAGTTAGTACGCTTGGTGGAATCATCGGCATTTTGCTTGGTGGACTACTGACAACAGTTCTGGGTAATTTAGTAGGTATTGACTGTTCACCATCAATGAGTGCAATTGGGGTATCCTTTGGAGTGTCTGCAGGAATCGGATTATTATTCGGTTTTCTGCCTGCCAACAAGGCAGCAAACTTGAACCCAATCGATGCATTACGAAACGAATAAACAAATTCTATATTTGCAGGTGTGGATGAAGTAAAGGGTAAATAACTACTTTATTTGTAATTGAAATCTCCCCTATGTTTTTCGGCTTATAATTCCTGCTTGGAAAGAAAAATACGCTGTTACTACCAATGAAATAAGTAGTAATAATAAAAGCCAGGATAGTGATGCTTATAAGGCATATTGTAAACTGGAAGAGACCTATTATACTTATCCGTTGCGAATCGCGAAAAATATGATACAAAGGATGAAGCAGAAGCGGCACTCTCAAAAAAATATTCGGCTCAATCTGTATATGGTCAGTATGATTATAAGGAACGGAAGGCTATGTATAAGAATGAACTTAAGCTGAAATGGCGCAATATGCCGGGGTTTCAGCTTAAGTTTTTTGGCATTAAGGTGTATCAAAGAACCGAATAGTGCTAGCTCTTTTTCCTTCTGTTTCAAATATGATTAATGAATTTTGTCCCTTATTTAAAAGCGGAGCCGGGACATAGAGTCTTTTCTGCGGTCCTATTTCCCAGAAGCGGCCGATATTGAAATTGTTTACACTTACGAATCCTTTGCCCCATCCTTCTAAATCAAGAAAGGTATCTGCGGGATCTGCCAGATCAAATTGGAATTCATAAAAGCCTGGAAGACCTGTTTTGGCAGGTGTGGTATAATCTATATTTGATAAATCTTCCATAGGTAAGGAATAGATTTTCCATCCGAAATGTAAGTGGCCATTTAACTGGACACCGCCATCAATTCCCTTTCTTTGATCTTCCATAATGGGAGTAAAATTAACTCTTCCCATATTTTCCACTAGGATATCAAGTTTCCCATTGTTACATACGACATTTTCCAGTTCGTGTTCGGTCAATAGGTCTCTATCATAAAGAGTTAGGACAGGAGCATCATCTAAATAGATATTTGCTCTGTCATTAGCTTTCCATAAGCGTATTTTTTCTAAATGAGTTAATTGGGTGAGTGTACTTTCGTAAAGAATATAGCCATATCCCTGATTTAACTTTTCCATGCATACAGGCCATGAACTTTCTACTGGTGAAGATAAATGATCAAGGTTATGGAAAAGATCAGCACTTTTTGTGACTGCAAATGTACCATAAGACTGTCTTTTTATGTTACTAACAGTGGAATACTCGGGTACAGCAACATATTTTCTGATGATGTTTTGAAAAGCCTTATACTTTTCAGTTATTTGGCCATCTTCGGTCAAAAGTGCATCATAGTCATAGGAAGTGACATCAGGTTCGAGTTTCCCATAGTAATTAGCTCCATTCATAAAACCAAAGTTTGTGCCGCCTTCAAACATGTAGATATTGACATGCCCTTCAGAAAGAATGTCATCAAGATCTTTTGAATGCTGATCCGTGTCTCCGGTATGATGTTCGCCACCCCAATAATCAAACCAGCCAACCCAAAATTCCATGCACATTAAAGGTTTGTTTCCAATTTTCTTTTTCATGATTTCAAATTGAGCCTTGCTTTTGGAACCAAAGTTTCCAGTCTGCAAAACATCTTTTACTTTACCACACTCGAAAGCGTTTCCCCATGGACCATCTGAAGTTACAAGAGGAACCTCACAACCATTTTCTATCATTAGCTTCTTGAGAAATTCCATATAGGCAGAGTCATCACCATAATACCCATATTCATTTTCTATTTGCATCAAGATAACAGGGCCGCCTCTTGTGATTTGTAGAGGAGCAATTACTTTAAATAGTTCTTGATAATACTCACGTATGTGTTGAATGTATGGTTCATACATACATCTTAGTCTCATTCCATCTTCCTTTAAAAGCCAATACGGAAAACCACCAAACTCCCATTCACCACAAGTATAAGGGGCAGGTCTGAGTATTACCATAAAATCTAGTTCTTGTGCGGTTTTTACATATTTAACAATGTCGAGTATTCCACTGAAGTCGAAAACTCCTTTATGCTTTTCATGAAGATTCCAGGGAATATATGTTTCTACTGTGTTACAGCCTAAGGCCTTAAGCTTTTCAAGACGGTCACGCCAGTATTCAGGTAATATTCGAAAATAGTGCATCCCCCCAGATATGATTTTTATTTTTTTGTCGTTTAAATAAAAATCATCTTTTATTTCAAACTTATTCATTATTCATTCCTTTCATGAATTCAAGCTGGTAAAGCTAGTCATTTATATATAAAAAGGAGCATCGCATTAAAGAGTATTTTGATGTCGTCTTTTTCACGACGCTCCTACGTTTTAATATCTAATTGCTTTGATTGATACCTGCAGTATTAGTATATTGGTTCGAATTTCCATTGCTGATTATCATATGCGTGATAATCGTATTGATCGATACTATTACCATCAGTCATTGTTCCATTCTTGACACCCAATGCTTTGTGGCTATTTTTATTTATGATACTGAAATAGCCGTTATTTAAATCTGTAATTTCCCACAACTGATTATTGTCCCCATTTGGTTGCCATAGATCCATAGTTGCACTGTTGGCAGTTGAGGCACCAGGTACATCAAGCATTTTCGCAGCATTGGCATTAGCTATATAATAATTACCGTCAGTGTTTACAATAAATTTCCAACTCTGACTAACACTGTTACTGTCTGCTCCCATAATTACAATGGCAGCACTGTTATCTGGAGAAGAGCCTTGTACATCTAATACTTTTGAATTATCGCTCTTATTAACAATCTTATAAGATAAATTTCTGTCAAAAGCAGGTACTACATTTGAGGTTGTATTGTCAATTACATATGTCGTAATTGATTTAGGAGTAGTGGTGACTTGTAAAACTTTATTCTGGATACTAATATTATCCAGCTGTGCTAGATTCTCGGAGGAAGAAGTTCTATATGCATTTGCGGTACTTCCAACTGTTGCAAATTTGGATAAATCGATAGTGTAGTTATTTGAGGATGTTGTATCGTTAATAACGACTATCGTTAATTTGTGAGTGTTTTTATTTAATGCAACAAGCATATTGGAATCACTTACTCCGATGATGGTAGAACCTGGTCTGATAAATTTGGAATAGTTTGCCATACCGTAATATTGTTTTGTAACCTCATAGTTTTCGGTTCCATCAAAACTTGCATGAATAAAGCCCCAATTGTTCACATCAAATTCTTCTTCAACGGCCTGCCAATATACCCATGTTTCAGGCTGTAAATTTTCCACATCGTCAGTGATTTTATGTGATAATTCTAAAGCGCTTTCAATTGCATTATGGTCGTGATCGCCAACGCCAACACCATATTCTGATACAGACAGACGTTTTCCACTGCATAATGCTATAGTGTTGAGATATAAACGTTCTGTTCCATAGTAAGAATGGGTATTGATTTTGTCGATGCCGGATTTTGCAAGGCTATCATAAGTATTCCATGATGATAAAGTTGAATTGAATTCAAATCCTTCAGGCCCAGCTATAGTAGCATTGGATAATCCTTTTGCATTAAATCTTTCGTTTAGTACTTTAAAGAAATCATTTTGCTCTTGCTGGGTGTAATGACAACCTTCTTGTCTATTGTTTACCTCCCACCATGGACCGTTAGGTTCATTAATAGGGGAAATGGAGTCAAAGGTAATGCCATATGTATTTTTGAACAATAAATATACATCCGCCAGATAGTCAGCAAAATCATCATAATATTCTGGTTTTAAATTACTTGTACCATCAACATTTCCAGCAGAGCATCCGCTATAAGTCATCCAATACGGTGCAGTTTTAGCGAAGCCTTCAACAATGTTAACGCCACGATCAATTGCCTCATCTAAGATATAACGCTGTGTTGCATCAGCGTTATAATTCCATACGCCGGGCGAAGGCTGGTAACCTTCAAGGTTAGCACCGTTTCGCATATGGGTGTGGGTTGGATCATCGCCGCCTCCAATATTATATCTTGCTACATTAAGTCCTAATCCGACATTTTCATCATAAAGAAGATCTAGTATTTCATTTTGTTTTGTAGTATTCTGCCATCCACCGATGGCGTTTCCCCACCAAGAAAGAGAAGTGCCCCAACCTTTAAATGTTTGATGCTCATACTCAGGGTTAATCGTTACAGTGCTATCTGCTGCTTTTGCTGTTAATACATTAGATGTTAGGGTTGAACTTAGTAGTATTGTAGTCATTAAAAAACAAAGAGCTCGCTTGAAATTATGCACAATAAATACCTCCTTTTGAAAAAAAATCAGTGCAAAATGATGAAACCAATTGACACGTGATTAGTGATATGTTAAAATGTAAACGTTTACAAGACTAAACAAATTATACAAAATAGTGGAGGGTATGTCAATGGTAAAAAGTAAGAAGTGGAAAATGCTGGCAATTGTGACAGCATCAATGATTGCTCTGACAGCGTGCGGATCAGCAGAAAGTCAACCAACAGGAACAGACAGTAATATAGATACTAGTACTGAAAGTGTAAGTGCGGATGACTCAAGTAGTGAAAAAGTAGAATTAAGATTTTTGTTATGGGGAAATCAGTCAGAAATTGATTATAAGACAAAATGGACTGACGAGTTTAACGCGCAGAGCGATAATATCCATGTAACCTTAGAAGCAATTCCGGAAGGTTTCCATGATAAACTCACTGTGCAGATTTCATCAGGTACTTTAGCTGACATGGTACAGATCGCCGGCGATTTCGGTGGAGAATATTTTGATAAAGACATATTTGCTCCTTTGGATTCTTACATTGAAAGAGATGGACTGCAGGATGCATGGGTTGACAGTTTGATGACTGGCTTATCATACAACGATAGCGTATATGCAGCACCATGTACATTCTATTCAGGATTTATCATTTACAATAAGACAATGTTTGAGGAAAATAATGTTCCGCTTCCAACAAATGATTGGACAGAGGAAGACTTTTTAGCAGCAGCGCAGGCATTAACTAAAGGTGAAGGTGATAGCAAAGTTTGGGGGGCTGATTTCTCATCATGGTGGGCACATTCCCTTGCACGAAATCTCTATGATGGCTATAAAGCATGGGATTGGAAATCTGGTACTATGACTGCTGATACCAAGGGCTTTAGAGACGGCGTTCAGTTTATCGATGACTTATACAATGTATACAAAGTTTCTCCAACTCCATCACAGGCAGCTGACGTAGGAGGTACTTTTCAAAATGGTAAATATGCGATGACAATTGGTGCTTCCTGGGATATGGCGAGCTTCAATGAAGCAATCGGCGATAGTTTTGAGTGGGATATCGTAACTTTCCCAAGTAATCCAACATATGGACAGTGGAGATCCCCACTTTGGACAACTGCAATCGGAATGTCTGCAGATACACCATATAAAGATGAGTGCTGGGAATACATTAAATATATGTCAGCTGGTGAGAAAGTGCAGAGCGAGATGGAAGTCATTGGTCTGCCAGCTTTAAAATCTATCAGCGAGGACAGCAGTTTTATCAATACTATTCCAGATGGCTGGAAACCATTTAATAAACAGGTATTCTTTGATGCACTTGATTATGCTGTAGATGGTGTGGTTCTGAATGAAATTCAGGATGAAATCATCAAATATGAATTGGATTTATTGTTTACAGGTGAACAGGATATGGATACTACCTTAGAGAATATACAGACTAAGGGACAGTTAAAGCTTGATCGAATGAAAAATTAATCTGATTTTATCAGTACTCTGTAGCCAAAATTTTGGTTACAGGGTACTGAATGAATTTTATTATCTGATATAGAAAAGGTCGAAAATAATGGAGCAATTTCAAAATCCCGTTATATATATAGATGGGAAAAAACATACTAATCCAGATCCCTTTATTTTGAAATGGTGTGGAAAGTATTACTGTTATTCTACAGATGTATCTGGGGTAAACATAAGTGTTTCTGACAATTTGGTATCCTGGGAATATAAAGGATATGCAATCAGTGAAAAAGCATATAAAGATTACTGGGCACCATCCGTTATGTATTGGGATGGAATATTCTATATGTATTATTCCAATATAGCAAAGGATGAAAAGGACGGACATTTTCAATGGCTGAAGGTGGCAAAATCTGATACGCCGGAAGGACCATTTGTATATGAGAAAACCTTTTTTGACGAGTTCACCATAGATTCTCATCCTTATCTGCATAATGGGCAGCTCTATATGTTTTATTCTGTGAATAACTGGATTGGTGCAGATGATGTTATTACAGGTACATGTATTGTAGTTGATAAGATGCAATCGCCATTGGAATTGGCGGGAACGCCTAAACTAGTTATCAATCCGAGTCTCGAACAGGAGATTTATGAAAAAAACAGGTTTAGAGATGGGAGGGACTGGTATACCTTGGAAGGTGCTTGTGTTATAGAGAAACACCAAAAAAGTTATCTTATGTATTCTGCCAATGCGTATGAAAGTGTTGACTACTTCGTAGGAACTGCTGTAGCAGAATGGAAGAATAACGTGCTGAAAATGAAATGGAAGAAGTTTCCTGATGAGTATACTTGGAAACCGTTACTAAAGAAGAACAGCTGTGTGGAAGGTACTGGTCACAATACCGTAGTAAAAGCCCCCAATCTTATGGATGATTGGATAGTGTATCATGGTAGAAATGCAACGGAAGAGCTTATGAGAGGAACGGAACAACGCATGATGCGGATAGATCCACTTTTCTTTAATGGAGATGAGATGCTTTGCTTCGGACCAAGCTATGAGCAAATAGAAGCACCTGCGAAAGCTGCATTTTCCATAAAAAATATAGAAATATGTGAAAGACTGCTATTTACCGATATTTCAGAATTCTATGTAGCTGAGTATTGGCTTCATGGAGTAAAACAGCACACAGGAATACGCTATGGCATTTATCTTTCATATTGTGATACGGATAATTACGTAGAGGCTCAATTTATTAGTGGCAGAAATGAACTGGAAATAATTGCGGTTGAAAAAGGATTGCGGTACTCTTTAGGAAAAACTTCCCTTTGGTACAACTTCAATTATACAATTCCACATAAATTTACAGTACAGAAGTGTTTTGATATTTATAAGATTGATATTGATGATCGAATACATTTAGAGACTTTTTACCCATCAAGACATAAATATCGCAAAATTGGAATAAAACCATACTTTTCAAGACTGTTTTTGAGCAGTATGGCAATGACGGAGTCAGTGCATCTGGTTTCAGAAAGCCTTAAATATCTGACGTCGTTATATAATATTTGGCCAGGTTGCAGTCTGGATAAAACTATTTTCTCAAATACTGGAAGTATTGTCCTTGTGAACATAAAGCAGAGAGCGAATTACAGGGAAGAATTTGAATTGAAAAAAATGCAATCTATTGTACAGATATCATTCTATGTAGGAGAAGAAAAGCTGATAGAATGTCAAATCCAGCATAATATATCAAGTTTTATTCATATCTCGAATGATGCGAATGAAATATTTATAGTGGATGGAAATATAGATAGAATGCCTAAGCAGGATAACAAAGATAAAGTTATTAAAATCGAGATAAAAGGGGCAAAAATTGTGAATTATAGTTATACAAATTTTGAGGATAAGAGCAAGTCATTCCTGACAGATGGAGGAGAGCAAAATGAAATCTAAAAAGAATCAAGCAAAATATTTTTATATGTTTATTTCTCCGTGGTTAGTGGGTTTTTTTCTGTTGACGTTTATTCCACTAGTATATTCTATATATCTGTCACTGACAAAATATACAGGAGCTTCAGCGCCTCAATTCATTGGGTTGCAAAATTATACAGACATACTATTTTATGATGATCTATTTCGGAAAAGTCTTGTCAATTCTTTTCACTATGCACTGATCGCTGTGCCTACAAGTTTGATGCTGGCTTTGATCATAGCATTTATGCTTTCAAAAGAATCTAAATTAAGCAGTTTCTTCCAAATAGTTTTTTATTTTCCTTCCATAGCAGCAGGAGCAGCAGTATATACTGTGGCAAAATTACTGTTAAGAGGTGAAGGCGGATTAATTAATTACTTTTTATCCATTTTTGGTATACAAGGACCATATTGGTTAACCGATGCGAAATGGGCAATGAATGGACTTATATTAGTCAATTTGATATTTTGCGGTTCACAAATGTTAATATTCCTAGCTGGTATAAAACAAATTCCCGCTTCTTATTATGAAGCAGCAAAAATTGATGGAGCAAACAATACCACATGCTTTTTTAAAATCACACTGCCTTTAATTGCGAATGTGTTTGTTTTTAATCTGGTAATGGGAATAATCAATGCGTTCCAAGTGTTTGTACAACCATTAATCATGACAGGTGGCGGTCCAATGAAAAAGACATATATGTATGGAATGTACATATACGACAGTGGATTTAGTTTTGGAAGATTTGGGTACGCTGCAGCACTTGCATGGATCATGTTTATAATCATATTATTCATAAGCATGGTTATATTGAAAACTTTGAAAAAACGCATGAACTACGAAGACTAAGAAAGATAGGAGTGACAAGTTTTGGAAAAAAAAGGTAGATTTGTAGCTTGGACTTTGGTGTGTACTATTTTGGGAGTGGTATTTATTCTCCCATTTCTCTGGATGATAGCTACATCACTGATGAGTACGGAACAAATAGTAAAATATCCGCCGGAATTTATTCCGTCACCTATTACGTTCAGATCGTTTGAATATATTTTCAAAAACACTGATTTTTTTACATATTTAAAAAATAGTTGTATAATAACATTTACAAATATTTTTGGAACATTGGTAAGTACTACACTTGTGGCTTATGGCTTTGCAAAATATGAGGCTCGTTTGAAGAACTTTTGGTTTACAATACTGATGTCTACCATGATGGTTCCATATTTTGTAACGATAATACCATTATATACTATTTACGCAAAGTTTAAGCTCGTTAATACATTTGTACCGCTGATATTACCAAATGCGCTTGCTGGAAGTGCGTTTAGTATATTTTTGTTACACCAGTTTTTCAAGACATTTCCAAAAGAAATTGAAGAAGCGGCAAGAATAGATGGATGTGGAGAACTTAATATTTTATTTAAAATGGTAATTCCAAATTCAAAAGCGATTTTATTTGTAGTGGCAATTTTCATGTTTGTATGGACATGGAACGATTATTTTGGACCAGTCATCTTTTTGAATGATCAGACAAAATATACATTAGCAATAGGCTTGACATTTTTAAATTCATCCATTAGCGGATATAAAGATGCTCTTGATCAAGGTCCTGTAATGGCTATGGCGTTGCTTTCAGTATTGCCTATTATTATACTATTTATAGCGTTTCGAAAATATTTTATTCAAGGTGTTGTAAATAGTGGATTGAAAGGATAAATTTTTTTAATGAGTGATAAGATAACTATAGTTGAAATCGCAAAATTAGCGAATGTTTCGACAGCGACAGTGTCCAGGGTAATCAATAATACTGGAAAGGTTGATGTCGCAAAGAGAAATACAATTTTGGAGTTGATAGAAAAATATAATTATAAATCTAATTTCATTGCAAAGGCTTTGCAGTCAAGTAAATCCAATACCGTTGGCTTTATTGTACCTCATATTAACAGTCCTTATTATGCACAGATATTCTTCGAAACAGAACTTATCGCTCATAAGCAGGGCTTTACACTAATGTTATGTAATTCTGAATCAGATAAACTACTGGAAAGCAAGATTCTCAATACATTTATATCCACAAATGTAAGAGCAATCGTGTTCATGGGAGGTCGTCTGGACGACATAACATGTGAAGAAAAATATATGACAGAAATAGAGAATGTGAATAAGAAAATACCGGTAATTTCATGCGTTGAAGTGCCTGAATTAGAGTGCATCCAAATATATGAAGAGCAGCACAGCAGCAGTGATAAACTTTTGAATCATTTATCAGACATGGGCTATAAAGATGTTGCATTGGCTGGTGGATATTCACATGTTAGAACTACCATAAAAAGACGTGATGAAATCATAAATAATGCTCATAAGTATGGGATAAACATTCGTAAAGAAATTATTGACAGTGACTATTCAGTAGAAGGTGGCAATATAGCGATGCAAAGCATCTTAAAATGGGATAAGTTACCACAGGCTATTATTTGTATCAATGATTTAGTCGCAACAGGATTGCTGAGTGAAGTGCAAAAAAATAAATTAAGTGTTCCACATGATATTGCAATCGTTGGATACGATAATCTGGACATATCACAGTTTATATATCCGGGTCTTACCACAGTATCAACAAATTATAAAGCATATTCTAATGCCATTGTTAATGCAATACTAAACGTGGATCAATTGGATACAAGTACGAGAATTTCCATACCAAGAGACTTGATCATCAGAGGAACAACGCAACTTTGATCTGGGAGAAAACATATGAAAAGTTTACCAAGAATTGAAAGAATAAATGATGGATTTTCTTTTTTATTAAATGATCAACCTTTTATTATGCTGGCGGCAGAGGTTCATAATTCCGCGTGTACTTCACATGAATATATGCAGAATGTGTGGAAGAAAGTAACAGAATTAAATTGTAATACTATTTTAGCACCGGTTTACTGGGAGCTGATCGAACCACAGGAAAAACATTTTGATTTTAATATCGTAGAAGAATTAATAGCAGATGCTAGGAAGCAGAACATGAAACTAGTTCTTTTATGGTTTGGAAGCTGGAAAAATGGCTGCTCGACGTATGTACCTAGGTGGGTGAAGACTGATTTGAAAAGATTTCCCCGGGTAGAAGATGAACATGGATCGAAAACAAAGATACTTAGTATGTTTCAAAGTGAAATTTTATCAGTGGAAAGCAGAGCTTTTACATCATTTATGAAATTTCTAAAGGATTTTGATTCGACCAATCAAACAGTCATTGCAATGCAGGTTGAAAATGAAGTTGGTGTTTTGGGTGTAACAAGAGATTTCTCGATTGGTGCTGTAGAAAAATATAATGAAAATGTTCCTGCACAGTTACTGGATTATCTTTTAAATCCAGCGAATAGTGTTGGTAGTATAACCATAGAGTGTGAAAGCACTTCTGATAAATCCTGGTGCAAGGTATTTAAAGGATATGCAGAGGAAGCGTTTATGAGCTGGTATTATTCACTGCATATTGATCAGTTGGCGAGATTTGGAAAAGAGTATTATGCCCTGCCAATGTTCACAAATGCCTGGCAAAAAGAATTTGATGATGAAAAACCGGGCTTTTTCCCATGCGGTGGGCCGTTGCCAGAGGTCCTGAATATCTGGAAGTACGGAGCTCCAAATTTAGATATATTGTCACCGGATATATATACACTTCATTTTAGTAAAATTGCAGATCTGTATACAAGAAGTGATAATCCGCTTTTTATTCCTGAAACGCGTAGAGATAAGTGGGCAGTCGCTAATTTATATTCAGCCATAGGAACGTACAATACGCTATGCTATTCACCATTTGGTGCGGAAAGTATTGGAGAGAATAAATCTTTTATCACGCAAAGAATACACACGGATTCGAATGATAAAAATGTGTCCAATGAAGCGGTAAAGGAATATCTGTCAAAAAGCTACCAAATGTTTCGAAATATGATGCCGATTATTACAAAGTACTATGGAACAGATAGGATGATTGGATTTGCACAAGATGCTACATACATGACTAATCATATAGAGCTGGGAAATTTACGAATAATAGTAGAGTATTATCATCAAATCAATGAGGATAATGAATTTATTCCAGGTGCGGGGATTGCAATTTTAGAAAGTGAAAATAAGTTGATTTTCATAGGATATGGATATAGAGCTTATCTTGAAACCATCAATCTAAATAAACAATTAGATTTTCTATCGTTAGAAAAAGGTACTTATGATCAAAAAGCTAAGTGGGTTAAATATATGTTATTGAATGGTGATGAACAGCATATTCAGATGGAAGAAAAGCCATCAATATTAAAAGCGTCTTACTACGAATTATAGAATGTCTATTTGCTCTGTTTAAAGCACTATCCGTTATCAAAAGATGATAGCTGATAGTGCTTTTATTTGTGAGTCTGGAAAATTTTAGTGAGCGGTTTAGCGGAAATTTAAATTTGAGAGTAACAATAGAAAGTGTAAATAACAAAAACAAATAGGTATGATATAGTTTTTAAGGAAAAGATAGTTATCGAAGATACAAATGAAATACTGGCATTCAAAAAAGATATAAAATTGTAAACAGCAGATTATAATGGTGACAGAAATCTGTTTACTATCACTAGACAGTTCCCTTGTTGTTTTATTTTTGGTAGAATGATAAGCAGGAGATTGAAAAAAGTGTTTGACATAGTAAAATATTTATGTAAAATATTAAGCATCAAGGAGGTTGTTTATGGCAACAATAAAAGAGATTGCGGAAATTGTTGGAGTTTCAAATGCTGCGGTATCGAGAGTACTTAATTATGATGAAGGAATATCAGTAAGTAATGAGACTAGAGAAGCCATTTTTGCTACCGCTGAGAAAATTGGATATAAAAAACGAGTGATTTATCCGAAAATAGAGAACGTTGCATTGCTCTTTTTCTCGGAAAATGAAGATGAACTGGAAGACGTATTTTATCAAGGGGTAAAAGATGAATTGATAAAACAGGTAAAAAAGATGAATATTCAGTTGAGTATGTTTAGCCGTCAGGATGGAATGGATGCTATCCCTAAAAACTTGAATGCGTTTATCGCGGTTGGGTGGTTGAACCGAAAAGAAATCAATAAATTACACAGAATATGTAAAATGGGTGTATTTATAGGAACTTCACCGGATGAAAAGCTTTTTGATGCTGTAAGACCTAATATGGATTCGTTTGTTACACAGATAGTAGACTATTTTATTGAGAAGAGACATAAGTCTATTGGATTTATTGGGGGACCGGATAGAAATATTGATACTGGAGCGCCTGCAATGGACATTAGAGAATGGTCATTCAGGCAGAGTACCGCTTATTATCATTGTATTAATGAAGAGTATATTTTGATTTCAGATAAATTTACTGTGTCTGAAGGGTATCGTTTAGGTAAAGAACTCTTGGAAAAGGATAATTTACCTACAGCGCTTTGCGTAGCAAGCGATACACTGGCGGTAGGTGTGTTGCAAGCATTAAATGAAGCGGGTGTGCAAATACCTGAACAGATGGCGATGTTTAGTATAAATGATGTTAATATCGCTAAATATGTTTCACCGCCGCTTACGACAATTCATATTGATATTCCAATTATATGTGAGACGGCATTGGATTTACTGAGAGACCGTGTACTAAAAGGAGGAAAAATCACAAAATCTGTTTTTGTTAACGGAATTCCTGTATTTCGGAAGAGCTGTTAAGATTGAAGAGAGGTGTCATGTTACTTATGACATCTTTTTTTGTGCATATTAACCAAAAAAGAGAAGATGAAATAATGCATATAGTAAGAAATAACAGATGAGTGATTGACAAGGTAATAGGTAAATGATATATTTTAATAAAGTAAATAATTTATTAATTAAGTGATAAAATATTAACCTAAAGAAAAGACTATATGTAAAGGAGTAATCATGCAGCTTATTAAAGGAATGGATGTGTCCATGATTAAAGAACTGGAATCTTATGGAGCATCCTATTATCTAAATGAAAAAAAAGAGGATATATTTCGACTTTTACAAAAGTGTGGTACCAATATGGTCCGTCTCAGAATATGGCCGGATCCATATGATGAGAAAGGGAATCCTTATGGCGGTGGACTGAATGATTTACAGACGACAATTGAACTTGCTCGTCGTACTGTAGAAAGTGGGATGTCTTTTATGGTAGACTTTCATTACAGTGATTTTTGGGCAGATCCGGCTAAACAGATAAAACCTAAAGCATGGGAAAGTTTGAATGGAAATAATTTGGAAACTGCCGTTTATTTACATACTGTAGACACATTAAAATCATTAAAAAATCAAAAAATGGTTCCTCAAATGGTACAAGTTGGAAATGAAATAACAAAAGGACTGCTATGGCCAGATGGTTATGTTAATAATACTGAGACGATGGTTGGCCTTCTTAAAGCAGGAGTAAGGGGAGTAAGAGAAGAATGTCCGGATGCGAAGATCGTGATTCATCTTGATTTTGGTACAGATAATGAAATGTACAGACAATGGTTTGATAAAATAGAACCATATAATCTTGATTTTGATGTGATTGGAATGTCATATTATCCTCATTGGAATGGTAGTCTGCAGTTGCTTCTAAACAATATGAATGATATAAGCAAGAAATACGAGAAGGAAGTATTGATTGCAGAAACATCCATAGGATATACGACAGAAACACTTGGATGCACTGGTCTTGTGTTTTCAAAGGAACAGGAGAAGGCATCAGGATATCCCGCCACTATGGAGGGACAGGAAGCTTTTTTAAGAGAGCTGTATGCAACAGTTAGCAGTGTAGAGGGAGGAAGAGGAATAGGTGTTTTTTATTGGGAACCTGCATGGCTTCCGATTTCTGACTGTACCTGGGCAAATCAGAGTGGAAGCATTTACATGAAGGATAAAGTTGAGGCCGGAAATTCTATGGCAAATCAAGCATTATTTGATGCAAAAGGGTATGCAAACAGAGCTTTATTGAACTTAAAAACTATGTAAAAGAGGTAATGATTATGAAGAAAAAAGCGATTATGGTAATGATGACCGGATTACTAGCTGTTGGGATATTGACTGCCTGTGGTTCTTCCAAGGAGGCAGATACCAAGTTGACTATCTGGACCAATATGAGTGTTGAGGTAGAAACTATTCAAAAATATGCGGATGAGTGGGGAGAAAAAAACGGATATGAAGTCGAAGTGATTCATCAATCTCCGGCGGTTCAGCAGTTCGCACAGGCAGCAAAAAGTGATTCAGGCCCTGATGCAGTTGTAGGCATTCCGAATGATCAGCTTGCGGATTATGTTAATTCTAATCTGACTGCAAAAGTGCCAGATGATTTATACAATGACAGTGATTTTTCGGACGCAGCCATTCAGGCATGTTATGTAGATGGAACAAGATGTGCGGCTCCGCTTTCTGTTGAAACAACAGCTTTGTTCTATAATACAGATATGGTTTCGGAAGTTCCACAGACATGGGAACAACTTGTAGAGCAGGCATCCGAAAATGGAGGCGTACAGTTTGATGCTACGAGTATCTATTATGATTTGGGATTTGTGAGAGCTTGCGGTGGATATATTTTTAAGTATCAAGATGGTGCATACGATAGCAGTGATATAGGGCTTGCAAATGATGGTGGTGTACAGGCATATGAATTCATTAATGATCTGTACAAAAAGTACAATGTAAT
The DNA here is from genome assembly GCA_041739345.1 of Acetivibrio sp. GTDB lineage: Bacteria > Bacillota > Clostridia > Lachnospirales > Lachnospiraceae > DIGJ01. The sequence goes on along the minus strand of JBGSNZ010000026.1, from coordinate 66,667 downwards.
TACAGAGGATGTTACGGCAGATATTGCAAGAAGTAATTTCCAGAATGGAAAGTGTGCATATTACATTGGCGGACCTTGGGACATAGATGGTTTTACATCGGCAGGTACTTCATTCGCGATTTCTGAGATGCCGTCATTTAATGGACAGCCATTTATTACTCCGGTTGGTACTCAGGTAAGTTTTGTCAGCAACAAGAGCAATAATCAGGATAAAGCATGGGATTTCATTATGTATCTCATTGATAATGGTGCTGCCGGGATGTACGATTCAGGAGATAGAATACCGGCAAAACTTTCGGATCAGAGTATGGATGAAATTGAAAGCAATGAATTTTCAAAGGCATTTATAGCCCAGATTAACAATGGAGAACCGATGCCAACAGTTTCTGAGATGGGACAGCTTTGGGACATACATATCAATAATATCAGATCTATGTGGTCAGGTGAGCTGACTGCCAAAGAAGCTGCCGAAAATATGGTTAATCAATTGCAGGAAGCAATTAAATTGATGAATTCAGGAAAGTAGTGATTTTATGAGAAAGAAAAATAATGCCAGAGCCTATGCTTATTTATCACCGGCGCTGATTTCAATATTGTTAGTGACTTGCCTGCCTATTGTATATACAGTGATTTTATCATTTACAAATTACAATATGTATCATCTGGATGATTATTCATTTGTGGGATTTGAAAATTATCTGACAGTTTTTTCTGGAAGTATTAAAAATGTTTTCTTCCCAGTTCTTGGCTGGACAGTGTGCTTTGCTATATTGAGTACTGGTGGATCCTATGCAATGGGACTTGTTTTGGCAATGTTGCTTAACAATCCGCATATGAAGGAGTCCAAAATATACAGAGCCATATTGATAGTTCCGTGGGCATTACCATCAACAATTGCCATTCTTGCATGGCAGGGATTGCTGAATGAACAATATGGAGGAATCAATAATCTGCTTCAAACAATAGGATTCGCATGGAGTGTTCCATGGCTTACGGATCCCTTCTGGGCACGTGTAGGTATTATTATCGTAAATGTATGGCTGGGATTTCCATATATGATGAATGTGTGCCTTGGCGGACTACAAGCAATTTCCAGTGATTATTATGAAGCAGCGAAGATGGACGGGGCATCAAAGTTTCAGTGCTTTAAGAGTATTACGTTACCTATGGTGACAAAGCTTTCCATTCCTCTTGTGATTTCCTCTTTTGCTGCAAACTTTAATAATTTTGGAAATATCTATATGATTACACAAGGTGGTCCGGCAAGAGTTGACAATCAGTTTGCGGGATATACAGATATTCTTGCAAGTACTACATATAAGATGACTACATGGTCAAATCGATATGAGCTATCAGCAACATTTTGTGTATTGATATTCATTATTGTGGGTACTTTTACGCTAATCAATATGCATCTATCCGGTTCATTCAAGGAGGTAGATTAGGATGAAATATAAAGAGAAGAAGTCCAAATCAGATATCAGAACTTTGTGGATAAGCCGTGTAATGATATGGATAACTATAGTATTGGTTTTATTTCCGGTACTGTGGATTGTCATGTCATCGTTTTCTGCTGGGGACAGTTTTTTTCTATCTTCATTATTACCGGAGAAGTTCAGTACACAGCATTATGTGGAACTGTTTAAAGAAACAAATTTTTTATTGTGGGTGTTCAATTCATTGAAGTTTTGCCTTATCGTAGCTGTTATTCAGCTTATTATGACATCTTTGGCTGCCTTTGCCTTTGCCAGACATAGATTTGTAGGCAGAAAATATGGATTGATGTCATTACTTATTTTACAGGTTTTCCCAAATAGCATGGCAGTAGCTGGTTATTATATATTAATATACAAGTATGGACTGGTAGATAGTAACATTGCTCTTATTTTTGTTTTGGCAGGAGGAAGTGCATTTAATATTTGGCTGTTAAAATCATATATTGATGGGATTCCAGTCGAACTTGATGAGGCAGCTATGATGGATGGAGCAAATCAGTTCCAGGTATTTTATAGAATTATTATGCCATTGGCAACACCACAGTTAGCCGTTATATTCTTATTTTCGTTTATTGCGACATATAGCGAATACGTCATTACATCCATTTTCTTGCAGACACCAGGAAAAATGACATTGGCATTAGGATTACAGTCATTTATCAGTGATCAGTTTGCAGCACACTGGACAATGTTTTCAGCAGCAGCAGTAATTTCATCATTACCGATTATGATTGTATTTATGTGTCTGCAACGTTTTATTCAGAATGGGTTGGTAGCCGGAGGGGTCAAAGGCTAACCATTCAGATATACTAAAATTAAAATTTTGAAAGGAGAAAGAATTAATGATTAAGAGAAGGTTATTTACATTAGCTATGGCGACAGTGCTTATAGCTTGTCAACTGTTTGGTAGTTCGGTTACAACAGTAAATGCATCTACAAACACTGGCGCAGTTGATACAGACAGTTTTATTAGAGGTGTTGATGTATCAACGCTTGATATGTTAGAGGATTTGGGTGCAAAGTATTATCAGAATGGAGTTGAAAATGATGCGCTGACAATTTTAAATAACAATGGGGCTAATTATGTTCGACTTAAGTTGTGGGTGGATCCATATGATGAAAATGGAAATGCGTATGGTGGAGGAAATAATGATTATGCTACCACTCTTGCTTTGGCAAAAAGAGCAAAAAATCTGGGGATGAAAATTCTTATAGATTTTCACTTGAGTGATTTCTGGGCAGATCCATCAAACCAGATTAAGCCAAAGGCATGGGAAAATTTAACATATTCTGAGCTAAAAACAACTTTATATACATATATAAAGACAACATTAAATGATTTTGCATCTGTCGGAATAGTTCCGGATATGGTACAGGTAGGAAATGAAATTTCTTCTGGTATTCTTCATGAAGATGGAAAAATCGGAACAGATGAAGACTTTTCAAATCTTGCAGAACTTTTGGAATTAGCTATTTCAGGAGTTAGAGATTCGTCAGCATCAAATACAAAGATAATGTTACACTTGGATCAGGGTGGAAAGAATCAATTATACACATGGTTTTTTGGTGGATTACTTGCTGAGGCACCTAATCTCGATTTTGATGTTTTTGGTCTTTCTTATTATCCGATGTGGCACGGAACTATGGACGGATTGCAGTACAACTTAAATTACCTTGCTACAACATATAATAAAGAAGTATGTGTAGTCGAGACAGCCTATGCATGGACAACAGAAGATGGTGATGGTGCCGGAAATGTATTTATTAGTGGTGATGAAGAAACAGGTGGATATGCTGCAACTGTTGAAGGTCAGTATGAATTCATGAATGATTTGGAATCCATTATATTGAACGTACCAGATGATAAAGGTATTGGATTTTTCTACTGGGAGCCAGAGTGGGTACCGGTAGACGGTGGTACATATGCTACAGATGCAGGCGTCGCATATAAAAATGATACGGTTACCCCTAGCAACACATGGGATAATATGACCCTATTTGATTTTAGTGGTAATACTCTTGATTCAATAAAAGTATTAAATCAGCCTAGTGAAAACCTTCTCTCTAATATTAGTTTCGAACAAGATGGAATTACTACTACACCTAGTGGATGGAATATATGGCTTAACAATTCTTCAAATAATGAAATAGTGAAAACTGAATATGGAAGCGCGTTTGATGGAGATTACAAATTGACTTTATGGGATGACGAAGATTATACTTGCTCACTATATAAGACATTTACAAATATACCAAATGGAACATATCAGTTTTCATTATGGGCCATGACAAATGGGACACAAGATACCTTGCAACTTTATGCAAAGAACTACGGAGGAAGCGAGCTTAATACTACAATTACAACTAGTGACATCAATTGGAATATTTATTCAATTGATGAAATTGTAGTGACGAATAATACGTTGGATATTGGAGTATATAGCGTTGCGGGAGCGAATGATTGGTGCAACTTGGATATGGCAATTCTTAGGAAAGTCGAGTAGCATAGAAAGCTAATAAATGTAGTATTAATCACAAAAAAATACCAGTATGATAGATAGTTGGATTATTAAAAAGTATATGAGGGAAGAGAACCAATAAGTGGGACTCTTCCCTCATTTTTTTGTATAGCGGGCTTTTAATAAACCACCTGCTATGCAGGTGTGACCACAGCAGCTTTAGCTTCAAGTAAAAAACCTCCAGTAATATAATGAGTGTTGGTTCGCAGCCACACAAATTAATCAAAGGAGGTAGTCCATATGGACGTAAGTAGTTTATCACATTCAAAGTGGAATTGTAAGTATCACATAGTCTTTGCACCCAAATATCGTAGAAAAGTGGCATATCGAGAATTGAAACAAGATATAGCAAATATTCTTAGTATGTTGTTAAAAGAAAAGATGTGGAAATAGTAGAAGCAGAAATTTGCCCAGATCATGTACACATGTTAGTCAGAATTCCACCGAATATAAGTGTTTCAAGTTTCATGGGATATTTAAAGGGAAAGAGTACACTGATGATATTTGAAAGACATGCAAATCTGAAATATAAATATGGAAACAGACATTTTTGGTGTCGAGGATATTATGTAGATACAGTAGGAAAAAATGCAAAAAAGATACAAGAGTATATTCAAAATCAACTAAAAGAAGATTTGGAATATGATCAAATGACGTTGAAGGAATATGTTGACTCGTTCACGGGTGAGCCGGTAAAACAAAGCAAATAAAATGAGCCCTGTTGGTCTCGGCAGAAAAATGTTTGTGCGGCCGTAGAACTTTTTCGATGAGCCTTTAGGCTCCAACGTTAATTACCCTTGTACTTATAAGCAGAAAAAAAGGGTGGGAGCGAAAGATTGTAGAAGCAAATACCTTGCTTAGTGGAATTGATTTGAAAGTGCTACAATATTCCAATTTTAATTTCTTTCTTTAAACAAAAGGATACCCCCCTGATTCAAAAGAAACACCCCTATAATTCAACAATAGGGGGTGATATATTTATATTAGACCAAGAGAGAAAGTAGGGGAAGTAAATGGAAGAATATATGGTTGAATTACATGGTGTTACAAAAAGGTTCCCAGGCGTATTGGCACTTGATAAAGTTGACTTTAAATTAAAAGGTGGAGAAGTATTAGCATTACTTGGAGAAAATGGTGCTGGAAAGTCCACTCTTATGAAAATATTAAGTGGTGTATATACAAAAGACGAAGGCACAATACAGATCTTCGGAAAAGACGTAGAAGAGATGTCACCTAAGAAGGCTCAGGAGTTAGGAGTTGCCATTATCCATCAGGAATTAAATATGTGTAAGCATTTGACGGTTGCGGAAAATATTTTTCTAGATAGGGAAATTACAAATTATGGTGTACTTGCAAATAGAGAAATGGAAAAGCAGGCAAAAGAAATTTTAGATAAGCTTAATATAGATATTTCACCCAAGACGATTGTAGGAGATTTGGCAGTATCAAAACAGCAGATGGTTGAAATCGCAAAAGCATTATCCACAAATGCCAAAGTACTTATTATGGATGAACCAACAAGTGCACTGACAAGCAAAGAAATTGATGATTTATTCCGAATCATTAAGAAACTCAAAGCTCAGGGATGCGGTATTGTATATATTTCGCATAGATTAGAGGAATTGCAGCATATAGTGGACAGAGTTACAATTTTAAGAGATGGGCAATACATAACTAGTATGAATTTTAAAGACACGGATCTGGAAGAGATTATATCCAATATGGTAGGTCGGGAAATTAAGGAAAAATTTCCTAAAGTTAACTGCAAAAAAGGGAAAAAAATATTAGAAGTTAAAAATCTAAATGCAGGTCATATGGTTAGAAATATAAACTTTGATTTATATGAAGGTGAAATCGTAGGAATTGCAGGCTTGATGGGTGCAGGAAGAACGGAAACCACAAGGGCGATATTTGGAGTCGATGCAAAAGAAAGCGGTGAGATTTACCTAGAGGGTAAAGAAGTGAAAATCCAAAAGCCAATGGATGCCATTAAGGCAGGGATTGTATTAGCTCCAGAAGATCGTAAAAAAGATGGGTTATGCACGAAGTTAAGTGTAAGAGAAAACATTGCATTATCCAATTTGGATTTCTTATGTAATAAATTTGGTGTTGTGAATCAATCAAAAGAAATAGAAATGACGGATTCAACAGTAGAAGATTTAAAAATAAAACTACCAAATAATGAAGTAAATGCGGGAAGCTTATCTGGTGGAAACCAACAAAAAGTAGTTGTGGGTAAGTGGTTAGCAAGAAACTCAAAAGTAGTTATTTTCGATGAACCAACTAGAGGTATTGATGTATCGGCAAAAGTAGAAATATATAATCTGATGAATCAGTTAAAGCTACAAGGGATTGGCGTTCTCTTTGTTTCATCTGAAATGTCTGAGGTAATGGGAATCTCAGATCGAGTGATTGTAATGTGTGATGGAAAGATAACTGGACAGTTAAAAACAGAGGAAGCAACTCAAGATATCATCCTAAAATATGCGACACAATTTGACCAAAAGATTGGTGTAGCCGAATAGTAAATTTGAAGGAGAGTAAAGAAAAATGAAAAGCAATTCAAAACAGAGTGTATTCAAAAAACTCATTTCCGCCAGAGGAATGGGGCAGGTACTGACAGTAACAGTCGGGTTAATTATATTAAGTATTGTATTTGGTATATTAAATCCTACATTTGCATCTTCCAAAAATGTCGGTAATTTATTGAGACAGATTGCACCAATTATTTTAATTGGTATTGGACAGTCGTATGTATTAATTACAGGAAATATTGATTTGTCGATTGGTTCTGTGGTTGGTATGAGTTGTATGATCTCAGCAACACTTATGACAAAAGGTATGAATCCATGGGTTGCGGTATTGGTAACAATTATCTGTTGTTTGGCAGTTGGTCTTATAAATGGTGAGTTAGTAGCGAAATGTAAATTGCCACCGTTTATAGCAACACTTGGAACTATGACAATAGCAAGGGGTATCGCACAAATTGTAAATAATAATTACAATACAGATTCGATAGGTGATGGAGCAAGAGGATTACGTGATTTCTTCTATTATGGAAAAGTATTAGGTCTTTACAATACAATTTGGATTGCTATAATTCTGTGGATTATTTTCAACTTTTTATTAAGTAAAACAAGAACAGGACGTCATGTATATGCGATTGGTAGTAATATCGATGCAGCTCAACTATCTGGAGTTAATGTTGTGGCAACGACAGTGAAAGCATATCTTGTAAGTGCATTTTGTGCAAGTGTTGTAGGCTTGATTATATGTGCAACTACAGGAATGGGAACTATGGATGCAGGAAATATGTATGAAATGTATGCCGTTGCAGCTTCTGTGATCGGAGGCGTTAGTACACTTGGAGGTCAAGGTATCCTGCTTGGTACTGTAATCGGAGCAGCAATATGGGGTGTATTACAAAATGGTCTTCAATTTGCTGGAGCACCAGTAGCAATTCGAAATATTGTAATTGGCATTATTGTTGTTGTATCTGTTTTGTTAGATGTTGTTGTTCGATCGGGAAAACCGAGAAAGAAGAAAGCCTAAATTTAGTTATATGAACATTATGTTCTTATAATAAAAAACAAATTAAAGAGGAGGATATAAAATGAAAAAAAAGTTTTTAACGCTACTATTAACAACTGCTTTGGTAACAACTATGCTTGTTGGGTGTGGAAGCAGTGCAACAACGCAAGCTCCAGCTACTGACGAAAAAGAAGCTACAGAGGTAGCTCCAGAAACCAAGGAGGGGGCAACAAGTGATACTTACAAAGTATATCTAATCACAATGGATCAAATGGATCAGCATTGGGTTAATGTAGATGCTGGTTGCCAAAAAGCAGTAAAAGAACTTGGTAATGTAGAGTATAAATGGTTAGCTCCTGATACCAAAGATGATGCAAAACAAATTGAATGTATTAATAATGCAGTTGCTGATAATGCAAATGCAATTATCTTAGCAGCAAACGGCCCTGATGCAGTAACTGCCGCTTTAGAAGAAGCAGTTGCAGCAGGTATCAAGATAATTTATGTTGATTCCGCAGCAGACTTTGATAGCGAAGCAACATTTGCAACAAATAACGAAGCAGCAGGTAAAACAGCAGGTGAGACTATGATTGCAAGCTTAAAAGAAGCTGGCGTTACATCTGGCGATATTGGTGTCATCAATGTTAATGCAGCTACCGCTTCTTGTGTGGCTCGTGAAACAGGATTCCGTTCTGCATTTGAAGGAACAGATTTTAAAATTCTTGAAACACAATACGGAGAAGGCGATGCAGCAAAATCAAAGGATATTGCAGCAAACTATATCACATCGGGTTGTGTAGGTATCTTTGGTGTAAATGAAGGATCTACGACAGGAGCAGGTAATGCAATTCAAGAAGCAGGCGGTAAAGTAATTGGTGTTGGTTTTGATAAATCAGATACAATTCTTTCTTTAATCAAGGATGGTTTCTTAGTAGCTACAATGGCTCAGAATCCAGATGTTATGGGCTATGAAGGAATGAATGCAGCCGTAAAAGCTCTTAGCGGAGAAAATCTTGGTGGAACAGTTACAGATACAGGTGTTTCCGTAATTACAAAAGATAAACTTTAGGATTGAGCTTAGACGAATAAGAAGTGAGATGAATGAAAACGAGTTGTCTGTTGGAAAGGATAACTCGTTTTTATCATATCATCTAACAAAGAAACAAATTATCTCAGGTATGAAGGACTCATATTTCATATTTTTATGTGGAACAAGGAGGTAAATAAAAATGGCGTTATTAAAATTTTCACCTGTATTTAAGGATTATTTATGGGGAGGGAATAATTTAAAAACAGCGTATCATAAAAATTATAGTGGTGAAATTCTTGCCGAGTCATGGGAACTATCCTGCCATCCGGATGGTCCATGTATCATTACAAATGGCATTTATAAAGGAATGAGTTTAAAAAATTATATAGAAATAGCAGGAAAACAAGTATTAGGAACAAATTGTACTGAATTTTTAGACTTTCCGATTCTGATAAAATTTATCGATGCAAAAGATAATTTATCGATACAAGTGCACCCAAGTGATGAATATGCACTTTCTCACGAAAATCAGTATGGAAAGACGGAAATGTGGTATGTAGCAGACTGTGAAGAAGATGCTTTTTTATATTACGGGTTTTCGAAGGTGATCAGTAATGAAGAGTTTAAAAAAAGAGCACAAAACGGTACATTGACGGAAGTACTGAATAAGATTTATGTTAAAAAAGGCGATGTTTTCTTTATCGAAGCGGGTACGTTGCATGCAATAGGTAAAGGAATCATAATTGCTGAAATACAACAAAATTCCAATATTACATATCGGGTATTTGATTATGGTAGGAAAGATATAAATGGAACAAAGAGAGAATTACATATAGAAAAGGCTTTGCAAGTTACAAATTTTGCACCAAGATTAAAACATATCTCTTTTGTGCCACATTTGGGGATTTGTAAATATTTTACTGTCGATAAGGTAGTTTTAGATAATATATATATTAAAAAGTTTTTAGGAGAAGTAAATGGAGATTCCTTTTTGCACATTTTAGTATTAGAAGGGGAAGGAACCATTGAATATGAGGATGGGGGAGCTTTTCAAAAGGGAGACAGCATGCTATTAACCGCTTCTTCTGGCAATTTTGAAGTAAGTGGTGCGTGTGAATTATTGTTTACTTATGTTTCTAAATAAATAAGGAGAAAAAATATGTATCGAGTTGGTATTGATTTGGGAGGAACCAATATAAAGGTAGGAATTGTAGATGAAAACCAAAAGATAATAGCAATAGATTCTGCCCCTACTATGGGGAAGCGAAGTGCGAACGAAGTAATAAAAGATATGGCTAATTTGGTCATAAGCCTAATGAAAAAGGCAGAGATAAATTGCAACGATATTTCGGGTGTTGGGATCGGCTGCCCGGGTACTATTGATACTATCAATGGAATAGTCTTATATTCGAATAACTTAAATTGGGAAGATGTGCCTTTAGTAGATGAATTGCAAGATCTATTACAATATCCGATAAGAGTATCAAATGATGCGAATTGCGCTGCCATTGGAGAAGTCAAAGCAGGTGCCGCAAAAGATTTGAAGAACATTGTAATGCTTACACTAGGTACTGGTGTTGGAAGTGGTATTATCCTAGATGGTAAAATATTTGAAGGTGGTCATCCAGGCGGTGCAGAATTAGGGCATACCATATTGGTAAAAGATGGGAGGGAATGTACTTGTGGAAGAAAAGGTTGTCTCGAAGCATATTCATCTGCGACTGCTTTGATACAAACAACAAAAGAAATGGTACGAAAGCATAAGAATTCTTTAATTTTAAAGTTCTGTGAAGGAGATTTAGAAAAAATAGATGGAAAGATGGTCTTTGATGCTTTTGAACATGAAGATGAGGTTGCTGTGAAAATTATTGATGATTATATTAGTTACCTTGGAGAAGGAATTGTAGATATTATAAATGTGTTTAGACCAGATATGATTCTGCTTAGTGGTGGTATTTGTAACCAAGGAAAAACCTTAACGGATCCTTTAGACGCCTATGTGAAAAAATATTGCTTTGCTGGGGAAAAAGCAATGATTCCAAATGTAACTAGAGCAAGCCTTTTAAATAATGCCGGAATTATTGGAGCAGCTGCATTACTAGAAATGTAAACTCTTTTTTGGTAAAAATTGCAAATTAGTCTTAATTATGGTAGATTGAAACTGAATCCAGCGTGTATATTGTTAGGGGTTAACAATGGCTGAGTATAAGAACAAGGGGTATAGCATATGAAAGTTATAATAGCAGACGATGAGGAAAAGGTATGTCAGCTTATACAGGCGTTGGTCGATTGGGAGTCACTGGATATGGAAGTGGTTGCAATTGTTCATAATGGAATCGAAGCTCTGGAGGCTATTGATAAGTATGAACCTAATATTGTAATTACAGATATCCGTATGCCTGGTTATGATGGACTTGAAATGATTCGGCGTGCAAAAGAAATCAATTCTACGGTAGAATTTATTATTATTAGTGGCTATCGTCATTTTGAATATGCACAAAATGCGATTAAGTATGGAGTGAAAGATTATTTGTTAAAGCCAATTAAAAAGACAGAAATTATGGATACGCTAAGTAAAATGCGGGATAACTACTTAGAAGTAACAGAACGTCTTTCAGTTGAAGAAAAAAACGAATTATCGCTAAGGAATAACCTAGATAAGTTGCGAAGAACTTTTTTTTCAGATATCTTATTAAGGAAAAATGAGCTAAAAGACAATAAATCATTAGAAAGTATAAATAAAGAATACCATTTTCATTTCCAAAAAGGTTTATTTCAAATTGTGATAATCAAAGTAAATGGTATTGAAATTGATTCTGTGAATAGCAATACATATGTACAAGATAAATTGCATAAAGCAGTTTGTCAAAAATTAGGGAAAGACTGTTACGACTTTGAAGACTTATTTGAAAACAATCAAAGTGTTGTAATACTCAATTATGCAGAGAAGAATAAAAAAGTAATCAAAAAATCATTAAAAGTATTGTTAGATGAATTATTACTTCAAAAAGAAATCTTTGAAAAGATGCGGATTACCATTGGCGTTGGTATTGCACAAGCGAATATTGGATGTTTACATGACTCTGTTAAATCATCAAGATGGGCGATAGAGCAAGGAATTCTACTTGGTGTGAATAAAGTGATAGAAGGCGAAAATGTTTCATCCAATGAATTGGCAAATAGTAGTTTATTTTATAATTTTAACAAGCAGTTTGAGGATGCAATAGATAGCCTAGAGGAGAGTAAGATACAAGAAGCAGTTGATTATTTGGAACAAAGCTTACAGTCAATGGAACAAGTAACTGGGCATAATATTATTCAGATGGCAAAGGAGGCTATGAATTTATATCTTATTTGCATGCTTCAAAATAAGTTGCCATTAAATAATACAGAAGGATACTTTGATAAAGTATGTCTTGACATTGAAAACTGTATATCTATGAAAGATATCTTTAAATATTTAAAGAAAACAATCATAGAATCCTTCAATCAAGTGATTGCAGTAAAAAAAGCAGAAGACAATAAACCGATTAGAGATGCTAAGCAATATATGAAACAACATTTTAAGGAACCTATTTCTCTGGAAATTGTGAGTGATCAGGTTGGATTTAATGCAACGTATTTTAGCTCCTTATTTAAAAAAGAGACGGGCAATACTTTTTCAGAATATTTAAGTGAAATAAGGATGGAAAAGGCCAAAGAGTTATTAAAGGAAAGTAATTTAAGTGTTGCATTAATTTGTGAGGAAGTAGGTTATAGTGATACGAAACACTTTACAAAATTGTTTGCAAAGTACACAAATCTGAAACCAAATGAATATCGTAAGATTTATTCATAGGGACAACAGAATACTTTGTATTTTGTTGGAGGGAGAAGTGTTATGAAAAAAAAAGAATATTTGTTAAGTAGAGTTATACTATGGTGTATTTCCATGGTTGCATATGGAGTGCTTGTATGTGGTACAATTGGTTATTTAGCAATGAAACAAAAAATGTATCTTTATTTATTTGTGTTTGCAGTGTTTGGATTATTAGGACTTACTTATCTTGGGTATCTCAAAGTATATCGCAAAATGATGCAGATTGAAAAGATATTTCAACTATACACAGAAGGTTTTTTAGCGGATGATTTTTTTGAACAGGATATCAGACTGACGCCAACATTTGATGAGGTATTAAAGTTATTAGGTGAAAGATTGGATAAGTCAAAACGGTTAAATGTATCAAAGAAGCAGGCGCAGTATCTTGCCTTACAAAATCAGATTAATCCACATTTTTTATATAATACATTAGAAGGAATCAGGAGTGAAGCATTATGTGCAGGTATGGATGATGTCGCATCTATGACGGAAGCATTAGCAACATTTTTCCGTTATACGATATCAAATGTAGAAAGGCTCGTAACGTTGGAGGACGAATTATCGAATATCGAGAACTATTATATTATTCAACAGTTTCGATTTGGCGATAAACTGAGTCTTAGTATTGAGTATGATGATGAGAATGATGATATGTCGATACTTAATCTATATCTTCCAAAACTGATTTTACAACCAATCGTGGAAAATTCCATTTACCATGGTATTGAGCGAAAAGTTGGAAAAGGTAATTTAAGAATTCGCATGGAGTGTACGGATAACAGACTGATTATTATTATCTCAGATGATGGACTTGGAATGGAAAAGGAACAGTTAGATGGATTAAATAATAAATTACTAATTAATTCGTTAGATGAAGCTGAAACTGCAAGAGATCAAAAGGGCGGAATTGCCATAGTAAATGTTAATAGTCGAATCAAGTTATTATGCGGGGAGGAGTATGGCATCTATATTTACAGTACGCCAAATGTTGGGACGGATGTTGAAATAACATTGCCGCTGATAACGGAGCAGGAATAGGTAAAACTCATGAAAACTGAAATTCTCCGGATGGAAAACGTAATTACAGAGGACAACGATAAGACCGATTTGAACAACTTGAATTTATATATATTTCAAGGAGAGATAGTGGGTCTTATTGGTGTGAATGAACATGGTAAGGAGATGCTTATTCAGCTTATCTGCAGGAATACTCCTATAAAATTTGGAAGAATCTACATCGGTAATATTCTTGTAAATAGTTATCGACATAGCGATGGTTTATATAACAAAGTATATGTGATTGAGCAGAAAAGCAAATTAGTAAATGATCTATCGGTAGCTGATAACGTGTTTGTTTTACGGAAGGGTTTTCGCAAGTATCAGATTAATTCTCATGTATTGGAGACACAAATTGCTTATTTATCGAAAGAATTAGGTCTGACAATTAATCCAGATACTATTTGTGGGAATCTTACAGAATATGAACGATGTGTGGTTGAGGTTATGAAAGCAATGGTACAAGGGGTTAAGTTTATTGTAGTAAATGAACTGAGCAATTTCCTTAGTACTAATGACTTACAAGCATTCAATGAGTTGCTCCGTCACTTGACATATAAAAAATATGCAATTCTTTATATTGGAAATCATCATGAAGAAATATTTCCACTATGTGATAGAGTTGCGTTTATGAAAGATGGTAAAATCATCAAATTGTTTGATAAGAAAGAAATGCATCAGTCTAACGTTATTCCTTATACGATTCCATTTGCAGATACTCATACAGAAGAAATGAAAAATAAGCATAGAGGATTGATGGAGTTTGAGAATATAACAACAGAGAACATTAAAGGAATTAGCTTCTCTTTGCATCAGGGAGAATGTGCTGTCGTGTATGATAAAAGTAATCGTATTCAAAAGGATATAATGGAATTATATTGTGAGAATAAACCATTTCTTTCGGGGATATGTAAATATGATGGACAACGATTGAAACCGGAAAATTATTCGAAATATTTTGGTAAAGAGGTGGCAGTGATTGGTGAGAACCCGATTGATACGATGCTTTTTTATGAAATGAGTTATATTGATAATTTATGCTTTTTACTAGATAATAAAACAAATAAGTCTAGGATTACAAAAAAGATTAAGATGAGTATACAGTTAGAATATGATAAGAAATTGGGTGAAGAGCTGTATGCAAATAATATCCATGAACTAAGCAAAACGTCACTTTATAATTTGGTATATTATCGTATTCATCTTTTAAATCCCAAATTAGTCCTATTAATTCAGCCATTTGCTAAGGCTGATATGTATCTAAGGCGACATATTATCCATTTAATCCGTATTTTAAAACGAAAGGAAATTGCAGTTATTATATTAGCCGTTAGCATTTCGGATTGTCTTTATGTTGCAGATAAGCTTTTATTGTTGGAGGAAGGAAAAGTCAAGGAGACATATTATCCTGATACCTTTAGTCAGATTACCGACAGCAATTAATAGAGAGGGAATTAAAATAATTGAAATAGTAGTAGTTGTCACTACTGCTAAATACATGTCCTTCTTGTAAAGTCTATGTATTTATGATAAAATACGAATAATTTCATATCAAAAATAGTTGGTGCCCTCATGAATGATTTGATTCATAAGGGTTAAAAGGGAAACAGGTGTAAGTCCTGTACGATCTCGTCACTGTGATAAGGGAGTGCAAATATCAATAAAACCACTGATGTATAAACCGATGCATTGGGAAGGTAATATTTGTGCAATGATCTTTAAGCCAGGAAACCTGCCAGTTATTAGTACAAGAAGAAATTCTAGATCACGAGTAATTGATCGTACTGTTAATAAGGACTGGATTGTATTTGCTTCCAGTTATTCTTATTATGGTCATTTACTCCGTTCATTATTGAACGGAGTTTTTTTATGTGGGTTTCTCCTTGTATCATTTTTTCATGATATGAAAAGAAAAATAAAAGTTGTGTAAACAAAGAAGGAGAAATTTATGAAGAAAAAGACATTAGCATTGTTAATTGTATGTACAATGGCAGCTGCAATACTTATAGGATGCGGTTCATCACAGACAACCGTGACAAAACAGACACAAAGTGATGCGGCGCAACTATCAGATCAGGAAGCAGCCGACAAGGTAGCAGCTTTGATTGATGCTATCTATGTTCAAGAAAGAACAGACGATACAGATACACAGTGCAAAGAAGCAAAAGCAGCATGGGATGCATTAACAGATGCACAAAAAGAATTAGTGGCTGGTGAATACGCAGATCCAGATTACTTTGGAAGAGATACGGGTGATGCATCGGTAGATGATCCTTTGAATGCAGATGACATTGGTGAAAATGAACTTCTGGTAGTCAGCTTTGGTACTTCTTTTAATGATAGTCGTGCTACAGATATCGGTGGAGTGGAGAAAGCTTTACAAAAAGCCAATCCAGATTGGTCTGTAAGGCGGGCATTTACCGCACAGATTATCATTAATCATGTTCAGTCGCGCGATAGTGAAAAAATCGATAATATAGATCAAGCTTTAGAGCGTGCAGTTGACAATGGTGTCAAAAACCTCGTGATTCAGCCAACCCATCTGATGCATGGTGCTGAGTATGATGAGCTTACGCAAGCAGTAGCAAGCTATCAGGATCAGTTTGAAACAGTCAAAATAGCAGAACCTCTGCTTGGTGAAGTTGGTGTGGATGCAACTGCTATCAACGAAGATAAAGCTGCAGCTACACAAGCGATTATAAAGGAAGCAGTTGCTACAGCAGGTTATGACAGTCTGGATGCAGTAAAAGAAGATGGAGTAGCATTTGTATTTATGGGACATGGTACTTCTCATACAGCCAGTGTAACCTATGACCAGATGCAGACACAGATGGAACAGTTTGGTTATGAAAATGTATTTATCGGAACAGTTGAAGGGGAACCAGAAGATACTGCATGTGAAGCAGTGATTGAAAAGGTAAAAGAGTCGGGTTATAAAAAAGTAATTCTTCGTCCCCTTATGGTAGTTGCAGGTGATCACGCGAATAATGATATGGCAGGAGAGGATGCTGATTCATGGAAGAGTCAGTTTGAAGCATCCAAAGAATTTGACAGCATTGAGACACAGATTGAAGGCCTTGGAAGAATTGCAGATATTCAGAGTATTTATGTAGCTCATACTGCAGCAGCAATTGCAAGTGATGCTGTATTAACTTCTGGTGATTTTGTTGCCGAAACGTTAGAAGACGGAACTTATAGTGCAAACTTTGATACAGACAGCAGCATGTTTCATGTAAATGAAGCAAATGAAAACAAAGGAGTTTTGACAGTTGAGAATGGAAAGATGACAATTCATATTAGTCTTCCATCTAAGAAAATTGTAAACCTCTATGAAGGAATGGCACAAGATGAACAAAAGGATGGAACCAAACTTTTACAGCCTACAACAGATACAGTAACTTATAGCGATGGCACAACGCAAGATGTATATGGTTTTGATATTCCAGTCCCAGCCATTGGTGAGGAGTTTGACTTAGCTCTTATTGGAACAAAGGGTGTATGGTATGATCATAAGGTTTCGGTCTCAAATCCTAAGAAGATGAAATAGTAAGAATTTAGTGGTCTGTGCCATTGCAAAGGGCAGTTTTATATTTACGTTTTATATTTACATAGAAATGAGAAGAAGAATGAAAAAGAGAATTACATTGCTAACGGCAGTAATACTTAGCTTTATTATGCTGATATCCTGTAATAACACAACAGATGCAATAGAAGATGGAACCTATACAATTGCAGCAGAATTGTCGGGCGGTTCTGGCAGGGCATCGGTGGAATCTCCGATGACGATTGATGTGCAGGGAAAATCGGTAACAGCTACCGTTATATGGAGCAGTAAAAATTATGACTTTATGCGGATTGGTGATGAATATTATTATCCAACAAACGAAGAAGGAAATTCTACCTTTCAGATTCCAGTTCAGAGTTTAGAAGAACCACTTGAATTTACAGCGCAAACCGTTGCGATGAGCGAACCTCACCAAATTGAATATTCCATTGCATTTGATACGAGTGCCATTACAAAAGTAGATAATGATAAAAAAAACAAAGAATTAAAAGAAGAGGAAAAGCCGACAAGAACAGTACAACAAGCTGTAATTGCACAGACCGAAATTCAGGATTTAGATGTAAGTGAGGAGGAAAGGCTAGCGTATCAAAATACTACAAAGCTTTCCTATGCAACAAAGTTTCGCATTGATAACTACCAAGGCGGATATTCTTTACTTAGTGTCATTGATGGAAGCAGATATCTTGTAGTACCAAAAAATCAATTGGTTCCAAAAAAACTTCAGTCTGATGTTGTGATTTTGCAACAGCCTGCTTCTAATATCTACATAGCAGCGACATCGACCATGAGTCTTTTAGATGCATTAGATGGATTATCATCGGTGAAATTATCTGGGGCGAAAGCTTCGGACTGGTATAACGATAATGCAAGAAAAGCAATGGAAGATGGTTCTATCCTTTACGCCGGTAAATACAGTGAGCCAGATTACGAGCTACTTTTAAGTAATGACTGTAGTCTTGCAATGGAATCAACAATGATCAATCATACTCCAGATGTGAAGGAAAAATTGGAAGAAGTGGGAATACCTGTTTTTACGGATTGGTCGAGCTACGAAGAACATCCACTTGGAAGAACGGAATGGATAAAAGCTTATGCTGCATTACTAGGAAAAGAGTCATTGGCAGAAGAACAATTTTTGAAGCAGGTAGCCTATATGAATGAGGTGATTTCAGATACCGGGGAGCAGGTAGGAGGAGAAAGTGTTGCATTCTTTTACGTTAGTTCATCTGGATATGCAGTGACTAGAAAGCCAGAAGATTATATTTCAAAAATGATTGAGCTTGCAGGTGGAACCTATATCTTTAAAGATATAGGGGAAAATGAGACAATGTCTGCCACAACGCTTGAGATGGAAAAATTCTATGAGACCGTAAAGGATGCGGATTTTATTATTTATAACGGAACAATCGACGGCGGTATTTCATCTGTGAATGAATTGATGGAAAAGAATCATTTACTCGCAGACCTTAAAGCAGTGAAAGAGGGAAATGTATGGTGTACCAATCAGAATCTTTATCAGGAGACAACAAAACTTGGTCAGGTTATTTACGAAATGCATCAAATTTTTTCTGGTGGAGAAAGCAAGGATCTTAATTATTTTTATCATATTGAATAAAGTGGAGGAAACAGGATGAAAAAAGAATACCAAAGATATTTTATAGCAATCCTTCTTTTAGTAGCGGTATTCCTTTTATTGCTGTTTTTGAATATTGGAATTGGAAGTGTTACGATATCGGCCAAGCAAATCATCCGAATACTTATGGGAAATGCAGCAGATGAGACAGCTTTTAATATTATCTGGAAAATTCGATTGCCACGAGTGATTGCAAGCATTGTGCTAGGAGGTGCATTGGCGCTTTCGGGATTTTTATTGCAGACGTTTTTTCATAATCCGATTGCAGGCCCTTATATTCTAGGTATTTCATCGGGTGCCAAACTGGTCGTTGCGCTTTTAATGGTTTTTGCATTAAATGAATCGTTTGTATTAAATTCAGGAATGCTGGTAATTGCAGCTTTCACAGGTTCTTTGATTTCGATGGAATTTGTACTTATCATGGCAGGAAAAGTAGAGAAGATGTCGATGTTAATTGTAAGTGGAATTATGATTGGTTACATTTGCTCTGCTATTACAGATTTTGTAGTTACCTTTGCAGATGATTCTAATATTGTGAATCTCCATAATTGGTCGCGAGGAACATTTTCAGGTATTTCCTGGGAAAATATAAGTGTCATGACCATTATTATTTTAATCACTACAATTATCGTATTTTTGTTAGCAAAGCCGATTGGTGCATATCAGATGGGAGAGACATATGCACAAAATATGGGTGTAAACATCAAACGGTTTCGTATACTGATTATTTTATGTTCTAGTATATTGTCTGCCTGTGTAACTGCATTTGCTGGTCCGATTTCATTTGTGGGAATTGCAGTTCCACATTTAATGAAACGATTCTTAAATACATCAAAACCAATTATTATAATACCAATCAGTTTTCTTGGTGGTGCAATCTTTTGTATGGGATGTGATTTAATAGCAAGGACTGCTTTTTCGCCAACAGAACTTAGTATTAGTTCAGTAACCGCAATATTTGGTGCGCCGGTCGTAATTTGGATGATGATTCGAAGGGTAGGTGATTCGCCTTATGGAAAATGATTATTTCTTATTTACAGATCACCTTGCAGTAGGATATCAGGGAAAGGCATTGATTGAAGAACTGGATATTCATATAAAAAAGGGTGAAATACTAGCGATGATTGGTCCGAATGGGGCCGGTAAATCAACGATTTTAAAAACCATAACGAAGTATTTAAAAGAGATCAAAGGGACCATTCTAATGGATTCTTCGGATATTAAAAACATGACAAATCAGGAATTCTCTACGAAAACATCCATCGTTTTTACAGAGAAAATAAAAACAGAAATGATGACATGCAAGGATGTTGTTGCAACTGGTCGATACCCTTATACCGGCAGAATGGGAATCCTCACCAAGGAGGATCACAATAAAGTAAATAAGGCAATGGAGCTGGTTCATATTACAAAACTTAGGGATCGTGACTATACTAGAATTAGTGATGGACAAAGGCAGCGTGTGCTTTTAGCAAGAGCAATCTGTCAGGAACCACAGTTAATCGTATTAGATGAGCCGACCTCTTTTTTGGATATCTACTACAAATTAGAACTGTTGGAAATCATTAAAAAGTTAGCGCATAAAAAGAAGATTGCGGTGTTTATGTCCATACATGAACTTGATTTGGCGCAAAAAGTTGCGGACTATGTATTGTGCGTAAAAGACGGGAAAGTGTTTCAGTATGGCAAACCAGAAGATATTTTTAAAGAAGAGGTTATTCAGGAATTATATAATCTGAATAACGGCAGTTATGATTCATTATTTGGCAGTCTTGAAATGAATCAGACGCTTGGAATTCCAAAAGTTTTTGTGATTGCTGGTGGTGGAAGTGGAATTATGACTTATCGAAAATTGCAGCAAAAGGGTATTCCATTTATCACAGGGATTCTACATAAGAATGACATTGATTATCAGGTTGCGAAACATCTTGCCAATGCTGTAATTATAGAGGAAAGCTTTGAACCGATTTCAGATGCGGTATTTGAAAAAGCAAAAGTGGCTATTCGAAATTGTGATTATATATTGAACTGTTTAAAGCAAACAGGAACCATGAATGAGCGTAATCTGGAATTAATACAAACAGCAGAACAATCTGGACTGAAACAAGTGTATACAATCGATGAGTTGGATGGGAAAATATTTGACTAAAAAAATATTTGAGTCAAATATAGTATAGTCTGTGAGGAAGGAAAACATATATGGCAAAATCAATTATGATACAGGGTACGATGTCGAGTGCAGGAAAAAGCTTTCTGGTGGCAGGACTTTGTAGAATTTTCAAACAAGATGGTTACAAGGTGGTACCTTTCAAATCACAGAACATGGCACTCAATTCCTTTATTACTGAGGAAGGATTAGAGATGGGTCGGGCACAGGTCATGCAGGCAGAAGCAGCTGGTGTGACACCAAGTGTTTTTATGAATCCTATTTTGCTAAAACCGACCAATGATACAGGTTCACAGATCATTGTAAATGGAAAAGTCATGGGAAATATGAAGGCAACGGACTACTTTTCCTATAAAACAAAGCTGATACCAGATATTATGAATGCTTATCACAAATTAGAAGAGATGGCAGACATCATTGTGATCGAGGGAGCAGGAAGTCCGGCTGAAATTAATTTAAAAGAAAATGATATTGTAAATATGGGAATGGCAAAGATGGTGGATGCACCTGTTTTATTAGTCGCAGATATAGATAGGGGCGGAGTGTTTGCACAGCTTTATGGCACAGTAGCACTATTAGAAGAAGAAGAACAAAAGCGAATTAAAGGTTTACTCATTAATAAATTTAGGGGAGATAGATCAATTCTGGACCCAGGAATTGCTATGATAGAGGAAAGGGTAAAGATTCCAGTTACCGGGGTCATTCCTTATATGAAGGTGAATGTGGAAGATGAAGATAGTCTGACCGAACGCTTTGAAAAAAAGAAGTCAGCACTTATTGATATCGCGGTGATTCGATTTCCGAGAATTTCTAATTTCTCTGATTTCACAGTTTTTGAACAAATAGAAGAAGTATCCGTCCGTTATATGGATTCCGTAGAGGAACTAAAGGGAGCAGATCTTATTATTTTGCCAGGGAGCAAGAATACAATTGGGGATTTGAAGTGGATGAGACAAAATGGAATAGAAGCGGCCATTAAAAAAGTAGCAGGTCAGGTTCCAATCTTTGGTATTTGTGGCGGATATCAGATGCTGGGCGAAGCAATTGAGGATCCGCTTGGCATAGAAGAAATAGGAAGTATCCGTGGAATGGAACTACTTCCGATTCGAACCGTAATGGAAGTGAGTAAGACAACGAATCAGATTTCAGGAACGATTGAAGCGATGGAGGGAATCTTTTCTATATTGAAGAATCAAAAGATTTCAGGCTATGAAATACATATGGGGTGTAGTAAACGCTTAGGCTCTGAATCCTTTTGCAGTATAGTAAATACGAAAACAGGAGAAGCAATGAAAGATGGCACCTATTCCAAAGAGGTTTATGGTACTTATGTCCATGGGATTTTTGATAACGGGGAAATTGCACCTTTAATTGTTTCGGAATTAGCAAAAAGAAAAGGGATTGCTATTAGCAGTAGTGAGTGGATGGATCACAATACATATAAAGAGACCCAATATAATAAAATGGCAGAGATACTGCGTGAACATCTAGATATGAAACAAATCTATGACATGATGGGTATGTAATCTTATAGAACCGAGGTGGAAAATGCCAGAAGCTTGTGGAGGTCATAAAGAGTTGCAACGAATAGAGTATGTATTACCAGGAGAAATAGAAAAAAAAAGCTTTGAAATCATAAGTGAAATCTTAAACGAAAAAGGAATTACATTACCAAAAGACCAAGAACTGGTGACGAAGCGTGCGATTCATACCAGCGCTGACTTTGATTATGCAAACACATTAGTTTTTTCCAAAAACGCCGTGGCAGCCGCCAAAGAATTAATAAAAAAAGGCGCAGATATTGTTACAGACACAAATATGGCGCTTGCGGGAATTAATAAAAAAAAGCTGGCCGAATTTGGTGGAAGTGCACATTGCTTTATGGCAGAGGAAGAAGTTGCTAGGATTGCAAAGAAACGTCAGGTAACAAGAGCAACGATTAGTATGGAAATGGCTTCAAAATTAGAAAAACCAGTTATTTTTGCTGTGGGAAATGCACCAACGGCATTGATTCAATTATATGAGATGTATCAAAAGAAGGAATATATTCCATCCTTTATCATCGGAGTACCGGTTGGATTTGTAAATGTAGAAGCGGCGAAGGAACTCATATTAGAAACCGATATTCCACATATCATAAATGTAGGAAGAAAAGGCGGGAGTAACATTGCCGCTGCTATATCCAACGCAATTCTCTATCAAATATAAAACAACGATTTCTACGAAAAGGGGAGATGGAGAACATGATGAGATACGGATTTACAACCGGAAGCTGTGCAGCAGCAGCGGCAAAAGCAGCAGCTTACATGCTCCTACTTGGAAAAGAGAAAGAAAATATTACGATTATGACGCCGAAAGGGATTCCATATCATGCACAGATTTTAGATCGGGTCAGACAGGAAACAAGTGTCAGCTGTGCAGTAAGAAAAGATGGTGGCGATGATCCGGATATCACAACAGGATGTCTTGTGTTTGCCAAGGTTACAATGGAATCAACGGATCATACCAAAGAGGAAGCCTGCATTATCACAGAGGGAGGCATTGGTGTGGGGCGTGTGACAAAACCAGGGCTGGATCAACCGGTTGGTAATGCAGCAATCAATCGCGTGCCAAGACAGATGATAACAAGAGAAGTATTGGAAATATGTCATCTAACGGATTTTAAGGGAACGCTCCTTGTAGAAATATCAATTCCTGATGGCCTAACACTTGGCATGCATACATTTAATCCAAGGCTTGGCATCGTAGGTGGGATTTCTGTCCTTGGAACAAGTGGAATTGTAGAACCAATGAGTAGTCAGGCACTTCTTGATACCATAAAGGTTGAATTAAATGTACATAAGGAGGCTTGCGAAACAATGATAGCGGTATCTCCTGGCAATTACGGACTTGATTTTATGAAGGAATCTTACGACTATGATCTTGATAAAAGTGTGAAATGTAGCAATTTTATTGGCGAGACAATTGATATGGCAATTCAATGTGGATTTGAGAAAATGCTTGTGACTGGTCATATTGGAAAGCTAGTGAAAGTAGCGGGTGGCATCATGAATACGCATTCGAACGAGGGCGATTGTCGCATGGAACTAATTTTGGCAGCAAGCCTCAAAGCAGGTGCATCAATCGAAGTATTACAACAGATTATGGAATGTGTTACAACGACGGAAGCGGTTCACATACTAAAAGAGAATGATTTTCTTTCGAAGACGATGGATCAACTGATGGAAAAAATAGAATTCTATTTAAAAAAGCGTGCGGCAGGAAAAATCCAAATCGAATGTGTGGTATATGATAATCAATTTGGAGAGCTTGGAGCGAGTAGTGGAGCAAAAAAACTGCTGACGGAGTTATTAAACGATAGAGTAGATCGTTGAAATAAGGAGTAGAATTTGAACAATTTATTTAGGAGGAGCCGATATGGTTTATTTTGTGGGAGCAGGTCCAGGTGCGATAGATTTAATTACAGTGCGAGGAATGCGTCTGCTACAAGAAGCAGATATTATTATTTATGCAGGGTCATTAGTGAATCCAGAACTTTTATCATATGCCTCAAAAGAATGTCAGGTCTACAATAGTGCAACCATGACCTTGGATGAAGTAGTGGCAGTTATGACGGCATCAGAAAATAGGGATAAAACGATTGTCCGCTTACATACAGGAGAGCCAAGTATCTATGGAGCCGTCAGAGAACAGATGGATTTGCTGGACGAATATAAAATGGAATATGAAAGCTGCCCAGGTGTAAGTGCCTGTTTTGGAGCAGCAGCATCTCTAAATATTGAATATACGCTGCCAGAGGTTTCGCAGACTCTTATTATTACAAGGATGGAAGGAAAAACCTCAGTACCGAAAAGCGAAAGTATTGAAAGCCTTGCAAGACATGGTGCATCCATGGCAATTTATTTAAGTACAAGGATGCTTGCGAAACTATCAGCTCAGCTTGAGATGGGCGGGTACAAACGGGAAACACCTTGTGCTCTTGTATACAAAGCAACATGGCCAGAGGAAGAGTCCTATCTTTGTACAGTGGGTACCTTAGAAGAGACTGCACGCGCACATCAGATTACAAAAATAGCGATTGTACTTGTAGGAAATGCAATCGGTCATCAAAA
Source organism: Acetivibrio sp. (assembly GCA_041739345.1). GTDB lineage: Bacteria > Bacillota > Clostridia > Lachnospirales > Lachnospiraceae > DIGJ01. Next base: position 41,699 of record JBGSNZ010000026.1, on the reverse strand, counting down.
TTATGCTCGTTCCAAATTGTATGATCAGACGTTTGAAACAGAATTTAGAAAAAGTAGGTAACAGAAAGGATAGGAAGAATCTTTGAAGCAGTTAGATATTATATGTTTTACTGAGAATGGAGAAAACCTTGCTGAGAGGATTCAGCAAATACTATCAAAAAAATATCATATTCAAATTATGAGTAAATGCAGTCATAGTAGAAGGCAGACTGAGGCAGAGAAAAATAGTGTTACTATGGATGAATGGATAGAACAAGGATTTAGCCACAAACATATTCTGCTTTTCATTGGTGCAGTAGGAATTGCAGTTCGAGGAATCGCCCCTTTTCTAAAAGATAAACTAACAGATCCGCCCGTGCTTGTAATGGATGAGTTAGGGACTTATGTGATACCCATTTTGTCTGGTCATATGGGCGGAGCAAATGAAATAGCTAGAATCCTAGAAAAAGATCTGGGAGCAAGAGCAGTCATTACGACATCGACTGATTTGAATCATAAATTTGCGGTGGATTTATTTGCAAAGGAACGTGGATATGCAATAGAACCCAAGAAGGGAATTGCAAAAATCTCCTCTAAAATACTGGCAGGAGAAAGCGTTTCTATTTGGGCTGAAAAACAAATAAAAGGAAGGCTTAATTCCTCTCTTTCGATTGCAGAAAAAGAAAAAGCAGACATTATAATTTCAGCTTATCAAACGCTGCAGCATCCTTTATTACAGTTGATTCCAAGAGTCATTGTGATTGGTATTGGTTGCAAAAAGGGGAAGACAAAAGAAGAAATCGAAGCAGTCATGATGGAATGCCTGAAAGAAAATAGAATAGCCGCACCTGCAATTGTCTGCTTTACTTCCATTGATATTAAAAAAGAAGAGGAAGGGATATGCCTTCTTGCAAAGGAGTATGAAGTCCCTTTTTTAACCTTTGATAAACGGACACTACAGTCTATTAAAGGAGAATTCTGTGGTTCTGAATTTGTGAAAAGTCAGGTGGGAGTTGAAAATATATGTGCTCGTTCTGCAATGGCGGCATGTGCACAGGGTGGTCATTTAGTAGCGGATAAATATGCGAAGGACGGAGTTACCATAGCAATTGCTGAAAAGAAATGGAGCGTTATTGCAGATGAATGAAATATTGATTTTCGGAGGAACGACGGAAGGAAGAATACTTGCTGAAACAATTTGTGAAAACGGTGGAACATGTACGATCTTCGTTGCAACCGAATATGGAGAAGAAGTTCTAAAGAATTCGGAAAAGGATATTACTGGATTAAAGATACGAAAAGGCAGGCTTGATACCGTTGCTATGAAAGGGTTGCTAAAACAAGGGAAGTATTCGATGGTAATTGATGCAACTCATATTTTTGCAGTAGAGGTTTCCCAAAATATAAAAGAAGCAACTAGTTTGGCAAATGTTCCTTACTATCGTTTGTTACGTGATAAAGAACAAGTGGATAAAGAACAGAACATTGCTTGGTTTGAAAATCAGATTTCTTGTATTGAGTATCTGAAAAAGACCTCAGGGAAAATTCTACTGACGACAGGAAGTAAAGAATTATCTCTTTATGCGGCAGACGAAGAATTGCGAAGAAGGTTGGTTGTGAGAGTACTGCCAGGAGCAGATAGCATTAAAATATGTCAGGAAAATAACATTGCAGGCAAACAGATCATAGCAATGCAGGGGCCCTTTTCTCAGGCGATGAATGAAGTGATTATGAAGGAATATGGAATTAAAATCATGGTCACAAAGGAAAGCGGTCATGCCGGTGGACTGATGGAAAAAGTAATGGCAGCTAAAAAATGTGGAGTCCGTATCTGTATGATTGGATGCCCGAAAGAGCAAGGTTATTCGTTTGATGAGATTTATAATATTTTGCAAAAGAACATGGGAAGAGAGATAACTTTGCGTGAAAAAAGTTGTCAGCAAAATATTTACCTGGTCGGTGCCGGAATGGGAGCAGTAGATGCCTGGACTGGTGAAGTAGCTTCTACTGTTAAAAATGCAGATGTAGTATTTGGCGCAGAAAGAATTTTGGCTTCCGTAAAACAGAAGATCGTTAAAGTTCCTTTTTACCTTGCAAAAGATATTATTCCATATTTAAAAGAACATAGCAATTATCAGAATGCAGTCGTTCTTTTCTCTGGTGATACCGGTTTCTATAGTGGCATGGAGAAATTCAATGAAGCAATTGAAAAAGAAATAAGTAAAAATAATTGGAAGGTGAAGGTTTGGATACTACCGGGTATTTCCTCAATTTCTTATCTGGCAGCAAAATTACATATGAACTGGCAGGATGCAAAAATAATAAGTATGCATGGAAGAAATGCAAATGTTATTGGAGCAATAAAAAAGAACCAAAAGACCTTTTTGCTGGTGTCTGGAATCGTAGATATACAATCAATTTGTGAGAAATTAATGCTCCAGAATATGGAACAGGTTCAGATTTCTTTGGGATTTTCTCTTTCTTATGATGATGAAAAAATATATACTTTTTATCCTGCAAACATACCAGAAAAATTGGCACAGGGTTTATACACCTGTTTTTTTTACAATCCAATGGCTACACAAGTCTTGACTTATGGATTAGCAGATGATTTGTTTATCCGTGATAAAGTTCCGATGACAAAGTCGGAAATAAGGGCAGTAACCATTAGCAAATTGCAGTTAACAAAGAATGCAGTTGTCTATGATATTGGAAGTGGTACCGGTTCGGTTACGATTGAATGTGCAGAATTGTCGGACAAAATCCATGTCTATGCAATTGAGAAAAAACCGGAAGCAATGGAACTTACAAAGAAGAACTGTGAAGCGTTTGACTTGAATAATGTAACGTATGTAGAAGGCGATGCACCAAAAGTCCTTTTAAATCTTCCGTCACCAACCCATGTCTTTATTGGTGGAAGCAGTAGAAAACTAAAAGAAATATTAGAGATTTTAAAAGATAAGAGTCCTTCGGTACGCGTTGTAATCAATACGGTGACGCTAGAGACACTATGTGAGATTTCAAATTTGATTGCTAGTATGGAAGTACAAGATCTTTCGATTACACAAATACAGGTCAGCCACGGAAAAGAGATAGGAGTATATCATATGATGCAGGCAGAAAATCCAGTTACAATGTTTTCTTTTACAATAATAGGAGCGATGGAAACTTATGAGCAATAATGCAAGAATTATGCTGGCCGCACCAAAAAGTGGCAGCGGAAAAACACTTATTACGTGTGCGTTGCTTCAAAATCTGCTCTGCAAAAAAATAAAACCAGTAGCGTTTAAATGTGGTCCGGATTATATTGATCCTATGTTTCATCAAGCAGTACTTGGAATTCACTCAAAAAATCTTGATACCTTTTTTACTGGGAAAAAGAGGATAAGGCAGCTTCTAGCACAAGGAATGAAAGATTGTGATATTGCAGTATTAGAAGGCGTTATGGGATTATATGATGGATTAGCTGGAAGCAGTGATAAAGCATCATCTTATGATCTTGCAAGAGTATCCGAAACACCAATCATCTTAGTTGTTGATACTAGAGGGATGGCGCGATCAGTGATCCCATTGATTAGTGGCTTTTTAAAGTATGATAAGAAGCATTTGATCAAAGGTGTCATCTTGAATAAAATGAGTGAAATGATGTTTCACCAACTCAAAAAGGAAATTGAGAAAGAGTTAAAAATTGATGTAGTCGGTTATGTTCCAATGATGAAGGATATTCAGATTGAAAGTAGACACTTGGGTTTATTACTACCACAGGAAATAGAAAATCTTAAGGAGCAACTAAATCAGGCTGCTAAAGTACTAGATAATACGATTGATTTTGAAACGTTATTTGCCATTGCAGGTAGTGCAAAAGCATTTAAACTGGAGCAGAAAAAAACTTTGGATACATATGCAGAGAAGAAGGTGAAAATAGGTATTGCAATGGATGAGGCCTTCTGTTTTTATTATGAAGACAATACGAATCTTTTACGGGAAAAGGGAGTGGAATGTATTCCGTTTTCGCCTATACATGATAAGAAGCTTCCAGATGGTATACAAGGAATTCTTTTAGGTGGTGGCTATCCAGAGCTCTATGCAAAGGAATTGTCGCAAAATCATAAGATGAAAGCTGCCATAAAAGAAGCAATTGAAAAAGGAATGCCATCGATTGCAGAATGTGGTGGATTTATGTATCTTCATGAAAATTTGGTAACACAGGATGAAAAAACGTATTCCATGGTGGGAGTAATACCTGGCAAATGTGCATATGCTGGGAAATTGGTTCGATTTGGCTATAGTACACTGACTGCAAATAAAGAGTCTTTCTTGAAGTGCCAGAGCAAAATAAAGGCACATGAATTCCATTATTTTGATAGTGATGATAATGGCACAGACTGCATCGCAGAAAAACCAATATCAAACCGAAGCTTTTATTGTGTGCAGGCTGGAGCAAATTACTGGTGGGGATTTCCGCATCTGTATTACGATTCAAATAAAGAGTTCGTGAAGCGTTTTGCAAAATGTGTGAGAAAGTATAAAGGATAGAAAAGATTATATGAATTCGTATCGATATTTTGAAAATAAAGAATGTAAATATTATCCGTGTCACAAGGGACTTGAAAATGGGAGCAATTGTCTGTTTTGCTACTGTCCTATGTACAATATATCAGACTGCTTGGGAAATCCGAAATACATGGAGAAGAATGGAAAGCAAATAAAGGTGTGCACAGACTGCAATTTTCCCCATAAGGAAGAGAACTACAACTTAGTGATGGAAAAATTGAAAGAAAACATGTTTTAATGCAAAAACAGCATTGGAAATGGGAGGATGCACGAATCGTATGAAAAAAGGGATTTTGTATGGAATAGGAGTTGGACCGGGAGATCCAGAACTTTTGACTTTGAAAGCACTGCGTTTGATCAAAGAAAGTGATATTGTAGTTGTACCTGGAGAGAATCCAAAGGATAGCGTAGCCTATCAGATCGTACAACAAGTTTATGAAGAACTGGCGGAGAAAAGACTGGTGGCAGTTTCCATGCCGATGACAAAGGACGTAAAGATTCTTGATGAAAATCATAAACGTGGAACAAAAATAATGGCAGGATATCTGGATCAGGGATTAAAGGTAGTTTATCTAACACTTGGAGATCCGAGCGTTTATTCAACCTATCTGTATGTACATCATTATCTGAAAAATGCAGGATATCATGTAGAAATGGTAAGTGGAATCACATCTTTTTGTGCGGTTGCTGCAAGACTTTCGATAGGACTTGTAGAAAAGGCAGAAGCACTTCATATAATACCAGCTTCCTATCAGATAGAAGAAGCACTAAAGCTTTCAGGCACGAAAGTATTTATGAAGACTGGGAAAAAGATGAAGGATGTAAAACAAGTACTATTGAAGGCTAGTGTACAGGCGGTAATGATTGAAAACTGTGGTATGGAAAATGAGAAAATTTATGATTCTATAGATGCTATACCAGACCAGAGTAGCTATTATTCTCTGATTATTGTGAAAGACAGAAGAGAAAATGAGGTATAGAAAATGAGCAAAGTTTTTGTAGTCGGAATTGGACCTGGATCCTATGAGCAGATGACAATCAAAGCAGTAGAATCCTTAAGAAAAAGTGATGTTATCGTAGGCTATTCGGTTTATATAGACCTGGTAAAAGAAAATTTTCCCGAAAAACTTTTTTTAACAACACCGATGACACAGGAAGTGAAGCGGTGTAAGATGGCATTTGAGGAAGCAGAAAAAGGCAAGACTGTTTCCGTAATCTGTAGCGGAGATCCAGGTGTTTACGGTATGGCGGGTCTAATGCATGAAGTTGGTGTAGATTATCCAAAAGTGGAACTTGAAATAGTTCCTGGAGTGAGCGCAGCACTTGGTGGCGCTGCGGTGCTTGGCGCGCCATTGATTCATGATTTTTGCGTGATTAGTTTAAGCGACTTGCTAACACCATTTGAAAAAATTGAACAGAGATTAAAAGCAGCGGCTGCAGCAGATTTTGTAGTGTGCCTTTATAATCCTTCTAGTAAAAAACGATATGATTATCTACAGAAAGCCTGCGACATTGTGTTAAAGGAACGTTCAAAAGATACGATTTGCGGGGTCGTAGAGAACATTGCAAGAGAAGGCGAGAATATGCAGATCATGACATTGCAGGAACTACGAGATACGAAGGTGGATATGTTTCACACCGTGTTTATTGGTAATTCTCAGACCAAAGTGCTCACTGGGAAAATGGTTACTCCGAGAGGGTATCATTTTGATTGTAAAAAGAATATTTAAGCGACCAATGCTAACCGAAAATTATCCAGACAAGCTATGTAATAGATATATATAATTGATTGTTTATGTGCACTTATTCAAGTGCGAAGTTTGAGTTATATTTCTATAAGTTTTATGTAAAAATGCTTAATGCAACTATACTATTAGTTGTTTTAAGCATTTTCTTTTTATATACGAACGACCTTTTCTTTTATTTACCTTTGTCGACAATTTACAAATTTAATTCAGATTATTTGTAAAAAACGCATAAAAATGAAAACAATCGAAAATATGTGAAAAAAACAATTGACATTGTTAAGTATTGGAATTACAATAAACGAAACAAACAAAAATAAACAAAAATAAATGAAAATCGAGGTGTAATTAATGAATATTTTACAAATGAAGAATATATATAAAAGTTTTAATGATGTAGAAGTTCTTCATGATGTGAATTTTGAAGTGGAAAAAGGTGAATGTATTGCTATTTGCGGAGAAAATGGTGCGGGAAAGTCAACACTTATGAAGATATTGGCGGGGATACATAGTTATCAAGGAAAAATTATTTTCAAAGAAAAGGAAATTGAGCATAATTCACCTGTTGAAGCGCAGAAATTGGGAATAGCAATGATTCATCAAGAACTAAATTTGCAGGATGAGATGACAGTAGCGCAAAATATTTTTCTTTGTAGAGAACCAATGAAACATGGTCGTATTAACTTTAAGAAAATGGAACTTGATGCTAAAGAAGTGCTGAGTGAATTGGAACCAATAGATCCATCGAAGAAAATTAAGAATCTAGGAATTGCAAAGAAGCAGATTGTGGAAATTGCAAAGGCAATTTCGTATAATTCAGATTTGATTATTATGGATGAACCAACGGCGGTTCTTACGATTAAGGAAACAAAGATGCTGTTTGAATTAATACGAAAGTTGAAAGCAAGAGGAGTGGCCATTGTATATATTTCACACAGATTAAAAGAAATCATGGAAATATGTGATAGGGTTACAATATTAAGGGATGGTAATTTCATCAAGACAAAAAAAATTGAAGAAACAAATGAAAATGAAATTGCAGAGCTCATGGTAGGTAGGAAAGTTGAAAAAGTAGAAAATAATCCTTACAAAGGTTCTGGAGAGAAAGTATTGGAAGTGGAACATCTTACAGATAAGTTTATAAAAAATGTAAGTTTTAGTTTAAGAAAAGGAGAAATCCTTGGGATGTTTGGCTTAGTGGGAGCGGGAAGAACAGAAGTTGCTGAAATGATTTTTGGTATTAGAAAAAAAGAAAGTGGAACAGTTAGAATTAATGGACTGGAGGTAAATATACATTGCCCTATCAATGCGATTAACGCAAAGATTGCCTTTGCAACTGAAGACCGTAAGGGAAATGGATTATTACTTGAGAGAAGTATTAATGAAAACAACAATGTTGTTGCTAGGCTCACTACAAAAGGTAATATTATTGATAAAAAGAAAGATAAGCTTATTACCGACGATATTATTAAGAAATTCAGTGTGAAATGTAATGGATCATCTCAGAAAATTAAAAATCTTAGTGGCGGCAATCAGCAGAAAATTGTTTTGGGAAAATGGATGGCTGTTAATCCTGATATCTTGATTCTGGATGAACCAACCCGAGGGGTAGATATCGGTGCTAGGAAGGATATCTATGATGTAATAAATCAACTTGCGGCTAACGGAATTTCAATATTGATAATTTCTTCGGATTTAACGGAAGTGCTTAGCGTTTCTCAAAGAGTTATTATTATGCATGAAGGAGCTATTACAGGAGAACTTGAATCCTCAGAGATGAACGAAGGAACAGCAATGCTTTATGCAACAAATATTAAAAAAAGCTTAGATGAATAAAGGAGACACAATGAGTAAACAGGTGAAAATAAATAAATTTACAAAAACGATAAAAATGTTATGGCAAGAATATAGTTCACTATTTGCATTGATAATATTAATAATTGTAGCTTCTATTGCAAGTCCAAAATTTATGCAATTAAATAATATTATGAATATATTAAGACAATGTTCCATTATCGGATTGATTTCAATTGGAATGGCATTTGTCATTATTGGAGGTGGTATTGATTTATCAGCAGGAAGCGTTTTGGCGATTGGTGGCGGTGTTCTTGTATTTTTACAATCACAAGGTACAAGTCTTATTGTAGCTATTATTGCAGGCTGTTTAGTAACAATGGCTATTGGATTGGTCAATGGATTATTCGTTACGAAAGCGAAGTTGGCACCATTTATTGTTACATTAGCAGTAAGTACAATTGCAAGATCACTTATTATTCACTTGGCAAACGGTTCGACCATTATTGGAAAAAGAGATGATGCTTTTTCTAATATTGGTAATGGAAGAATAGGAATAGTTCCTATTCCAGTAGTTATTTTTGCGATAATAGCACTAATTGCGCATTTTGTATTAAAAGAAACGAAATATGGCTCATACGTATACGCGGTTGGAGGGAATGAAAAAAGTGCTCAATATTCAGGAATTAATGTAGATAAAGTGAAGATTGCTACATATGTTATCATGGGTTTCACGATCGGGATAGCCGCACTAATTGAATCAGCACGATTAGTTTCAGTGTCAAGTTCATCATCAGGTAATTTGTATGAATTGGATGCGATTACAGCGGTTATTATTGGTGGAACTTCACTGGATGGTGGAAAAGGCAGCGTAGTCGGGACGGTAATTGGCGTATTAATACTAGGGGTTATTAGTAATATTATGAATATTGTTGGTATTTCACCATATTTAACAGGAGCAGTTAAAGGAGTAATCATTTTGATTGCCGTATTACTGCAAAAAAAATAATTTTGCAAAAAAATAAATGAAAGAAAAAGGAGAAATGAATATGAAAAGCAATATGAAAAGAATTATATCAGTTATATTAGGGGTGGTGTTGATTTTTTCACTTACAGCTTGTCGAGAGAATGTAGAAACAGAAAAAACGTCTCAGAGCCAAACAAAAGAAACTGTAACAGAAGAATCGGCAGGGGGAAAAATTAAAATAGGTGTATCACTACCATCTCCAGCGAATCAGTTTGTTGGTGCTATTGTAGAAAATGTGCAGACGGAAGCAGCGATAGATAGCGATAAATATGATGTCAAAGTCGTTGTATCAGATGATCCGAATGCACAGGTTTCGGCAATTGAAGATTTAATGCTGGAAGAGTTGGATGTATTATTGGTTTTGCCTTTAGATTCGGCACCAGTAACACCTATTTGTGAAAAAGCTTATGATGAAGGAATAAAAGTAGTTATTTTGGACAGAGGTATTGAGAGCGATAAATACACAACATTTATTGAGGGTGATAACTATGGAATCGGCGTCTCGGCTGCAAATTATATTGGAGAAAAGCTTAATGGAGTAGGAAAAGTTGTGGAAATCATCGGAGTTCCGTGTGAAATTGTAACAAGACGCTCAAAAGGATTCTATGATACAATTAAAGAAAAATATCCGAATATTGAAGTAGTTGCTACGGGACAGGGAGATTTTGCAAGAGAACCGGCAATGGTTGCTATGGAAGATATTTTGCAAGCACAAGATCATATTGATGCGATTTATTCACATGATGATGAACAATCGATAGGAATTGACACGGCAGTTAAAAATGCTGGTAGAGAAAAAGAAATGTTTTGTACAGGATGCGGTGGAAATAAAAGTGTGTTTGAAGGAATGATAAATGATGATACAATCGTTACAGCAACTTTTTTATATTCTCCAACAATGGGAGCTACAGCGCTTAGAGTTGCAAAGGCCATTGCTGCAGGGGAAAGTTTAGAAAAAGCTTCAGAAAATGATGAATGGCTTAAACAAACTTTAATTACTGAATATGGAGATGATTTTTTGACTAAACTAGATGGAAATGTTCCGAACAAAATCACATTAACAGCAGCTACTGTTACAAAAGAGAATGTGGATAGTTATTACAATCCGGATTCCAACTATTGATTTCGAACTTACAAGGAAAATAAACGAAAATAAATGAAAATAAACAAAAATATGAATTGACAAACGAAAAAATGAGAATTATAATACAAGTGAAACAAAACAAAAGAATACAAAAGAAAACAAAAGGAAAAAAGGAAGAGGAAAAAAATGAATTTAACAATTAAAGAAGTTGCAAATATGGTGGATCATACAAATTTAAAAGCATTTGCTACAAAAGAAGATTTTCAGGTTTTATGTAATGAAGCAAACCAATATGGTTTTAAATCAGTAGCAATTAATTCGTATCCAGTAACAATGTGTAGAAAAATGTTGGAAGGAACAGAAGTTTTAACTGGTGCTGCAATTAGTTTTCCATTAGGACAAACATCAATTGAAACTAAGACTTTCGAAGCGCAGAATGCTGTTGATAATGGCTGCCAGGAATTTGACTATGTTCTAAATGTTGGAAAAGTAAAAGAACATGATTATGATTATATAAAGAGAGAAATGGAAGCAATGGTAGCTGTTGCCAGAAAAGCTGGAATTTGTTGTAAGGTTATTTTTGAAACTTGCTATTTGGAAAAGGAAGAGATCATTGAAGTTGCTAAAATTGCAAGTGTGGTTAAACCGGATTTTGTTAAGACAAGTACTGGATTGGCAACAGCTGGAGCCACAGCTGAGAATGTTGCACTTATGAAAAAGTATGCCGGAGTTGATGTTGCTGTTAAAGCAGCAGGTGGAATTAGAAGCTTTGAAGCGGCAAAAGTAATGATTGAAGCCGGAGCTACAAGACTTGGAACTTCCAGTGGAATTAAAATTATTGGAGAAATGCAAGCACTAGGATTGAAATAGAATTATTTTGGAAATGGAGAATAAAAGTGAATAATAAATTAAGAGTTTGTTTAATCGGTTGTGGAAGAGCAGGAATGATTCATGCAAAAAGTTATAGTGGAAATGTAGAGAATGCTGAATTGGTTGCGATTTGTGATCCTTTTGAAGAATCGGTGAAAGCAGCTCAAGAGCAGCTCAATGTGGAATATGTTTATACAGATTATAAAGAAGTTATGAAAAACAATGAGATTGATGCAGTCGTTGTAGTAACTCCAACAAAATTTCATAGAGATATTGTTGTAGCAGCTGCAAAAGCAAAAAAACATGTATTTTGTGAAAAACCAATGGCAACCTCGGAAGAGGAATGCAATGAAATGATTCAGGCATGCAAAGAAAACAATGTCAAACTTCAATTAGGGTTTATGCGTAGATTTGATAAAAATTTCAGACGTGGAAAGCAAGCGATTGATGAAAAAGCGATTGGTGAAGTTACGATGCTTAGATCTAATACTTATGGACCAAGTGAGCCAAAAGAATGGATGTATGATGTGAAAAACAGTGCTGGTCCAATAGGTGAGGTCAACAGCCATGATTTTGATTTACTCAGATGGTATGCAGGGAGTGAAGTAAAATCAATTCATGCAATTGGACATAATTTTAGAAGCCCGGGAAAAGCAAAAGAATACCCAGATTATTATGATACATGTGCAGTGCTTCTGGAATTCAAAAATGGTGTGATTGGAGAAATTGGTGGTGCTCAATATGTACAATATGGATATGATTCAAGAGCGGAAATCCTTGGAACAAAAGGCATTGCCAAAGTTGGAACGCAAAGAGCGAACGAAGTGGAAATAGTAACAAGTGATATAAAAATTAATGTAGATTCAATGTCTACTTGGCGAATACTGTTTAAGGATGCTTATGTTGCTGAAGCAAATGCTTTTGTAAAATGCATAATGAAGGATACTGAACCTGAAGTTACAGGACATGATGGGAAAATGGCGTTAGTATTAGTTCGAGAAGGATTAAAATCATTGCTTGAAAAAAGACCGATTGAAGTAAAAGTACAATCATAAATAATTAAATAAATGGGGGAAAAGCTAAATGAAAGCCGCAAGATTGCTAGGGAAATTAAAAGTGGAAGTAAGCGATGTTCCAATACCGAAAATCTCAGATGATGAAATCTTATTAAAGGTTAAGGCTGCATCAATATGTGGAACAGATGTAAGAATGTATAAAAATGGTTATAAAGATGTTTCCGAAGAAAATTCTTTGATAATAGGTCATGAATTTGCAGGCGATATTGCAAAAGTTGGTAAAAATGTAAAAGGTTTCAAAGTAGGCCAGAAAGTAGCTGTTGCTCCTAATATTGGTTGTGGAACATGCGATTTATGTGTAAGCGGACAAACGCATTTGTGCGGAGATTATGATGCATTTGGAGTAACAATGGATGGGGGTTTTGCCGAATATGTCAAGATTCCAAAAAACGCAATCATTCAAGGAAATCTTTCTTTATTGGATGCGGATATAAGTTATCAAGAAGCTGCTTTAGTAGAACCATTAAGTTGTGTTTATAATGGTCAAAAACGTATTAATATTTTACCGGGTGATGATGTGCTAATTATAGGAATGGGACCCATTGGAATTATGCACATTATGGTAGCAAAATTATTTGGTGCTGGTAAAATTTTTGTAAATGATTTAAGCCAGGATCGATTGAAAAAAGCTAAAGAATTGATTCCCGATATAATTGTTATCAAAGAAAACATTAAGGAAGAACTCGAAAAACAAACAATGAAAGGTGGAGTGGATGTTTGTATTATTGCTGCACCTGCAGCAGCGGCACAGATGCAGTCCCTATCCTATATGAATATGAATGGAAAATTGTTGTTTTTCGGTGGATTACCAAAAGATCGAGAGAATGTATCAATTAATTCGAATTTAATACATTATAAGCAATTAAGTATTCATGGATGTACAAAACAAAGCGTTTATGATTACAGACTTTGCGCGAAATTAGTCAATGATAGGAGAATACCGTTAGGATTAATTATGTCAGATACCTATTCTATTGATCAATTTAACGAAGCATTGGAAAATGCAGCAGCTGCAATAGGGCTGAAACATGTTATTGAATTTTAACCTAAATGAAATATGATTTATAGGAGTTTTGCCAATGAAAGATATATACATAGCGGCTATAGATTTGGGAACAAGTTTTATTAAAACTTATATATACAGTTGTAATGGAGATTGTGTAAGCAATGCAGAACGGGCTGTATATATTGATAGTCCGAAACCAGGTACCTTCATACAAAAAGGAGAATATTTATTTTCAGCTGTATTGGAGTGCTTAGAAAAAGCCTTAAAAGGATTTATACATCCTGAAAGGCTAAAAGCAATTGCATTTACCGGGCAAATGGCAGGATTTATGGGCATTGATGAGCAATTAAATGATATTACCGGTTGGTCGTGCTCCCTAGATACAAGGTATTATCCCTATGCAGTAGATATACTAAAGAAATACAATAAAGAACTATTAGAAATTGCCGGAACAAATTCACCTTTAATGGCACCTAAGATTAAGTGGTTTGAAAATGAATACCCGATGGAAGCAAAAAAAATAAGTAAATATTTAATGATTAGTTCATATATTGCTGCTAAGTTTGCTAAAAGTAGTATGGATGAAATAACCATTGATTCTTCTTACATTACATGGACGGGACTTGCAGATATTAATAAATGTCAATGGAGTGAAAAATTGTGCAGTGCATTTGATATCGATATTATTAAATTGCCTAAGATTGTAAAAGCAAATGAAATTCTTGGGTATTTAGATGAGGAGTATAGTAGAAGACTCGGATTGGCAAATGATATTGCATTGGTTTCAGGTGCAGGAGATAAAGTTAGTGGAATTGTAGGAACTTCTTTTGATAAAAAAGGAAATCTAATCTTTGAAGCATCGTCATATGGTGCAATAAGTTGTATAGCGGAATCCTTTATACCAAATATGAAGACAAAGAATTATGATATATTGCCAAATGCAATCGATGATAAATATATTCTTCATAAATATATACCGGGGTCGGGAATTGTATTAAAATGGTTTGTTGATAATTACTGTAATTCAAAAAGTTTTATGGATTTGGACTTGGCAGCTTCTAAGATAAAGGCAGGATCAAATGGATTGCTTGGAATTGGATTATTAAGTGGTTCTAATATGCCTTTTGATGAAGATATTAAAGGGATGTTTATAGGTCATAATTTGGCGCATAGACCAGAGCATTTTTATCGGGCATTATTGGAAAGCTATGCATATGAGATTGCGCTAACCATAGATTCAATAAAGGAATTGTATCATATTGAAAAATTTGACTCAATTAAAATGATTGGTGGAGGAGCTGATTCTTTGATTTGGGGACAAATCATTGCTTCCGTAACAAATATTAGAGTTGATATTCTTTCAAGGAGTGATGTAGCATTGTGGGGAGCGGTTCTTTTTGCTGGGAATGCCATAGGTGTGTTTGATGATATTCAAGCAACTTCCGAAAATTATATCTCAATTAAAAAGTGCTACTATCCAATTGAAGAGGATGTTAAAAAATATCAAAAATATAAAGAACTTTATATCAAGTTGATAAAGGAAACAAAAACATATTATAAAGAAATTAGAGATATTGAAGCATAGAATAAAATTTGTGCGTTGGTTAAAAGAAGTGTAAATGAACTTACAAAACAATGAATAAGTGGGAGGAAAAGTCATGAAAATAGGTATTGATAGTTATTGTTATCACAGAATGTTTGGAGAAGTATACTCGGATCAGGAGGAGCCAAAAAAAGTAAAGTCGGTTGAAGACTTTTTGGATTTAGGACATAAATTAGATGTAGATGGTGTTTCTTTGGAAACATGTTTTTTACCTAGTTTAGAAGATGATTATCTCAAAAGCTTAGGTCAAAAAATAAAAGACTACGGTTTTGATACCGTATTTGCATGGGGACATCCGAACGGATTGGAAAGAGGATTGAATCCGAAAGCTTTTGAAGAGATGAAACAATTGATTCCAAAGACACGATTGATAGGAACAGAAGTAATGCGAATTACAGGCTCGGCTTTTGATTGGAGACATGAGAATCATCGTGAACATATTGAACGTTTAGTTCCAATGTATAAGGAAGCTACAGAAATCGCAGAAGCAAATGGCGTTAAACTAGCAGCGGAAAATCACATCGATTTTACGGCAGATGAAATGTTAGAAATGGTTCAGCGTGTGGATTCACCTAATTTTGGAATAAATTTTGATACCGGCAATTTTCTTAGATTACTGGATGATCCGATTGAAGGTATGAGAAAATTAGCACCTTATGTATTTTCGACACACATTAAAGATTTAGTACTCAATCCCGAGGCAATACCAACAGATTGGTATTTCTTCTCAGGGGTACCTGTAGGATTTGGTCTCGTGGATAACATGAAGTTGGCTGAAATACTATCGGAAAACAACTATAAAGGCTTTTTAGCAGTTGAAATTGATCATCCGGCAAAAGAATGGATGGGGATGGAAGATGAAGCAATTGCAATAAGTGTTAAGAATCTTCGCAAAATAGGAAATAAGTTTAAATAAGAAGGAGACAAACTATGAAAAAGAAATTGAATATTGCAATTATTGGTTCAGGGTTTATGGGGCGCGCGCACAGTAATGGATGGAGGCAATTGAATAAATTCTTTACTTTGGATTACGAAATCGTTCTGAAAGTTGTTGCAGATTGTAATAAAGAAAAGCTAGAAGCCTTTGCAGAACAATGGGGATATGAAGAAATTTGTACAGACTGGCATGAATTGTTGGAACGTGATGATATTGATGTAATTGATATTCTAACACCAACCTACGAACATAAAGAAATGGCCATTGCTGCCATGAAAGCTGGGAAACATGTAATTTGCGAAAAACCTTGTGCAATTAGCTATGCAGATGCTGCTGAAATGGCAAAGGTGCAGGAAGAATGCAACGTTGTTACATATCTAAATCATAATTATCGTAAGGTGCCTGCAATTATGCTTGCTAAAAGAATGATTGACGATGGCAAGCTGGGAACAATCTATCATTGGAGAGGAAGTTATCTGCAGGATTGGATAATGGATGAAAATTTTCCACTCACATGGCATTTGAAAAAAGATAAAGCCGGTGCAGGACCGTTATTTGATTTATCCTCACATGCATTAGATTTGGCTAGATTTTTAATTGGTGAACCAAAAAGTGTTATTGCCATGAATAAAACATTTATTAATAAAAGACCGCTTCCGGGAGATAATGCTGCGACATTTTCAGCTGGAACCGGAACAAAAAATACCCAAATGAATGATGTTACAGTGGAAGATGCAGCATTTATGGTATTAGAATTTGAAAATGGTGCACTTGGAAATATTGATTCCACTCGGTTTGCCGGTGGAAGAAAAAATTATAATTGTTTTGAAGTATACGGGAGTAAGGGTTCTCTTTGTTTTAACTTAGAAAGATTGAACGAATTAGAATATTATGATTGTACAGAAGATACGGATACTAAAGGATATAAGACAATCATTGTACAGGAAAGTACACACCCATATGCAGGTGCCTGGTGGCCAGCAGGCCATAGTATTGGTTATGAACAAACCTTCGTTCATGCATTTTATGAATTTGTCAGGGCTATAGATGGAAAAACGAAAGCAACTCCAGATTTTGTAGAAGGTGCAAAAATTATGCATATTCTGGAATGTGCAAGGGAATCAAGTGAAAAAGGAATAAAAATCGAAATTTAATCTTTTACTTATTTTTTTGATTTTTAGATTGGAGAAATTATGAAAGAGGATATTAGAGCTAAATTAGCAGTTGTTACATTTGAAGAAACAAATGATAGAGAAAAAAGAGAATTGCAGGAACAATTACTTGTGTTGAATGTGATGTATGGTGATGTAGCCACTTTTTTAGCACCCGTTGTTGCGGGTGAACAATTACCAAGTGATGCAGATGCAATTGTTTTTCCGCAATTGATATTCGCGGCATTTAGACACAGTGAAAAAATATTAGAATATAATAAGCCTGTGATTATATTGACATCTAAGTTTGGAACTGTTGAAATGTGGGATTGGGAGATTGTTACGTATCTTAGGGATAAGGGAGCGACTGTTTTTTCTCCATACAATATTGAACTTGCAAAAGTTATATTGAGAGCAATGGGCGTGAAGAAGCATCTAAGTGAAGGTGCAAAATTCCTTATGTTCCAAGATTCACCCGGTGAAGGAATGCAGTCGAATATCTTTAAGAAGTTTTATTGGTGGGAAAAAGATTGCACTGCCAATATGGAGAAAGAATTTGGTGTACAACTCATTTATAAAAGCTGGAAAGATGTGAATGAACGAGCAAGAAAAATCAGCGATGAGGAAGCTCAGAGTATATTTGATTCTTGGAATGTAGAAAATAAAGGGATAGGAACAAGATGTAAATTAAATCCTGCAAAACTTTATATTGCAATTAAAGAAGTAATAGATGAACTTGGAGGCGTTGACGGTGTTGGAGCCAATTGTTTAAACGAATCTTTTCATTCAGATACAACGCCTTGTTTGGTATGGAATATGTTATTTGAAAATGATGATATTATTTGGTGTTGTGAAGGGGATACGTTAACATTATTAAGTACCTATATTATGTATCGTACATTAGAAGCTCCGATCATGATGACAAATATATATCCGTTTTTGGTAGGAATGGCAGCGTTGGCACATGAGAAAATCAAGGAATTTCCGGATATTGATGATCCTGACAATCATGCATTGGGAGTTCATTGTGGGTATGCTGGATTTGCACCCCGTTGTTTTTGCTCAAGATGGACAATGGTACCAAAAGTATTGGAAATTGTCAATGATGATGCATATATGATTGATTGTGAAATGCCGGTTGGAGATGTTACACTGACTAAAATAATGCCATCATTTGATAAAGTGACAGTAATTCCGGCGGAGATCGAAAAGTATGTTCAGTATCCGGGATCTGATGCAAGAAATGCTTCACTAATAAAATATAAAGATGGTGAAAAAGTCATGGAAGCATTGTCATCTCATCATCAAATGATTATTGCGGGTAAGCAAAAAGCTAAAATAAATCAAATTGCAAAGGTATTTAACTGGGAAGCAAAAATCATAGAATAGTATTATATAATGTATGGGCTGTAGCACAAGTGGTTGAATAACCGTCGGTGTACAGCTCATTTTTCAAGGATTTAACGCCGCCAAGCGAGAACGAATTATTTGCTACTAACTTTTTGAATAAAGTTAGTTAGCTTAAGTCAACGACATTGCCCGTTTAACAGGTGGCTATGATTAAGTTTTTATTATTTTTTTAATATATTTGTTGAGTTTTTTTACTCTTTCGGTGGAAAGATCGTTGTCCGTAATTAATATATCAATTTCATTAAGGCAGGCAAATTGTGCGAAACTTACCTGATCAAATTTTGATGAGTCAGTGAGTAATATTTTTGTGTTTGCAGAGCGAATCATTACAGATTTAAGTATTGCTGTTTCGGAGTGTTGGGTGGTGAGACCTTTCTCAATGTTGATAGAGGATGTTGCAATAAAAAGTTTATCAAAATTATATTTTAATAATTCAAGCATAACATTTTGTCCATAACAATAGTGGAATCCTGAACGTACATTTCCGCCAAGTAAATGGATGTTTACATCACCTTTTTTCTCCAAAATCCTTGCAATTTCAAAGTCGTTTGTAAAGACACTTAATCCTTGTAATTTGCTATTTGCAATTTCTTCAGCAAAAAAATACATTGTGGTTCCAGTATCTAGGAGAAGAGTATCATTGTTTTCTATTAGAGACATCGCTTCTTTGGCTATTAATTGTTTTTTGTCTTTATTTTCTCTTTCGCTTATTAACCGTTCAGAGTTAATTGAAGGTGCAAGCATAGCACCACCATGTGTTCTTAGTATTTCGCCGTTTTTTGAAAGTTTAGTCAAATCCATTCGGATAGTAGCACTACTCACATTAAAGCGCTCTGAAAGGGTATTAACGCTAACTTTTCCAAACTCTCTGATTAATTTTAGAATTTCCTCTGATCGTTCTTCGCTAAATAATGTATTTTGAGTCATGTTGTTTAATCCCCCCTACTTAAATAAATCTATAATTATTATATAACTAAATAAAAAAAATAGCAATAAACAAAAGCAAGTAAAAATCAATATGAAAATAGGCAAGCGACATGTGATAGGTAAGCAAAGCAAATTCGAAAATATTACACTATTTTGACAATCTGGTATCTGTATTTGACTTCTATATGATGATACACTCATATCATACAAAAAAGTAATTATAAATATGGGAGGTATTTAAATGAGAAAGAAGTTACTGGTGGGAATTTTAGCTGTCTGTATGACAGCAGCATTGTTGAGTGGATGCAAAGGCAAAGATACAAAAACAGAGGATGCTTCGGTTTCTGAAACGCAACAAGAACAGACGGAAACGGAGAAAGTTGAGGATACATCAGAGCCAATTACATTAACCGTTTTTTCGAATCTTCCAGATAGAAAGAATGGGCAGGGCCTGGTAGAACAAAAGATTATTGATGATTATATGTCAGAAAATCCAAATGTAACGATTGAGGTGGAAGCATTGGATGAGGAAGCATACAAAACTAAATTTAAAGCATATGCCATGAATGGAATGCCAGATGTTGTTAGTATATGGGGACAGCCTTCCTTTTTGGATGAAGTTTTGGAAGCAGGTATTTTAGAACCATTAAATGAGGCAGATTATGCAGATTATGGTTTTGTATCCGGTTCACTTGAAGGATTCAAAAAAGATGGAAAATTATATGGACTTCCAAGAAATACTGACGTAATGGGATTTTATTATAATCAAAAAATGTTTGAAGATAATGGATGGGAAGTACCGAAAAACTATGATGAATTATTAGCGCTAGGTAAGAAAATAAAAGAGGCAGGAATTGTGCCAGTTGCAATGGATGGTGGAGATGGATGGCCGCTTGCTATTTATCTTACGGATCTTTTAGTTCGTGTTGATGGCAATATAAAGGATATTGTTTCTAATGCAATTGCTACAGGTGATTTCACAGATCCTTCCATTGTAGAAGCAACAAAACTGTTAGCAGATACTGCTCAGTCTGGATTATTTCAGGTAGGCTATGATTCACAGGATTATGGAACGGCAATGAATTTGTTTACCAATGGGCAGGCTGCTATGTTTTATATGGGAAGCTGGGAAGCTTCCATGGCTTTAAACGAGGATATTAGTGAAGATGTTAGAAATAATATTTGTGCGTTTACAATGCCTCCAATTACAGAAGGAAAAGGAGTACAGACGGATATTGCAGCATGGAATGGCGGAGGGTATGCCGTGGCTGCTCAGTCGGAACAAAAAGAAGAAGCAATTAAATTCCTAAATTATATGTATCAGCCGGACAAATTATCTAAATATGGATGGGAAAATGGAGTCGGTATGTCGGCTCAAGATCAAAGTGCTTACATGACTGGAAATGAAACAAATCTACAAAATCAATTTACAGATATTCTAAATAATGCAACCAGTGTTTCAGGAACACCAATTAATGATTGTGGACCATCGGTATTTAAAACAGCAATGGAAAGTGAAATTCAGAGTGTATGTAATGGAACCAAAAGTGTTGATGATTTCCTCAGTATAATAGGAGAGACATGTAAGTAGCACTTGATAATGTAGAAAAAATGTGGCTACCGAAAAGAATGCGGCAGCCATATTTTTTTCAAAGGATATCGGCATTAGAGCAGGAGGAAACGATGAAAAAGCTATATAGTAATAAGCTGGTTATATTAAGCTTGGTATTGCCAGGTATTCTTGTATTTATATTTGCGATTCTGGCACCGATTTGCCTTAGTGTATATTATGGATGCATGGATTATTCTGGAATGGGTAAGGCGACATTTATTGGAATTGATAATTATAAGATGTTGTCAAGGGACGTGGCATTTGGGCGAGCTTTATTGAATTCACTACTTTTAGCCGTTGGGTTTGTGTTTATTCAGCACCCGATTGCTTTGATAGTAGCAGCAGTTTTAGATAAACTGCAAGGTAAGGCAGAAGGATTTTTTCGATGTGTTTATTTTATTCCGAATGTTATTTCTGTTGCGGTCATTGCTTATCTATGGAAGTTTATTTATAACCCGGATTTTGGACTTTTAAATAATGTATTAAAGAGTTTAGGTTATCAAGGAAAAATCAATTGGTTTAGCCCGAATATTGCAATATGGTCAGTCTTAATTGTATTGATTTGGCATGGGTTTGGTTGGGGAATGCTCATATATTACACCGGAATAAAAAATATTGATCCAGTGCTTTATGAAGCCTCTGCAATTGATGGTGCAAATCAAATAACAACGTTTCTAAAAATAACATTACCTCTTATGAAACCAGTGATTCAGATTAATGTCACAATGGCCATTATTGCAGCACTCAAGCAAATGGAGACGGTATATCTGCTTACGAACGGAGGTCCGGGGAACAGTACTCAGTTTGCAGCAAATTATTTGTATCAGCAGGCATTTAAAGCCTTTCGATATGGATATGGAAATGCAATAGGTATAGTCTTTATCATTATTTGTTTAGTAGCCACCGTTGGTTTAAACACAATATTTGCTGAAAAAAAAGAAGCATAAGGGGGAAAAGAATCATTGAAAACAGAAAAAAAACAAAGCAAAATAGGAAGAGTTGTTTTGTGGATTGTATTGACAATTGTTGCAGTTATTCAGATATTCCCTTTAGTTTGGCTGATTGATTTTTCTCTTGCTAGTAGCAATGAAATGTTTACCAGTGGACTTTTAATTATACCGAAAAAGATTCAATGGGGGAATTATATAAAAGCTTTTATTGATGGTCATTTTTTACTTTATTTAAAAAATAGTATTTTGATTAACTGCTTAGCAGTTCTTTTGGTAGTAGTTATTTCGATCATGGCCGCATTTGCATGTCGTAGAATGGAATGGAAGTTAAGTGGATTTGTAAAAACGCTTTTATTAGTAGGTATGATGATTCCCATTCATGCTACGTTACTTCCTAATTATAAAATTTACAACGCGATAGGACTTACTGATACTATTTGGGCTTTACTAATTCCATATGTAGCTTTTTCTCTGCCACAGGCTTTATTTTTAATGACAGGGTTTATAGCGGCGTTGCCGGTTGAACTAGAAGAGGCAGCAGTTGTTGATGGATGCGGAATTTATCGCATTGTATTTTTGATAATTACCCCATTATTGAAACCATCCATTTCAACGGTTGCAATTATGACATTTTTAAATAACTGGAATGAATTTATAATGGCGAGCACCTATCTTAGTTCACCAAAATGGAAGACACTCCCGTTTTCTGTTCTTGAATTTACGGGACAATATTCTTCGAATTATGCGGTACAATTTGCTGTTATGGCCCTGACAGCGGCACCAGCCGTTATCGTATATATTTTGCTAAACAAACACATTACAAAGGGAGTTGCAATGGGTGCAGTGAAAGGATAAAATTAAAGGAGATTACAGCTTTCAATGGGGGAAAGTAATGGAGAAGATTAGGAAATGGGTTAGCAGATTAAGCATTAAGAAAAAGTTAATTTTTTATAGTTATTTATGTATTACACCGGTACTGATTTTTATAAGTGTTGCTCTTTTTGTCAAGAATTATCAAGATACCATTGAAGATTTCAATCTTTCACAGATGCAAAGTGTGCAAGGACTATCCGATAGTATGGATGTTTTGGAACGTGATATGATGGATATGTGTACTTATATTTGCATTAATAATGATATCCTTCAAATATTAACTACGAATGACATAGAAAAATTAAATGAGGATACACAGCTATGGGTGCATAGGGCTCCAATGGATATGCTTCAAGATATGGTTGCCTTAAACGGTTATATTAAAACAATAGCAATCTATCCAGAAAATCGAGTAACTCCATATTTACGCTGTATTGACGCAACCTCTTATCTAAGTAATCTAGATGATGTACAGCAAACAAGTATTTATAAACATGCGGTAGAAGTTAAGGGTAAGGTGATCTGGAAGCGTGTGACAAAAAAGAATAGGGATACATACGATACAAATCGAGCGGAAAAGATTGTATTGTATCGAGAAATCTATGATTTGTCTAAGAAAAATGCGCTAGGTTATCTTGTCATTGGTGCAGCGTCCGATGGATTCACAAAACTTTGCAAAAATGCGGTTATAAATGGACAAGATGGGATTTTGGTACTTAGTCCGGAGAAGAATGTGCTACTTTGCTATGGAAATATAGATGACAAGGTGGTGCATTATTTAAAAGAGGTGTCTACTATTTCCTCTAATCAAAGTACATATTGCAAGCAATTCACTTATGAAAACAATGACATCTTTGTCAGTCAAAAAGACAAAGATGCTTTTGTCGTTTATAAAATAGTGCCAAAAGAAGGGATTGGAAAACAAATAATTAATATTGCATATGCGCCAGTTTCACTCCTGCTTGGCTTTTTAGTGGGACTACTTCCAATTCTGATTTTTGTTTCCTATATCATTTCAAATCCACTTCGAAGACTATGTATTGCAATGGAGAAGTTTAAAAAAGGAGATTTTACGCAGCAAGTAGAGGTGGTTACGCAAGATGAGGTAGGAGAAGTAGCCGAAGGATTTAATCAGATGGTGGTATCGATTAAGACGTTAATTGATACTAATTATGTAATGAAACTAAAAGAAAAACAAAGTGAGTTGACGGCTTTGCAAGCTCAGATCAATCCGCATTTTTTATATAATACACTTGATTCGCTATATTGGAAGGCACAAGAAGCGGATAATGAAGAAATCGCAGAAGATATACTAGCATTGTCAAACCTGTTTCGTCAGATATTAGGGCAGGGCAAAGGTGTAATTACGGTTCGGGAAGAGATTGAGTTAAGTCGAACGTACCTTCATATCCAAAAGATGAGATTTACCAAGCGGTTGGATTATACAATTTCAATCGATGATTCGATACTAAACGAAGAAATCCCAAAGCTAATTTTACAACCATTTGTAGAAAATGCAATTGTACATGGATTTGAGAAGGTTGGAACGAAGGGATTAATTGCGATTACTGGGCAGAAAAATAAAACGTATATGGAATTTACAATTAGTGATACTGGGGCTGGTATGACAAAGGAACAAGTAGATGCAATATGGAGGGAAGACCCAAAACGATATTCAGGGCAAAGAGTGGTTAGCTACGCCATAAAGAATGTGAAGGAACGATTGGAATTAAGATATCAAAATGATTTTATGTTGGATATAGAAAGTAAAGAAGGAAAGGGAACTATCATTATCATAAAGTTACCTTTATCATTGAAGGAAGGGGTATAAGTATGTGTATTAAGCTCTTAATTGTGGATGATGAAGATGTGATAAGAAATGGAATTGCAAAATACATAAAACTGCATACTGACCGATTTGAAAGAATCTACCTGGCACAAAATGGAGAAGAGGCAATGGATATTATATTCCGTCATGAACCAGATATAATGCTGATGGATGTGCAGATTCCATTAAAAAATGGGCTAGAAGTAATGAGGGAAGCTAAGAAATCTGGAGTATTGCCTAAGACAATTATATTAAGTGGATATGATGAGTTTTCGTATGCGCAGCAGGCAGTTCGATATGGTGCGATTGATTATTTACTAAAACCAAGTCGTTCTTCGGATATCTTAAAAAAACTGAATGAGGTTGCAGATGACTTATTTGGCATATCAAGAAAAGAAATAGCATCGAGCGCTGAAGGAAGAAATTGATTAGTAGAACAGGCAAAAGAATTTATGGAGGAACACTATTTTGAAAATCTAACGTTGCAGATGGTTGCAGATAAAATAGGGATAACTTCTGGCTATTTATCTACGTTGTTTACGCTAAACATTGGATGTGGCTTTGTTGACTATTTAAATGAGATTCGTATGAACCATGCATGTGCATATTTAAAGCAAAACTATTTTAAAACATATGAAATTGCATTTAAAGTTGGATTTAAGGATGAAAAGTATTTTTCGAAAGTGTTTAAAAAGATTATAGGAAAATCACCTTCAGAATATAAGAAAGGAAGAGAGTTTGAATGATAGCAAAATACGTGATGACTAACTTTGTAGGGGAAAAAAGAAATGAAGTGGTAGGAGAAGCGGTTTTTACGAAAGATAATAAAATAGAGAATGAGTTAGTGAATCTATATCCTCAAATGGAGTACCAACGCTTTGAGGGGTTTGGTGGAGCAATTACGGAATCGGCGGGATTTGTATATAGTCAAATGGATGAAGAAGAGAAAAAAGAGCTGATAAAAGACTATTTTTCTAAGGATACGATGAAGTATTGCATGGTAAGAATACCAATTGATAGTTGTGATTTTTCGTTGGGGCATTATGAGGCAGTTTCAGATCCTTCGGATGTAGAATGGAATAGCTTTCAACTAGACCGTTTGGAAACTTATATCTTTCCATTATTAGAAGATGCACAAATAGAATATGGAAATAAGATTCCTATTATGTTAACTCCATGGAGTCCGCCTTCTTTCATGAAAACGAATGGGGAAAGAAACAATGGTGGAAGTTTAAAAAAAGAGTACAAAAAAACTTGGGCAGAATATATCTGTCACTACATCGAAGCCTTTCAGGTAAGAGGATATCTTATAAAACGATTGAGTATTCAAAACGAACCCAATGCGGTGCAGACTTGGGATTCTTGTATCTTTAGCGGGGCAGAAGAAAAAGAGTTTTTACAGGATTTTTTATACCCTTCTATGAAAGAGCATGGATTAACCGATATAGAGATTTTTATATGGGACCATAATAAGGAGCGAGTGTTTGAACGCGCTTGTGAAACCATTGATGAAACAACGGATGATATGATTCAAGGTATTGCGTTTCATTGGTATAGTGGAGACCATTTTGAGGCGCTTCGTATGGTACATGAAAAGTTTCCAGACAAGAAGCTGATATTATCAGAAGCATGCATAGAATATAGTAAGTTTTCCAAAGAAGATGGGCAGAAAAATGCTAAGAAATATGCGCATGATTTAATTGGGGATTTAAACAATGGAATGACTTCTTTTTATGATTGGAATCTTATTTTAGATGAAAAGGGAGGACCTAATCATGTCGGAAATTACTGTGAGGCTCCTTTCTTATATGATACCATCCATCATACACTTGAAAGGAAAAGCACGGCTGCTTACTTATGGCATTTTAGTCATTTTATAAGAAAAGATGCGGTTCGAATTGGTTTGAGCCGATACACAGATGCACTGGAAGCGGTTGCTTTTAAAAATTCAGATGGAACGATTGTTGTTATTTTACTCAATAAGAAAAAAGATGTGGCGACAGTAAATCTGCGTCTTGCGCATCAGTTCGTTTTATTGTCAGTGGAACCAGAAGCAATTGTTAGTATAGAAATAACGAAGTAAGAAGAAAATGAAAGCTCGTCAAAAGGGACATTGAAAAGTGTTTACATCCTTCTTGGCGAGCTTTTTGTTCAAAATCCATGTTTCAAAAATATTCCAACATATTGAAAGATTATCCCCTTATACATTTTCTAAAACCCGATACAATGGAATTATAGTAATTATGCTATGTAAAATGGGGTTTACAAGAAGGAGGATAATGGGTATGAAAAGAAGGAGTTTAGCCTTACTGCTAGTCATTGCGATGATTTTGACAGGGATTCCAAGTTATGCAAGTCAGACAGCGAGTGCAAAAAGTATCGCATACAATGATTTGACACTTGATGAAGCAAAAGCGGTTTATATGGATTCAAGTAAAAGCATTGAAACTAGAATCGCGGCATTGCTACCACAAATGACACTGGAAGAAAAAGCGGCACAGATGGTGCAACCGGAGCAAAATGGAGATGCTACTCCAGAAGTAGTAAAGCAAAAAGGAATTGGTTCTATTTTGAGCGGAGGCGGATCGGCTCCAAAAACTGGAAATACGACAAAAGACTGGGAGGCACGTGTCAATGAATTTAAACAGGCAGCAAAGGAGAGCCGTTTAGGTATACCGCTTATTTATGGGGTGGATGCTGTTCATGGAAATAACAATGTGGTTGATACGGTTGTTTTTCCCCATAACATTGGATTAGGAGCTGCAAATGATGAGGCATTGGTTGAAAAAGTAGGAGCTGCCGCCGCAGAAGAAATCCGAGCAACGGGTATTCAATGGACATTTGCACCAACCCTTGGTGTAGTTTATAGCGAGCGCTGGGGAAGATTTTACGAAAGCTTTGGTGAAAATGCGAATTTGGTGGCAAGAATGGGCGCCGCTTATGTTAAAGGGTTTCAAGGAAGCGGGACTACCTTATTTGGAACAAATAAAGTAGCGGCAACAGCAAAGCACTATATTGGAGAGGGACAAACGACCAATGGAACGAACCAGGGAAATGTGGAACTTTCCGAAGAAGCCTTTGATCAATTGCTAGTAAATGATGAAATCTTAAAGCCATACGAAGAAGCATTGGCAGCAGGAGCGAGAACTGTTATGGTATCTTATAACAGCGTGAATGGACTAAAATGTCACGGAAACAAGCACTTGATTATGGATATATTAAAGGGAGAGAAAACGCAAGGTAATCCACTGGGGCTTGGATTTACTGGATTTGTGGTGAGTGATTATAACGGAATTGATCAGTTGTCTGGTACGTATAAAGAAAAAGTGGCGGATAGTGTAAATGCCGGAGTTGATATGTTTATGGAACCATATGATTGGCAAAATTTTATGGATGCTTTGGTTGAAAATGTAGGAGATGGTAGTGTTAATATCGATCGTGTAGATGATGCCGTAGCGCGTATTCTTCGAGTTAAATTTGAAATGGGTTTATTTGAAGAAAAAGTTTCGAGTCAGGCAGAGCAAGACTTAATAGAGAAGGTTGGCAGTACACAGCATCGGGAAGTAGCAAGAGAGGCAGTACGAAAATCGATGCTGCTTTTGAAAAATGATGTAGTTGGTCAAACGGGAAAAACAGCAATGGAACTTCTTTCTAATGCCGATAGCATATTAGTTGCAGGGTACAAAGCAAATGATATTGGAGCACAGTGCGGTGGTTGGACAATTAGTTGGCAAGGTGGTCTTGATTCCGATAATGGGAGTGGCGGAAAGAAAGTTACAACTGGAACAACCATTTATGAAGGAATCAAAGAAATCGCGGGAGAAACAAAAGAGATAAGTTATAACGCCAGAGGAAAAATCGGAGAAGGATATGATGCTGCGGTTGTTGTGGTAGGAGAGGAACCCTACGCAGAAAGCAATGGTGACCGAACCGAGGAAGGATTGGTACTTCCGAAGACAGATGTGAATGTAATTAAGACAGCCATTGCATCTGCAAAAGCTACGAATACACCGATTATCCTTGTTATGACAACGGGAAGACCGCTTGCAATTGCAGATTACGTAGATGATGTAGATGCAATTATAGAAGCGTGGCTACCAGGTACACAAGGAGAGGGAGTTGCTGATGTACTTGTGGGAAATACGGAATTTAGTGGTACGCTTCCGATTACGTGGGCATGGGATCCTTCATACATAAGCACGAAATTTACGGATAGCACGAAAGTACTGTTCCCGTACGGAACTGGACTTAAAAAAGATGGTACTTCGATACTCGCAGGAGGACAGACACAGATTCCAAGTAATCGTCCAGAATCACCAGTGCCTGAGCCAAGTGAAAAAATTGTAACAAGGGCAGGTGGAATTGATATTGATTACTACAATGGAAAACTGGAAGGAGAAGCGGCAAATCCTACTTCTGGAACATTTAGTTCGTATCATGTTTCGACTGCAAATGAAATCGTGGATGGAAGCCGCTTAGACTACCTTGAGTGGTCGGCTCAAAGTTGGGGAAATGGAAAATGGCTGGCTTACTTTAGACAGGCAGGGACCTATGACGTGACACTACGCATAAACGTATCCGAGGCGGCAACAGAAGAATTTAAGCTAGGTGTGAGTGCTGATGTAACGGGGGATGGCTCTACCACGGAATACATACCAACTTCTATAACAAATGGTGTATATAAAGATGTTACGCTTTCTAATATCGAAATTCCAAGCAGCGGCTTATACGGAATTAAGATTATGGATGGAGCGGAAGCAGCAACCGGGAAGCTAAAACTTGATTATATGCGATTTACTTGCACCAGTCCAGCTGGTGAGAAAGACACGAGCATAGACATACCGTTAGGAGATCCTAAGGATGAAACAGCATTAGAATCAGAGGGTGCTGTTATATCAAGTAATGCAGTTTCGGTTTACATGACATCAACGGAAAATGCAGGAAATATGTCGTGGTATAAATATCCAACAGATATGGCAAATCAACTTACACAAAAAGAAAACGCAGATATCACAGCAGTGGATAATCAGGAAATTACCACTATTACAGTGGACCCTAATAAAACGTATCAAAAATTTTTAGGTATGGGAACTTCATTAGAAGAGTCCACTGTAAATAACATCTCTCAGTTGAAGGATAACATTCAGCAATCATTTATTGAGGATCTTGTGAATCCTCAAAAAGGTGGAATGACGCTATTTCGAATTACGATTGGAACATCCGATTTTACATCCAAAGATTTTTATACCTATTATGATGCCAAGGAATTAAATGCTACAAATGCTATCTATAAAAATGAGACAAAGCAATACGAACCAGACTGGTATAATACGACCGGAAATGGTTTTAGTATTCAAAAAGATGTTGATTATAATATTATAAAAACTGTTAAAATGGTTCAGGCAGCAGCTGAAAAATTTGGGGTAGAAGATGAGGTTAAATTCTTTGCATCCTCTTGGACACCACCTGGATTTATGAAAGAAGAAACAACTAGCAGTAAAAGCTATAGTAAGAATGATTGGTTAATTAAGGGAGGTGCCCTAAAGGATTCATCCATTGATGATTTGGCAAAGTATTATACAAGATATTTGGAAGAATATGCGAAACAGGGTATTCCATTGTATGCCATTACATTACAAAATGAGCCAATGCTTGAAATTGATTATCCAAGTTGTGCAATGAGTGGAATACAGGAAGGAAAATTAGCAGTCGCCATTAAGAAAGAAGTTTGCAGTAGTAGCATTTTGGATGAGAATCAAAAAAAGGTAAAACTTTGGGCGTTTGATCATAACCCATCCGATGCATATAGTTACGTAGCAAAAATTCTTTCGGTGGATGGAGCGAATGAGGCTCTAGATGGAATAGCATTCCATGA
Organism: Acetivibrio sp.; assembly: GCA_041739345.1. Lineage (GTDB taxonomy): Bacteria > Bacillota > Clostridia > Lachnospirales > Lachnospiraceae > DIGJ01. The sequence goes on along the minus strand of JBGSNZ010000026.1, from coordinate 11,398 downwards.
TTATAGTGGAAGTCTTTCCAATATGCAAAAAGTATTGGATGAACTACTTAATAAAAATGGAGTAGAATCGCAGACAGTGAGTCTTACCGAACGTTCAGTTTGGGGAACAAAGGGAGCAAATTCCATTATTACATATTTAAGAAATAGTGCGATTAGTTACAACTCATGGGTAACCATGTTAGATAGTAACATTGGAGTTCATCATTGGGTAGGAACTCCAGATCCTACTATGTTTGCTAGAGCGGCAGGTAGCGATAATGATTATTGGGCAATGCCGGAATTTTATATAACGGGGCAGTTTTCAAGATTTATACGACCAGGTGATGTGAGAGTAGATTCTAATGTGGGATCAAATACTTCAGTAACCAATGTAGTGTTTATGAACCCAGAAACAAATACGTTTAAGGCAGTTGTCGTAAATGGAACAAATGAAAAACAAAACTTTAAGATTGTTTGCAATGGAACCCAGATAATTGGAGCGCTTCCTGCAGAAAATATTGGGACTTATGTGTGGGATATGCCACAAAATATTCAGGAAGATATGGAAACTGGATTTTCGGCAACCGATTATTCAAAGGCAACGGAGGGAGTCATTTGCAAGGATATCGAATTGGAAGCACCTTATATTACAATGAGTGCTGATTCGGATTACGCAGAATATATCGTTGACGTACCAACAGCAGGTGCGTTTAACATTAAATTTCAAGAACAACCATCGGAAGATAATCAAACGATAAAAGTTTATCAAGGGGATACACCTGCAGCAACAATTAGCGCAATGAAGACTTGGGATAGTGCAAAAGTCTTCGTACAAGGACAGATTTATTTTAAAAAAGCAGGGGTACAATCCATCCGCATTAAATTAACACCAGGGTTGAAGCTTTTCCAGCTTTCACTTGTAAAAACAAAGAGTGTATATGAGGTTCCAAGTAAGATATCAGCCAGTGGATATATTAAAATGGATGGCGCGGCAAGTATTGAAAACGGAACTGGGTTGGGTAATATGAGTGCGTATAACACAGTATATTATCGGATTCATGTACCAGAGGCAAATGCGTATAATTTTACGATGTCAGCAGCAACGCAAAATACCGATAATGTAGGATTTTGGCTGAAACTGTATGATACCAATTATCAGCAAATCGGGGGCGATATTCTAGCGAGGGGAAACGGAAATAATTTTTCTTACCTGGGAGATAACCATGCATTTGAGGTCAGCGGAAGCTGGACAGATTATGTTACAACAAGCGGTATGGTAGACCTTCCAGAAGGAGATTATATTCTTGGTTTTACAAGCGGTCCCTCCAGCATGAATATCAACTGGATTTCTATTGGAGGCTATGCTACTTTGAGTGTAGCCAATGTAATAGAAGAGAAAGAAGACAATACCCAGATTTCGCTTTTGGTGACCGGTGGGGTAATTGCGGATGAGTCAGTGGCAAGTGGAAATGCTATTTGTATGGTAAGTGGTCTTCCGGAGGGAGTCACATATAAAACAGAGCAAATAGACAACACAGGTTATAAAATCACATTACAGGGAAATAGAACAAAAGACTTTGATAGTAATCAGGAGGTTAAAGTAAAACTACTTGTAGAACAACCATCTGGAAAGGTGCTATACTCGACCAATGAATTTACCATCCAGGCGGTCAAGGACGCAGAAGTATTAACGGTTCCAACACAGGATTTACAGGTGGTAGCAATAGGAGAGAATAAAGAATTTTTGGTTAACTTGTCAGGAGGAACATTTATACAGGATAATGTAACTCAAATTCATTTATCTGGAGATGCAGCGACCTATTATTCGCTAAAAGAAGTTCAGTATGTGAATGCAACACAAATTAGGCTAATTTGTAAGTATGAGAAAAAATTTTATAAGCCAACAGTACTTGAGGTAACTCTACCAAAAACTGCATATGCGGATGCAAGCGCTGCACAAGCACTTACGACTTCGATTAACTGTATGCCAGAAGAAGGAATACCAGATGATTGTATTGCAGTTACAAACAAAACCCCAGTGACCATGGATGAGAGTATGGCTTATGCGAATAAAGGTTCTATGAAAGAAAATGTAAGTGCAGGAAATTATAGTGACTATTTTTTAGACGTGCAGGAAAGTGGAGCGTATACGATTACTTATACCTTCAATACAGAAACAGCAGATGGTACGTCATATGCCAATGCTTGGGAAGTAAATCGTGGAGTCGCGGGGGAATATTACAGTACGAATAGCTATAAACAAGTAAGTATCCCAGGACTTTGGACAAAATCAAGTGTTAAGATAAGACAGAGCATAGAGTTATTAAAAGGAAAACAAACACTTGAATTGAAAGCAAAAATGGGTGGCTATAGCATATCATCCATAGAAATCGCACCACTTACTATCTTTGAACTGACTAATATGAAGATAAAGGATAGTAAAACCATTTCGTTCCAGACATTTAACGATGCGCAAAACAATTATGTCATGTTAGGGGACAATATCGAATATACCGTAGATGGAACGTCCTTTGATTACGAAATTAAGGTTGAAAAGAGTGGGGAATATGAAATAAGTGCAAATTATGCAATTGAGAGTGCAAGTGGTGTGGAATGTTTGGTAAGCAAGGTGTTTTCTGGAAAAGAAACAAAAGTAGGAAGCCTTAGTATGCCAGCAACTACTTCGTGGTCTTCCTATAAAGACACAGAAAAATCGAAGATCTATTTAGAAAAGGGAAGTTACACTTTGCGGATGACGCTAGCAAAAGACGGTGCAAATCTAAAGAATTTTACGGTAACATTCTTGGAAGAAAAGAAAATTCCAAGCGAGGAAGATCCGAGTGAATCGCCGTATTATGGACCGGTTGTTTCAACACCAGATGAACAAGCAATTACTGTCAATATTACTCAGATGGAAACCACAGTTAAGAAAACAAAAGCGGTAATTGGGTGCAAATTATCAGAGAAAGAAATGCTTGAAAAATCCAAAAAAGCGACAAAAGAAAATCCACTTGTAGTAAAAGTTTCCGTTCCTATACAAGAAGTAATGGTGCAGATGGAAAATAAAAAAATTATGTCAGTCGCAATCCATGTGGTGATTCCATCATCGATTCAAAAGGCAGAAAATATTTTGCTGCAAACACTTGAAATACCGAAAGAAATAATAAAAGCAAGCAAAGAAAATCAAAAGAACTTTAGCGTTTCTGTATATGATGAGAATGGAAATCAACTTTATGCATTGAGTTTCAATGGAAAAGAACTAAAAAAATCTAAGATAGATCCTTCTGCTTTAAATGTGTTTTTGACAAAACAAGTAATTTCTCAAGACACACAAATTATGAATGAAATTGGGAAATATTTGTCAAAAACAGAAAAAGAAAAAGGAATTGTACTTCACCTTGAACATGAAGAAATGTTTCCTTCTACCGCAACTGTGACCGTAAAGGTAAGCGATATCACTGGAATCAAATCAGGAATGAAAGTTTATGTATACGCCTTTAATAAGAAACTACAAAGTCTTGCTGCAACAGAAGTTGTTGTAGATAAGAACGGAAGGATTAACTTTAAGGCAAAATATGGAGCAAAGTATGTTATTCTTCCAGACAAGGCAAAAGACAGCGCTGTTACTACGCTATTTGATCAGGTTAAAATTTCCAAAAATATGACTTTGTCAGTGGGTGAGAGCCAAAGATTGGCGGTGGTGTTGCCAATCGATGCACAAGGAGAAGCTAGCATTTCCTATAAAACAACGGATAAGTTAATTGCAAAGGTAAGCAAAAGAGGAAATGTCAGAGTAATTGGAAATGGAAGTGTAACGATTAAAGTAAGTGTAAGGATCGGAAATGAAACACATACATATAAAACCAAGATAACCAATAGCGGAAAATAAGAAATAAACGGCGGTAACAGTACCAGCAAGTTAGTAGAGATACTAAAGATAAACTGAGTCCCAAAGTTATAGGAACATAGATATATACTTGAGCTTATTCAATTATCTCATTATGATGATATTGAATAAGCTCATTTTTACTTATAGTTGGAAATGTTCAAATTCATCTTATCGAAAAAGATACAGTATCGAATGGAGAACCAAACAATTATCATGCCATAATTGAATAAGCAATGAATTCTTGATATAATTTAAATTATTATGCATGAATAAGGTCGGATTTAGAAATTCTCATATTGTTGGATATACCTTTAGCAAAGCACTATATGGAGTAACATGGGATGAAATGGATTCAGAGATTGAAGAATAAGAAGGAGGCTTAGACTATGAAACAGGAAAATCATGTTTATATTGCGATTGATCTAAAATCTTTCTATGCCTCTGTCGAATGTGCTGAACGTAATCTTGACCCTTTGACTACTAATCTTGTTGTTGCTGATGCAAGCCGCACTGAAAAGACAATCTGTCTTGCGGTGTCACCATCTTTGAAGGCTTATGGCATTCCAGGGCGAGCAAGACTCTTTGAAGTTGTTCAAAAAGTCAAAGAGGTGAACTCACAACGAGTTGGAAAAGCCCCTGGTCACGTATTTAATGGCTCGTCCTATGACGATATAGTATTAAAAAAATCTCCTGAATTGTCATTAGATTATATTACAGCACTACCAAGAATGGCTTACTATATGGAATATAGTACTAGGATCTACAGTATTTATCTAAAGTATGTTGCACCTGAAGATATACATGTTTACTCTATAGATGAAGTTTTTATGGATGTGACCAATTATTTGCAGACTTACAATCTTTCAGCACGTGAACTTGCTATGAAGATGATACAAGAAGTTCTTCAAACCACTGGAATTACTGCCACAGCTGGAATTGGCACTAACTTATATCTTTGTAAGATTGCGATGGATATCGTGGCGAAACACATAGTACCAGACAAGGATGGAGTCCGGATTGCTGAATTAGATGAGATGACCTATCGCCGACTCCTCTGGTCACATTGTGAACTGACGGATTTCTGGCGTGTTGGCAGAGGATATGCCAGGAAATTAGAAGAAAATGGTCTGTTTACAATGGGGGATGTGGCAAGGTGTTCGATTGGAGAGCCTAACAATTATTACAATGAAGAACTGCTTTATAAGTTGTTTGGAATAAATGCTGAGCTGTTGATTGATCATGCTTGGGGCTGGGAACCGTGTACCATAGCAGATATAAAGGCTTATAAACCTAGTGTGAATAGCCTTGGGTCTGGACAAGTTCTGCAGTCCCCATATGATTATGAGAAAGCAAGGTTGATTGTACGGGAAATGACTGATCTTCTTGTTCTTGATCTGGTTGATAAAGGGCATGTGGCGGATCAGATGGTTTTAACTGTAGGCTATGATATTGAGAATCTTAGTAATCCAGAGATAAGGAAGAAATACAATGGACCTGTAACTACCGATCACTATGGGCGTACAGTTCCAAAACATGCTCATGGAACTGTAAATCTAGGATGCCTAACGTCCTCTACAAAACTAATAATAGAGGCTGTCATGGATTTGTATAGTCAGATTGTAGATAAAAACCTTTTGATTAGAAGGATTAACATAACCGCAAATCATGTTGTTGATGAAAGTTCTGTAGTAAAGTTCGATTCCTTTGAACAGCTTGACTTGTTCACTGATTATGCAGCTGAACAAAAGAAAAGAGAAGAAGAGAAAGCCGAGCTGGAACGTGAAAAGAAGATGCAACAAGCGGTATTGGACATAAAGAAAAAGTTTGGAAAAAACGCTATATTAAAGGGTATGAATCTGGAAGAGGGTGCTATGTCGGTAGAACGAAACAAGCAAATAGGAGGGCATAAGGCATAGATTAGGAAGGAAAGGCTTGTGAAACAATGCATAAGGAGGCAGAAAATGAAAGACGATATTAATTATGAACATCGGTATGATGATATCATCAATCTACCACACCATGTATCTAAATCTCATCCACATATGTCTACACTTGATCGTGCAGCACAATTTTCTCCATTTGCTGCATTGACTGGTTATGAGGGAGCCATCAAGGAGACAGCAAGGAGAACAAATAAAAGAATGGAATTGGATGAGGCTGCGAAAAATGTATTAGATGAAAAATTGAGAATCGTACATGATCAGTTAAGTAGTCAACCGGAGCTTGAAATCACTTATTTTCAGCCAGATGACAAGAAGACTGGCGGAGCTTACATTTCTGTTATTGGTATTGTGAAAAAAATAGATGGTTATGAGCGAACTGTCGTTATGCAGGATGAAACAAGGATACCTATAGAGGAAATCATTAGAATCAAAGGGAAAATTTTTCATCAATATAAGAATATTGGAAGGAATGAAGAAAATGGTTAGAGCAATTGTGAGGGATGAGTTATTTTTAAAACAAAAGTCAGTAGTAGCAACCAAGGAAGATGCGGCCGTTATTGTTGATTTGATAGATACCCTAAGAGTGAATGCACAACATTGTGTTGGAATGGCTGCGAATATGATTGGGGTGAAAAAAAGAATTATTGTATTTAGTTTTGGAAATGAAATCGTTCCTATGGTAAATCCTGTTATCACAAAGAAACTAAATCCCTATGAAACAGAAGAGGGGTGTTTGTCTTTAACTGGTGTTCGGAAAACAAAGAGATATGACAGCATAGAGGTTGAATACGAAGACCAGAACTTTAAGAAACAGAAGCAGACTTTTAAGGGTTGGGTAGCACAGATAATACAGCACGAGATTGATCATCTGGAAGGAATTGTTATTTAGACAGTAAATTAAAAAACAAGGACTTATTTGTGCCTTGAACAAAGAGAAAGGAATGATAAAAAATATGAAACTATATTTTGCAGGACCACTATTTTGTGATGCAGAAAAAGAATTCAATAAAAAACTAACGGAGCAAATCGAAATAATAGGATATAACGTATTTTTGCCTCAAAGAGATGGTGTAACTAAAGATAGCTCTACCAAAATGACTAGTCTTGAAAGATCAAAAGCCATTTTTGACTTAGATAAAAAAGAAATGTTAACATCGGATATATTTCTTTTTGTATTAGATGGTCGAATACCGGATGAAGGGGCTTGTGTTGCATTAGGCATGTCTTATATGCATAAGCAATTAGTAAATCAAAATATATTATTGATAGGATTGCATACGGATAAAAGAGGTGCATATGTAGATTCAAAACTAAATCCAATGTTAGAAGCATCAATGGATTCTATTTTTGAAAGTGTTTCTGAATTACTAGAATATTTATCTGATTTGTAGATGATCAAAAAAATGGTGCGCTATGATGGACACCATATTGACATATGCTCAAAAATATAGTAAAGTTTTTATAGAGTTTGGCGACCTTTATAAAAAGGCTGGCAAACTTTATTTTTAATAGCGAATTGTATTCTAAAATAAGTCGGAGGAGAAGTTATGAAAAAGAAATTATTGGTATTAATGATGGTAGCAATCATGGGAACGACGATGATAACAGGCTGTGGAAACAAAACGGGGAACACAGTAGAAACGGAAACTCAAACAACACAGCAATCTGCATCACCAGAAGAGAGCACTGCTACAGATTTGAAGGATCATACTTTGATGATTTATTGTGGTGCCGGAATGACAGAACCTTTTCAAAAAATTGCAGATGCATTTAAAGAACAAACGAATTGTGAAGTAAATGTTACCTTTGAAAACGCAGGGCAAATTCAGTCGCAAATTACAACTTCAAAAGAAGGTGATATGTTTATTGCAGGATCACAAGATGAAGTAGAACCTGTAAAAGACTACGTTGAAGACCAAAAAGCTTTAGTAAAACACATACCTGTTCTATTGGTATCAAAGGATAATCCAAAAGGAATCACGGGATTGAAAGATTTAACAAAAGATGGAGTTAGCTTTATTATGGGCGATGCAGAATCTACCCCAATTGGAAAGATTGCGAAAAAAGCATTGACAGAAGCAAAGATTTTCGATTTGATCAATATTGAAGCAACAACGACAACAGCACCTCAGCTTGCAACAGTAATTGCGGCAAAAGAGGCAGATGCAGCCATTGTTTGGAAAGAAAATTGTAACATTGATGGTGTAGAAATTGTAGATACTAAGGATATGGATGCTTATGTTAAAACAATACCTGCGGTTAAACTCAATTGTTCGAAAGATTCAGAAGCACTAGATGCATTCTATACATATTTGGATAGTGATACAGCAAAAGGAATCTGGGCAAGTTTTGGATATGAATCTGCAGAGTAAAATAGTAAAACAAGAGACAAAACAAAAGACAAAACAAGGAATTATAACTATATGAAAGAAAAAAAAGATGTTTTTTCCATTGTTACAATAATAATAGCGCTTCTGGTGATCTTGTTCATCGGAAGTGCTATTTGTGCAATAATAATTGGAGGCTTGCCAAATCTATTGGATGCATTTTCATCAAAAGAAATTCAGTTTGCTTTTGGTTTAAGTATCTCCACTTCCTGTATTTCGACCATAGTTGTTATGGTTTTAGCGCTTCCGACTGCTTATGCATTGACAAGAACGAATATGCCACTTAAAAAAACGGCTGGAATTATTATCGAATTGACCCTATCACTTCCATTTATATTACTTGGACTTAGCTTACTGATTCTTTTTTGTACAAATGTAGGAAAAACGTTAAAAGATATGGGATTTAAAGTTATATTTTCGCCTATTGGAATTGTAATGGCACACATATTGGTCAATCTTCCCTATGCGATTCGTCTGATTCGAACTGCAATGGAAGAAGTAGATGAAAGATTAGAGTTTATTGCACAGTCATTAGGTGCTAGCAAATTTAAAGCTTTTCTTACTATTTTGCTTCCGATGTGTAAACGCAGTCTGATAAGTACAACGATTCTAACATGGTCAAGAGCACTTGGAGAATTTGGAGCAACTCTTATGCTAGTTGGAATTACGCGTTTTAAAACAGAGACTTTACCAGGAAGTATTTATTTAAGCATTTCCACTGGAAATAACAGCATGGCAATGGCAACAGCGACCATAATGCTTATTATTTCGGCAATAACAATAGCAATCTCAAATTACATGAACCGTTCCAAACAATTGAATCGAGGAGGCAGGTAAGCGTGGCAGGGAAAATACAAATTGAAAAATTTTCGGTAGCCAGAGGAAATTTTCGACTGAAAAATATTGATCTTGAAATTAAAAGCGGAGAAATATTTGCGATTCTTGGAAGGACAGGAGCGGGAAAGACAGTTTTGTTAGAAACTATCATTGGTATGTATGCGGGAGAAGTTGGACAGGTTTTAATCGATGGGAAAAATGTTAGAGAGATTTCAATTGAAGATAGGAAGATTGGATTCGTATATCAAGACTATCAGTTGTTTCCCCATATGAAGGTATTTGATAATATTACTTATGGATTAAAAATGCATAGAAAAACTAAAAAAGAACAAGCAGAACAAGCAGAAAATCTGATGCAATTATTAGGAATATCCTATATAAAGGATCAATATCCTTGTACATTAAGTGGTGGAGAATGTCAGCGGGTAGCACTTGCAAGGACCCTTGCCCTCAAACCATCCATTTTATTGTTAGATGAACCTTTTTGTGCACTTGATCCTGCAACAAAGCAAAAAATGTATGAGGAAATACTAAAGATACATAAAAAATTTCATTGTACGATTGTATTTGTAACACATGATTTTAAGGAGGCCCAATTACTGGCAAACAGAGTAGGAATCTTATTGAATGGTGAACTAAAAGCAATAGTAAATAGTGATGATTTATTGACCTCGACTTATGAAAGAGAAGTAGAAGAATTTTTAGGAAGGAAGTAAAAAGATGACAGAAAAAGAATTATTTTTAGTATTAAAAGAAAAGTTCATTGCAATTTTAGAAAAAGAAAATATGCTTGACGATAAAATTAATATTACATTGAAGACCCTTACTCCGAAAGAAGCAATCGGAAATACGGTAAGACAAGATTTTCCAATTATTACAGGTAAAGAGGTTATGCTACAGGCAGAATATAAAGGATCATATGGTCAAGCTTTTACCGACGCACCGGCGTTATTTAATGGAAACATAAAAGATATTTGCGAATTGGACTTAATGGAAGATGGACATGCAAGAGGATTATTTATAGCAACATTAAATGCAGTTATGAACTTTTTAAAGAAAGCAGATCGATGCGTACACTGCAAGAATGATGAGCCTGAGACATGTGCTAGAAAAATGAAGGATGAAGTAAAAAAACGATATGGAAATCCAAGAATCGCTCTTATAGGATATCAACCAGCCATGCTGGAAAATTTATCAAATGAATTTGATGTAAGGGTACTTGATCTGAATCCAGCAAATATCGGACAGGAGAGATATGGGGTTTTAGTAGAGGACGGAGAAAAACAATATAGTGAAGTAACAGAATGGGCGGACTTGATTTTATGTACGGGAAGTACTTTGTGTAATGGAACCATTGTAAAGTATATGGAACTAAAAAAAGAAGTCCTGTTTTTTGGAACTACACTTTCTGGAGCTGCACCACTACTTAATCTTAAACGCATCTGTTATGCAGATGATTAAATTATAATTAGCCTAAAATGTGAAAAGGATTGGTACACGGATAAAGTGTATCAATCCTTTTTTGCAAGTGCTATAAAAAATTAAATAAAGTAAGACAGCGTTCTTAATGGTAAATGTAGAAAAATATAATTGAAGTTTGACAAGTAAATGTAGAAATCGTATTATTGTAATTAGCATATGCTCATATTTAAGATGCAGTAGAGGCAACCAAAATAACAATGACAATAAAAGAGTTGGTGGTAAATTTCATTACCTATCCATTATGTGAGGTGTAAACATGGAAAATAGAAAGAAAAGTGGAAAAATTTTTAGTATTTCAATTAGTCCTAAAAGAGGACAGCTTAAGCATGAGGTTCCAGAGGCAAATATGATAAAAAATTATGGAATTGAGAGTGATGGTCATGCTGGAAATTGGGACCGACAGGTTACTTGTCTTGCTTGGGAGAGTATTTGCAAAGTCAATCGGGAAAATGACCTTACTATAGGCCCTGGTGACTTTGCAGAAAATATATTGATAGAAGGATTGGATTGTCAAAGTTTATTGATTGGAAATCAATTGAGCATAGGAACAGATATAATCCTTGAGGTTACACAGATTGGAAAAGAAGATCATCCAAGTATTGTGTCTGAGACATTTGGCGTTAGTCTGCTTCCAAGTGAAGGTATTTTTTGTAAGGTAATTCAGGGAGGTGTAGTTCGAAAAGGGGATAAAGTAAGTATATAGTTTTGCATAAATACAATTAGAAATAATATATAATTTATTGTTAGTGTATAATTATTATTGGCAAAAGAAATAAAAAAATGGGAAGAAGGATAACCCCTCTTCCCAACCATACAGTTTTTTATTATGATATTAATTGTCGAGATTAAATCGTAAAGGAGACTGTATGATGAATACTATT
>JBGSNZ010000014.1:0-223257 GCA_041739345.1 Acetivibrio sp. | reverse complement strand
AATAGTATTCATCATACAGTCTCCTTTACGATTTAATCTCGACAATTAATATCATAATAAAAAACTGTATGGTTGGGAAGAGGGGTTATCCTTCTTCCCATTTTTTTATTTCTTTTGCCAATAATAATTATACACTAACTTCTTTCATTAATTTTCCGTTTTAGTGGATAATATCGGTAAATCTATATAACAACTTGTCCCGACATTTTGTTTTCTTTCAAAATCAGCACTGCCATTATGCGCTTCTACAATATTCTTAACAACAGTAAGACCAAAGCCCCATCCACAGTCTCCCAATAATGGATGTCTTTCGTTGTTTTCCAATCCATTTCCATTGTCTGAAATAGCAATTCTTACATGCTGGTTTTTCGTTTTCGTTACAGATACGCTGATTTTCGTACCCTCTTCATTATGTAAAACGGCATTCATAATCAAATTTTCAAACATACGGTTTAATAATTTTTGATCTGCCAAAACCATAAATACAGGTTCGGAAGAATTAAATGAAAAGTCATAATGAACAGCTTTCGGATGATTTGAAATATCTGCAATCAAGTTTTTCATAGAAGAAACAAGTTCAAAAGAAGACCGTGTTAATGGAACTTTAGCATCCCCTTCGTTTAATTGAAAAGACAGGTTGAAATCGCCAATTAACGCTTCTATATATTTACCTTTCTCATTGATTATGTTTAAAAAGTCGCTCTGCTCTTCCTTGTTCCATGTATATTCTTCATTTAATAATAAACCCGAATATCCCACAACATAAGAAAGTGGAGTTTTCAAATCATGGGATACACCACGAATCCAGTTTTTCTTTGCAGTTTCCAATTCTTTACGTTCAAATTTTGCCTTCTCCAAATCTTCAGATAGCTTATGTAAATCTAAAATCACTTCTTCATATAGTAGATAACGCCATCTTAACTGTCCTTGTTTATTAAATAATTCTTTATTGGTTTTGGAAAAATCCATGCAGCTTTCTTCATTTTTCCTTTCTATTTTGTTGTCTGCTGATACGTTTTTAATAAAAGAAATAATATAAAGTATGGGATTTACAAAGTAATGTCCAAAAATAGCACTGGCAGTAATAAAACAGAAAGAAAAGATGATTAAAAATAAAATCACATTGTCATCTGCATGTTCGAAGCCCAGATATGGGAAAAAGCCGTCAAAAATCAAGGCCATAATAATACCAAGATAAAGGATAAACCCGAAAAGACCAACAATAAAAAAGGTAGTAAATCTAATCTTTAATTTCATATACTATTTCTCCTTAACTGGTGGAATAAATTTATACCCAATACCCCGCATATTTAAAATAATTGCAGGATTCTTTGCATCATCATTTAATTTTTTTCTTAATTTCGAAATATGCATAGTTACCGTTTTTTCTTCCCCAAACCCAGGATTATTCCATACCGATTCATATAATTGTGATGACGTAAATACATGATTTGGATTTTGGCAAAAGAATTTTAACAGTTCAAATTCCTTGGCCGTACATTCGATAGGATTCCCATCAACAACGAGTAAAGCGTTGTCCGTGCCGAGTGAAAAACAACCATAATCAAACCTGTTTTCTGACTTTTCGCGGTGCGCTACAGATGCATATAGTTCTTTGCGTCGGAGCATGGCTTTAACTCTAGCAACTACCTCCAAAGGATTAAATGGTTTGGTAATATAATCATCCCCGCCGATTGCAAGGCCGGTAAGTTTATCAAAATCGCTGTTGCATGCAGTCAAAAAAATAATTGGAGTTGTCGTATATTTTCTTATTTCCGTACATAAATCAAAACCCGAAAAGTCTGGAAGCATAACATCCAGCAAAATCAAATCATATGTATTTTTTTTTACAAGGCTAAGAGCATCATAAGCCGTCATAGCGGTTGTAATATATGTATAGCGTTCTTTTTTCAGTATTATCGTCAGTAGATCCAAAAGACCGGACTCATCATCAATCAAAAGTATTTTCTCGTTTTGATACATGGAAATCTCCTTCTTCCTAAATGTTTTTATAAGTATATCACAATAATTTTTCTAATTATAGCAATGTAATAAAATTTTATCTTCCTATGGTTTTGGTTTTACTTTGTTTTTACTTTAGGCAGTTATACTTTGTTTATCAAAATAGAAAAGGGGAAATTAAATGAAACTTACAATTAACGCTGTTTCGAAAACCTATGATAAGAAAAAAGTAATCGATAATCTCTCTATTGAATTACATGACGGAGTAACTGGGCTTTTAGGTCCAAATGGAGCAGGAAAATCCACATTGATGAAAATGATTGCAACCATCGAAAAACCTAGCTCTGGCCATATATTATTTAACGATGTTGATATTTCGAAAAAGCCAAAAGAGATTAGAAATGTATTAGGTTATCTGCCTCAAAACTTTGGTATTTATCCAAATATGAATCCTGTGGAATTTCTGGAGTATATGGCAGCAATGAAAAATCTATCTGTAAAATCATCCAAAAAGAGAATTGATGAATTATTGGAAATATTACATTTATCCGATTTCAAAAAACAAATGGTAGGAGGTTTTTCTGGTGGAATGAGACAAAGAGTAGGAATCGCTCAAGCATTATTGAATGATCCTGATGTACTCATTGTAGATGAACCTACGGTAGGGCTCGACCCAGAAGAACGTATTCAGTTTCGAAATCTCCTTTCATCCGTATCTGCAAACAAAATAGTACTTTTATCTACGCATATCGTAACTGACATAGAATCCATAGCACCTAATATAGCCATTATGTTAAAAGGCAAATTAGTTGCAAATAAAACACCTGATAGGCTGCTTCAGTCTGTTGACGCGAAGGTATGGAATTCAATTATTCCCATAGATAAAATGCAGGAGTTGCAACAGAAATTTCAAATCAGCAGTTCCATGCAAAAAAGCGATGGTATTCATGCGAGAATTATTTCCGAATCAATGCCAAGTCTTGATGCTAAGCTACTACAACCGTCTCTTGAGGATGCCTATTTATGGCTTACTAATAAAGAAGGAGATAACCAATGCTAAAGTATGGATTCATAAGACAAATACGTACCAATAAATTTTTATTGGTAACTGTCATCTGCATCGTATTAGGTTTTCTTTGTATTCCCGCAGCAAATGATGGATATGAAATTTTCTATTTAGGTGGCGTAAGGGGGATTTATAACTCAGCATGGTTAGGTGCCTTGGCAGCTTCACTTTCTACCATTTTGCTTTGGCTTCCCGGATTTTATCTGTTACGAAGCCAGATTTCTGAAGACAGAAGATTAAAAATAGGGCAGATAATCGCAGCTACTCCGATTACAAAAACAAATTACATTTTTTCCGTATTCCTTACTAATTTTTCAATATTAGTGCTACTGGAACTACTTTTTGTAACTGCTCTTATGGGTATGCAGTTGTTACGCGGTGAAGAAATGTATATCCGTATAGTTGACTATTTCGGACCTCTATTTTTCATTACAGTTCCAAGCCTTTTTTTCGTAGCGGCATTAACGGTAGTGTTTGATGTGGTTAAGATAATCAAAGGTAGCTTCGGAAACATTGTAATTTTTGCTGTATGGATTTCTTTTTCTGTGGCTTCCGTAGCAATACCAAATAATAAATATGATCTTTTTGGTATTGGCATGGTTTTAGAAAAAATGACAGAGACTGTTCGTAACGTAATGCCCGGTATTTCAATTGACGGAGGAAGTTTTGGATATTACAATACAAAAAAACCTCCCATACTTTTTATCTTCGAAGGAATTACCTGGGATAAAGAGTTTTTGATAAGTCGCTTCCTATGGATTCTTGTAGCATTTATTTTAGTAGGAATATCATCCTTATTGTTTGACAGATTTAAAGATAAAAAAGATATTTGTGTAAGTTTATCATCCATGAAAGCAAAGAAACATATTAAAATTAATACTCTCACAAATGCTAAGAATATTACATTATCTCCAGTTGCAAAAGTTAAACACAGTAACTTAATTTCTATTGTTGTAGGAGAATTTAAAATAATGGCAATGGCCATGCCTATGTGGTGGTACTTACTTGTTCTTACTGGTATTTTTGTAGGTATGTTGGCTCCACTAAAAGGTGATATCCACTATCTATCGGTGATTATGTTACTTCCGTTTTCAATCTACTCTCAGATGGGATGTAGGGAAAAGTATTATTTTACGGAAGATTTGATAAATTCAAGTTGTTCTCGTTATAACAAGTGGATAGCAACATGGATATCCGGTTTTATAGTTTCACTGATTGTGTCTTTGGGGGTATTGATTCATTTTGTAATGATTGGTGATGCTACACATTTTATTGGATGGATTGTTGGTATTCTATTTGTAGCAACACTCGCGATTGTATTTGGAAGTATAGCCGGTAACCGTAAATTATTTGAAGCCGTATATATTGCATGGTTTTACTTTGGACCGCTTAATAATATGGGTAATTTTGATTTTTTAAATTTCAAGTCAAATAATATTTTATTTTATTTGATACTTTCCGGAATTTTAGTTGTACTAGGAATTGGTGTTCAGATTATTAAAGAAAAACGATAATGAAAAATAATTTAATTGGAGGTATAGATATACTATGCGAAGAATAGAAAATAAAATGATTTTGTTTTTATTAGTAGGTTTATCGGCTATAGCAATGACCGGATGCGGCAAATCAGAAACATATAAAGAAACTTATGTACAAAGTGAGGTGAAATCAATTTCAATTTCTACCGCTGTTACAAATGTTGCACTTAAGTCGGTGGAAGGTGATGATATTAAAATTTCATATACAGGAAAAGAGAAAATGACAAGCTCATTGGAAGGTAGCGAATTAAAAATTAAGGTTGTGGACCAGATTGGTTTTTTACATTTAGAAAGCAATACCTTATATATTGAGTTGCCCAAAGACTATGATAAAAAAGTATCTGTTGTTTCAGATACTGGAACATTAGAGACTGTCGATATTTCTGCCAATATGAAAGCAGAAACTAAGACCGGGGAAATGGAATCTACTGTCAGTTCTGCTAAAATCAAGCAAAATAATCAGGGAATTGGATATACATTTAGCGGAACCATCGGGAAAGACAAAACAGCTACTACAATCCAGTTAAGTACATGTGATGGAGACGTGATTTTGAATTAAAATTGAAGAGACAAATGGGATTTATTGTATAGGGTGAAGAGATTATGTCATCTCTTCACCCTATTTTTAAACTAGAAAAACATTAACTATCCCAGGTTATGATACTGTCCCAGAAATTCTCTGGTTCTTTGATTTTCCGATTGAAACATCTGCTCTGGTGTGGTTTCTTCTACAATTACTCCCTGATCCATGAAAATCATTCGGCTTGATACATCCTTCGCAAAATTCATCTCATGGGTAACAATTACCATTGTCATCTTATCTTGTGCTAATTCTTTAATTACTTTTAATATTTCACCCGTAAGCTCTGGGTCAAGCGCCGAAGTCGGCTCATCAAAGAAAAGAATTTTCGGCTTCATCGCCAATGCTCTTGCAATGGAAACTCTCTGCTGCTGCCCACCAGATAGCTGGCATGGATAATAATCTGCGCGGTCACTTAATCCCATTTTTTCCATAAGTTTTTTTGCTTCCAAAAGAACTTCTTCTTTTTCCCGTTTCTGCACATGCAACGGGGCATCTGTAATGTTTTTCATGACGCAGTAGTGTGGAAATAAATTGAAATTTTGAAAAACAAGGCCAAAATGTTGCTGTATTTGTTTTAAATCATTACTCTTTGCATATACTGTCTTTCCATTTTCATCCTGGGCTGCCTTCTCACCCAGATAACTTAAGTCCCCTGCATCCATGGTCTCTAATAGAGTTGCACAACGAAGCAATGTCGATTTTCCAGAACCCGAAGGCCCAATAATTGATACTACCTCTCCTTCTTCTACCGATAGACTGATATCCTTGAGCACTTCATTTCCATCAAAGCTTTTTTTCACGTGATTCATTTCCATTAACTTTTTCATTTCATGCTCCTCCTAACGATAGTAACTCATTTTCTTTTCCCAGTATTCCATCAAAGATGCAACGAAAAAGTTAAACACATAATAAAAAACTGCGGCTGCCACAAATGGTACCATATTTTTTTGCGATGCCGCTATCGATTTTGCTATCGTAAACATTTCTGCATATGCAATGGAAAATGCAAGTGAAGTATCTTTTACCAACGTAATTACTTCATTGGTAACTGACGGCAAAATCCGCTTCACTACCTGTGGCAGAATAATCTTAAAAAACGTCTGGCTTTTCGTATATCCAAGCACCTTCGCAGCTTCATACTGTCCATCTGGCATCGATTCAATTCCCCCTCGATAAATTTCTGCAAAGTATGCTGCATAATTAATCGCAAATGCAAGAATAACCGCATAAGCACGATAACTGGAAGAAATTGATATTCCAAATATATAATACGGCCCAAAATACACAACTAAAAGTTGTAGCATTAATGGAGTACCTCTCATAATAGAAATATAAATTTTTGCGCTGTTACGAATCAGAAAATTCTCTGACATACGCCCAAAGGCAATGATCAGTCCCAATGGAAGTGAAAAAATCAAGGTCAGAACAAATATCAGTATTGTCGTAACCATTCCAGCGCTTAGCTGTGAAAGCATAACCTGTAAACTCATATTATTCTATTCTCCTAAAATATTTACGTCGTATCCAAAATACTTATTTGAAATTTCAGCAAAGGTTCCATCCGCAACCATTTCCAACAAAGTGGTCTGCACTTCATCTCGAAGTTCTTCATTCCCCTTTAAGAATCCAACCCCGTACTGTTCACTAGAAATTGTTTCTTCTAAAATTGCAAACTGATCCTCTTTGCCTTCCAATTGAAATCTGGCAACACCGATATCGATTGCTATCGCATCAACCGCCCCAGACTCCAAATCCATAAATGCTGTATTATATTCACTTACTGTTAAAAACTGTCCAAATGAAGCAAGCAAGTCTGCATGATCTTCGTCTTCCAATGCGGATTGCGCCGATGATTCCTTCTGTACTTCTACAACTTTTCCTGCTAAATCGGAAAGTTTCTCAATTCCAGAACCAGCTTTGGTCACAACCACCTGAGAGTTATCCATATAGGCATCTGTCCAGGTATAGTCATCTTCACGTCCGTTAATTGTAAAGCCATTCCAGATACAGTCAATGGTTCCTGCTTCCAGTTCCATATCTTTTGCATCCCAGTCAATCGGCTGAAGCGCAATCTCTTTTCCCATGCGCTTTGCGCATTCTTTTGCCATTTCGATATCAAATCCCGTAAATTCTCCGTCATCTCCAACATATCCAAATGGTGGGAAATCCTGATCAAATCCTACTGTAAAGATTTCACTATCTGCTTTACTTGCTGCATTATTACTACTTTCTTTGCTGCTATCTCCACATGCTGTCATGGAAACTACCATTCCCACTGCAAGCAATACTGCTAAAATTTTCTTCATATCATTATTCCTCCTGTTTTGTATGGTAGCATGTTATTACGCTGCCATAGTAAAGTACTTATATAAATTACCACACAAAGCATCGGATTGTCAATGCTAGAATTCCATTGCATTTGGGGTTGTGTTCGTTAAGGAGGCTATTTTTGATTACTTTATATTTTACTAATAGCATCATCTGCATATTTTTTCTGGTATTTTTCCAAATCCAGACTTAATTTCTGCGCTATTCTATTATCCAAAATCCATAGTATTATGTGAACTGCAACTGCAATTAAGAAAACGGAAGTTGCAAATGATATAATCGTTTTTCCCCCAACAACTCCATTGGAAACTACAAACCCTATCAAAAGACTTTCCAATACTAACAATTGAATCACTTTTCGAATTACCATCTGTTTCATGGATAATTCCTTTTTCGAATAAGTCACAATCGCAGGCACGACACCAAGCACTCCAAAAATAATCGGTGAAAAAAATGCCTCATATCCAAATGTTTTGTTTGCATCATATAATAATCCCAAAACCGCCATTGCCACATTAACAAGTGTTACTACAATAAAGAAACTCATAAGTATCATTTTCAAGAAGTCTTTTTTACTCATTCGTTTGTCCTCCCTGTAATTTTAATTTTAAATCAGGCACAAACTTCCTGGAAATAATCACACTCTCCCCATTCGTCAACACGGCGGTAAATCTGCCATTTAATGCCGGTTTCAATGATTGCATCTTCATAAGATTTACAATTGTTGCTTTCGAACATCGAAAAAACTGCTTATCTCCATGCAACTGTTCAAATTCATATAAGCGCGATTTCACTTCATACACTTGATGCTTAAGATATGCAAACACATGATTATCTACCGCTTCTACATAATAAATGTCTGCAAGCGGTATCACCTTAAATCCCTTGTCACTATAAACTTCTACACCCTCCTGCCTGGAATTAGCAAATCGGGCAATCTCCGATACTTCCTGGTTAATTTCATAACATCGAATCAATACTTGTTCTTCTTTTTCTCTGTTAATTTTTTGAATTTCTACCTTCATACTTTATCCCAATTCTGCGCTGCTCTTTGCGCATATCAAGTTTGTGTGCGCAGCACAGACACAAACTTGCTGAGTGAAAATGTTTTTCTTTCACTCTTCTCTCACACCCTAATAGGATTCTTTAATATTTAGTTCCTCACTCTGCTTTAGATAATGATTGTAATAATTTAATATTACTGCATTCATTGTCTTAATACAACTTTCACTATCAATATTCCCACTGCCAAGTATTGACGCAAGCACTGGCGAAAATAATGGTAAATCCGTAAAATTCATATGTTCGGCTCCATTAAAATGTACTTCTCTTGCATCGATTGCATTTTCCAAAATTACATTATTTACATACTGCGATCCGTAAGATAAACCCTCTTCATAATTTTTTGTGGTATTGATACTTAACAGCGGTATCGGATATGGTTCTTCATTTATGATATACCGATTATTTTCACAAGCAAGTTCTTCTCCGAGCATTGTTCCATCCAGATCAATCACTGTATCAATATCAGTTCTTAACCTTCCTACCGTGACGGAAGCTGCACCACCCATGGAATGTCCGATAAGTCCGATTTTCGAACTGTCAATCCGCGAAAATATAGTATCTTCACTCATACCATCTGCTTTTTGTTCGATTGTATCGATGACAAAATTCATATCACCACACCGAAGATCCATCCAGGGTCTTGATATCTTGAAGATTTCATCTTCTGAAACACCATCTTTATTTACATAGGATACACTATTCATAAATTCCGGATTTACCGTAATCACTTTTCCATCCGTCTGTTTGGTATAGAATGCATGATAGGTATGATCAATACTGCATACTACATACCCATTACTTGCAAGTTCAGCATAGGTAGAATAATTACTATAGCGGTATCCAAACGCTCCATGGGAAAATACCACTAATGGAAACTTTTCTTCCCCTTCTGTCTTAGGATACCAAAACTGTACCGTCACTTTACGATTCGAACCATCCATTTCAAATGTTTCCACACGGCTTACATCCTCCCAGGTATAGCTTTTTGTATCAATTTCATAATTACCGCTTGTCTTTAGTTGATTGTGTTGCGGAAAAATAACAGCTGGTAAAGTAACTACCGTCATAACTAATACACTTCCTAAACACATAATTATGACTCTGGAAATCTTATAATCTTTTTCTGGTTTTTTTAAGATTAGCTGGATAATTGCAATAATCCCACGAAGGACTAACACTGCGAACAAAAGCTTCCAGCGAAAGCTCCATTCAATAACGTTGGATATCATTAAAATTAGAGCTAAAAACAATTCTAAAAGATTCAAAACATACTTTTCTTTGTTGAACAATTTCTTTTTCCAAATTGCAATTCCACTATATACCAATTCAACTAAAATTACTGTGAGTAAAATAAAACTACCTATCATATACTTCTCCTTTATTCCCTTAATAATTATTTTATGGGTTCGTAAGTAGTATAGGATAGGTATTATTTTCTTTCAATAAATGGACTGCTAAGATGCATAAAGTGCCCATAAGATGCATAAAAAGTACATTTATTTTTCACTTCCCGCTATATTTTCAGCTGCGTTCTCTCCGCTCGTCTCATCACTTTTATTCATTTCATTTATCATATCTGTAGGTTTCGATATTTCTATACACATCGTTGTTTCCGTGCCACCAATTTTCATAGTAACCTCTAGAACTCTCGAACCATCTGCCTTAACTATGACATTCGAATCCGTTTCTGATTTATTCACACTACTTTCATCATCATCATCATCATCATCTGACTCATCAATTTTCTCATCACAAGATTTGTTTCTATCTTTAAGCAACTCGGTTATCATATCTTGAGTTACAGCCTTTTCCGAATCAGCCTCGCTACTTTCTTTTGCTTCTTCTTTGATTTGATCAATTGCACTATCAGTCTTTACTAATAGGTTGTCCCATTCCTTTTCCGTCATAGTGATTGCACCAATTTGAAAAGAAGGTTGCGTTTCTCCATTTTTCAATTTGTTTAAAAAATCTTCTTTTTTTTGCTGAATCAATTCTTTTAGTTCGTCATATGATGTCTTGCTAGTTTCAGTTTGATTTGAAATAGTTTCAGAAAATGTCGTTCCAGTTGGAACAGAATCTTTCGTATCTGCTAACCGTGACGATATTCCTGCTTTTGTCTTGTTTTCCACTCCATAATTCGAATATGTCTTATTCACCTGATAGTAGTTATTACTTGTTTTCATTATACCTATGCCTCCCAATCATAAAATTATGATTCCTCTGTCAGTCAGAATCATTTCGCTCTCTCACATGAATATGTAATATTCTATAAAGTCCAAGCGAATGTAAAATACGCCAAAATCAATCATCATCCTTTGATTTTGGCGTAATCCTTTACTTAACTTTATATCGGCATAATTATTAAGAAACTTTAGGCTTTTATTTGCTAATTACTCATTCTTCCATATCCTACATTGCTCAATTTTAAGCATTGGGTCATAACCTTGTTCTTTCCCCATATTTGATAATAATTCACAGGGAAATTCTTCACACTCACCACAATGATTCATGCCTTTTGCTTCACAACATGATTTGACACCACATGTTCCTCCCCAAAATGGTTTTTCCATATGGATACAACCATTGCATTTTACCTTTTCCTTACGTTCACATACATTGCAACAAACTCCACATCTTGATTCAAACATAATATATCCTTCTTTCGTTTTATTGTATTCAAATATATAGATGCAGAAAAATTGCTAAAGTCACGTTAGTTTACATTTTTCATAGAAAATATTACATTTTTATACCATTCTTCTGATGGCTTTTTCTCTTCCATATGCTGATATAGATAGAAAATCTTTTTTCTGACACTTTCATCGAATTTATAATTTTTCTCACGATAATCTAGATGATCAACCAGTTTTTTCATATTTTTCTGATTTGACTCTCTCGTTTTACTAAATTCAATCCATGCCTTGCATTTGCACGGGTTCTTCATATCAAGAATATCGCAGTGTCCGAAAAAAAAGGAATCAATATTCATTCTTGCCCGATAAAGCACACCTTTTGCTGCTGATTCAGAAATTTCCAATATTTCAGCCACTTCCTTTATAGAAAGTCCAAACATATCAACAAGAGAAAATGCAATTCTCTGATTCAAGGATAATTTGCGAATCATCGCATAAAAACAACCGTTTTGTAGTTCTCTAATTTCTTCTTCCACAATAACTTCTTCTTCCGGAGAAGGAATATCTGATGTTAATAATGCAGCATCTGCCTCTAATGAAGCCACATCTTCTACATAATCCAGTTTTTTATTATCATTTTTGCGATAATCCATAAGAAATTGATTCAAGGAAATTGTTCTAAGCCACTTCTTAATTGCCTTATCGTTTTTTAAGCAATCTATGTTTTTCCATGCACTTATAAAAGTCTCCTGTGCTATATCTTCCGCCTTATCAGGATGGCAGGTTAACTTTAATGCATAATTATATATATATGTTCCATATTCATCAATAATCGTTTCTATATCTATAGTAATCACTCTCCAAAGCTACTACTACTTCTTTGCCAAATTACAGATAATATCGACGCAAGTATCAATCCCTAAATTGGATGTATTTAAGCAGATATCATAATAATCTGCAACGCCAAATTCCGTATTTGTATAATAAGAACAGTATTTTTTACGTATTTTATCAATTGTGCGGATTTGTTCACTGATTTTCGCTTCTGTCATATCAGGCATTTTTGACTTCATACGTTCCATGCGCCAATATGGATCTGCGTGTATAAATACATGTAGACCATAATCAAACTCTCTTAAGATTGTATTTGCATTTCGTCCGACAATAACACAATTTTCTTTTTCACCAATTTCTTTAATTACCTGTTGTTGAACATTAAAAAGTTTTTCACTTAATGGCTTATTATAAAAATCAAAAAGACTCTGAGCAAAACCAAAGTTCATTGGAACCTTCTCGTCCCATTTCAACATGCTTTCCACGTCTACATTGGATTCCCTTGCCGACTTTAAGATAATCTCTTTGTCATAGTAATAATAGTTCAAAGACTTGGCTACTGCTCTGCCTATTTCTCCGCCTCCAGCACCAAACTCACGACTAATTGTAATAATCTTTTTCATAAGATTTACCTCCAAAATTGACTATAAAACTTTATTTAAGAAATCAATGGTCCTAGCTTCCTTTGGACGTAGAATCACTTCTTCTGGAGTACCCTGCTCTACAATATAGCCTCCATCCATAAATACAATTCGATCCGCTACTTCTTTTGCAAAACCAATTTCGTGGGTTACAACAATCATGGTCATCCCATCTGCTACAAGTTCCTGCATAACATTAAGCACTTCGCCTACCATTTCAGGATCCAGTGCCGATGTCGGTTCGTCAAATAGCATAATATCAGGATTCATAGCAAGTGATCTGGCAATTGCGACACGTTGTTTCTGTCCACCAGAAAGTTGAGATGGATACGCATCTGCTTTGGTTTCCAACCCTACACGTTTTAGTAACTGCATGGACGTATTCTTTGCCTCTTCCTTGGTCATCTTCTTTAATTCCACGGGAACAAGCATAACATTCTCTAAAACTGTTTTATGTGGGAAAAGATTGAAGTGCTGGAACACCATGCCAATATTTTCACGTACTTTATTTATGTCAGTATGTTTGTCTGTGATATTCTTATCATCTATAATAATCGTACCACTGGTAGCTGATTCTAGCTGATTTAAGCAACGCAGAAAAGTTGATTTACCGCTTCCGGATGGTCCTAATAGTACAACAACTTCGCCTTCTAAAATATCGATACTCATATCTTTTAAAACTTCTAATTTATCAAAATTTTTCTTTAAATGCTCCACGTGTATTTTTATATTATCGTCCACGGTTCACCCTCCTTTCAATCCTCTTAGCGATTTTACTCAGTGTAATAATGACAACCATATACATAAGACCTACTATTGTCCATGTTTGCAAAACCATTCCAGTATTCCCACTAATAATTTTACCCATATTCATAAGTTCAGGGAAGGCAATGACAGAAAGAATGGAGGTATCTTTTAGAGTAATGATAAATTGATTGATGATAGAAGGGACCATCGTACGAATCGCCTGTGGCAACACAACCAATCGCATGCTCTTACCATAGGTTAACCCAAGACTTCTACTGGCTTCCATCTGTCCTTTGTCAACACTTTCAATACCAGCACGAATAATCTCAGCCATATAGGCACCGCAGTTTAGGGCTAATGCCATGGTACCGGCCTGCAAAGCGCTTAGTCTGAAATCCTGTATACCCATTCCTTTAATTCCAGCAGGTATACCAAAGTAAATAAAAAATGCTAAAACCATTAATGGTACACCACGAACGGCGTCAACATAAACCGTGCCCAAAAGGTTTAAAAAACGATTTTTCCCTACATTCATCAAGGCGAAAATCATACCTAGAATCATGGCAAAAAACAGGGATAATAGCGTAAGCAGTAAAGTCTTTCCTAATGCTCCAAACAGCATCCAACCATATGTTTGAATAATTGCAATCATAAATTTCTTCTCCTTCATACTTTATAGCAAGAACGTGAGCAACCTATAATAGGTCTCCCACGTTCGCAATCAAGATTAATTTTATTTCAAATATTTCGCAATTATTTCATCATAGGTTCCGTCTGCTTTAATATTAGCCAATCCCGCATTGAACATATCCAGCAATTCCTGATCCGCTTTATCCATAATAGCGAAACCATAAGGGGCACCTTCGCTTTCCATACCTGCTGGAATCATGAGTGCAAGACCGTTTTCTTTGATGGAAGCCGCCATAATTGGTGTATCTTCAACACATGCTACACTATTACCAATAACAACATCCTGGTACATGGTAGGTGAATCTTCAAATACAGTAACGGTAAATCCATATTGATTTTTTAAGCTGTTTGCATAATCTGCACCTGCTGTAGCATTTTTAACTGCAATATTTTTGCCTTTCAAATCATCAAAACTTGCAATGTCACTTCCCTCAGCTACTACAAAGGTCTGAGTCGCATTGTAGTATCCTTCTGAGAATATCCAACCAGAATCAATACGATCCTGTTTGATTGTGGCACCTGCAATAAGCGCATCTGCCTGTCCTGCCTGAACTGCTGCAACACCTGCATCCCAGCCGAGGCTCTGTAATTCATATTTAAATCCCTGATCTTTTGCAATTGCAGCAAGTATATCAACATCAATTCCTACAAATTCATTCTTTTCATTTGTGTACTCAAAAGGTTTGAACACCGTATCGGTAGCAACAACCCAAGTTTTGCCGCTTTTTGTATCTTCTGCTTCTTTCTTATCTGTGGAACCACATCCCACTAACATACCAGATATTAAAACTGTACATAACAATAAAGCTAATGACTTTTTCATAATAATTCTCCTTGACAAATAAATTTAGATAAAAAAATAGAGCTCAAGTCATAATTGCATCAAATACTTTCGGTACCATTGTCTTTCGCTCAAATCTATGTTCCATATTATAGACAATCGACAATTCTTTGTCAAGGTAATCAATTAAAAGGCAACCACGTTACAAATTTCAAGACGCAAAATATTTAAATTATTGACACATTGATTTAACCAGTTTCAGACACTTCTTTTGATATCAACTACATTGATTTTAGTATGTCTGATTCTTTCATTTTTATAGTAAATGGGATTTCAATTGCTGTTGCAATAACAATTAATAACATTGGTACCGTAACTGTTCCAGCCACTTTATTGACCGTTTCAAATATTACTACAAACAAGGCCCCGGATATCTGTCCCATAAGGAGAATTAATCCAAATGACGTTCCTTCTTTTACTGGATAGGCAACCTCTGCGCCATGTTGAAACAAAATTGGTGCAACGCCCATTACTGTAAATCCTGCAATAGCAGATACAATTGTAACCAGAGTGAAATTAGAAATATATGTAATGCCAAGGTAAAGAGGAACCATTAATGATATTGCTACGATAAACAATGCTTTTCTCTTATGAAGTTTATCGGATAGTAATGGTAGCAATACTGCTCCTATTACACCAGCAACAACAAACGCAGCACCTATTATCCCTGCCTGATCCATCGTCATTCCCCTTGGTTTAAGTATGTTCTCTATTAAAGTAAGTAATGTATTAAATATACCCATCGAAATGAAAGCAATGACTAATACATAAACAAAGTTTTTGTTCTTAAAAAGTTTCATCATAGATCTAACACTTATATCTTCTTTTTGCGCTTCTGGTCCCGATGGTATCGGAGGCTTTTCCCTGGTTAATAGAATGGCTACTGTTGCACAAATACATCCTATCACCCCAAACACCATATATAAGCCCGGTATACCATAACTTTTTGCAAGAATAGGGGATAAAATCATTGCTACAACAAATCCCAGGTATTGCGCCATTGTTAAGATTCCAGAAGCAATGGAACGTTCGAAAAGCGGGAACCAATTAGCCGGTACTTTAGTTGAAATATTAAGTAAGAATGGTTGGCCGATTGCTATAATAAACTGGAAAACAATTACTAGCGTAAAGTTATCAAAAAAAGCTATCCGTAACATGCCAAAAATAGCTGTTATGAGTGCGCCGATAATGAGTGAATACCGGTATCCATATTTATCAATCACCCATGAAGCCGGTATGGTACACAGTATATACATAATCATATAGCTCGCCGTAAACAGGGATATTTCCATACTATCTACATGGTAATATTCTCCTGCCATGCTTGAAATAGGAGAGAGTATCAACCAGAACATTTCGGTGCAGATAATAATAGGCACAATCGACCCTAAAATCACCCAACGATATTTATAGACCTTATAGTTTGTCTCCAATTTTCATTCTCCTTTTCATTCTAAATAGGCACGCTAGAATTCTTTGCTATTTTGGAATACTTTTTCTTATATATATAATGCATCAGCATACAATCAGCCAAAGGAATGGCCTTTCCTCCTTTATATAGCTTTGTACATATTTGCGTAAGCGCATTCTTTTCCATAATCAGCTTAACAGCAAGTAAATCGGATGTTGAAGCTGCACAGCACAGCGCTCCTGCTCCAGGTATAAGTACACCAAATCGCCCACGTAGAGCCTTTTCTATCATTTTGGCATCCATTGTTGTAGCACACTTTGCGCTACAACCTATAATCTGTGCAAAATCATCCAAAAAAGGTTCTAGTGACATCTTTGCCTGTGAAATAGCAAGGAGTCCACCATCAAAATCCTGACTGATAAAGTTGATATCCTTACGATTTTGATAAATCTCTCTGTGTATTTTTGGTTCAAGTGGCATATCATCGCAAAAACCAAACTTAGTCTCTACATCCGTTTTAAACACAAAACCGTCAGCTACTCTATGGCTACTATACAAGGGCATCGGATTTTCTGAACTTTTTTTACCCAAAATAGAATCCACGTAATTTCGATACAAATTTTTCTCTTCAAATGATATTGATCCACAGTTTTCGGTATAAATATTATTTATAAAGTCCTGACAGGCATCTTCAAGTTGCTGTGCAGCCAAAAAAGCCTCCTGATAATCTCTCCCAAAACATAATGCACCATGATGTGCCATGATTAAAGCATGACCCTTATTACGATTTAGTACCTTTTCAATCCCTTTCACTAGCTTTTTCGTACTAGGCAATCCATAGTCTGCCACCGAAACACTATTTTTTAGAAGGGAATAGCGAATGGACGGTATTTTTTTTATTCCCATAGCACTGATGATGGAAGCCATTGGCTGAT
The DNA here is from genome assembly GCA_041739345.1 of Acetivibrio sp. Lineage (GTDB taxonomy): Bacteria > Bacillota > Clostridia > Lachnospirales > Lachnospiraceae > DIGJ01. The sequence goes on along the minus strand of JBGSNZ010000014.1, from coordinate 205,983 downwards.
GGGTGTGAATAACAAAACCAATGTCCGGAAAGGTATGATATACCAATGCATGGATTCTCTTTTCTGATGATGGCTTGATTTCTCCTTCATATCTACAATCTTCTATCCGGCATATTACTATTTCATTCGATTTTAAGGTTTCATAGGAGCGTCCACTCGGTGTAATTGCAAATAACTTATCATCAATGCGGCAGCTAATATTTCCCCACGTTCGCGCAATTAAACCGGATTCAATTAACTTAAGCCCTGCCTGAATAACGAGTTCTTTTGCTACTATTTCATCCATTCTTTTACCCTTTCTCCTTCATTTACTAAGATTTTACAACAACATTTTTGAATACACGTTCAAAAGACAATAATGCATCATCAATCATTTCTTCCGTATACGCTGCACTTGTATAAAGTCGGCTACCAGCAAGTGTCACAATCCCTTCTGCCATAAAAGCAGCTCCCATATGCTCCATTTCTTTTTTTCGTGCTGAGGTTGCTTTTAATACCTTTGGAATCGTCCATGGCTTAGACCAGTTAATAGAAAAATGTACAGTTCCCACTGTTTCAAGATGACAGATAGAACCTTGGTTAAATGCAACAAACGGTAATTTATATTTTAATATTAATTCCTGAAGTCCCTTTGTGAGGCGGTCTCCCATTTGGCCTGCTACCTGTGCAGCATTGGTACTTTCTATTTCACTCAGTGCATAGTATCCTGCAACACAACTGATTGGGGTTGCCGCCATCGTACCTCCAATCAACGCTTTCTTATGTTTGTCTCCCGTCTGAATTCCCGCTGCAAGATACTTCATATATTCTTTTTTACCGCCTAGTCCTCCAGCTCCTGGGTATCCACCAGCCACAACTTTTCCAAATACTGTAAGATCTGGCGAAACACCAAAATAGCCCTGTGCTCCTGCCATTCCCACACGAAATGCTGTGACAACCTCATCAAATATTAGTAGCGCCCCATACTTTTTGCACAGCGCTTCTACACCCTTATTGAATTCTTTATCAACCGGTCTTGTTCCGCTTTCCGGTCCCAAAGGTTCAATCATAACGGCTGCCGTACCTCCACGGAGGCAATTATTTTTCAATTTATGTTCTAGGTCTTTTAAATCATTTGGGAAGAATTCCTGTATTCCTTTAAAACAAAAATGTGGTACACCATGGGCCTGCGTCCATCTTGATCCCGGAATACGGATTCCGAAAGCTAATTGATCACTCCAGCCATGGTAAGCTCCACCCATTTTTATTATATGCTTTTTACCTGTAGCTAGTCGTGCCACTCGAATCGCAGCCATGCAGCCTTCCGTTCCAGAACCTAGCATACGAAACATTTCCACAGAATCAAAATTATCTACTATTTTTTTTGCAAGTTTGTATTCATATTCATGAAATAAACCAGTGGAGGGGCCACAATCATTCAATAATTCAATTACTTTTTCACGCACGGATATTGGATTGCTTCCTAAGACAGTAGGACCGCCCGCCTGTAAAAAGTCATAATAGCGATTACCATCGATATCATATAGGTATGGGCCTTCGGCTTTGTTAAAAACAAGCGGGAAGGGATAATTGAATGCAAGATTGTGCTGAACCCCACCCGGTATATACTCTTTTGCTTCGTTAATCATTTCCTTTGATTTTGAGCATTTTGCATCAAAATACTCTTTTTCATAAGCGGTTAACTTTTCCGTACTAATACTGGAAACCGGTTTTGCAATGAGCGCATCCAGTTGACTTATTATTTGTGCAGCGTCTGGGTATTTTGAAATTGCATATCTTGTATCCATCAAAAATCCTCCTTGTTATCTACCTAATTCTAAAAATGAGCAGCCACTCACTATATTCTATTACAGAGTATTCCCATAATATGTCAAATGCATAGTTATCTATGTTATTTTTACTTTTGTTACAACATATCTTTAACTATAATGAGCAGCCACTCATATAAATTTAATTTGGAGGATTCATTTTGACCGAATTATTTATCAGAATTCCCGAACAAAAAAGAAATCGTATATTGCAGGCAGCAATTCAAGAATTTGCAAGCTATGGTTATGAAAATGCAAATACAAATAAAATTGCTAAGCAGGCTAATATAAGCGTTGGCAGTTTATTTCAATATTTTGAAAATAAAGAGGATTTATTTCTAACTACAGTAAAATCAGGGGCTTGTGTTATAAAAAGCGCACTCGAAGAAATTATGATAGGAGACGAAGATATTCTAATCAAAGTAGAAAAAATATTACGATTGATTCAAAAACACTCCCGGGATAACGTTAATATGATTCGCTTATATAACGAAATGTCAACCCAGAGCAATTCACGGATCATGTTTCAGACCGTAGAAAGTCTTGAATCACTTACCGCTTTCCTTTACTCTTCCTTGATAGAAAAAGCCCAGAGAGATAAGGATGTAAGGTTAGATTGTGATCCTAAGATGTTTGCCTTTTTATTAGACAATCTGTTTATGATGTTACAATTTTCTTATTCTTGTGATTATTACCGGGAACGTTTCAAGATTTACGTAAATGAAGATATTTTCGAAATGGATGACTTTGTGGTGGAACAAGTTTTAAATTTTATTAAGAATGCATTTTCAAGAAATGGGGTAAAACATGCAAAATAGCTCTTATATTATTACTTATGATGTGGGAACTACAGCGGTTAAAACCTGCCTTTTCCAAGTAGACGAAAAAATTAAACTACTCGAACACGCCGGTATGACTTATCCTTTGAATTTACTAGAAAATGGTGGTGCTGAACAAGACCCTGCGGATTGGTGGAATGCTATGTGTATCACTACAAAGCAGTTGCTTTTAAAATCGCCACTCAAACCTACTCAAATATCCGGCATCTCTTTTTGTTCTCAAATGCAAGGACTTGTACTGACTGATGAATTTGGTAATCCACTCCGGCCAGCTATGAGTTATATGGACCAAAGGGCAGGTGAACAGCTGCGTATTGGGCTTTCACATGGCTTAAAAATTGCAGGCTGCAACCTTTTGATTCTACTTAAATCTTTATACATAACAAAGGCAGTTGCCTCAAGCATCAAAGACCCTGTATGGAAATATAAGTGGGTCGAAAAAAATGAACCTGATTGCTTCCAACGGGTTTATAAATGGCTGGATGTAAAAGAATTTCTGATTCAAAAATGTACCGGAGAGTTCATTTCTACTACTGACTCAGCATTTGCCACCCTTCTCTATGACGTTAGAAATGGTCATGAAGGATTCAGCAAACATATGTGCAACATGTTGGGTGTAAATTACTTGCACCTTCCTCGTATTATTCGTTCCACCGATAAAGTAGGAGGGCTGACGAAAAAAGCTGCAAACGAGTTAGGTTTAGAGCAAGGAATTTCTGTTTTTGGTGGGGGCGGAGATGCTTCCCTCATTGGCATAGGCGCCGGAGCTGTTAAAGAAGGAAGCACCCATATTTATTGTGGAACTTCCGGATGGGTTTCAACCGTTGTAAGGAAACCCATGGTTGATCTTAATGCTAAGATTGCAGCTGTGGTCGGTGCAAGTGCAGGAAGTTATAATTATTTTGCTGAGCTCGAAACCGCTGGAAAATGCCTTGAATGGGTAAAAGATCATCTAGCCCTTGATGAAATTGATATTTATCTTGAGAAGAAAAATGTGACGCAGTCTCATGAATCAATATATACAAGCCTTTATGACTATATGATGGATGCCATAAAGAAAATTCCTGCTGGCAGCAACGGAGTCATTTTTACACCGTGGTTACATGGCAACCGCTGTCCTTTTGAAGACGCAGATGTTCGAGGCATGTTTTTTAACATAGGTTTAGAAACAGGAAAAACTCAGCTAATACGCTCTGTACTGGAAGGAGTCTGCTATCACTTACGATGGATGCTCGAAGCACAGGAAAATAAAATAGCCACCGGGGCCGATATACGATTTGTAGGTGGCGGTGCACTTTCCTCTATGACATGTCAGATACTTGCCGATATATTAGGGCGGAAAATTGAGACGGTTGATAATCCACAAAATGCCGGTGCCGTGGGAGCCGCTTTAACCGCAGCCGTTGGCCTTGGAGTGCTTGAGAGTCTAGACCAGACGGACCAGTTAATTGACGTTTCGAAAACTTACTATCCAAATGAATTAAATAAGGATATTTATGACAAAGGCTTTATGGTTTTTAAAAAACTGTATACATTTAATAAGAAGAATTTTTATAAACTGAATCATACCTATTCATGATGAGTTTCAAACCTTTTACTTTCTAATGAGCATTTTACGGCACCTAAAAGAGTTACTGTTAGAACAGACATTTGAATATAATCGTGCCGTTTCCATAAGAGCTCCAGATTTGTTTGATCAACACTTATCGTATTCAAAATACAAAAAATGATAAGTGCTACTATTTGCAAAATATCTATCATTATAATAAAGATTGCAGTAGAATACTTTCTTTGCTTTATATCAATAACCAAATCAACTATAAAATTAACTCCAATTAATGTACCCGCAATATATTCAAAAAATGGATTATTCTTTTTAAAAATAAAATCGGGCAAGAAAAGTAATATCAAAACTATTACTGCTATTACTAAAGATAAATTGCTTATGAATTTTTGCTTCATATATTAATATCATTCCTTATAATAATTTTACCATATACTGAAAAACCTTAATTCTGCCACGGCACCGCCTTTGTTGTAAAGTTTTAATGTGCCATGATGTGCCTTAATTATTCTGTTTACAATTACCAACCCAAGTCCATGATTGCTTAGTTTTTTACTAGTACCCCTTCTACGACCAAGTATTGCTTTTTCATAACCACATCCATCATCCTGTACCCGAACGACAGATCTCCATCCCGTCTTTTGGCAAGATACCATAATATGACAACCCGGTGGATTATGATAAATGCTGTTGCGCACCAGATTCATTACCGCGCGATATATTAGCTTTTCATCGACTTTTGCCATACAATCCTCGGTTAGCTCTAAGGTAATCTCATGGCATTCGTTAAGGCCTGCATTCATTATATCTGCTACCACCTGTCTTAGCACCGCAGAAAGCTTTACTTTTTTCTTATCGATGGACAACATCCCATAGGTAAGCTTGTTTGCCATGTTGAAATCTTCTACCAACACTTTTATCCTCTGGGATTGGCGCAATATAATTTGAGCCTGCTCTTTCTGCTCGTTTAAATTCGTCTTGGATTCGCTCAGTTCCTTTGCATATCCCAAAATCATGGTTAATGGCGTACGTATATCATGCGATACGCCTGCAATCCATTCCGTCCGTTCCTTATTTTGATTTTTCAACACACTTTTGTTCCAAAGAGCACCCACCGTAAAGATGCAGCCCATTATAAGAAGCATCATAGGAAGCATGCACTTTATTAAAAGATTTATCTGCGTAATTGGCATTTCTACTGTGTACTTCCATAGGGTATTCTTTGGGTAACCCATCACAAATATTCCAGATTCATATTGCCAATTTAACACCGGATAATCCTTTAAATACCATCTGGAAAAAGATGCCACCTCCTGCAAAGAAAATTTATCTGGTATATCGTTTGGCTTTTCATACTCCCAAATAACTTTTCCATTTTCATCCATTAGGAATGCAAAACAATGATTTTTTTGAAGGGTTGACATGCATTCCTTAGATAGTGTATATCCCTCTTGCGTTTTTTTAAGATTATTTGCAATGCTGCTGACGTTTAACAACTTTTGGCCTTTCATGCCAGCTATAGCAATAAAAAAATAGATTACCACGGTAATGATTGCTGACAACGCAACTGTCAGTACCATAAAAAAAATAAAATGCAGTTTATTTCGAATTGTTCCCTTTTCCATATATGTACTCCTATTTTACAAGCTTATAACCTAATCCACGTACCGTAAGCAGCCACTTTGGATTGGAAGGATCCTCCTCCAGCTTTTCCCGAAGTCTGCGAATATGTACCATCAGTGTATTTTCATATCCAAAATTTTCACCCTGCCAAAGAGTATCACATAAGCGGTCTATCGTAACTATATTTCCTCTATTTTCCGCTAGTTTTTGAAGAATCTGATATTCTTTTGCTGTCAGCATGACTTCTTTTCCATTCCGGCACACCATTCCTCCGCCCCAATCCACCATGGTATCGGAAAGCCAGAGCACATCCTTTGCAACTTCGTTATCTTCCCGGTAAGCCCGAAGCAGCACATTGCGAATACGAAGGAGGAGTTCCTCTGGTAAAAATGGTTTCGTAATATAATCATCTGCACCAAGGCCTAGACCCGCAATACGGTCCGCATCCTCATCCCTCGCAGATAAAAACAAAATCGGAGCACCTGTTATTTTTCTTAATTTCTGATACAAATCAAAGCCATTGCCATCCGGAAGCATAATGTCTAGTACAATTAAGTGAGGCTGTATTTCCAACACCTTTTTCATTGTCTGTCCGCAGTCTTGCGCCGTAAATATCGATTCATAGCCTTCTTTTAAAAGCAATTTCTGTTCCATAAGAAGGATGTCCGCTTCATCATCCACTAACAGTATTTTTCGGTCTGTATAATTCATAGGCATGCCTCTCATTTTACTATTCTCTCATTATTTTATTCTTTTATTTTACTAATTCTTTGCTTATCCGTAAATGGTTGACTACCAAACTTAATGTAAACGTAAGATTGCTTTCATTTGTACGTAAGGTCACCTGTTTAAACTGATTCCATCAAATAGAAATAGGAGGCTTCATACTATATGAATGCAATGATAAAAAATCCCATTATAATGACAGAAAGTCTGTGTAAGAAATACGGAAATCTTCTTCGCGTCGACCACGTCGACCTTAGCGTACCTCAAAATGCCATATATGGTTTTCTAGGCCCCAATGGTGCCGGAAAGAGTACAACTCTCAAAATGATCCTTGGACTAGCAGCACCCACACATGGTTCCGTCACCGTCTTTGGCAAACAAGCCACGGATAAAAATCGCCTGGAATTGTTAAAAAATATTGGTTCTCTGATAGAAACGCCTAGTTATTATGGGCATTTATCCGGTATAGACAATCTTCGTGTTGCTGCGATGCTAAAAGGAGTGGATGAAAAACAGATTTTGGAGCTTCTATCCATTGTCCGGCTGTCTTCTCAAAAGGATAAAAAGGTCAGTCATTATTCCCTTGGAATGAAGCAAAGATTAGGCCTTGCAACAGCTTTATTAGGCTATCCAAAACTACTGATTCTAGACGAACCAACCAATGGACTGGATCCTGCGGGAATTCAAGAAATGCGTGAACTAATCGTATCCCTACCAAAGACTTTTGGTATGACCGTTTTGGTATCCAGTCATCTCTTAAGTGAGATTGACCAAATGGCAGATTATGTAGGCATTATTAATCAGGGAAAGCTGATATTTGAAGACTCCTTGGAAAATCTTCACCAAAGAAGCCATGGAAATATTGCGATTCGAACGGACAGCGACAGTAAGACTACTCATATACTTAACGAAAAGCAAATTTCATTTCAACGAGAAAATGAATACTTCCTGCTTCCAACGTTAACGGATGATACAATTGGAAAGCTTTCACATTCTATGTTTGAAAATGATATTACTATCTACCGAATTGAAAACCGAGAAAAAAGTCTGGAAGATATCTTCCTGTCACTTACCGGAAAGGAGCAGAGTTTATGAAACAGCTAAAACTAGAACTTGTAAAAAACAGGATATCCGTTCTAATGTTGCTTACCTTTTTCTTTTTGGCTGTCAATTTCGTCTGGTGTTCTTATGATCTTCGCACTGCAAGTGATTTGCAGCGACACTGGGGATGGATGATGTTACTTTACGAAATGCCTATCCTAAATGCAATTTTAGCTCCTAGCTTTGTAGCAGTCATTGCAAGCCGGATTGCTGATGTTGAACATAAAGGCGAGACATTGAAACTTTTATATACGCTACAATCCAGAAATTCTTTGTATCATGCCAAACTAGCATTAGGCGCAATCTTTTGCCTTTTATTATGTATCGGGCAGGCGCTGGTCGTTGTTCTAACAGGGGTGATGTTTCATTTTGAACATGCAGCCCCACTTGATAAAATTGCACTTTATTTCTTTTTTAGTTTTCTGGTAACATTTGCTTCTTATATCCTTCAACTTAATTTGTCCTTGTTTATCCGCAATCAGATGGTATCACTTTCTGTTGGCATTATTGGTTCCTTTTGTGGTTTATTTCTCATGTTTCTTAATCAGTATCCAGTCCTTCAGCATGCTGTTCTATGGACAAACTATGTTACTTTGACCTTATCTTTTTTAAGCGAATATGATGCCAAGACAAGATACATAGCGTATGCTTGGTGCAATGTCAATCCATGGGGACTTCTATCCGTTGCCATCTGGACGGTGGTACTATATTTGATTGGTCGGCGTCTTTCCGCCACAAAGGAGGTATAATGATGTTAATAAACGTAATAAAAGCAGAAAATTTAAAATTAAAAGGAAATCCCGTATGGCTTGCCTTCCTACTTCTTCCTGCTCTGTCTGCACTAATTGGTACTTTGAATTTTACATATAATCAGGGTATCTTGAGTAATACCTGGAATAGCCTTTGGTCACAACACACCCTGTTTCTTTGTTATTTCTTTATGCCAGCCCTGATTGGTACTTACTGTGCCTATCTATGGCGAATGGAACACTTTAACCACAATCTTAATTTATTTATGACCGTACCCGTTCCACGTATCTACCTGCTATTAGGAAAGCTCATTACAACTGCTAAAATGGCGTTTCTTTCCATTGCCTGGATTTTCTTACTCTTCCTTGTCTGTGGGAAAATAGCACATATTACGCAGCCCCTACCTATCTCTTTGGTTGAATGGTTTCTCTGTGGTTTATTAGGATGCCTTGCCATTTGCAGCCTGCAATTGTTCCTTTCCATGATCATCCGCTCATTTTCTATTCCCGTTGGTATCTCCTTGTTAGGCGGCATTTTTGGACTTTTATTCACCACAAAAGGCTATGCTCTTTACTGGCCATATGCCTTACTATCCTATGGGATGCGTGCCAATAAACCAGGTATGCAAATCGAGATGCTTCCATTTGTAATAAATTGCATTCTATTTATTTCCGTTTTCTTGATATCGTCATTGATATTATTGAAATACAGGGATGTGAAAGCATAAAAATGAGGTTGGCGGACGCGAGTTTTTGTTGATAAGTGACGCCAGGAAAGGCTGAGCATTTTTTATACTTTTTACAATTTACACGGCTCCCATGCTAGGATTTTATATCAGTCGTATAAGCATTCCACATAACCTCTGAACGTCCAAAAAACAGCTCTTAGTGAGCTGTTTTTTGACAGAGTTTACGTTCCATATACTCCAATGATATAAAATCCTAGCATGGGAGCCGTGTAAATTGAGCGATAGATTATGAGCTCAGCCTTTCATGGCTGTCTACGAAATACGGACTCACTGGTTTACAAGCGTTTCATAAAGGCTTCTTTTCTGCAAATTTCAAAACAACTATTGGCGCCATATACGCCTTTTACTACTTTTTAGTTAAAGGCTGTGGTTGGTAATTACATTACACACAACAGCGAGGCGTTTACCAAAACCAGCAAAATGCGCGGTGGTCATAGTCTTACTGTTATGTAGTGACCTCTTGTCAAGTGTAAATTTGAAGAAATCACCTTTTTTTTGTTTCCATTGTCTGAGACACATGGAAAGAGCCTTAGACGCAACAGTCCCGGCATTGGCCACTCTGTTATACGTGGATTGGTTACCACAGGTCAATGGTCCGCCGTGAGCTCTACCGTCTAATGGCGTGAATCACAGTATTTTATTACTATGTTAACATAGGAAGAACGTAGATAGCTCAAACCTTAAAGTTATCTAAAGCCCTGTCCATGTGCCTCAATCTTTGGGGCAGATGTATTCTTACATCTGCTTAATTACCATTTATGTTGTTCTTCTGGTGCTGTCAAGGCCTTGCCGCATAGCGGTGCGTAGCAGCCTTTACTGCAACGGATGAATAACATACATGCTATGCGATGTTATCTGTCATAAGTCCCCACATAAAACATGCTAGTTCTCTAGCTATCGCTGTAGCTGCAACGTTTCTATTTGTTTTATTCGTCAATGTCATTCTATAAAACTTTCTTCGAAGCCTCTCATTTGCTTTATCTGCATATGCAATTACCTCTGGTTCATTTCCCCCCTGCCTTCGTTTTAATGCTACCGATTTGTGTCCAATAGTACCTCTTGTATAACTTTGTGCAGATTCTACTAGAAGCTTTCTTACATGAGAATTCCCTGCCTTTGTAATACCGATTCGGTTCTGTTTTTCTCCACTAGAATCTTCTCCTGGCACAAGGCCCAGATAGGCAGCATATTTCTCTGCTTTTGCAAATCGTGCGAAATCTCCAGTTTCAACAATAACGGATAATGCAGTGTGTGTTTTTACACCGATTAAACAACTAAGCTTCTTTACTTTTCCCTGATATCGTTCATCTGTTGCAAGTTCTTCAATCCTTTTGTCAAAACGTTCTATCTTATCTACAAAATACTCATAGGTAATCATATATTCATCCATGCACTCCTGCACAACTCCTCCCATGTCAAGTGATTTCAGCCACTTTACATGTTTGATCGTCCAATAATTCTTACCTCCATCGAAGTGATAACCCTGACGTAAAACCAATGCCAATATCTGTTGCTTTATTGTTTTGAGAGATTTCTTATGATCATCTCTCATTCGAATATATTCTTTAATCGCCTCATCTTGTGCAGTAGGGATGTGAACTTCGCTGTAAGTATGAAATGCCAAACATCTTGCGATATTTCCAGCATCTTTTTTATCTGTCTTAACTCGATTAGTATTCATGATTGCCATCGTAGTTGGAGCTAAAATAATACATTTAATACCATGCTCTGTAAGTTGATGATACAACGTATACCCAAGGCATCCAGCCTCATATCCACAAACAAACTCCGCCTCATTTGAATACTGCTTTCTTACCTGCTCCAGATATCTTAAAACCTGTTTGTAATCAGGTGCTATCTTTTGCTGGTAGTATAGCTTATCCTCATCAAAGCTATAACAGCAAAGCGTGTAACTTTCCTTATGGACATCCATTCCGACGTAAATTATACTATTCATTGTAGTGGCCTCCTTTTGTATGCGGTAATCCCTGTTACCATTAATCTTATCAATTAATATTTTACAGGTAAATCCACGAACTTACAAATGTGAGGTCACTACATATTGTCTAATTCGAATGGAGCACAGGGGCTGGTCTTAAAAGCATTTTAACATTATGAGGCAGAAACTCTAGACAGACTGAGCTCCCATAAGAGCTCAGTCTGTCTTGCTTAGAGGTTCTGCCGAGTGCTTAATGCGTCTGATTTTAAGACCAGCCCCTGTGCTCCATTCGAATTTCGAAAACACATAAACCCACCGCGCATCCTGCGTGACTTTCCCAAAAGCCCCCACGTCCTTCCTGCGCCGTTAAAACCAAAATTTTACACCGCTTTCGTTTATTCTTATAACGGTATAAATTCAAATAGTTCTTTTTCTGCTTTTTCTTTTACTATCTTCTTATCTTCTATTTTGTCTCCCATGAATTGCGTTACAATATAATCTTCCCATCCGTTTTCTGTCAGTCCAAACCAACAGATGCTAAACCGGCGTTCTACCGTATCCATTACCACGGACTTAATCGTACCAAACCAATCATCATAATAGTGCGTGGTCATTCCTTCTGGGTATTTTTTTAAAAAGAATTCTCTTATTTGGTTTTCTTCCAAACTTGGGTGTTCTTTGGCAAACTGATTTAGTTTATCTAGACGTACCACAGAATTTCGCATTGCCGCTGGTTCTAAATTTTGAAAGGAAGGGATTGCTATATGATTGGTTCCACATAGATATTGCTTTGCATCTACGGAGGAAATCCGCTCATATGCTACCTTCCCATTCATCGTTTCCACTAAAACGGCATTGCACGCGGCATCGGCCAGATATAAATTAATGTTGTAGGCAATCGGCATTTCCAATACTAATTTAAGTGCCTCTTCGACATCTTTGCAATTTTCCAGCAGACTTCGTATGACAGCCCAGAATTGAAGCCCTTTTATTTCTGCTTTTCTCATACCTAACATATTTCCTACCGGTAGTCCGCAAGATGACATAGAAACTGCAAGTCCACATTCATTGATTCCTTCACATCTTCCAAATGTCGCAATCGATCCTCCAATATGCGCATACTTTCCTTTCGGCTGTGTCCTGCAAACGGTAAGATCCTCTTCTGCGATACTGAATTCATAATTTCGAGCAAGTCTAGTATGCCCATCCGCCATTTGACTACCTAGTACTGCTAGCCCAGAGCACCTTGGAACTAGATAAGTCATCCAGGTATATGCAATATCTTTTATCTGGATTCCAGTTTCTTTTGAAAATCCCTCCAGCTCATCACGTATTCCCGGACAATACTTATCATACAAGCGTAGCGCATCTTCTTTGTCTTGCTCGGTAAAAAAATCAGGTGCCGGCATAGAAAAACATGTTTTGTCTGCCTGTTTTGCAATCTGTTTACCTATTTCTTCATAGGTACCTTCTAATTCGAAATAACATACTTTTTGTGTTTCCATAGAATCATTCCTTTCTTGTTGGATTGCATTCATTCTATCTCACACAAAACATTTAATCCTGTCATTTTCTGCTTTGATATGTCAGAATAATTTCTTTCACTGAACTATTTTTTCTTTACCGGAATCCAAATTTCACTCACATAGTCTGTGGAATGAGTATCCCCTTCCGTATACAGTTCGATATTATATCCAGCCGCAATTTCATACTCTGCATTTCCTGGCAGCCATTCATTAAAAATCCTTGTATTCACTGCCTGTAATGCTTCTGGCATCGGTCCTACACACCGAAACTTTGCAAACGTCAATGTCGGTATCTTAACTACCTTTAAACCGTCTGGAATATTCTTCTCATTATAATTTCCGGCAATCAGATAACGAAAATCTTTGCCCTTCATATCTTCATCTATGCTGATACCATACATACCAATACAGCACTCTTTTAATTCCTCATCACATTTTTTCATGTACTTGTTGCAATATTCCTCCCAAAACTTTGGAATATCGTCAAACGCACTATCATATTGAAAGATTCGTTCCATTCCAATAATCTGAAACGCTTCCAGTTGTTCGATACTATAATCCAATTGGCTGCCCCCTTTTATGGATATGCTGATTTGCAATGGCTGAAACGTTTTGATTTTGTAGGCTTGTCCCTTAATCTGCATGGGCGGAATGCCATGAAAACGGCTAAACGCCTTCGTAAAACTTTCCGGCGTATCATATCCATATTTATAGGCCAAGTCAATGATTTTTTCCTCATTTTTGACTACATCAAGCGCCGCCAGGTAAAGACGTCTGTTTCTAATGTATTCACCTATGGTATAGCCAGTCATAATCTTAAATCCCTTTTGAAAATAGAATGGGGAAATGTTAACAGCTTTTGCAATCTCTTCAACTGTACACTCCTTTAGTAAATGTTTTTCCATATAATCAATTGATTTTCTTAATGCTTGCGTCCATTCCAAATGTATCACCTCTCGCTACTGCTTTTCAATATACTGTTCTAATTTCTTTATTATCTCTTGAAATCGGCTGTCTTCCCTTAGGAAATCAATGCTCTCATCTTCTTCAAACCCCTTTTTTAGCATAAAAGCAATGTTAGAGACATTGTTTATTTCAGAAAATTTCATATGACTATACAATTCGGAATTTCGATAAGGTGCCATATCCTTCAAGCCATGTACCATTTTTTCTAGTCGTTCCAAGCACTGCTCCTTATCTAATCTAACCACTGCAAACTCAAGACCTGGCGACGCTGACATATATTCTCCCATGTCAAGTATCTTAGCTAAAGACTCTTGAATTTTTATTATCCGATCTGCCTTTTTTGTGTCTCCTTCTTTCCATGCCATACCACTGATGCTCTGCAATGCCAATGTGATACTTCCATATCCGGAAAATAGCATTCTTTCATACAATTCATATGCTTCTTCCTTTTTACCCTGCTTTTGATACAAGACTGCCCAAAGTCGGTTTGGATCCTGCCCTTGTCTTGGAATTTTCTCCAAATAACTTTGCGCCTTTTCGTATTCTTCACGCGACAAACAATTATAAAACAAAGCGACCAGCGCTGTCTGCACCAATTCCTGATTTTCACTTTTCAATATTCTTTCATATAATTCGCGAATTGACTTATCATATTGTTCAGATTCTGGAGCTTTTATTATACGATAACTATCTAACAATTGTGCTGTCATGAGAACTAAACTGTCACAGTTTGGATATTCCTTTACTTTACTCATTGCCCAGTGAAATACCGTATCATATTCTTCCTTTTTCATTTTACTATTCAGCTTTGAAATAATCTGATCGACTTCACCTTTGGTCAAGTCATCACGATAGGAAAGTAGCGTATCTGTACTTATCCCTAACAGTCTCGCAATTGGCGCAAGAAGCATGATATCTGGATAAGAATTACAATTTTCCCACTTATTAACAGCCGGAGCCGTAACACCCAGAATATTAGCCATTTCCTCCTGAGTCATCTTTTTCTCTTTTCGATGGGTACGTATCACTTCTCCCAACTGCATAATATTCCTCCCATTCTTAACACCATTAAAATAAACACAACCATGTATAATACCCTTTTCTTCTAACTAGCATAGCAAACTAATTTATGGATTTCAATTGAACTTTCGTTAATTATTGTTCATATTTTTTTACCGTTGGTTAAATCTATGTTTTTTAACATGCAATTGAATTTGAAATAGTGTATGATAGAAAAGAACCGTTTTCTATACAAAACAAATTTAAAATTTCAAAAAGGGAGACCGTCATGTTACAGAAAATAGAGCATCAAAATAGAAACTTCAGAAATAACAACGCCTTTATCGGACACCTTGCAGCTATTTTTTGCATTTTAGTCTGGGGAACAACTTTTATATCAACCAAAGTATTGCTTCGCACTTTTGCACCTATCGAAATTCTTTTTATCCGTTTTGTAATTGCATACATTATTTTATGGATGTTTTATCCTCATAAGTTAAGCATAGAAAAAAAGAAGCAAGAATTGTATTTTGCAGCGGCTGGTTTGTGTGGTGTAACCCTTTATTTTCTATTTGAAAACATAGCTTTGACTTATACATTTGCGTCTAATGTCGGAGTCATCGTTGCGATTTCTCCCTTTTTCACAGCCATTATTTCCTGGTTGTTTTTGCACAATGAAAGACCAAGTTTTCGATTTTTTGTAGGTTTTGTAATAGCAATGGCTGGTATCTTTTTAATTAGCTTTCGCAATGGAGCAACCATATCAATCAACCCTCTTGGTGATATTCTAGCGGTTTTGGCTGCTTTTATCTGGGCAGTATACTCGGCCATAACAAGAAAAATTGGCACCTTTGGCTATCCAATCATTCCAACTACCAGACGTATTTTTTTCTATGGTCTGCTTCTAATGACGCCGGCACTTATTTTGATGGACTTTTCAGTAAGTCTGTCCCAATTTACAAACATGACAAACCTTCTAAACCTATGTTTTCTTGGCATCTTCGCATCTGCGTTGTGCTTTGCATGCTGGAATTTTACAGTAAACATTCTAGGAACTATCAAAACAAGCGTTTATATTTATATGGTGCCTGTTATCACCACCATAGCATCAGCCCTTATTTTGCATGAAACATTTACCGTGTCTTCCATTTGTGGAATTATGTTAACTATGATTGGTTTGTTTTTATCGGAAAGTAAAAATTTAACAAAAAAAGACAATAGTATCTAATCTCTAATATATTAGTGTGTTGTGCGTTATTTGACTTTTTATAGGTTCGCGGATTCATCCTTTTTCATTAATAATGTAATAAAAACATCTGTTAATTTTGGATCAAAATCCTTACCTGACAACTCTTTTAATTCATTTAATACTTGCATTTTCGAATTGGCATGTATATTTTCCATCTCTACCATTCTATTTTCGTAGCGTTCCACAATTGCTATTATTCTTGCTATTAATGGTATTTCTTGCCCCTTGAGTCCCTTTGGATATCCAGTTCCATCCCACTTTTCATGGTGAGCATATACACCATCTGCTAAATCCAATGTATCATCAAACAAATTTAATATTCGATAACCTACAACAGGGTGCTGCTGTTTCTGTTGGTTTGCACTTTCATTCAGATTTCCATTTTTTAGAATCTCTTCATCTAAAACAATTTTGCCGATATCATGAAGGTAACCGGCATCTCTTAATCGTTTTATTTGCGTTTCCGAAAGTCCTATTGTTCTTCCCATTTCTTCACACAATAACGCCACCCTATCAGAATGTAATTTTTCTCTAGGGTTTCTCTCATGTAGTGTTTTAAGTATTGTTTCTATGGTATCAATCCCATAATTTTTCTTAGATATTATTTTTTCTCTATACATCTCACTTTCTGCATTTCCCATTATCTTTTCTATGTTTTGTAATTGGTTGGTCTTTGTGTCAAATCCCAGTGCAATACTTAATCTTACTGCATTTATGCTTTCTTTTGACACCTCCAATTTAATTCGATCTATTGTCTTTTTTGTATAGACTGCATCTGTTTGAGGTAATAAAATAATAAACTCATCTCCTCCAACACGTGCAATAATATCCTCTTTGCGACATACTCTTGTTAACACGTCTGCAACCTTTTGTATCAGTTTATCTCCCGCAGTATGTCCAAATATGTCATTCATAAGTTTTAATCCATTTATATCACCAAAAATAATGGAAATTGGTAAAAGGGACGTCTTATCCTTTTCTTTCAGATTGCTTTCGAAACACCTTCTATTGATTAATCCTGTTAGAAAATCATGACTGTTTAAATATTTTATTTGTTCTTCATCCTTTTTCTTTTCTGTAATATCAATAAACGTGATAACTGCACCAATAACAATTCCATCTTTTAGCTTAGGGGATGAATGATATTCAACCTTCATTTTTGTTCCATCTTCTTTCCAAAATACTTCATTATTGGCATACAGTTTTTCACCTGCGAAAAGTGATTTTTGAATCTGAGAATCATCCTGTGGCATACTACTCCCATCACAATAGCTATGTTGAATCAAATGATGCATATTCTTTCCAATGATATCTTCCTGGCATCTATATCCAAGTAACTTTAAACAACTATCATTGCAAAATATTAACTTTACCTCCATATCGATTCCCAAAATACCTTCTGCTGTAGAATCCAATATCAGAAATAAATCCTCTTTTGTTTTATTTATTTCCTCATTTGCAAGTTCAAGCTCAGTTGTACGTGCTTTCACTATTTCTTCCAGATTGTTTACGAACTGGTACATTTTATCTGCCATAAAATTAAATGCATTTGATAGTTTACCAATTTCATCATTTCTTACAACCATAGCTCTTTTTGACAGGTTGCCCATGGCAATCTGCTTTGATGCCAGAATCAGATCATCAATCGGCTTAAATATCCACTTTATCACACTAAGATATATCAATGAGACTAATAAAATGGAAATCAAAATTATAATGATTGTAATTCCCATTTTTTGATAGATTTCCTGTGTAAATAAATTGTCTGGTATTGCTGAAATGATAACCCAATCTAAACCTTCATTTTGATAAGGAAGCACTGTAACATAATAACCCCGTTCTTCATATATAAATCTGAAATTATCTTCCTGAAGCATCCGATACTGGTCAAATATTTCAGTCATTAGTTTACTATCTAATTCACTAATTTGATTTCTTTTTAAAGTACCATCATCCAAAATCACAAAATTATCATTATCAAAAGAATTTGCAATCAAAAGGTTACTATTCTTTTCCATAACCAATGCATAACCACCATATTCTTTCATGGTTTTATGCAGATAATCATTAATATTAGATAAAACCATATGAGATCCTAGTACCCCTTGCAACTCCCCTTGAGAATTATAAATCGGAGTTGCTGCCGATACTGTCAAATCATCCATAACAAAATGTTTATAGATTTTGGAAAAAGTTGGCTTTCTAGCTGCTTTTGCTGCAATATACCAATCCCTAGTACGCGCGTCAAAGCGATCTGTTTTCATAACAACTTCTCCACTAGTAAGATCCTTGTTAACAGAGTAATACCAAGAACTTCCTGCTGTTTTTGAATTATTTCTTATAATTTCAATCTCATCATATTCATTTCTTCTTGCGCCATAATACTCTCCGTTTTCCATTCCATAGCTGAAACTATAGATTTCTTTTTTATGTGTTTTTAAAACTCCAACAAAATATTTATCCATCTCATTTTCATTTGATAAATCTACGATTCCATTTTCAATAAACTTTTCATTTACTTCGTTTATATGCTTTGGGATAGTCAGGTAAGTATTTACCTGACTGCTTATTTCTTTATTTATATCTTTTGATAGATTTTGCGTTATTTCCTTAATTGAAGATATCCAATTTGAAAACACCATGTTTCCAATAAACGATGATGAAACAAGCATGGATATAATAAATGTTATGATTACAATTTTCCGGATTGACATGTTTTTCTTGTTTTGTACCTTCTCCATAAATTATTATCCTTTGCTTTCTTAAGATAGCCAACTTTTCTATTAATACAATTCTAATGGTATTAGTACTATTTTTCAATAAATTTAGGATTATTTTAATAAAAAACCCAGACTTCATCTTATTTGATTAAGTCCAGGTTTATTATTCTGCTAATTCTTTGGTTAATTTTTATCTTATAAAATCACTCATAAACGAATTCTTTTTTATCACTCTTCCAAATGCATTACAAGCATCCTTTGCGCACTTTCTCCATAATAGTAATCCTCATACTCCGTTCCTTTTGCACTCAGGCGCATTCCGATTACAATCCCAGCCTCGGCCCCTTTTGGGGTCACCAGTTTCTTTCTTCTGCCATCTTCAAACGTTTCTGCAATATATCCCTCTTCCGTCATCCATCTAGCGAGTTCCGCGCCACTGATTTTTTTCATGTTCTCTGGAGCTCTCAATTCATTGAGCTGATTTACCAGTTGGGAAATCAAGCAATTTTCAGTATATGTAATCCCATTTTCCATTTCCTTCGTGACATGGAATTCCTTTTTACCAACTTTTGTTTTCGACTCTTTTTTAGCGACAGCGGTGTCCTTAGAACTGACTTCTCCCATTTCTCCAAAATAGTACTTCTCTTTTTCACCACCGGTAAATTCTAATATTCTTTCAAGAAATTGCTCACCATATTTGACAAATTTATTTTCCCCAACGCCGGAAACCTGTAACATTTCGCTTCGATTAAACGGTGTTTTCACACACATATTCACAAGTGTTTTGTCCGAAAAAATAATGTAGGGAGGCATTCCTTCTCCTCTGGCAATCGTAGTCCTAAGTTCCCTTAAATAGTCAAACAATTCCAGACCTTTCGAATTAAGGATTTCCGCCTTTCGGTATTTTACATAAGAGGATTTATTTGTACTTTCATGTTCTATCAAATTATCTTTTGCCACTTTTATGATGACTTTTCGGTTGCCTTGCTGCACATCCTTTGCCAGAGAGCCTAGTTTTAACAATGTGTATTTATCATTTGTAAGATATATAATCTTTTCTATCAGCATCTGATTTATTATCAGTTTTATTTTCGCTTCGCTCATTTCCTTTAGAATTCCAAACGATTGTAAGGATGAAACACCATATTCTCTAAGTTTTGCAGTATCATTTCCACTAAGAGTTCCTGCTATCACATTAATCCCATACCTTTGACGGCACTCGCCGATGCAGGAAAGGATTTTTAGTGCAGGTTCTGACATATCAAATTCTTCATATTCTTTCAGACAATTGGAACAACTTCCACATTCTAAGATATCCATTTCACCAAAATAATGAAGGATATATTCCCGAAGACAATTTGGTGTAATGCAGTAATAGGTCATTATTTTCAAACGTTCTTCATCACGTTCACGTATTTCATACAGTTCTTCTTGTGTGAATTCCGAATTGTTTTCTTTACTCTCTAGCAAAAAGCGATTTATCATAACATCCTGTGGCGAGTAAAGAAGAATGCACTCGGCTTCTTCTCCATCACGCCCTGCTCTTCCTGCTTGCTGATAATAGTCTTCCAGGCTCTGTGGCATATTGTAATGTAGCACATAGCGGACATTGGATTTATCAATTCCCATTCCAAAGGCACTCGTAGCCACAATCACTGGCTTTGTGTCATAAATAAAATCATCCTGATTTTCTTTTCTATTTTCACTGCCAAGACCTGCATGATATTTTGTCACAGAAATTCCATTGTGATTTAACATTTCATACACCGCATCTACATTTTTTCTGGTAGCACAATAAATAATACCACTTTCTGTCTTATGATTCGTAATATACTCAAAAACAAACGCATCCTTTTTCTTTGGTTTTTCCACACCAAAATACAAATTTTTACGATCAAATCCAGTCACCAGAACCTGTGGCTTTTCCAAACCGAGGACACAAAGAATATCCTCCTTTACCGTCTTCGTTGCAGTTGCAGTAAAAGCGCTGATTACAGGACGGTTCGGAAGCATTTTTATAAACTGCACAATTTTCATATAACTTGGTCTAAAATCCTGTCCCCATTGAGAAATGCAATGTGCCTCATCCACGGTCACCATGGAAATTTCCACCTGTCTTGCAAATTCCACGAATTCATAGCTTTCCAGTCGTTCCGGCGCCACATAAATAATCTTGTACTGTCCATTCGCGGCTAGTCGAAGCGCTTTTGAAATCTGTTGCTCCGATATGGAACTATTAATAAAGGCTGCATGAATACCAGCCTGATTTAAAGCCTGAACTTGGTCTTTCATTAAAGAAATCAATGGAGAAATAACTAGCGTGACCCCTGAAAGCAAAAGAGCAGGCACCTGATAGCAAAGAGATTTTCCTGCACCCGTTGGCATAATACCAAGTACATCCTGTCCTCTCAAAATGCTGTCAATCAAAACTTCCTGTCCTTCACGAAAGGTTTCATAACCAAAATACTTCTTTAAAATCTGATTTTTGCCCAATTCTTCTTTACCGTTCACCATAGTTTTTTGCAGCTCCTCATTTATCTACCACGTATATTATTCAACGATTCAATTTGTTATTTCTTCATTATACTACACCTTGAACAAAATTGAAATCTTTATAAAAATACTGAATTTTCTTTAATTTTGAATTTCTTTTAGGTACTCACACTTTCTTTTAACCATTATCTCAAAGGTTGTGTATAAATTTCATATACTTCTTCCATTTCATTCGCTTTCAATGCATCTTTCTTATTCATAATAGCTGCAAACCCATATACAGTTATTCCATGATTTTGTATATAATCTGCTGCTTTTTTAAGACTATAGATGTCTTCATCCATCATATCTGAAAATTCCTTCTGTTCTGACGTATATTCAAGCATGCTTACTAGATGAGTTTTCATAAACTTTTCTGTCTTCATTTTTTGTTCCAATTTCTTTGTATCTTCATCTCCTACATTGTCTGTATCCCAAAGGAGCAAATTGGGATACTTTTCCTTATCCCATCTTAGAGAAGTTGATTTTTGTAAATCGTATTGAAAGCCTATATTATCCGCATGGAACATGCTATCATTTTTTTCGTCTGGACTGTTTGTACAAACCGCACACCATCCCGCTGAAAAAGAATCTACTTTTTCTGAGAATTCTATAAAATCCTCATAATCCATCATACGATTCAACGTAACATATGCCATGTATTTTCCCTTTTCATCTAGATTTTGCAACGTTTGGGTTGCCTGTTTTTGATTACCTGCTGCACAAAAGATTTGCTGTCCATCCTCAACCAATTCATCCAAAGATTTTGATGTGTCACCAAATATCTGAAACCATGCAAACGCATTTCCTGTCGGCTTTTTTAAAATGTTTGAATCGTATAATATCATTTTACCCTTTTTTACCTTTCCTGCAAGATTTGTAAATGAATTATTATAGCTTACATTCTGATTAATGCAGATGTCATAATCACCATATCCATTGGCGTCTACGCTCACGTTATCTCTAACATTACCAGGAATGAAAAGCTCTGTATAAACTGCCATATCCAAACTTATCAGATTTTCATTTTCACCAATTGCTTTTCCCGGATTATAATAAAAAGATGATACGATATGTGGCAGGGCAAACTGTATAAAAATTGCTACTGCGATTGTTATTGTAAAAACGGTTATTCCAAGCTTAATGAATGATTTTCGAATTGATTTATTTACCATTCTTACAAAATCCTTTTCAGATTGCGCCTCATATTCCATAGAAGAATCCAAAGCTTGCGTACTTTCTTCAAAGGAATCCCCCATTCCTGGTATCATTTCCTCTTCATACAAATAGTCGCTGATTGCATCCTGTCTTTCAATATCTGCTTCGACTTTTGCTTTTTGATACTCATCTAGTTCTCCTTTTTTGTATTGCTCTATCAATTCATGATATCTCATAACCATTCGCCTCCAAATACGATTTTAATTCCTTCTTTGCGCGGTATGAAAGCACTCGCACATTTTCCGGAGTTATATGTAAGATTGCTGCTATTTCTTTTTGACTTAACGTACAAAAATACTGTAATAGTAGGATTTCTTTTTTAGGGACAGACAATTTGGACAACGCTTCGTATAAAAATCTTTTTTCTTCTTTTTTAAGCAATATTTGAATTAAATCTTCCTGTAATTGTTTTCTATCTATCACATCTTGTATTTGATTTGTCAATAGCACATTTCTTTCTTTTTTCATACAATTAAAACAAAGATTTCTCGCAACCATATATAGCCATGCTCGCATATTTGCATGATTATTTGGTAAAGATAAAATCGCTTTCATAAAGGTCTCTTGTAGTATGTCTTCTGCCAAACTATGACTATGACACAAAGAAAAAATGTATAAATATATTTCATTCCAATATCGTTCATATAGCTGCAAAAGCAACTCGCTGTCCAAATTTTTCACCTCTCTTTCTTCCTGTTCTAATCATATAACAATCGAATCCATATAATGTTACAGTTTTTTTCGTTTCTTGAACTAAAAAAGACTCAGACTGGCTGATTATTTAATCCAATCTGGGTCTAAAAATTAAAATTCTCTATCACTACGATAATATTGGGTCTTAGTAATTCATATCAGATAATTTTCATGAAATAGCAGATTAAATATAATATAAATAAATGTACCGGGTAAAATAGGTAAAATACATATTTTAGATTTAGTCCACGTTTTCCGTTATATAAACGTATCAAAAGTAAATCAAACAAAGAACTGATTTCACCATATGACATGATAGTCAAGGTAAGGCATCCGCCTAACATAGAATTAAATTGATTCCTACGAAGTATATACATAATTGCTATCGTTAGTACACCGAATGCAGAATAATCCGTATTAAGCAGTTTTGCTAAAAACATACCTGCAAATAAAATTGCACCATTTGCAAATATAATACTGGTTGAATTCAGCGATTTTTTCTTGCTCCTAATTACATATACCAATATCATGATAACACTAAATACTACTGCCATTATAATGTAAATTGGTCTACTAATTTCTTCTCCGGTGTAATAAGCCATAAAATGCGGTGCCAAGATATTATCGATAAAATAAGGAATGCTACATCCACCCAAAATCGCCCCTACAACTGCCAATAAAGGAAGCCATTTTTTATCTTTGAATACATTATTAACATACTCAAACCCAATCATAACAAGCACTCCGATGAGTAATGTAAAATATACACTTTGGTATCCCCAATAAAACATTTTTCCAGAAAACGCTAAATCGAATGGTATTTCTGAAATTAACGCAAACAATGCTAAACGAAACGTATATTTCCATTTATTATGTGTATGTATAATACCTTCCACCAATAAAAAACAAAAAATTGGAAATGCCAACCTTCCTATGCTTCTCATGATAGAATCTATATTATACAATAGTCCATTTTCAGAAATAAATTTATCTACCTCACTTCTATTCGACCAATCTAACGCATACATACCTTTTTTTATAAGTATATTATCCAAAATTATTGCTGCCGTATGGTCAATCAACATAGTAATGATTGCAACTAATTTCAAAGTGCTACCACTGATTCCCTTTCTCTTCGTTTCCTCTACCGTATCCATACTTGATACTGTAATACCGTCCATAAACTACTCCCCCTTTTAGCTATTCAACGAATCTATCGAATACATTAACATTTTCCTATTTTTTCCATAATATAATTTATTTAAAAATAAGTCAACATATACTTACAAATTTTCAATTTTCAATCAGTCCACTACTAGAGGTATCCATCGTCTCTTCCAGTATCCGCATAATGTCCTTCATGGAGGTTTCAAATTCCTCCTCATTGTTATTATGAAAAACCAATAAATCATCCTTTATTTTAGGATCATCCAAATTTTCTGGAATCTGAAAATTACATCCTGCAATATATTCCTCCCAGTTTTCTAATTTCCAGGTATCCCTGTCTGAGTTTCTTGCTATCATTCGCTCATGCACAATCTTTGGAGACGTCTCCACCCAGACTACAACCAGGGTTGCATCCTTTTCCTCTAGCTTCTTTTTTAATTGATGCATATATTCTATATCTCGTATTTCGCGTGTAAATGGAGCATTAATCAAAACGATATCATCATATTCAAGCGCCTCTAGGGCAAGATCTACCACGCAGGCATATTCATAATTTCTGATATTCTCTTCAAAGTAATCGCTGCTACGGTTATATGGTTCCTCCGCCACTACAAAGATTTGTTTTGATAATGTAATTAACGTATCTTTATCTAGATATACAACATGTTTGAGACGTCTTGCCAATGCCTTTGAAATATAAGTTTTTCCACATGCTGGCGGCGATGTTACTAAAATAAGTTTTTTAATCATGTTAACCCTCCATTTTGTATTGACTATTGTTACCATGTATTTTTGATAATCTATGTTTTATTATTATACCGTAAACCAGTCTCGTTTCATATTAAATTCTTATATATCGATTCGAAGCAATTCATTTATATCTAAAAAAAGAACCGTATAGATTGATTAAATCTAATACGGTTCTGCATCGTGTGGATTATCTGTCGACTTCCATTATAATAGGCATAATAAGTGGATTTCTTTTCATTTCCTTCCATAGAAAATCACCCATATCATCTTTTATTATTGTTTTTATTTTTCCCCAGTCTGTAATATTATTTTCTACACATTTATCTACACTTTTTCTTGCCGTCTTTCTTATTTTATTCATTAGATCATCTGCTTCTCTTACATATACAAAACCACGGGATACTACATCTGGTCCTGATACAATCTGATTACTTGATTTTTCTATTCCAACAATTACTATGATCAATCCATTTTCAGATAACGTATGTCTGTCTCTAATAACAATATTTCCTACGTCACCAACACCTAATCCATCAACAAAGATTTCACCAGCTTTGACCTGTCCTACAACACTACCTTGTTCCTTGGATAACTCTAAAACATTTCCGGCCTGTAATATAAATATATTTTCCTTTGCAATTCCTATCGAATTTGCTATCTTTTCTTGCGCTTTCAAATGTTTATATTCTCCATGTACAGGAATCACATATTGAGGCTGAAGTAATGAATAAATCAATTTCAATTCTTCTTGGCATGCATGTCCCGAAACATGTGTATCCTGATAGATTATCTCTGCGCCTTTCATAGAAAGCTCGTTGATAACTTTCGAAACTGCCTTTTCATTTCCTGGAATAGGAGTCGAACTGAAAATAATATGATCTCCTGGCTTAATGGAAATCGTCTTATGGGATGAATCTGCCATTCTAGATAGCGCCGCCATGGATTCTCCCTGACTTCCAGTTGTTACAATAACTAGTTTTTCATCCGGATAGTTTTTCATTTGTTCCACTTCAATTACCGTATTTTCAGGAATTTTAATATAACCAAGTTCCGATGCAACATTGATTACATTTACCATACTTCTTCCTTGGATTACAACCTTTCTTCCAAATTCAAATGCAGTATTCATAATTTGCTGAACCCTGTCTACATTTGATGCAAAGGTAGCTACAATCATTCGGTTTGTTTTATTTTCATGAAATAGATTATGAAAAGTATTTGCAACTAATTTTTCTGATGTTGTATAACCAGGACGTTGTGCATTTGTACTATCAATCATAAGAGCTAGTACACCCTTTTTCCCAATTTCAGCGAACCTTTGCAAATCGATTGGATCACCAAATAAAGGTGTATAGTCGATTTTAAAATCTCCGGTATGCAAGATAATACCTGCTGGTGAATAGATTGCTAACGCAGAAGCATCCGCGATACTGTGATTTGTCTTTATAAATTCCACTCTAAATCCACCTAGATTGATAGACTGCCCATGTTTTACTGTTTTTCTTTTCGTTTTCTTTAATAGATTATGCTCTTTCAATTTTAACTCGATTAAGCCTTGTGTTAATTTTGTTGCATAAACCGGAACATTCAAATCTTTTAATACATAAGGTAGCGCACCTATATGGTCTTCATGCCCATGTGTAATAAAAAAGCCTTTTACTTTCGCAATATTATCGATTAAGTAAGAAACATCTGGAATAACGAGATCAATACCTAACATCTCATCTTCTGGAAAAGATATTCCGCAATCAACAATAATAATACTGTCTTCATATTCAAAGGCTGTAATATTCATTCCAATCTTTACTAGTCCACCAAGTGGGATAATTTTTACCTTTTTTTCATTTAAATCATTATTTTCTTTCATCTAACTCCTATCTTTCTGCGCAGATTGCGCCCTTTGTTATATCTTATGGTTAAATATTATCTATCTTCGCAAAAATACAAATCCAAAAAAATCTCTTCCTATCAGAGACATTCTACTTGTATAATATATATGATTTTCTTCTATCTATCCGCCTATTCCTCAAAACAAAATACACATTTCTTTTCACAGAATCATAATATCAATTGGTATAATAATCCCTTAAAAGCTTAGGCTAAGAGAATTTCTCCTAGCTGCGAATTTGAATTTTTAATATTTTTCCGTACACACAATTAATTTTACTATATCATTATCTATATGCTCATGTCAACTTTTTTCAAAAAAATATGACAGCTAATCTTATTAATTAGCTGTCACTACATTATATAATTGGACTACTATAAATACAATCATGCCTACTTGCTAATAACCTTAATATGTCTTTTTTGGTTTTTTTGCTGGCTTTGAAGATGTAGAATCAGCAACATTTCTTTCTGCTTTCTTCTTCTTTTCTTCTTTTTTCTTAGGGCTTTTATCTGCCATTTTAATTACCTCCAATCATTCTTTTCATTAATTATACTCTTAAATTCATTTTACTGCTATATACTATCGACTTTATTTTATACTCTTTGGTCGGAATACGATATATTCCTGTTTGTAATTTCCCCACCAGGTACTTTTCTCTTTTGTAAAATATAGCGTAGAAAAAAGCATTTCACTGGCATTTAACTTCACTACAATATCGAGAAGCGTCTCATTGATTGGAAAAACAAGTTCCTCTGGGTCTGGATTCTGTTCATGTAGGAATTCGATTTCTGACGTACTTAGGATAGATTCTACTTTTGATTTTTCCTCAGGCTTGAGACGGTAATAATAAAAATCCACAAAACCATCCAATTTTCCAGATGCTATCCACATTTCGCAAAACATTTTACGGGCTTCTTCTTCAGATAGTATGATTGTCTGGGAATCCTGGTTTTCGAATCCGGTCTGGATATTTTCAAAGTAGATTGCTCCTTTTGCTTGTAATTCTTGTACGGTCATTGAATGCTCCTTTCTACTTCTAATAAGATGCATTTAGCTTGATTGTTTGAATTGCTCGGTTAAAAAATTCTTTTTCTTTCTCATCATCTTGATCACTCATATAATGATAGGTAATCGTCATTCCATCCTCCATCGTTGCTACTCCAACTATGTGTCTTGCATAGGAAATCACAGGAGGAATAAATTGCACTTTTTTTATTCCGTATGCACCATATACATTCGGGATATCTAGTTTTGTCAAATTCGTAATACCAAGCTCTCTGGTCTTTCCCTTCGTATATCCCATTATCCCAGCCAGTTTTTCCGTTGTTTTATTCTGATACAACCCGTAGGTATGTAACAATATAGAATCCACCAAAGTTGGTATAAACGATGGCATAAACTGTAAAATGAAATATTTCATAACCGGTCGATTCAGTTTCATATAAACTTTCTGATGTAAACGTCTGGCATTTTCATCAAAGGATACTTTATCGGAATAGGTGATATCGACACTTATCCCGGTTGCCTGATTTGACATGCACCGATTTCCATCGATTCTAGCATCAACCGCCATTCCAAGCGTATGACAATTTCTGTTTGCTTCCAAAAAAGCGGTCGCAAGGAAACTATTAAAAGACACCCCTGTCTCTTTTGCATGTGTATGAATCCTATTTACCACTTCTGTTGAAAAATGTTCATATATGTTTACTGAAGTACGTTCATTCCAATAAGTATTATGAATACGATAATAATCAGCCCATGAGAAATCACGCCCTGTTTTTTTCCATTTTTGATTAAAGAAATTTACATACATCTTTACCCATAGTGGTAAACCAGATTTCTTTGGAAATGAATCCTTTGTTATCAGATGCAATGGTTTATCGGTTATCTTCTGTCCGCTCAACGCTTTCATAATATCCTCTATAAAATAAGTAATCGATTTTCCATCCCCTACTAAATGGTGTGCCATGATAAAAAGAAAACACTCCTCATCATTAGATCGGATAAAAACCCGCATCATTTCCCCTTTATCAATGGAAAATGGGATTTTCTCATTTGCCCTGATAATCGCTTTCCAATCTTCCTTCGTTACTGTTACCTTGCAGCCGCTTTCTGGTACTCTTTCATAAAATGCGACTCCATTTTCTAGTACAATCTTGGACATGGTAGCTTCATTTGCGGCAAAGGC
Source organism: Acetivibrio sp. (assembly GCA_041739345.1). GTDB lineage: Bacteria > Bacillota > Clostridia > Lachnospirales > Lachnospiraceae > DIGJ01. The sequence goes on along the minus strand of JBGSNZ010000014.1, from coordinate 176,986 downwards.
TTTCTTTACTGCAAAAATCAGCTGATCCGTTGACGGATATCCGGTAATCTGTACGAGAAACTCAATATATATGTTGGGTTCAAATAAGTCCACCCGTTCTGAATATATGTAATTTTTCATAATCAAACTCCTTAACGCATACTCCGCTACTCCAGATATTTTTGGAGGCTCCGGGCATAGGATTGCATCGCCATTTTTTGTGGGACTATCTTTACCAGCAAATGCATACATTTGACAAAAAATGTGCACACAGACATATCTTTCCCTCTTTTTGCATCCTTCAAGGCTTTATCCGCAACAGTTTTTGCTGATACCAATGCTGGAAATTTGATGGGCTCGTTATTGCTTTCCTTCCTCAGCAAATCGGTATCTACCCAGCCTGGACATACAGCTGTAACCGTAATTCCCGTGTTTTTCAGTTCTAAGTTCAAAGCTCTTGAATAACTTCTGACAAATGCTTTGGTGGCCGCATATAGATTAATATATGCCACCGGCTGGAAGGAGGCCTGGGATGAAATATTCAAAATTTTGCTTCCTTGTTTCATATAAGGAATACATAATGCACATAAAGCTGCTACTGCACTACAGTTAATCGCAATGGTTGATTCTATTTCATCCACTGAGAAATCCTTATACGTCCCCATCTTTCCAATGCCTGCATTGTTAACTAAATAAACAATCTCCGGGCTTTGCTCTTGTAATAGTTCTCCAATCGTATGTACCTGTGCACTCTTTGTTAAATCTTTTGAAAGAATCACAACGCGATTGCCCAAATCCTTCTTTAATGCCATCAGTTTTTCCTGATTTCTTGCAACTGCCCAGATTTCATCCAGATCTTCTTGTAGTAACAGTTTAACAAATTCTTTCCCCAGTCCGCCACTGGCCCCGGTTATGATAGCAATTCTTTTTCCCATATTACATCCCTTCCCTTTCTCTTTTATTTCATCACAGTACGTTCCAAATCCTGCGAACTGATCATTTCATACTCTGTCGTAAAAAGCTTCTTTAGAGCATAAAGATACACAACTCCCCAATAATAATCTGCCAATTTAATTGGAGTTCCACTAACTACGCTGCCTTCTTTTTGTCCCTGTTCCAAAATTTTTGCCATATAGGTATACATCTTTGATTGATACGTTGTTTCATCAGAGGAATTGTCTTTATCCTGTCCCAAAAGCATTTGTGTATTTAAGGCAATCCTCCCTGCAAAATTTTCATCTTTTTCCAGCTGCTGCAATACTGATTCCGATAACTTATGTATTTTTTTCTTTGCTGGTATAGGAAGCTGCGCGATTAATTTCAGTTTCGTAATATCCTTCTCACTGATTACCATTTTGCGAATTTCCTGGAATAGTTCCTCCTTGGATTCAAAATAAAGATAAATCGTACCCTGTCCTATTCCTATATGCTTTGCGAGATCACTGATCTTCGTTCCATTAAATCCGTTCCTAGCAAAATATAACATGGACTTATGCAATATTTTATTGCGCATTTCTGTCCTTATTTCATCACAACGTTCTGGTGTTTTAGGCATGTAATTCTCCTTGTTTTTTATTGAATGAATATTTGTTCATTAATAATATAACACGACTTAATTGTTCAGTCAAGAAGAAAGCCTACATATCATGCCGGCTAATCATATAGACTAACTGGCATGATATGTAGGCTTTATGTGTTTCTATCGTTTAACCTCTTCAACAGTAAAGCGACAACTCTATTTTTTTTTAAAGCAACGTACCCTTTCCAAAGCAATATGCTTACTAACATCAAAATCCAGATACCCATCATCAGAAATTTCACTCTTGTTATCACACCCGATATGAAAACTATTCTTTCATTTATCTTAGGGAAAGAATGGATACAGGAAAATAGTAATATATTTTCATTAAAATCCATAATTCCACGTATTCCTGCCATTATATTCATTCCTATAAATATTACATTTATCTTTTTAGCGATAAACGCCCCCAGCTGACACTGCACAATAAATAGCATAATAACAAAAAATCCATCACACAAATAGTAATTTCTGGCTATGACAAACCCCTCACTGTCCATTGTTGAAAGAACCTCCTGAACAGTTGCTAAGTTATAATCCTTCATATCAAACGTTCCATATCCGTTATTATGTTTTGCAAGTTGCATACTACTGAATGGACCAAACTCAACTAAATAGAATGAAATCAAAAATAGTAGTATAATCCCCCACTTTTTTATCTTCATATTACATTTCTTCCCGCAAATCTAGAATTATTTTCATTGTATTTTTCCCAGCTTTACAATAATAGGAACAAGTACCACATCCGATACAATTTTGAATTCCATATTCCTCCATGTCATTCTTTTTCTGTTTCTCGACTGCTTTTACTATTTTTCGAATGGAAACACCAGACGGACATTTTCTCTCACAAGCTCCACAGCCTTTACACTTTGCAAGATTATTAAACTGTGCAACTTCACTTGCCAACACAACAATATTCGTCTGTAACGTGATTTCACTATCTTTTGTTACTTTTTCTGCCTCCATAACTCCCATTCCAGCATAGATCGATCTTTCTTTCACTGCAATTTTAGCATGGTTTAAAAGCTCTTGTATCGTCTGTCCTTCCACTATGCTTGCAACGTTTGCCTCTCCGGTGTCTAAATCAGCAATCGTCAAAAAACGTTGGTTGCAATTATTATTATTTGTTTCAAAAGCTTTTGCGATAGCATATACCGTCTGCACATTCAAAACCAGAATACCTTTTTGGGCGGTCACATCATCCTTATCAATATCCATACCAAGTAACTGCTTTATTAATATTTTCTCAGCTCCCATTGGATATCTTGACGGAACATTTTCAGGAGAAGCAATTATGACCTTTTCAAACCTGATACAATTCTTGATAATAGAAATACCGGCTTCTATTTCATTTTTATAATTATCTAATAACCAGGCATCATGAATTAATCCAGGATCACATGCTACTGCATTGACTATAAAATACTTTTTAGAAACCTGCGCATTACGAACCGTTTCCATTTTACTGGCTGTTGGAAAACCAGATCCACTCATCCCTTTTATCTGTGCATCTTTTATATAATCTATAATCGCCTGTGGATCATCTAACATTCCATCTTTTCTATTGACTGAACTATCCGTATAACCAATACACTGTTGACTATTGTTTTTCATCACTTTTCCAAGTTTTGCTTTTGGAAATTTGCCCTTAACACTTTTATGACTTTTAATGTATTCCTTTTGTATCGCTTTCAACTTCTTATTGTTTTTAATACTCTTATAATTAATTAATAATTGACCCATTTTATTTTCTCCCAAGACTTCTTTCTAAAGCTTAATCTAGTTTTTTATAAAATAATTTTCCATAAAATATTCTGCATGTTTCCGAAAACGTTCTTCTCGTTCTTCTAGCTGTCCTTCTATTGTATGATACATGAAAAAAGGGGCATATAATTCCATCGCCATTACTTCTGGATCTTTTTCTTTCATTATTCCTTTTTGAATAAGTTCTTCAAATATTTCTTTCTGATTTCGCACTGGCATATCAATAAATAATTCATTGTAAATATGTGCTATGTTATTATTTTTAAATTGCTCGATAATCAACATCTGACGAAATCTTACAATCCATTCATCTCCCGTCTGGAAACGATACATGCTTAAACACATTTCCACAAAATCAAATGTTTCTTTCTTATTAAATAAAACTTCTTCGTATTGCCGGTAAAATCGTTGTCTCGATTGCTCTACAATCGTATCAAATATTTCCTGTTTTCCCTTGAAATGCTTATATAAAGCACTATCACGTACACCAACTGCTGCCGCAATCGTACGAACTGATACGGCTTCATATCCTTGTATGGAAAACAGTTTCATGGATTCTAAAAGTATTTTATCTTTCGTTGATATTTGCTCCTTCATACTTGCTCCATTCCCGCGCATGTCTTTCGCGTATACTTAGTGAGCAATTGCTCACCCCTATTATAGTTAGCGGTTGCTCACTTGTCAAATGTTTTTTCAATATAATTCATCAAAAAAAGCATACGATATACTCGAATGGTTTCCTTTTACTACCAATCACAGCATATCATATGCTACCTCTTTGATTCACTTTTCCGTTTGCTTTTTAAATTTTGAAATTTCTTTCGCCTTCATGCCTATTACTCAACTTATCAATATTTCCAACCAGCTCTTCTGAGAGAGTATTTATAATGCCTGTCTTATCAACGCAGTCTTCTATCTCTTTATGTAAGCTATTCATAACAGATACCGTTTCCTGAACGCTTTCTGCATTTTTTCCTGCTATTTCCGCCAGATTATCAATGCTACTACTAATAATTTCTTTATGTGTTTCTAAATTCACCACTTCTTTTTCGATCCCTACAACAGAAAATCCAACTTTTTCAATCAATTGGTTCAAGGATTCAAATCTTTTCTCCGTCTCCTGTATCCGCTCCGTTTGTTTTGCAAAAGAATCACGAACATCGTTCATCGTTTCAACGCTGACATTTGAATTTTGTACCAGGGAATTCACAATCTTCATAATTAGCTCCGAAGATTCTCTCGATTGATCAGCCAGTTGTCTGATTTCTTCTGCCACAACAGCAAAACCACGCCCCTGCTCGCCTGCCCTGGCTGCCTCAATACTTGCATTTAATGCAAGCAAATTTGTTTGCGTTGCAATTCCTTTCATAATCTCAGTGACGGTTATAATCTCCATTGCGGATTGATTGGTTAAATTCGTCTGTTCACGTACTTTCTCAACTGAATCACTCGTCTCCTGGTTACTATTAATCAAAGACCCTATGGTCTTTCCTGCAATCGCATTGCTATCCTTCATTTGATCTGAGTTTTCTGTAAGTTCCTGCACATGCCCAGCGATTGTATCAATAGCCACATTGATTTCAATAATTTTTCCTTTCATATCATTTGTTTCGTCGGCATGTTGTATCACATTGTCTGCTATGATATCAATATCCTTATTTACTTCCAGCATGGAGGTTGCCATCTCTTCAAAGGAATCCGCAAAATCCTTAGATATCTCATCTAATTTTTTTGAAGAGTTTGTTATGTTCACTACCATCTTAGCTACATTTCTGATTATATCATTGATAGAACGCATAAACTTTCCAATTTCATCCTTACGTTCTGCCAGCTTATTATCTTCCTCAATCTCTAAAGTCCCATCTGCTACTTTATCAATATTTTTCATAATCTTTGTTATTTTATCTATGAAATGCTTCATAAATAAAGCCGAAGCTACAATTGCTCCTATTGTAACTATAACAATCCACAAATAGGTTATACCAACAGATATTTTCCCCGCTGCTACTAAGTTAAGTAGTATCAGCATTATTGCTCCTAATAGCAACATTGGAGTTCCTATTGCACCAAGTATTTTGAATAATAATTTAACTCCCATCTTGTTCTGATATTTGTTCTCCATAGTTTTTCCTCACTCCTTCTTTTGTTTAAAAAACAGTATATTAGTGTACCAGAAGTACTTGCTTGCGCTACATTATAAGTCATTCAAAAATCACTGTCCATATCATACATGCAATTTATATAAATTTAAGTTTTTTAACCAGAAATTTAATAAACCAGTATGCTTTGCAGTTTTGCACAGCATGCTGGTTTTTGTTATTTTTTTATTATGAAGAATACAATCCCTTTAATATCTCTATTTCTTTCTCATATCCATCTAGCTCATTTGGCGTTTCAAGAAAGAAAGGAAGTTCTTTTAACTTGGGATGGTTGATAATCCGCTTCATAGCTTCGATTCCGATAGATCCTTCTCCCAGTTTTTCATGTCGGTCTTTATGACTTTCAAAGGGATTCTTTGAATCATTCAAATGGATCGCCTTTAGCTTATCAAGTCCTATTATTTGATCAAATTCCTCCAGCACCCCTTCCAGATTGTTTACAATATCATAGCCGGCGTCATACACATGACAGGTATCCAGGCAGACACCCATTTTTTCCTTTAATTCCACCTTATCTAGAATCGCTTGTAATTCATGAAAATCACTTCCCACTTCGCTTCCTTTGCCAGCCATTGTTTCCAGCAAAACTGTGGTTGTCTGTTCCGGTTTCAATAATTGATTCAACATGTTTGCTATATATTCAATCCCGATATCCACTCCCTGGCCCACATGGCTTCCCGGATGAAAATTATATAAATTTCCTGGTGTATACTCCATTCGTTTCAAATCATCTTCCATTGTATTAATGGCAAACTCCCTTATACTCTCATCTGCAGAACAAGCATTTAACGTATAGGGGGCATGTGCAAGGATAACCTTTATTTCATTTGCTTTTGCTATTTCAAGGAATCGTTTTACATCCTTTTCATCAATAGCCTTTGCCTTTCCGCCTCTTGGATTGCGTGTAAAAAACTGAAAGGTATTGGCTCCAATTTCCAATGCCTGTTTTCCCATTGCAGCATATCCTTTTGATGATGATAAATGACAACCAATTGTAAGCATACGATTCTCCTTCTTCTAATCACATATTATTCTTATATTTTCTCATAGTGTTCTCTTATTAGTTGAATTTAAATGAATAAGGAATAAATGAACTATTGTAGACCTATTTTCCTCCATCTTACCAAACCGTTATTCTATAATGCAAGCTTGTTTTTTATATGTGCAATACATCCAAATTGCCAGTGCCACTACAATCACTGCCGTTAAAATTCCCGTTTCGCTAACGAAATACATTTTATTATCTCCAACGGTATATGTACCAAATAAGGCCTGATCATAACAATTGTGCGCTGCATGAAATACAGCGGCAGGCCATACACTTTTGGATTTCAACGTTAAGATTCCTATTATTACTCCAGCAGCACCAACAATAATTGTGAACATCAAGATCTGATACCAAAGGGGAGTACCTGCCATATAAAGCCCTGACAAAAGAATTGGATAATGCCATAGAGCCCAAATAGCACTACTTATTAACAGTGTTTTCTCTAGGCCGATTTGTTTTAAGAGTCTTGGAACTAGAAAACCACGCCATCCAATTTCCTCACCCAGGGCTGTCACCATAGAAATCGGAACACCAAATATCAGTATGACCCAAAAACTGGTTGTCATTTTAAACTGCAAAGTTCCTGGATTTATGATCCAATAAATAATATAAGGAATTCCAATATAGATCAGCGGCAATAAAAATGCAGCTACTATGTACTTTATTTTGCAACGGTTAAAGCCCAAGGAGTGCTTTTCTTTCCTAAAATAAACCATTTTTGTAAGGATTGCTCCAAATGCAGGTATCCACATTAAAAATGCTGCCAATCCCATTGCACCGCTGTAAATAATAATTGTCTCAAGTATTGCACTTAGTGAAAGTGTAACAATTAAAAAAAGTTGAATCGATTTTTTATTATTATCCATGAAATATCTCCTCTGTTATATTGTGTTAATGTACTAACCTGTTAACAAAATAACATTTTTGATTTTACTAGTCAATCACTATTCACATATATTTGGAATAAAATTACATTTCTCAAAAAGAAAGTATAAACTAATTTATATATTAGTGACATATAAAAAGGCAGCTAATCAAATCGACTAGCTGCCACAAACAGTATCATTCCTGTATCACGAATCAATATATAATTCTATTTCGCAAACTCTGGTAAGGTACGTTTTAAAAATTCTCTTGTTCTTTCCTGCGTAGGATTATTGAAGATCTGTTCAGGGCTTCCTTCCTCAACAATAATTCCTTGATCCATAAATACGACTCTGTCGGAAACTTCTTTTGCAAAACCCATCTCATGAGTTACAACTAACATAGTAAGTCCGGCATCCGCAAGTTCTTTCATTACTTTCAAAACTTCTCCTACCATCTCCGGATCAAGAGCAGACGTTGGCTCATCAAAAAGCATTACATCTGGTTCCATGGAAAGGGCTCTTGCTATGGCAACCCTCTGCTTTTGCCCACCTGAAAGTTGTCTTGGTTTTGCTTTCAAATACTGTTCCATTCCAACTATTTTGAGGAACTTCATCGCCACTTCTTCCGCCTCTTTTTGGGAGCGTTTTAAAATTTTCACCTGTCCTACCACACAATTACTCAGGACATTGTGATTGTTAAACAAATTAAATTGCTGAAAAACCATTCCAAGTTTTGTTCTGTATTTATAGATATCATGCTTATCATCCAGTATATTTTCGCCTTTATAAATAATCTGTCCACCGGTTGGTTTTTCCAAGAGATTGATACAACGAAGAAGCGTTGACTTTCCAGAACCCGAAGATCCGATAATACAAACAACTTCTCCCATATTTACTGAAAAATCAATATCCTTCAACACTTCATGTGTTCCGAAAATTTTGTTTAAATGCTGTACTTCTATCACTTTTTCCATATCGCTTCCTCCTTCCTACGAAATTATGTCTGTGGTGTCATTGTTCATCGAATAATTAACAGGCCCATCCAGGCGATTTTCAATGTATCTTAGTATTCTTGTAACCGTAAATGTCATTACAAAATAAATGACACAAGCCACAAAGAAAGATTCAAAATACCGAAAGTTATTTCCAGCAACTGATTTTGTCTGGAAGTAAAGTTCCGTTACCGCGATTACATTCAATACAGAAGTATCTTTTATGTTAATTACAAATTCATTACCCGTCGCAGGTAAAATATTTCGGATTACCTGTGGAAGAACAACGTTCTTCATTGTCTGGAAATGATTCATACCGATAGCCTGTGCTGCTTCAAACTGACCTTTGTCAATTGAAACGATACCACCACGGATGATTTCAGACATATACGCTCCCGTATTTATAGAAACAATAAAGATTGCCGCTCCAATCGGATTCATGTGTATCCCAAATGCTAAGGCAGATCCATAATAGATTACCATAGATTGTACAATCATTGGAGTCCCTCTAAATATTTCCACATAAACGGCTAGCAATATATTAATTAGCTTTTGAATGAATTTCTTTCCTTTTTTAGCAGGAACCGGGATCGTCTTGATGACGCCAACAATCAAACCTAATACAAATCCAAGAACCGTACCGATCATGGAAATCAGCAAAGTCATTCCCGCGCCTCTTAAAAACATAGGCCCATTTTCTTTTATGATGCTTACTACCCAGTCAAAACTTGTATTTTCTTCTTCTGATCCAGGCTGATTTTTAATAGCCTCTTCCATTAACTTCTGACGCTCATCTTGTGATACTCCAGCAAGAATTTCATTAATCTTATCCGTTAAATTGCTTCCTTTTGCTACACCGACAGAAATGGCTGTATCCTCTTCATTTGTAGCAAAGCCTTCTTTAAATTCAACCATGACAAAATTCTTGTTTTTAGCGGAAGCACTTACTCCTTCTGGTCTTTCCGATACATATCCATCTATAATTCCTGACTGTAGTGCAACTCTCATTGCAGGGAAATTATCCATAGCTGTTTGTTTTTGTACACCATTAATCTGATCGATTACGCTATAGTGGAATGTATTTAATTGGGCTGTGATCTTGGCACCGGAAAAGTCCTGAATGGAAGTGGCATTTTCAAACGATCCACCTTTTAGTACTACCATTACCAAATCTGATTTATAGTAGATGTCGGTAAAGTCAATGGTTTCTTTTCTTTCTGCCGTAGGAGACATACCTGCTATGATTGCATCAATCTTTCCTGATTGCAGTGCTGGAACAAGTCCATCCCACTCCGTCTTTACTACTACCAGCTCTTTGCCTAATTTTTCTGCAATAATTTTGGCTATTTCAACATCATAGCCTCCTGCATATTCTTGATTTCCATCTATTTTAACTCCACCGTTTGAATCACCGGTCTGAGTCCAGTTAAATGGAGGATAGCCTGCTTCCATACCTACCCGAAATACATTATCGTTTTGCTCATTTTCTGACGCACTGGTTTGTACAGTGGTTTCACTTTCAGCAGCTTTTACTGTATAAGAAGGATTTATAAATAAACCGATCAGCATAGTAAATGCTGCAAATGCTGCAAAAATCTGCATTCTAAATGTGTTTTTCAATTCTTTTCTCCTTTAATTTAATGATTAATGTTGCTAGTAACGAAACCTTACTCAATTGTAATAAGTCTAAAATATAGATTGAATATTGTCAACATAATAATATGTATTAATATTCATTTCCTCTGTTTCCATTATGTGGATAGTGAAGGTTAATTCAAGAAGGAGTATGTCTTATTATCTTGGCTTAAATTCAGCACATGAAAATAAAACAATCGTATAATTCAAAAAAAAATCAAAACAATTTTTATATGTATATTTATTAATATACAAAAACCGACTGCACTAATGCAGACGGTCTTGATGAAATATTCTTATTTCTTTTTTATTGATTGCTATTTTCAACATTTTATTTTACGAATATAATTTAATCACACTGCTGTACAAAAATGTGGAGCAAACACAAGTTAACTGTAAGTTAAAAAAATGTCCTAATATTTAATTACTACTCAATTGCCTTAACTGCATATCCTTGCTAAAATAAGTTTATGAAAAGGCCTTTCTATTTCTTTGCAAACTGGTACGCGCAAAAAGCAGCGCAGAAATGAGGATTAAATATGCCAATTAGCACTGTTATTCACAATAAAAGAAAAGAATTGGAACTAACCCAGGAGAACATAGCAAACTACCTTGGAGTGTCTACGCCTGCCGTGAACAAGTGGGAAAAAGGAACAACCTACCCGGATATTTCTTTGTTGCCTCCTCTCGCACGGATTTTAAAAATAGATTTAAATACCTTATTATGTTTTGAAGAAGATATGACTACAAATGAAATCAGCCAGTTCAGCGCACAGATTATCAATAGTATAGAAAAAGAAGGCTATGAAGCTGGATTTGATATGGCAAATGAAAAAATCAAGGAATATCCAAACTGTGCGGAACTAATCGAAACGATCGCTGTGATTTTAGAAGGTGCATTATTTATGTATGGCTCTGAATTAAAAAATAAAGAATTTTATGAGGAAAAATTTATCACCTTTTATGAACGTGTAGCCGCGGGTGATGATGAAAAAGCACGTAATAAAGCCCTCTATATGCTGGTATCTAAATATATTAAACAAAAGGAATATGAGAAAGCACAAGAAATGCTAGACTTATTGCCCGAGTGGTCTGCTCTCGATAAAAAACAGCTTCAAGCAAATTTATTCAAAGAACAAAATAAACTGCCGGAATCTGCTGAACTTTTGGAACGGAAATTATTAATGACAGTTAACGAAGTTCAAATGACAATTTTGGGTTTATTAGACGTGGAATTAGCGTTAGGGGATGATGAAAAAGCAGAAAAACTATCCAGTATTTTAAGCCACATCGTAAAGCAGTTTGAACTTTGGGATTATGATGCAACCATAGCGCCATTTCAAATTGCTATAAAAAGAAAAAAGGTAAGTGAAAGCATCGCTGTTTTGAGGTCGATGTTAGAAAACGTGATGATTCCATGGGTTCCTCAGGATTCTATTTTGTACGATCATTTGAAGCAAAAGCAAGAGTATCAGCAAGTGAAAGACAAGCAGCGGTGGCAGGATAATTTAGGACAAAAAATACTCCCTGCTTTGCTTTCTGATCTTGAGAATAATAAAGACTTTGAATTCTTGCATTCTAATCAAGAGTTTTTAAAGCTAATGAAAGAATATCGTGGAAAATGTGATAGAGTTATGGCTGGGAAAGATTAATTAGCAAAAAACGCACAAAATCCCGCTAACATTGTGCGATTACCTCTATCTGGGAAAGGGGCAGTTGTGTTTTCTTTGCAACCTGCTCCACCGTCATTCCTGTCTTCAAAAATCTACGAGCCACATATTCCAGTGACTCACCAATCTCAATTACATGCTTATCAAGATCATAGATACGTATGACTCTCTGCCCCCAGTCATGTTCTATGCATCGATTGAGATACTCTATGTGGAAGTCACTATTCTCCAATTTTTCCAAGAAAGCATCAATATCATTCTCTTCAAAATACAGTTCTGCGTCATTGCCACCAACCGTGACATTTCTTTCAATGAATTTTTCCCAAAGTTTCTTTTCTTGCAGTGCAAGACCTTCTGTTAAAATTACATTTTCACCAAAGTCGGCAACTAGTTGTAAACCGAACAAATTCTGATAAAATTTCTTGGATTTTTCTATATCTTCTACGACAAATAATATATTTTTAAGCATCATTGAACTTCTCTCCTACAAACTTAAACTTTTTCCTTTTTATTTCTCAGTGGCTGGGCTTCTACGAAGGACTAATTATTTACTTTCTTCTTACTATTATAAAAGTGAAAGTCACATTTTTCCTGTCCGCTTGCAATTGTTTTCTCTCGTTCAAAAATTATGGAAGGTTGAAAACCAGATAACGTCACATCATCATTTGCACAAAATAAAGGACATAGTTCTGGGCACTTATATTTATTTGTTATCTCAACATAGATACAACTTGTCATATCAAAATGAACTTCATTTGCATCACATTTAATCCACTTAATATTCCATCCTTCATCTGGATACTGTTTTGATACGATCAGTTTGCTAAATGTTTTAAATAGAAAATATCCATGAGGTAACTTACCAATCATTTGGTTTTTCTTTTTCATGTTAATACGACTTATCTGCATAATCTCATCTGTAAGTTCTAATACTTTTTGCGGTGTGTAATTAAGCTCTTTGAGGATTAAATAAATCGAAATAATAGGCAGCATATTTTTGTACAGATGCCATTTTATGTACTTGTTATTCCTATCATCCGCTTCGTCTACTAGTTCAAATAGCTTTGATTGGGCCTGCTTAAATATTTGTATACCAAGATCCGATCCAAACTTATCTATACAAAAATCCTTAAAATAAGGAAAAAATGTTTTCTTAAATTCCATCAATTAGTCACCTCGTATTTTATTGTTATTTATGTGCCGTTGAATTACTTCCCAATAAAAATCTCAAAACCGGTATGCGTTTACATATCTCATAACAGATAATAGTAATAATTAAACTACCCAACATAATAATAATCACTTGCACTGCAATGTTTTCCACTGTCGCTAGTGCCCAATAAGCTAATGCAACCAATATAGATTGATGTAAAATATAGATTGTATATGAAGCTTTGTTCAAATACTTTGTTATTGCATTCTCAGTATTAAGATATTTTTTACCCAAGACTAAAAGTCCTAAGATTCCTATCCAGCCAACAAAACATACCAACAAATCACCATAATAAGCATATTCATAATATAAGCCCATTAATAAAATGGTAAACAAAAAGTAAATCGTAATGATAATTTTTTTGTACTTATCGAGTTTGGCTAAAATATGATCATTACTTAAAACATAATACCCCAATAAAAAAAGAGATAAATCTTTCCCGATGCTAAACCCGCCTATATTTCCGATATAATATGATAACCATACTGGAATAAATAATGCAATTATTACTCCAATAGAAAATTTTTCAACCTTTGCACATACCTTTTCATAAGGAATTAATTCAACGATTCCCATACTCAATAGTGAGATGACAAATAAAAACAGGATAAACCATAATTGTCCTGGGGTAAAGCCCCCATCATAACCACTAAAATCTGATATATGAGTAAAAAAATATATCTCGTTATCAATTATATTGCCTTCATAATTATAATAAAATTTTCTGGCAAATAAGGTTTGAATCGGAACTAACAAAATGATTCCGGCTATAAAAGGAATTAGCAATTTATTGATTCTTTCCGTAATGAATTCCCGCTTAGTGCGTTTTTTAAGTGCATATCTTGCACACATTCCTGCAACTACAAATAACAATGGCATAAACCAAGGATTTACCATTACAATCATTGTACTCAATAAATTATTATCACCATTCCAAATATAAAATTTACTTCCAAAGTTATTGTAAATCATAAATGTATGTACTGGAAATAATAAGATAATTGACAATAATCTCAAATTATCTAAATAATATTTTCTCATCTCTTCTCCTATATAAACCTGACATTTTTTTGATATTTGTAAATAACTGTAACACAAACATTATATCATGACTTTCTGAATTATCAAATAACAATATTGCTAGTATTGCTTATGCTCCGTTGCATATTGTTTCCTTCTCGTTTTATTGTTAGGACATTTTTTATAATTATTTTGAATATTATCAAGTGATGTAGTACAATACATTTATTCCCAATTATTCAAATTCAACTATTAAGAAAGGGAATAAACATGACTGCACATAACTATGTAAATATAAATTTTTATGAAAGAAGGATTTGAATATGAAAAAAACTGTCTTAGCTGTACTTACACTGTGTATTATATTAACCTTAGCAGGATGTTCTACTAATTTAATGGCTTCCGTTTACGATAAGGATGATAAAATTGCAAGCGATTCGAATAGTTTTAACCTATATAATACAGAACAGAAGATAGAAGGTCAAAATTTCATTGCAACTATTGAACAAATCGAAGGAATGGATACAATTTGGACTTATGAAGCGGAAGAAGACATCGAGTTGGATATGACTTATCTTTTGAATGTTAAAAGTGGAAAAGCAAAATTAGTCTTAATTTCTCCAGACAGCTCTCTTACAACACTTATTGAAGTTACAAATGAATCCGAAGTTACTGACTACGCAACAAATGTTTTGTCAATCAAAAAAGGGCTAAACCGAATAAAAATAGTAGCTGGAGAAAGCACTGAATTAAATTTTGATATAACAATCCCATCAGGAGAATTTCAAGAAATTGGTTTTTGATATAAAAATCAAAGTAGAGACAAGGAGCATAAAGAAGATATACCTCCCTTCTTTATGCTCCTTCAAAACAATATTACACCCCTAGCCAGCTATTCTTACCGTTTGTGCCAATGGCTTTCTTAACTTCTCTTCAATCTTCTACTCTGCATTTTCTTCCAGATAGCTCTAGCCTCTTCACACATTCTTTTATCAATCCCCATGTTATCAACTAGAATTTCATTATCAACAATATCCAACGCCCGCTCAATATCTTGTGCATTACGAACAATGGTATCAAGTCTTTTTAATACTTCTCTAACCTGTTCTATTGGCACTTCATCAATCTTTGGCACTACTATATTGCCAACTTCACCTGGCAAAATTTCTAGAACCCCACCACCATAGCTTCTGCCACAGAGTTCCGTAAATGCAAAAGAAATGCTGTTATAATATGACAATGCTATGCGCTCTGGCTCAATACCTTCATTGAATTTTATTCGATGCATTGTATCCGTTGATACAGCATTGCACTTATTTAACACAAATTTAGGATATAGATTATTTCTTCTTAAAAAGAATGCATCTGGTACCCAAATAGATGGAATCCGATACCACCTGTCACGTATGGAACATTTATATCCGTTATTTTCCTTATTCTTTTCGCCAAGTTTTATATAATCCTTTTGTTTCTTCGGATAATCCTCAAATTTTGAATTCGGGAAATCAATTAAATAAGCTGCTTTTTTCTTCTTTACATTGACAAGCCAATCCTTCTCTTCAAAGTAAATACTATGTGCATGTGAGCTTCTTCCAATAAGGGGACGAACTACTTTTTGTAAGTCATATTTTTCAACTTGCTCTTTATTTATCGAAAAATATTTATTATTACCCGTTGTAATTCCAACATTTATCAATGCTACATCAGATAATTTCTGGAATCTTTTATCATTTTTTATTGATCGTACCAAGTCGTTTTCTTTACTGTTCGTAAAATATTTTGTCCATTTTTCATGTACATGCTGAATCTGCTGAAACTCATTGGTATCAATATTAAATGATTCCAAGTCATCTAGATTATTTAATTCTATAATTCTAATACCTTTTTCTTGTTCTCCTTTTTCACCAATAAACACCACTATCTCTTGTTCAATATCAGGAAAAACAAGTTCTTCAAATGTTACTAACGTTATTTTAGATAATGAATCCGCTAAAAATAATCTCAAGTCTTCCGCATATGCAACCTGCAGTATTTCAGCCGGTATTACAAATGCTATTTTTCCATTTTCACTTAGCATATGTACACATGCTACAATAAAGCCAACCCATGTATTAATAAGTTTATTCTCTTTCATCCCGTGTGTTGTTAATATTACAGACATTGCATTTTTCTGCTCTTCTTCTAGATACTGATAACGTATGTATGGAGGATTTCCAAGTATCAAATCGTATTTCTTTTTTTCCGAATATGATTGATAAAATGCAAAAAAATCTTTATTCAATACCTTTACTTTCTTTTCTAGCTCTAAACAGTTCTTTAACTTTTTGGATTCATGTTTATCAATTTCAATCGCTGTAACTGAATCAATATTATTAATAAAACCTGTTTTTATAAGTCCGTCAACAAATACTCCATCGCCACAGCTTGGTTCCAATACTGTTTTTATAGATTTATCGTCTTTGAACAAATCCACCATCATTTCAGCCAAAGGCAATGGTGTATAATAGGCTCCTCTTAATTTTTGCTCAGAACTATTTTCCTTTAATATCATAAAATCACCTAAAATTTCTGCTGATATACTTTCGTAATAGAGTCTTCTATCTGCTTTATCAGCTTATTTTTTTCCTTTTCAAGAATGCCTAAAGTTGCCTTATCTGTTTTAGCTTTCATATCAAGATTAAGTTTGTATATTTTTCGAGTATTTGAAACAACTGATTCATATATATCCTTCTGCCTTGCATCACTAAAATCAATAACTGCAAACGGCAATTTTTTCAATAAGAAGGTACCTCTTGCCGTAAAGCCATTTTCAAAATCGCTGCCCTTAATTTGAAATATCTTTTCCGTATATGGATGTGCTAGCCAGGCTTGAACATATTCTAATGCATATTCGCTATCTTTTTGCTCACTAATCGCACAGTAACCAGCCGTTCCACCTGATGCAATTAACATGTCATTGTTATCATAAGCATACATTGGTTCTTTACTTAATACGCGTACAATAAGCTTTGGTGTATCAATAAATGCCGTTAACGCTTGTGTTCGCCCATACTTATACCACGTATCCTGTGTTGCATCTGAAATATCTCTGCCAATTCCATCATTTAAACATTTTGGAACCAGGCGATCATAACAGTCTTCCAAATATTGATGCGTACCTGGGTACTTATCCTTCATAGTATCAATATTAAATAGTTTTCCCTCTTTATCATAGGGGAAAATAATTCTCTTATCCGTCTGTAAAAGTGAATATGTTTTCATTCCTTTTTCGAATTTTTTAGTCGGCTTAAAATATGGTCTTACTATACTTTTCTCAATTTGATACTCTTTTTCATATTTTCTAATGATTACAACTTCTTCATCCTCTGATAAAATACATGATTGATCAAACCAGTATACTTCACTCTTATCAGAAAATTTTTCTGCACGCTCAGCGCTTGTCTGGATTCCATTAAATATGGTTGCAACATCTGATAAGTTAATAGCCTTTTCTTCCATTTTATTAACTATTTTCATAAAATCAATATCCGTTGAAAGGCTCCATGGATCCTGATTCAATTTTGAGGTGTTCATCCTTATACTATCCTTGTGTTCGCCGGACCATAGAGATGCTATGGATTCGACATGTGAATATTCCATGTCTGAAACCAATTGTTTTTCAACTGTAACTATTGAACAATATATGGTTTTATCAGGGAACAGCTGCAAATCTCCAAAATCATCCAACTTATTTATGTTTTTGCAAAGCAATTTTCTCAGTTCCTGACCTGCTGCAATTTTATAAAATTTATTAGGAATAATGTAGCAAACTACACCTGAATTCTTAAGAACCTCCATTGCTTTTTCTATAAATAAAAAGTATTTATCAAACTGCTTATAAGCACTGTGATATTTACCTTTGTATATTCCAAATTCTAATTTATTTGATAATGAATGCATATCTTCTGTCTTCACATATGGTGGATTACCTAATACCACATCAAACTTTTCGCCATTGTTAATATCATTCCAATCAAATGGTACAATTTCTAGCAGTTCCTTTGTTGATACACCTGTATTTTCCAAATCTGAATCTGCAATTAATGCGTTCCCATGCTTTATATTATTTGCTAAATTAGGTAATATCGGTGTTGCATCCTGGACAGATGGTTCGGTTTCATCTTCAATCAATTTTAATAACAATGAAAACTTGCTTACTTCTACCGCATGAATATCTATATCGACTCCATAGATGCAATTCGCTAAAATTCTTTTCTTATCGTTCATGGGTAATTTTTGTTTTCCATTGCTCATTTCCAACAAATATTCTGGCTGATTAACAACATACCACTGTGTACAGCAATCTACGAAATACTGATATGCCTCCTCTAAGAAAATTCCAGAACCACACGCAATGTCTGCCACCCTAAGTTCAAGAAGCTCTGATGGTTTCTTATCTTTACAAATAGCCTCCAGTGTATTCTTGACCATATACTTAACAATTTCTGTTGGCGTGCTCACAACTGATTTATATTTATATTCATTCTTATGCGCTAATTCAACACTTCCGTCTTTCACTATCAAGCATTCCGTCAAAAATGCCTCATAAATTTTTCCTAATATACTTGGCTCAATAATATTGAACAAATATGGTGTCTGAGGATAATAAAGTGACATTATAATTTCAAAAATTATATCATTATCCAAATCCAATATGACATTATCACCTTTAAACAGTCCTGAATTATATCGTTTATCCGCTTCTTTAAACACCTGCGTCAATGATTTTTGCAATTCTGCCTTGTCCTTTGATATTTCTTTTAGATTCTCATATAAAGGCAAATTTCTGTCTTCACAAATTCTTAAAAATACCACTTGATTAATAAATGCCTGCACCATATCATTTAATACATCAATGTCTTTATATCTTTCATCTGTAGCATACAAATGTTTTCCAAGTTTCAAACGCCAATCATTTATCTGCTCTAAAAAAGTATCATCCACTTCTGTATGGAATCTATTTTTATCTTGAAAATTAGTATCCACAAATTCATCATATTTTCCGTTATACACATTTTCACGAGAAATCAAATCATAAATCTCCTGATATTTATCTACATAATCCTTGAAATTATATTTGCGATATAGCGATGTATTCACACCATCTTTTTCTATTGGTTTGTTTGTTGTATCATAAATAATCATATTTTCAAAATTTGTTAAAATGGCAAGCTTATGTTTTGCATTCCAACCATACTTTCTAGCCTGCATAGCTGGTTCTATTTCAGCAGTGATATCAACACTTGGTTTTTTTGCTTCAACAAACATTTTAGAAACACCATTTAATGTCAACGTATAGTCTGGTCTCTCAGCACTATTGGAGAATTTCTCTACAACGACTTCTTTGTATTGAGGCAAAGTTCCTTTTGAATTTTGCACATCCCAACCAAAACACTCAAGCAAGGGACTAATATATTCATCACGGCAAGATTGCTCATTATATGCATTCTTAGTATCAAGATAATATTGTTTACTTTTCTGATATTGAATAATCAATCTTTTCAGTCGTTCCGTATTCATATATGAATCTCCTAATCTATTTTTCTATTCGCTGCTTCAATCGTATTAATTATAGTCTCTGCCTTATCCGTTAAAACGTACTTGCCACGCATTTGCTGTTCTATAAATCCTTCTTTTTGCAAAATTCCAAACATAGAATTAACCTTCATTTTGCTATAATTAAGCGAATCAGCTATTTGAATCTGTGTTAATGGTATCACTTTCTTATCCAATACGACAGCTTCATTATCATGCATAAGTTTTAATAAATCATAGTAGTCATTAAGAAAAACTTCAAATCCCATTCTTATCTCCTTGTTCTTTCATAAGCCAAATAATTCATATAATTATAACACAAATATTTATGCTTTTAAACATTATTTTTTGATATTTAAAGGCATAGCTTTGCTACTTCTTCTAATATTTTTTATACGTATTTTTCATATCCTCTAGGATTCAAGACACATTACACCCATGCTAGGCGAACCATAAAAACTGCCAGTAGATTCCCTACTGGCAGAAAAATTTTCATTTAATTCACTTAATTTTCCATTCTCATCCATCACTTTCCGTTTTGATAAGCAACGATTTTCTGATAAATCTCTTCATAACTGATTTTATTGAAATCCGTAACATCAATTGGAATATTTAATCCCAGTTCAATATTGTATACCTTACGGGAAATGGCAGCGGTGAATTCTTCAAATGTAGGTGCGATCCTGGAAAGTAAGTTAAGCTGCTGCGGAGTGTATGTTTCAATATGATACTGGTTCAGCAGATGTCCCTGATGTCTGTCATCGACTTGATCCCTGTTTGCACCTCTTAGATATACCGTCTGCATATCTGAATAAAGGCAAATCGTTACTGCAGAATAACCGGTTTCCTGAATCAATTCCTCCAGCTTTGGTTTATGTCTCTGGTAAAACGGATACTCGATCAGTATCGTCTTATTCTCCCACATCCGTTTCCGAATCGTAAGATAAAACTCTTCAAGACTCCACCAATTCAATCGATCTTTCTGCTCCGCATTATCGAAGCCGAAAATATCCCAGTTCTTTTCCTTGATTTGGTCTAAACTGATCTTCACAATCTCATCATTGTTCAGATATTTCAAAAATCGCTCTGCCGTTCCACTCTTTCCCGTCCCAGGACCTCCGGTAAAAATAATAAGCGTTCGTTTGTCTGGTAATTCTTTCTTCATAATCGTTCCCCTAAGCTTTAAAAGTTCCGTTTCTCATAGCCTGAACGTTTTCCAGACTAATCTTACCTTCCATTGGGCCAAATGCCGCCACATTCAGTGCACCGGCTGCTGCAGCAATCTCAGCACATTCATTCATATCTTTTTCTTCCAGAAGTGCACATAAGAAAGCTCCAATTGAAGTATCGCCCGCACCAGTTGGATCTACGGATTCTACTTTGTATAATCCTTGTTCAACTACCTGTCCGTCTCTTGTATAGATTCTGGATCCATTAGATCCTCTCTTTAGGAACAAAATTTCCAGGTTCGGATTTTCAAAACATTTCTTTACAGCTTCCTCAACATCATCAATCCCTGTCAGAAGCTTCAATTCATCGGTACCAGGAGCAAACACATTGGTCATTTCCAAAACCGCATTGATGATTTCAAAAGACTCTTTACTCTTATTTAGATTGGTCAGATGCTCCACACGTACATTGGGATCAAAGCTGATTTTTGTACCTTGATCTTTCATTGCCCTTGCAGTATTTACTATCTCCCATCCGTAACTTAGACGAGCAGTTAGTGCGCATCCCATAATATGTAAAAACTTTGCATCCTTCAAAGATGCTTCTGTAACATCAGGCATCTTAGCTTTTGTTGCAGGAGTGTCATCCCAATGGAATAAAAATCGACGGTCGCCCTTATCATCATAGGATACGAATGCACAAGCCGTGGAACCATCTGGATCTACAAGCACTTTAGAAGTATCTACACCATCTTTATTCAGACGGTTCAAAATACACTCACCAAATCCATCTTTTCCAACACCTGAAATAATACCGCAGCTATGACCCAATCTTGCTACAGTAGAAATCATGATGGAAGAAGATCCGGATGGAAATGGTCCTTTGAATAATGCAGTTTCATTTAAAGGTTGGTTAACCTCGGTTCTCATAACTTCAACCAGAGCCTCACCCATTGTCCAAATCTCAGCCAATTTCTTTCACCGCCTTCTCTTTTTCTTCTTCAGATTTGAATTTTTGAATAAATTCTACTATTTCATGGTTTGGTCCAAGTATTGTAACATACTCCACACCATATTCCCAATATGGCAAAAAAGCAGGACCCTCACGGAACTCGTATCCGGAAGCTTTTGCTTCCTTAATACATGCAACAATGTCAGTGCAGTTTAAAGCGATATGATCGATTGAACCGATTACATTCGATGCTCCTTCTTCCTTTTCATAAGTTTCAATCAGAATATTTCCCCATTCCAGAAACTTTACAGGATTTCCGTTATAAGTAGTCTCCCATTTTAATTTAAATCCAAGTCCAAGATAAAATTCTGCTGTTTTATTAATATCATCTGTTGGTATACCAATATGTTGGTATCCATCTACATACCGTGTAAGCATAATCGCGATTCTCCTATATAGAAAAAAGGCAGATAATCCCAGATCATATCGTATGATTCGAAAAATATCTGCCCCGGTTTTTTAATTACTAATAAATGCTTTTCATAACATATGGTGCTTTTCCGGTGCAATTGAACAGGTCAAAATTCTTACCGATTTCTGCAGCGATTGCCTGACGTCCAGGTCCAACGACTTTACGAGGATCGTTTTCTTCTGGTGTGATTGCTCCTTTCACTCCTTCTGAGAACACTTTCTTTAATCCAGTGCCTACATTGATCTTGCTCATACCCATTGCAACACATTTCTTGAAATCTTCTTCCGGAACACCAGTTCCACCGTGAAGAACAATTGCAATATCAACTTGTTTACGAATTTCTTCCAGAAGGTCAAATCTGATCTTTGGAGCCGCTTTGTAGTATCCATGTGACGTACCAATAGAAACTGCAAGTGCATCAATTCCTGTCTTTTCAACAAATTCATGTACAAGAGAAGGATCTGTATAAGCCTTTCCAGATTCTTCTACATGAACTTCATCTTCGTGTCCTGCCAGCATACCAAGTTCAGCTTCTACTGAGCATCCATCAATACCATAAGGGCTGTGTTTGTGTGCAAAATCAGCAATTTCTTTCGATTTTGCAATGTTCACTTCAAAGGATTCCTTGGAAGCATCGATCATAACATTAGTAAATCCAACAACAACTGCGTGTTTAATCTGCTCAAGATCAGTTGCATGATCTAGATGGAGGCAGATTGGGACTTCAGGATAAGCCATAGCCAATCCCTTCGCTGTATTAGCGATCAATTCAAGAGAATTGTTATAATATTTAACAGCGCCTAAAGAAGCCATAAGAATAACTGGTGAGTTCTTTTCACTTGCGCCTTCTACGAGACCAACCATCTCTTCAAGAGTACTAAAATTAAAAGCACCTACTGCATATCTTTCTTCTATCTTTCCCTCTGTTGTAGCACGCTTAACAGAATCAGCCATAATTTGTTTCATTGTTAATAAAGCCATGTCATTTTCTCCTTTTTATCTTTCATTATTTATTTTATGGACGTTTCCTATAGTCCTCCGTCCAGTGCATCCTTCACCATAACGTATGCGCCATAAGCTACTACCTTATCATTCAACTGTGAAATTCGTATTCTATCTTCATCAAATTGGAAACAGGCATGTCTGCGAATCTCGTTCATCATGGTATACCAAAAATATTTATTTGCCTTGACCATTCCGCCTGCTAGAACAATAATATCTGGATCAAACAAATTGATCAAATTCGCTAACCCAACTCCTATATAGTAACCTTCCTGCTGCAGCATGCTAATTGCATAGGGATCATCTTTCTTAGCTGCATCACTCAAAATCTTTCCATTTACCTTTTCAGGATTATAACCAATAGACTCAAATGCCATTGATTTGATACCACTCTCGATATCTCTCTTCATTCGACTATTCATAGCAGAACCGGATGCATAAAGCTCAAAGCAGCCGCTTCCACCGCATCCACACTTTGGACCTGAAAAGTCTATGGAAACATGACCAAATTCTCCAGCAAATCCGTTACGACCGTGGTATATTTTTCCATTTATTGCGATACCACCCCCACAACCGGTACTGATGGTCTGATATAAAACAACATTCTCTCCCTTTGCAACACCAACATTGGCTTCAGCAAGGGCGCCAAGATTACCATCATTTTCTACATAGACAGGAATACCGAACTCTTCTCTGAGGCAATCACCCAATGGAAAATTCTTCCATCCCATCATAGGAACATCAATAATCAATCCGGTTCTATAGTCAAGTGGCCCAGGTGCAGCAACACCAATACCAGAGATGTCTTCCTTGGTCATTCCTGCTGCTTTTAGAACTTCATAAGCAAGCTCTATGGTGTTCTGAAAGACTATATCTTCACCTTCGTAAGTTCTGGATTCTTTGACCATAAAGTCTGTTATTGGCTCGCCCTGATTATTAAAAACGACTGCAGTGGTCTTCGTTCCGCCTATGTCTATTATTAAAAAATTTTTCATATTTCTATTCAGATTTTCCCTTCTGAGCCATATCAAGCATTACAGCCAGAATGATGATAGCGCCAATTACTACTTTCTGCCAATAAGCAGATATTTCCATCAGGGTCATACCATTGTTGATAATTGCGATGATTGCACAACCAAACATTGCTCTTGCTACAGATCCAGAACCACCAGCCAGAGAAGTACCGCCAAGAACTGTTGCTGCGATGGCGAACATTTCATAACCATCACCAGTTGCAGGATGTCCGTTGTTAACCTTTGAAGCAGCAACTACACCTGCAAGACCAGCTGTGATACCACAGATTACATGACTTTTCAAAGTAACCTTCTTTGTATCAATACCACACATATGCGCTACAGATATGTTAGAACCAACAGCAAATACATGACGACCAAATACTGTCTTTGTCAGGATAATATGTAAGATAACAACAACAATTACTGTAAAAATAACGATACATGGGATAATACCCGTCTTAAAGTTTTCTGTCTTAATTAGACGACCTGCACCAAGTAGCGAAAATCCTTTAGGAAGTCCGTATACAGGGCCTCCACCTGAGATGATGTAAGCTAATCCGCGGAAAGCCTGCATCAAGGAAAGCGTACAGATCATAGGTACCAGACGTCTGTATGCGACTAGCCATCCAATGAATAGACCAATGATTGCACCGCCAACAACACCCACAACAATCTGAATTACAATAATTGCAGGTGTGGATTGTACGTTAAGTGCTAAAACAGCCTGTGCTGCAAGGATACCAGTGATAGCCATAGCAGAACCAACGCTGATATCAATACCGCCCAGAATAATTACATATGTAAGACCTGCTGCCAAGATTGCATTCAGACACATCTGTCCGAACAGGTTAATAATATTTGCAGGTTTCAGGAATGTCCCGTTACCAATTGAAAAACCGATCACAAGCAGGATTAGTACCATAATAACAATATTATCAGTGATTAACTGTTTAATATTACCTTTTTTCATTTTATTTACCTCTCTTTAAATGTATAATTGTAATGGTTTACTCTGATGTTAATTTTTGTCAGATTCTTCAGAAACAGGGCTTGCAAGAGAAATCAAATTCAACTCGTTTATATCCAGACGACTTAATTCACCAGTCTGGCGACCTTCTGACATAACATATGCTCTGTCAGCTACCTTGATGATTTCCGGCATATCCGAAGACACCATAACGATACATCCACCGTCGTCAACGAACTTATTCATCAAAGAATAAAATTCAGCTCTTGCATTAACATCAATACCTTTTGTTGGTTCATCAAGAATCAACAATTTTACACCCGCTGCCAACCATTTAGAAAGGATAACCTTCTGCTGATTACCACCTGAAAGATTTCCACAAAGTGTCTTAATACTTGGTGCTTTAATCTTCAGTTTTTCCATGTACTCATCGCTGGTTTCTTTTTCCCATGGCACATTTACAAAGCCTTTCTTTGCGTGGAATGGAAGGTTTGGAAGAGCGATATTTTCCGCGATACTCTTCTTAAGAAGGAGGCCAGTACGACGACGGTCTTCCGTCGCAAATCCTATTTTTCTACGAATAGCGTCTTCTGGGCTCTTAATATGTACTTCTTCACCATACAGAAATACTTTACCGGATGTAATTTTTGTTACTCCAAAGATTGCCTCCATGACTTCTGTACGTCCAGCTCCTACCAGCCCGGAGAATGCTACAATCTCACCGACATTAGCATGGAAACTGACATTTTCAAATACACCTTGCTGACAAAGGTTCTCAACACGAAGAATTTCTTCCTTCGTGGTATGTTCAGGTTTAACATAAGCTCCCAGTTCACGGCCAACCATACTGTTGACAATTGCCTGTTCACTTACTTCATTTACTTTATATTCTGCAACTTTTAAACCATCTCGAAAAATAGAACATTTTTCACAGATAATTGGCAGTTCAGCCATACGGTGAGTTACGTAAATCATAGTTGTATTCGCAGCTTTCATCTTACGAATCTGTTTAAAAAGAGAATCAATCTCTTTCTCTGAGAGTGATGATGTTGGTTCATCAAGTACTACTACTTTTGCATGTTTAGAAATAACCTTTGCAATTTCTACCATCTGCAGTTGAGCAGCTGTCAGAGCAGCGCAAAGCGTATGAGCGTCAATTTCAAGTCCCATTTCACACAATACATCCTGGGCATCGGACTCCATTTTTTTACGGTCGAGCATTCCATTTGCTTTTTTTGGTTCACAACCAAGGTATATGTTCTCTGCTACAGTAAGATGTGGTGCGATTGCTGTTTCCTGCTCGATAACCGCAATACCTGCATCCAGAGCATCCTTGGGATTTTTGAAATTACATACTTTTCCGTCCAGAAGTACTTCACCTCTTGTAGGTTTGTAAATCGAAGCAATTATCTTGATCAAAGTAGATTTTCCGGCTCCGTTTTCACCAACCAGTGCATGGCATTCACCTGGATAAAAGTCAATACTGATATCCTCTAGCGCTTTTACACCCGGAAACTCTTTTGCAATATTCTTTACCTGTAAGAACGGTTCCATACCTGTTCCTCCATTTCATCTTTTATCAAAAAGTGCCCAGATCAAATGGCCTGGGCACCTTAGACCTATATTATACTTAGTCTGTATACTTGTGGTAATTATTTGAGGTAATCTGCAACGTTATCAGCCGTTACAAGTTTACACTCGATAAGGGATTTCTGATCACCAGCTACAGCACCTGTCTGGAAGTATTCAGCCATTTTGTCAACGATACCAGCACCAATTCCTGCTGGATCCTGAGCAACTTCTGCTTCCCAAATCTTACCAACTTCTGGATCAGCAATGTATTCACATGCTGTCTGACCTGCATCAAAACCAACAATCTTTGTGCTAGAACCTGCAGACTGGATAGCAGAAAGTGCACCGTAACCAGTTGGATCACCTACTACGAATATATAAGAAAGTTCATCACCATACTGTGTTATCCAGTTCTGCATAATATCAGCTGCTTTAGACTGATCATTATCAGCATCCATAGATTTGATCAGAGTAAGATCTTTTCCGCCATCGATAGCTGCCTGGATAGTTTCTTCAAATCCAGCCTGACGATCTTGCGTAGACTGTGCAGATGCGTATGTAATACATCCAACTTTAGTTCCTTCTGGAGCATGTTCTGCAACATATTCACCAGCTGTAACACCACCAGCTTTGTTGTTAGATCCTACAAAAGAGATGTACTGATCAAGATATTCATCATCAAGAGTACAGTCAAATGTGAAAACCTTTACACCTTCAGCGTTAGCTGCTTGTAATGCAGGAACTGTACCTGCAGGATCATTAGCAGAAAGAGCCACTGCATCATAACCAGCTGCAACATAGTTATTAATAAGGTCTGTACAAACAGATCCATCAAGCTGCTGATCTGCCAATGTTGGAGTAGCAATTCCAAGTTTTTCACACTCTGCTAGGATACCAGCTTCTACACTCTGGTAGAAAGCATCATTTTCTGTACCAACGATGAAAGCAAGTTTTAATTCTGAGAGAGCTTTACCAGTTGTTTCTTCTGCTGGAGTTGCCTCTGTTGTTTCTTCTGTTGCTGGAGTTGCCTCTTTTGTTTCTTCTGTTTTTGACGCTGTACTTCCACATGCTGTCAAAGATGCAACCATCATAGTTGCCATTAATAATGCTAATACTTTTTTCTTCATATCGTTGTTCCTCCCTTTAAATTATATAGCTAACGTGATTTATCACGTTGCTTTTGATTATATATGCTAACGTGATTTATCACGTTGCTTTTAATTAAATTACATTCGGATACTCATTGCAGAGCAGTCTGTATGCTGGTTCATCTTCTTCTACTGTAGGATATCTTCCCAGTGGCTCTTTGAAGAAGTTATCTGTATTGTCATCGTTTGTCATAGATACTTCACCAATCAGAGCTGGTCCACCTTCTGGAATAATGAACTCATGTGCCAGATATGGGTACAGAGTCATGCTCTCTCCTCTATGAAGAGTAACCTTGCTGCCTGCTGGCATAGTATATTGTCTACCGTCTTGGCATATCAGTACATCTGTATCAAGATATTTGCCTGTCTCTGGATTTGTGTTGTAGAAAGTGAAAATAATATCATTTCCTCCACGGTTGATGATGTCTTCCATTTTGTTCTTGTGATAATGCATTGGTGACACCTGACCAGAATCACACATCATAATCTTTTCAGCATAAGTCTTTTTATACTTTGAATTATGTACATTACCATTTCTGATTGTGATAAGCGCAAGTCCCAGTGTATCGAAATGTCCCTCTCCATAATCTGTCACATCCCAACCAAGGGAATTGTCACGGATTTCATCATATTCATCACCTTTGATTGCCCAATCCTCTGGGGTAAAGTTCAGGTATGGTGGAAGAGCAAACTTGTACTCGTTCAGCAATGCCTCAAACTTTTTGATTACTGCATTGATTTCAGATCTTTTCATTACTGATTCTCCTTTTGTTCTTTTATCTTATTAATTTTATTAATAACTTTTTCAATCTCTCCTTTGCCTTCAATCACAGAGAACTTCAATGTGTTCGTCTCTTTCTCGAATGGCTGGAGATAATGTACGCTGTTGTTTTCAATGTGGTGCAACTTGCCATATACACTGGAATTAGACGGTTCAAGTCCCAGAACATAATCTCCGGAAGCCATAGACTTCCACTCCATAAAGTATGGAAGATTTTTCTGATTAAATTCTATTGTTAATCCGATGTTCAGTTCGTGGTTTGCCACCAGTACAATCGTATCCAGATTTTCATCCGACTGCACGTCGTGAATAAATACATATTCACATTCATTGTCAATTGGTGTTTCCATCCTGTTCCAGCATTCTTCATGTTCAGCAGAGAATTGTTCTCTGCCTGTTACCTTTTTGGTCGGAACATACAGTTGGCAATTTTCATTTAGGAATGGATAACCCATATTACAGTGATACAGCAACATAAAAGGTTCCGGTCGAAATGCCTGATTCTCGATCTCGTCAGTTACAGTAATACTGTTTTCACCTAGAACACTCTCAATTCTTCTACGGAGTACCATATTTTCACCGAATAGCTCGGCTTCTCTCATCTCTCCAGAAATAATCAGTTTACAGGTATCGCCTTCACTTACCACATCCGTACTCACATGTTCTGCAGGAGTTGTACGCATTCTTCCATGCATTGGATAATCTTTTCCGTCTACCGTACATGGTGCACAGATGTTTTCCAGACCGCAGGTAAAGAACAGGCCTCCCATGATACTTCTGAGTGCTTCTTCCCCATTCGTGTCATACTGGTTTCTTCCTTCCAGTCCCGGTTTTGCCAAAAAAGTCATATTCATTCCCTTATAGGAAAAATCGGTAATATCCAGTGCCTTGTCGGCTGCTGAATGGAAAGAAATATCTCCACATTTTGCTTCAATTGCATTCAGATGTTCAGCACGTCCCTCTTTATAAGTAGTTGGTCTTGCATAGACCAGCTGTTGAAGACTTCCACAGTATTTCATTAAATTCTTATTCATAGCCATCACCTTCCGTGCTTTAATTACTCAAGATTTGCGTGATATCTCCAAAGGCTTTTCATATCGATCTTACGTTCATCAATGATCATCTTTGCTACCACATCTCCGAAAAGCATAAGACTCTGTTCAAAAAGAGAAGTCATAGGCTGTACAGAATCAATCTCGTCATCCAGATAATTTTTTGTTCTTACCGGAATGCGTACCATAAATTCGCACAAATCCTTCATTTCACTATTTGGATTGGAGCCGATGTGAACAATATTTGCTCCGATTCCGTGTGCTTTCTTAGCGATTCCTAACGGGAACAAGGATCCGCCGCTTCCTGATCCAACCACCAACAGATCTTTTTGCGTGATTGCCGGCTCTGTAATTTCTCCTACATAATGAGTCTTAACACCAAGGTGTGCAAGTCTCTTACACATTGCTTGTAGGGAGATGAGAACTCTTCCTACACCTACAAAATATACCTGGTCAGCTTCCAGTACAGCTGCAACAAATTTTTCTACAGACTCTTGATCTACCGCACCAAGTGCTTTATCTATCTCAACTAACACTTCTTTTACCGTGTCATTATAATTGTCATTATAATATCCCATGAACTAACCTCTTTTCCTTGATTCTTGCTCTATCTGCCGTTGATCTGATCTTCCAAATCTTTCAGCTGTTTCATGCTTTCTTCCTGATTTTCCTTCTTAATGCACGTACTTCCAGCAACAAAGATATTTGCTTCTCCTGACATACCAAAAGTTTTGATATTTTCAGGAGAAATACGACCGTCTAGAACCACCTTAGTGTCTAATCCTCTTGCTTTAATCATCTCATGCAGATCACGAACCTTTTTCGCAGAGTATGGCGCTTGTGCTTCGCCTTTCATCTGAGCAAATCCCGGATTGATCAGCATCAACAATACTGCATCACATTTATCAAGAACATATTCTAATTCGTAAAGTGGAGTAGCTGGTTTCAACGCCACACCGGCTCTAACACCTTTGCTGTGAATATAATTCAGCATACCATCCACATGGTCGCAGGTTTCAATATGGAAAACAATTTGTGAAGCACCTGCTTCAATCAGTTCATCAATGAAGAACTGTGGATCCGTTACCATGACATGTGCCTCAAATTCCAAATTGATTTTTTGTCGAAGTTGCTTTACTGTATCCAGTCCCAGTGGCATGCTTGGACTAAAATGTCCGTCTAAAATGTCTACATGAATCATCTCAAGTCCTGCTTCTGCTACCAGCTTACACTGCTGTTCAAGATTGCACATATCAAGTGTAATCATGGATGGTGATATGTTACAAAATTTTTTCCATACATTTTCGTTCATATTATTTATTCTCCTGCAAAAATTTCTCTATTTTTTCTCTGTTAGGAAGGGATGCAATTGCACCTTTTTCTCTGACTGACAGAGAGCCGCTTACATTTCCGTATACCACGGCATTTTTCAGAAGCTCTGCATTCAACTGATCCACGGAGGAAACACCCTGATTCAGTACATTGGAAAGGAATCCGCCCCAGAATGCATCTCCTGCACCTGTTGTATCAGCGACCTTATCTACTTTGAATCCAGGAATCATATAAGACCTTCCATCATAGAACAGTTCGGAACCTTTGCTGCCCAATGTCAGAACAACAACTGCAATATTATATTCCTTCATTATATTAAGTACATTATCATGTCCGCCTACCATATCAATCTCTTCATCAGAAAGTTTTAAGAAATCAACATATTTCAATATAGTCAGAACTTTTTTAGTACAAGCGTTCTTATCATCATTCCACATCAAATTGCGATAGTTAATATCAAAGCCAACCAACTTACCAAGTTCATGTGCTTTTGCCATAGCATACTCGGTAGCTTCTACAGCTTTACCTGCTGATAAAGAACAAGAACCTGCCTGAACAATTCTACAGTTTTTCAAATCTTCTTCCTTAATCTCGCTCTTATTAAGCATCATGTCTGCACCTGGTTTTCTTGCGAAAGTAAAGCTTCTGTCATTTTGTTCATTTAATGAAACGAAAGCCATTGTCGTGGTTGCTTCGTCTGTAAGTTCAGGTGCTAATGGTGTTACACCATTTTCCTTCAACGTCTTGATCAGAAATCGGCCAAAATCGTCATTTCCCAACTTGCAGTACATTCCGGCAGACAGACCATTTCTTGCAATTGCTATTGCTACATTTGCAGGTGCACCGCCTGCGTTTCTAATATAACTTCCGGTTTCCTGTCCCG
Source organism: Acetivibrio sp. (assembly GCA_041739345.1). Taxonomy (GTDB): domain Bacteria; phylum Bacillota; class Clostridia; order Lachnospirales; family Lachnospiraceae; genus DIGJ01. The sequence goes on along the minus strand of JBGSNZ010000014.1, from coordinate 145,138 downwards.
GAAGGAAATCGATTACCATTTCACCAACTGTAATAAAATCCATAAATTTCTCCTGCATTTTCAGCCTATTTGGCTTTTCCTGTGCTTCCGACAACTTCCATTTTCTGCATTGCATATTTCTTTACTTCTTCCATACCTGCTGCAGAATATTTCTTTGGATCAATTTCTTCTGGATTTGCTGCCATGTAAGCTTTAACTCCTTTCGTAAATGCAATACGAAGATCTGTAGCATAATTTACTTTGCAGATACCGCGTTTTACACATTCACGAACCTGTTCATCCGGTACACCACTTGTTCCATGAAGTACCAGTGGAATGTCTACTACTGCATGAATGGCACTAAGGCAATCCACATTGACCTTTGGAATTCCTTTGTACACGCCGTGGGAAGTACCAATGCCCACTGCAAGCGAATCAACCTGTGTACGCTCTACAAATTCTTTTGCCTCCTGTGGATCTGTGAAAGGATTGTCATCACCGTTTACCAAGTCATCTTCCTTACCGCCTACCTTTCCAAGTTCTCCTTCTACAGAAACCTTTCCAGGATGGCATGCATTTGTAACTAATTTTGTTAATGCTATATTTTCCTCAAATGGTAATTTAGATCCGTCAATCATGATGGATGTATAACCAGTTCTATATGCTTCCATAGCAAGTCCGAAAGAATTGCCATGATCCAGATGCATAACCACTGGAACAGAAGCTCTCATAGCTGCAGCTTTCGCATTTGCCAGGTAATAATCAAGGCCTGCATATTTTACAGTGGATGGCGTTGTCTGCATAATCACTGGAGATTGGGTTTCTTCTGCTGCAGCAAGAACAGCCATTACCATTTCCATGTTTTCAACGTTAAAAGCACCAACTGCATACCCATTTTTGCGAGCATCTTCCAGCAATTCTTTTGAAGTTACTAATCCCATTTTTTATCTCCTTATGTATTACTATTATTATTTATTAACGCTGTTAATGATTAAACTCAGTATATTCCCGATTTTTTATTTTGTCAATTTATTTTTACTATTTTTGCATTTTTAACTAATATATGCTCTATTTTTTAGTAGTTTTGCACAGTTTTAATTTTTCCAGTGTTAACTTATAATAGAATTAATTGACGGAGTTAGTTAATCAACTCTATTACAAAATAAGATAGGAAATCAACTTCTACTTTGTATTATTTGAAGATATATACCAACTTATAAACGCACCGGTTTTACAGATTCACTCACTATGAATTTGGCTTTCGATCGGTTTATCAGATTGTAAAAACAAAACAAATGTAAAAATTTGTAGTAATTCCAACTATTACCAACTCATTTTTTTGGTAAATATCCATAGTATTAATTATTCCAGCATTAATTTATAATAGAATTAATTAGCTGAGTTAGTAAATCAACTCTGTTATATAATGAATTAGGAGATTTTTATGTCAAAAACTGGTAAGAACTTAACAGATTTATTAGATTCGAATCGCTCTCAGATAATGTACTACCTAACAAAACATCCCGGCTGTTCTAGAGCAGAACTAGGGGAATCCACCGGGCTAACTCTTGCATCCATCACAAAAATCATTCATTCTCTCATGGATTGTGGTGCAATTTATGAGACTGGTTTTTCTGAAGGAAAAAAGGGCCGGCGATCCGTTGGACTTTCCTTTAATTATGAAAAATACAAAATTTTGGCTGTGAAACTATCTTGGAGCAGATTGGAAATACAGCCTTATGATTTCTTAGGAAATGCATATGGCAAATTAATTTCGATTCCTTTTATGAATATCTCTACAGATAATATTAAACATGTAATTCAGGCTGCTGCAGATGGTATCAATAGCTTCTGTGCACAATTTCCGGAGATTGCAGCCATTGGTATGGCTGTTCCAGGTCCCTGTTATAGAGATACTGGAACAATTCTGCTTCCTCCTTATAATCTAGATCCTGCGAAACGCTATTATTATCCATTAAAAGAGAAATTGGCAGAGTACACCAGTCTTCCTATTTTTATAGAACACGATGCAGATGCAGGAGCGTTGGCCTACTGGTGGTTTGAATCACAAGATGAAAAAGATACTGTCATTATGAATATCCTGGCAGATGACGGTGTAGGTATCGGTTTGGTGGATGCTGGTGAAATCTTCACCGGTACCAATAACTGTTCATGTGAGTTGGGACATATCTCCATTGATTATAATGGCAGAATCTGCCCTAGCTGTGGCGGTCGCGGCTGTATCAATTCCTATTGCAGTACGCAGGCACTGGAGCAAATTTCCAGAGAGCTTTTACCTGGGCATTTAGACAGCATCCTGCAATCCTATTCTAATTATTCATGTCAGACCATTTTCCAGGCAGCCAAACAGCAGGATCCATTTGCTTCGAATCTGGTTTTCGAATGTGGAAAATATTTGGGACACGGCATTCTTTCACTGCTTCACATATTTAACCCGGATATCATTGTCATCAGTGGTACGATTAGTCTTGGTGGTGATTTATTGATGAACGGCATTCAGGACACCTTCGCCAAGGGACAGTCCAGTTACACCATTATTCCTAAAATCAAACTGCTCCCTGCAGATAAGGAGCTGACATTGTTAGGTGCTGCAGCCTTCGCCATAGACCGTATGCTAAACGCACCAACACAATACCTTTCTCTGTCAACAAATAATTAATTTAATGGTTTTCTATGTAAAGTAGGAGGGTGAACTTCCTAAAGTTCACCCACACAACTAATTTTTGCACTCGATAAAACTCAAAAAAGCCGAAAATACAAGGAATTCTCTTGGTTTTTGTGGCTTTTTTTTATATAATAATTGAGTTGTTATACGGACGAAAAAACTTATTCTACATACTACTGATTTGGAATAATCAGAATTAAAAAACCTTAAAATTGATCTCATTGCTATACTTGATTGGTGCAGAAAAAATTTGTAAACATTTTAGTTATACTAAGATTAACAGAAACAGGAGGAAATCATATGTCCGATCACAAATGTCAGGAAGAGTACATACGAAGAATTCATAAAGTCCAGGATTACATAGAGCATCATATAGGACAGTCCCTGTCTATTGAGGAACTTTCTAATACTGCTGGGTTCTCAAAATATCATTTCAGCCGCATTTTTCAGGGAATGTTACAGGAGCCGTTAGCTCATTATGTGAACCGGATTCGTATGGAGAATGCACTATTTTTGCTGGCACACCGGGCAGATAAAAACATGACGGACATTGCCTATGAACTCGGACTTTCGGATTCGGCCGTATTCTCCCGCACATTTAAGAATTATTATGGTGTTAGCCCAAGAGAATACCGGCAGGAATATAGCAAGAATTGCAAAGATTCTTTTTTATTGTCTGAGTACAATAAGAACACAGCAAAGAAAGAATGGGTAGGCAACCGATTTCCTGTGAATGTACAGATTACGATAGCAGACCTAGAAGAAAAGCAGATGGCTTATGTAAGACATACCGGCACTTATGAGACATTAGCAAAAGATTATGTCAATCTGGTACAAACGTTATTGGTTCATGCAAAGAATCAGCACCTTCTTGTAGGCGAACAGAACTGGTGGCTTGCGATATATCATGACAATCCGGAATTTGCACAGGAGAGTCAGTTTCGTACCAGTCTGTGCCTGACGGTTCCAAAGAACATACTGATTCAAGAAGACGGCGTCCTTGGAAAGATGAAGTTAGACGGCGGTCGGTATGCGGTCGGACATTTTCAAATTCAGCAAGAACAGTATAGCGATGCCTGGAATTACATGTATCAGGAGTGGCTTACGTGCAGTGGTTACGTTCCAAGAAACTCCTATCCATTTGAAGTGTATCGTAACAATCCGCATGCCGATGAGCGTCATATTCATGAGGTAGACATCTATGTTCCCATTGAGCCCATTCTTTTCTAATATGCTGCAAATTAATACTGAGGTGAGCATATGGAAAAAATTAAGATTCAAGGAGCACGAATCCACAATCTGAAAAATATCAATCTAACGATTCCTAAGCGTCAACTGGTGGTCATTACAGGCATCAGTGGCTCCGGAAAATCCAGTCTTGCATTTGATATTTTGTTTGAAGAAGGTAAGAACCAGTATCTACGGTCGATTGGTATTCTGGCTGGACTGGATAACGAGGATCGATTCGATACAATGGAAGGAATTGGTCCAACGGTGGCGGTACACCAAAATACCATCCGACAGAGCAATCCCCGTTCTACCGTTGGCACAAAAACCGGAATTCTAAATCAGCTGGCTCTCATTTTTTCCAGTGATGGAAAAACAATGAAAGAGCATCAGGAACATCTCTCCCCAGGTTTCTTTCTCTATACAACGGCCGATGGCATGTGTATTAGCTGCCAGGGAAGAGGTTCTTATTATGATATCAATCTAGAACAAGTAATCCCAGATAAAACAACAACTCTATTTAAGGTCTATGAAAGTCTACAGATAACCACTGGTTTCTTACGCATTCTAAAGAAGAAATATGGTATGTATTTTGAGACCCCATTCTGGCAGCTTCCAGAAGATGTTCTGGACGAAGTTGTTTATGGAACGTATGACAACGGTAAACAAAGCTACTGTCTGGAGCGGATACTTAAAAATGCTCATGAAAAAGGTGAAGATGTGGAGGAAATCTATGTAAAGACCATCTGTCCAGATTGTCATGGGGAAAGGGTCAGTGAGGATGCAAGAGAAGTCTTTCTTCATGGAAAGCGGATTGGTGAACTGGGACAAATGACACTGACTGGTCTTCTTAATTTTCTGGACGGAATACCGGACGAAGAATTATCCCAATTTAGTAAGAACGTAATAAAAAATGTGAGGCAGAAATTAAAGCATCTGATCCAGTTTCGTTTGGGACATCTGACGCTTTACCGTGAGATGTCTTCCTTAAGCGGTGGTGAGGTACAGCGCATCTTTCTCCATCTCCATCTGGAGTCAGGACTGGATTCCTTGATCTATGTCTTTGATGAGCCGATGGCCGGATTACACCCGTCTGAAAAGCAAAGCATGATTGAATCAGTAAAGAAATTAAGGGACATTGGCAATACAGTGATCGTGGTAGAACATGATAAAGAGATGATTTGTCAAGCTGACCATATAATAGAAATTGGCCCGAAAGCAGGCATAGAAGGGGGAACCGTGGTCTACCAGGGGGATTACAAAGGATATGCGAGCGCTAACACGCTGCTTAGTCAATATCTTTTCGGTAAATGTACCATGCCAGAACGTAAGGGCAGAACGGAAACATTTGATAAGGAAGACTGTCTAATCCTGAAACATGTCAATACCCATTATTTAAAGGACTTAACAGTAGCCTTCCCACTTCATGCTATGGTGGGGATTGCCGGACTATCCGGAAGTGGTAAGAGTTCTCTGATCGAGGAGACGCTACTCAAACGTCTTGCCAGTGCAAGCAAACTTAGAAAAGCAAATGCAAGCAATTTGGGGAAAGAAACTGCTGCAAATTATGGTCATGCGGCTGGTATAGCGGGTGTTGAACGGATAAGTGGCTTTGTCAAGATATCCCAGGCTCCCATTGGAAGAAGTGCCAGTTCTACGCCTGCCTCTTATATAGGCATCTGGGATAAAATCCGGGAACTTTTTGCAAAACAGCCTGAAGCAAAAATAAGAAATATGGCTGCGGGATATTTTTCATTTCATTCAAAAGGAGCATGTCCAGACTGTGGTGGGAGTGGCTATGAAAGAATCTTTCTGACCGCTGATTTTTCTGTCAATAAGAGATGTCCGACGTGTCATGGCAAGCGGTTTCAGGAAGAGAGTCTTTTGGTAGAATATAAAGGAAAAACGATTGCCGATGTGTTAGAGATGAGCATAGCCGAAGCTTCTTTCTTCTTTGCAGATCAAAGCAGCATCGTAAAACCTTTGCGTGTCTTAGAGCAGATGGGCATGGGGTATTTAACACTCGGTCAGCCCACTTCTTCTTTAAGTGGTGGAGAGGCACAACGGGTGAAGCTTACCAAAGAACTGGGGCAGCAACGAGGGGGCAATATGCTCTATGTGCTGGATGAACCAACAACCGGACTTAGCCTGTATGATACGGCATTGTTGCTAAAACTATTGGATCAGCTGGTTACCAGTGGAAATTCAGTGATTGTCATTGAACACAATATAGAGGTCTTAAAGAACTGTGATTATATTATTGAACTTGGTCCACAAGGTGGAGATATGGGCGGTGAGATCATTGCGAAAGGAACACCAACGCAGCTCATAGACAATCCAAATTCGAAGACAGGGAGGTATCTGAAATGACCTTAAAAACAAAGATGGAAAAAATAATAAATAGCAGCTACAAGAATATTGGGGGCATAATTGTACAAAAAAATGGTAAAACAGTCTATGAAAACTACTTTAACGAATGCACTGCTACTAGCACCCTACATGTTTTTTCAGTAACAAAAAGTATTATCTCCATATTGATTGGTATTGCCATAGACAAAGGTTATATCAAAAGTATCAACCAGAAAATATTGGATTTTTTCCCAGATTACACCGTTAAAAGAGGAGAAAAAACGATACAAAATATTACGCTTAAGGATATGCTGACAATGACAGCTCCGTATAAATATAAGTCAGAACCCTACACAGAATATTTCACAAGCGATAACTGGGTAAATAGTGCCCTTGACTTATTAGGCGGCAAGGGAAAGATAGGAGAATTTCGATACACTCCTCTCATCGGACCAGATATTTTGTCTGGTATTCTTGTAAAAGCAACTGGACAATCCGTGCTTGATTTTGCAACGGAATACTTATTCTCACCATTGGGCATTAATGCCTTGGACAATATAGTTTTTCGTAATAAGGAGGAACAGCTTGCCTGGTATAAAGAGAAAAATGTCAGAGGCTGGGTTGCTGATCCAAAAGGAGTAAATACAGCAGGATGGGGGCTTACTCTGACTGCTGTGGATATGGCAAAGATAGGTCAGTTATACTTAGATGGCGGAATGTGGAAGGGCAAACAAATTGTATCCAGCGGATGGATTGATGAGAGCACAAAGGAACATAGCAGATGTAACCAGTTGAAGATATCATATGGTTATCTGTGGTGGATTATTGATGATAAAGAACATACTTATGCTGCTATAGGAGATGGAGGAAATGTGATTTATGTCAATGCAAAGAAAGAAATCGTAGTTTCGATTGCTTCTCTTTCTATGCCACATGCTAAGGATCGAATAAAACTGATTAAAGAGTATATTGAACCGGTGTTTGAGGATTATGTATAGCTGATTATTAATGGTCTTTAAATAAGTTGCTAAAAATCCATCTTTCATCAGTTTATTTTCCATGTATCAAATGAAGCGCCATCAATGGTCCCTGTTCATAATCTTTATTCGGGCATTCCTGCTTTATCAACCTATACTGTTGCAGTAACAATGGTGTATAATCTGCTCTTCTTTTTACACCAAATACCATACTTGTTTCTGATCTCGCATATGGATTTCGTATTTCTTTGAACATGTCAAATAGTTGCTCCACATATTTCATATCAGCATTTGCAAGAATGATTGCAGCATTTTCAATAAACACATCATGCCCTGAGGTCAACAATCGTTTTAAAATCAGAGGCATGATGTCCTCTTGCATGGCAAGAGCTTTTTCAACTAGTAAATTGCGATTTTGAAGCTCCTTTATTTTTCTCATATATTTTATGACATCTTCCACAGTGTCAATCTTAAGAATCTGTTCCTTTTCAAGTTCATACTCTTCACGCCTTGAGATCTCCATCCTAGGCACAACCATACCAGCAATTTCTTCATTAAATCCTGGTACGGAGACCGTAACCATTTGAAAATATGTAATTTGTGCTGTTGAAAGTTCACTTAATGGATTCTCATCTAAAAAATGTCTGGGTAATCTAAAATCCTGCATGATTTTCTCCTAAATATATAGTATATTTCAGTTTTTCTTCCTGCGGAATCGAACTTCCCATGTGTTCCTCAATAAAGGAAAAATAACCATTCGTGCCCATATGTTTCTCCCACGTATCAACAGATTCCTTAATTCTTAGCATGCAAATGACCGGTTCCTTATACAACACTTTCAATTGTTTTCTATCAGTTAAATCAATTGTTTTTTCCTGTTCAAGCACTCCTTTAATTTCCTCATTTGTAAACGGATCAAATGCCATTAGCAATGCATACACAAATCTTTCATTATCCGTCGATTGAAAACTGGTTAAATTAAATTCTTCACCTGTTAAATAACTCTTTATCCGGAATAAAACTAATGGAATTGCCTCCAAAAGTCTTTTACTATTTGATGATGGATTTGCACGATGGATTTTCAACACATTCCCTTCCATCGGAAAAAGCATCATCGCATGTTTTTCCTCTTCGCTCTTTTTAACTACACCAAAATCTTTTTTCATCTGATCACATACTTTATCAAACTGATACTGATTTATATTGATTTCCATTTTAGTTTTTCTCCATTCTCATAAATATTGTTTCTATGCGACTATCTACATCAAAGGCATGACAACCTTCTGCCTCACATTGAATAAATTCGTATACCGTGCCATATTGTTCTGACGATATTAAATATTTCTTTCATTCTATTCACATTTCGTTTTGCTACCACACTTTTTAATGCCAAAATGTTAACACTCTACATATATAATTATAATTCGATTCCAAACATAATAAAATAAAAAGTTTATGATTTTATCGCTCACCCATAATCGTACCTTTATTATTTCACTTATTTACGTCCATCTTTCATCCCACAAGTTCTCAATTCTTTATGAAATGCACTTCTCCTAGAATAGTTCTGTTTATACTCAAGCATTAATATTTGTTTACCATTTATGACTCCCCTGGACTCCAAAACCTCACCGAATGCCGCAATATATTCCGCACATTCATAATAATAATTTCTATGGTTTCCCTCCATAATACCGTCTACCCGTTTTTTTATAAGCTTTTCTATCCATCCCAAATATATTTTCTGATCACTTTCATTCATTGAATGTAGCACCTTAGATCTGCGGATGCATTTCCAAAACCATTCCATGTCTGTTTTTATTTCAATAGAAGCGCCTTGTCTGTATTCTCCTGTTGTAAATAAAATGGAAGATACTATCTTAGAAAGCATTGCCTTTCCACCTTCTGACAATTCCTCTTTGTTCATTAGAATCATTAAAAATGCAGCCAAGCCGTTTTTCATATAGGATGAACTCCATCCTAGTGCACCATTATAATTCATTCCATTGTCTTTTACATATTTATATTCACCATTTAACAATGCAATCAAATAAGCATTTTCAATATCTGCCGTATTTTCTCGTAAATTAGTTGATTTATCATAACAATATACATTCCGGTTCTTCACCTTCTTTAACATATTATGATTAATATTTTGCAATTCTTCTTTCCATACAGAAAAATCGTTGCATTCCATCATCATCCGAATATAATGAACCACACGTGTATCAGAGCGAAATGCTTCCAGCCAACATTGTTCAATTTCTTTGGTCACTTCACTTTTTTCATTTAGAATAATATCTGCCATCAATAAAGCAATTCTACTTTTCACAAGATACTTCGTATCTATCTGTTCAAGAGCCTCTTTCCCTATTAAAAGCATTTCTTCTGAACTAATTTTATCACGATTTTCTTTCATGTATTTTTCATATAATCCAGGATGCTGCTCGTAATAGCTCCGTGCATTTGAAAGCAAATTTTCCGAATTATTCGACAGTTCTATTGCTTCATCTAATAATTTCTGTGCAATATATGTATTTTTATTACCAAGATAAGCCGTCCAAATTGGAAGAAATTCATCAAATTCTGGCAATTCCTCACCACACTGCATAATCTTCTCTAGTGAAATATCTTTTTCTCCTGCACTGTGTATCAAAATATATAGGGCATCTGATCTGTCTTCCAGAGTATTAGCACAATATGTAAGATATAATGCATCCGTTAGCAATATTTTATAATTCAGTCGTGATAAATCATATTGTTCTAATTCTTCTATTCCAAGTAGCTCGTCCGAGTAATCCTGATATTCACCGCCCACCATAATTTTAAGTCCTATCAGCATTTGAGAAATTTCATATCCTTCTTTATACAATGCTTTATCCACACATGTATGTACAAATTTGCATGCCTCTTCTATAATTTCACCAATTCCTTCCGGATCTGCAAATATAAACTCATCCGAATCACTGTTGTACCAGTCATCATATTCTTCATTTAAATCACCATATACGCAAATTTCCCTGTTTTCAATTTGTGTCAATTTATCTTTGATTCTCTCAAAATTATTTTTATCTACTTCCGCATAATTACTCATTATATGCAAAGAGTCTGTATCTTTGTCAAATTTACTTTTCTTTATTCTGTTCAAAAAATCATTACGAGTATTTTCAGGAATCACTCTTGCAATGTCATGCACAAACACTGTCAGTTGTTCCTTTTCCATTGATTGTGATAAAGAATCAATGGAATTCAAAAATTTTGATAAATTCATCTTTCTGTCACCTTTCAGCATCTAATTTCTCCCACAGCACTTTTTATACTTCTTTCCACTTCCACATGGACATGGATCATTAGGATATATCTTCTCTGCTTTTACAACATGTATCTGCTTTGGTCCTGTGAATTCATCAAAAATTTCATCTTCACCCAGTTCCCAATTCCTAATTGATTCCTCAAATTTGTCCAGTTGCTGCTGATACCACTCGCTCTCCTCATGTTTTCCAACATAGTCGGCTAATTGTTTTGCACGCATGAAAAGAATAGAATTATTTGTATAACAAGGAACTCCCCAGGTTACTCTTCTAACCACAGAGTATGCTTTTTGGTCATCTCCATTTTCAAAAAGAATCCAGCAAAATCCATTGATTCCATTACAGTTTTGCGGATCCTCTGACAGCCATTTTTCATAATGGCTGTAGGCTTCCTCCTTTTTACCTTCATAGAAAAGTGAATCGCCTATTCCACACTGGAAACAACTGTCATCATCGTCTTGCCAGTCAAACATCTCAAGGAGCTTCTGACAAAAAGCAATTCGCTCCTCATATTTTCTGGCATTACCAAGTTCCATCTCATAATCTTGAAGCCATCCATCTATTGCATAGACATAATCCAGTTCTTCCAACAATCCAAGAAGTGAAGTCATTTTGGATTGTTGTTTCAAAATAGACTGAAATATTAACCATGCTTCTCTCCAAAAATTCAGCCCTTCTTCTGATTTCTGCTCGTCAAAGCACTCGTATCCATTCTGTACAAGCTTATCCCAATCATCCCATTCTGTTTCTATATGATGATTATCCTCAAAATCAAGACTTTGTTGAACCATCTCCTCGAGACTCTTTTGATATCTTGCTTCATCAAATGATTTTCCCGCCTTAAGAATATCATAGATTTCAGTTAATGCTACTGCACCTATTTTGTCCTTTACTTCTGACTTTGAATACCCTGCATTTAACAGTTTTTCATAAGTAGCTTTTGTGCAAGGCGGATCATTTGTCTTTAACTGGTTATCAACCACTTCCAGTATTATTTTCTTTAACCGTAAATTTGCCATTGTTTTATCTCCTACAACTTTCATATATTGACTGTTTCCATCATGGTACAATATAATTTTGAACATCATTTAATTTTACTTTCATGTTCATCCACTTCTTATACATTTCTTCCAAACGTAATCGCCATAAGCTCCTGTACAATTTCCTTACTCACAACTCGCATTAGATTGTCATCTCCTTTTTCACCAGACAACAAATTCATACTTCCATACCATACAATCTCTTTATCAATCAAAGCAAAATGTTCATGCATTGTAGGGAGCAACTTAACCACCACACCTGCCTGCTTTAAATAACTTATCAATTCAGAAGCTTTTTCCACTCTGTTTTCTGGATAACTTGTTGCTTCTAATGTAATCACGGTTACCTTTATACCAGACTCTTGTTTCCTCTGCATTCCTCTAACAAACTGTGTTACCTTCTTTTCATTCAATCCTGGACTAGAAATAATAACTTCACTGTTTGCGCGTAATAAATCCTGTTCATATATTTTATAATAAGTTTCTGTGTCAAAGATTGCATTAGCGTCCAATTTATTCTGAATTAAATTATTTGTTAACTCATATCCAATTTTCTTATATGCCCGTAGTCTTTTATGGTACATCTTCTCTAACACTCGAATGTGAGAATCTACATAATCATAAATAATAACTTTTTCTTTCCCTTCATAATCTCTATGCAAACGTCCAGAATACTGTTCCACAACGCCTTCATATGCGATTGGTGTAGCCAGTAACAAAGTATCTAATCTTGGATAATTAAATCCCTCTCCAATATACTTTCCTATGGCAACTAATATAACAGTTTCATCCGGTGACACATTCTTCATCTTTTCTCGAATGAAATTTCGTTCTTTTGCACTTTTTCCACCTTGAAGTAAAAAAATATGATCTGCACTTTCTTTCAACTGTTCATACAGATATGCCGCATGGTCGATAAACCTAGTCATTACTAACGGTGATCTTCCCTGCTCTATACATTCTCTTACATCTGACAAGATCTGTTCATTTCGCACTTCACTATGTACGATACCTTTCCACGCATCATTAATTTTCATCGTTTCCCCATCTTGAGAAACTAGCCTTGTAAAACGTGGGTACACGAAATGCTCTATCCCCTGTTCCTTTGCTCTATCTTTAGCCGTATATCTGTATCGTATTGGTCCAAACTGCATATATATTTTCTGTTCCTGACCATCATCGCGTTTTGGTGTTGCTGTTAAACCATAAACATATTTTGAACTCACCTCACTAAGAACCTCTTCAGCAATCTGCGCAGCTCCATGATGGCATTCGTCCATAATGGTCATCCCATAATTTTTAACCAATTCATTAATATCTCCATTTTTTCCAAGGGAAGAAATCATAACAATATCGATAATTCCAGTCGTTGTATCCCGTCCAGCTTTTAGAGTTCCAATGGCACTTTTCCTTTTCTTGATTCTTCCAGACGCAGTTTTATATTCCGGCAATTCTTCTTCAATATCAAGAAACTTTTCCAGATCTTCCATCCAATTATTCATAATTTCTGTATTGTGTACCAAAATCAATGTATTAACTTTACGTTCAACCACTAAGTATGCCCCAACAGCAGTTTTTCCAAATGCAGTGGCAGCTCCTAAAATACCATTTTCGTACTGCAAAACTTTATCTACTGCTTTTCTTTGCTCTGGATATAATTCACCTTTAAAAGAGACATTGATTGTTTTGCCGGTCTGCCTTGCATCTTCTCTTACAAATTTAACAGAAGCATCCATTAACTTCTCCAATAGTCTTTCTTCACAACCTCGCGGAATACAAATATATCCTTCCTGATCTCTACTACAAGAAACGATTCTTGGTATTCCTTGCGTCCCAAATCCCATTGCATGGTTTTTGTAAAATTCAGGATTACTATACGCTGCTAATCTTCTGATTTGATTTTGAATTCTTGGCCTAAGATTTTCTGTTTCAATGTAAATTTGATCTGCTACTGTATAGCAAAAACTACCATCCACGTCGGTATTATAAAATTTTGATTTTTCTTTTTTCCATGGCTTAGCTTTTTTATCACTGTTTTCTTCACCACTCATATTATCAGACAGTGTACCAAGTATGCCATCTTCACTCCACTCATTAACTTTTTCTTCAACAAATATTTTCGTAAGTTTCTTGGTTTCTGTCAATGTTCTCCATTGATTTGGAATTGCATTCCAATGTTCATCAATAAATGCACTATTTCCTCTTTTTAATGCCTGTCCCTGCAATGGTAATGCAACAAGATTTCCAACACCACCCTCTGGCATATGATCTTGTGCCGGTATCATCCGGTCGTATGATTTAAAGCTCTTTTGATTAATTGATTCTGCTCCTTTTGTTAGCAATGCACTTCCAAATTTACGAGCAGTTGATGCAGCAATTGGTTCTTCAAAAAACATCCATACATGTGCACCTTTTCCAGACCTTGACCTCTCCACTAAAGCATCAATTTCATTGACTTTGCAGATATTCCGCATTGCATTTACATCCTCTATCCACTCATTATCCGTATTAGCAAAATCATCGCCATTTATCTTATCATCATGATTGTCGAAATCAAATACAATGAAATTACACGTCTCATCAACCAACATTGGATAAATTCCAATTACATCTGAACAATCTTCCTTTTTCCCAATCAAATGTTCAAAGATATCTTCACCACTAAGTGCTTTATAGTTTTGTTTTTTACATTCGCCGCACTTTATTTGCATTCCTGTTTTCTTAGGGCAAATTCCATCCTTCCAAAAATTCCAGCATTGTGTATAATATCCATGTTTTACTGTTTTTTTATTTGGCTTTCCGCTACGTTTGCTATACAAATCCTGCCTGCCCTTGAAAAACGAAAAAAAGTAGCTTGCATGTCTCGATGTTATTGTCTCTGGCAGTATACTCAAGCCCTGTTGTTCCGATTGTTGATTCAGTTGCGCAATACTTAAGATGTCGTTGTCCTTAGGCAGATGTTCTGCGACATCATATTCTATCCCCGAATCATCAAGAATCTTTTGAAGATGCTGCACTTTAGCTTCCAATATTTTGATTTTTTGAGTTAGCTCTGAAATTTTGTTTTCATCTGTCATTGCGGCACCTCCAATTTTTCTCAATTTGGCAACTTGACTTGTTTGTTATTTTCCATCTACAAACATATACTTACCTTTTCCCTTACCTTTAACACTTACAACAACTTCCATCTCACGCAGTTTAGCCATAACTGCTCTCGCCGTTGAAGCTGAACAACCAAGTATATCTTCAATCTCTCCAGTTCCAAAGACCTGACTACTCTCTATTTCATTGTACACCTTGATAATATTATCTTTTGTTGGTTCATTATAATTTGTCTTATCAAACGCCGACTTCTCTGCATCAACTGCCGACTTATTCACTGCAATCACCAGCTTTCCAAGTGAATCAGCGACTTTTTAACCACATTTTTTTTAGTATTGGTATTATAAATAACCGCCTGTAGCATAAATGCATTCGTATAATATGCAGGATCTTTTAAACCAGCAGATTCCAGTTCTTTGCACATACGATTAACGCCTTCTCCATATTCCTTTACAAAATTATAGGCTTTCAAAAATTCCGCAATCTTATGATTTCTTGAAAAGTGTGTATACCGGATATTTTCCGCTTTAACTAATCCAGGTAATTTTCCCAGATACGTCTTTTCTTTTCTCTGTGTATCCAAATATGCAATAGCATCATTACCATCTTAAGAAGCATTCATTTAAATATAACATACTTAATTACATTCATTTCTGTTCCAAATTTTTCTTCGTTTCCTTCATATCTTATAAATCGTATTCTTGCACGCGGGAAGAAGTTTTGAGGATTGTTTCCGAACAACAATATTGCTGCTGTGCTAATCTGAATTTTACCGTCTTTTTCTTTAATAAATCCTTTGTTTTAAATATTCCAATGAAGTTTTGCTATATCTGATTTTATCAATATACTCTTTGACAAAATCCATATCAATATCTTCCAGCGTTGCATTAGATACTGCCTTATCTTCAAAATAGCGTTCACCATTGTCGTAATTAAGCTGGATTCTATCGACTGCTAAAACTTACTAGCTAAAAAATTTCAGGATATTCGCAATCTTTTTATTAGAACTTCTTTTATGAATATTTTACTACAATGATAAAAAAAAGGACAGTTGAATTTCTTCAATTGTCCTTAATGGTTATTTACTTGAAAGCCACCTGATATTATTCAAACTCGATATCAGATACTATATCTTGTATATTTTAGTTCTCTTTACATCTGTATATAGTATATTTTTTCTAATTATTCTACATATTCCATATCGTTTTTTACTTTTTTGCAAGCATTTTGTAAGCACATTTAAAGATTATATAAGGGTTAATTATTTCTATACCATAATTGAGTTGTTAATTCTATAACTTTATGCCTATCAATTCTCATCTATAGAAACTCTATTTAACTGCATTGAACTCCTGATTACTTCACGCATAAACACTTTAAAAAGCTTATCATAATTCTGCTGTTTATCTATATTGTTAAGTCCTTGATAATACTCATCTTTTTCAGGATATTTTATATAAATGGGTGGAATACCTTTAAGCCTATATGTCCAATTTAACAAAGCTCGCGAACACCTTCCATTACCATCTCCAAACGGATGAATAACAGTTATTCTGTGATGAATAATTGTTGCTTGCTTAATTACATCCGAAATCGATAGCTCGTCCATTCTTTCAGTTAAAGCTTTCATATGTTTATCTAATTCAATAATTTCATGTACTACCACATGGTAATCCACAGTTTCAAATTCAGCACCCGTAACAAAATTATTGTCCTGTCGATACAATCCCCCTGCTTCTGGAAATGGAGCAAATTGGTACAACATCTTATTTAGCTTCTGTATTTTATAAATATCCAACTTATCCTCAGTTTCATATATATAATCATATAAAGCTGAATGACCTGCCACTTGTATAATTTCTTCACATGATTCAATGCAATACTGACTTCTAGTTTTATTATATCTTAAGTCTGCGATAATTTCTGAAACCACATCATCATCGAGATTGAGCTTTTCCAAACGATTTTCATGATATATAAAATCATTTTTAAATTTGTACCAAGCAAATTTATCATCTATATTCCAAAAGTACTCATAAGAATTGACCACCTGCTCCCACAGATTTATATTTTCTGTATCTAAACCCAACTCTACTTTCTTTTGCTCTGGCTTAAACTTTCTATTTTCTCGTTTGATAACCTTAGCATCTGTATCACCATCTAGCATATTTAGCTTATATGCAATTGAAAAAACAACCGATTCAAAGCTAGTTCCAAAATGTTCTGCAATTTTCAAAATATCATTTCTATTTACTTTTCCTCTAACCGCATACTTATTCGTTTCTGCTCTAAGATACTTTATAGGCATAAGTAGTTCAGATGCAAATGCATCCGCAAAATTCTCTACACTATTCCTTTTACCACTAATAGGACAAATATTATTATCACGATCTTTTATATGATGACACAATTCATGCGCAGCCGTATATCTTTGACGTGTTATAGGTCTTCCAAAATTGATACCTATAACAGGAATATCGTCTTCATCTTCTGGCAAAATATAAATACCCTCCAAATCCTTAAATTCCATAAATTGATATACAATTCCAAAATCGCGTATCATCTTAAATGGATCAATCGGAAAGGAGGGTTCTTTACCATCATAATATTCAGCTATAACTGCCCGCGCAAGTTCTTCTGCATTCATTCCTCTATGATATAATTCGATAACATCTCTCAACTCATCGACTCCTTGTATCTACGCTTGAAATTTATCAGATTCATAATTTCTTTCTTATCTATATCGGAGAGTTCTGAGAAAGTTCTTGCAAAGGCTTTAACTTCATTATCTTCTGATACATCTCCATATAATAATTTATCGGTAGTAACACCATAAAGATTTGAAAACATAGTCAGCTCATTAGTGGTCACTTTACGTGTGCCGGCTTCAATAGCTACAATTGTTGTCCTTGTCATACCTAATTGTTTCGCTACGAATTCCTGCGATAGTTTTAAACTCTTACGCACTTGTTTTAATCTTTCATTCATATTTATCGCTCTCCTTTCATTGGTCTCTATACACTATACTACTTTTGAAAGAAATTTGCAACAATAAATGTCAGGATTTACGACTTTTATTTTCGTTATAATGTGTTACTGAAAACATTTTTGATGATTTAAAGGTGTAATTTGTTTATTAATGATCCGATGCACAATTAATACAAAAGCCATTACCTCCATCATTCTCAAAGGTAATTCCACATCCACAATCTGGACAATAGTTCTCAAATTCATCTTGTTCATCTTCCCAATTGCTATACGGATCATCAGTCCTGCATCTTCCATCTTTCTGCAAAGTATATTGATCAAATTTTAAATATGTATCAACATTAATTTCATCAATATCAAAAGATATATCTTTTCCTTCATTTTCAAAAACCACATGAATTGTAATTGGTATTAAGGCATTATGAATTTCATTCATGGTACCATAATATGCATGTACATATTCTTTATCCACCGAATCCCAAACAGAGTTTTCCTCATCAAAAAATGTACAAGTGAATTCTAATTTTGCCTTGCAAGCTGTCATTATAGTAATATTTTTATTCGTATAATCTACATCAACTACTTCTAACTCTGTAAGCTTTTGCTTAGAAATAGATGTCAACTCAGTTTCATCATATTCAAATCCAGATGATACTCCCTTGCGGTCGGTGTCTGTTCCATCAACATCTAAGTCATAACCTACATCCATTAATCTGTCTTCTACTTTAGTAAAAATTTCATTTTGGATAGCTGGTGAATTCACATATTCCTTTGACAATAGACTTACTTCATTATCTTGAGAATTGATTGCATCAAGTAATTCATTTAAAGTTTTGAAACAATATATATTTTCAACATTTGAAAAATCACCATCATCGCTTACAACATAAACTTTCCCATTTTCGCGTGAATACTTATGAAGCAACGAAGCATTAAAAGCATCAGGAAATTCATTTTTCTTATGACATTCTCCAAATGGAGGTCTTCCTAAAAAATATTCATTAACAACCGAACGTAAATTTACATCACTAATATCTAGCAAGATTGCATTGACATTAATCAAATAATTATTAAAAATTTTCAATGCATCATCGTCATTAGACATGGATCTATAGTTTGAAAAATTGCACTATAATCACCTTCTCTAAAAATAGCAAGTCGACGGTCAGAAAGTGCAGCCTGTAGTTTTTCCAAACCTTTACCAATATCGTCTTTAATATGACGTTCCACTTCACCTTTTACAATATCGCTAGTAAGAAGTTGCACTTTGCCACTGTCTATTTGCTTTTCTAATAAAGCGAATTTTCCTTTTTCACTAAAATCATATGATTCTTTTATGAAAACCTGAGTATCAATAAATACAGCTAAAGGAAACTCAAGCCATTCCTTAATAATTGGTTTATCCATCTTAACCTCCACAATACAATGAAACCAAGTCGAAGCTTGTTTTGCATCATACAATTATATAAAATCCTTAGTAATTCAGCCAATTTTCATTCTGTGAAATTATCTTTTCTTCTGTAGAGATTATAATATATAACTCTTGAAAAATCTACATTTCAAAAAACATAAGTAAAAGCAGCCTATATCAAATAAGCTGCCTCTTTTCTATCTTTCCATAATATCTAGCACCACCATCTCTTCCGCCCTAGCCCTAATATTATTCATTATTCCCACCCATTTCATCTGATTCTTTGCCTTCAATTCTTCCGTCACTCCATCTTTTAACTTCATCTGCTCCATAATCTGATCCATCATTTCATTGCATTCTTCTTCAAACTCATGCAGATATTGATTCAGCTCGCCTGATAGCAACAAATTCATATATTTGCTATGTCTATATTCTTTTAGGAACTCCCCTCTCATTCGTCCAAACTTACCAATATCATAATGCGTCCCTTCTGGAATCTCCAAGACTGGATAGTACAATTCATCCGCTCCCAAATTATATGTTATCCCATTTTCTACTATTGTTTTTGCTAATTTACTCATTTCATCACCATATCCTTTCCACCAAACTTAGTTGTAACCTCTTGTAAGCCTACACCCATGAACGTACCATCTCAATGGCATATACAGCACCTGCACAGATAAAATAATAATCATAGTATTTACTGGCAATACAACTCTTATCAGATTTCCAAACCAAACTACAATTGCAAGACTTACAGCTATAACAATCACCGTCACCTTATCCCAGCAATAGTTTTTATATGCATCTCTAATTTTGACTCCTGCTATTACAACGAAAAATCCTAATACTGCAACTATTACAGCTATCACAATTCCAAATATAATCCAATGAACAATTGTGGCTATGGTATTATTTGAAATAAAATCACTCCACTTCGCTACATAATCAGCAGCTTCCTTTGCCCCCCTTGTACCAAACAGTATTCCTGCCCATATTGTTCTAATACATGCATTAGCATCTTCCATAAAAATCTCCGACTTTAGCATCTGAAACACTGTAATCATGAGCGAATACAGGACAAAACCAAAGAGCAATGAATTGTGACCTGCTACCTTCGTTTTATATGTTACATCTAACTTATTCCGCTTGCTTTCATATAAGTCTTTCGCCTTAGAATATGCCATTCTATCACAGTTCCCACACCGATCATAAAGAACCGGCTTTTCCACCGGTATCTCAACAATTTTCTGATTTGCTTCAGCATATAACCTTGCCTGCTTCTCTCGATTCAACTTATCTTGAAGACCTCCGATGGCTACTTCGGCTTGTTTCACCGCTTCTCTCTCGTTCTTCAATAAGTTTTCTGTTTGCCTCAAGTCGTTCTTTAACACTTGTACGTTCTCGGCTTTGTTCTCGCTGTTGAGCTTCTCGTTTAAGTCCAGCGATTCGTTCAGCTGCTGTTGAAGCTCTGCTATCAGTAGCTCCTTCTGCTCCATCTCTTCTTGCATCTATTCCAACAACTCCAATGTCTCTTGTAATTGTCCTTCTTGCTTTGAGTCTACTAATTCTTTCATCCACACCCCTCACTTTCTCTAATTGTTGTTTAGCTTCAATAATTCGCTGTTCTGTTCCTGCAATAAATTGTTCTCCTTGTTCAATTTCTCTGCCAATTGTAGCCACTCTTGATTCTGATTCTCTAATTTCAAGATTTTGATATTCTGAGATTCCAGAAGTTGCAACATTTCTTCTGTACATGGCAATATCTCTAATTGCTGCTGTAACTCGTTGCTTAATTTCAGCAATATATCGTTCTGTTCCTGACACTCCAGCAACTGCCTGTCCCTCTCTTGTAGTACTTGATACATCTCTGCCAGCATACTCTGCTGTTCTTCGATGTGATTTATCATGTCTTCCAACATAGGTATTACTTCTCTGCTTTCTTCTAATGTCATTCAATGTCTCCTTCCATATTTTCAGCATATCGCTTACTTTTCCAAACATGTTTTGTAACTTTTGTAAGATTGCATTTTGTCTCTTTATCACTTGATTCTCCTGAACCTTCCACGATGATATAGGCGTCTGTCCTTGTATGAACTTTGCTTCAATCTTCCGTGCATCAGCTCCCTCATGAATGGTAGGTATGTCAACTCGCCCCTGCCTTTGAAATGATCTATGGTCTATTTTCTGTTCAGGCTTAAGATATAGATTACATTGTTTCGCCCATTCACTTCTCCATAATTCACAATTCTTAGGATTATTCCAACCAGTAGCATCAACAATCGTACGTTTCCACTGTTTGCGATTTCTTGAATCCACTTTTTGTTTTCCGTTGATATCAAAAACCGGAATTCGAATACCATGCCTATCAGGATTTTTTTTATCTTGCCACCAATTAGGATCTGATTCATCAATGACAAGTCAGTATGAAAATGATGTACGAAGCCCTAAAGAAGGCAAATTAATAGAAATTGCAGATGCATTGGAAATCAATCCAGCTACACTATCTGATCCAAATTACAACGAACCAAATAGCGTAATGCATACTTTCTTTGAATTAGAAGATATCTATGGAATGCATTTTGAGAAGGTAGGTGATAGCTACCAGTTAGCTTTTTCAAAAGGGGATGATTATCAGAATCCTAGTTGGATACTAGAAGGAATTGCTGCTTGGGTAAAAAAGAGAAATGAAGTACAGCCAGACATTAACGATTCTACCAGTACGATTACAGATAAAAAGAATGAGTATATTACATGGAAATCTCGATATCCATATAATTTCAGAGATGATATTGCAAATAATTTTGCCCTTGTAAATAAGTTCAATGAAGAAGCTACTGCACTGCTCTCCCCTAACAGAAAAAGTATCACTAGATTTTCTGAATTCTATAAAGGTCTGCTTGCATTAGAATCAGCACAAATAAAGTTTACTATTTCAGTTGATGAAATTATGGGTGAACGAAGTGCCATATTTAACATTGAGCTTGATTACATCCGAAATGCTTCTCTTGATACAAAGAACGCATATATGGATTTCAGACAATGTTGGTATGATATGAAAGAAATTGGAATTGACGTGCATGAGAATCCTGTTCCGATAAATGGAATTATGAACATTAGCTTGTATACACCATGCATACAGATTATTACATTGTTTCATGCACACCTACGAATTACAGAAGAAAAATCATCTCCATATTTCAATGAAGATCATTATAACACTGAGATTGAAGATACCCTTAGAATATTCAATGTGCGTATTGAAGAATATCTATAAAAAACAAGCGGTGCACCTTACAATGATGCACCGCTTGTTTTTTACTATTTACAATTGTTTTTTCTATCCATAAATTGGACTGTCTTCAGCTACCATACTAAGTGTAGCTATGGATTCTTCCCTAAGATTCTTATAAGTATCTTCTAGGAATATTTGCATTAGCTCACGCTTTTTCTCATCATTATCAAGCAGAAGTGTAAAAAAGTCCTGATTTTGCTCATATCCTTCTAATAAGGCACTTTGTACAGCATCAAAATATGCGAATCTAAAATCTTTCAATGTATTATTTCTTGCACTATCACGCAAATTTCCGTTTTTGAGCATTAAATCACGCATTTGGAAAGCTGACTTTGTAGCCACATCAACATCAAAATTCTTATTGTATGATGCATTTATTTCATCAATAATCTCAGACAGCTTTTTCTTAACCTTTTCGTCCATATAGATCGCATCGGCAGTTGGAAGTGCAATTTCTGGTTTAGATTCAATATCACTTGTTTCTTCAGCAGTCTTTTTTTGCACAAAGTTAGACGCTGTGATTTTATCAGCAATATCAAAATCATTGCCCCCGCTGCCAACTTCTATTTCTTTTACAAGATAAGTCAAGAAGTTGTATTTTTTATGGAGATCCACACTTTCAAAGCAAGTAGCTTGAATTAAGAAACTATAAAAACGAATAAATCTCTTTATCGTTGCTTTAACTTCCATTTTTTCAACTTCGCCAAAGGTGTTGATTATTTTTAAGGATTTGTCCAGTAATGACCACATTTTTCCTTTGTCTCTTGCACTTCTCTTGTCTTGATACAAATACTCATTAAAAGATTCTATATCATCAATATCCAAGAAATTGTATTGATCTACCTGAGCTTCTACCGCTCTTATATCCGCTGGTGTGATTGTTTCAGCTAAAACAGTTTCTGTGTAGAATGGTGCAAATGAACTCTGTATATCTGCATACTCATTTCTGAAATCAAGCACAAAAGTCTTTTTATCGTAAGGTGCACAAATTCGATTAAGTCTTGAAAGTGTCTGAACTGCATTTACCCCACGCAATTTTTTATCAACATACATTGCACAAAGCTTAGGCTGATCAAACCCTGTTTGATATTTATTGGCAACAAGTAACACTTGATAATTATTACTATCAAATGCTTCAGGGAGTTCTTCTTCTGTAATACTATTCATCACAGATTCCGTGTATTCCTTACCATCAAGTGATATTTTTCCAGAAAAAGCAACCAAAGCCCTAATGCCTGTATACCTATGTTTTGAAATATAGCTTTCAAATTCATTACGATACTTAACAGCAGCTTGACGAGAAGAAGTAACCACCATTGCTTTTGCTTTATTATCAAGCTCTTTCATAATTCTATTTTTGAAATGCTCGATTATGATTTCAACTTTCTGAGCAATATTTGTATCATGAAGTTCAATGTATTTTGCTATTTTACGTTTCGCCTTAATTGTTTCTAGTTCTGGATCATCTTCAATCGCTTTGTTAATTTCAAAATATGTTTGATAAGTAACATAATTTTTAAGTACATCAATGATAAATCCTTCTTCTATCGCTTGTTTCATAGAATAAAGGTCAAACGCCACCTTCTTGCCTTGTTCATTTAATGAACCAAAAAGTTGTAAAGTTGTAGGCTTTGGTGTTGCTGTAAATGCAATCATAGAAACATTATCTTGTTTACCACTACGAGCAATTTCATCTTCTATAACATCTGCCATTGATTTTTCAATTTCCTGAACATCTTCGACAGTTGAATCACTTAGCTTTTTACTTTCTGACAATGCATAGGTAACAGCCTCCATAGCTGATCCAGCAGTAGAAGAATGTGCCTCATCTATAATCACTGCAAAGGTCTTATTTTTCAGTTCTTTTACAAGGTCGTGGATATACATGAATTTATGTATAGTGGTTACTACAATCTTTGTATTACCATTTAAAGCTTCTGCTAAATCACTTGATTTGCATTTTTCATCCATAACCTTTATTAGTCCTTCTTTATGCTCTAAAGAAAGTACTGCTGTTTGTAGTTGCCTATCAACAACAATTCTGTCGGTAATAATACAAACTGTGTTAAATATAGGCTTATCCTCTGCATTGTGCAATGAAGATAAACGATGGGCAAGCCATGCAATCGTATTTGTTTTCCCACTACCAGCGGAATGCTCTATTAAATAATTCTTTTCACTTCCATTTTCAGTAACATCATCCACCATTTTACGAACCGCATTAAACTGGTGATAACGAGGAAAAATAAGAGCTTCTTTATGTTCTTTTTTTCCCGTATCAGGATTTTTTTTAGTCTCTTTTTGCAAGAAGATAATTTTATCAATCAAATATAAGACCGTATCTTTTTTAAGAATATCCTCCCACATATATGAAACATTAATACCGTCTGGGTTATGGGGGTTACCTTTTCCAGAGTTAATTCCAATCCCACATCCTTTGTTAAATGGTAAGAAAAAAGAAGATTTACCCTTTAGGTTGGTACACATATACACTTCGTTTAAATCCATAGCAAAATGAGCAAGGCATCCCGCTTTAAATTTTAATAATCTTGTCTTAAAATCTCTCTCATATTTATATTGACGGATCGCATCTTCATAGCTTTGCCCACTAGTATTGCATTTTAGTTCAAATGTGAAAATTGCAATACCATTGATAAAGATAACTAGGTCTATACGTTCACCTTCCTTGTGATACACTTCTTCCATAACAGATAGTGTATTTTGCTTATATAGCGCTTCTGCTTTTGAATTGAACGAGTTTGCTGGCTGACGATACATAAGTGTTAGGCTGACCCCATTATCAAACTCCACACCATGTTTTAGCACATCAAGTAAGCAGCGATTTTTTTTATTAATCTCATTGTTAATATAGTTTAAGATGGTCTGCTTGGTCTTGTCTTTGTATAGCTTTTCAAGTTTTACCACTGACTCTTCCTGGGTAGCATATAAAAACTCAAATAAAAGCTCTGTATCCATGCCATACCCTGCATCAAAACTAGTTGCAGGGCGAATTTTATAATCATTTTTTGATTCAAGCATTTCTAGAATATATTTCTGATAATCTTCTTTTTCTCGAAGCTGTCCACTTTTAATTGCCATTGCTATTTGCTCCTTTCACTCGTTTTTTCCCTGTTACATATTCGTAAATCAGCGATTTTTTATGTTGTGTGATTTTGGTTAGTTGCTCTTTTTTTCTTTCGATTATTGAGTCAATCTTTGAACATTGGTTGTCGAGATAGTTTGTGATTTTAGTTTGTTCTTTTATTGGTGGTAAACAAACTTTAAACTTGCTCAAATTTTCTGCTGACAAATTAGGTTGTGCAGTGCCGTTATCCCATAAAAAACGCTGCACTTCTTCAATATTAGAATTCATTGAATAGTAAAGATATTTTGCTACTATCTTTCCACTTCTTATTGCAACTAACGATGATGCAACCGTTCCCTCGTTTATACCTACAATAGAATTTTTACCTATGCTTCCTCTTAAACAATATAAAATATCATCTTTCTGTAATTTCACTCCACCCATTACCTTGTATTTTTCTTGCGTTATATAATCCATATTTGGAATATCTAAACCACCGTCAAGTAAATGACCAGCATTGATAAAAGGAACGCCCTCAGAAACCATTTCGCTTTTGGAAGGATAATTTTCTCCTCTATCTCCATTATAGAAATTTGTCCTATATTTCATTGGTTCAATTGTCCAATGCTCTGGAACTTCCCCTATCCATTCCATCCCACTATCTTTCATAGAAACTAATTTATCAAGTCCTTTTGTTACTGCTTCGGTGATAAGTGACTTTTTATATTTCTGTAAAAGCTCAATTTGCTTTTCAATGTCGGTCACAGTGCTGTCGATTTTTTCGCATTGCTTGTCTAAAAAGTCAGCTATGACATCTTGTTCGCGAAGTGGAGGAATCGCAATTTTTTCTGAACCCAAATCTCTTTGTGTCATTGATGGAAGTGCTGTTGAAGTAACATAATATTCAAATCGTATATTCAAAGAGCAATAGTATAAATATTTTGCATTAATCTCTTTATTCATCTTGGTATAAAACATAGTATCAACACACCAAAATGGTTCTTCAATAAATAATGGCTTATCAATAGTTCCTTTTCTCCCCAATAAAACAGATTTCTCCGTGTAACAATATTTGCTTGCTCTTGCAAATTCGCCACCGCTACCCATTACAGGAAATCCACCTTCATCAACAACAATATCAGCATATTCAGATCCATTGCATATTTCAGCACAGAATTTCATTCTTTTAGCGTCCCATGTATTTGGAATCTCAGACAAGTAATCTGTGCCACTCGGTTTCATATTTTCACCCATTATAAAACCTCACTTTCAGCAAGGCTTTTGATTTTATCTGCCAACGTTTTTTCAATTTTCATAAACTCAGCAAGTAAATCGTCAGCCTTTTCAGGTTCTTTGTATTCATAGAAAAAGCGTGTAAACGGAAATTCTGCACCTAATTTTTCTTTGTTGGTGGAGCTTTCTGCTTTGCTTTCATCAAATTCATAAAACCATAGTGCATCAGGAACATGAGGGTATACTTCCTCATTAAAATATTCTCTCACATCTTTTGTCAGCTTAATAATTTCAGTATCTTTTGTTGTTTTATCTATTACGATTTCGCCCTTTTTATCCTTTTGCACCTCAGCTGTTTTATCAATTTCACTCATTATCATAGCAATAGAAGTAAGTCTGCTTGCAGAGTAACCCTCTACTTTTGAAATAGCGTCTTTTATTGACTTTTCAAACATTGCATAATCTTTGTAAATCTTATCAGAAACGTTGTTATCCAAGGCTTCTAAACAGTCATTGACAAATTGCTGTCCTGCAATATACTTTTGATATTTTTTTTCGTCCGCAGTACTGCGAGGGTTCATTTCTTTTAATGTTTCAAACTCTGTCTCATTAAATACAGAAGAATTGCTTGTAAAATAACTGCTTGTTTTTAGTTTTTCAATAGTTTCTGCATTGATAGCTCCTGACCGTTGTAGTGGCTGATACACTGCATATTCTTTATACATAAACTCTTCATTATTAAAAATTTTACAGCACTTATTTTCTTTAAAATTGGAGTATAACTCGGTTATAAGCTTAATACTATCTCGATCAATTTCTCTACGCTTTTTACCTAGTGATTTTCTTAATGGTTTCCACATATCCACAGCGTTAATAAGCTGAACTTTACCTATTCTATCTTCACGCTTATTCTTTGAAAGAATAAAAATATAAATTCCAATATCGGTGTTATAAAACAACTGTGATGGTAAAGCGATAATTGCCTCCACTAAATCTTCTTCAAGCATTTTTCTTCTAATTTGACTTTCACCACTGGTAGTTCCACCAGAAAACAGTGGAGATCCATTTGTAATTATTGCAGCACGACCCTTTTTGTCGTCAAGCTTATTTATTGCGTGTTGCATAAATAATAGCTGTGCATCACCTGTACCAGGTAGTCCCCATTCAAAACGCCCACCTTTTTTATTTTCATCACGAACAGCTTTTTCCTGTCCATCAGGGGTATCTTTTCCACCCCATGGTGTGCCAAATGGGGGATTCATTATAACCAGACGCATTTTCTGATCAGGGAAACAATCTTGTTTAAGTGTATTTCCAGCAGGTTCTCCGCCGATAATATTCTTAATATCTTGTCCCTTAATCAGCATATCAGCGAGACAAATAGCATACGACTCGTCAATTATTTCCTGACCAAATAATCTAACATCAATATTGGGATTATAATATTCCAAAAAATCTTGTGTTGTAGAAAGCATCCCCCCACTACCACAAGCAGCATCCATAACTGTGGCAACCTTGCCTTCGTCAGTTAATAAATCTTCGCAACCCTCAGCAAGCAGTACATTTGCCATAAGACGAATAACTTCTCTTGGAGTATAGTGATCACCAGCTTCTGCATTTTCTGAAAAACGACGGATAATATCTTCGAATATATAACCCATTTTCATACTATCAACACTATGAGTATATAAATCAAGTTCAGAGAATTTTTTTTCAACTCCAAAGAGTCTGTTGTTTTTATCCATCTTAGTAATCTGCTTCGAGAACTCAAGACTATTTAAGATGATTTGTATGTTGGTTGAGAATCCTTCAATATAACTTTGAAAGTTTTCAGCAATATTCGAACTGTCATTTAATAAATTTGTAAGATTAAATCTACTTGTATTATAAAAAGGATATCCTGAAATCTGATTCAAGATTGCAGCTGGTGCATTGGGGTTAGATTCAAATTTTGCCACAACCAAATCTTTCTTTTCTTCCAATGCACACTCAAATCGTCGAATAATTACCATTGGGATTATTACTTCTTTATATTTGTCAGAAGTGTATGCACCTCTAAGTGAGTTTGCTATAGACCAAACTAACCTACTTCTTTACTTACATCAACTGGCTTGTAATCCAATAAAAAATCTTTATTTTCCATTTTCATTTTCTCCTTTATTTTCATTAGCAAAAGTTTGAAATAGTTCTTTTGCCCTTGTTATTTGTTCTTGTGAAAGTTGTTGACTCTTTATTATCCTAAACACATCAAATAGTTCTTGATTGCTATTAATGGTTTCACATACGTCAGGCGGTGGTGTTTTTCGTATAGTTGCATATAGTCTATCCATTACCGCTCGTTGCCTTGGGGGAGGTTTTAATTCTTCAATGATTTTTGCATATACATCATGACTTGGAGCGTTAACACCATCCTCAATGTACTTCATATTAGAGGGAGGAAGTCCGACAGCTTGGGCTAACTTACGTTGACTTATTTTGCCACGACTTTTAGCAATTTCTGTACCAAGCTTTGATTTAGCTTTTTCAATATCTTTAATTATACTATTCGCCAAAAGGCTTCCTCCTTCCTAATTATTCTATGTTCTATAACATAGAACAATTATATCATTTGTATGCTATATTCACAAGGTTTCAGGTATAAAAATATAATTAAATTGTTTATTTCATCAATCCTTTTGCAGGACTATCAAAACAGATAAGAGACACAAAAAAGGCACAAATCAAAATGTCTGTAAACGCTATTATAATAGTTAACCACTTTCAACCGATTCGCTAGCGAATTAGTTTACCACCTTGAAATAAATATCTTGTAAGATTTAAGAGTACTAAATATTCTTACAAGGAGATGAAAGGTGTGATTGTTGAAGTGGATTTATATTATCAAATCCGTACCCTCTACAATGAGGGCGAGTCAATTCGGTCTATAGCCCGCAGGCTAAACGTTTCAAGACCGACGGTAAAGAAGTACTGCGAAGGCAATACGCATCCCGATGTTCGTAAACCTTACATGCGGGATTCGGAAGTCATCACAGAGGAAATCAGAGAATTCATCAAGACTTGTCTCGATGAGGATAGGCAAATGCAGTTGCCAAAACAAAGGCATACTGCAAAACGTATTTATGACCGCCTTGTTACCGAAAAAGGGTTTAAAGGCGGTGAATCAACGATTCGTAATGAGGTTAAAGCTTTACGAATTGAAGTTGCTGTTCCACCGCAGGCAGATATTCCACTGGAATACGAGCCAGGTGATGCAATCCAGATTGACTGGGGCGAGGCTACTGTTTACATTGATAACCAGAAAAGAAAAGTATACTTTTTCTGCGGGCGGCTCTGTTATAGCTGTGATGTCTTTGTACAGGCCTTTTATTCTCAGAACATTGAATCCTTTTTAGAAGCACAACAGCTGATGTTTGATCATTTCAACGGTATTCCAAGGCGACTCATTTTTGATAACGCCAAGGTTGCTGTAAAAGAAGGATTCGGACTTCATGCAAAAGCAACCGATGGATATAAATCCTTTGCTGCACATTACGCATTTAAGACCGATTTTTGTAACATTGCCAGTGGTAACGAAAAAGGGCTTGTAGAAAATCTGGTTGGTTATTCCCGAAGAAATTTCATGGTTCCTGTTCCGAGAGTAGCCAGTCTCGAGGAACTAAACGCTAAGCTTCTTAAAGATTGTCTAGGCTATCGCAACGTGCATAAAATCCAGTCGCGTTCCTCAAGTATCAGAGAATCTTATGATGAAGAATGGTATTCATTAAAACAGATACCCTCTTACCGCTTTGATACAAGCCGTACGGCAACACCTATTGTTGGTGATTATTCAACCGTGCGTTTTGACAAGAACAATTATTCCGTTCCTGTCCGATGCTTACGTAAAACCATTGTGGTCAAGGGATATGCAAATAAGGTCTGCTTCTTTTATGACAATGAGCTTATTGCAACCTATGACCGTATTTATGGCACAGGCAAGACCGAATACCGACTGGAACATTACCTCGATCTTTTAGAACGTAAGCCCCGAAGTGTATTTCAGGCAAAACCAGTAAAAGCAAATATGACCAAAGAACTTCTTGACTGGGGACGCTTGCTCCCTGGCGGTAATGCTGAAATGGTCAAACTGTTACGCTTATGCGTCGATTATGGAGAAGAAAGGATTCTTTCCGTAAAGGAACTGCTTCCACAAAACCTTGTACCAACGGTAGATATGATTCGATCCCAGCTTCATGAAATGCCTGAGTCGAATGTGTTGTATTTCAAACATGAAATACCTGTTACCTCTACTGATTTATCAAAGTACGATGAGAAATGTGGGGTGGCTGCACGATGAAAAATCTACAGTCACAGAGCATTGAATTATATTCCAAACAGTTGCGTACCCCCATGTTTAATCAATATTCGGATGTTGTAAGGCAACTGGATCAGAACCAAAGTTATGAGGATTTTCTGATTGCACTCATGAGACTGGAGCTCGACTCCAGACAGGAAAGCACGCGCAGAAGAAAAATAAAGTACGCCGGATTTCCCTACATCAAAACCATGGATGAACTTGACTATAATCGTTTTGAACATATGAACTCTATCCACGTTGTTTTACCACTACCATTGCTACCCTTTATTACAAATATTTGTGAAGTTCTTTTGTCATTAACTTGAGTAGACATCTCATTTTTCAAATAATGTCTTGTGATAAAATGATTCTTTTTAGCATCCTCTGGAACATTTGAAATAAATCTCTTTTCATTTTTAGGCTTTATATCTAAGGCAGCCATTAGTGTTTCAGCATTTTTACTAAACTCTATCATTCTTAGTTGATCAGTATTCTGATATGCACAAATTCCAGTAACTTCATTATCAATAATTACCGGTGCCCCAGAAAATCCTTGATAATTGTGTAATTTCCCTCTTTCAACTTCAAGATCTGCTGTATATACAGTTTCAGAGCAACCATCGTGTGTATTAAGTATATTTCCACTTATAAATGACATATTCCCCTGATTTTCTCCTGGATATCCATAAGACAAAAATGTACTATTAACTGCGATACTTCTAAAAGTATACTTTATTTCAGGTAATACTAACTCATACTGTTTTTCATTAATTAGCAGAATGCATATATCAGTATCTGGCTGTGTTTTCTGCTGTTGACACTCATAAGTATATTGATTTTCATCATTCTCCACAAAGCACGCGTGCACCTCTGTAAATCCCTCTACAACGTGTGCAGCAGTTATAATTCTTCCATCTCCTATATAAAAACCTGTTCCATTTATCTTATTCTGACATATGATTTGACATATACTCTTTTTAATATCTATCACGTTTTGCCCACCCCTATATCTCTATCATTGTATCCTTTGCATCAATAAATTCAAAATTAAAATCCGAATGTATACTTTCTTCATCAAAACACTCAATCGTATAATTCCTATTGACAATATAAATTTTCTTGAGTTCCACTGGATCATTTACCAATATCTTTGCTATTGTTTCCATCGATGGTCTCAACGCGGTCTCTCCCGCTGAAATAAGGTAAGAATCTGAATTAAATTGTTTTAAAAACTGCGTTGAAATATTTCGTTTACTGCCATGATGTGGCAATTTAATTAAACTCATTTTTACAGGATTATCACCATATATTTGCTCTAAATTCTTTCTACACACCTCAATATTAGAATCTCCTAAAAACAGTAACTTCTTATTCCCACTAACAAGTAGAAACGCAATTGATTCCATATTTTCATCAGTGTAATCATAAGAATATCTTTTCCCCGCCATCTGCTCTATTTTTTCTTTAGTTATTACATTCGCTGATATCACGCCTTGCAAAGTATCATAATTCAAATTGTTTACTATCCATTGAAATGCTTCAAACGCATTACGAATATGCAGATTATCAATTTCAGGGAATCTATTATAGATTCTTTTCACATACAGTTCCCATTTTTTATTCATTCGAAGCAACTGTTCTTTATTTGGTGAAATAAATTGAATATAGCTATGGTTACCTATGTCTATTTTCATTTGTGTATCTGCAACAACAACATCCAATTCCCTTTTGTCCCATGTATTCCAATGATAATTTCCTTGTAGTAACAATTTAGAAATACATAATTCTTCATTTAAAGTTATCTGCTTCTCTGTTAAATTTTTTCCCAATACTGCCTGTCCCTGTGAAATAATCCCTTGATACATTCTATTTTCTTGGACTGAACATTCTTTTTGAACATATTTTTCCATGTTCAATCCTAAATAACCATTATAGATTACATTTGAGATTTCTATTATATGAGCATCGTCTGAACTACCATTATCTAATAAGAGTGGTATTGCTCCCCCAATATGATCACTATGTATATGAGTTAAAATAAGGTAATCAATTTTTTTTCGTTGTTCTGACATGCGAAGCAAGTATGGTTTAATAAAATTCTGATATGTTTCGCTACTACCACAATCAATTAACAAATTCAATTCTTTCTCAGATTCATATATTGTTACATGGAAACTATCCCCATCAAATGCTTGAAATGTGTGAATTTTGATATTAGCCTTACTACCCATTTTATCTCCCCTACTCATATATTCATCTTTTAACTATATTCACCAAAATTTTATTTCACTCTTAAATCATTATTTTTTGTCAAAGCAATTGCTCCCATCTAACTTTATCCTTCAGAGTTGTAAAATCCTGATATCTGCATTTTTAAGAAACTTTTTTGTTCAGGGATCTGATTTTAAAAGCGCTAATCTCATTACGATTTGAGACTTTATTTGAGACTATGTTCAAAAAGCCTTTGTTTTCATAGATAATCCCGTTTGTTTTGCCATCAGTCTCAAAGATTTCTTGAGACTGATGAGACTATCATGAGACCGTTATTGAGACTAATACTTCCATTCCCCAATTTTCTTATCATACACTGCTCCTGTGATCTTCCTTATCTTCGCATAATCTCTAAATACAGTCGCTCTTGATATAGAAAGTTCTGCCATTACTTCTTCAACTGAAAGAGTCTTATTCTTTTTAATCATATCAAATATCGCTTTTTCTCTTTCAGATAACTTATGTTTTTCTTTTGCCTCATTTGCAGCTTCCACATTTAATGGAATGGAAATTTTAAACACATCATCCTCAAATAGTTCAGGTTTTCCACCACCAGAATAAATTGGTGTGTATTTGTACAAATTCTTAACACCTGAACCAATTGTATCTGTACGGCCTATATTGGCAAAGAAATTATATATTAATGGATTCTTTGGATATGGTGTGAATTCATCACTCATAAGGTTTCCATGTTTTCTTGGAATACACCAATTTTCTGTTCTCAGCCAATCCTTTTCAATGATAACCTTTGCCGGATAAGCACTGGCATAATCCCTGTGGACTAAAATATTACCTATAATTTCTCTTGCAAGCAAATCTCTGACACTTGTGTTCACATTATTTATCAAGAAGAACTTATCTGATGTATGCTTTGCTATATACTCCATAAGAATTTCGTATGCTTCTATCAGATTTGTACTTACTTTAATCATGTCATCATATCTGTCCAGATTTTCTACTCGATAAATTGCATCTGTTACATATCCTGGACAGCATGATCGGATAACTTCATCTTTCCCAAATAACAACACCGCAGCTAAATTATATCCCTCAAAACCTGAAGAAAAATCTTTTTCCCATAGTCCTGCACTAATCATTATTTCTTTGTCAGAATATCCCAACCATTGATGATCTGATTTCTTTGATTTCGCCAAATTACGAATTTTGTCCATTAACTCCATCTTCAAATTAGCTTCAGTTATATAAGGAAATATTTTATGTTCTGTATAGGTCGTGCTTTTACGATTGTACATATTCTGCAATTGAATCGGTGATTCTGTAATATCCATATCCCCATCTTCGTTTCGGTCAAATATTCTCCCTGAACATTTTTCTACAACAGATGTTGGTGGAACATATACCCACAACAATAACTTCCCTTCATATTCCATTTCTTCAATGGATAAATATAATGTAGGTGACATTTTATCAGGATTATTCAACTGATTGACAAAATTTCTTTTCATGTCCCGCACCATGTTTCTATTAAGACCAATAGGTGTTCCATCATCCTGTGCTCCAATGATAATATATCCGCCATAACGATTTGAAAATGAGCAAACCGTTTCATATACATCATTATAGATTCCATTCTGACATTCCTTGTATTCTATCGTGATCTTTTCTCTTGTATTAAGAAGATTCTTCATGAATACTATGGTCATTACATCACCCACTTTCTTTTAATCAAAATCGCCTACAACATATTCCAAAAGCAATTCTTACATGTTTCTGATTCTATCTTCTGTAATATGCACTAATCTACTTCTTGTAGGATCATTTTCTCTGTCACAATCAACTCGTCCAACATCCTCTATTTTAATTATTCTCTTCAATACACATTTTCAATCTGCGTAGGAATATAAACATTCTTCAGAGGAATAATTGCCTTATATTTAGAATCTAACTTCTCATAATTCTTTAAAATTATATTTACAAATTCTTGACCATCCATCAATCTCAGATTTGTTTTTGTTTTCGCAAAATCCATCGCCTGTTTTGTAAAATCTCCGAGCGTTATAAACAGTCCATACTCCCCAACTTCCACATTTCCGTACAAAGCTTGTACTGCAGGTGCTCCGATTGCCCCTTCAACACACTTTACTTGCACTTTAATTATTGGAGGTTCTATTCCAAGTTCATCTTTAAATGCCACAATATCAATTCCACCATCTCCTGATTTCTTGGTAACTCTCGTGTTATAGCCAATGATATTCAAAATATGTGCCACAAATGGTTCAAAGGCAAATCCTTTTAATTCTGTAAATAGCTTTTTAAAAACGAAATCGCTTGTTGTTTCTTCAACATTTGCAAAAATATCATCGATTGTATTATCATCGCTTTCGATAGTTGTTTCTCCAATATTAGAGGAAATATTTACATCTAAAAACTTGAGTATATCATCCACATAATTCTTTACCTGAAAAAGACTTAACGCTGATCCAATCTCATACAATGCTCCTTGTGATACACTCGTTCTTGGAATTGATTTTATCCATTCAACCAAACGCATATTACAGTAACTTTTTGATTTCTCTGGTTTATATTCATAATCGCCTGTAACTTTACCTATATAAACCATTCGATCTGCTAAAGAAGGATAAACGACATAATCTCCAATCTGCATTTCATATTTAAATCTAAATGGCATTCCTGCCACTGTATTAATAGCACCTTTTTTTGTGTCTGGATATGCTTCTACAAGTTTCTTCTTGAATGCTTCTCTATCATTTTCAATATTCGAAAGATTCCCCATTGCCTCCCAACCAATAGCAATACAAGGGCTCTTTTTATCCAAGAACAGACTATCTGCATCTCCAGTTTTTCCCGCATGTATTCCCCAACAAATTTCCATAAAATGACTCTCCTTCACCTATTACTTTCATGATTGAGTATAATTTATAATCGTCACAACAACATAAGATATGTTTACTTCAAAATATGCGCTCTATTATCAATTGTTATTCACCCAACCATATTTCTGCTTCAGTCTTTGCTTCCTTTATAACAAAAAAATCATTCGGATACTTTTGTTCAGTATTAAATTTTAGCGACTCATCATAACACTCTATTGCTTTTTGAAGATTCTTTTTCCTATCTTTTACTTTTGATAGAATCTTATATATATCACCAATTGATTTTTGAACGTAGGAATAGTGCATTGGAAAATCTACTATAGTATATATTTCTAGCGCATCTTCGAATGACTTTAATGCTTTTTCAAATACAATTATTTCACTATTCGAATTAAATAACTCCGCATAACAATTACCCATCATACGCATACAAAGAGCATAGTCCTGTGGATCTGTTTCTTTCTTCTTTATCTTTAAGGCTTCTTTACAACACTCAATTGCTCTTTCAATTTTTTTATAATCTTTATCTATCTGATACATATTACGATATAGATTTGATTTATTACTATACATCAAAGCATACTGATCGGGATAATTCTCGATTGTAAATACTTTTAGTGCATTATCATAAGCATCTTGTGCTTTATACAAATAATTCTCATCTAACGACTCCTTATACAGGTCTGTACATGCAATGGCAATGTTATGATTCAATATACCATATGAATAATTTTTAACATCTAAATAATTTTTTGCTCTTTCAAAATACACCATTGATTGTAATAAATTTTCTTTTCTATCCCTAACAATACTTAAAGCGCGATATGCATTTGCCAAACTACTTAATGTTTGACCATAACCTTCCTTATATTTTATCTCGTCACATTGTTCTAATGCACTACAATAACATTGAATAGCAACTTTAGTATTTTTCTCTTTATCCAATACCTCACCGAGCATACAGTAGGCATGTCCCATATTTGTATATATTTCAGATTTCGTATTATCATCAATAATTTCACTTAGATTTAATGCTTCTTGAAGGGAATTTATTGCTCTCATACTATTGTCTTTTTTATCTTTATTACATGCCTTCATTCCATAAATCATACCAATATGCGATTTTACATCAACGAATAGTTTTGGATTTTTTTTACTTGAAATTCCGTCTAATATTTTTTCAAACTTCTCTAATGCTGCTTCTTTATTAACCTTTATCAACGAAAAAGCTTCTCTATATTCATCTTCAAATCTATCTTCGTTATTTGAATTTATATTCGTATTTATATTAATATTTCCAGTAATTACATTTCCATCTCCACTCACATCTCTTATATTATTTCCTCTTAATTCGTGGATATGAGTATCAGATTTTTCTTGTTTTCCTTTCTTACCTACTATTTTCTTTAATAAAAACCCTACTACTGCAACCCCTGCTCCTGAAAAAATCCAAGAGATATATTTTTGTATAAATTCTTCAACACTCATTCAAATCCTCCTCAAGTTTTTTCTTATATCTTGCATCATCTGGTTTCACTGCATCGGATGGAATCAACCATGTTTTTCCTTTTTTTATCGCTCCATCAATTCGTCCTTCTGAACACAATACCCCTATCCTTCTTGATGTAATATTCCATTTTTCAGACATTTCAACAGTGGTTAAATATTCCATATTAGAAACCTCCAATCTGTATTCTATTATATTCTTTTATCGGAATGATAACAAGCAAATAATAAGCTAATTTATAGTAAAGTGCATGAGCAAATTCTATCAATCCATTTTTCTCAAATCCAGAATTTACCCATGCACATAGTAATTAATATGATGTTTAATATTTTTTACCAAAGTTCCAAACTATCTTCTGCATCCACCCACATCTGCAGCTCTCCATCCAAGACCAGCCTAGCATATTCCAGCGGTTCATCAATTGCCAATGCATTTAACGCACATTGGGGACCAGGTGTTGTCCTGATTCCTTCTTCCGCTTTATTGCAATCAATTCTAAGTAAAATATTATCAAATGTCGTTATATCTATACTGTTATAATTTGAATTATAACTTGCGTAAATGAATCTCATATCATCAATCCCTTCCATCAGCCTGTAATTTAATCTTACTGGCGCATCGACCATTTCATGAACCAATAGACTGCTACGAAAACAATAATTGTAAATGCCACTGCTAATATCACATGAAATAGTTTCTCCATGAACTCGAAAAATTTTCTTTTTCGGTTATATGGTCTCCACTTCGGCTTTGGTTTCAAATCATCCAAAATCTGCTTCCACAGAGGACGATTTTTTAATCTAGCGACTTCGCCCTCTAGTTCTCGTATGTGTCTGCTCATCCAGTTTTCGTTCTTCTTCTCGCTTTCCAGCCTCTTGTTGACATACTCCAAGTCTTTCCTTGAGAGATATTCTTTCTCCATCAAAATTTTCTTTTCGTTCTCCAAATTCTGATTTAAAGTCTGTTGCTTCTCTAATTCTTCCTTGAATAATTTCCTGTCCTCTGCCTGAATCTTGAGCAAATCGTCCCTCTCCGCTGTCATTGTTTGAAGTGCCTGTAGTGCTTCCTGCAATAACTGTTTTAACTTCTCTATAGTATTCTTCGAATTCTCTATCTGTTGTTCCAATTGCTTCGTCAAACTGGATTTCTCCACTATTTGCTCTTTTTCTTCTAGCAGCACGCTCTCTGATTTCTGCCTGTCTTTCAAATTCATTCAATAATCCCTCCTTTGATACATCCAGTTGAAAAGTCTTGGAAATATTGGAATCACGCACTTTTTTCCCTTCTTCATTCTCAAAAGTAATATTCTTTCTACTATCCGTCCAGGTGGTGCGCCAACCTCTTATTGCCATACCTTTCACAAATTCCTCTTTGCTACAACTTTGTTCTCTCGTTTCCATAACTGCTAAAGCACATTCTACAACGTGACTTTTCTTTTGGTCATTCAGCAGGAGATGATATTTATCCTTACTCCAAGCCCGAACATGACCTTCTTCCAAATCATTTCCATAAAAATCTTTACCCTTCTGTGCTACTGTCAATCCACGTTCTACACACATCCGATTGGTCATTTCTTTCATACGCTCCAAATCCTTTTTGGAATTATGTAGCTTATGACCATCCTCATAGCTCACTGTATTTGTGACCAGATGTAGATGCACATGATCCCAATCCTTGTGCACCCCAATCAATGTCTGAAATCCATCAAACCATTTCTCTACAAATTCTTTTCCAAATGTAAATGCCTGCTGTAACGTAAGATTTTCTTCTTTATGCCAAGAAATAATATTGTGGGCATACATTCTTCCTGAATCCTTACCCCACAATTTCTTTTCTTCTAAAAAGGATTGATAAACTGAATCATAAGTAATTTCATCCGCGGAAAATGGTCCAGTTACATATACAAGTCCCCGATTTGTTTTATCTTCACGAAGCACATATTCGATACAATTTCTCATTGCCCCATGTGATTTTGTTGACTTATTAATCGTCTTATTGATCGCCACATTTCTTCACACTCCTTCTTAAAATAGTTGATTCGATCTGCAATGTCTTCCAATTTGTCTATGGTTGCCAGCACTCCAGTTCCATTTGCAATATGCGCCATCTGATTTACATTGGTTGCCATTCCTCTAATCTGCCGAAGCAAATCATCAAAATTCTTGTTTATATTCTTAAGTACATCAATTTCTTCTCTAGGAGCAATCACCACTCCAGCAAGAGCATTGATAATAAATGACTGCTGTGTCTGTCCTGAAGCTGTCACTTTTTCCTGTAGCCGTTCATACTCTTCTTGGTTCATTCGAAACTTGACTTGGTATTCTCTTTTTCGCACTTTGTATTACACTCCTTTCGTGTTTTTTGTCTTTTGGGGTGCAGGGGCAAGCTCATTAGTAATAGCTATCTTGAGAAAGTTGCCACTAGCTGATGGATGGGATGAGATGAAGAGACTTCCAGCGGATGTCTCGGAATTTCATACCAGAACATCAGCGGCTCCAGTGTGCAGAGAGTGAAACTCTTTGCTGGGGTTCCAAGGGGCAACGCCCTCTGGCAAGTTTAGGAACAGCCCATAGGCTGCTTCCGGTGCGAATGTGGGTACCACATTTGCGAAACTTGCCTATCATCCGTCACATACTACACTGAGATTATGAAGATATGTGATAGCGCTAATAGAAAGTCTCCGGCGGAGAGTTTCCATTAGCAGCTAGCACGTTCGAAATAATCTTTCGTAACCTACATTGGATGATAGTGGTCTTGTGATTTTTTGTAGGGATTGGATGCAACAAGCAATGCAAGTTCTATGCGTTGCCTCCATTGCATCCGATCCTGGAAAAAAATCACTCGGCTACGTAGACGAAATGCCCTTTGCTCCCTCCACTATCACAGTGGCGTGTATTACATTTCTTATACTTGTCTGACCATATGCAACACATCTGATTTTCTTCTATAGATGTGTCATGCAATATGTAAGACAATAAATTCAAACTGTAACACCCACATTACTAACTTATAAATTCTGCAAATAAGAAAAGGCTTCTTCTGGCATAGTTTCATCTATCGTATCCTGCAAGATTATTTCTGCCCTTTTCCCCTGTACCTTCTCCAGGGAAGAAGTGTTATTTTCTTCCCTATGCGGTTTCACAGAAGGTTGCATTTCCATCCTTGCCAAGGTACTTGCTACCGATTCTACAATCATAGCTACCATCTTTTGATCATGGACTTCTAATGCCTTTAAGAATAACTCTCTCTGCTCATTTGCCTGCATCTGTAAATACTCCTGCATCTCCTCTTTGAAATGTTCTTGCTGCTCCATTTGCATTTCATTTCCGTGATAACATTTCAATGCTGCTTTGATATAAGCTCCACTACTACCATATGGATCATTTTCGTTATCACGGTTATGTCCCATAATTGCTTCATACAGTTCTCTTTCATCTTCTTTCGATAGATTTAATCGAAAGGACAAAGATTTCTGTAACTCACTTTTTCCTGCCATCTCCTCACCTCTAATTCTTGAAAAATATCATCTTTGTATTGTACTGCCTAGAATTTTCCTTTCTGCTTTGCCAAGAATTCATACCCTTTTGCATTTGCCCTAATATCTTCTAGGTAGTGAATATTTGCACCTTTCAAGGTTCCATAATTCTTCATTATCAGAGCACCGCCACCTGCATAGATGACTGTGAACATTTCAAGATCAAATCCAAGTTCCGCTAACTTTGCTTCCATCCCTTTTGCAAAATCTACAAGCCCTGCTCTGATAATCACCTTACAATCTGTTGGGATATTTACGTCCTTCTCCAGAATCATCTGCTGAATCATATCTTCACTAACCCTGCGGTTACAGTTTTGGTACACATTGCTTTTTATGCCTTCCATACACTGAATCAATGCCGCTGGAATCGAAGTACTTTCACTTTCTACTGGTACATAATTTCTTGTATGAATTACATCAATTGTTTTCGATCCAATATCTACAATCAGATTTTCTCTGCCATATTCTCGGAGCTTGTCTGCTATTGCTGCGTAGCACTGTGGAAATACATAAACATCTAAAATCTGAATCTCATAATCCCTACCACAATAGTTAAAGTGAATCGAATCTTCTCGTAACAGATAATGATAAAAATCTTCTTTTTCTTTTCCAAATCTGCTAAATGGTAAACCCACCGCTAGAATCACATCTGCCTTGCGCTGTTGATAAATATCCATTTCCTTAGCAATCGCAGCTAGTGTCAGCAAAAAATAAT
The DNA here is from genome assembly GCA_041739345.1 of Acetivibrio sp. Taxonomy (GTDB): domain Bacteria; phylum Bacillota; class Clostridia; order Lachnospirales; family Lachnospiraceae; genus DIGJ01. Next base: position 103,239 of record JBGSNZ010000014.1, on the reverse strand, counting down.
TCTCGTTCTCTGTCTTTGTCTGCATAAGAGGAAGTCTTCCTTCGCCAACTTTATAATAATTTCCCTGATAAATTAATGTGTTGTTGGTGAGGGTTGCTTCTCCTCCCAATTTTTCAACACCATTTTCAAATGTTGCATGTGGAGTTTTCATCATGGAAAATCCATGATCAATGCCTACCACCAGTAATCTTCTATCACTAATAAACATAATTGCCTCTCTTTCTGTAGCTACTCATTGCTACCATACAAATGATCTAATAATTCCAATACTGTCCGAAGAGATTCTAGAATCTCAAAATCCAGTTCCTCGGACATACTAAGGTTACATAAATGCTTGTCTATCAGTTCCATACGCTTTTTTATTGCATCAAAGGTTCTGATATTTCCCATCACATGAATCTCCTGCTCCAAACAACTATTGATAAAGTATTCCGATTTCATAAGTCCTGAAAGTGCTATACGCTCATCAATCAGCTGTTTTTCTTCTGGTGAAACTCTAAAATTCATAATGACATTACGTTTGCGGTTCTTATCCTTCTTAGTAGCATTTACTCCAGTAAGAAGGGTGGTACGTCGATATATTTTACTCATAACATTCTCCAATCTGAGCAAGAACTTAAATCCTTGCTCGCACATATTCCAAATCCCCATAATAAGGGGTTCCCACTAGATACCACACATTGCCATTTTCATTCCAAGCCATTTCAATTCTGGTAGAAATCCATTCATCTTCAACAAGAACTTCCATCCCTTCACCACAATGAAATCCGTCATTTTCCCACAAGTCCGATACCAAAAATCCATATCGCTTATTGGAACTGTTATAGCCTAAACGTCCTTCCATCATTCTTCTGATTCCTCACTTTCATCATCATCCTCGAAATCTGATTCATCATGAAACATATCATTTAATTTATCAGCCATAGTACGCTGAACCGATGGATACAAATGAGCATATCGCATAGTAATTGTGGCGCTCTCATGACCTAATCTTTCTGCAATCTGAACTGGTGAAAATCCAAGCTCGATCAATGCTGCACATGCACTGTGTCGTAGGTCATGAATACGAATTCTTTTTACACCAGCTGCTTTCGAACCTCGATCCATTTCATGATGCAGATAACTTTTTGTAATGTTAAACAATCTCGTATGTTCATCGATTTTGTATATCATTCCAAAATAATCCTCCAATTCATTACAAAGAAATTCTGGTAGTTCAATCACACGATTTCCTTTGTCTGTTTTTGGTGTGGTGGTATATTCAATTCCATCAATTCTTTGTACCTGCTTATCAATCTTTAAGGTTCTTTTTTCCAAATTGATATCTCCACGCTCTAGTGCAAGCATTTCGCTCATTCGTACTCCCGTCCAGTATAGAATTTCAAAAGCATAATAAGAGATAGGTTTATCTTTGATTACATCTGCAAATTTTGTATATTCGTCTTTTGTCCAGAACAACATTTCCTTTGCCTTTGCTTTCCCCATCTTTTTCCCTTTACTACAGGGATTCTTTGCTAAGTCATAGTAGCGGACTGCATGATTCAATATTGCTGTCAGTTGATTTTGAAGCGTGCGCAGATACGTCTGGGCATAGCCTTTATCATTTTCATCTCGCTTACTTAACAGTTCGTTCTGCCACTGTAAAATATCCGTAGGCGAGATTTCTGATAAACTCTTTTCTTCAAAATACGGTCTAATATGTGTATTGATGATATGAACCTTTGTTCTATAGGTGTTCAGCTTAATCTGCGGTTTAATGTCGGAAAGATAAACATCAATAAAGACTCCAAATCCCATATTGATATCCTTACTTTTCTTTGCCAAAAAATCGCGCTCATAGGCTAATGCATCTTTTTTGGTCTCAAAACCTCGTTTATCATGTTGTTTCTTTTTCCCCTGCCAATCGGTATAGCGTAGAGATACTCTCCAGCGCTTCCCATCATAGCCATTCCAATTATCTTTAAAAACTGACACTATTCATTCCCCCTTTCGTACCAATGTGCCATATCATAATTCACATCACTCTTGATACTGGTTTCTAAATCACTTTTTGCTGTGAGCAACATTCGGATCAAATAATTCTTCTTATTCACAATCCTTGTATCCTGAGAAACATCATCAAATTTTTCAAGAACATATCGTATGGCTCCACTGTCGAGACGATAAAATTGATTTCCCATTGACCTTGCATCGTAGGTTTCACCATTATTAAAAGTAATTTTTCTATCTGTGGCGATAATCTCACTCATATAATCAAGCAAGGCATCTACCATTGCACCATCTCCATCAAAGGCCAAAGTTTCGTAACTGATTAGATATTTCAGTTCCTCTATGACACGTGCTTTGATTTCATATTGTGATAACTGGCACTCCCTACATTCTTGTAATAGATGGTGATAGGATAAGATTTGACACAGCTCACTATATTCAAATCTTTCAATCAGCTCCTGCATGGGAACCACACTTTTTGATATCGTAGGTATTACTTCTGGCTCTCCATCCTTCCTCTGAAAGATTGATTGATGATTATTTACTCTTTTGTTATTTACTTTGTTATTAATTACTTGTGTTGGATGTTCCGTATGCGGTATGCCCGTAATCGAAGGAACCGTTTTCGATTTTTCCGTGAACGGATTTACCGTAATCGGATTTTCCAATTGCGGTGGAACTGGTACTTGATGCACTTCAATCACATTTTTACCAAAGCGCCCTCTCCCATTTCGCTCTTGTCCACCAGTCAGATATCCTCTTTTCATTAATTCATTCACACTAGATCGGATGCCATCCACTCCGTCTGGCAGAATTTTTGAAAAGCCTTTCAAATTAAAATCCCAATTGTCTGATAGGGACAATATTGTTACCAGCATTCCTCGATCTCTCAAACTAAGCTTTTGATCAAGTAAAATATCTTTGCTTACATTCACATATAGTCCCTGGGTTTTGTTCTTTAAAACAGCCAAAAAATCACTCCTTTCAATTGAAAAGGCGCGGCGACTATGCTAGAATACTTTTATGAATCGTACATGCATAGTCATGTGCCCAAGCTCCTGCGCCAACAGGAGCTTTTTCTTTTCTCTAAACTTCATCATCAGTTACCTCTTCATACATGCTTCTTCGTAATAGATACGATTGATTTTTCCACTCATTACAAGCAACTTCGGATTTTCTTTTTTCATTCGTTCCGATAATTCCTTAATAATGGCGTATCCCTTGCTTCGACAAACTCCCCAATCAGCACATACCTCGTTTACATCTACATAAACTGGTTTCTCCATCACTTCCATACGTTTCTCTCCTCTCGTGTAATATTTGGAATAGAAATAAATTTATTACTATCTAAATTCTATTATATAGAAACATATTTATTTCTGTCAAGTGCAAATTAGAAATATTTTTATTTCTGTTCTTTCTATTTTTTCTATTCTATGATAAAATGGATTCATCATTAAGAAAATGAGGTGATTTTTGAGATGTCAGTTGGACATAAAATAAGAGCCATACGCGATCTACGAGGTATGACTCAAAAAGAACTTGGTATCAAAGCTGGATTTTCAGCCGCTACTGCCGATGTTCGAATACGACAGTATGAAAGTCATAAAATGATTCCAAAAGAAGATAAATTAAAAGAAATCGCAGCTGCTTTAGATGTCGATGTATCTGCACTAAAGGATCACGATATCTATTCTGATCTGGATCTGATGCAGATCTTATTTGAATTAGAAGAAAATCACGGACTGGTAATAGAAAAAGAAGCTGGTCGGTATGTATTGTCATTTGACGAGTCACATCCATTGTTTCGATACACCAATTATAAGCTCGACAGCTGGTACCGAGCCAAATCACAACTTCTATCCTATTCAGAAGATTTGGGATATGATGATAAAGAATATTTACTTTGGAAATACAGATTCCCACTCGATACTATGGAAATAGAGAAAATGAATGTAGCTAAAGTGCAGGAAAAGTACAAGCCATTTGTGAATAACACCTATAGTATAAAAAAAGTTAATGAATTTATTCTTTTATTTGAGAAATTAATTAGAAATGGATTTGATATACAGATTGCATCAGCTCCTGAAAGATCTGGTATCGGAACCTTTGTTTGCTGTGCTATATTTAAACATTCAGAATTATTAGAAGCTACTGGAGAAGCCGCCAATGCTTATGCGGAGTATCTTTCTATGATAACCTATCTGGAGAAGTCAGGAATAGAGATTGAGAGGGAGACGAACTCTTTTGATGGTGAAACACTGTTAGGGATTTACTATTACAGTTCGGTATTGTCCACTGCATTGAACCATACAGTACGGGAAATAATTAAGGCTTACAAAGATGGTATGTTGGATGATAAGATTATGCAGATGCAATATAAGAATTCGTTGCAGACTTTTAACGTGCCGATTGAAAAGTAACTATTTAGTGAAAAAGCCCCATCTAGTTAAAATTTTTACTAGATGAGGCTTTCTATTTTCGGGCTAAGTTTATAATACTGTTTACTCTCTAATTTTGCAAATCTTAATTGTTTGCTCATTTGCTTTGGTTGTTCAGCTTTTCGATTTCAGGATATTGTTCTAAAAATTTTCTATTGGCTACTTCTATTTGATGATAATATTCTGCATATGAAGAACTCAACTGTTTCATAGCAGGAAGAAAAACATCGTTATATCCATTACAGCAATTAAATTCTTTCATCAATTCCGTCACTTTAAAAGCTGGTGAATTTTTATATTCATCGGATTTTTTATATTCCAAATACTGCATGAGCATTTCCTTATTATTAGATAAAAACTCATCTGGATTTTCATATAATTTTTTAGTTGATTCAAGCATTTCAGAAATCTGTTTTGTTCCGATGTGCTTTGTACCCTCAATTAAATATTCTTCCAAATCTTTTGGGATATCCAATATGGGCACATTATCTAAAAAGGATAAAATAGTTTCGTATGCGATTTGTTGAGATTCAGTTCGGATAGGTTCATTTAGAAATTGAGCAAAATGCATACAAATAAAGCGACCATAATATCCCGGAAATGCATCTAACAGTTTGTCGGTAATGGTTTTTCCTTGTTCAATCGACTGTAACTCCATGCTGATTTCTTTATAAGGTTTTCCTTGACTGAGTTTTTCAAGAATAGATTTTTTTAGCATATCACGTTGATAATCTAATTCTTTTTTTATTGCTACTGCATGCAATGCCGAGTTTGTTGTATCGTTTAAAATATGTTGAATTTCCTCGGTTGAAATATCTAATTTTCTCAAAACACTGATTTTAGTTAACTGTTCGACATCTTGATTAGTATAGTTTCGATAGCCGTTTTCTAATACAGACGGAACAACTAAGCCCTGCAACGTATAATATTCGATTGCCTTTTTAGTTAGTTTTGTGAGTTTGCTCACTTCGTTTATTAGCATATCAATCACCTCTATATTATCATAAGCTAACACCCAAGGTGATAGTCAAGCATTTTTTAATGCAAAATATAAAAAACTCTTTGTTACAAGTCCTTATTACTTTCTTCAGAATAAGAACTCTTTTTCTATGTAATCATTTTACAATATTATTCAAAAAAGTTACATCACTTTTTTAACTTCTCTCCAAAATAATCTTCAATTTCAAACAATATCCTATCGTGCTTCTAAATTCTGCTGACATTTTGCTGACGAAAAAGCCGCAAAGCTTTGATTTATAAGGCTTTGCGGCTTTTCTAGGTCACTCAAACTCAATCGTAGCCGGTGGTTTCCCCGTGCAATCATACATCACGCGGTTAACCCCTTTTACTTCATTCACAATACGACTCGTCACCTTACCAAGCACTTCCCAAGGCAAATCCGCACTTTCTGCGGTCATAAAGTCGCTCGTAGTTACTGCACGAAGAACAATGGCATAGTCGTATGTTCTCTCATCTCCCATGACACCTACACTTCGCATGTTGGTAAGAGCAGCAAAGTACTGACCTAGGTCTTTGTCGACACCAGCATTTTTGATTTCTTCACGGTAGATGTAGTCAGCATCCTGAACGATGCGTACCTTTTCTGCCGTTACATCGCCTATGATACGGATACCAAGACCTGGACCTGGGAATGGCTGACGGAATACAAGGTATTCTGGTATGCCAAGTTCGAGTCCTGCTTTACGCACCTCGTCTTTGAATAAAAGGCGAAGAGGCTCGATGATTTCTTTGAATTCCACACAGTCTGGAAGGCCACCAACGTTGTGATGAGACTTGATGACTGCGGATTCGCCGAGGCCGCTTTCGATTACGTCTGGATAGATGGTTCCTTGTACCAGGAAGTCCACGGCGCCAATCTTCTTTGCTTCTTCTTCAAATACACGGATGAATTCTTCTCCGATGATTTTTCTCTTTTGCTCTGGTTCTTCTACTCCGGCAAGCTTTTTGTAAAAGCGGTCTTGTGCATTGACACGGATAAAGTTTAGGTCGTATGGTCCTGTTGGTCCAAATATCGCTTCTACTTCATCTCCCTCATCCTTACGAAGTAAACCATGGTCTACAAATACGCAAGTAAGTTGTTTTCCAACTGCTTTGGATAAAAGAACAGCTGCCACGGAAGAATCAACTCCTCCGGATAGGGCACAAAGTACATTTCCTTTTCCAATCTTGGTACGCACTTCTTCGATGGTTTTTTCCACAAAGGAATCCATCTTCCAATCACCTGCACAACCACATACATTGAATACAAAATTGGAAAGCATTTTCATTCCCTCTTTGGTATGCATTACTTCTGGATGGAACTGTACGGCATAAAGATTCTTATTCGCATTTTCCATGGCTGCTACTGGGCAGACCGGTGTATGAGCTGTTATGGTAAAGTCTGCAGGAGCTTTTTCGATGTAATCAGTATGACTCATCCAGCAAATCGATTTTGTAGAAATACCGTCAAACAATTTGGAAGTTGTGTCAATCGATACTTCTGTTTTACCATATTCACTGACAGGTGCTGTTGCTACGCTTCCACCCAATACATGAGACATAAGCTGTGAGCCATAGCAGATACCAAGAATTGGTATCCCAAGTTCAAAGATTTCCTTTCCACAAATTGGAGAGGTTTCTCCATATACACTATTGGGTCCTCCGGTAAAAATAATTCCCTTTGGATTCATTTCTTTCAAGGCATCCAGATTCATATTGTAAGGATGTACTTCACAATAAACGTTGCATTCTCTGACTCTTCTTGCAATTAACTGATTGTACTGTCCTCCAAAATCAAGAACGATCACTAACTCTTTTTTCACGCTTGTACCTCCATTGATTCATCCTACATGTCACTGCTTCTATAATATGCATAATCCCCTTGTTTGTCAAAGGGGATTCATAGAGAAAATAATTTAATTTAAAAGGCTTTCTTTGTTCATTTGTGTCAATGAAGCTCATCCAATGTCATTTTATAGGATGGCAAAAACTCGTCAAGAAAGATTTCCACTTCTTTTAGCTGCATCTTTTCAATACTTTCTCGAAGAGCTTTGTATGCGCTAGAAAATTCTGTATTCCCAGCTTTCTTTTCTTCAATACATTTAATCAATGCTGAGAGCTTGTCCGCCGCCTTTTCAAGTTTCCAAAGATATTTATCCTCTTCCTCTTTGAAAAACAGAGTATAATAATAGGAACGCATATCCGCTGGTAGCATGGACAATAGTTTGTTTGCGGCCACATTTTCTACCTCTTTAAATGCCTTCTTGATATCATCATTGTAATACTTAACTGGAGTTGGCATATCTCCTGTTATAATCTCGGTACAATCATGATATAATCCGATTAACGCTGCCTTCTCAACATTCAAGTTATTGCCAAGGCGCACATTGCTAATAACCGCCAGCGCATGTGCGATCATTGCTACTTCCATCGAATGCTCGCTGATATTTTCCTTTTCCGAATTACGCATCAATGCCCAACGTTCAATGTACTTCATTCTAGACATCATTGCAAAAAAATGATAACTCATAACTCTCCTCCAAACATGTACATCTATTTACTCTTAATTTTATAAACTTATATATCAATTTGCAGATCATAGCTTACGAAGGATAGATTCAAACCGAATTTGTACGATTATTTTAATAAATCGGGTAGGAGGTAGATAATTATTTTATCTACCGACCTCCCACACCACCGCACATACGGCTCCGTATACGGCGGTTCTCTAGTTTTCACAAACTTTCAGATAATAGTCGGTCATGGATATAAACTCCATATCGGCTATTATTTGGTTGGTTAGTACACTATTTAGCATAATAGCACTACGCCAAAAACCTTTACGGCAGTTAGCCATTTCATGCACTTTCCATTCGGGCAAGTTATACTTTCTAATCATTTTGTATCTTGTTTTAATTTTCTTCCATTGTTTCCAATAGACCAATCTTATTCTTCTTCGCATCCATTCATCCGTATTTTTGAGCAGGCTTTTCATATCCGCAAGTGAATAGTAATTTATCCATCCTCTTATAAATTGTGTTAACTTCATTGCTCGATACTCGTTTCCCCACCCATTACTTCTTGATGTTAACTCTTTTATCTTAGCTCTCATTTTAGCAATCGATTTGGGATGTACTCTGAATCTGCATTTTCCCTTGTATCTATAAAATGTATATCCAAGGTATTTAACTTTGCTGATATGGGCCACGTTTGTTTTGTCTCGGTTTACTTTTAAAAAAAGATTTCTTTCGATATATGGCACTATGTTTTCTAAGGTTCTATCTGCACTCTTTCTGCTTTTACAGAAAATCATACAGTCGTCCGCATAGCGCACAAAACGGTGCCCTCTACGTGCTAGTTCCTTATCCAACTCGTTCAGCATTATGTTACTAAGAAGAGGACTTAATGGTCCACCCTGTGGTACTCCAACTTCTGTTCTCTCAAACATCCCTTTACTAATGACTCCTGCATTCAGATATTTGTGTATCAGGGAGATTACTCTGCCGTCTTTGATGGTTTTTGACAGAACCTCTATTAGTTTGCTTTGACACACTGTATCAAAGAACTTTTCTAAGTCCATGTCTACTACATATACATATCCATCATTTACATTCTGCTGACATCGTTTTAATGCGTCATGTTGGCTTCTTCTTGGTCGAAATCCAAAACTATTGTCTGAGAACTGTTCCTCAAATATCGGAGAAAGCACCTGTGTGATTGCTTGTTGAATCACTCGGTCAACTACGGTTGGTATTCCCAGTTTTCTAAATTTGCCCTTTTCTTCCTTCGGTATTTCTACCCGTCTTACTGGATTTGGATGATATTTACCATCCGTAATCTTTTGGATTAGTTGCTTTTGATTATCTCTGAGAAATGTTAGAAGTTCATCCACACTCATCCCATCAACACCTCCAGCTCCTTTATTCGATTTAACTTTCTTATACGCATTGTTAAGATTTGCCTTATCTAATATTTTCTCCAATAGATTATCCGTGGAAGATATGGTTCCGTATGTAAAATCTGTGACGATGATGTTGTTTTCAGTTATCTTTGAATGAGCGGACACTTCTGCATACTCTTTCTGTTCCGCAGATACCATTTGCTGATAGTCTTCGATATGAAGTTGTCTGTCCTTTAATTCATTCTTAGTAACATTCATTTACTTTCATCTCCTAAAGTTCAGTCCTTCCCACACAGTCTTAAGCCTCTGTGGTACTATGACCTCGGCTGACTTCTCATAATTCGTTGTTACTATAGGCTTCATACTCTGTTTCCACCTACCTATGAGACCTCCCCAGGTAAGAACGCAATCTTTCCTTCCATCCATCTGCCACATTTACATCATAGGTTTCTGAGTAGTTTAGGACTTTGGTTTGTGTCGCAACCTTATCCAACCTATTAATGCCTGATGTGATTTCTGTTCGTCAGACCAGAAGTTTGCCTCCAGCTTCCTTCAGATTCCACCTCACGATGGACACCCTTGCTCTTGGCTATGTGCTTGGCACTACTAACCCGCACTACGGACTTTCACCGATTAGATTGCGCCCATGCTGGGCGCACGACAATAACGAAAATAGAGTGCCCATCACTCTATTTTCGTTGTTTATGGCTTATTAAAATTGCCAATCGTACTGAGGTTTGAATCTATCCTTCGTAAGATATGACCTGCAAATTGTACACTACCTTTTTATAATTCCATGCCTATGTTTTATCTCTTTAGCATCTTCTTTATATATTGTCCCGTATAAGACTGCTTCATCTTAGCTACTTCCTCTGGCGTTCCTTCTGCAATTACCATTCCACCTTTGTCTCCGCCTTCTGGCCCCATATCAATGATATAGTCGGCAGTCTTGATTACATCCAGATTGTGTTCTATTACGATAACCGAGTTACCGCCTTCTGAAAGCCGGTGTAGTATCTCAATCAGTTTATGCACATCTGCAAAATGAAGTCCAGTCGTCGGTTCATCTAAGATATAGATGGTCTTTCCGGTGCTTCGTTTGCTTAATTCGGTTGCAAGCTTGATTCTTTGTGCTTCACCACCAGATAAGGTAGTGGAAGGCTGTCCTAACCGAATATAGGAAAGACCTACGTCATTGAGTGTTTCAATCTTTCGAAGAATGGAAGGCATATTCTCAAAGTATTTGAGTGCTTCTTCTACTGTCATATCAAGAATGTCGTAAATACTTTTCCCCTTATATTTTACTTCCAAGGTCTCGCGGTTGTAGCGCTTTCCACCGCAGACTTCACATGGAACATAGATGTCTGGTAGGAAGTTCATTTCAATTTTGATGATACCATCACCGGAACAGGCTTCGCAGCGGCCACCCTTTACATTAAAGCTAAAGCGGCCCTTCTTATAGCCCATTGCCTTTGCATCTGGCGTGTTAGCAAATAAATCACGAATCATATCAAACACACCGGTATAAGTTGCTGGATTGGAACGAGGTGTTCTTCCAATCGGCGACTGGTCAATATTAATGACTTTATCAAGCTGTTCAATTCCTTCAATACTATCATGTCTTCCGGCAATCACCCTGGCACGATTCAGTTCTTTGGAAAGCTTTTTATTAAGGATTTCATTGATTAGTGAACTTTTTCCAGAGCCAGACACTCCCGTGATACAGGCCATGATTCCGAGTGGAATATTCACATCTATATTCTTTAAGTTGTTTTCTCTTGCTCCTTTGATCGTAAGATAACCAGATGCCTGCTTTCTCTCCTTTGGAACTGGTATCTTGATTCTTCCGCTTAAATAAGCTCCCGTAATCGAATTTGGATTGTCCATAATTTGCTGTGCGGTACCTTCTGCAATGACTTCTCCACCATGTTCGCCGGCTCCAGGGCCGATATCCACAATATGATCCGCTGCAAACATGGTATCTTCATCATGCTCTACGACGATCAAGGTATTACCAAGGTCTCTTAGATTACATAAGGTCTTTAATAATTTGTCATTGTCTCTTTGATGAAGTCCGATACTTGGTTCATCCAAAATATAAGCTACACCAACTAAGCCAGAACCAATCTGCGTTGCAAGACGGATACGCTGTGCCTCTCCACCAGATAGTGATCCAGCAGCACGTGATAAGGACAGGTAATCAAGTCCTACATTCATTAAAAATCCAATTCGCGAGCCAATCTCTTTTAATACTAGCTCACCAATCTTTTCCTGACGCTCAGTTAAATCAAGGTCTTTCATAAACTGAGACAAATCAGCAATTGAAAGCTCGGTTATCTCGGATATGTTTTTATTTCCCATTGTTACTGCAAGCGCCTCTGGTTTCAGTCGTTTACCACCACAATCCTTGCATGGAGTAACCCGCATAAAGGTTTCATATTCCTGCTTGATCGTATCAGATCCTGTCTCTCGGTATCTGCGCTCTAAATTTCGAAGGAGTCCTTCGAACAAAACGTCATAAACACCTTCTCCACGCATTCCTTTATAATGCACTTTTACACTCTTATCAAAACCCTGCATCATCATTTTACGAATGGCTTCTGGAAGCTTACTATATGGCTCATCCAGGCTAAACTTGTATTCTTTGGAAATTGCAGCAAGGATACATCCGCTATAGCTGGTTGGGTCTGTAGCAGACTGCCAGCCCATGGCTGCAATCGCGCCTTGATTGATGCTAAGTGACTTATCCGGAATAATCAGTTCTTCATCAAATTCCATCTTCACCCCAATACCATGGCATACTGGGCAGGCACCAAATGGATTGTTGAACGAAAAGTTTCTTGGTTCAATCTCATCAATGCTGATACCGCAATCAGGGCAGGAAAAGCTCTGGCTAAAATTAAGTGGCTTTCCGTCAATTATATCTACAATTAAGAGTCCATCCGATAGCTTTAGCGCGCTCTCAATGGAGTCCGCAAGACGTTTTCCAATTCCTTCTTTAACTGCAAGTCGGTCTATAATGATTTCGATGTTATGTTTTTTGTTTTTATCCAGAGTTATCTCTTCGGATAGTTCATACAGATTTCCATCCACTTTGACTCGCACATAACCGCTCTTCTTAGCATTTGAAAATATTTTTGCATGTTCTCCTTTTCTTCCGCGAACAACCGGTGCCATTATCTGTATCTTCGTACGTTCTGGAAGTTTCATGATTTCATCTACCATCTGGTCAACTGTCTGCTTCTTAATCTCTTTTCCACACTTTGGACAGTGTGGAATTCCAATACGCGCGTAAAGTAGACGGAAATAATCATATATTTCCGTTACAGTTCCTACGGTGGAACGAGGATTTCGATTGGTTGATTTTTGGTCTATGGAGATAGCTGGAGATAATCCTTCAATGCTTTCTACGTTCGGTTTTTCCATCTGTCCTAAGAATTGTCTTGCATAAGAAGATAGTGACTCCATATAGCGTCTCTGACCTTCTGCATAAATCGTATCAAATGCAAGGGATGACTTTCCTGAACCACTAAGTCCGGTTAATACAACAAACTCATCTCTTGGTATTTTCAAAGAAATATTTTTTAAGTTGTGCTCTTTCGCACCTCGTATCTGAATGTAGCTCTTTTTCTCTGCCATTGTTTGCACGCTTTCTTTCTCACTTAAAATTCTGATTTAGTTCCTTTTTTATCTCAATCAGCTGGTCTCGAAGTTTCGCTGCTGCCTCAAAGTTAAGCTCTGCCGCTGCTGCATTCATCTTCTTTTGAAGTACTTTTACCAGCTTCTCTAATTCTTCTTTATTCATGGATTCCAGATCCTTATCCAGTTTGTAACCAATCGTATCCGCCTTTTTTGAGATACGTATCAGATCTCTTACTGCCTTTTGAATCGTGGTCGGTGTAATACCATGTTCTACATTATATTCATTTTGAATCTGGCGTCTACGGTTTGTTTCAGAAATCGCCTTGTTCATCGAGTCGGTCATCTTATCCGCATACATGATAACTCGTCCATCTGAATTTCTGGCAGCTCGTCCAATGGTCTGAATGAGTGACGTTTCCGAACGAAGGAATCCTTCCTTATCGGCATCCAAGATTGCCACAAGCGTAATCTCTGGTATATCAAGTCCTTCTCGAAGAAGGTTGATACCAACTAGCACATCAAAAACATCTAGTCGCATATCACGAATGATTTCGGAACGTTCCAAGGTATCAATATCGGAATGCAAATATTTAATTCGAATACCAACCTGACGTAGGTAATCCGTTAAATCTTCTGCCATACGCTTTGTCAGTGTCGTTACCAATATTTTATTATGATGTTCAATTTCTTTATTGATTTCACCTAACAAATCATCAATCTGACCTTTGACTGGCCTTACAAATATCTCAGGGTCCAAAAGTCCGGTTGGTCTTATAATCTGCTCGGTACGAAGAAGCTCATGTGTACGTTCATACTCAGATGGAGTCGCCGAAACAAAGAGCATCCGATTAATCTTTTCCTCGAATTCCGGAAAGGCAAGAGGGCGGTTATCCTTCGCTGACGGCAAACGAAATCCGAAATTTACCAGTGTACCTTTTCGTGACTGGTCTCCTGCATACATGCCTCGCACCTGAGGAATCGTAATGTGTGACTCATCCACAATAATCAGATAATCATCTGGAAAGAAATCCATTAATGTATAAGGTGACTCACCCGGAGCTAGTCCATTCAAATGACGGGAATAATTCTCGATACCAGAGCAAAATCCGGTCTCTCGAAGCATCTCTATATCAAAGTTCGTCCGCTCGGATATACGCTGTGCTTCCAGTAGTTTATCTTCACTTTTAAAATAGCCAATCTGATCCTTTAATTCTACTTCTATATTTTGTATTGCCGGCTCCATCTGCTTTGGATCAATAACATAATGGGACGCCGGATATATATATGCATGCTCCAACAAGCATAAAACTTCTCCTGTCAAAACATCAATTTCTGAAATACGGTCGATCTCATCTCCAAACATTTCTACACGAATCGCGGTATCCGTTGCAGAGGCTAGATAAACTTCAATCACATCGCCTCGTACCCGAAACGTACCACGTTTAAAGTCCATATCATTTCTGGAATATTGAATCTCCACCAGCTTTCGAAGAATATCATCCCGATCCTTTATCATACCTGGACGAAGAGATAATGTCATATTCTTATAAAAGTCAGGGCTACCAATACCATAGATACAAGATACACTGGCCACAACGATGACATCTTTTCGTTCGGTAAGTGCCGCTGTGGCAGAGTGACGCAGCTTATCAATCTCATCATTAATCGAGGAATCCTTCGCAATATAAGTATCCGTCGATGGCACATATGCCTCCGGCTGAAAATAATCATAATAGCTTACAAAGTATTCCACCGCATTCTCTGGAAAGAACTCTTTAAATTCACTATATAGCTGTGCCGCTAATGTTTTATTGTGTGCAATAATAAGAGTCGGCTTGTTAAGACGCTGTATAACATTTGCCATCGTAAACGTCTTACCAGAACCAGTTACACCAAGCAGTGTCTCAAACTGATTCCCTTCTTCAAACCCTTTTACTAATTCTTCAATCGCCACTGGTTGATCGCCAGTCGGCTCGTATTCTGAAACTAATTTAAAATGATCCATCTCAAACACCTCTTCCAACATTTTACCATATTGCACCTAAAAAATCAAACGTTTGTTCGTCCTTTTTTATAAAATAACACTCAATAAAAATGAAAAACTAATCCCTTGTATAAATTTTTAATTTTTAGTTATGCAAGGGCAAATTCCAATTGCTAGCAATTAGTCCTGCCCAAATTTTCATTATACCCCAACGCATTATACCCCAAACAGCCCAAATTGAGAGAACTTCCATATCTACAATTAAAAACTAAAAAAGAATGAGTCAGGATAAAAGTCATTAAAAGGACATAATACGCTACATTAACCTTTTCCATAACGAAATATACTCTCAGTAAAACCAAGTAAATAAAATCATTAAAACCAAACTTTTAATATAGGATAGACATACACCACTTTTTAGATACATACTTAACTACAAATCCGTAAACACTCATGTACATCATACAACTCTAGAAAGGTTACAAATTAACATATAAGATAACATTACTATACACATACTAAATTAGCCACAACTTCTATCCAAAAATTTCAAACATCTTTCCAAGACTTTCACCCAAGCCTTTCATCTAACCCTTTCATCTAAGCCTTTCTACTAATCCACCAATTCCGGGGTACTGCATAATTCAAAGCTTATATCCCAATTTGCGAGCCATAGCCTATCCGTTATGAATTCAAATCGAATTTGTACGATTATTTTAATAAGACAATAACAAAAATGGAGTGTTTAATCACTCCATTTTTCGTTGTTTATGGCTTATTAAAATCGCAAATCGTACTGAGATTTGAATTCATAACGGATAGGCTATGGCTCGCAAATTGTACACAACCTTCTTTTTTTTTGCACCTACCCCCCGCAATTATTTTATCTCTTTTTGAACTTCCTTAATCGCAGTCTGTAGCTGATTATCATCTTTAGCATCTATCGTTACTTTTTGTTTCAATTCTTCTTTCAATTCCACCTTTACATCCGGTGTAAGTCCCGTTCCGTGGATGTTTCTCCCCTTCGGTGTAAAGTATTCCGATGTCGTTAGTTTTACTGCCGTCCCATCATTTAGGCCAAAGATTGTCTGCACGATACCTTTTCCAAAGCTTGTAGTTCCGACCAGCTCTCCAGTGCCATAATCTTGAATTGCTCCTGCAAATACTTCCGATGCACTTGCACTGTTTCCATTGATTAGTACTGCTAACGGCTTTTCAAATTTTTCTTCATTGGTGGAAGAATACGTATCTCCCTCTCCCGATTTTTCTTTTGTTGATACAATTACACCTTCTGGTAGCATACGGTCAAGCATATCAACGACTGCTGTTAGACGTCCACCACCATTGTTTCGAAGATCGATAACGAGTCCTTTTTCATTTTTCTTTTCCAAATCATCTAACGCTTTTCTAAATTGCTCTGCCGTTACTTCATCGAATTCACTAACTTTGATATAACCAATCTTGTTATCCAACATTTTATATTCTACGGTTGGTATTTCAATATCACTGCGAGCTACCGCAAATTCCATCTCTTTTCTGTCACGGAGAATGGTCAAAGAAACTTTTGTTCCTTTCTTTCCCTTCATCATTGCAACAACCTCAGACAAATCCTCTCCGGTTACTTCGTTCCCTTCGATTTTATAGATGATGTCATTTGGAAGAATACCTGCTACATCCGCAGGTCCTCCTTCAAAAGGCTGTACAATAGTGATAATACCAGTATCTACGTCCTGCGTAACACGGGCACCGATACCACAGTAAACACCAGTTGTTGATTCTTGCAAAGAAGAATACTCTTTCTTTGTATAATAAACAGAATATGGATCATCAAGTCCTTTCAATATTCCTTTGTAGATACCGTCTTCTAAGTCTTTCCCATCTACATTATTTAGATAAAATGTATCAATATATTTTTGCAATAAGGTGACCTTTGCCAATACATTAATGGTAGAAATCTTAGAACTTGTATTCTCAGTAGACTTTATACTGATTTCATCTTGCGACGCACGGTTGATGGCAAATTGAAATGCAGTCACCCCAATGAACGCGCAAAGCACGGTACACAAGACCCCGCATAAAAAACCTGACCAATATGACTTTTTCATATTATGACCCCTTCATATTTATTGACTTACATAACTGAGCGGATTGACATAGCTGCCATTTACGGAGATACCAAAATGCAAATGTGCTCCCGTTGAAATACCAGTGGAGCCAAGCGCTGCAATTACCTGTCCTTTCTTAACTTCATCATTAACACTTACGCTAAGAGAAGAACAATGCATATAAACAGTATATGTACTGTTTCCGTGATATATCATAACATAATTACCAGCCGAAGAAGAATAAGTTGCCGTAACTACCCTTCCAGAAGCCGCTGCCACTATCGGTGTACCACTTGGAGCCGAAATATCAATTCCTTTGTGATAGGAACTTGCTCCTGCAGTCGGTGAAGTTCGATTTCCAAAATTAGAAGTTATCGTTCCAGAGACGTTTAATGGCCAACGAAAGTCCCCACTACTATCCGCAACATAGTCGCTATCCGTACTGCCTTGATTATTTTGATTCGCCGCTTCCGCTGCTTCTTTTTTCCTTCGTTCCTCTTCCTCAATTCTCTTTCGTTCCTGCTCTAAGAGATCTTCGATAACGTTTTCCTGTTTTTCTATTTCTTTCGCATATTGCTTTGCTTCTTCTGATGCATCTGCGATATCTACATTATATTTTGCCAGTTCTTTATTCTTTTCATCTGCAAGCTGTGTAACCTTTGACTGCTCAAATCCAAGTTCTTCTTGTAGTACCTGTAATTTTTCTGCCTGCTGTTCTAAGCTTTTCTCTTTTTTCGCTATTTCTTTTTTTACTTCTTTATGCTTTTCTAACAAATCTTTATCGTATGCTGATATTTTCTCAATGTACTCAGCACGATTAAGTAAATCAGACATACTATCCGACTCTAATAAGAGTTCAACATAATCTGTGCTCCCATTTTCATACATATATTTTATGCGCAATTTCATAGAAGCATACTGCTTTGCTTCTTCTTCTTTTGCTACTTTTAACTCTTTTTTTGCTTTTCGTAATTTTTTATCCGTGTTATCTATCTTGGTATTCGTATCGCTAATTTGTCCATTAATTTGAGCTACCTGCTTGTCTAGTTTCTCAATATAAGTCAGCAAATCACCTTTTTCTTCTTTTAAGCCCGCAATTTCGGATTCTGTCTCTTTTTTTTGTTGCTCCAATTGTTTTTTTGCTGATTCTGCATCACTGATGCTACTTGCCTTTACCACATACACGCCACCGCTAAATAGCAGCAGGGCGCAAGCTGCAATTATCCCTATCACGCGTTTGTTTTTCATGTGTACTCCTATCTAAACTCTTAAGTGTTTTCTTACGGTAACAAAGCTTCCAATGAATCCAATACCCATTCCGATCAAAAGAGAGATAGGAACAAGCGTCTGAAACACGACATTTACATCCAAAAATGTTAGTAAATCAGATAACACCTGAAAGCGATTACTGATATAGGTTACGACTGAATTATAAATAACATATAGAATAGCTAATGGTATCACCGCACCAATCAATCCGATGAATACTCCTTCTACAATAAATGGTGAACGAATAAAAAAGTCTGTCGCTCCAACTAATCGCATGATGGTGATTTCATCTTTACGCACTGCAATTCCCATTGTAATGGTTGTGCTGATTAAAAAAATAGCAACTGCAAGTAATATAATAATGATAGTTGCTGAGATATAACCAATTAAAACGTTTATACTGGATAATGTCTTAGCCGCACCATCTGAACTGTTAACCTGTCTAACTCCATCAAGGCCCTTTAAAAAAGAAATAAACACACCCTGCTTGGATACATCCGCTAGATTTATTTCAAAAGAAGCAGAATCTTCCAGTGGATTATCTTCACCAAAGGATTCCATCAACGCTTCGTTTCCTTTATATGATTTATCACAAAAAGATGCCCATGCTTCATCCGCAGATATATACGTAATCTTCGAAACTTCGGAACGTGCTTCAATTTGACTTTGCAAGGATACAATCTGCGCATCCGTAATTCCTTCGTCAAAAAATACAGTAATCCCTACATTACTTTCTGCATTTTGAAGCATAAACTGAAAATTACTTAAGATAAAATAAAAAATACCAAACATAAAAAGGCAGGCTGTAATGGTACCTACCGAGGCCAAAGAAAACATCCGATTTCGGTATATATTTTTCACACCCTGCTTTACGCTATAAAAAAAAGTACTAATGTTTGACATAGTTGTACCCACCTTTTTGCTCATCACTGACTAAAACACCGTTTTTCATCGTGATTACTCTCTTTTGCATTGCATTCACAATCTCGTGATTATGCGTTACCACAACAACGGTAGTTCCTGTTTTATTAATCTTATCCAATAAGGACATAATCTCCCATGAATTCTTTGGGTCTAAGTTACCGGTTGGCTCATCCGCCAGTAAAACAGGTGGTTTGTTTATTAAAGCTCTTGCTAGGGCTACTCTTTGTTGCTCTCCACCAGAAAGCTGTTTTGGAAGTGATAAAAGCTTTTCACTCAGCCCCATAAGAGAAAGCATCGCAGGAACCTGTCTTCGAATTGTATAATTTGATTTTCCTACGATTCGCTGTGCAAAAGCCACATTTTCAAAAACATTTCGGTCCTTTAATAAACGGAAATCCTGAAATACCACGCCAAGTTTACGACGATATTTAGGTACCTGTTTCCGCTTCATTTTCGTTAAATCTTCGCCATTAATTTTTATCATACCGCTGGTTAGCTCAATCTCCTTTAAAAGAAGTTTAATCAACGTTGACTTTCCAGAGCCACTGCTTCCCACGATAAATACAAATTCTCCCTTTTGAATGCTGAAAGACACATCCTGCAGGGCTTCACTTCCTGCTGAATATGTCTTAGATACATTTTCCAAAGTGATAATAGGTTGTTCTTCAAACATTACGCTTCCTCACTGTCTATCCTATTAATACTCTAAAGATTCCATATATTTCATATATTTTACTACCATTAATGCGATCTTGAAGGTAATTGCATCTTCAAACACACGTAAATCTAAACCAGTGCTCTTTTGCAGTTTATCCAAACGATATACCAAGGTATTACGATGGATGTAGAGCTGTCTGGATGTTTCGGAAACATTAAGGCTGTTTTCAAAAAATTTATTTATAGTGGTTAAGGTTTCTTCATCAAAATCATCTGGTGATTTGTTTTCAAAAATCTCTTTGATAAACATCTTGCATAATGGCATTGGAAGCTGATAAATCAAACGACCAATTCCTAGGTTGCTGTATGCAACAACGTTTCTTCCATTATAGAAAATCTTACCTACATCGAGTGCCATCTTTGCTTCTTTGTAGGAACGGGAAACATCTTTAATTTCATTTACAATGGTACCATATGCAACATGAACCTGTGTCATTGCTTCTGTATTTAACATATCCACAACAATTTTTGCAGTCTTTTCCATATCATCGTATGTTTCATTTGGTTTCATTTCTTTAACCAAAATAATATTCTTTTCGTCAACTGCAGTAATGAAATCTTTGGTTTTTCCAGCGAAAAGACTTCTTACGGTCTCAAGCGCATTCCCATCTTTTTCATTCTTAGTCTCAATTAAGAATACAACTCTTCTTACATCAGTGTCTATGTGCAATTTCTTTGCGCGGTTATAAATATCAACCAGCAATAAGTTGTCTAACAAAAGATTCTTAACAAAGTTATCTTTATCATATCTCTCTTTATATGCTACCAGTAAATTCTGAATTTGGAAAGAGGCAATCTTTCCCACCATATAAACATCGTCGCTATCGCCCTTAACTAATATAACATATTCTAACTGGTGCTCATCAAACACCTTAAAAAACTGGTGTCCTTGTAATACCTGACTATCCGCCGGTGAATCCACAAATGCTAGTACGGCTTCTTCATATTCATCCGCATTGGATGTTGTTGTTGCTAATGCTTTTCCTTCAGTATCCATAACACAAATATCAATTCTTGTAATTGATTTTAAACCCTCGATTGTGTTCTGAAGTATTTGATTTGAAATCATATTTTCACTCCTTCAATCTATTCTATCGTCAGCAAATCCATAGATTTGCCAAAATAATCATACTATGAAAATAGTTTATCATTACTTTTTCAAAATGTAAATGTTTTAAATCAAATTTCTGCTTTATCTGCACTTTTTCGTAATATAAGCATTAATAATGCAGCTATGATTGAAATAATAAATACAAAGGTCCAGATTGTTTTGACTCCATTGTATTGAATATAGACACCTGATACCGCAGTACTAAGCGAAGCCCCCAAAGAATTTCCGATCGATTTGATGGCATTTAGACGTGCTCGGTAATTACTTGGACTATGATTTGCTACATAAACCCCAGCACTTATAGAACTTAAGATCTCTCCTATGGTCCAGATGATGGTCGATACAACCATCATTACAAAACTATTTGCAAAACCTATCATACCAAATCCAATTGCATACAGTATCCCCGCAGTCGCCATGTTGGTAAGCTGATGTTTTTTTCTTGTAATAGCACTTAAGAATGGGGTCAGTATTAGTACTGTAATTGCATTGATACTCATAAGATAACCAAATAATTTTGCCCCTTGATTTATGTACATATTATTCATTGTCATCGGCAACGAGAATTTATTCTGGGTATAGATAAAACAATAAACCATGTATAATAGAAGAAACAGTAACAAATACGGTCTCTTTCTAAACACTTCAATAATATTTCCTTTTTCTTCTTTTTCTGCCTCGTTTTCCACCTTGATGCTTTCACCAACCACATGTGTTTCTTTCACATATATCATGATTAAAATAACGGCAACAAATGAAGTGATTGCATCCCCAATGAATAACATTGGCAAAAAATTATTAAATAAAAACCCAGCAACGATAGGCCCCACAGAAACACCGACATTAATCGAAAGATACTTAAGCGCAAATCCAGCCTGTCTTTGTTCATTGGAAAGCATATCAATAATCATAGACTCAAAAGCTGGTCGAACAAATCCATTAAAGAAGGTACTAATTAGCAGACATACGATGGTAATCGACGCATTTTTCGTGAAGGCACATGGTATCAATGCAATCGCCGATATACTCTGTGCATACAGATATATCTTTTTCCTACCATACATATCCGATACTTTTCCACCAATCATTGCAGCAGGTATCCCAATCACAAATGATATTGTAACAATCATTCCAGTGGCCCAAGCAGACATACCTATTTTTTGCGTAAGATATAAGGATAAAAACGGAACTACAAAATCACCGAGTCTGTTAATCAGTGTCGCAAAACATATTACATATAGACCTTTCGGCATTCCCTTATAATTATTAAAAAGTTTTGTCATTCATCCTACCTCCTTGTTTATCCTATCTTACAGGATAATCCTGATTAATTCAAAACCTTTTGATTGAATAAATATGGAATATTCCACCTCTTTAATGTTATAATAATGCATACTATTTCACACTTTTTGGTGAAATCAACTCGCTAATACTACTTTAAGGGGGTTTTAATGAGTACTACGATCATGATACTTAATACCGAATTGGAATATGATTTCTTATCCGCATGGCTAAAATACACAAGAATTACAAATGGTATTAGCCAGGAAGCACTGGCTCATGGCATATGCTCCATCAGTCATTTAAGCTATTTTGAAAATGGAAAAAAACGTTTGAGAAGTGAAGTCATAGAAGCATTATTAAAAAAATTAAATATAGAAAAGGTTGACAACCTCGCTAATATCGGTCTTATTCGACAGCGATTTAACACCATGATGAATGATATTGAAAGCTATAATTATGAAGGTGCAAAGGTTAATTATGATGAACTATTAAAAGTATCACACGTCATCAAACTGTCCCCTTATAATATAGAATTTAAAATCTACGAGCTTTTGTATAAATCTTTTGTACAGGATATCGATTATAATGATTTAAAAGAAGATCTTGATATACTTAACAAGATATTTCAATCACTCAATCACAATTTAAAATACCTGTATCTTTTTGTATCCGGAAATATCTTATATCGCCATCATCTCAATGAACAGGGCATTGAAAAACTAAAATATGCTATGATGCTTAAGGATACTTCCTGGGTTAATTTCATTTTAGGAAGAGCTCTCTGCTTTAATAACAACCCTTCCAAAGGTTCGTACTATCTAGAAAAAGCCTTAGATAACTATGAAAAAAGCGGCCGATATCTAAATGCAGTATGGTGCCATAATTATCTTGGCGTCTGCTTTTCTTATCTTAAAATATATGATAATGCAATGAAACATTTTAATGCTGCATTGATGTCTGCAAAACATTTTGATATGGATAAATTATTCAATCATCTATATACCAATTTAGCAGATCTTTATCTAGAAAAAGGCGATTATAACGAAAGTATTAAATGGAGCACGCTTGCTATGAAAACCCATTATACTGAGATTCTTTCTGTCTACAACTATATATCAGCCTGTATCAAACTAGAAGATATAGAACAATGTGATGCTATCTTTGATAAATATCTGACAGAGCAATATCAATCCTGCCGGTATTATAAAGCGATCTATTTTTTATATCTGGTGGTTCATCATTTTGATGATGACCTCTTTTACCTTAAAGTAAAAAATGAAATATTACCATTCTACGAAAACATAAAAAAAGCCGATATCTGCAGAGATATTAAAATGAAATTAATTGAGTTTTTAGAAGCAAAACGAAGATATAAGGAAGCGAATACACTTTATAAAGAATTGATTTAATTCCAAACATGATAATGACGTGGATATGTTCCAAAATTAAAAAATGTATCCCAATTTGCATCCCAGCGCACAAATAGCATGCGCTCTAACCGAATTTATACGATTATTTTAGTAAGACATAATGAAACTCAAGTGCCATCACTTGAGTTTCATTGCTTATGGCTTATTAAAATTGATAATCGTATTGAGGTCAGAGCGCATGCTATTTGTGCGCTGGGATGCAAATTGAACATAAACTACAATTTTTGCAACATCCCCAAGTCCATTTTTATTATTAAATAACTTTTATTTCGTATTAGTGAACAATAACAAGTTCTGTTTCTTTATCAAAAACATGAATTTTTGATGTATCCATTGCGATCTTAATGGTATCACCTGGTCTTGCACTTGTTCTAGGATCTACACGAACGGTAATTTCGTATTGCTCTAATGCGAAGTATAAGAATACTTCCGCACCTAACATTTCATATACTTTAACCGTTGCATCCACTACGCTTTCTGGAGAAGTATTGATAAAGATTTCTTCATCCTTAACGTCTTCTGGACGAATACCAAATGTAACTTCTTTTCCTTCATATCCAGCATCCAAAAGAGCTTTTCCTTTTGGTTCAGGTAATTTGATTGTGTGTTTTCCAAATGTTAGATTAGCAGTATTTCCATTTTTTACTACAGTTGCTTCAATGAAGTTCATCTGTGGTGAACCAATGAATCCAGCAACAAACAGATTTTTTGGTCTATTATATAATTCAATTGGTGAATCTACCTGTTGAACAATACCATCTTTCATAACAACAATTCTAGTACCAAGTGTTAATGCTTCTGTCTGGTCATGTGTTACATAGATAAATGTTGTTTCCAATCTCTGATGTAATTTTGAAATTACAATACGCATCTGAACGCGAAGCTTTGCATCCAAATTGGAAAGTGGTTCGTCCATAAGGAATACTTTAGGATTACGTACGATAGCACGACCCATAGCAACACGCTGTCTTTGTCCACCGGACAAAACTTTTGGCTTACGATCTAATAAATGATCAATTTCGAGAATTTTAGCTGCTTCTTGCACCAAACGATCAATTTCTTCTCTTGGTGTTTTTCGAAGTTTAAGACCAAATGCCATATTATCATATACAGACATATGTGGATACAGCGCATAGTTTTGGAAAACCATAGCAATATCTCTGTCTTTAGGTTCAACATCATTTACGAGTCTATCTTCTATGTATAATTCTCCCGATGTAATTTCTTCTAATCCTGCAATCATACGAAGTGTTGTAGATTTTCCACATCCGGATGGACCTACGAAAATGATAAATTCCCGGTCTTCAATCTCAAGGTTAAAATCTTTTACTGCAACAAATCCATTTGGATATGTTTTGTTAATGTTTCTTAGCGATAAACTTGCCATTCTATATTTCCTCCCTAAGTTCATTTTTCTAGTTGGCCACTAAAGGTATCATACACTATTTAAAATGAATTAACTATATTTCAAATCCACAAATAACTTTTTAAAGTTTTGTTTAACTTGTATACAGAATTAGAGGGCAATTTTTGTTAGTTTTTGACGAATTTTGTTTTGAAAGTGCTTTTTAATATTTTTTTCACAACATTTGTACTATTTACTGTCTATATTCTATAAATCCTTCCCCAAGTACCTCTCGAGCGTCCGTCACAATCATGAAAGCTCTAGGGTCGTTTTTGTCTACTATGTCCATAAGGGTAACAATTTCTTTTTTGTCTACTGCGCACAAAAGCATGTTCTTATTATCGTTAGAATATGCACCTTTTGCCGGAAGTACTGTTACACCACGTCCCATCTCATATAAAATGCCTTCTGAAATTTCTTTATCTTTATCAGAAATAATCATGGCAAGCTTTGCAAATTTAAGTCCCTCTAAAATTGCATCCATTATTTTTGTGGTAATAAATACAGCAATTACCGCATAAAGAGCTACTTCTATTCCATAAACCAAAGCTCCAAGAAGCACAATCATACCATCTACTACAAATAACATTTGGGCAACCGTATAATGTCTTAAAAATCGATGTAAAATTGCTCCCAATAAATCGGTACCACCAGAAGAAGCCCCAGCGCTAAAAACCAATCCGAGTCCCGCTCCAGATAGTACACTTCCAAATATAGATGCAAGAAGCAAATCTCCGTTTGCTAGATCCATGACAGGAACTACATAAAGACATCCTGTAAAAACTAAGGTTCCAAGTATTGTATTTTTTAAAAATCTCTTACCGAGGATTCGATAGCTTCCTAAAAATAGGAAGAGATTAATCACTAGGTTAGTTAACCATACTGGAATTCCGCCACTTATAATCCCTTTTGACAGCCCTTTTACGATAATTGCAAATCCAGATACACCTCCCGTTACCAAGTTCATCGGCTCATAGAAAAAATTGATTCCAAATGCCATTAACATTGCACCTAGCACAACCAGCAAAGGTTTTTTCGCTCTTATACGCATAATATATTTCTCCTAATTCTCTTTTCTAATTACTGCTTGTACTGATATTGGCATCCGTTCCCAGAACAATTTCAATATCACACCCATATGGCAATTCAGCTTTTTCCACAACCGCATTTTCAAAATAAGTCAATAAGTCTGTTCCAAGACCTTCCTCACTCACTAATATTTTTGTCTGAGTTGCCATTTCCCCTGTATAGTTGCCGATGGAAGCAATTGTATACCCTGCATTGGTAAGGGATGTTTGATACTCCGCAGCTAATCCATTTATTTCGCTTGCATTTAAAATCTGAATTGTATAACCAAGTGAAGCTTTTGTTGTAGCAGTTGTTGATTCTTTCGTCTGCTGCGTAGTATAGGAAGGATTTGATAAAATCGTCTGAAGCATCTGATTACTTGCTTCTACGTTAATTTCAAAATCACTATTATTTAATTTTCCATATAAACTATGTTCATATATAAGATTTGGATTCATGTTTACATAACTCTTTGCATATTCAAGCTTGCTCTTTATATTTAGATTTGATTCACAAAAACCTGAAATATCCTTAATATAGTCTTCGTATTCTTCTTCTTTGAATGCTGCAATCTTCTTTATGTATGATTTTTTTAAATGCCATTCATAATAACTTTGCATTTGCGATCCGTCGTCTGCATACGCTACCACGGCATCTCTTTGCTTAAACATTTTTTTGAATTCATCCGCTGGTACTGCCGTATAATAGTTAATATCGACATCTAATAAGTCTTCAATCATGATAATTCCGTACTCATACATCGTTTCATCGGAAAAATAATCATCCATTCGAGACAGCTTCATAATTTGCGGTACATCGCAACCCGAAGCACACAGTTTTTGATAAAGTTCATTCGATAACGTAAACTGTGATTTTAGTGGAATCGTTATGTAATCCATATTATTGGTTTTTGTATTAAATATTTCAAGAACTACTGCTTTTAGTTCTTTGTCTTCACCAACTGCATAAATGAGGTTCTTTGGAACTTCTGTCACTTCCACTTCACCGTATAATTCACTGATAATACTTGCAGTTTTATCGTCTTTGGGTCCCCCAAAATTATCATAGTACAATAATGTTAATTTATAACTAATAAATCCAGTAACCATGAAAGCCAATATTATTAATATCGAATTTAAAAAGATATATAAAAATTTTCTAACTGCTTTTTTCTTTTTCTTCTTCACATTAGTTCTCCTCTTGTAAAAACCTGCAACATATAAAAGTCTTCCTAATCGACTCACTGCACGCATATTTGGACTAACTTTCAGTATATCAGATTCGAAACTCTTTGACAAACGAAAAATTCCCAAGTAAATACAACGACTTTGTGGTATAATTATAAGTACGAAAGGAGTGATTCTCATGAACAAAAAAACCGTTTTAGTAACTGGTGCTTCTAGAGGAATTGGTAAAGCTATTGCAGTGAAGTATGCAAAAAAAGGATACAATGTCGTTATTAATTGTGTTAAAAATGAGGAATTACTAGAAAAAGTCAAAAAAGAAATTGAGGGATATCAGGTGTCTTGCATGTCTTTTGTTGGAGATGTAGGAGATTACAAAACCTGTGAGGAACTCTTCAAACAAATAAAAAAGCAATATGCTTCCCTTGATGTATTAGTAAATAATGCTGGTATTTCCTACATTGGGTTATTAACTGATATGTCCGTTGATGACTGGAATCGTATCATACAGACAAACCTTACTTCTGTTTTTAACTGCTCTCGACTGGCAGTACCCGAAATGATTACACAAAAGAAAGGGAAAATTGTTAATATTTCCTCTGTCTGGGGTGATGCCGGGGCTTCTTGTGAAGTGGCATATTCTACTACAAAAGGTGGAATCAATGCCTTTACCAAAGCTCTTGCTAAAGAGCTTGCACCATCAAACATACAGGTAAATGCCATCGCATGTGGCGCAATTGATACGGAAATGAATCAGTTTCTTGCTGATGATGAACTAATGAATCTGATTGATGAAATTCCTGCCAACCGTTTAGGCCGGGCTGAGGAAGTGGCGGATTTTGTTTATTCGGTCACTCACAAGAATGAATACTTAACGGGGCAGGTTATTAACCTCGATGGGGCGTGGATATAAAAGGGAGAAAAACAAAAGCGGGGTGGGGGATTGGCAATTTGTAAGACAAAACTTCAAACGCTGCAGACGAAATGCTCAGAACGATTATCAATTTTAACAAGCCATAAACAACAAAAATGGAGTGTCGCCACTCCATTTTTGTTATTGTCTTGCTAAAATAATCGTTCAAATTCGCTTTCGTATGCAGCGTTTGAAGTTTTGTCTTGCAAATTGTAATTTACCTTTCGCATTTTGCAGTATTTTCTGTTTTATATGCTTTGGTATTCACATTTTGCACTTCACGTTTTTCGTTTTTATTTTTGCTTATGCATTCACATTTTGCGTATATTTTGCCTTTTATTTTGGCTTCTTATTTATATTACGTTTAGCGTTTATACAACTTTTATAACATTTTCTACTCAGTCTTACTTTTCTGTAGTATTGGATTCGTTGTCTTCTAAATGGAACTGTCTTACTACGGTATCCATTTTGTTTGCCATTTCTTTTTGGTTCTCGGCCATTAGGGTTACTTCTTTTACTACCGTGGTAAGTTCATCTGCGCTTCCTGTGATTGTGCTGCTTCGGTCAGCTGTGTTTTGTGCTGCTTCGGCTACATCTACGATTGCATAGTTGATTTCATCCATTGTCTTTTGGATTCCATCGGTCATTTTTGTAATGTTTTCGATAATGTTTTCAAAGCTTCCTGCATCTTGTTCGTACTGTTTTGCCACTTGTGCAAACGTATTATAATCTGGTGTAACGGTTTCTCCTATGAAAGATATCAGATGTTGTGCATCCTGTGTTAATTCACTGAAGGCAGTATGTATTTCGTTGATGGTCTTTCGAATTTCGTTTACGGTATTTTCTGTTTCATTTGCAAGTTTTCCGATTTCACTCGCTACAACTGCAAAACCTTTTCCCTGCTCTCCTGCACGCGCAGCTTCGATAGAGGCATTTAAAGATAACAGATTAATTTGTTCCGCAATTTGAGAAATTGATTCTGCCATAACTCCAATGGTTTCCACGACCTCTGCTTTTTTCATACTTACATTCAAGTTATCTTCATATTCTTTGGCAAGTTTTTCCGTTTTTTCAAAAGATTCTAAATTATCACTTTGAATTTTACGCGCACGGCTACGTACCTCTATTGTCATGTCATTGCTTTGCTGTGTCTGGCTTGCCAAATGTGTTACCGAATCTTTTACATTCTGAGAGGATGCTAAGAGCTCTTCTGTCGCCGCACTAGACGTCATCATATCCTCATTAATTATCTGGATGGATCCACGTATCTGTTCAAAGTAATTTTGTAACTGCTCAGTAGTTGTATGCAATTTTACACTATCATCTCCAAGCTCTTTAAATTGCTCTGCAATCATAGCAATTACAGACTTGTTTTCTGCATACATCTTGTTCATCGCTTCGCCCATCTGACTTAGTTCATCACTTCCCTTAATCGGCAATGGTTTAATCGTAAAATCCCCTTCGGAAAGCGAAGTCGCAAAACGATTTACATTTTTCAAGCTCTTTGACAAATTACGAACAAGCAATAAGATAACTACAATAATTAATAGGTTAATTAATCCACTAATTAAAAATAGTAGATTTTGTAATTCTTTTACTGGTTCATTCAGTTCACTAAAAGGTATGCGAATTGCAAGTTTCCAATTAAGGACTGGAATATTCTGATAATAAACGTTATATATTTCAGAACCCTCTTTATAGTTTACTCTTCCCTTTTCGCTAGAAAGGATTTCTGCTCCCACTTTTGCAAGAGAATCATTTTTCTCATCTTTAATAGACAGATTCATTATTTTATCTGCATCCTGTGAACTCAAATAAGTACCAGCACTATTTAAGAGAAAGGCCTTTCCATTTGTTCCAATCTGTATGGAATTTACCAATTCCTGAACGGAAGTCAAATCAATATCTACGGATACACAGCCGACATATTGACCCTGTTCATTGTAGATTGGATAGGTACAAGAAGACATAACCTTACCTGACGTCTCATCATAATAAGCTTCCGTAAATAACGCCTCCTCTTTCGCATCTACGGTAGAAGAATAGTACTCCTGATTAAAATAATCATATTTTTCGGTACTATAATCCATAGTTACCGTTGCAGTTTCTCCATCCTTATAGATGTATGGGCCAACATATTCTTGTGCAGAATCATATATAAAAGGCTCAAACCAGATACCCGCACCCAATACAATATCTTCTTCATAAATTACTTTTGACAAGTGTTTTTCGTAATCATCCAAACTAGTGTATGTATACGAATTTCCAACCTGCTTTGCAATTACTGCTGCCATCATTTCTACAACATCAATTTTCTTTGAAATACCTGTTACTTTGGAATCTAGTTCGGAACGCATTGTTTCGTTTACCTGATTCGTAATAGTTTCCATACTTTTGATGGAACTAACATATGTAAGTAAGATTGTACCAATTAAAACAACTGGCAAAAGCGTAGCTAGCATCTTGGTGCTATAGTGTTTTATGCGCATAAACTTACCCCCTTTAGCCTTTAATTTTTCTTAATTATACTGCATTTCGTCAAATAGTACAATAATTATCTTTATTTCCATAAATTTCATACAAAGTGTTTGAGTTTTAGCAAATTTTGCTATATAATTGTATATATGTTCCATATTAATTGTTTTATTCAGAGGAGGAGTAGTATGAAGTATGTACGAACAGCTTTGGAAGCTGAGGTTATGCAATATGCACCAAATGAGGGGTTAGAAGATGGATTTGAATTATTCGCAGATGTTATTACCAAGGGTTGGATTGTCACAGATTCTCTCATTAAAATAAAACGTTCGAATGGTGTCGCTTGCCCTTACATTCAAAACCGAAGAGGCCGAACCTTTATCAGTGAAGGAGACTACATTGTCATAGATGAAGATGGAACGAAGCATGTATGTGGTGCCGATAAAATATTTAAACGATATGAAAAAGTTGAATAATAAATAAATTTAAGCTTAAACCGATTGCCAATCTAAAGCAAAAAGAAAGAAAATCGAGTAATTTATGAATGGACCCTAATCATTAGGTTTTGACTAATTTAGGGTTCCATTCATTCAATACTCGATTTTTTTATATCCCCTTACTTCTATAATTTATTATTGAATTCGCTTTTCAACTAAGTTACAATAGCCATAACATAATTTTGAAAGGGCAGATCATTTTGAACAGTAAAAAAGCAATATTATACCTTATCATAGCCTCTATACTCTGGAGCACTGGCGGCTTATTTATTAAAATCATTGAATGGAATCCGATGGCGATTGCAGGCATACGAAGTGGAATTGCAGCACTTGTTATGTTGTTGTACCTTCGACATATTCCAAATATAAGAAGCATTAAACCTGTTACCATACTGGGTGCTCTATCTTATTCGTTTCTGGTCATTTGCTTTGTCACTGCAAACAAACTTACAACCAGTGCAAACGCTATTTTATTACAATATACTTCACCAATCTGGGTAATGCTGTTTTCTTGGCTAATCTTAAAGAACAAGATAAAATGGAAGGACATTTCCACAATGTTTGCTGTTTTTCTTGGTATGTTTTTGTTCTTTGCAGATGAGCTACACCCTGGGAATACGCTTGGTAACTTAGTTGCTATTCTCAGTGGAGTTTTTATGGCTGCTTTTGTTATACTCTTAAAACAGCAGAAGGATACCCCTTTAATATATGTTACATTGCTTGGAAACATAATTACGTTTCTATTTGCCATCCCATTTTACTTTACATCAGTTCCAAATACCAAAACCATCGGAGGACTGCTTATTCTAGGCGTATTCCAGCTTGGTATTTCTTATTTATTTTATACCAAAGCCGTTTCCCATGTAACCTTGCTTCAGGCTACTTTAATCCCTATTTTGGAGCCATTGCTAAATCCTTTCTGGGTCTTTTTTGTTACTGGCGAAAAACCGGGAGCTTTATCCATATTAGGTGGTTGTCTGGTAGTCGCCGCAGTTCTTGCACATGAGCTTTTAGTCATACCTAAAGTTTCTATTCCTTCGTAATATTTTTCATCCATTTCTTTTTACGAAAAACAAAAAAACCAAGTATTAAGCGAACCACTTCTTCCTGTGACAGAATAAAATAAACCAGATAAACTGGGAGTTTCCATACATAGCCCGCAATCAATCCAAGCGGTACACCAAACACCCACGTTCCAATCAGATCAATCATTAACGTATAATGCGTGCTACCACCACTACGAATGATTCCTCCTGCTAAAATCATATTTGTAATCTTGGCAAATAAAACAATTGCCAGAGCATATATTAGATATCTTGTAAGTCTTGCAACCTCTGGTTCGACTGAAAACAGTGTAACGTATGGTTTTGCAATGAAAACTATAATACTACCAATAATGACAGAACCAAATAGACCAACTTTCAACAGATATTTCGATATATCATATGCCGCTTCTTTGTCATCTTGCCCCAGGCGTTTTCCCACCATAACTGCTGCCGCACTTGAAACTCCGGTAAACATGCCAATAAACATGGCCTGTATCGGATTTGTTAGGGTAACGGCGGCTAGAGACTGCGTTCCTAATCTTCCATAAATAACAGCATAAATATTTTCTCCAAAACTCCATAAAAATTCATTAATTAGAATAGGAATTATCATTCCTGAGATCTTTCGATAAAAAGAGTTGCTAAATTTGACCGGGCGTAATGTAAGTTCGCTTCGAAACTTTTTACCCAGAATAATGCAAATCAGGATTAATGCTTCCAAGCTTCGTGCGATGAGCGTTCCGATTCCGGCTCCAATTAAGGAAAGACGTGGCATTCCTAATTTACCAAAGATAAAGATATAATTAAATACAATGTTGGCTCCCATCGATAGAATGCTGGCGTACATAGGTACACGGCTCATTTCCATACTTCGAAGCATTGCTGAAAGGAGCAAAGTTATCGTCATCGGCATAAAACTAATTGCAATGATTCTAAGATAACCTGCAGCTATCTGTATTGTCTGGGTATCGGTTGTGTAAAGGCTCATAATATGATTTGGAATACAAATAGATGGGATTGCAAATACCAGCATCACCGCCATTGCAATATAAAAGCAGGAGAAAAGGCTTTGATTGATTCCAACTTTGTCTTTATTCCCATGATACTGTGCAATCAGAATCGAGGCTACTGCCGCTATAGCAGAAATCGTCACCGTAACTAAACTCGAAAATTTCGCACCCAGTCCGCTTCCTGCAATACTCACTGTACCCAGACTGCCCACCATCAATTGATCCACTAAACTATAGGATGCTTGAAAAATACTCTGTAAGGTAATCGGTAACCCAATTACTAACATTTCTTTATAATATGCTTTTTGCTTCATTGTCTGATATCCTCCAACTTTTTGTATCTGCTCAAATACTTATACTTGAATTTTATCACGGATTATTGATTTCACAATAGGTTAAACGCGTAACCAAACCCAAAAAAGAAAGGCACAATTTGTGCATTGTGCCTTTCTTTGATTATTAGATTGTATTTACACTACTGCGAACCACTAACGTTACCGGTAATAGTACTGTCCTTGCTTTTTTCCCTTCCATAAGCTCTTGCAATAACAAGGTGGCAGTCTTTGCCCGTTTTGAAAGGTCTTGGGAAACCGTAGTTAGTCCAGGATACACGAAGTTGGCTAAGGGTATGTCATCAAAACCTATAATGGAAAAATCTTTTGGTACCTTGATTCCTTGCTCTAGCAAAAAATTCATAAACTCGATTGCATACAAATCTGAGGCACAAAAGGCTGCTGTATACAAAGGTAGCTCTCCCAAAAGAGTTTGATACACCATCTTTCTCTTTGCTAAATTCATATCCAAAAGTTTATAATCACTCTCACTGTATTCCAGTTTCTTTTCTTTCAGTGCTTTTGTAAGTCCAAGATAACGGTCATAATCACCGTCTTCTTTGTTATCTGCCAGATACATTATCTTAGTGTGTCCGTTTTCAATAAAATACGTTCCCGCCTGATACCCTCCGTCTATATTATCAATTCCGACATCTGAAAAATTATGTACTTCTTTTTGATAAGAGTCAATCACGACAAAGGGAATGTGCATTTTACTGCGAATTTCTTCGTAATCACGCAAACAGTATCCCACTAAAATAAGGCCCGCCATATTCCACATGGATGCGTAGCGAACGATAGCATCCAGATTTGCTTCCTCTTTTACCATCATAAAATAATCGTTTGCTGCCAGTTCTTTGGATAACCCATTTAGAATGCCGCTGACAAAAGGATCTTCTATCATCTTTCCTTCATATTTCACATCATCCGAAAGCACCACGCATACAATACGTGATGTGTTTTGTGCCAGGAGAATGGCAGCCATATTGGGAATGTATCCACTTAACTCGAGTTTTTCCTGCACTTTATGCACCGTCTGATTGGATATTTTCTGGGTTTTTCCATGGATTACATTAGAAACCGTTGCCGTACTTAGACCTAGCTCCTCTGCAACATCCTTAATTGTGATTCTTCTTTGTTCCAATGCCCCCACCGCCTTTTGTCTTTTCCTCATTATACTCGATGAAATACAAGAAAACAAATTAATATGTCAAGCTTCATTGGATGGACAAATGGTATTCCATTCATAATCTGAATACCAATTGGCAAGAAAAATTTCGAAAAGAATGACGATAGCAACCATCCATAATCCTTGATAGAACCCAATGGTAGTTTCACAATAGTAAGCATATATTATACCATTTAATAGTGTTCCAACAACAATTCCTACCGTTACTGGAAACAAAAAGTATAGTACATTTTTTCGGTGTAACATGCGAATCATTTCTGTATCGGTTATACCAATTCGATATAAGGTACGATAGGTACATTTCTCTTCCTCCAGTTCAGTCTGAATCTTAAAATAAATGACAAGATTCCCAGCGGCAAAGAAAAGAATCAATATAAAAGTAAATACAAAAAGTAAAAATTCTGAGGATTGCTTTGCAATTTGATATACATAAAATTTTGATGTTATTTCATAATAGTGTTCATCCGCTTTATCCACCCCATTTTCTTTCATAAGACTGGATTGTAGCGCATCCAAACCCTTCTTCGATTCTCTCCAGTCACTGAAGTTAAACATATTTATATTACCATAGGAGTAGCTTAGGCCTTGCTCTTTTATAGTATCAAAATCCTTGTCACTTAGAATCAAGGTTTGATCGGCAAAGGTCGGATTATCATTAAAAAGAATGCGCACATCATTTCCTATACATTGCAATCGTATTTCAACTTTTTTCGTATCAATTCCGATATTTTTTGGATCTATCATCACGTGATCATTCCCATCGTTTAAATCATATTGATACAACATAAGGAATTCGCCCTCATTTACTTGATAGTCAAGATGAAAAGTCTTATTCACCTTAGATACCGATAGCAGATTAAATGCAGCTCCTCGCAAATAGGGAAGTTCCTTTTCCTTCGTTACGGTTACACCATAATTGGATAGAAGTTCTTTGACCTCATCTATACTCCTGTCATTCATACCAAAAATATTGGAATACAATAAATCATAGGGCGAGTATTCCAGTGCCGATTTTGTTATCAATGGATATAGGTTAATACTAATCTCACTGAAGAAAATGGAAGTGCCAAAGAGAAATAATCCAATACACAGCAGTGAGCCAAATGATTTTGTCCTCCTTCGAAAACGAGCTTTCATCCAATCAATAATCTGCATATTTTGTGACTCTACTATATAAATAATCAGTGTATACAGCCAAATAAACAGATAGAATACAGCAGTAACTTCATAGGGTTTTATACAAAAGATGATTGAAAGCCCTGCTATATCAAGCAAATATACAAGCACTCCATAAAAAGCAATTGAAATCCCTGTTCCGATTACCAATCCACTAAACAGTGCTGCGATGCTAATAATGATTGTTTCAAATAGCAGTTTTTGCATTCCTTGTGTTTGGTTCATACCTAGCGTCATTAAAATTCCATATTCACTTTTCCGCTCTTTTTGAAACAGATGGTAAGAGTAAGGGATAAAAAGCATCATAAAAATTGCAAGCAACACGCTTGGTAAATAGATATTACTGGATATCATACTGTTAGCCCGTCTTGGATTCATAAATTCATCATTGGTAAAGATAGATGCAAACATATAAAACAATGCAACGGTGAAAGTATTGCACATAAAAAGCAGCTTATATTTCTTATAATTTGTGCAAAGCATTTTCAAAGTAAAATCACGAAAAGTCATCTTGATTTCCTCCCATCCGTGCAAGCATACTCAAAATTTCTTCATAGAATTGTTTCCTTGAATCAGTCCTTTTACACTCCGAATATATTGCACCCTCCATAAGGAGGATCACCTTCTTACAATAACTTGCAGCTAAAGCATCATGCGTTACCATCAAGATGCTTGTTCCCAAATTCTCATTCATCCGGACAAAATAATTCATAATGTCCTTAGCAGACTTTGCATCCAAACTACCGGTTGGCTCATCTGCACATAATAACTGTGGGTTGTTAACTAGCGCACGGGCAATTGCCACTCGTTGCTTCTGCCCTCCAGAAAGATGAAAGATACTTCGCTCTAAAAGAAGTTCGATTCCAAGAAATACGGCTAACTTTTTCAACTGTTGTTTTTGTTCTTCTACGCCAATTCGCTCCATTGCCATCGGTAAGAGAATATTTTCTTTTACGGACAGACCATCCAAAAGATTAAAGTCTTGAAATACAAGCCCTAGATTTTTCCTACGAAACAATGCTGTCTCTGATTTGCTCATACTGCCAAGCTCTACCTCTCCGATTTGAATGCATCCTTCCTGCGCTTTATCAATACCACTTATCAAATTCAAAAATGTTGTCTTTCCACTTCCGGAGGGCCCCATAATTGCAACCATCTCCCCTTGTTCCATTTGAAAGTTAATTCCTTTTAATACTTCTGTTTTTCCTTTTTTTGCTTCATATCTTTTCCAAACATTATTTACATCTAAACAATTCATCTCTTTACTCCAATCCAAATAAACGCCTTTTGGCGTACGAAAAAAATGCCAAATCCGGTTTTGATTTAGCAAATCTAAAGCTACATTCTGTTGGGTAAAGGATTTAATCATCCATGCGAACGCATAAGGATACAAGGGTAGTATTGTTTTTTTGATTCATTCCCTTGTTTTCTAATAGAATTATAGCTTGAATGTTTACAACTACTGCACTTACCGAAACAAAGTAGCTATTTGAAAGCAACTGTATAAACTGTCGAAGTGCGGTACTTCCTGAAATTTCAGAAGTAATTGTGGCATTGGATGCAATGCACTGTTCAATATTCGTTGCATTTAAAATTACAATTTCTTCTACACTTCCAGTGCTATAAGAAACACCCCAGATCTTATAACTTAATGCAATCAGGAGGATTAGGAGCAATGGTGCAAGTATTATTTTTGCAATTGTTCTACGCATCTTGTATATTTGTTCCATATAATCCTCCAATCTATTTATCTCATAATCTTATTCTCTGAATTAGTTTACCACTTATTATAGCTTTCATTTAATTAAAGTAAAATAGTTTTATCCGATTTGTTCTATTATTTTTATCCTTTAAATGCATTCTGATATACCTCAATTACCTGCATACGGCTAGGCTGAATCTGATTTTCTCTCATGCAAGCATCTTTTAATGCTAAATCCGCTAAATCACCAAAATGACTTGGGTCTATTTTATTAAGTTCTGATAGACTGTGCGGAATCCCTACATTTGCGGATAATACACGGACCGCTTTTATGGATTCCTTCAACGCCTGATCAAGAGTCATCGATTCACATCCAGGTAAATGAAATGCCTTGGCAATTGCAAGAAATCTATTTTTTACTTCTTGAGCAGTTCCATTGAATTCTAAAACATATGGCAAAAGTATTGCATTGCAAACACCATGTGGTAGATTATAATGTCCACCAAGTGAATGTGCCATTGCATGAACCATGCCAAGCCCTGCATTGCTAAAAGCCATACCCGCTACATTCTGGGCATAAGCCATCATGGTTCTTGCTTCTTCATCTGCTCCATTTTTAACTGCACATGGTAAATACTGATAGATTGCTTCCATTGCCCAGAGAGCATCTTTATCCGTTACCGGATTTGCGCCAACGGACAGTCTTGCCTCAATGGCATGTGTCAATGCATCAATACCCGTTGCTGCGGTAAGTTTCGGTGGCATCGAACTCATAAAATCAATATCATTTACTGCGATGCTTACCATACAGTTGGTATCTATCATGGCCATCTTACTATGACGAACTGGGTCTGTAACAATATAAAATGTCGTACACTCACTTCCGGTTCCAGCCGTTGTATTTACTGCCACAATTGGTATTCCTTCTTTTGAAGATTTGTTTATTCCTTCATACTGCTCGACACTACCACCATTGGCAACAACGATAGAAACAGCCTTGGCTGTATCAATTGCACTTCCGCCGCCAACAGCTACAAGTAAGTCTACCTGTAATGTCTTAGCTGCTTTAATACATTCTTCTACTACATCAATTGTAGGATTTGGCTGTACCTGATAATAAATCGCATACTCCACGTCCGCCTCTAATAAAACCTCGCCTACTTTTGTTGCTGCTCCTGTTTCATATAAGAAGTTATCTGTAACAATCAATCCTCTTTTTATTCCCATCTTCCTTAACTCAGGAACAAGCATTTTCACGGCACCTTTTCCGAAAAAGGTTGTCTTAACTGCATTGATTTGGTCTGCCATTTTGCTACCCCTTATTTTGCTGCGGAACAAACCACCTGTACCGGATCCCAGATTGCACTTTCAGAAGAAGAATATACAAAATCCACTTCTGCTAACTGCTCCACTGTCATACCGGCACAAACTGCAACTGCGATTGCATTGATTCGCGCAGATACATTTTTCTTTCCCCATGCTTGCGCCCCTAATACCTGGCGAGTACTAGCATCATAAATTAACTTAATTGTTACTTTATTTGGATTCGGACAGATTCCCGGGCGGTCATTACTGCTAGCAATCGTACTTTTCACCCGAAGGTTTGCTCTTTTCGCTTCTTCCTCTGTAAGTCCTGTACGTGCAATTTCCACATTCGCAACGCGGAAAGAGGACGTATGTTTTGTACCTTTTTTGCAAACGGCACAATCACCTACCGCATAAATATCTTTTACACTTGTCTCTAAATTGTCATCAATTAAAATTGCTCCATTGGCATCTATATCAACTCCTATGCCAGATGCAATCTCACTGTTTGCTTTTACCCCTATTGCTACAATGCAAAGATCACAGTCATAGCTTCCATGTGTTGTTTCGACTTTTTCTATATAGGTACGTCCAAGAAAGCTACGAACGGTTTCGCCCAATTGGAACTGTACCCCTTCTTGTAATAATTCCTGCTGTATTTTTTCACTTACTTCAGCATCAAAATCTGGAAGAAGTTTATTTTCTTTTTCAATGATTCGAACCTTACGTCCTAATTTTAGAAATGCTTTTGCAATCTCAAGTCCTGCGTAGCTTCCACCTAGTATGCAAATGTCTTTCACATAAGGTGTCTTTGTATATTCTTTCAAAAAGATTAGATCTTTTACACTTTTAAATACCTGAACACCTACTTTGTCTGCTCCTGGCACGTTTGGTATCAGATTGCGTGAACCTGTTGCTATTACTAATTTGTCGTAACTGTCTGTAAAGGTACGATTATTTTCCAAATCATGAACCGTCAACTGCTTTGAAGCAGGACTAATTTGCGTAACTTCATGCGCTAAATGCGCTTCGATTCCTTCTTTTTTTAGTTCATTTTCTTTGGAACAGATCGCTTCCTTTAATACTTCCATGTTCTCGCTAAGGTAATGTGGCAGCCCGCAATTACCACAGGTATAAAAGCCTTCTCTTTCGTATATACATATTTGAACCGAAGGGTTGCCTGCTGCAATTTTATGTGCTGCCAAAACTCCTGCTGCTATACTGCCAATGATAACTACTTTCATTAATATTCTTTCACCCTTTCTCACATGTGCGATTGGTGGCACTTGCTGGCTTTATTTTCCTATAATAGGAGGTGAATCAACGATACCTACAATAAAAGCATCAATCGGGGCTTTCCGATCGATTGCATACTGGGTTGTTTCATCGGTTGTAACGAGTACCATTTCTCCAATACCAGCTCCAATTGTATCGCCCGCTACAAGCATATGATCTTCCCCTCCATATAGAGGTTTAATCATCAAAAGTTTATAACCAACAAGACTTTGCATTTTGCGAGTAGATACGACGGTTCCAACTACGGTTCCAAGAATCATATATTACACCCATACTGCCGCTTCGCGGCATTCTTTCTCCTTACTATTATAATACAGTTACCAGTTGCCCCTGATTCATCATAAATGCATTTCCTTCATCCGTATCGATATGAAAATCCAAACAATAGGAATCACTGACGCGAATGGTAACTCCCTCCATTGTTCCAGGCTTTACTCCACCAATCTTCACTTTTACACGGTCGCCATTTTTTACTCCAAAACGATTGGCATCCTCATTCGTCATGTGAATATGTCGATCTGCGATAATCGTTCCTTGTGTTAAAGCCAAATCACCATTTGGTCCTCTAAGCGTAATACCTGGTGTCCCTGATACATCTCCAGAGGAACGTAACATTGCTTTAATCCCAAGTATTCTTGCATCGGTTACGGATACTTCTACCTGACTAACATTTCTTTCTGGTCCAAGAATTCGTACATTTTTGATACATCCTTTGGGTCCAACCAGCTCAAGTGTTTCTTCACAGGCAAACTGCCCTGGTTGACTCAATATTTTTTTAGGTGTTAATTGATAGTTTTTTCCAAAAAGATATTCTACATCTTCCCTTGACAGATGAATATGTCGGACCGATATTCCGGTCGGCACGGTACGATTTGTTTTCTTTCCTTCATTTAAAACAGCATCTGTAACAATACGAATCAGTTGTTCCTCAGTAATATTATAATACATCATGATTTTTTCGCTTAATTTGCGCCTCCGATTTAAAGTTTAGGCATAAATTCTCCAACGCTTCCATGAGGTCGTGGAATGACATGTACACTTACCACCTGTCCGATTCTGGATGCTGCTTCACTTCCTGCTTCCGTTGCTGCCTTAACTGCTCCTACATCGCCTTCCACAAATATCGTTACAAGTCCTGCTCCAATTTTTTCTTGTCCAACTAACGATACATCTGCTGACTTTAACATCGCATCTGCTGCTTCAAAGCTTGCAGTTAGACCATAGGTTTCTATCATTCCAAGTGCCTGTAATTTTCTAGGCTCTACTTCTTTTTTTTCATTCACTGCCATATTTTTTCACTCCTTATATAAAATTTCTATTTACTTGCTGGTCCTTTTTTGGGAAGAATACTTACTAGATCAGTATGTGGTCTTGCGATGACATGCACACTTACTAATTCTCCAATGCGAGATGCGGCTTCTGCCCCTGTCTCTGTGGCTGCCTTGACTGCACCAACTTCTCCGGTGACTACAACGCACACAAGTCCTGCTCCAATTGTTTCAGATCCTACAAATTCTACATCGGCTGATTTTAACATGGCATCGGTTGCTTCAATGTTTCCCACTAATCCTTTTGTTTCAATAAATCCAATTGCTTTCATCCTGATATCCTCCATTTTCTCATCCGATATCTAAAATAAGTTTGGCATACACTCACCAACGCCTCCATGAGGTCGTGGAATGACATGTACACTAACTACTTTACCAATTCTGGATGCGGCTTCGCTTCCTGCTTCCGTTGCCGCTTTGACTGCTCCAACATCACCTTCTACGAATACTGTTACAAGTCCTGCTCCGATTTTTTCCTGTCCTACTAAAGATACATCTGCTGCCTTTAACATTGCATCTGCTGCCTCGAAGCTTGCAGTCAAACCATAGGTTTCTACCATTCCAAGTGCCTGTAATTTTCTAGATTCTATTTTAACATCTGACATAATAAGCGATCTCCTTTCGATTCTACCCTATGCTGCTGGTCCTTTGGGTGGCATAATTTTTATTAAATCGTCGTGTGGTCTTGCAATTACATGTACACTAACAAGTTCGCCAACTCTGGATGCTGCCTCTGCTCCTGCTTCGGTGGCTGCTTTGACTGCTCCAACCTCTCCAGTTACAACAACGCAAACAAGTCCTGCTCCTATCGTTTCTGATCCTACGAATTCCACATCAGCAGCTTTTAACATAGCATCCGTTGCCTCAATATTTCCTACTAAACCATTCGTTTCAATAAATCCAATTGCTCTTAGCATATCTCTTTCCTCCTATTAGATGATTCGTAGTCCGCCTTCTGCTAACATGCAACGACGACGGCGACAAAAGCTCTTTGCACTGGTGATACCTTCTCCGGTAGGTCCTGCTATGGTCATAGTACAGTTTCCTTCTCCACCGATACCAACTCCTGCTTTGGTACAACTGTTTTTTACATATATTGTGGTTTCAATTATTCTTGCAAACTGAGTCATATGATTCACATCTTTACTAAAAATAGAAGATGTATGACGATTACCATCTTCTGCAATCAATGCCTTTTCCATTGCTTCCTCAAATGAATTGCAGCGAACAATCGGAAGAATTGGCATCATCTGCTCGACTAATACAAATGGATGATCTGCTGGTACTTCACAAATAGCTAGTCTGCAATTATCTACACCAGTCACTCCAATTTCAGCTAAAATAAGCGTTGCATCTTGACCAACCCATTTTTTATTTACTTCATAGCCTTGTTCATTTTTCTTTGGCTGTAAGCAGATTCTTACTAATTGTTCGACCTGTGTATTATTTAATATGTAAGCACCCTGTTTCTTCATGTTATGGATAAATCCTTCATAGTTTGGATTAACTACAAAAGCTTCTTTTTCAGCAAAGCAAAGAATATTATTATCAAACGAAGCTCCTTCATAAATCTTTTTTGCAGCCAGTTCAACATCTGCCGTTTCATCTACAATAACTGGAGGATTTCCTGCTCCTGCACCGATGCATTTTTTTCCACTTCGAAGTAGTGCATCCACCATACCCATTCCACCGGTACCTGCCATCAAACGAATCTTTTTGTTTGCAGCAAGTTTATCAACCGAATCCATAGTCGGCTCACGAAGCATCGTAATCAAATTTTTTGGCCCACCAGCATCCACAATTGCTTTATTCAAAACCTGTACACAGTCTGCGCAGACTCTTTTTGCTCTCGGATGAACATTGAATACAACGGAGTTTCCACCAGAAATCATACTTATTGTGTTATTTATAATCGTTTCCGTAGGGTTCGTAGTAGGAGTGATAGAACAAATAACACCAAATGGTGCGTATTCTTCAATCATTAATCCGGTATCCCCACTGATTGCCTCTGTATTAAGGCATTCTGGTCCAGGTGTTTTATTAATTACTGCCAGATGTTTTTCTAGTTTATCCTCGTAGCGTCCCATCTGTGTTTCTTCTATAATTTTGTGACACCATTCTTCAATATGTTCTCTTGCACATCTTCGGATTGCCTCTACAACTCGATGTCTGTCTTCCACTTTATAATTTGTAACCCATTCTCTTTGTGCCATCCAAGCAGCATCTACTGCATCGTCTGCCTTATCAAACACACCATATTCCAAAGAATATGAAGGAGCTGATATAGCAGATACTGTAGGTGTAACATCTGTAGCTGGATGGATTCCAGAAATTACTTTTCTAACAATTTCCTCAATCTCCTGCGAACTAATATCCATGGTATCCTGTCCTTTCACTATTTACTTAGATTCATCATCACTCTTCTTACAACTTCCTGCATAACCGCATCTTTAACCATAACTGGAGTATTCGACTCCTGATTTCCAGTTGTATAACTTATTGTTGCAGGTTTTAGTGCCGTTGTAGGCTTTGGTTTCGTTGCCGGTTTTGGTGATTCATATGATTTTCCCATTGGTTTTACAATTGATGTTACTCCATTTAAATTGTTTATTTTTACGACATCTGCATCCGAAACTGTTACATTTTGCACTTTAATTTGCGTCTGTAATGGTGCCGTATTGCTTACATAAGAATTTACAGACATCCTACCTTTAAGCTTAGAAGTAACCTTTGCATAGTATTCTACCGCCTCTACTCTATGAAAAGCCTCCATAACGGTCGTTCCCCAAAACATGCATCCGTCATTTTGTAAAAGCACACCATTTTCTGTTTTACAAAGCAGTGCTACTTTCTGTGCTGCAGCATCTTTGTTGGATGCATCAATGACTTGGACACTTCCCATTGCTCTAACTGCAGGTGAAAATCCTGCACTTTCTACATTTATACCACGAATTGCCATAACATTTGCCATTGGTGGATACGTATGTGCTACACACTGCACTTTATCATTTTCCGCATATACATTTAAATGAATGGGCAAATCATCTGGTAACTGTCGTGGATTTGCACTCATCATCTGTTTTCCGTTCATATCAATGCGGACCATCATATCTTGTGCTAAAGCTCCCTTGTCTGCACCTGCTACGGTAATCC
Source organism: Acetivibrio sp. (assembly GCA_041739345.1). Lineage (GTDB taxonomy): Bacteria > Bacillota > Clostridia > Lachnospirales > Lachnospiraceae > DIGJ01. The sequence goes on along the minus strand of JBGSNZ010000014.1, from coordinate 58,364 downwards.
AGATTGCATTGGGACCAACTCTTACACTAAGACTTCCATCTCCGCCAATTGCATAACCTTTTTCATTTAGTCGTTTCGCAACATCAATCATTGCTTTTTTCGCTTCAAAATCAGAAGGATACTTTATACCTTGTATTACCATAACTACCTCTCTTTTCCCTGAATCTATGCTTAGCGTAAGGGTGGTATTTGCATCATGGCACGCACTTCATTTGGTGTCATAGGCATCATACTTTTTGACTTTATGATATCTGCTACCTCTAGAATCAATGCAGCATTATTATCTACTCTTACTCCAGGTGCTATAAAATCGGAATCTTCGAAACCAATACGTACGCTGCTAGCTCCCATATCAAGTGCCACCTTCACCATTTCAAAGTCTTGTCTGTGTGCCTGGGTATATCCCCATAACACATCTTCCTTATTTGGAAAATTTTCATACAAGCCATCAATCATATGTCTTAGGGCGGGTACCGTTGCTGGCATTTCGCCACCGTGTCCAAAAACAAGTGCAAAAAGAATTGGTTTTACAAAGTCAAACTGCTCTGCCAATTCGCGCACGGTATTAATCATTCCTACTTCAAAAACTTCTATTTCAGGTCTCTTATTATTTTCAAGTATTTGCTGTACACAAAAACGCACATCCTTTATGGGATTTTGGTATACTGCTTCTCCTAAATTTACAGAACCAACATTTAAGCTGTTTGCCTCTACAAAAGGTGCATAGCAAGGTTGACATCGCTCCTCAATGGTCAGGTTCGAAACACCGCCAGTTGAAATTTCGACGACAATATCACATCCCTCACGGATATATTGGACGGTTTCTTCTAATAAACTAAGATCTGGTGTCAACTGCCCATTTAAATCCCGTACGTGAAGATGTACCATAGATGCACCATACTTATAGCATTCAATTACATCCCTTGCAATTGCCCTTGGATTAATAAGAATATCTGTGGCAGCCACAGGTGCTACGGAAATCATAATTTTTTTCATCTTAGAAAACTCCTATCTATTATTTCCAATATACATAATGGTCTAAAACTGTCTGCACAATTTTATCCTTTTGCTGCTTTTCAACCACTTCAAGCATTTGTTTATGCAGATTGATGAAATTTTCTTTATCACCATGTTTTAAAACTTCGCAAACGGTCTGCTTTCTAGAAGGAATTGTTAATCTGGTAATATATTCTGTTATTGTAACCAGTTGTGCATTATGGGCTTTTGCTGCGATTTCTCCATGAAACTGCGTATCTAATTCCATTATTTTATCAACCGATGGTTTTTTCTTACTCATTTCTTCTTTCATTTCAGCTAAAATATCACGAAGTATTGGAAACTTTTCACCCGGCTTCGTCTCTTCAATAATGACATTTAATGTACCTATATCAATTACGGAACGTAGTTCTACAAAATCCCTCCAGCTGTTTTTCTGTAAAATAATACTATACAACATCGGATCCAATATTTTTCTATTATAAGTCTCACATACAAAAGTGCCATCTGCTCTCCTAATATATACGACACCATTTGCTTCCAGTTTCTTAATTGCCTCTCTTACAGAATTGCGTCCTGCACTAAACTGCTTACACAACTCCATCTCAGTAGGGAGCTGATCTCCCGGTCCCAGTCTGCCTTCTATGATATCAGAGATAATTCCATCCATTACCCTGTCTACAACCGATTTCTTGGGTCCATTTTCTATATCCTTATTTACCATTTTCAGTACCCCCCGTATCTGATTTACTCTTGTAGTATAATAAACCAATTATACTACAAAAGTTTTTTATATTATACCAGATTTAAAATTGTGTGGCTATCCCATCAGCATGGTCGGAAGTGTTATTATTTGTGGAAAAATAATAAACAGAATAATACATATTAAAGTACCTATCAAGTAAGGTATTAGTGTTGGGAATACCTCACCAACCCTTACATCCATCAAATCACACGCAACATAGATACACATACCTACTGGTGGTGTTACTAACCCTACTCCAATAACTACCGTAATCATTACCCCCAGTACGATTGGATCGATTCCTACGCTTGTGGCAATAGGGAAAAGAATTGGCATGAAAAGGGTCAATGTTGCAATGGATTCCATAAACATTGTTACAACGAAGAACAATAATAAAATTATAATCAAGATTACAGTAGGATTTGTAGAAATACCAATCATTTTTGCTGCAATCCATTTGTCAAATCCAGCGGTTGTAAGCATAACCGTGTAAAGTTTTGCCGTACCGATAACAACGAAAATCTTACCACTTGTACGTACTGTCTCACAAATAGCAAATTTGATATCTTCCCATTTCAATTCACGATAAACAACACCACCTGCAAACAGACCATAAACAACGGCAATGACTCCAGCTTCTGTCGAACTAACAATACCTGTTGTTATTGATCCCACGATAATAATTGGCATCAATAATGCAGGCCAGCTTTCTTTTAATCCGATAAAAACCGGCTTGATCGTAAATTTTCCAGGTTCTCTTGGAACACCTTCTTTTTTTGCAATGAAATAAGGAACAATCATTTGTGTAGTACCAAGTATAATTCCAGGAATGATGCCTCCCAAAAATAATTTACCAGTGGAAACACCACAAATACCTGCAATTACTACCATCGGAATCGATGGTGGAATGACAATTCCAATAGTTGATGAAATTGCAGTTACTGCAACTGTAAATTTTTTGGAATATCCTTTCTTTACCATCTCTGGCATGAACATCCCAGACACACCTGCGGTATCCGCTACAGCAGATCCTGAAATCCCCGCAAAAATCATAGAAGAAAGAACATTTACATGCGCAAGTCCACCATAAATATGACCTACGATAGAATAACAAAAATCCATTAATCGCTTTGAAATACCACCTTTACTCATGGTAAATCCAGCAAAGGTAAAAAGAGGAATTGCAAGTAATGTAAAACTGTTCATTCCTTCAAACATACGTTGAGCAATTGTTACCGTGTTTCCACCATCCAGGAAAAATATTCCTCCCATGGCTGACAATCCTAGTGCCATAGCAATTGGAACTCCTAAAAAAAGTAGTACAAAGAAAGAAATTAATAACCAAGCGATCATGCCTTTACTCCTCCTTCCATTTTATCGGTTATGACTATTAACATATCAATAAATGCAGCAATAGCACAAATGGTACATGCAATAGGAATCATCATATATACCTGCCCCATTGTAAATTCAGGCATTGTAGATACTGCCTGTTTTGCTTTTGTTGCTAATTCGAAACCAGCATATGCACTAATACTATAAAACAAAATAATTGTTGCACTATTTAAAACCTTTACAATATTTTTTGCCATTTTTGATTTTGAAACAATTGTATCAATAACTTCTACACGTAAATGAGTACCCTTTACTGATATCTGCGCTCCAATGATAAACATTGCCCAAACATTCAAATACTGACTGGATTCCATATACCATCTGAAACCACCTATTCCTGGTAAATATCGTAATATAACATTGCATAATAGGATAATCATCATTACTGCACACATGGATGCAGATATGGCGGTTGAAATACGATCCATCCATTCTCTAGCCTTTAGCATAACTAATTACTCCTTTCTTAAGGAACGATCTCAAGTCATAAATAGGGAGAGGCAGGTTATGCCCGTGCCTCCCCACAAAAATAAGTCATATTTTATTTCTCGTACTCTGCTTTCCACTGTGTTAACTTGTCAATTAAATCACCATATGTGTCAGCATTATCAGTAAGTACCGATGCGGTTGCTTCTGCAAATGGAGCTAAGTCTGGAGTGTTAATCTTCATTCCTTTTTCTTCCAATGCAGAAACTAAATCCTCAGTCTGCTGTTTATTTAATGTACGATCTGCATCTGCAGATGAAGTTGCTGCTGCCTGAACAATTTCTTGTTCCGCTGCACTCATTTTCTGCCAGCTGCTTTCCGCAATAGTAAAGCACATTCCGGAGTAAATATGATTTGTTACAGATAAATATTCCTGAACTTCAAACAAATTGTTATTATAAATAACTGGAATTGGATTTTCCTGTGCATCATAGGTGCCCTGCTGTAATGCCTGATATAATTCTGCGAAGGATAATGGCTGTGGATTTGCACCAAGTGCTGTCATAGTAGCCATGATAACTGGGTTTTCAGGTGTACGGATTAGTAATCCTTTCATATCAGCTGGTGTTTCAACTGCGCCTTTACTGCTTGTTACGCAACGGAAACCATTGCAGTAATGAGAAAGAACACGCATATTTTGTGCTAATAGTCCACTTTCTGCTTCTGCTTCAATATCGCTATCCATAAATGCCCAAGCCTCATCGAAATCATTAAACTGGAATGGCAAAGCAGAAATACCCATCTTTGGCTCATAAGTTGCAAAATTTGAAGCATCTGTAATAATAATATCAACGGTACCAGAATCTAATGAAATAGAGTTAATTAAGTCTGCATCTCCACCAAGCTGTCCAGATGGATATAATTCTACGGTAACTTTTCCACCTGTTTTCTCGCTTACTTCATCTGCAAATATCTGTGCTGCAATTGCACGAGGATCTTCTTCATTTGTAGAAAAACCAAGTTTTAATGTTACCTCTGGCATATCTACTGTTTCTGTTTCAGTTGAAGTCTCTGTTGTTGCATCTCCTGTGTTTGTTGAAGCTGTATCGCTTTCACTGTCTTTGCTACCACCGCATGCTACTAAACTCAAACTCATTGCTACCACAAGTGCTACTGATAAAATTTTTCTTTTCATCTTTACTCTCTCCTTTTGCTTTTATATGCTAAACCGTTCCCCATTTCTTCGGTTCGCTTCTTATTAATAGTTTTTACATAGTTCCTTTTTTAATCAATGCCTTTTTAAGTTCTGCTGCTCCAAATCTTGGACTTGATAAAACTACTTTACCATACATATCCGCAATATATTCTTCGCAGTATGCCATACTTCCTTGTGCAAAAACGATGACATCTACCTGATTTGCAATGTCTCCTGCACTTTCTGCCATACGGGCTTTAAATTCATCTTGATTTAGACCAAATGCTCCTTCTACTAAGCAGTCAACCAATTCAACATGTTTTCCACATTCTCGGCTCATTCTTTTAATGGTGTTTTTAGTTGGTTCTAATGTAGTAGGTAAGGTTGCCATAACACCAATTCGTACACCTTTTCGTACTGCTTCTCGGCACATCTCTTCATCTACCCTAACAATAGGGACGCCTATGTAGTCTGCTGCATTTTGTGCGCTGTCAGCTACTTCACCAACCGAAGAGCAAAGATTAAGCATTGCATCACATCCTTCAATTGCAGCTTTCATATACATACTGATTAATCTTGCTGCAGCCGTCGTTGTAACGTATCCAGCCTCTCTGGCTTCTGCCAATACCGATGGATCTTGCAAACTGCACATTTCAACCTCATTGCCAAGCTGTTTTTTAACTTCCTGCTCAACAAGTGAAATTAACTCTGGGGTTGTGCTTGTATAAATCAAGCCTACCTTCATCCTGTTCACTCCTTCTTATGTTTCGTTTTTTAATGTATGGTTTCCAAACATCCTATGTTTAACATCCTATGTTTATTTTTGCATATTCTGCACAAATAGTAAATAGCTAAAATAGATATATTTGTTTATTATTTTTTGTTAATAGTGAACAAAACGTAGGATGTTTCGTTATTTACACTATTAATTTTCAAAAATAAGGTCTACAATAGTGTAATACAGCAAATAATACAGTAGGAAAAGGAGGCTCAACATGACTACACGAAACTTTTGGAAAGAAAATGTCCGAAAATCAGGAGGATATTACAATACACCGGAAGGACGTATTCACGAAGCTGAAAAAAAAGTAATCAGTACGACTTTATGGTTGCTAGGAGCAGCTGTTGTTCTGATATTTTATGGAATTGCAATGAAATATGGCTATATGCCTATTGATATCTCGTCTCTTATTCTGGTTATTATTGTAGGTGCATTTTTCGTATATTCAATTGGTCATCTAAAAGAGATGAATAAAGAGCGGAAAGAACTGTTAAAGCAATTTCCAAAATGCAAACGCAGTAAGAATTTCTTGTTCCGTAAGTAATTCTAAAAAAAGTGGCAGTTGTATCATTTGAGGGTTTACTTCAAACGATGCAACTGCCTTATTTTTATTATTCTTTCATTATAGCAAGGTTTCTACTACTTTTCGTAGTGTATCCACTTCGCCTACATTACCTGGAAAGATAATGTAGGGAGTACCAGGAAACAGACTTTCTTCACCTGTCTGCCATACCGGAATACCTGGCTGGATCTGACCTAAAACTTTCGCACATTTTACCCTAAGTGCTTTGGTTCCGACATCACTTGATGTAATACCACCTTTTGCAACCACGAAGGAAGGCGTCACTTTGAGCTTTCCAACACAGCTTTGTACTGCATCACTAATACGCACGGAACGAAGTAATGCTTCTTCGGGTGTATCATTTTCGACACAAAGCAGTGCTCTCTTGGTAGAAATACATACGGACTTACCCTGACTTATCAACGCTTCCTCTCTGGCAAGAATTGTCTCTACCTCTTTTTCCAGTTCGCCAGGCTGTAAAACAAAATCAGAGTTCATTTCTATAAATTCTATTTTATCTAATTTTTTAAGTTCATCCAGCTGTGATGTTGTCTTTTTGGTATGACTTCCAACTACAATCACTCCACCAGCCTGATTCTTTACTGTAACCATTTCTTCACGACTTAATAATGGTTTGTCTGATATGTTTGCAATCGCCTTTACGAGTGCGGCTGCACAGCGAATCATAAAAGATTTCCCTTTTGCCATTGCACGATATAGCGACACACAAAATACTTTAACATCATAGTCGTCGATTGCATTTACTATAATTTTCTTAAAATCTTTTACCTGTAAAAGCTGTTCTTCAATCCTATCAAAGTCCATTGCGCGCAGGCTTTCCAATGAAATGCAAACACAGTCCTTTGCTTTGTATTCGCCTTTCGTCTTTTCTTCAATGTATTCACACAAATTACTGGAACGATAGCCAAATGTTTCATCCTTTGCAAACTCTGTCTCTCCTGCTGGCACAAGTTCCTCGCCATATTTTACGTAATGAGTGTTGTTTAATGTATAACGCCCACCTTCCCTAAAATAGGGGCAAATTATTTCTCCATCTGTGCCAACGCTATTCTTTTGATTTATTGCTTCACGAATCAGCTGCGTCTCTAATGGATAATGTCCACGTAGCGTTGAGTCACCACGACTTATGATTATATATTTTTTTCCAACCTCTCCTGCTACTTCATCGACATTCGCTGCAATCTCTTTATGCGCTTTTGTAGTCTGTTCGACTGTAAAGCCCCTGGAGTTCGTTAAGATAAAGAAAATTTTACTTTCTTCTGCAAATCCTTTACGGATACTATCTTTGCTCCAGTCTGTATATACTGATATATCATGTACGGTTTGAACTCCTGTTGGATCATCATCTAACACAATAATCTTTCTTTCACTTATTCTTGCTTCTTTTTCTAGTGCTGCATCTACCGCTGTATAATCCACAGCAGAATATTTTCTTAATATATCCTCACTTATCATTGTTTCATTCATTTTCCACCTCCACAGACTATTCGTAAAGTACCTGTGCAATCAAAATTAATGGCTCTTTTCCCCGACATGCTATCTGATGGGTATCTCCGGCCTGCGCAACTATAATATCACCAACTTCTAAAAGCTGTTCTTCCCCATTAATGATGTGAGTTGCCTTTCCAGATACAATTACCATGCTTTCCATTTCTTTTTCATGTTTATGGCTTCCAATGCTTACCCCAGGGTTTAACGTATGACGCACATATGCACGTCCTTTTCTTAACATTTCTGCCGGTGCCTCCAAAAGTCTTTCCATCATAACGGTGCCTTCTCCGCCCATACAATGTTCGATTGGAGTCGGTATCAATTCGTTTGCTTTTTTATACAACATCCTACCTTTGACCTCCCAATAACTCTTAAGTTTTTGTTTTAACACCCTCAGTATACAACATCCTACGTTTAAAATGCAATATGTTTATTGCGTGTTTTTAGCACAATTTATGCTGCATGGAAATTATTACATATTTTTTTCGATCCGTTTCTCTTTCTGATCTTCGTACTTCATAGAATCTCATTTTAGACCAAAATAGGAATCCTTTTTCATTGGATTTATGACATGCCAGTTCAATCTTTTCAAATCCAATCTCTTTCGAAACTTCCATAATATAGTTTAAAATATTTTTTCCTATACCATGCCCTTGAACACTTGCATCCAATATAAACAAACCCAGATAACCAGTTTTATCATTAGGATATCCTTCAATAAAGTCAATTACGGCAATACATTTTTCTTCTTGATACACTGCTATATATGTCTTACTTGTAATTTCAATTCCAGGAGGCAAAGCCGTAATATCTGCTATACACTCCTGTCTTGTAACATTATGTTCTTGTGTTTTTGAATAAAAATATACATTACTTCGTAATAATGCAAAAACATCATCTATATTCTTTTCTGAAATAATTTCAATGCAATATTGAGGCATTTTCTTTCTTAATCTATCCAAAATCATTTTTTTAATTTCCCCCATTTATATAAGTTTCTACTCTTTTACTCGATATACTTTACAATCATCGGATCGATCCAAGAATCCGTATTCAATTAATGCTCTACGTACTGTTGCATAGTCTTCATAAATCCGTTTGAGTATCTTATTTACCTCTTGTTCCGGATACTCACGATCCCGGACAAAATTATTCATGATTTCTCTTAATAGGATTATCTTTTTCTTTTCCTTTGCTGGAAATTGCTTTATGGCACCATTTTCATCCATATAAGTTTTAATCGTCTTTTCTCGTTCCGTATCCGTAATATTGTATCGGTCATCCATCATTTTTGCTGTATTATGCAATTCCTCTAAAACTCCACCATCAGACAGATTAATTGGCACACTTGTTTTTTGCTCCAAAGATTTCATTAGCGCCACAAATAGTTTCGCTTGCTTTTCTTTTTCTCGTAATTTAAAGCGATGATTTCTAACCGTAGAATGTGCAATACCCACCTCATGCGCTATGGTTTTGTCATCCTTTCCCTCAGACATCAGCTTTAATATATTTTGCTGTATTTCAGAAATACCAGTTAAATCCGGATTTTGATTTAATAAATAATCGACTGTATATCCATGTTGCCCCTTTGCATGTTTTTTAACTGCACCACAGGCATCATATAATTCCCCATTAATTTCAAATATTCTTCCTTTTTCAAATGTTTCACCACACAATACACAAGTAAAAAAATCTTGTGTTTCCTTATATTCATTTACAATATCATTGATTGATTCTTCCCAAACGGTTACTATTTTCCTCATACTGATTCTCCTTATTTGTTCATCCTATTTCATCCCTATTTCATCTAATTTTATAATATTATATACTTTATATTCACATTTGTCTACTCATTTATAAACGTTATTAATTTTTGTTTGTTTTTGTTATATTCTATATATTATCTATGATATATTATCTATGATGAAATGTAACTAGAGATTCCCGTTTGTAATGCAAGATTCCCATTTTGTAAGCAAGTCCCTCTTCCTTACCAACATCCCACTAGCGAATAAATCAATTTTTTTCAAATGCAAAACAAAAAGAAGGTTAATCCAACTGACCAACCTTCAAACGCATCTTTTTTATGAATTCTTTATTCCATGTATATTGTATATTTATATTTTTTAAGTTTTATACTTCTTCCTGAGTAGATTAACTTGCGTACAATCATCCATGCTTATATATCCAATGCTTCAAAGCTTTTTACGGATTTTATATAAGCTAATATGGTTGCTATACTATAGATTAAAATACCAATCGCCATAACAATCAATTTTTCCTTCAAATAATATGGATCTTTGGTATCAAGGCAATTTTTTGCGAAAGGTAGAACATGAGTACAAGCCTCTGCCACTAGCATATAAGCAAATACTGCAATACTTGATAATAGAAAAGCCGCTCCCACTTTGTTTACATCTTTATAATAAACAACGAAGAATACCAAATTAAAAATACCCAGCATAACAAAAGCCAGACCAAAGAAGGCAATGTTCGCTTCCATTCCAACTTGATTGCTTGGAACGGGAAGTTTTTGACGAATTATTGCAAACGGAATTGCTACAATAACCTGTGACAATTGCAATATTATAACGAATATAAAGCGGGATTTCACAATATCTTTTTTTCTAACTGGAAGACTCATGCTATATAAAATATCATAGTTTTCCCTTCCATTTAAACACGTAAAGAATACAGCCAGCCCCGTATAAAAAAATGTAACGTAATAAGGATAGTTGGGAATCAGCAACATGGCAGAAAGCGAAAGAAAAATAATAGCGGTAGGGTGCATTGCCAGTTTAAATTCTTTAAGCAACATATTTCTCATTTATACTTCCTCCTTCTCCATATGTATCATGATAGTTTCCAAATCTGCTTCCATGACTGGGATTTTTATATTCTCCGTCGAATCTTCCTTAATCAGTGCCGTATATCCTTCTTTTGCCTTTTTGCATCCTATCAGATACGGTTTTATATCCTCCGTTACTTCTTCCTCTTTCAACTGCAATGCCTTGTAAGAAGATATAAAGTTTTTCATATTTCCATTTTCTAAAATTTGTCCATTTTTTATATAAATAATATTATCTGCACATTTTTCCAGATCTGAGGTAATATGCGTGGAGAACAGAATCGTAATTCCCTGTTCACAAAGATTTATAAATACATCCAGCAATTCATCCCTAGACACTGGATCAAGCCCACTAGTAGGTTCATCTAGTATCAACAGTTTGGCATTATGGGATAATGCCAGAACAAGTGCAAATTTCACTTTCATCCCCTCAGAAAGTTCGGATGGGGTTTTGTTTTCGTCTAAGAAGAACAATTTCATATACTGACGGTAAGCACTGTCATCCCAATTTTTATAAAAACGTTTATTTATACTTGTAATGGTCTTTATTTTCTTTTTTGAATAGTAATTAATTCCACCAAAAACCAAACCTACTTCCTGCTTGATTTCAAGTTCATTTTCCAAAAAGTCTTTGCCGAAAAAGGCGATTTCTCCACTATCTGGATGGATATAATTAAATAAAGATTTCAGTGTCGTACTTTTTCCAGCTCCATTTCTTCCGATAAAACCTGTGATTTTTCCTTCCTCGAGAGAAAAAGATATTTCTTTTAGCTCAAAAGAAGGATATTTTTTTTGAAGCTTCGTTACTTCTAATACACTCAATTTTTACGGTCTCCCTTCTATTTTGATATACCAAGCAGCAAGAAACGTAACACCGGTATTCTGTTTATAATTTCATATAGGCAAGGTACTACTATGATTTCTATGACAAGTAACAATGGATAATTTAAAATCATTGGTAATTTCAAATATGTTACCACTAAATAAGCGAAAAATATTAAAATTGGGTAGTGCAAAACATATATTCCAAAACATCTGCTGCTTAAATACTTTGTAATGCAGTTGCTTTTATTAAACCATGCTTTTGCGCAGCCTAATATCGCAAGTATTATGATCCACAAATATAAGTTTGTAAATGCACTTTGAAGACATGCCCCCGTAGTATAATTCTGTCCATAATAATAAACGGTATAAACCACACCACAAAGTCCTGCTGCAATCAAAAGGGGGAATTTCCATTTTTCTAGCATATCCTGCACTTTATCATGCGAAAATACATAATACCCTAGCAAGAACATAAAAATGTAAATACCATTTCGGTATATGGTTATCATTGGAGTAACAAGTAAATAGGAGCTGCCCCAAACCGCAAAGAAAAGTAGCAAAACAATAATCATATTCACTTTTCCACAGACATTCCATAGTTTGTCATTCTTATCAATTCTTCGAAGTAATAGCAAAATCATTGAAGCTAAAAATAATTCATGCGCAAACCACAATGGTCCAATTCCACAAAGTGAATAAATCAGGTATTTTACAATTCCAGGAATTTTATCCGCATTTCCTGCAAACATATCCGTATATAAGCTTGTTATATAGCCGCTAACCCACCCAAGGATAAAAATACCCGCGACGGAAGGCACCAAAAGCTTTTTTATACGTTCTTTCGCAAACTGCTTACCAGTTCTTTTTTGCAATGAATATCGGGCACTTATTCCTGCAATTAAAAATAAACATGCCATAAACCATGGATAAACAAAATACAAGAACGAATCCATTTGTGGTATTCCCTTTACGGCAATATTTGATATAACACCAACACTGTTAAAAATATAGATGATATGATATGCAACCACAAGTAATACAATGCCTATACGAATATTATCCAAATAATATTTTCTCATGTATCTCTCCTATCTAATATTTTATTTATGTTTTATGGATTCATTTATGGCATTCAAAAAATTCATTACTATCCCCGCTTTTACTAGAGCAATCCCTTGTTCTTCATCTCCTAGTACGACTAAACTATCCCCAGGTTTCAGATCAAAGACTTTTCTTGCTTTTACCGGAATCACGATCTGCCCACGTTCTCCAATTGTAACGGTTCCAAATAAATGCTTGCCTTTTGGAGGAATTGGAAAACCATCATTATTCTTATCTGAATAATAGATCAAATCATCCACTGTCACATCATACAATTTAGCAAGTGCCGCACAATTGATAATGTCGGGTGTTGTTTCTCCACTTTCCCACTTAGCAACCGCTTGCCTAGACACATTTATCATCTCTGCAACTTGTTCCTGAGAAAAATTATGAAGTTTCCTTAATGTTAGTAAATTCTCATTTATCATACTTTCACTCCATTTCTGCACAAATTTACTGCGCATCTTCCGCTCTTTTCACTAAAATTCAATGTGTGTGAATATTCTTATCTTTCACACTTTTCATACCTTACTCTTATTATAAAAAAAACACAACAAAAATCCACCAATGCTTCCTAACATTTTCAATGTATTTTTGTTATGTTTCGTTGCCCCGTTTGTCTAAACCTTATCGTAAAGTAAAAAAGTAAATTCCACATTTATAACCCAACACCATTTATGTAGAGACTATACAACTTGTATTTTTAGCAATTTTGCTATTTCTGCTGCCTGATACATATTAACCTTTACACCCGCTAACTCTGTATAACTATCCGATACCATAATACCTTCTATGATACAGTCCGAGAAGTCAATATTCTTTAACGGTGTTTTAAAAAAGTCAACACTTGTAAAATTAACATTTACAAACTTTATTTTTTTAAACTTTACTTGAGACATAAAGGCCTCTTTCAAGTCACTATCTTTAATGGAACAATTATCCCACACGGTATGTTCAAAATTAGCAAGATTAAAATAGCAACTTTCCAGCTTTGATTCCTTTATAACCGCACGAATGAACTTGCTGCCATTGCCCTTACAATCTTTCATGCTTGTGTTTTTCCAATAACTATTCTCAAACACACTATTCGAAAAATCACAGTTTTGGAAATCTACATTATAAAAGCTTGCACCGGTAAAATCACAGTTTATAAATCGGCATTTCAAAAACTGTACCTGTTCAAAGTCGACTTTTGATACATCTAGCTCTGTAATTAATTCATTCTCAAAAAGTCCAGTTATAGCACTTTCATCATTTTTTGCATCTAAAATTTTATCTTCTAGCATAATTAACCTCTCGTATTATGAATTCATTAAATTCAAATAGTCGTTATATCGTTTTTTAAACTGTATATAAAAATCCGCATTTGCATCATATTTCCTCACATAAAAAATATTCAGTATGTACATATTAATATTTTTTGTTAAGTTTTCATCCTGTGCTTTTTGAATGATATCTTCCATATCATTCAATAAATAATGCCAATCCAATAAGAACTGCTCATTTTTTACCACATCTTTTGTATCAATCCACTTACTAACTTTCATTTTTGTTTTACTATTATTTCTACACTCATTTGTTTGCAAAATATATTTAAATTCATGATTCTCATAATATCTTCCAAGAGGAAAAATCCTGCAAATGCCCGGACGATATGCATGGATACTACATCTACCTTCCTTATTAAGAAAAGCACATGCTTCTAACGTCCCTGTCATCTTGAAATTTGGTAAAATTATGCCATCTACAACATTCAATTCAATTTTATCCAATAGTAAATCACTAAAGGTATTATTAAGGTTCGATGTTAATCGGTAAATATCAAACGGATCTAAAACAATGGATTTTCCCATTCCATGACAACAAGTAGCAACCCCTTTGCACCCATTGCAACTTACTTCTACCAAGTCATCACGATTATATAGGTTCCCATCCGATATTTCATCCAGACTACAGTTTCTTTTCATTTCAATTTCCTCTCTTGTTTCATTGCTCTATTAGAAAAATCCCGCAAGTACATAGCTTGCGGGACATAAAATACGATTTACTCTCGTTCCACTACCGTTACGTGAACTAAATCACCTGGTTGCTTTCCTATTTTCTGACGAATATCTTTTCTTACTCCCAATATATGCCCCGGCGTTTTCATTCTCACTAAACTTCCATCATAAGGAAACTCATCAATGGTAGCACTCACCTTCACGCGTCCTTTTCCAAACTCTTCTTTTACATCATAAGGAAATTCTATATAAGCACCATCAATATCTGGAACTTTTATTAACGTTGCATCAAATTCATAGACTTTATCATTCATAGTCAGAATCCTCCTTTTTACAATGAATGCATATCAGGATTATCAATCTTCTATCTGTCTATTATAATCTATTTTAAATGCATTATCCATCCTAAAGTTCCTATCAATTATTAATCAATATAAATGCAAAAAGTTGTTTCCTGGCATAAAATTCAATTTAAATATGGACAATACAGCTGAATTTTCCCACCTAATCAACAATGGCACTTTGGAGATTGCAATCAATGGTGGAAACTGGTTTTATGGAAAAATATTTATGCCAGTACTTTTCCGACTGGAAATGCTTTTCTAAAGATTGCTCTGACAATTGGTGCTGCCAAAATAAGCTGAACCGGTAAAGCCATAATTAGATTCTTTGGAATATTTGTTATCCAAATAATTAGTATCTGACTCCATGCTCCCGACTTCGTACATACTTCAACTGCTCCATACATCGACATTATAATTACCATTGGAAGCACCATACAACACGAAACTGAAATTGCTTTTCTTAGATTGCTACTGTCTGATTTTATCAAAAAACGAAATGCAAATCCTTTTGCAATTCCTGATACTAAAAACCAATCACAACACATTGCAATGACAAATGCGATAGGAAAACCTATCCACCCTTCTTTAATGCTTTCCAATGACAATCCTCCCATGTGCATCGATACATTATAAACGCTCATCCAAAGCACCATAAAAAAGCACATTATTACTGTAAAAATCAAACTTTCTCTCTTGTTCTGCGGCATACTTTATCTCCTTTTAAAATGTAGTTAATTGATTTAAGCGCAAAAAAAATACAGCAAATGTCATTCTTAACTTTCGCTACGAATGACACTCACTGTATATCACCTTCACTACCATTTGCATTTAAAATACTATAATCAATTAGATTTATCATATCACATTATTTTAGTTGTTGTCAACTTCGCCATTTTTCTCAATTTGTTACTTATTTAAAATGCTCCTTTCATTCTATACTATCACGTAATACTTTCATTTTCATAAAGGCATCATCATCTTCGCACTGTAGCAATTTCACTATTTCTATTATCTTGGGTATATGTAGTTTCATAAACTCTTGTTTGCCTTCTAGGTTTAGATAAAACGAGCTAAGTTCTGCTAATTGAGCTTCCGTTAACTTACTTTTCCCCCCATAATTCAAATAACTTATTGTATTAACTATTGTACCCATCTCTCCTAAAGCAAGAGAATAAGCTTCCGTGACATTCTCATCCTCATATTGTTGGTAAAGAAATAATGCATTATTAGTAGCTAAATTCCATACTTTTCTTATTTTCGTTGCATTATTCCGTTCATAAACAATTAGACTTACTGCTGCTATAATAGCTATTAATGATATAACCAATATGATAATGACCATTTTATTTCTTTTCATGATATACCTCTGAATTCATAATAAAGGATTGTTTCGTTATTTATAACGCGAGCGAATTTTCATCTAGTCCCATACATAGCAATGGCACTTTATTACTCATACTAAATATTATAAGCTACGCAAAAATTTCGCACATGCTTTTCTACTATGCAAAATGATAATCTCTTTATCTCGCGCTTCACTTAACATTTGCAAGTATCGATTGCGATTGCATCGATTAAATTTCCACACAAATTGAATAAACTCAAAATCAAATTTCTCCGGGCAATAACCGCCCATATCGGAACGGCTTTTTCCATATCCCTTTATCAGTCTTTTTAACACACCTAAAAGGCAGACTAATCGTGGATAATCCAAATAGATTACCGTATCACTATATTTAAGCCTAAGGTTGATTGTGCTATCATAGTTGCCATCTACAATCCATTTGTCTTTCTGTATCGCTTGTAGTAATAAGTCATCAAATTCTTCCTTGGGTACTTCCTGCCAATTATCCCTCCAATGAAGAACATCTAAATGAATAAGTGGTATATTTAATTTTAATGCAAGTTGCTTTGCCAATGTTGTTTTCCCACTACCAGGGCAACCTATGATCATTATTCTGTTCACCCTTCACATTCCTCCTAACTTTCTTTTGTAAACTTTTTGGGGAGGCGTGTGAATTAAAAACGTACATACTCATTTAATCGTACCATATGTCACATGTTGCCTTTGCTTATTCATTCCAAGCCGTTACATTTTTCTTGAGCCACTTCGCCCATGCTTCAAAACCTTCACCCGTTCTTGCTGATACCGGGAATATTTCTGCATTTGGATTTAACGCTTTAATGCGTTCTTTTGCTGCTTCTAAATCAAAATCAAAAACGCTCATGACATCAATCTTATTAATAAGTACTGCATCACAGATACTAAACATAAGTGGATATTTTAGTGGCTTGTCATCCCCTTCTGGAACAGATAGGATCATTGCATTCTTTACAGCTCCTGTGTCAAACTCAGCTGGACACACAAGATTTCCTACATTTTCTAATACTACTAAGTCCATGTTTTGTGTACCAAACTCGGTCAAGCCTTGGCGCGTCATATCTGCATCTAAATGACACATACCACCTGTATGAAGTTGAATTGACTTTACCCCGGTCGATGCTATTTTTTCTGCGTCTACGCAAGAGTCAATGTCTGCTTCCATAACTCCGATACTCATTTCCTCTTTTAGCATTTCTATGGTACGTATTAATGTGGTTGTCTTACCTGATCCAGGTGAAGACATCAGATTCAAAAGAAAGGTCTTCTCCTGCTTCAACTGTTCTCTTAACTTCTCGGCATCCTTATCATTATTATCAAAGATGCTCCTCTTAATATCAATCACTCTGATTTTATCCATTTATTTTTACCTCAATCGTTTTACTATTTAATATTATATAGGAATGCCTTCCTAATCGTCAATAACTCCGTCGACTTATGGTATTAAATAAAATTCGCAAATACAGAT
This sequence comes from Acetivibrio sp., assembly GCA_041739345.1. Classification (GTDB taxonomy): domain Bacteria; phylum Bacillota; class Clostridia; order Lachnospirales; family Lachnospiraceae; genus DIGJ01. Next base: position 40,785 of record JBGSNZ010000014.1, on the reverse strand, counting down.
GCGCCAACAACCGTAAGCAATCCTGCTACTGCAATGGATAAGCTGCTCATGGCTCCTTCAATTTCCCCCATCTCCATCGCCTTGGCTGTTCCTATTGCATGCGATGCTGATCCAATTGCTATACCTTTTGCAACCGGATCCTCGATACGAAACAGTTTACACACATTTTCTGCTATCATATTTCCTAATACTCCAGTAATGACAATCACTGCAACTGTTATTGTCACAATTCCTCCCAACTCCTGCGAAACTCCCATGCCGATTGCCGTTGTAATGGACTTAGGCAATAAAGTGACATATTCTTCGTGACTTAAACGAAAGAGTAAGGAACACACCAATATGCAGGAAAGACTTGTAAGTACACCCGATATTAGTCCTGCCATAATAGCTTTTATATTATTCTTTAACAGTTCCAGCTGTTCATATAACGGAATTGCCAGACATACGGTTGCAGGCGTTAAAAGATAACTCAAATATTTTGCACCGGTATTATAGCTGTCGTAGTCAACATCAAAAATCAAAAGAAATAAAATCACTGCAATAATTGAAATCAACAGTGGATTGAATATTGCAAGTTTCCACTTTTTCTTTAAAAACATTCCAAATTCATAGGTCAAAATACTGATTACCACACCAAAGAACACAGAATCACCTAACATATCTTTCATCACTTTTTCCTCTTTTCCTGGCGTATCATTAATTGTGTAACTCGTCCTGTAACTGCCATCACGACAATTGTTGAAACTACAGTAATAATCATGACAGGTATTAAAATAGGTTTTAATGTTCCCCACGCTTCCAGCAAACCAACCGCTGCTGGGATAAACATCATAGGCATAATTTCAATCATAAATTTTCCTGTTTTTTGTACCGATTCTACTTTTATGATTTTTGTTTGTAACGCACCTAGCATCAATATAAGTCCATATATACTTGCCGGTATTGGTAATGGAATGAAATATTTTAACACTTCTCCAAGAAAAGTAATTGACAGTATTATGCCAAACTCTTTGATAAACTTCATTGGTTTCCTCCTTAAAAATCTACTCGTTTTGAAAACTTCTAAAATCGCAGATTTTATTTTTTCTCATATGTATAAATTTTTTTTCAATTCTATTATCATAACATCTCTTTGTGAACTTTTAAAGCCCGAGAAAAGAGTAATTGCAATTACCTTTCAATTAAAACTTTAATATGAAACTATTGATATTAGTCGCGAAAAATGTTATGCTACCCACGGTAAACACAAAAGCTGTTTTTATTGATAAAGAAAGGTAATACTATGATAAAAATTGATAACTTATCCTACTCATTTCCACAAAAGGATTTATATAATAAAATTTCATTCACATTAGAAGATGACCAACATTGCGCTTTTATAGGAACAAGTGGCAGTGGAAAAAGTACACTCATAGAAATAATCATGGATCCAGAACGATATATGTTCGATGGAAAATTAGAGATTAGCCCTGATTGCAGGATTGGGTATGTAAGTCAGTTCTCGCAACTTGATAAAACAATAGATATGACCGTTTTCGAATATATTGCGCAAGATTTTATTAAGCTACAAAACGAATTAACAACGATTTGCACTGAAATGGAAACTGCTACAGACATGGATTCTTTACTGGAAAAATATCAAGTAACATTGGATGCATTTGAAGCAATTGGTGGGGATGATTTTGAAAGTAACATTACTAAGAAACTAAATTTGGCAAATCTAAATAAGCATGCAGATCTAATGGTCTCTAAGCTTAGTGGTGGAGAGTTCAAACTGATTCAGGTGATTAAGGAAATGCTAACTGGTCCAGACTTAATGATTATGGACGAGCCTGATGTTTTTCTAGACTTCGAAAATCTTGATTCTCTTAAAAATCTGATTAATTCACACAAGGGAATATTGCTAATCATTACGCACAACCGATATTTATTGAATCACTGCTTTAATAAAATTGTACACCTTGAAAACATGGAGCTCCAGGAGTTTAACGGAAGCTATATTGATTATAACTTCTCGCTGCTTCAAAAGAAAATTGAATTACAGGAGCTAGCGGTTGCAGATACACTGGAAATTGAAAGAAATGATATCTTGATCAACAAACTAAGATCTACCGCAACTTATATTACCGAAGCTTCCAAAGGAAAATCGCTAAAAGCTAGAGTGAAAATACAAGAAAGATTACAAGCGCGTAGAATAAAAGCACCATTTGTTGATATTAAGCAGCCAGCGATTGATTTGAATACTGATAATGAGATTGAAGAAACCATTGCTTTGAAAGTCAATAATTATAGTGTTGCATTTCAAGATGTGCTTTTAGATCATGTTAGCTTTGAAATCAAATCTACGGATAAAGTAGCTCTTATCGGTTCAAATGGTACCGGTAAAACAACCTTACTGAGAGAAATCTATAAAAATGATCAGGATTCTATTGAAATAAACGCAGATGTTGAAGTGGCTTTTTTATCTCAGCTGCAAGGTGAAATGCTAAATGAATCCAACACGATACTTGAAGAGTTCTTCGATGCTGGGTTCCATACTTCTAAGGAGATTAAGTCACACCTTTTAAACTACGGTTTTGAGGAAGAAATCATGAATCAAAAGATAGGATCTTTATCTGGTGGAGAAAAAAACATGCTTCAATTGGCTAAAATATCTGCTGGTAACGCAAATTTATTGCTTCTTGATGAACCAACCAGTCATTTAGACACCTATTCTCAGCTAGCATTAGAAAAAGCCATCGAAAACTATAAAGGTGCAGTTCTCATGATTTCTCATGATTTTTACTCTATTGTTAACTGCATGGATTATGTCTTAATCATTGAAGATAAGACGATTCGAAAAATTAGTATGCGAAAATTCAGAAAGATGATCTATGCAAATCATTTTGATAAAGACTATCTGGAAATTGAGCAAAAGAAAAAGGCCGTTGAAACGAAAATAGAATTGGCCTTAAAAGATATGAATTTTACCCTTGCAAAAGTTTTATCGGAAGAATTAGAAGAACTGATTGCGTTACTTTCATTCTAACTCATGGAACATACAAGCACAAACTCCATACCTGTTTTTGATTGTCTAGCAAATATATCACCATTCATCTTTTTCATAATTTCGTTGCAAATATACAGACCAAGTCCATTGCCGGACTTACCCTTTGTATTGCTGCCTCGATAAAAGCTTTCAAACAGATGTGATAGCTCGTCATCACTTACAGGTATTCCTGAATTATATATGTGAATCAGCAAGCAGTAATCTTCCTCCGAAAACGTAATCGCAAGACGTTTCCCATCGCCATATTTAAAGGCATTTTCAATCAGATTACCTATCGCTTCATACATTCTGTCTATATCACCCTTTAGCAGATGATTATCAAATACTCCTATTTCGAATACCATCTTATTAATACTGCATTTATCGGAATAACCTGTATTCACTTTGTTTACCAGATCAGCCAGATAATACTCTGCATCCTTTACTTCTATGGATACAACATCTTCCGTTGATGACTTAATAATTTGATTCACAAATTCATTGATTTCGGCTGTCTTTTTCTGAATCTTTATTACCGCATCTGTCTTTTCTTCCTGCGTTGTATACACTTCCTCTTCTAACGCTTTCGCATACAGATTAATTGCATTCAAAGGTGTCTTAATATCATGGGATATCGACAAAAGAATCATCTTCTTATCCTTTGCCAACTTAAGTTCCTTATTTTTATGACTGTCCAATGTATCCTTTAACATACCAATTCCCCATATAAAACGGCCAAAATATCTGTTTTTACTCTCTTTTATTACGTCATTCAAATTGCCCCTGGACATTTCATACGGTATATTACTTAGCTGATGAAATGGCTTTAATATCCTCTGATCAATATATAGCAATAAACTTAATACAATTATATAAATCATCATAAGAAATATCTGCGATAATATAAGATATGATGTAGTATCGATATCTTTTTTATAATCAAATCTAAGATAGCCGGTCAGCCTTTCACCAGGCATAACCGGCACTATCTCCATTTGGTATTGATTTTTTGCGGAATAAAATGCATGAATACTATCTGCATGATCAGCGTCTGTACTGATATACATGACTCTGTAGATATTATTTATATTGCTGTACCCACTTAAATCAATTTCAGCAAAATCACTATTTGGCAATCCACTGTTTAAAATCTTTCGACTAAGTCTGCTTATTTCAACCCTATATTCATTATCCTGCTTATCTTCTATATGATTCATGGTAATGAACATTCCTGCTGCCATAGCAATATATAATACAGTAATCAATAAGATAATTATTTTACATTTCTTCATATCGGTAGCCCACACCCCAGACAGTCTTGATTCTCATTGGATTTCTTGGTTCTTCCTCTATTTTATCCCGAAGCATCTTAATGTGAACCGTGAGCGTCTGATTCTCGCTGAAACTGTCTGCACCCCAGATTTCATTAAATATGTAATCTTTATTCAGTGTTTTTCCTTTATTCTCAACCAGGCATCTTAACAGATCGTATTCCTTTATTGTAAGACTTAATTCGCATTCTTTGCATGTTACCTTCATGGAATCCTGATCAATAACAATATCTCCTGATTTGATCCGTGCTGCACTTTCATGCACCTCATAAAACCGCTTAAAGAGTGCTGCTATTTTGGCCCTTAATATATCGATATCAATCGGTTTTTCCATGTAATCGTCTGCTCCAAGCTTAAATCCATTCATTTTTGATTCTTTATCCACCACAGCACTAATTATTATAATCGGGATTTCACCTTTTTTTCTTATATGGGAACATACTGCAAATCCATCGATACCAGGCAGCATGATATCAAGTATTACCAGTCTAGCATTGTCTCTGCTCAAAAAGCCTTCCGCTTCTTCTCCACTCATTGCACACAATATACTATACCCATCTTTTACAAGAAATGTGCTCATAAGCTTAGACAGTTCCTTGTTATCCTCCACTAATAAAATATCTACCATGCTACCCCTTCCAATCATTTCATAGCATTACATGAATATTGCTTCTACCAGCCAAGATCCATCAGCCATGTACTTAATTTCTTTTCTCTTTCTCTTCGATCAGATGATTCCATGCATTTTCCAAGTCTGATTTCATCCCTTATATTGCCGTCTTCGATATACAAAATTCTCTCGCATTTGGCAGCTACTTTCAGATCATGCGTAACAAGCATGATGCTTGTTCCTTCCATATTAATCTGATTCAATATTTTCATAACTTCAGATGATGACTGCTGGTTAAGCGCTCCGGTCGGCTCATCTGCAAATATGATTCTCGGTCTATTTATAAGGCTTCTGCATATGCACGCTCTTTGTAACTGTCCTCCTGATACCTCATTGATATCATTATCAGCCACTTCCGTGATGCCAAGCTTATGCATGAGTTCTACTGCATAAGCGTTTATTTCTTTTCTTGTATACGTTCTTTCCTTTGACTGATATGCCGGTAAGATAATATTATCATAAATTGATAAATTTTTCAGCATATACATCTGTTGGAATACAAATCCCATTTCATTTAACCGAACATTACTTACTTCGTTATCAGATAGCCCGCTTAGTTCCTTACCAAAAAATTCTATATTCCCTGCTGTTACTTTATCCATACCGCTTACCGTATAGAGCAGTGTAGTCTTACCCGAACCGGAGGGTCCCATAATTGCCACCATCTCCCCCGGTTCAATTTCAAAATTAACATTTCTTAATACATTGTTCTGCCTTTTATTAATGATATATGTTTTACATAGATTCCTTACCCTTAATTTATCGCTCATAATTTTCTCCATTTCTGCGCTGCTCCAAAGGCTTGCTTGCGAGACGATGCGCTTCGCTATTTATTCCGCATTATTTATTTCCATAAGATTTAACTTTTTAATCGATCCTGAACTGACAAATGCCGCTATGAATATTAATACTAACAGCAGTAACGGATATATCAGATATACCTCGAGTGCATTTACCTGTATTTTCATATGGGTCGCGCCCATCATTCCGAATATTGGGCGAAGCGCAATATCGTTTAATGGAATTGATAGAACGGCACCGATAAAAACACCAATAATAAGTACAATTCCTATCCTCAAAACATGCCATATTCTCACCGTTCTTAATGAATAACCGATGCTTCTTAGCATTGCAATCTGGCTTTTCTCACTCATAATAAATATCCTCATCATAAGTACTGTAATTAGTGCATTTATAATACAGATAAGAAAAACAATCATCATCTTAACATTGGCAAACTGTGATGAAGTACTGCCAAGCTGTGATGCCATTGCCTGCTGTACATCACAAATGGTGTATTCCGAAATTTCCTCCCTGATTTGGTTTAACACATTATTATTAACGTCCTTATTCTTTAGATAGCACTGATAATACCAGCAGCCGGATGAATTTACTCCATCTACATTTACATTCGCACTGATAAACCCGCTTTGTCCCATGTTCATATAATTCTGATAGGTTCCAGTAACGATAAACTTTCGATCATCGGTTCCAATTTTCACATGGATGGTATCACCAATCTTAACACCCATCTTTTGCATGACTTTCTCAGATAATGCAATTTCGTTGTCATTCATCGGTGTTGTTCCGTCCAGCAATTCAATATACGAACCATCTGAATTAAGTGGTATGAATGTCATAAACTGATAGGAATCATCGTCATCCTCCACATAGTATGAAAAGGAATAGAAACCGATTGAATTAATATCCATATCATAATTTTTACTTTTAAAGTCTTCTTTTATAGTATTGATCTGCTTTATCAGTTCTTCCCTATCCAGTACTTCCACGTTATCATTATTTTTTATATTTTCATAAAGATAAAAGTCTGCATTTAGGTCAAGAGCAAAATTTCTCGCCATTTCATCACTTTTTAGAGATGTGATTGCATTCAGCGGAAGTATAATAACAATTGTTCCAATTGCAAATATCAGGATAAGTACTGCATACCTTTTTATATTCGATAATATATCATTCAGTGCCAGAAACAATGCTGTTCGCATACTTTTTCTTTTATGAAGGAAAAGCACTGACTTTCTTTTAAACCGTTCGCCTGTCTGTCCGCTTCTTATTGCTTCTATTGCAGAAAACTTTCGAAGTTTGTTCATGCACAGATAGCATAGCAGCAGTACAATGAGGGCTACACCCAGCGAACATATCACATTTATCTCAAAATTAACGGTTGCATTTTCCATCATCATCGTCTTACTTACTGACTTTAACATCCAGTTACTGATTGGAATACTAGCAAAACATCCTATTACCGTTCCCATGCTTACAAGCACCATGTATTTAACAAGATATATTTTCTTAATCATAAAGTTTCGTACCCCGATAGCCTTCATAATGCCTATCTCTTTATAATCTTCCTGGAGTGTAAATACAATGGTAAATCGAAGGATTAAAAATGCTATCACGATCAGGCATATGCCCACGATAATAAGTATTCCTGCTGTGATCATTGACACGATATATGAAGATACAAACATATCCCGCTCAATACTTATGATAATACTAAAGGCCTGCTTATTCATTGCTTTGCTGAATGCATCCTTATCATAAGTATTAATATTGTAGTTATAGTTTGTTATCATTCCGGTGTCTTTAATTTCCTGGAAGTCATGATCACTAATAATGTATCTTGTTGTTCCGACATAATCACCACCAAATGCTGGATCCATAATTGCCACTGCAATTTTAAAATCTTTATTGATATTGCCAAACTTCATGCAAATTATATCACCTACTTTAAGTCCATTGCGGTCGAGTTCCCTCTGCTGCATACCTATCTCACCATCATTTAGGCGAACAAGCTTACCTTCTTGATCATAGATAAACATGTTATCATGCCACTGATTCTGAAGCATTACCATCCCATTAATCTGGTACTCAGATCCATCTTTACCATGAAAGCTCTCAATATTACTGCTTGATAATATAATCGCCTCATTCTTTGAGTAATTCTTTACAAACTTATTCCCTTCCAGCCACTCTCCAATTGTTTTTTCCCCTTCTACCTCAAATGTAGATACATATATTTCACCCACGCTGCCCTTTTCCATGCAGTAATCCGTTGCGTTGGAAATTACAAGTATATTGTTCACACTGCTCGCTACAAATACGGTAGCTAATGTCATGAACAAAAAAAGTATTACATTAATTCCTCGTTTATGTTTCAGATCTTTCATTAATATTCTATAAAACATACGATTACCATCCTATCCTTGCAGTATTATTTCGATGACCGGTTTCATCTTGCTAGATTATAGTATCATAGGAATTATTAAATAATCCTTAAATAAAACAACGTTTTTACTAAGTTTTTCGGAGTTTTTGTCACTAGTAGGATAAATATTGCATGATTTTTATTACAATTCTATGGCAAAAGAACGGCTCCTTGACATTATCCAAGAGCCTTTTCTTTTGCTTTTTTTACTGAACCCGTATGTATTTTTTATCAGAAAAATTATACGCTATTATTTTACATAATTGTGCAAGTAGTTAGTATACTAAATAATTATGTACATGGAAGATTTTATCACTTATGGTAAGTCGATAGGATAACCACTTTTTGGAAATTTTTCTGTTATTTTGTTGTAGGAATTTTTTTTCAGAGGTATACTGAAAGACAGAACCAATATTATTCATTTTGGAAATAATTATGGGGTAAAAAATAAGGGAGGATTTACAATGAAAAAAGCACTAAAACTATTTCTAGCATTATTAACCGTATGTATCACAATTCTAGCTCTTCTACCATCATCTGCAGAAGCAGCGAAAAATCGAAATACCTCTAACATACCAATAGCATCTCTCAACTTGAATAATAACGCTAAAAAAGGTGCATTTAATCCAAAGGATGCTTCAAAAAAAGTAGTTTGTGACCTTAAAGACACTGGTGATGGAGTGATTGCATTCTTAACAAATAAAAATCCAGTCCCAGTAAGCGTTGATGCGAAATTGGTGTATTATAATAGTGATGGGAAAATGCTTATGGCTACATCCGATCATAATTATTGTTTAGAAAAAGGGGCAACATGTGCATTATTCTTAAATGGTCCTTATGATGCTAACTACGAAGACGTTGAATATTCCGATTATAAAATTTCATTTACCGTTGATAAAAGCTATGGTAGAAAATATGCAGCATCTAAAATCAAGGTATCTGCTGATATGGGTGCTGATAATGTGACCGCTGAAATTAAAAATACAAGTAAATATTCTTTATATTCAATTCAAATTGCAGTCGTGTATTTTGATAGTAACAATAATGCAATAGGTTTCGACGAAACATATGTTGATTGCCAGGATACTGGAAGTGTTGACTATATAACATTTAATTTCCCATATGACAGTAACTACTATACTGTTTATCCATCATCATTCAAAACTTATGTGAATTGTGCATATAACTAATATGGAGGTTTAATATATGGCACTTATAAAATGTCCAGAATGCGAAAGGGAAATTTCAGATAAGGCGGTCTCTTGTCCAAACTGTGGATGTCCAATTGAAGGTCAAATTAATATTGCTAAAGTACCCATAGTTGAGAGCCAATCAATAATCGCAAGCAAACCAACTAAAAGCGCTACTTATACTGCTCCTAATTACGAAAATAACTATAATGTCCACAGCACGCAAAGGCCAAAGAATAAAAGTGGATGCCTGATCGCTATCTTAATTGTTTTCGGGATAATGATTGTACTTGGAGTAATGGTTGTATTTGGAGTAATTGCTAGCATTGCTTCTGATCCAGGCAAAGTGATAATTGAAACCACTGCTACAGATAGCGCAAAAGAAGGTAAGGAAGAGGCAACCATAGCGTCAACCGAAGAACCAACATTAGAACCAACAGAAATACCACAAATCGAGTCAATGGATAAATTTATTAAAACTTGCAAAAAATATAAATACAAAGATTTGCTTCGCAACCCAGATGATTATATAGGGAAAAGAATTAAAATAAAAGCAAAAATTTACCAAGTAATGGATGGTGGATGGTTTGACGATGGAATTTACTACCGCTGCTATACAGACAATGATGGGTACGATGTGTATTTTGATGATGAATACTATATCGCAGATGCGAGAACCGATAAAGACGCAAAACTACTTAATGATGATATTATTACCATATATGGAGAATATATTGGCAGTGAATCACTCACAAGGGCATTGACGGGCACGCAAGATGAAATACCAAAAATTAATATGTTTTATGTGAAATTACATGAAGAAAAGGAAAGTGAATAATAATAAAAAAGGCTCCAGCATCATATTCCAAAAGACTTTTATTTTTCTTCTTTGATTTGTTTGCATACAACGCCACTCTTTCAACTATTAATGCTTTTACTTCCTCTTCATTAATAGTTTCGACTACAATAAAACCTTTCTAAAAGTTGTCACTAGTAGGCAGAAAATTACTAAATATTCAGTGATAATATATTTAATATTCCTTGTAAATCCGTTGTTTTCAAATGGAAACCACGAAATAATCATATTGCTTTAAGTAATCCTTACATATTTTTGGTGCGTTATTCAATTCAAATAGCGCAGTATCTTATAAATAAAATAGATGTGTTTTTCTAAATATTGATTACAATACTTTGAAAAACACATCTTTATCTTACCACAAGCGATTATCAATTCCTGCATACTACAATTGCTCATTTTAGCGCCCTGCATTACTGCAACGCTCCGAGTTTGCTTGCTTTCTTCTCATATCCACTGAATAAATGCTGTCTTATCATTCCTGTTATAGCCTGCCTGCTCATAAAACTTTAATGTACTTTCCTTTTTTGAACCAGTTAGCAGCATCATTTTATAACAATTTTCTTTTATTGCAATTTCTTTTGCATAATCTAAGCAAGCCGTCGCGAATCCTCTTTTTCGTAAGCGCTCAATAACAGAGTGCCTTGATTAATTATTTACCGCATTCACTTTGTACCGCTTCTGACCAGGGCATTAATAACTCCAGTTCTTCTGGATGGTTTTTCCAATCTGTATCTGGCATGTACAACAATAAATATTCAAGATAAGTATAAACATTAAGGCCATTTGCTTTTGCGGTCTCTACGATACTATATACTGTGGCACTTGCAGTGGCGCCCTTCGAACTATCAGAGAACAGCCAGTTCTTTCTCCCAACGGTAAATGGGCGAATGGCATTCTCCGCTGCATTGTTAGATATTGAGCATCTTCCATCAAGAAGATAGTTCTCCATATATGGTTTCTGGTTCTTGGCATAGATTACCGCTTTTCCAAGTGCAGATCCCTTCAGTACATTTAAGGAATCAAGCCAGCACCAAAAAGCATCAAGAACTGGTTTTTCCAATTCAAGACGCTTTGTATATTTATCACGGAATGGCAGATCTGAGATGCTTTTTTCCAGTTTAAATAACTGGTTACAGTAATCTCTACCGATTTCAGCCTTTGTAAGTGGATTATCTTTTCCCTTTTTAGTAGGAATTGCTTCCACGAACTTTCTTCGAAGATGAGCCCAACAGCCACATCTTGTGATATTCTCCAGTTTATTGTAACCGGAATAACCATCGCAGTGCAGATATCCTTTGAATTCTTTTAAATATCGAACTGCGTTATCCCCATTTCTAGAAGATTGGTAATCATACAGGACAATTGGCTTTTTGCCATCGTTTCCTGAACGGTACAACCACATATAAGATTTAGACTGTGGGGTTTTTCCCTCTTCCTTTAGAACCTGTACTGGAGTTTCATCACAATGGATATGTTCTCTTTTCATAAGCTCTGATTGAAGGTGATGAACGATTGGTGAAAGATAATCATCCGAACATCGGATAATCCAGTTCGCCATGGTAGCTCGTTTTAATGCAATGCCCAACTGTTCCCAGTCTTTTTCCTGGCGATAGAGAGGCATGCCATTCACATACTTCTGGTACATCACGTTAGCAACTGAACTTGGTGATGCAAGTGAATGATTCATTAGAGAAGTAGGCGTAGGAGCCTTTTCTATATATGGTGTATCCGTGTGCTTGCATTTGGGACATTCGTAAGCGGTACGGACATATCTGACGATCTGAAGCTTAGCAGGAATGTATTCCAGTTCCTCACGGACAGTTTCTGTTCCGATTGGTTTTAGTGTCGTTCCACAGTTAGCACAGTACCTGCTTTCTTCTGGGATATCACATAAGATTTCCCGAACCGGAAGATCTTTAATGATTTCTTCCCGCTTTGTTTTATTATTGGTTCGCGTATAACCATTTACTTCTTTTTTGATTGGTTCCGAAATAGATGAATCAGCGCTTGTCTCTGCTTCATCAAAAAGACCTAGCTGTCCATCGATTTCATCTTTGGGGGTCTTTTCGCTGGAACTGCCAAATTTGTCCTTGCGAAGTTGGAGTACCATCTCTGTTAAGTTGTTTACCTGTATTTCAAGGCTTTTTATCGTATTTTCCAACTGGCCAATATAGGCATCTTTAGCATCCATTAATAGTATCTCTCCCAACTGATTTGATACTAAAATTATAACACAAAACACCCGGAAAATCCAGTAAACAAGGCACTTTGAAACACTTTTTATTTAGCAAAAATCAGCTTTGATAGCTGGACGGATTGCCTTTGGCTGATCGACTTCAAGACCATCCATAAGCCAGTTAAATTCCTTCCAGGTAAGTGGTCGTACTTCTTCAGATGCCCGAGGCCATTTGAAGTTACCATTTTCAAGACGCTTATAAAGCATCACAAATCCATCACCCTCCCAGAGAAGTGCTTTTATTCTGTCTCTGCGTTTACCACAGAATAAATACATTGTTGGAGCAAAAGGGTCCATACCAAAACTTTCCTGAACAAGAGTGGCTAAACCATCGATTGATTTACGCATATCTGTATAACCACAGGCAATGTAGATATCTTTGGCAATCTTGATATCGCCTAGCATATGTTTTTCAATGCCAATAACACTGCCTCGACTGTCTGTTGTGTTGCACCATTGTTAATTTCCAGTGATGCATTGGGGAGATGAATAATGACAGCAGCCTGCATATTCTGTAATGGAGTTTTGACTTCAAGCTTCTTGAATTCAACTGGTTTTTCGGCTTTATTCACAGGGACTGGAAATGATTCGCACAGTTCAGCTCGAAGTTTTTGAAGATTCCTGTAATACGTTTGTTCACAAATATTGTTTGCTTTACACCAAGATGTTACGGTCATTCCGCTAGACTGGCATTCGGAAATGAGAGACTTCCATTCTTCTCGCTTTAAATATTTTCTGGTTCTTGTAACTTGATCCATAATTAACCTCCACTAGCATTACTGTACAGCACTATACCTAGCGTTACTGTACAACTTCTTTGGAGATAATTATCTCATGTTTTTTAACTAAGTATAAGGCACTCTGTTATTGAGCGCTTACTCTTTTTCTATAACCTTCGTCTGTAATAACATTTTCAACAAATGTATATGGCTGTTGATTGTGTGTGAGATTTGGAATAATAACACACACGCAGGAAGCTACTATTTTCCCATCTTCCTCAGCCACGATAATATGATGGTTCTTATCATTTCGGATCTGATTCCATAGAGCCTTTAATTCTTCGGATTCCCTCGGCATATCATTGTCGTGTAGCTGCCTATATAATTCCATTAATTTATTAAAATCCTGGTCATTTATTTCTCTTATCATTGCTTCCCCTCCAGGTACACTAATCAATAATACTCCTTGTTCCCTATGAATATCTCATATATTCTTTGATATCTATATCCCTTTTTGACTACCTTACTATCCTTCACCAAGATTTCCATTTCAACCAGTTGATTAATTATATTTGATACTACATTTACGGAAACCCCAGACTCTTCTTCAACTTCTTTTTTAGTAAAAACAATCTGTCTCATTATTACAGGCATAATCTTATAAACAGAATTTCCTCTTAAAGATTCAATTTTCTTCATATCTTCTTTGTAAATTTCTTTTATACGATTTATTTTATTTATATATGATGTACACTGATCAATTACACACTGTAAAAAGAATTTAATAAACCCTGCCAAATTTCCCCGTCTACTTTCCATCAAATTTCTCTGATAGGATGGTTTATATAATTCAATTACTTCTGATAAATACAAAATAGGTTTACTTTCTTCTAACATTGCCATTTGAATTGGAATTAACGCCCTTCCAACACGCCCATTTCCGTCTTTATATGCATGAATTGTTTCAAATTGCGCATGCGAAATTGCAACATTAATTAAAAGAGGGTCAATAAATGCATCATTCATATATTCATAAAGATTATTTAATAATTCCATTACATCTTCTGGTACTGGTGGAACAAACGTAGCTTCTTCAATTCCTACACCACGAGGAGCAATCCAATTCTGAGTCATTCTTATTTGACCCGGAGTTTTATCAGCTCCTCTCACACTGTTTAATAAAATTTGATGCATTTTATTCACCAGATGTACACTAATTATTTTTTTATTACATAATTCATCATAAGCAAACTCAATTGTCTTTTTTAAATTCTGTATTTCTAAATTATCATCTGTCTTTTCTAAATACTTTAAATAGTACATTTCATCTTGTGATATCTGTGTTCCCTCAATCTGTGTTGATTTATAACTTTCATTTAACAAAACAGAATCAAGAAAATATTTGGAATCGAATTCTAAGGTATTTAGCAACGATTTGTATTCACCATATTTTTGATTTGATTCCGCCAATAATCGAAGTAATTCTTTATCTATTTTATATTCTAATGGTAATTTCTTTGCTTGATATGGTTCCATTTCACTCCTCCTTATAAACTTTAGTAATATTATAATCCCTTTTAGTAAAAAAATCACTGTTTTTTGAAAAAACAGTGATTTTTTGAAATTATTTATTTTTAATGAGTCGCCTTATCAATAAAGCAACCTCTCTGTGGCAATTACCCTTCCCTAAAATACCCTCTTTTTTTCGGCTTTCTAAATATTCTCTCGCGATTAGCAAACAGTATTATTAGTAGTACTACACTCAAAAATACTACACATACTTTGACCCAGTTTTCCTTTGACACTTGATTGAAATTAAAACATCTTACATTTACCCACATCTGATTTAACTGTTCATTTGCTTCCTCCGAGAAGTATCCCATAACGGAGCTACGATCAATTACTTCTTTTGTCGGATATTGGGCAAATAACTGGCGCTTGGCCTGACTTTTCGGTGCAGTCAAGATATATTTCTCATCGTCGTTGTCCCCATTAAAGAAATAACCCAATGGATATTCAATGGTATCCGCTTCTCCACTTTCCGCCCCATAGCAGTAATTGACATAATCAAATATCAAATCGCTATCTCCGCCTCCAATGGCAGAAGTATAACCAATATAATTCATATTTCGAATCGCATTATCGGGTCTTGATATAAAATTAATAAAAGCTTGCGCCACCTGTTGCTTTTCTACATTACTGTCAATTCCTGACTTTAGCATAACCCAACCATCAAACCATGAATTGGTACATTCTTTTGGAACCGAATAATTCAGATATAAGCCATCTTCTTCTGCCTGATCCATGCTATATACAGCATCACCTGACCATTGAAAATTAGCGACTACTTTCCCTGTGATCATATCCGATTTACCACTGTCCGTTTCAAAGGAATACGCATTTTTCCGTATTTTCTGTAATAGATCTTCCGCGAATTTAATGGTTTCCGAGCTTGTATCATTCATAAGGGCGTATAATTTGGAATGATAATCCGCATCATTTTTGAATGCATCACTAAGCAGCAACTCTTTATTTAATATCGCAAGGGTAGGAAAATAAGATTCCCTTGCGCTGTCTTTTATCGTTACTTGTCTAGCATACTTTGGATTGGTCAGAATCGACCAGGTAGCAGCATCTTCCTCACTGACCTTATTCGGGTTATACACAATTCCAATACTTCCCCACATATAGCCAGCTGCATAAGCTCCCCATTTCTCACCATTTATTTCATGGCTATTGAATACCTCTTCAATATAGGGAGAGACGCCTTTTGCATAATAGTTGTATTCGTTTGATTTATCAAAAAAATCAGCAGACAAAGGTTGAAGCCTTTTTTCTTTTATCAGCTTCATTATCATATATTCCGATGGGCATACAAGATCAAACGTATCACCCAAGATAAGCTGACTATATAAATCTTCATTCGTTCCAAAGGTAGAGTATTCGACTTCAACATGCTTACCATACGTTTCATAGTACCAGTCTTCAAAGTCCGAAATCAGACCATTTTTACTTGATGTAATTCCAAGGCCAATATCCGTTGGTTCCTCCCCTAAATCGCCCTTATCAATATATTCTTCCCAGTTTGAGATTTTAAGCACGATGGTCTCGTCATTTTCACTTGCCTTTACCTTGGAGGCATCTGGCATTGCAGAAAAAAACAGAAGAATTACCGCCAAGAGGATTGAAAATCTCTTGATTCTTTTTCGTTTGAGATTATATTTCATTTGCACCATTTCCCTCACTTGTCTTTCGATTATTTACACGATTTCCCAGCAATACCACGCAGATAATCACGATGAAAATCACCGTTGATAGTGCCCACAAAGCAGTTTTTATCTCCGTATGAGATCCTCTTGTCGCATTGACCACATAAGTACTGATGGTATCAAACGTTGCCGGTTTTGTATAGGTAGTAATAAAATAATCATCCAATGAAAGAGTGACCGATAGCAAAAATCCAGAAATAATTCCAGGTATAATCTGTGGAATTACAACTTTTATCAAAGCAATCCTTGCACTGGCACCCAGATCAAGTGCTGCCTCATATAAATGATGATCCATCTGTTTTAGCTTTGGCAAAACCGAAAGATATACGAAAGGAGATGCTAAAACAACCTGACCGATAACGAGTGGTATAAAGGTATTCTTATCGATTCCAAGCACTACAATCAGTAATACACAAATGGAAAAACCAGTTACTACATCCGCATTTACGACTGGAATCTGATTTGACGTTGTCACAAATCGTTTCAGTCCATTCTTTGAGTAATAGGTCCCAATCGCGCCAACCGTTCCTAGAATCGTAGAAATAATTGCGCACCCAAAAGCAAGCAATAAAGTCCCACCTAGAATACTTAACATCTCTAAAGACGTAAACAGCGTGTGATAATTTTGAAAAGAAACGCTTCCTTTGGCACCAATTGTCGACGAATCCGTGAAACTATAAATACAAAGAAGCAGAATCGGCATATACATAAACAGCAAAACAATGCCTAACCAGGCAGAACTTAATAGTTTTCTCATTACAACAAAGCCCCCCTGCTTGATTTTTCTTCCTGAAACCCATTGCTTGCCCATGTAATAACAAATATAATAGCCAGCAGTACAATCGCAATCATAGAGCCGCTATTCCAGTCATACGCATTGAAATAACTTCCAATCAGGCTACCCATGATATAAGTACTGTTATACATCATATCAAGTATTACATAATTCGTCATTGCCGGCAAAAATACCATCGTAACACCACTTATTATTCCTGGTGTTGAAAGTGGCAAAATTACTTTTAAAAATGCGGTTGATTTACTTGCACCAAGGTCATAAGCTGCCTCCAAAAGACTATCATCCAGCTTCATTAAAGCTGTATATAATGGCAAAATCATAAATGGCAAAAAGTCATATGTCATACCAATAATCGTATTTAAAAATGGATACATGGCAAGATTTCCTTCTAGCATCGTAAGTACTTCCTTCAATGCTACCAGTCGTAATGTAAAATTAATCCACATTGGAATTATAAATAAGGTCAACAATACCGACTTTTTCTTTAATTTACTTTTTGCAAGAATATAGGCTACCGGATAAGCAATCAGCAAACATACCCCCGTAGTTGTAATTGCGATAAGCGTACTGTAAGCCAGCGTACCGATTGTATTCTGGCTACTAAAAAATCCAGTCAGATTGGATACGGTAAATCTACCCTCGCCATTTGTAAACGCATAATAGCAGATTACCAGAAGCGGTAAGATAACAAATAATATCAAAAATGCGACATATGGTATACATAGCTGTTTTCGTGTGAATTGATATTTCATATGTATTATTCCTCCGATACTCGAAACGATAATTCAATTGCATCTTTTGGAATCACTATGCTGACATGATCTTCTTCGTTCCATAAATACGGATCATGAAGATGAATATCTTCTTCACTTTTTGTACGTATGATATAGTGATAGTGATCACCTTTATAAATCAAAGAAATAATATGACCATCGGTACTTCCCACTTCAATGTCATCACTCATGCTGACAGAAGCAACCGGCACATTAACGGTTACCTGTGTTCCCACAATATTTATCTCATTTCCGTCGGTATCGACTAGCATATTATCATACATCTTATAATCCGGATACAGCCTCGTTACATCGCACTCAAATTCCCCATCTGCAAATGCAACTTTATCAATTGCAGTAATGACTCCATCAAAAATATTGATGTTGGTTTCTGCATGAATGACATGAATTCCTTCTGGTTCTATCTTCAATCCAAGTAAATCGTTGATTGTTGCACTTTTGGTGCTCTTTATCACAATTTCATTTTTTTTCGATTTCACGGTTATTTCATAATGCATACCTTTAAAGATTGCCGCCTGAACATACCCGGTGATTGAAGCGTTTTCAACAGCCGTCATCTCGATATCTTCCGGTCTAATAACTACATCCACATCTGCTCCGACTGGCAAATCATCCAGACATTCAAATTCCGCACCACAGAAACGCACTTTTTTCTTCCCTGACATTTTACCATTGAAGATATTACTTTCTCCAATAAAATCGGCTACGAACACAGTATTTGGCTCATTGTAGATTTCCTCCGGGGTTCCAATCTGCTGAATCATACCATCACACATAACAACCACCTTGTCCGACATTGTCAGTGCTTCTTCCTGATCATGTGTTACATATATAAACGTGATTCCAAGCTTTTCATGCATGGACTTTAACTCTATTTGCATTTCCTTGCGCATTTTTAAATCAAGGGCCCCCAGCGGTTCATCCAAAAGCAAAATTTCAGGTTCATTTACAATCGCTCTTGCAATCGCAATTCTCTGCTGCTGACCTCCCGAAAGCGTTGCAATATCTCGTTTTTCAAACCCTTCCAAATCTACGATTTCTAATGCATGGTTTACTTTTTCGCTGATTTCTTTTTTGGACAGCTTTTCTTTGTGAACAATCGCATCACCAGCATTATTTTTATAGGTTACATCAACCGTCTTTAATTTGAGTCCAAATGCAATATTGTCAAACACGTTCAAATGTGGAAATAGTGCGTATCGCTGAAATACCGTATTAATTGGCCTTTTGTTTGGCGGTAGATTACTGATGTCATTACCACTCAGCAATATCTGCCCCTCTGATGGAAGCTCAAATCCTGCTATCATTCGTAACGTTGTCGTCTTTCCACATCCCGATGGTCCTAAAAACGTTACAAACTCTCCTTTTTTCACTTCAAGATTGAAATCTTCTACAGCCACAAAGCTATCATAGTATTTTTTGATATTCTTAAGTTCAACAATATTTTCTGCAATATTTGTTTTCATTAGTAACCCTTTCTATATGTAATATATAATCCTGCGACAAAAAGAACGCAGTGCTTTACAGCGTAAAAAAAGCAGAAAAACCAAGCCTTGTTGAAACTTGACCTCTCTGCCTTTCATTCTATTCATATTTACTACTTATGATTATATTATGTAGATTCAATTTGTCAATACAACATTTTAAGTCTTTTTCAAATTTTCTACTTTTAATACTGGCATATATGCCACCTCTTTCTTATTGATGTAGTCAGTATAATGTTTTGGACAATATTCTACCATCGATTTACCTTACATTTTTGACAATGTCACCTTACATTTTTGAAAGAAATGTCATACTCTAATATCATAAAATAATCTCTTTATCTCCGATAGTTATACTATATACTTTAGAAGGATCAATCGCTTCACCCATTTCCATAACATCTCGATATCCTTCCAAAAAAGTATTGTTTTCGCAACCACCAGAAGTGCTTAACGGATCAAATTCAATTACAGAACCATCCTTCATCGTTATTTTGGTAATCAAAAGTTGGCTCGTTTCTGTCCTTCCTTTGGCAGGATTTTTCACAGCCTCAGCACGAATGGTTATAGGAGAAATTTCTAGCTTCGTAACTAGACAAGTGTCTCCATTGCTTACTACTTTCTTTATTGGATAATACGTATTTACATTTGAACGGTAATTATACTTCCATGACAATACCCATTCTCCACTGAAAAGTAAGGTGCCATGATCTACTTCGTCATCTGCTTGTGAATGCAAATCATGATAAATATATAAATCAGAGAAAGATACTTTTACATTCTTACGATTGATTCCATCACAATTACTGATACACATCATAAAGCTAAGAAAGCCATTATTGTTGAAGTACATTAACGATCCACCATGATCCGTACTTATTTCCATTTTGTTTTTGCTAATGCTAGTATCCCAGCCATCTGTTATGATATAATCAGTCTCTTCATTGAATGTTTCAGGTAATTTATAGTCTGTATCAATACGAATAAATGCTGAATTTTTATCGCCTACAGAGGTTACTGCTTTCATAGTAACTCCATTGCTTAAAGCAGAAGCTCCAATTTCCACCACACCATCCGCTAACTGAACGGTATTCGCATTACTGATACCCATGTAGTTTACAATTGCAATATCCCATTCATTTTTCTCTGCAGCATAAACCGTGACTCCCATTAGAAAAGTCGCTGCTAATAATAATGCAACAAATCTTCTCTTTGAAAACTTCATTTTACTTTTATTTTTTTCTAATTTAATAATATCGTCTTTTACATGCACATTCTTATTTTCTTCTTGAATGCCTGCCATAATCATAGCTTCAATTCGTTGCTGTTTTTCTTTATCCATAGAACTCCCTATTTCCACTGTTTCTTTTTCGTCTATTTCATTAAACAATTCATTAATATAACTCATGGAAAATCCCCCTCTCATTTAATGCATTTTCGAGTTTTACCTTGCCTCTGCATAAAATATTTTCTACCTTCTTGGGTGCTAGTTCTAATCTTTGGGCAATGTCTTTTATTTTTTCACCGTAAAAATAACGCAGTATAAAAATGCTTCTGTCTGGTTCCTCAGTATCATTCAAACATTTATGCAATATCCTCTCATTTGATTTTCTTGCAAAATCCTCTTCCACATTCAGTGGTGCCTGAAGTTGCAGTTCTACTTCATCCAATGAATAAATTGATACTTTATTTAATGTTCTTCGTTTATCTTTAGCTGTATTTCTTGCAATCGTATAAAGATAGCTTTTAAGGCTCTCCTTATTATTGATTCCGATTCTATCCTTTGCTTTCCACAGCTTAATAAAACTATCTGCGATTGCTTCCTCTATATCCATCTCTTGACAGTCATAGAGAAAATTGCGACAAATTGTTTCCACTGCTCCTCCATATTGTTTCATAGCTTCATGAATTCCTGCTTCCGGATTATCTATCATTAATTTGATTATTTTCTGTTCTTCCATAATTCCCCTTTTTTTATTTATTAAAGCTCTCTATATACCTATACGTATAAAATTTAAAAATCACTCATGCTATGCTGCATCACTAGTCAAATAATACATCAGTTCCTTGCGAACTGCAAAATGCTTTATTGTTTCAAATTGCTTTTCTTTTCATAAAGAATACAAAAATCCTTGCAAACGTAATATTTGCAAGGATTTTTAAATTTATTATAAATAGTGTAATAAGTCCTGCGTTGCTGTTGCGCCTTTGGAATCCCCTGAATTTTCCTGAATATTTAAGACATCTTGTAAAGCTTTTAACCAATTAGCCGTACATTCCAAAAACGCAGCTTTCAAATTTTCACTCGTACCTACATATCCATTATGTTCAGCCATATCCATATCTGCCATTAACTGATACATATTGACATCTTCACCTTTGGATTCCTGATAAGAATAATAGCCAAGCATTTCTGCCTTTGTTGCTGTTGCCGGATTAATAGAGTTCAAGTCGAGCTTATAATAATTTTCTCCCTCACCAGATTTTGTTCTCATATACATAGTTGGATTATCCTCATCACTAGATAAATCATAAAAATACTCAACTGTATCATATCCAGTTAACCCTGAATTAAAAGTAACAAAAGATGGCGATAAAGTATCTTCATTTGGCCATTCACTGACCTGTGTCAGACCTTGTGTAACGGTGCTTGAATTGCTCAAGTTGTTATTGTGATTTGTTGGTATCGACTTACAATTACAACCCATCTGCTCATAAATTTCGTTACTGTTCGAATAAGATACTGCTGTACTCGACGCTGTTACTTTCGTATCCTCGTTTTTAACTTCTCCATCAAATGAAGCTGTTTTACATCCTATAGCTGCTTTTTTTGATGCATAATACAAATTATGCATTGAAGTATTGCTTCGTACCGTTGTATTGGTAGCCACTGTCATAATCATATCCTCCTCAAAATTGTTTGTTATGGTTCCTCTATCAGTCAGAACCATTCCGCTTTCCCACTAAGAGTCCAAGCGAAATAAAAAAAACATTTTGTTCATCGGTCAAATCCTTTGAACAAAACGCTCTCCATAGCAACAATTATATCGGCATCATTAATCCAATACTTAATGTCAATTCACAAAATAACCCTTATTTTTCCATTTTATATTCACACTTTACACCTGCTGCCTCTCAGGAAAGTCCTGAGAGGTTGTAACATTTCTTTGTTCTGCTTTATCCATAGTCCTAGTCATTCTGCTAAATTCTTTGTTATCTTCTTCATTAGTGTTAATAGTTCCGTTCTTTCTTCTGCTTCTAACGTTTCTAATATTTTTCCAAACACCTGATACTCATACTCCATATGTTCTTTTTGCGCCTGTACTCCCTTCTTAGTTAAAGAAAGTCCATATGATCTTAAGTCCTTTTTTGTGATTGTACGAAAAAGATATTCTTTCTCTTCTAGCCTATTAATCGTATTGGTAAGCGTACTTTTAGGCAAATCAAGAATTTCACATATACTTTTTAAAATAATATCCGGATTTTCTGAAACTATATGTATCACACTAATTTCATTTGTTGTTAATTCTAAAAAATTAGGAAATTTTTGTTGAAAGTCCTTCTTTTGATCTAACATCAGTAATTGATGCCATAATGCTCCAAATGCTTCTACTTGCTGATTAAATACCCTATTATCCATATTTTTAACCTAAAAATAACGATTCCCTTCCCTTAATATTTTAACCTATAAACCCAAGAATGCAGAAAATCAATACAATTGTCAATATAATTATTTGCGTTTTTTTGAAAAGAATCCCTTTCACCTTACTAATGTATAGCTGATATTCTTCGCGAAACACTGGTTGTAATACTCTCTTTTCCTCAATAATAGCATTAACATACTGTCCTACGATCATTAACAAAGCTATTATAATTCCATCTAGTGAACGTAGCGAAAGAAGTATTCCCATATACAAAACAACAAATGTTCCGTACATCGGATGACGCACGGCCGCATAATAACCATCCTTCAATAGCCTCTTAGGTATATCTCCACTTTCAGTTTTCACACTATGGTTTTGAATCGTAATGCGAAATAATCTAATAGAACCATAATATACCATAATAAGTCCTATGAAAAAATAGATTAAATCTAGTTTTATAAACTTTAGGCGTTCAAATGTAAACCAAGATTCAGCATGGTTCCAAGCGTAAATATCAGGAATATAAGTAATTGCAAATTTCAAAAGTACATATATAATTGTATACCACACCGTACTGCTTAGTATAATCCAGCTAATCCGTATCAAATGGCTTTCTTGCAATTTCTTATAATGTTCGTCAAAATGAAGCATCTCTTCATATTTAAGCATAAATCTGCCCCCTAACCTTAACAATTACCGATGATTATTCCTAATATGTTCCATCCATTCTTCCCAATGCCACCATTCTGATATATCACTTACAATAAGTATCCAAAATATAGCAATCGCTATTAAAATCGTCATAAGTAAGACTTTCTTCCAATGTTTCATAATAAACCTTCTTTCATACTATTTGATTCGATTTTAGTTCCATATCGGTATTATACGATTATGGTACTTTATTGTCAAGTTAAATGCCATCTTATTTACCCCAGATGCAATTAAAGAATTATCTGCATCGTGCTAATAAATTTGTTACCTTGCTGCGATACAATCAATATTCTTTTCAACTTTTTGTTCATTCCTATTACCTCACCAACTTCAAATTTTTCTATTACACCGTTCATAAATAATCTCAAGTATATTGCTTTTCATTGTTATTCTGACTAACGCAAATAATCTCCAATCCATTATAACATAGAATATTAGTGGCATTCATCTGTTTTCCGGATAAACCTCCTCTTTCAGATTTTCCACTCTATAAATAGTCAACTCTTAGCAACCAGCAAAAAAGGATGCCTCAATTACCTACATAATTGAAAACATCCTATCTTTTTGTTAGTTATATGCTAGTTGTGTTAGTTGTTGCAAATGCGTTATACACCCCAGACGTAATATTACTACATTGCTAAAATCAGATTGTAAATTCAAATTTTTCCGTGATACTGATAATTTTGCCATCTTGCACTTCAATAAAATATGGTATCTTCTGATCGGAAAGTGGAAAAGTGTTTAACTGCCCTAAATGTTTTATAAATTCATCTTTCTTTGTTGTATTATACAGTCTATTCCCTTCCGCCTCTGTTACAAAATAAAGTTCCATATCGGTAAAAGTATATACGACTTCATCTGTCAAATCAAAGGTAACTTCCCCTTGGTCCTGATTAATAATTATATAACCACTTGGCATATCTGCATCACTTAAACCAAGCTCTGCTACCCTTTCTTCATCTTCCATTTCAACAATTTCAACTTCATCAAAATATACGGTGTTATCTTTTATCACCATATACCCTACTAATGATTCTGGTTTTGTTTGAGTATTAGAACAGCCTATCAACGTAAACAGAAATAGCGTAACAAATAATAGAATAATCGATTTTTTAATAAGAACACTCTCCTCTTAAAAGACAAATTTACCTTTGGATTATAGTCTAATTCTCCACCTTAAAATATATGTTTAATATGCTACTTCTAAAACTGTTTCTTAACCAAATAGACCATGAAAGACACAAAAGAAGTATGCTATAGTCTATTATAGATCAAATTCTACTGAAATTCTATTATATTTTACTTTGCATTAATATCCACATATAAGGTAATACTATCTTTGGAATTAATAATAAATTTATAGATGATTTGCAAGGAGGTTCTTAACATGGCCAATTATACTGGTGTAGTTAAATGGTTTGATAACGAAAGAGGCTATGGCTTTATTTCAGCTAATGATGGTCAGGATGTTTTCGTACATCATTCACAAGTTAAAGAAAAAACTCATAATAAAGATTTACATGAGGGTGAGTCTGTCAATTTTGACGTCAGACAAGATGATAAAGGTTTATGTGCTTACAATGTCAATAAAATATAATTTAAATTCTTAAGGAGTAGCTTATGAACAAAATCCACTATAATATATCAGGCTTACAAAATTCTGAGATTAAAACTCAGCTAAAAAATGCATTAACTAAAATAGATGGAATTTCTATGGTTAATGTTGATGCAGGAAGAGATTCGATTGAAGTCGGATACAATGAAGCAACGGACGAAAGTACAATTAAATCTTGCATCGAAAATGTTGGGTGCAAAATAGAGAACCTGTAAATAAAAATCCGTCAATTCATGTATTAAAGCTGTGTATACTACACATACTATAAATGTAAAACCAATCTGAATGAAGGAGGAAACCACGATGACAAATCAAAGTAACCAAATCATTCAATCCTCAGAGGCTAACGAAGGCAATGTTGTTGGAGATGAGCCGATTGACACGTAAGGCTTATAGGACTTAACTGTTTTAAAAGTCTTATAAGCCGATTAGGTTTTATATTAGATAAGGATTTACTTATTTGGCATTTAATATGTACATTTAAGTAAATCCTTTCTAATTTGTTTTACATTCCGAAAAATGAGAACACCTTAAGACTCTATTCTTTCTTTAAAACTAATCATTCCCCCAACTGTTGCATCATGTGGTCACGAATAATACTTTTTAATATATATACAATTTTTAATATTCCCGTACCAAATGCAACAAAAGCACTTCCAACTAAAATAATATAGAAGTCTGGTACAAAGCTTTTCACCACTGACATAGGCGTCCCAAGTATTCTAGGTACAAGTAATAATAATGTTGGAATTATTAGGTGAAATAAAGAAAAACCTATGATAACTTTAGCTTTACTCATGTTGTTCAACCGTTTCTTCCATTTTCCGAATAACAATAGCGGAAATATACATAAAATCACAATGGCTAGATATAAACCATCAAGAATCAAATGCTTCATTACATACGATGATTCATTAATATAAGTTGGTTCTTCTCCAAAAAGCATTGCTAATACGCCGTACAAAATAGTCCCAGTCATTTCATTCGCTACAAGATAGTCATTGTCATTGATTAGAATTACTGCTGCAATTTCACTTTCAGGAAGAATAAACATATGTGTGATATAGTTCTCGACAAGTCCACCGTGGGAGATAACCGGTTCCGGATAATTATCCATCACACCCCATCCAAACCCATATGATCTATCATCCGATACTTTCACATTGTCATAGAACATAGTTTGAATGCTCTCCGGTTGTAGGATGCCTGCTCCGTCATTCATATAAAGCTGCAAGTATTTACTCATGTCAGAGGCACTGGAAATGATATATCCCGCAGGAATAGACAGCCAACCTTTACTGTCTACATCAGGATAAGGAAACTCCTCCAAAATCATGCTCCCGAAGTAATTCCTATATCCGCCTATCAAGCCATTATTCTTCGCTTCTTTCAAGGAAGTAAAACTATGGTTCATTTTCAAAGGTTCAAAAATATGCGTTTTCACATAATCACAATAGGTCATTCCCAATACTGTTTCAATCATCTGGCCAAGTAGGCCATAATTGGCATTGGCATAGACATATGTTCCCTGTTTAGTTGAAACTTTATAATTATCCTGCGTATCATAAGTACTAATTCCACTTGTATGATTTAGCAATTGCCTGACTGTAATTTTATCTCCATCACTGGCATTTGGTAAATACTTTGATATAGTTTCATCCAAGTCTATCTTATCCTGCTCAACCAGCTGCATGATAGCAGTCGCAGTAAATGATTTGCTATTTGAGCCAATAATGAAAGGAGCATCGATGCTATTGCAATCACCATATGTATTTGAAAACAGTACTTTATCCTTATCAACGATCACAACTGACATTCCATGAATGTGAGCCGTTGTGGCTTCTTGTTGTAAATACTGATCAATTGCATCATATACCCTATCTTCTTCCTCCGCAGAAGCACTTGTTTTATTGCTGAATGTGATTACTGCTGCCAAGACTATTACAAATAAAGATGTAATATTCTTCCTCAACATAAAGCTTTCTCTCCTCCCTCTGTTTTGTTACCATACATTTCTCTATCTATTACTCTTGCTTTTCGATTTCCCCAACATTGCGCAAGGATTTTACTATTCCTGCGATTGCAAAAATCACAGACAGGAGTATAAGCCATAGGAAAATAATCATATTAATATTATCACTGACATAATCGTTGTTCCACTTACTAAAATCAAACCGAAAACCAAATGCTAAAGCTCCCTCTCCCAATATTTTATTAATTATACCATTCTCAAAAAAAGTAAATGCTGCCATGACAGCAATGCAGGCGGAGGTCTTTAGAAAGCCATTCATTCCTGTATATCTGATGATAAACATCATACTCCAGGGCACAATCAGACTAAATAATGAAATCGGAACTGCCCTAGTGAAGAACCAGCCTCCATTGGTATATAGATCACATACGAGGAGCAATAAAAAAAGTAATATCGTATCCACGATAAAGCATACCAGAGCCTTGTTGTTTGATACAAACTCAGGAAGCCCAATTCTATCTAATACAAACGGAAGAAAGACAACTGTCATTCCAAATATCGTTGAAGCAAATGCCACTAAAAACCAGTTCCCATGAGAATAGATATTACAGGTCAACAAAAGCAAAATCGTTGTGACGAAGAAGATTGCAAGTGTAATCAGCCCCCTATTCTTCTTTAATAAGACAGGCAGAAGTGTTAAAGAAAATGCAACCAATTCTGAAGTCAGTACGATAAAAAACCAAGAGAGTGTATGCATAATAGCTAGATTACAGATCAAGCATATCGGCAAAGATATTCCATATAGAAAGAGTAGAGTGAATTTATATCTCTCTATCATTTTTACATATCTTCTGGCAAGTCTTTCCGTATTTCTGCTTTCTAAATCTTCACTGGCAGTCAGTAATTCATGTTCATTAATCCCAAGTGTCTCACAAATATCCCTTATTAATGTAATATCAGGAAATGAAATTCCTCTCTCCCATTTGGAAACCGCAGATTCTGTAACGAATATTTTTTCCGCAAAACTTTTCTGTGTTAGCCCCGCCAATTTTCGTTTTTGTGTAATAAACTCTCCGAATTTCTTTTTGTCATTCATTTCTTTCCCCTTTCAGTACCTTGTTTTCACAGTTTATACTACTCGCAGCCTTTTACATTGTCAATAAATCCCCCCTATTTTTGAACTCGACCGGCAAGCCATCTGCATAAATTACCGTATTTCAGCCAATTACAAAAATTAAAAGGGCAGTCAATTTTTATTGACTACCCTTTCATCATTATATACAAAACAATTAGATAAAATATACCTGGAAATAATGTTGCCGGAAAACCTTTATACCAAATTTTATTTTTAATAATCGATATTAATGCGATATTTACTAATTGGCCAACAAGAATCAGAAGAAATATCTTGCTCCAAATATTCACACCAAAATTGTGCAAAGAAAATGATAGTATAGCACTGTAAAAATATAAATCTCCCACTCCAATAATTGGTTGAAGTCCCGGTTTACCCGCTACAGGTAAACATATACACAAACGAGCTAAAGTATTATTGTTATTTACTAATCTGGAATTCGGTGTGATTTTTCCTGCTTTTGTGAAACTAAACACATCCATTACTACAATTATTATAATCACAGTTAAAAAGCTATCCACAGATTTTATTAATACTGTAACAAGCAGGTACGCTAAGGATGCGGCAGCCAAACTATTCAAAACATTAAGCAAATATAATAATTTTCTACTGAGTGGCCTCGACCAAAGTACAACAATTCCGGCAATGTCCACTAAAAACACTATGATAATAACATGCAGCGCCATTTTATTTAGCAAGAAAGCCAGGATACAGATTATAGCAGTTATACCTAGCATATATCCATACTCCCATGTTAATTTCTTTTTGTCTGTTTTACTCATTTCCCTACCTCATTCATTTTCTACTTAACATCAATATTTGATTCTTCAAGTGAAAGGTTTACAGGCTTTTGGGGCAGTTCACTGCTTAAATCTACATCCGTTGTCTCAACACTCTTATCAACCATTTCAAAATTAGCATGATCCATCCAAATTGTTCCTTTACCAGTAAGAAGAACGCCAATATTAATAATATTACTACTCTCTGGTATATCTAAAACAACGGAATAATAATTCCAATCATTGGTTCCTTTTATTGGACGATTTTGCATATTATCAAATTTTACTATAGTAGCTGTGGCACCATTTATTCTCATCCAAAGGCCGCACCACTCTTCCACTTTTTGAGTTTTAATAAATGCAGAAAAACGAATTCTTTTTCCTATATAATCACATGCCTTAAACTGCTGCATTACAGTCATATAGTCCCCATCATCAATATTATCACTGTCTCCTTTTATACGAACAGACCGGGTTCCTTTATAAAAAATAACACGATCAAAATCTACACTATATTCACACGGTACTGTTCCCGTTATAATCCATCCTGGAATTATATTGTTTTTTCCCATGACAGGATCCTCCTCAATATGAATTAAATTACTCATTGCCTTACGATATCTTCCCGGTGAAAGATTATACTCTTTTTTAAATGCCCTTGTAAAAGCTTCCTGTGAATCAAATCGATACATTAGCGCAATATCAAGTATATTCT
Organism: Acetivibrio sp.; assembly: GCA_041739345.1. Classification (GTDB taxonomy): domain Bacteria; phylum Bacillota; class Clostridia; order Lachnospirales; family Lachnospiraceae; genus DIGJ01. Next base: position 10,612 of record JBGSNZ010000014.1, on the reverse strand, counting down.
GTTGGGTAAATAATAATAGTTTTGCAGCCCTAGCCATCCTACGGTTTTGAATATGCTCAAATAATCTGCTGCCAGTCTCCTGTTTAAATATTCTTAGAAAATGGTATTTAGAAAATCCCGCAATATCGGCCAACTCATCTAAAGAAAGCTTATTGCTAAGGTTTGTCTCAATATATGAAATAGTTTTTTGTATACTATGAGAATAATTCATATCTGCCACTCCTTAATAAGATAGCTTCATTATAGCATAGCTTTAACTATTTTTTTTGATTGATATTGCTGTTTTTATTCCACAGACAAAAACACCTCCCAAGACAAAATGTCCTGAGAGGTTACTTAATCGTTGTTCAACTAATCATACAAATCACTTATCACATAATGGTATCTGCAAACTATTTCACCATATTCCAGAAATTAAAGAAGCCATCTATATCTCTTACGGGGTTGCATCATTCTCCTCTTTGTAGGCATCCTCTATCTTCACCGAATCTTTCACCTGCTCTTGAATGAACTTCACACGAATTACTGCCTGTGCCCAGTTTATAGAAACTTGACTGTACCTGCTCTTTTCCTTGGCGGCCTCAGCTATGATTTGCAGTAATTCCTCCAAGACAGCTTTGGTGAGATAGCCACCTCTCCAATGAAAGGTTAGAACTTTTCCTTTTTTGATTGCTTGTCGGCAACGCTTTGCTACATCTTCCTGCTTGGTAAATGAAAGTTTCTTCTCTTTATAGTAGAAGTGATCACCGTCGTTGCACGCCGGAACTTTGTATATAGCAGGCTCATGGTCCTTGAAAATACTCTTATCATCTAAATTAAAATAATCATATCTCACTTCTTTTTTTCCTAATGAATTATCGAAAGTGGCATCCAAATGATTCCATACTCCATTGATTCGAATCACGTTCCAAGCATGACGATATTTGATATGCTTCTCCGGATTATTTTCCGAAATAGCAATAATACAAGGAAGTGAAAGCTTATCACAAAGAATCTTCACAGATTTCGCGATTCCTTCACAGACGCCAACTCCCTGCCCCAATGGGCCTAGGATCTCATGTGAATATTGTTTCTTTAGCTTATCGTAAGTTACATTTTCACAGATAAAATCATGAATATATTGCTCCTTTTCCCAATCATTTTTATCTTTTGCCACGCGGGCAAGCTTCTCCACCCTGGTGCTCATTGCCAACTGATGCTCTCTGATTTTGTTTTTTTCAAATAAATAAACCGGCTTTATTTTTACCAGTGTGGAATCTTCATAGAAGGAGTAATGAAATGTAAAAGCATAAAATATCTCTGGACAATCCAATCTTAACTTGTAAAAAATGTCGCTCAGCTCTGTTCCTTCAATTCTTTGAACATCAAAGCTTTGTGAAAGAGACTCCAGCCCGCTCTTGATGACTTGATAAATTCTTTGCTGTAGTTTATTCATCTGACTATAATAATATGGTTCCATTTTACCGCTTCTCCAAAATAATTTTATCATCCTGACAATATAGAAATGTTGTCAGGCATTTCCATTGATATTCTACCACAATTTGCTTGAAAATTGAATAACTCATTTCACTACGTCTATTTGTTCCATGATTTGCTTCGTTTTCCAATCTTTTGACAACCGAACCGATAGTATAACGCAAATCAATAATATTATAACTGATATCAGGAAAAAGTCTGTGTAATTATATTCAAACCGATGACCATATGCCTTCATATTCGATTGCTTATACAAATACCTTAATACAGGATTCGTAATTATATATCCTAATAATATGCCCATGATTCCAAGGAGTCCATTTTCAAATACCATCATGCGCCGTATCATTTTCACACTCATTCCTATTGCTCGATACATACAGATTTCCCGAGTCCTGGTTTGCATTCGATAGTTTAGGTTATTTATCATATTTATTAAAACCAAAATAAGTGCAACAATGGCAATTCCTATCACATATACCATTTGCTTTTGATAGAGCATCTCATTATTACGAATGTCCGATATCATGCTGCGAGTGGACACATTCTCATTCTGATTCCCAAGCTTTATCAACTGCCGCTCCAATTGCTCCTGTCTACTTTTTGTAAAAGAATCATCACCATCAATATTCATACGGTGAATATGACTATCCGGACATATTTTCTGAATCTGTTCATCCTTGGTAATCAAAAGTGGATATATGTTTATATTGCAATCAAACATATAGGCAAATGACACAATTGCTACTACCTTATAGGTTTTATAGTAATATTTCGCTTTGGTATCCACTAAAGTATCATAGGATTTCTGGCTAGTATCAAAATCTACACGGTATTTAATTTGAAGCCTATCCCCCACCTGATATTGCATTAACGGGGTTCCATCTTTATAATTACCGGGGTTATTATTTTGTTTTGTATCCTTCATATGCAATACTGACAAAATAATCTCATCCTCTTTTAAAGCATTTACATCAAAATCTCCTGCTATTACATATTTTTTCAATTCTTTTAACGCATCTTTGTTATATCCATAAAGTATGGATTTGTATATTTGATCTGTTCCGTCATAACCCGCAATAGGGTAATCTTGATATTTAAGTAATTTTTTATACATATCATCATAATATGTATCATTTCTCTTTACGCTTCTATCATCTACAACGCGGATTGGTATTCCTGCTTGCGTTTTAACCGCACTTACCCCTTTTAGGGATGCAATCTTCTTAGCACATTCCCGATCAATACCTTCCAAAGCACTGCCAACCCACAAAGATCCCATTTCATATTGACCATTCAAATAATTCATTTCTTTTGTATCATCCCGATAGGTTTTTGCCATTTCTTTTTCATAAGATAACCCGGTAAATAATACAGTTCCTACACATATTGTCAGTATTACAAATAGCGAAGTTCTTTTATCTTTCAATATATATTTGCTTCCTAAGAAAAACAACGTAAAACTTCTACCATATCTTTCCCCTAAACGCAGGACCGAGCTGTTTAAGGTATGAATACTACTATCGCTATTGCTAAGCAATGAAGGAACGGGACTTCTACTGATTTTTCTTCCTGAGAAATAACCTACAAAACCTACAAACAATGCAATTACCAAGATACAAAGCCCAATTTGCCAAAAAGGAATTACCGTAGAAAAAGCAATCTTTTCATTGTTTAGATAGATATCTTTATTGGTGTCTCCAGATAACTTAGAAATCAATAGTGCAATCGAAGCACCCAGTATAACACCAACCGGAACACTTATGGCGTACATTTCATATAACTCCAATAAAATCATACGCATCATTTGACTACGTTTCATTCCAATTGCACGAAGAACTCCATATAGTTTTTTTCTAGACATCAATGCAATACGGTATACACCATAAAAGACAATCATACAAATAAGTAGTAATACGCTAATAATCTCAACATCTATCTTCCATAATTCGGCCGTATCTTCTCTTCCTGGGCACTTTGAAATCTGTTTTTTCTTTATATTTAAACGATCTATTATATTTTTTACGTTTTTATTATATTTGGAACCATCATTAAACCGGACACAAACACTGTAACTGTCATTACCCTTTGCCTTCATAGGTGCATAAAGACTTTTTATCCCATACTTCTTATTCGATGTAACATCGGATAGAATGCCAACTAACTTATATTTTTCTGATTTCCCATCTGTATCATTATGAATTTCAAACTCCTGATTGCAAACTGGTTCAATTCCCATATTGAGCAATGCCCAACGCTCTGCTACTACTTCATTTTCTGCTTTTGGCATTCGTCCCTTATCTAATTTTGTTGTCAATGTAATGTAACTGTCATCTCCACGATTTACAAGAATAAACTGAGAATTTCTGCTATATTCTTTATACTCCACCTGAGCAATGGCGTACCAATCAAGCAGGGTACTAGAAGTTAGCTTCTCTACCTTCTCACCGTCTATTTCATTTATGCTGCAATCAGAATTCGTAAATAACATTTGCCACTGAATATTTTCCATCCTATGATTCGTATGTATTAATATTAACAGTGATGTAATCAATGTAATGGTTAATGCAAAACTAAAAAATATAGCCAACGTATTTTTCTTATAACTTTTTATAAACTTATGTTCCAAATATAAAGCTGCATCGCTCTGGAAATCTTCCCTCTGCACTTCTGGTGTTATTTCTTTCATTATTATTTAACCTCACTCTATCATACTAGCTTAACATGCCCACTTTACGAAACTATTCGTCCATCTTCGATCCGAATAATTCGGTCTGCCATCTGAGCAATTTCTTCATTGTGAGTAATCATAACGATGGTTTGTTGATATCGTTCACTCGTAACTTTTAAAATCCCTAATACATCCTGACTAGTTTTTGAATCTAAGTTACCGGTTGGTTCATCTGCCAAGATAATAGAAGGCTTAATGGCCAATGCCCGTGCAATCGTTACTCTTTGCTGTTGTCCACCAGAAAGCTGACCCGGCAGACTGTTACGTTTTTTTTCCAAACCTAGTATCTCAATAATTTCGTCGATATACTCTCTATCCACCCGCTTGTTATCTAATTTTAACGGTAAAATGATATTTTCCCATACAGTTAACATTGGAACTAGATTGTATTGTTGAAATATGAATCCAATTTTTCTTCTTCGAAATATTGTTAATTCATCATCATTTAACTGTTCTAATTGTTTCTGATCCACCATTGCGCTGCCACTAGTGGGTATATCCAATCCACCAATCATATGTAAAAGCGTGGTTTTTCCACTTCCCGATGTACCTACGATTGCAATAAATTCACCTTTTTCAACCATTAGGTTCACCCCATCTAGCGCCGCTACTTCTGCCTCTCCCTTCCCATATATTTTACGTAAATTCTTTGCCTGTAAAATTAACATTACTGGTCCTCCAAACTTATTATTTAATCCTTAACCCAAAACCAAAAAAGTCTGTATCATCACAATACAGACTATATCACACGATTGTTTCCAGTTAGTATCTAAAATATATCAGATCTGACACTTTTGATATCGGTAATTCTTATATACCTTCATAATTTAGTACAGAACTATTCGTTATCCACGATATAAAAACACGGAGAAGGTCGAGCCCTCTCCCACTTTTGATGAAACTTTTATATAGCCTTTTTGCATTTTTAAAACCTCTCTAGCTAGATATAACCCAATTCCTACTCCTGGTTGTGTACGGACAACGTGAGAACGATAAAATCGGGTAAATATGTTACCCATTTCCTGTTTCGCTATCCCAATACCCGTATCAATCACATCCAGACGTAAAAATAATGAATAGGAACTTATCCTAATTATTACTTGTCCACCATCTGGCGTATATTTTATAGCATTATCCACAATATTTGCGATTGCTTCTATGGTCCACTTCACGTCAAATTCTGCTTCTTCTATGGAATCTTCAATAACAAGCGTAATATTCTTATTCTGTGCCTTCTTGGCAAACTGTGTCTTCAAAGCTGATAAAACTTCACTGATACAAGCTTTTTGTGGCTTCAGAGACAGAATACCATTCTCCAGTCGAGATACTTTTACCAGTGATTCAATTAAAAAGTCAAGTTTCTCAACCTGATCCTTTATAGCATCTATTTCTTCTGCTATATCCATTTGCATCTCTTCAACCATATCTACTTGTATCTCTTCTGCCATTCCCACATCCATAATGTTCTTCTTTGTTTTCCATACATTCTGCTGTTCTTCTAACAATTCCGCATAAATCTTTATGTTAGATATGGGAGTGACCGTTTGATGAGAAATATCCGATATCAGGGATTGAATCCGCTGCTTTTGCTCTTTCAAATGAAACGATGAGACCTGGCAATCATTTAGAAAACGCCACATACTGCTTTCTAGTTCCGATACCTTTGATTCTTCTAGCTCAGATTCAGTAAAGGTACCAGCAATTGCATCCTCAAGCATATGTTGTAAGCGTATAAGCATTCTTTTTTCACGCTGCTTCCCATACCAGTATGTAATTATAACCATAAATAATAAAATCACATTACTAATAAAACAAATCATGATAGTTATATTCTGATTCATGTTTGACTGCTCCCGTTGTCATTGTTCCATGCGTAACCGATACCATAAACCGTTTTGATATATGGCCTCTTGCTTTGGGAATCTTCTAATTTATCACGTAATCTCTTAATCACAACCGTAAGTGCATGTTCATCCACATATTCCGAATCTCCTGACCAGATTTCATCCGTTAACATACTTCTATTTAATGTAATACCAGGATTATCAACAAGTTTTCGAAGAAGTTTCTGTTCTGTACGGCTTAATTCAATGAGTTTACCGCCTACACGAAACTCTATTTTTCGAAAGTCGAAATAGAAATCATCCATTTGAATTATCTGTGTACTTTCGCTCTCCATCTCACGTAACTGCACTCCGATCCTTGCACGAAGCACCATCAAACTAAAGGGTTTCGTTATATAATCATTGCCTCCAAGTTCCAATCCTGATACAATATCCATCTCCATATTGTTGGCTGATATCAGTATAATGGGGACTGTACTTTTTTTCCGTATGTCCACTAACCAATCCAGCCCACATCCATCCGGAAGATTAATATCTAGCAATATAAGATCCACTTTTTCCTTTAGAAAAGTTTCATTGGCAGAAGAAATAGAATCACTCTGATAACACATATATTCCTGACCTTTTAGCGCCAGCCGAATTCCATTATTAAGTTTGAAATCATCTTCTACAATTAATATTTTCTTCATTGCATATTCACCTTTATTTCATCTGTTATTTTAAATCGCATTCTATTCACGTATTTATATAAGTATATTAGCACAATTTTCCAAAATATTATACAAAAAACCTCCCAAGACAGCTGTCCGGAGAGGTTTTGATTTTAATCTACAAGGTCATTTTGAAATCTTGAAAGATGCTCAAAAGGAAGTATAACTCTTCCGCGATAGAGTCCACATCCATCATTAACAAGTGAATTATTCACTGCTGAAAACATATTCACATCCAATTTTGATAGTTCAAGTTGCTGCAAACGAATACCTCTTTCATAGGCCTCATCAAAATAAATATATTCTCCTTCTGAAATTTCATCTCTTCTAGACCTTTCACTTTTTTGTTGTTTTTCATAACCCAAATGATTAGCAGGACCAATCTCAGCAAAATCGTCCATTTCTTTTGTACGCAGTTGTACTTCTACATAACAACGAGCAATATTATCGTAAAATGTTATATGCAATGAACGATATCCATGTGGCTTTGAGTTTATAATATAGTCTTTATAGTACGGACTTACGCTATTTTTTAGCAAGGGTGATTTTTTCTCACCAACTAACGGCAATATTTCTGCTGTAAATCCCCTTTCCTCTAAAAAATCAGGTAACTTATTTGCAATATCATATAGATATTTTATTTCTTCCTTAGCGCAATTTTCTCCTTCTTTTAAATGACATTTAGGAAGTGAGATTACAATTCTATATGCAATCAAGTCGCGAAAACAATTTACGCAATTTTTCAGTTCGGGAAGTGAAGGATAATTACCATATTCATTGTAATAATTATAAATATATTCAACTATGTATCCATTAAATTTTTCTTCTGCTCTAATCAATGATTTAATTCGTCCCTTAAAAGTAAATGCAAGAAAAGGGTAGTCATTTGCCATTAATTTATAAAATTCCTTGATTCTTTGAGACTGGGAAGTCAGGAATTCGTTGTGCCGTAAAAGTTCTGCGATTTGAATCAGAAAATTGCTATGCACAAGATCAATTGCATTATTAGTTTCTTTAGCTGATTTTTTTAAATCCTCCGTATATCTCTGTAAAATTTTAAGAACAGTATCTCCAGAGTATAAATAGTCATTTAATTTGTTCATAGATATATCTTCCTTTCCATATAAAATTATGAGCCGATCTTTTTTATATTAGGGATTTATTCCACAAAGATTAATTTAGAATTTAAGTTCCTTTACTTTTTACTAAAAACAAAATGATGTTACTTCACACTATGAATATTTTACCACAGTTCTTTTATATATACAAATAACCTCACAAGACAGTTTGTGTCATATTCATTTGACAAATCCTGATTTGCCACAAAGAAAAAAAACACTTACCAATAATACTAACAATTCTACCACTGGCATAACAAGCCATAGACTATTAGCACCAAATAAAATAGGAAATGTCATAATAAAAATACTGCTTAATACAATGTTTCTTAGAAGTGAAATGCAAAAAGACTCTTTTATACGAATTATTGCCTGTAAATAATAAGAGGTCAGCAGGTTGATTCCAAGCGGAAGAAAAACAATAAAGTATAATCGAATTCCCAAATCTGCAATCAGTTCCATTTCCGAAGTAGTTTTCATAAAAATTTTACAAATAATTTTAGGAAATAGCATACCACTCAGAGAAAAAAGAATCCCTAATACTATAATCGTTATATATGCCATTTTCTTTACGGTTCGGATTCGATGCAGATTTCCCGCACCATAATTCATAGAAATAACAGGCTGTATTGACTGTCCAACACCAGTAAACAACGAATTAAATAAAATAACACAGTTAGAAATTACACTATATATAGATAATGCAGCCGTACCGCAATACTTCAAAATCTGTATATTAAATAGCATAACGATAAATCCGTTTGCGAATTCATTAAAGAAACTAGGTATTCCATTTCCGATAATAATGCCGACACTATAAATTATGTGGTGTGGTTTTACAAAATGAAGCTGATTGTTCTTTGTAAGGAAATGACTAAAACTTATCATCACCTGAATCGTCATACCAATAGCGGAAGCCAGTGCTGCACCCGCCATCCCATAATGCATTGGAAACACAAACACAATATCCAAAACAATATTAACAACTCCTCCAATTAATACCCCTGCCATTGCTCGGTTTGGGTCATTATCAGCCCGAATAAATATAGCCAGATAATTTGAAAATACAGCTGCTGGCAGAAAAAGATTGATATAATTCATATAGGATACGGCGTATGGATATAATGTATCATCTGCTCCCATCATCCTAAGAAAAAAAGGCATTCCAAATCCATATAATATCCATAGAGCAATACAGATAAGAGACAGCACTAGAAAAGATAAGGTAAAAAAGCGATTTGCCTTTTTATGATTACCTGTGCCCAGGTGAACACTCATTTGCACCGATCCACCTACTCCAAAAAGAATTCCAGTTGCCATTAACACGCACAATAATGGTGTTGTGATACTAAGTGCTGCAAGTGCATCTGTCCCTACACCTTTTCCAATCACGATAGCATCTGTCAACGTGTAAATTGACATGACCATAGCGCTTCCTAATGATGGAATCAAAAATTTAAAATATAAGCTTTTTACGTTGTCTTTTAATAAATTCATACATTTCCTCCTAAAAAAATAGACCAGATAAGAATTATCTTATCTGGTCTATGAATATACATGACCATCCGGGAATTTCAATTTTCAAAAGAAAAAAGAAACACCTTGCAAGGCATATCAATAATATGCCGTCCGACTATGTTATTATATCAACTATATTTTAAATGTCAATCATATCTTGATTTGGTACAGCACCATATGCCTTACGTTTGCATAACACAGAAAGCCCGAAACAAGGAATTCTTAGTGTTCATTGTTGCATATGTGTTGATTACGCAATGCCACGCATGACTTCTCTTGACTCTTCTCAAACCTACTGCTATTTTTATCGGCAATGAATAAACACTCCCCATGCAGCAGCCTCTATATCCCCCCAAGTGCTGAAAAGAAACGGATACAGTAGTAATTACCTTGCTAGACAGTTTTGGTTCTCCTTCCTCAATAAACACTTGTGAAAGAATCTGTTTAATTGCATAAGGAATAGCTCCTATCAAAACCGCCCATTTTAAATAATCAATACAATATGGGAGCGAGTTATCTGATGCTCCCACTAACCTAAGAACAGGATCAATAAAAATAAACAGCGATACGTCATTGTAATGCTACACTTTTATTGAATATCGGTGTGGATATAAAGATTGTATCCGATTACTTAGGGAATTCGGATATAGTGTGATAGCAGATATACCCGATGACATTTTGGCATCCACCAGAAAGAAAACGGCAGAAATAATCGAATTTAAATTAGCGTAATAATTTAAATTCACAACAAATTCACAACAGCAATAAAAAAAACCTTGAAACGTTGATATTTCAAGGCTTTTGTAATAATTCTTATTACTATCTCTTTGAAAAGAGAATGTGGGGCTGGAAGATGCTTGTATACTGGGGTTTTGAGTGGTAGTGTTACTTGTAGGTGTATTACTCAGGGCTGCTGAGGGCTATCTAATTCGACAATTTTATTCCAAATCTTGATTTTTTCTCATAGCGATGATGTTAATATAATAGTCTCTCTATTCAATAATTTTATTTCTAAAAAATCTTGTGAATGATTTTCATTTAGACTAATTTCAATAACTACTCCATTTAATATATCGGAAATTTTTTGAGTAGTTGTCACCCTACCTGTTTTCCATTTTCATTTTAGGAAGCGTGTGCTCCCTTTATTTCTATTGCTTCTTCCTTTGCAGTTCGCTCCGGATTTAACCATTCTTCTTTTTTATAAGACCATTTTCT
>JBGSNZ010000016.1:0-15796 GCA_041739345.1 Acetivibrio sp. | reverse complement strand
CAAGGAAAGCAATGAAAAAAGCGTTTGGTTATTAATAGAAAAATCGCTAGAGATGGTTTATTTGGCGAACCTAAAAATAAATAGAAGATATCATTTTGAAAAACAAAAATAAATTGCCAACGTTTAGTTGACACAAACTCTTTTAGTCTTATAATTGCATCTTCTGAAACAATATGATACGATAGCCTCAGAGTATTCAATAACTAACAGGAGGCAGTATGAGGGAAAAAGGGTATTATGAGAAACGAGCAAGAGACTTGTTCCATGAAGGCTATAATTGTGCACAGGCGGTATTTTTAGCATTTTCTGATAGTTATGATATTGACGAAGAAACCGCAATCAAGTTAAGCTCATCGTTTGGTGGTGGAATGGGGCGACTTCGTGAAGTGTGCGGAGCAGTCAGCGGAATGTTTATGGTAGCAGGAACACTTTATGGTTATTCGGATCCAAAGGCAGGAGAAGAAAAGGGAAAACACTATGAACGCATTCAGGCACTTGCCAAAGAATTTCAGGAAGCAAATGGATCTATTATCTGTCGGGATTTGTTAGGACTTAACAAAGGAAAAGACAAACCTAAGCCAGAGGAGCGAACCCAAGAATATTATAAAAAAAGACCATGCGAGGATCTAGTTGGTATGGCAGCTTCCATAATGGAGCAGTACATGGAAGAACAAAAAAACATAGCAGAAATGGGAAGATAGGAGTAAATCATGCGATATATCAATGAATTAAGAGAAGGCGAAATGCTTACGGAAGTATATCTTTGTAAGATAAAAAATATATTAAAGACTAAAATGGGTAAGAGCTATTATTCCCTTTTATTACAGGATAAAACAGGTACTTTGGATGCAAAGGTATGGGAACTATCCAATGGAATCGATAATTTTGACCAGATGGATTATATCTATATTCAAGGACAGATTACCAGCTTCCAGGGATCGTTACAGTTAAATGTAAGTCGTATTCGTAAAAGTCAGGAAGGGGAATTTGACCCAAGAGACTATATGCCGGTATCAAAACGAGATATTGGTGAGATGTATCAGGAATTAGTTGGACTTATCGAAACGGTTAATGAACCACATCTTCGTAAATTGTTAGATACCTTCTTCGTAGAAGATAAGGAATTTATCAAAATATTCAAAGACCACTCTGCTGCAAAAAGCGTTCATCATGGTTTTGTTGGCGGCTTATTAGAGCATACCTTAGGGGTTGCCAAGATGTGTGATTATATGGCATCTACTTATCCAGTTTTGAATCGTGATTTATTAATGACTTCTGCCATTTTCCATGATGTTGGAAAGACAGAGGAAATCTCCGAATTCCCACAAAATGATTATACTGATGATGGACAGCTTTTAGGTCATATCTATATGGGTGCTGAAATTCTTGGAACGAAGATTCGTACGATTCCAGGATTTCCAGTTAAATTAGCAAGTGAATTGAAACATTGTATCTTAGCTCATCACGGAGAATTAGAATATGGTTCACCAAAGAAACCAGCACTTGTAGAAGCTGTAGCACTTAACTTTGCAGATAATGCAGATGCAAAGATCCAGACTATGACCGAGATTTTAGATGGTGCTGGCGACAACACAGAATGGCTTGGATTTAATCGTTTGTTTGAATCAAACATTCGTGCTACCTCAAAGTAAGAAGGAGTTATTATATGAACAAAAATGATGAATTTATCATTCATATAGAGGATATTACATCAGACGGAGAGGGCATAGGTCGTGTAGACGGCTTTGCCCTCTTTGTTAAGGATGCGATTATGGGAGACGTTGCAAAGGTAAAAGTTTTGAAAATGAAGAAAACTTATGGCTTTGCAAGACTCATCGAAATCATTGAGCCCTCGGTATTTCGCACGGAGCCAAAGTGTGCACTTTCCAGAAAATGTGGGGGTTGCCAGATTCAGCACTGTACGTATGAAAAACAGTTGGATTATAAACAGAACAAAGTAAAAAATTGCTTAGAACGCATTGGTAAATTAACGGATTTTGATATGGAGCCAATTATGGGAATGGAAGAGCCTTATTATTATCGCAACAAGGCACAATTTCCGGTCGGACGGGACAAAGATGGCAAGATTGTAATCGGATTTTATGCAGGCCATTCGCATACCATTATCGATACGTCACATTGTTATATTCAAGCACCGGTGAATGAAAGATTAATTGAAACCATTCGAAAATTCTTAGAAGAATTTGGCATTGAACCATATGATGAGACTACAGGAAAAGGTTTGGTACGACATATATTAACCCGTGTTGCATATACAACGGGTGAGATTATGGTCTGCCTTGTTGTCAATGGAACGAAGCTTCCACATGTGGACAAGCTTATCGAACGCTTATGCAAAGTGGAGGGAATGACAAGTATTACCCTCAATGTGAATAAAGAGCAGACGAATGTGATATTAGGGAAACAAATCAAAAATTTATGGGGACAAAATTATATTACGGACTATATCGGTGATATAAAATATCAAATTTCTCCACTATCCTTCTATCAGGTCAATCCAATACAGACAAAGAAGCTTTATGAGACGGCGTTGGAATATGCAGACCTTCATGGAGAAGAGGTAGTCTGGGATATTTACTGCGGTATCGGCACGATTTCACTTTTCCTGGCACAAAAAGCAAAGCAGGTATATGGTGTGGAAATCGTACCCGAAGCAATCGAAGATGCAAAAACAAATGCAAACATCAATGCGATTACCAATGCAGAGTTTTTTGTAGGGGCAGCAGAAGATGTCCTTCCTGAAAAATATGCAAAGAGTAACGGAGCAATGCGTGCAGATGTTATTGTAGTCGATCCACCAAGAAAGGGCTGTGATGAGGTACTCTTAAATACCATCATCAAAATGGAACCAGACCGCATCGTGTATGTAAGCTGTGATCCTGCAACGCTAGCGAGGGATTTACGGTACTTGGAGGATAACGGATATCAGGTGAAACGCGTCAGAGCGTGCGATATGTTTGCGCATTCCGTGCACGTTGAAACTGTGATTCTGATGACACGTTGTGGTAAAATCGATAAATAAGGCGTTCTGACCACAAGATGTTGTGGTTTCAGAGCAAAAAATGGGCAAAAATTTGGCTAAAAAACGCCCGATTTTTGCCCTGATTTTTAGGGGAAAATATAGATGACATAGTAATTTTAATTTAAAATCGATGATTCTGAGTTTGAATTGCTAGAGTAAAATAAAGAATTTCTTCTCTGGTGATGCTAGAGACAATTTGTAAAATCTGCATATTTGGAGGATATAATATGAATACTGAAACTATATTAAAATACTTATCTGATTTGGAAGCGAACAATGAACGTGAATGGTATCATGAGAATAAAGCTCAATATAAAGCGGCAAATCAAGAATTTGAAGATTTGATTCAATCCTTGATCTTTGAAATCGGAAAAACAGATAGCAGTATCTTACATAACATTCCTAAAGAATTGACATTTAAGTTAGTACGTGACACTCGTTTTAGTAACGATAAATCACCATACAACCCTGCCTTTCGTGCCCATATATCTTCAAATGGAAAAATGCCTATTCCAGTTGGTTATTTTCTTGTAATCAAACCCGGCAATCGTTCTTTTCTAGGCGGAGGGCTATTTGCCGATATATTTAAGGACGCTACTACAATGATACGAAATTATATTGTGGAACACGGAGATGAATGGCAGCAAATAATTACGGATACATTATTTACAAAATATTTTTCTGTAAAAGGTGAAGCATTAAAAAATGTTCCTCGTGGATATGACAATCAGCACCCACAATCTAAATATCTTAAAAATAAAAGTTGGTATTTGGAGTACTCTGTTACAGATGAACAAATACTTGATGAAGAATTTATTTCCTTTGCAACTGAGATTTTTGTTGCAATGCAACCATTTAATGCTTTTCTCAATCGTGCGTTAGAAAAGTTTGAGATGCCAAAGCGTTTATAAGATTAGGAGTATACTTATTAAATGAAAACTAATATAGAATCAAGGATTAAGTTTGGTCAACTTAATCAAAGTTATTTTTCTGATTGAGATTGGGATTTTATATAAAGCATAAAATAGAAGAAACTCTGAGGTGTTAAGAATAAAATCTTGGTGCCTCGTTTTTATTGTTTACTATATGTCTTTGTAGAAATAGCTGGAATAAAGATGTATAAAGAAATAAATCTTATTATTTAGGAGGGCAGTTATGAACTCTGAAAATTGTTATGTATCAGACTGAAGATGGTTTGAGGGCAAAATTTGCCTACACTGCTTCTGATGATAAAAACTATCAGGTTGATTTTTACAATTTAAAAAATTGCTTGGTTAATAGTGTAAGTTTTCATGTAATAGCAGAAATGTTTTTAAGTCGGATGCCAAGGCATCCGGCTTGTTTTTTACCCCAAACACTTATTAATGACAGTACGTAAAATCAGGTTTTCCAATTCTCTATTTACCCAATTTCTTGCGTTTTCACACAGCTTGTTATATAACCCTCATTAGTATGGTTTTTTAATGAGGGTTTCTATTTGCCTGTTGACAAAACAATGTTCCGTTGCTATAATAGCTACAGAACATTGTTTTGTGAATAAGAAAGGAGGACGTTATGTCCCGAATTGTAAAAGCTCCGGATGTAAGGCGGCAGGAACTTATAGGAATTGCTTTGAAACAATTTTTAGAAAACGGCTATGAAGAAACGTCCGTCCGCTCTATTTTGAAAGAAGCGGATGGGGAAATTGGTATGTTCTATCACTACTTCAAATCCAAGAATGAGATATACGAAGCGGCTTTAGAGAATTACAACGAGAAATACATTGCCAATTTCACCGAAATTGTCAACTCTACCGGTTTGAGCTTTAAAGAGAAGCTGAATCAAATATTTACCCGTCTGCCAGGTTCTATTTCTGAATATAACCTGATGTATACCAAAAAAGTAAATCCACAAATTATGGCAGTATTGCATTCCAGAACATTGCTAAAAATGGCTCCTTTGTTTGAACGAATTATTCTAGAAGGCTTAGAAAAGAATACTATGAATGCGCCTGTACCAAATGTTCATTTACTAAGTAAATTTATTCTTTTTGGAATGAGTGCTATTATACATGATATTGAAGTAAATTCTATGGAAGAAAAAATCAACCATATCAAAGCACTTCTTTCTAAAATACTGGATACAGAGATGGGAGAAGTATAAAATGATGAGTAAAAAAAGAGCTGTGTTCTAGGCCGGATTGGTAGAACTCATATCCTATGTCAGTGAGCTATCAGTCTCTTAAATGCATTCTTGGATGTTTTTAGAATGAATCAATAGATAGGAGGTATCATAATGAATTTTCCAGTAGGCTATCATGATTTCCATAAGGATACGGTTTTTAATTTTCAACTGAACAGATTTTATTCCTTCGGTTGCTTGAGCTATGACACGGTTGCTGAAATAGGCAAGGAGTTAACAGATTTTGAAAGCTGGTCCAAGTCGTTTCTTGGCAGGGTTGAGTCATTTCACAATAATGGGGATTTGGTCGCCTCGGCCACATGCTTGCGCGCGGCCAATGTCGTCAACTTAAGAAAAAAACAAAAAAGTACTTGACAAGATGGTTAAAAAATGCTGCCTCGCAATTAATTATACACATTGATTGCGAGGTATTTTTTATGAAAAACTTTTCTAATTTAAAAAAATTCTATGATGAACTTTCTACACTTATCTATTCTACTGACTTTATTCAAAGGAATAAAGCCGAAAAATCTTGTTTTACAAGGAATCGCAAGATATCTTTTCAAGATGTTATCTTCTTCATTCTGAGTCTTCCACAGCTCTCTTTACCCAATGCTCTGGCTGAGTTTTTTCCAAATAAACTTAATCCAATACTTCCAGCTTTTACAAAACAAGCTTTTTCGAAAGCTAGAAGTAAAGTTCTTTCCTCTGCTTTCCGTGAATTATTCTATAAATCAACGGAAGTTAAGAAGTTTTATAAAAAATATCCGACTTGGAATAGCTTTCATATTTTAGCAATTGACGGTACTTTTCTCCAAGTTCCAGACACCTTAGGATGTAGAAAGCACTTCGGTGTCTCAAAAAATCAATTTCGATCAATGCCTCAACCCAAAGTAAGTGCTCTTTATGACATATCCAGAGACTTAATTATTGATATCCAGATTGATAAGAAGTCAACTTCTGAAAAAAATCAATGTCAACAGCTTATGAAGCGACTTTATGAGGATAATCTGAATCATGAAAAACATAATTCAATTATACTCTTTGACCGTGGGTATCCAGGAAGAGAGATGTTTCATTTTATTTCTCAATATAACGGGTTTTTCGTAATGCGAGCAAGTACCATAGGAAACGGTGTAATAAAAGAGGTTACATCTTGTGAAATGGGTGATCACATCATTAACTATACGTGGGAAAAAAAGGTCTGGCATCTTCGAGTGCTAAAATTTCAACTAAATGAGGATACCATCGAAACATTAGTAACAAATGTGTTTGACTCTAAAATAAGTTTAGAAGAATTTAAAAAGTTGTATTCAATGCGTTGGGGAATTGAGACCAAGTACAGAGAATTGAAATCCTATCTGTTGCTTGAAAATTTCTGTGGCATTACACCGAATGCCGTAGAACAGGAAATCTATGCAACTTTATTTATGGCCAATATGGGAAGTGTATTAAAAACATATGCTGATGTCGAGATAAAAAAAGAAAGACAAAAGAAATGGGAGTACTGTGCAAACAGGAAACAACTTCTAGGCAATTTGGCAAAGAACATGAAGATGTTATTACAAAAAACAAGAAAAAAGAGCGATATACTTAAGAATTTATTAGAAGCTGCAATTAAAAACCGCTCACAAAAACGTCCTGACCGACACTGTGAGCGGAAGCTAACACTAAATAGGCGAAAATTTCATGTCACCAGAAAAAGAACAATCTAGTGCATAAGTAACAAAGCATTTTCCCATTTAGCTTTATTAAGTTTACTCTTTTTTTGCTCAAAATGAAATGCCTAATGTAAAAACAAGGGTAAATTGCAGAATCAAAACTGCACTTTACCCTTAAGTTGACGACATTGTGCGCGCGGCCATGTTTTTCATGCTGGACGATGAAGGCGACGCGAACAAACAACTACATAAGTCACAGCTTTATGAGAAATGTATGAACGAATACCAAGCCGCTTATAAAGATGCCGGGCTGACATATGTCCGTGTTCCTTTTGAAGCCGGTTATTTCCCAGTCATATACAAGTGCCATGCCGATGGAAGCAAAGGCGATATTGTCATACATGGAGGATATGATTCCTTTATTCAGGAATTTATCCCACTTATGAAGTATATATACTCCAACGGATACAATGTTTACATGTTTGAGGGATTTGGCCAAGGTGAGGTTTTAAGTAGATGCGAAATGAAGATGAAACCGGAATGGGAAATCTGCACGAAAATAATTCTAGATTATTTTCAATTAAATGAGGTAATTTTAATCGGTATTTCTTTAGGAGGATATCTGGCGGCGCGCGCGGCGGCTTATGAGGATCGTATCAAGAGGGTTGTGTTATACGATTTAATTTATGATTTTTACGGAGCGGTTTTAGTTAAAGCGCCGGATGATCTTAAGAAATTAATAAACAATTTAATGGAAATTCCGGATAGCCCAAAGTGGAAGAGTATAGAGGAATTAATGAAAGCAAATCCATTTTCACTTTGGCTGTTTCAACAAGGCCGCCATGTTTTTGGTAATATCACAAGCCTTTATGATTATTACAAATGCATTATGAATTACAACACCATAACACTCTCACCATTGATTCGGCAAGATGTGTTAATTCTTGCGGGTGCGGAGGACATCTATACCGCTTATTTTGAAAAACAAATGAAGGCTTTAACAAACGCAAGATCGGTAAGCGGCCGAATATTCAATAAAGAAGAAAACGCGTCACATCACTGTCAAGTTGGTAATGTGCAATTGGTTTTGGATTATATTCTTGTCTGGGTAGATACGAAACTTTGAACATTTTGATAAATCGCGGCATTGCCGCAAAGGTGCTACTATGTCTTCACGACATCATTTTTGTCTACTCAAGGCATGTCGAAACAATTGTTTTAATGTCGAAATGGTGAGACTTTGAAAGCACTGAAAATACTGGATTTGATAGATGATGTAATATGAAAGCAAATAATTCGACTTGATTTTACCCTTCGGTATGTGTTTGTGGGAACATATCGAGGGGTATTTCTTTTAAAATAAATTAAATAGAGTTGAGTTTACAGATTAGAGAAAGCAAAAAGCAGAATAGATACAATTATTGATGAAATACAGTATTAACTAAAAAAGTGCGAAGACAGTTGAGTAGATTTAAGCAGGTAACTAACATTTTGGTACTTACTTTTTTATACACTTTCCGGGATAGGGGAAAAGGAATTGACTTCTTGAGGCTTTCGGTATGTCTTCTTCCAGACGTAGTTGATATAATTCGCTTGAGCGAATACAATGGATGCATATACCCCGAAAGGATAAAATGAGATGGATTATATGACGGTTCGGGAAGCAACTGAGAAATGGGATATCACAGAGCGTTGGGTGCAAAAACTCTGTGAGGAAAACAGAGCCGAGAGTGCGGTTCGGTTTAGCCGGGTATGGATGATACCGAAAGACGCCGAAAGACCTGCAGATGGCAGACTGAAAAAATGACCAGATTAAGTTTTATAAAGTTAAGGTAACTGAAAGGTAATGTTAAACCAATATTAAGGTTTGATTGGATAAACTGAAAGGTTCGGCTGTTATGATAGCTTTGCAGCCTGGAAGTGAAGAAAATAGGAGGGATAAACCGTGAACCAAACCATTCTGATTGTAGATGACGAAAAAGAAATCCGTGAGCTTCTGCGGCTGTATATAGAAAAGGACGGATATTCTGTGATTCAGGCCGAAAACGGATTAGAGGCGCTTAAACAGGTCGGCTCTGTGCAAATCGATCTAGCAATAATCGACATTATGATGCCGGAGCTCGACGGCTACCAGCTTATCAAAGCCTTGCGGGAACGTGGAAATCTTCCCATTATCGTCGTGAGTGCGAAAACGGAAAACCATGAAAAAATCTTGGGGCTTGACCTCGGGGCAGATGATTATGTAACAAAACCTTTTGACCCTCTGGAGTTGATTGCCCGGATCAGAGCCAGTCTGCGCCGCTATGGAGTACAGACAGCGGATTCCGCCGCGGCTTTGCTGACAGTGGGTGGTTTGACGCTGGATACCACGGCCTGCACCTTGCGATATGGCAACGAAAACATACAGCTTACTGCCACAGAATTTAACATGATGAAGCTGTTTATGCAAAGCCCAGGTCGCGTGTTTACCAAACAGCAGATTTATGATGCCGCATGGCAGGAAACGACCGCCGTTGATGACAATACGGTGATGGTCGCCATCAGTAAGTTGCGCGGCAAGCTTCCCGGCGATTGCGGGGTATCCATCGGGACAGTCCGTGGCCTGGGGTATAGGTTGGAGGCGTAAAGATGAAGCGAAAACACACCATACTGAGAACCGTTGTGATTAGGTTCATCGGCTATTACCTCGGAATTGAGTTTGTCATATCTGTATTGGAAAACATATTTAGTGCGCTTGTGTATGGCGCTGAAAGGGATTTCCCATATGACGGAATTCCCAATCCCAATATAGCGGCGGGCATGGAACCGCACCAAATCGCACTGGTTGTTTTATGGGGGCTGGTGCAGCTGACAGTATACTGTGTGGGAATTGCTCTTTTTGCGCGTAGTATAAGCCGCAAAGTTTCTTATCCCGCTGGGCGTATGGCAGAAGGCTTTAGGGAGGTTTCAAACGGCAATTTGAACATCTCGCTGGATTTTGAAACAGAGACCGAGTTCAAAGAAATGCGGGATGCCTTCAACCACATGACGCGGAAGCTCAAAGACTACGAAGAAAAACGTATGGCTATGGAAAATGAACGAATGAAGCTTTTCTCACATATTGCCCATGATCTGAAAACTCCGATGACCACGATTACGGGATATGCCGGCGCACTGGCAAGCGGCATGGTGGATAGTGCGGATAAGCAACGGGAGTTCCATATGGCAATCAAAGCAAAATCAGATCAAATGAATGCATTGGTTGACCAACTGCTTTCTTATTCCAAACTGGGTGCACCGCAGTTTCAAATGAATTTAGTTTCAGCCGATATAGCAGAACTGCTTCGCGTGGCTTGTGCCTCCTTGTTCGGTGAAATAGAGAGTAAGCAGATGGAACTTAACCTGCGGCTGCCGGAAGAACCTGTATTTTACAAAATGGATTCGCTGGAAATGAGCCGTGCCATCGGCAATCTTCTTACAAACGCGATTCGTCATAACCCGGCGGGTAGTCTGCTTTCTGTGAGACTGACAGAAGAATCTGAACATATCATAATTCAAATTGCCGACAGTGGTGCGACTATCCCTGAAGCAATCGCTGGGAATTTGTTCGAACCCTTTATTTCCGGTAACGATTCAAGAAGCTCAGGCAGCGGAACAGGATTGGGGCTTGCCATTGTGAAAAAGATAGTGGAGCAGCATTCCGGAGAGGTCTATGTGGCGGACACTTATGCGCCCTACACAAAGATGTTTGGTTTACGCTTGCCTAAAAATAAAAAAGGAGGATAAAAATGTACAGTAATCTCATTAAAAACGACATACGCAAAAGCAAGCTGACTACCGTAACTATCACGGCATTCATCCTGATTGCGGCTATGTTCACCACTTTGGCGGTCTCTTTAACCGTGAATTTATTAGGTTCTGTTGATAATATGCTGCTTTCAGCAAAGGCGATTCATTTTATGCAGATGCATACCGGCGATGTGAATATGGAACAGCTTCGGAACTTCGCCGGAAACCAAGAGGCTGTGGAGGATTATCAGGTGCTGCCGTTTCTCAACATGGACGGCGCCGAAATTGTAATCGGAGACAACACCCTTGCCGACAGTGTGCAGGAGAACGGTTTTTCCATACAGAGTGATAAGTTCGATTTCCTGCTCGACTTAAACAACAAAATCATACGCCCTTCAAATGGTGAAATCTATGTTCCCATCTACTATAAGCAGGAGGGTAGCGCAAAGCTGGGCGACAAGGTGTCTATTCATGGTGTGAAATTTACCGTAGCAGGATTCTTGCGGGATTCAACAATGAACGCGGCGCTTGTATCCTCCAAACGATTCCTTGTGAGTGAAGCTGACTTTGAAAAAATCCGGGAGTCCGGGCAATTGGAACAGCTCATAGAGTTCCGGTTAAAGGACGGCACTTCTTACGCGGATTTTGAGGCTGCCTATCTCGATGCGGGACTTCCGGCAAACGGTCCGCCTGCTATCTCATACACGCAATTAAGGTTGATGAACAGCCTAACAGACGGCATCATGATCGGCGTACTGGCGCTGATTGTCATACTGGTAATTATCGTGGAGTTTTTATGCATCCGCTTTACACTGCTGGCGAAAATCGAGGAGGATTACAGGGAAATCGGCGTGTTAAAGGCCATTGGGATGCGGCCTGGTAGCATCAAAAAACTATACCTATCAAAATACGGTGTTATTGCCGGAATAGCCTGTGTACTGGGATTCCTGCTTTCTGTTCCGCTCTCAGTGCCATTCATGCAAAACATTCGCCTATATATGGGGGAAAGCAGCCGTCAAACACATATATTGGGCTTACTTTGCGGCTTTGTCGGCGCAGCGGTCATTTACGGCGTAGTTTTGCTGTATGTAAACGGCGTGTTGCGGTGCTTTCGGAAAATATCGGCGGCGCAGGCAGTCAGGTTCGGTGCACCACGGGAAAAATCGAAAACGGCGAGGGGCTTCCGGCTGAGTGACAACCGGATCTTTCCGCGAAATGTTTTTCTTGGAATCAAGGATATTCTTACTCGCAAAAAACTTTATGTGACCATGCTGACGGTGCTGATTATCTCGTCTTTCATTATGATTGTGCCACAAAACATCTATAATACGATATCGGCAAAGAGCTTCAGTACCTACATGGGCATGGGGATATGCGACGTCACTTTGTATATTAGTCCAGCACAGGCAGAAGACGTCATTCAAAAGGGCGCGGAAGCAGCAAATTCATTGGCAACAGATGCGAACGTGGAAAAATACGCAATACTAACTACTAAAATGTTTGATATGAAAGCGAACGACGGATCCATACAGAAGCTGAGAGTGAGCTTGGGCGACCATACGGCCTATCCCATTACCTATTCGCAGGGAACGGTTCCACAGACAGATTCGGAAATCGCGATTTCCTTCATGTACGCAGACGATCTCGCAAAAACCGTTGGTGATGAAATTGTTTTAACGGTTGACGGCACCAAGAAGCGGTTGACTGTCTGCGGGGTTTACTCTGACATAACCAACGGCGGCAGGACAGCACAAGCCAATTTTGAAACTAATTCAGGGAATACTTTATCGGTCAGTATACCAATTACTTTCCGCGCGGGTGTGGACACTAAAGCAATCATAGCACAGTATAAGGAGCAATTACCTTTCGCTAAAGTCTACGGTATTGAGGAAAATATCAATCAGATGTTTGGTCCGATGATAAGCTCAATTAAGATGGCTTCCAACGCCGCGATAGGGATAGCAGTTCTGCTCACCGTACTGGTCACGGTGCTGTTTATGAAGATGCTGGTGGCCAAAGATCGCTATTCTATCGCAATTCTGAAATCAATGGGCTTCACAAGCGAGGGTATTCGCAGGCAGTATCTGACACGCTCCGTCATTGTGTTGGCGCTGGGAGTTGTCATCGGAACTATAATGGCCAACACGCTGGGCGAGTATGTTGGTGTTGCAATTGTATCCTCGTTCGGCGCAACTACTTTCAACTTTGTGGTCAACCCTTTCTTTGCCTACATGGTTTCCCCGCTGTTGATTGCGGCGTGTGTGTATATTGCCACATTGCTGGGAGTGTCGGACATTCGCCCACTCAAGATTTTCGAACACATTAAGGAGGCATAGGTTATGGAAAATATAGTTACTGCAAAAAATATTGTAAAAACCTTTGGAAAGGGCGTTGAACAAGCAAAGGTGCTTGATATGGTAAATGTTGAAATCAAAAAAGGTGAGTTTGTCGCTGTCATGGGCCCGTCAGGCTCCGGGAAATCCACCCTGTTGTTCGCACTTTCTGGTATGGATGATATATCGGACGGGTCGGTGAAGTTCGGTGATAATGAGCTTTCTAAACTCAGAGAAGATGAGCTTGCGGATGTACGCCGGATGAAAATGGGATTTATCTTTCAGCAGCCCACTATGTTGAAAAATCTGAACTTCTTGGATAACATCATCCTTCCAGCCGCTCGGAACGGAAAGAAGGATACTGTGGCGCTCACGCAAAGGGCAAAGGAGCTGATGCAAAAAACAGGAATTGACGGGCTTGAAAACAGGGATACCACCGAAGTTTCGGGCGGGCAACTTCAGCGGGCCGGTATCTGCCGCGCACTGATAAACGCGCCGGAAATCCTCTTTGCCGATGAGCCAACAGGCGCACTTAACTCCAAATCAGCCGAGGAAATCATGAGGTTGCTGGTGGACATCAACAGGGAAGGCACCGCGATTCTGCTTGTGACCCACGATGCAAAAATTGCTGCCCGCGCCGACAGAACTTTGTTCACGAAAGACGGGAATATCGTCTCCGAACTTTTGTTGCAAAAGTTCAGCGGAAAGGATATGGGGGCAAGAACCGAAAAGGTACTCATACAGATGGCGACTGTAGGGATTTAGGTACAGGAACCAACCCCCTGAAGAATACCATTACTATGGAGAGTAATCCTGACGTGGTGGTGGAGGTTATATATTAAATGAAAAAACCGTAACTTGTAATTCACATCATTGTGATTGATAGGTTACGGTTTTGTATTTCTCATGTGGAATAGTATAATCGAAGAAAAAATAGTTGAGGAAAGGAATGGTGCAGTAATTCAGTTTAGAACTGAAATGATAATGGAAGTAACTTTATGCTAACAATTTCTGCTCGTTAGTAAAATCGTAGCAGCAGTTTGGACGTGCATTTGTAGGATGATCCAACTCGGTCGGCAGCCAATCGAAGTCTTCCATAAAACGGATTTCGAGAAATTTTTAAGAAATATGAGCTGACGCCAGGGGGTACTAGGTGCTGTGTTCGTCAGAATTACAGCAACAAGGCACGTTGAAACTGTGATTCTGATGACACATTGTGGTGACAAGGCAAAAATGTCATCTATTTGGGATTAAAAAAAGGGTGAAAATATAGATGACATAGGTTTTTTTGAGTGATGATAGATTAAAAATTGAATTTTGAGCTATCAATCAAGAAGATAATATACGTTAACAACCAGTAAGAATATATGATAAATTTTGAGAGGGAGATAAGATGAAACCAGGTCTATGCTTGGATGGGGTGGATTAGTGTATTGAATCCATCTATAGAAACTTTTGAAATTTTGAAAACTTTTATTGAAGAGGCATATGGATTTTCCAAAGAAAAGTTTAGTAAAAGAAAATAAGTATATATTGATTGTTCAAAACAACGCAGAAAATTCAGAGGGATTGAGAATAAAATCTTGATACCTCTTTTTTTATTTTTGGTATTTGCATTTGTAGAAATAACTGGAACATAGATGTATAATGAAATAAATCTTATTATTTGGGAGGATAGCTATGAACTCTGAAATTGTTATGTACCAAACTGAAGATGGTTTGACTAAGATAGAAGTTACCTTTGATAACGATACTGTCTGGCTTTCTATAGACCAGATGGCAGATCTTTTTCAAAGAGATAAATCTACCATTTCACGTCATATAAAAAATATATTTAATGAAGGTGAATTAATAAGAAAAGCAGTTGTTGCAAATTTTGCAACAACTGCTTCTGACGGAAAAACGTATCATGTAGATTATTATAATTTAGATGTAGTTATCTCTGTTGGTTACCGAGTAAAATCGTTACGAGGTACACAGTTCAGAATATGGGCAAGCAGTGTCTTAAAAGAATATATGAGAAAAGGCTTTGCTATGAATGACGATTTATTGAAAAATAATGGCGGCGGAGTATTTTTTGATGAATTGTTAGAACGTATTAGAGATATACGTTCCTCTGAAAAGGTGTTCTGGAGAAAAGTACTTGATATCTATGCAACAAGTATTGACTATGATCCTAGAACTGAATCATCAATGATGTTTTTTAAAACAGTGCAAAACAAAATGCACTGGGCAGCACATGGACAAACAGCAGCAGAAAAAATATATTATTCAGCAGATGCCGAAAAGCTATTGTTCCCATTTGAACGTTTATTTGTGATTGCCTATCATGAGTAAATAATTTAATTATATGGAGGCGAAAAATGGAATTTACATTATCCATTTATATAGACAGCTGATGACAAAGCACTCAACTAGCCCTTGAAGCTGTGATAATGATGATATAAACTGTGATTCTGATGACGCGTTGTGGTCAAAACGATAAAAAACAACTATAACCACAAGATGTTGTGGTTTTGGAGCAAAAAATGGGCAAAAATTAGGCTAAAAATGGCCGTTTTTTGCCCTGATTTTTAGGGGAAAATATAGATGACATAGCAAATCGAAGCGAAAATTATATAAAGAAGAAACACTAGGAGGTGATCGAAATGATGGATAAAATATTATTGGTAGATGATGAACGAGACATCGTGGTTTTACTTGAAGAAGTATTGAATAGAGAAGGTTTTAGAAATATCAGAAAAGCATATACCGGGCAAGATGCGCTTGTCGTTTGTCGAGAGTTCCAGCCGGATGTTATTGTTCTCGACATCATGCTACCCGACATCGAT
>JBGSNZ010000034.1:0-13412 GCA_041739345.1 Acetivibrio sp. | reverse complement strand
CCAAAACAAGATGGCGACATAGCCAAGTGGTAAGGCATGGGTCTGCAACACCCTGATCACCAGTTCAAATCTGGTTGTCGCCTTAAAGATTGCAGAAGACTTCAGTCAGATTTGAACTTATTCAACATCTGGTTGTCGCCTTGATTAGAAGAGTCTCTAAACCTTGAAATTACGAAGGGTTAGAGATTTTTTTTGGTAATAAAATATAGGTGTAGATAGGTGCAAGCCTTTATTGAGGCTAAAACTAATCTAAAATCGCGTTTGCTTTTTGGCAAGCTTGTGCGCAAGGGATGATGTTCTTAAGGTACTTATTCGTCATATTAAGGTCGGTATATCTAAAAAATCCCAGCAGTTTTGTATTAATAGCACCTTTTAATTATACTTGTAGTTCATAATTTATTAGATATAATAAATTATGAAATGTTATAAAATAGAAATTAGAAAGGAGAAATAGTGATGGGAATTTGGATTAAGTAGCAAGGCTACTTTTATTTTATATTTAAAAATAGTCTTGCTGATTTTTACTTAGATAAAATAAGCTATAAATTAGGAGGCAAATCATGTCATATTATAAATATCAATCAAAAAATATTTTTTAAAAAGAAATACGAACAGGAAAACCATTGTTGCTTTTACATGGAAATACTGCATCTTCAAACATGTTTTCAAATTTTACCAACCAATATGCCGAGAAATACAAAGTAGTGCTACTTGATTTTTTAGGACATGGAAAATCGGATAAACTTGAACAGTTTCCTGTTGATTTATGGTATGAAGAAGCTCAACAGGTAATTGAATTTCTAACTCAGAAAGAATATCATGACGTATCCATTCTTGGTAGCAGCGGTGGGGCATTGGTTGCTATCAATGTTGCTTTAGAAAGGCCAGACCTTGTCAGAAAAGTGATTGCAGATAGCTTTGAGGGTACAATTCCAATAGATGCGTTTACTGCAAATATAGTAAATGATAGGGAATTTTCAAAACAAAATGTTGGAGCACGAATGTTTTATCAGGCTATGCAGGGTGATGATTGGGAAAGTGTTGTTGACAAAGACACAAATGCGATTGCCAAACATGCAAAATTGATTGGAGAATTCTTTCATAAACCGATTTCTACTTTGCAGGCAGATATCATATTGACAGGAAGTAACGAAGATGAATTTCTTACATGTGTGGATATAGAATTCTATAGAAAGACATATTCAAGAATGATAAAAGAAATTGGACATGGTGATTTTTACCTATTTGAGCATGGAGGGTATCCTGCGATGTTGTCCAATCAAACAGAATTTGTAAAAAAAACCTTATCATTTTTAGAAAGAGACTAATCTTAGCATTTTATTTGACTGTTACCTATTAAGATATATAAAAATAGAGGTACAAGCAGTTTAACAATGAAAAAATTAACAGCTTCCTCAATTAAAATACTAAGTATATTAGCTATATTAGAGATGCTAGAAGTAAGCTAGCATCTATGAGATTATAAAAATGCAATACCTTTGCTTGGGCTAAGGAGTGTTAAAATATAAGGGTAAGTACTTAAAGAAAGTATGTGATAGTGCACATAAAGCACATTTGACTTAATCCAAATAATGTAAAATATATAGTCAATTATCTTAATTATATACATTAAAAATGAATAAACTTACAAAAAAATAATTTTGGTTACCTAAAAATCTATTGACATTAGAATATATTGATAATATAATAACAATATCACAACAATATTACAATAATATCATCGAAAAGAGAGGACATTGTATGGGATTTCGAACAGACGACAAAACAAGCAAGGCACTATATGAACTCAATGGAAAACCAGGATGGGGGTCTGTAATACCACAGTCTCTGCAACATGTACTTGCAATGCTGGTTGGTAATATTACACCACCTATATTGATTGCACAGGCATTAGGTTTACCAGCGGGAGATAAGATTCTTTTAATGCAGGCCGCTATGTTAATTGGTGGTATTACTACACTACTTCAGCTGTATCCAGTATTTGGTTTTGGTATGGGGCTGCCTAATGTAATGGGTGTGGCTTTTGCGTATATGCCAATTTTATTGGCAATAGGTACAACTTATGGGATAGAGGCAATTTTTGGAGCCCAATTAGTAGCTGCGTTCGCTTCTATTTTTATTGGTATGTTGATGGGCAAGATTAGAAGATTTTTCCCACCTATCGTAAGTGGTACGGTAGTATTAAGTATAGGATTATCTCTTTATAGCACAGCTGTAAATTATATGGCAGGTGGTGCAAGTTCTAAAGAGTTTGGAAATCCAAAATATTGGATCATCGCATTAATTGTTTTAGCAGTAACGTTGGCATGTAGCCTTTTTGGAAAAGGATACATTAAAGTTTCTGGAATGTTATTAGGAATTGCTGTTGGATATGTTCTTTCATTAGCTTGGGGTGGTATGGTTAACTTTGACAGTGTATCAAGTGCATCATGGATTGCCCTTCCTAAGGTTTTTAAATGGGGACTTGAGTTCCAGCCATCTGCAATCATTGCCATGATTTTAATGTATATCGTTCAGGCGGTTCAGACAATTGGAGATGTATCTTCAACTGCCATGGGTGGTTTCAACCGCGAAGCTACGGATAATGAACTTGGAGGAGCTATTAAAGGACAGGGTATTTGCGGTATGCTTGGAGCTTGTATTGGTGGACTCCCAACAGACCCTTATAGCCAGAATGTTGGTTTAATAGCTACAACAAAAGTAGTTGCCAAAAGAGTATTTTTAGTAGTTGGTGGAATTATGCTAGTAGCAGGATTATGTCCTAGATTTGGTGCAATTATGACTACGATTCCTTATCCAGTATTAGGCGGAGCAACGATTACAGTATTTGCTGCGATTACTATGTCCGGAATTCAGTTGATTACGAAACAGCCTTTGAATTACCGTAATAAGATGATCGTTGGTATATCATTAGCGTTAGGCGTTGGTATTAGTACAGTATCTGCTTCTCTACAATATTTCCCTGATGCAGTACGAAATATTATTGGAACTTCTCCAATTGTTCTTTCATTTGTAGTTGTATTTATATTAAATCTAATCGTACCTAATGATAATACGCCGGAAGAAGATGATTAAAATCAGGAAAATCAGTATATAATAAAAAATATTTATATGAAAAGCTTGTCCTTAATATTTACTAAGGATGAGCTTTTGTTGTATCTAAAAAATTAAGAAGAATAAAATTTTATAAAAATTACTTGACCTGTCGTAGTAATTGTGCTACATTGTAATTACTACGACAGACATAGTACGACAATCGTATTACTTATAGATTATGGAGGTGATTGTTTGATTAGTAGTGATGTAATTCGTGGTTACAATGATATCATTATTTTATATCTTTTACTGGAAAAGGATTCTTATGGATATGAGATTTCAAAGCAAATTCGACTCTTATCCGAAGAAAAGTATATAATTAAGGAAACCACATTATATTCTGCATTTACTCGATTAGAAAAGAATAATTATATTCAATCCTATTTTGGCACGGAAACAAATGGTAAGCGACGCACTTACTATCGAATTACACAAGAGGGCAGAGAATGTTACGAAGAAAAGTGTCAGGAATGGTTTTTAGTAAAAGAAGTTGTTGAAAAATTTGTTAAATAGGTTAAGGAGAGATAATCCATATGAAAACAATTTTAGGTTATTTGGATAATATGTTTATGAATCTTCCACATACGCAGGAGATAAAACGTGCGAAGGAAGAACTGGCTACGATGATGGAGGATAAGTACAACGAACTAATTGCAGATGGAAAAAAGGAAAATGAAGCAGTTGGTATTGTAATTTCGGAGTTTGGAAATTTACAGGAGTTGGCAGTGGAACTTGGACTAGGAGAAATTGTAGACAAACAAACAAATAGTTCACCTGTAAAAACGGTATCAATGGAAGAGGTCGATGAATATATAACACTATCAGAACAAACATCAAAAAAAATTGCAATCGGTGTAATGTTATGCATTTATTCACCAATTGTACTAATTCTTTTATTTTCATTGCAAGAATACAAAATGCTCGTCTCTGAGAACATTGCAACGTCGGTAGGAATTTCTGTATTGTTGATTATGCTTGTTGCAGCGATTTCAATATTTATATTAAGTGGAGTGAAAATGGAAAAGTTTGAATATTTGAAAACTCAAACGATTGCAATTGACAGCTATGTTGATAATTATTTGAAGAAACGAGAGGAAGATAAAAAATTTGGAGACACAGTACTTACTATAATTGCAATTGCATTATGTATCTTAGGCGTTATTCCTCTTATCGTTGTAGGAACGATTTTCGAGAATAATGAATTTTTGGAAGGTATTACGCTTATCTCCTTACTTCTAATAGTTGGTGTTGCAGTTTATTTATTTATAGTAGCAGGCACTAGTCAAGAATGCATTAAGACATTAAGGCAGGTTGAAGATTTTTCAAAGGAGGGGAAAAAGACTAATAAAATTATTGATCGAATTTCAGGACCTTACTGGATATTAACTACCCTAATTTATCTAAGCTGGAGTTTCATAACAATGGAATGGGGATATACATGGATCGTCTGGCCGATTTCGGGTATTCTATTTGGTTTAATATCAGCAATCTTAAGTTCTTTTCAAAAAAATGAAAATGTAGCATAAGGATTAAGATTTTTATAATAAATAAAAGATTTTTGTTCATCTGTTTGAAATATTAACAGGATGCAAAAATCTTTTTTTATTTTTGAAGAGATTTCTTTAATTTCAGGATATCATTTATAGTATTTACGTATAAATAGACACGTCATATTTGAATATCCAATTGGACAAAATAGAAGTTTTAACGGTATATTACTAAAGAGTACAAGAAATCATAAGAAAAGGAGTACAAAATTGATTGACTCATTTGATATAAAAAAAGCGTATGCTTTGCTAGAATTGGATAGAAAAATTGTTGGAGTTAAGTTAGCAAAGTCAAAAGAAGAATTTCAACGGTTTGAGGCAAAGGAAATTGCATCACCTCTTGCATACTGTGTGGCAGTTAAAATTGCAATGATGGGTACTGCCATAAAGTTTACCAAAGAGAAATCAGGATGTGGGGGAAGCACAAGAGCATTAGGGCTTGCGATACCATCAAAAGGTTTTTACGATGGAACCGAAGGCTGCAAATTGGGATTATATGAAAATGAAAAAATTGCTGCTACTGTTTCAGCAAAAATGAAACTGTGTCCTGCGGATACCTACGGAGTCATAGTAAAGCCACTTGATTTGTTTGAAGAGGAACCAAATCTGGTACTTATGGTAAGTAACAGTAAAAATGTAATGCGAATTATTCAAGGATATACCTCCGTATTTGGCATGCAGCCTAAATTTAACCTAACCGGAAATCAGGCAATGTGTGTGGAATGCTCATCCTATCCTTTGATGACTGATGATATTAATATCTCACTATTTTGTTCGGGAACTCGGTTTCTTGCAAAATGGAAGGATACGGAAGTGGCAGTGGGAATGCCTTATCACAAATTTTCAAAAGTAATTGAAGGAGTAAGACTCACGGTAAATGCTGTGGAAATGGATAAACGCAAGGAAGAAATTAAAAAAGAATTGGAAAAGCTTGACTATGATGGAAATGATATTATATTTAACCATACATATTATTTAGATTTAGAACGTGAGAAAAGAGAGCAAAAAAACAATGAAAAGGATACAAAATAAATCGCGTGATAGGAAGAGGCCGATTATTATTACAACTCGGACACTCATAATTGTAATATTTCTAGGATTCTGGGAGTGGTCTGCAAAAAAAGGACTTTATAATGCTTTTTTTACCAGCTATCCAAGTGAGATTATCAAAGACTTAATAGAGTTTGCAAAGAGTGGTGACTTAATATATCATACAGCAATTACTCTTAAGGAAGCCTTACTAGGACTCTTATTTGGAACAACAATAGGGATACTACTTGGTGTATTGTTTGCGCAGTTTTCCATGGTGGGAAAAATAGTGACACCGATTTTAACCGCAATTAACGGAATTCCGCAATTAGCGCTTGCGCCAGTTTATGTTTTGTGGTTTGGTTTAGGGCTAACTTCAAAAGTGTTTTTAGCAAGTTTAATGGTATTTTTTTGCGTTTTCTTTTCCACATATAATGCAATAAAAAATATGGAGCGCAAATTAATCGAGTCAGCAAATCTTTTAGGGGCAAATTCGTTTCAAACATTATGGCATGTTGTATTGCCAAATTGTATGCCATGGATACTATCTGGAATTCGTGGAGGAATAGGAGCATGTATGGTAGGTGCTATTATCGGAGAATACATGGGAGCATCCGGAGGATTTGGTTGGATGGTAACTTATGCTACATCATTTTTTATGGTGCGAAGAGTGATGTCTTGCATTTTGATTTTATTAGTACTGGGATTAATCTTAAATTGGTGTTTAGATCGATTGGAACACTATATTTTACGTTGGAAAGTAGAAACAAACCTTTCTATGGATATAGAAGGAAAATGATGAGAGGACATGAAAAAATGAAACTTATGAAAAAAATGATGACCCTTGGCCTTGTAGTAGTAATGGCTACTAGTATGCTTGCGGGGTGTAAAAGTAACGAAACAAGTAAGAGCAGTGAGGCAAATGAAGATGTTTCTAATCAGGAACAGTCACAAGAGGAAAAAGACTTAACAAAGATTGTTATGTCAGAATTTAGAGGTCTTACATGGAGCGCTGTCTACGTAGCCTATCAGAATGGGTATTTTGAGGAAGAAGGCTTAGCTCCAGAATTTGCATTATACGATGATGGACCAATTGCATTTCAGGGGATGCATGGTGGAGATTCTCAGTTTTGTTTACTATCACAGGAACCAGTATTAAAGGCGCAGCAAGAAGGGTTAGAATCTTCCTTTATTTACACCGTAGCAGATACCAGACTTTATGGGTTTGTAGGAGGAAGCGATATTACCGATGCATCACAGCTAAAAGGGCAGGCAATATTTGCAGGAATGCCAGGATCTGCACCGTATTCTTTTGTCTCTGCTATATTAAAAGAGGCAGGATTAGACCCGGAGAAAGATGTAACATTTGTAAATATGGATTATAGTGCATCTATGTCTGCTTTGGATCGTGGAGAAATTAAAGCAAGTTATATAAATGTTGATAACCGTGTGGAAATAAAGTCTATGGATGTAAATATTTTAGTAGATACCTCAAAGAAAGAAGATGCAGCGAAATATTTGAAAGCGGATAACTTCCCAGGAGAAATTATCTGTACTACAAAAAAATACGCACAGGAAAATCAAGAAACCGTACAGGCATTTGTAAATGCAGTATCAAGAGGTAGCGAATGGATGAATTCTCATACAAGCGAAGAGATTGCAAATTTGATCTCTCCTTTATTTGAAGGTATGACAGCGGATGTTTTAACACAAAAAATCGATATTATTAAGGAAGCAATTACAAAAACAGGAGAAATTTCCGAAGAATCTGAGGCGGCGGTACAAAACTTCTGCCAAGATATTGGTGTAATTACAAAACCAATTCCATATGATGAAATAGTTGATATGACGTTTGTAAATGCATACCAAGCAAAAAAATAAGGATAAAACATGGATTATATAAATTTTGAACATATATACAAATCTTTTGATGGCAAGGAAGTATTGAAAGATATTAATATTTCCATTGATAAAGGAGAATTTATCACATTGCTGGGTCCATCTGGATGTGGAAAGACGACCCTACTGCGTAGTCTTGCTGGTTTGGAGAAGTTGGATAGCGGAGCAATATACCTGGATGAAAAAGAGATTACTTATATGCCACCAAAAGACAGAAATATTAGTATGATCTTTCAACAGTACAGTTTGTTTCCAACTATGACAGTATATAAAAATATTGCCTTTGGCTTAAAAATGAAAAAGGTTGATAAAAAAGAAATCCATCAAAAGGTCATGAATTCTCTTAAAATGGTAGATCTGTTAGGAAGTGAAAGCAAATATCCGTTCCAGTTATCAGGAGGAGAACAGCAGAGGGTAGCACTTGCAAGATGTATTGTTACAGATGCAAAAGTATTGCTATTAGACGAGCCTTTTAGTGCAATTGATGCAAAGCTTCGAAAGGCATTACAAATAAAGATAAAAGAGATTCATAATGATCTAGGCATTACGACTGTTTTTGTTACGCATGATCAGGAAGAGGCTATGCGAATGTCGGATCGGATTTACCTGATGAATGATGGAATGGTAGAACAAATGGGTTCTCCAATGGATTTGTATTTAAATCCACGAACTCCGTTTGCAGTCAGTTTTATGGGACATTACAATTATTTAACGGATCTAGAATACACCCAACTTGTGGGCAAAAGAGACTGTGCTGCAGCTTCTTATGCAATTCGTCCAGAAATCATAGAAATGAAAGAAAGCCCATGGACGGAGCAGACGTCGGATTATGATTACTTTGAAGGCGTCATAAAGAGAATAACACATCAGGGAAATATTGTAAGGTACTCTGCTTTAGTGGGGGAGACAAT
This sequence comes from Acetivibrio sp., assembly GCA_041739345.1. Taxonomy (GTDB): domain Bacteria; phylum Bacillota; class Clostridia; order Lachnospirales; family Lachnospiraceae; genus DIGJ01. The sequence continues at coordinate 4,909 of JBGSNZ010000034.1, read as the reverse complement.
CTTAGATATTGATGTACTATTTGAAATGAATCATACCTATCTAAGGAACAGTAAAGTATACTTAAGAACGAAAAAAGATCAGATTTTATTGTTTCAAAGCTAGAATATAAATTTTGTTAAAATTAATATATCAATATTCAAAATATATGAAACAATTCTATTAAATGGAATAGACTATATTAATGGTTATTAACAAACCCATTGACGAAATTACCAACCTATTATAAAATGAGGTTGATAATAGTCCCGGCGACATAGCCAAGTGGTAAGGCATGGGTCTGCAACACCCTGATCACCAGTTCAAATCTGGTTGTCGCCTTGATTAGAAAATGCTCTAATCCTTATAATGTAGGGGGTTAGAGCATTTTTCTGTTTTTTTAATGTAGTGAGAAGTACAATTCAGAGTGTTTTAGAACAAAAAGATACAATTGAATTGGCGTCAATTTGGCGTCAAAATAAGAGAATATTATAGATGATTCTTATTGCATATTATAATAAGGAAAGCAATACAAAAAATAATTGTGTTGCTTTCCTTATTTGTCTTCTTGAAAATCAAAAAAGTTGTTAATAGGAACTTTTAATATTTTTGAAAGACCATATAGTTCAATATCAGTGACAGTTCGTGATTTATCCTCAATTCGAGAAATCGACCCCCTACAAATATAAATCGCTAAAGTTTCCAAACGTTCAGAAAGTAACTGTTGACTCATTTTTCTTTGCTTACGATAGTATCTCACTTTATCACCAACTAGATTCATTTCGTTACCATCAATGATTCGACTCATATTAAGACCTCCATAATTCATAGCGTCTTGTTATAAGACAAAATCAATGGTATACTATGAATTGAACAATTTTGTCCTGCCATAGGACAAAACGAGAACTATCAAATAAAAAATACAATAAGTAATAGTAGGGGGAGATAATTAATGAAAGTACGAAGAAAGTTTGAAGAAAATGAACTTAAAAAAATCATAATAATTAGTGTATTAGTATTAATGGGAATCATATATAGTTTCATATTTTTTTATTGTAATGCACAAGCATCAAGTGAGTTTGATATTGAAAATGGGGTTTTAAGAGAGTATAAAGGAAATAAAAAGAATGTTAAAATTCCTGATGGAGTTAATACAATTAGAAAGTATGCTTTTGCAGAAAATATTAAATTGACTTCTGTAGAAATTCCTGATTCAGTAATGACAATTCAAGGAGGTGCTTTTGAGGGGTGTAAAAATCTAAAAACTATTTCTTTACCAGAAAGTTTAGAAACTATTGGTGCACGTGCGTTCGCTGATTGCATAAGTTTGCAATATATAAAACTACCAAATTCTTTATTGATAATGGGCTCGGAAGCATTTTACAATTGCAAATCATTAGAACAAGTGGAAATTCCAGAGAATGATATCCTTACAGATATTTCATGGAAAACTTTTATGAACTGTAAAAAGTTGAGCAACGTGAAAATACCATCTACCATATCTTCCATAGAAGAATATGCTTTTTGCAATACAAATTTAAAAACTATCTCCTTATCAAAGGAAGTAAAAAATATTGGAAATGCAGCATTTTCAAGTTGTCGAAATTTGAATGAAATAATAGTAGATTCGGAAAATGAAAATTATGTTTCTATTGAAAATGTTTTATATAGTAAGGATAAAACAACTTTATATCAATATCCAATAAAAATGGATACTACATCATTTATAATACCTGCTGGAACAGAAATAATAAAAGAATGTGCATTTATGAATGCAAAAAATTTGAAAACAGTTAAAATCGAGAATAGTGTAAAAAAAATTGAAGAATCAGCTTTTGAATCTTGTGAAAATTTAAATTCACTTAGTCTACCGAGTGGATTAATTGAAATTGAGAAAAGATCATTTTACAAATGCTCGTCAGTAGAAAAAATTAGCTTACCAGAGGGGTTAAAAAGTATGGGGTATAGTGCGATTTCACATTGTGAAAAATTGAAAAAGCTCTATATACCATCCACACTTAAAATTGTTAATGGTAGTATAGATAATAATAAGAATTTAAAAGATATTATATTATCGGAGGGTATAGAAGTACTTGATATAGATATATGTGGAAAAAATATGACGAATATTAAATTACCAAAATCACTTATTTATTTTTCAGGAGTAGACAAGGATACTGCTTGGTATAAATCTCAAAAAGCAGGTTTAGTTTATCTAGATAAATGGTTAGTGGGATATAAGGAAGATAAAAACCATAAAGCAAAGAATGTTACTAAATTAATGATTAAAGAAGGAACACTTGGTATTACGGATAATGTTTTTTATGATATGAGCAAATTGAAAGAGTTGACGGTTCCTTCAAGCATAATATGTTATTATGGCACAGGAGAGTATTTAGAAAAAACAGAGTGGTATTATAATCAACCCAATGATGTAATTTATTTAGGAAAGGTTGCCTTTTGCTATAAAAATTATTACTACAATGGAATGCATATATTTTGGTACATTCCTACGAAAGAAGAAAAGGCAGAAGCTGATAGACTTGCCAAGTTAGAAAGTAAGTATAAATTTAATAAATCAAAAACCTTAAAATTTAAAGAAGGAACAACTATGATAGCAAGATGCTTTATTAAAATAACAGGGGTAGAAACAAATCCTGCTAAATGGTTAACAAAAATAGAGTGTGCAGATTCAATTGCCTATATTGATGGTGCCGCATTTGGTGATGGTAATGCTGGTGCTTATAATGTAAAATCAATAAAATGGCCTTCAAAACTTAAATATTTAAGAAGTGATTCAGTTGATACAATTAAAAAATCAGTGTTAAAAGAATCTTTAGCAATGTTACCAAAGAAGACAGTTGTTTATTAGGTGGTATTCACAGTGATGTGTTTGCAAAATAAGTTTGTTTTAAAGTGAAAATTATTGGCTAACTATAAACTTAAGTATTAAAAAATAATGATAGAGAGGAAAATTTTATGAAAATAAAAAGAAAATATACATTGATAATTAGTCTAGCAGTATTATTCTTAATATTTACTCAAATTAAAATTATTATAAATGCGGATGATTTACAAGATGGAATTGAAATTTCATCTACAGATGATTTGCAAAAATTGGAGTATAGTCAAAATGGAGTTCGATATTATCTTACAAAAGATATTGACCTCGGAGGATATGGGTTATGGGAGCCAATTAGTGAGTTTAAAGGTATACTTGATTGAAATGGATATTCTATTACTGGATTGACAAGTAATAATGGTGGATTTATTAATACATTAGTTGAAGGCGCAGTAATCAAAAATATTAGTTTGAAAGAAATTAATATTTCATGCCAGATGTATACTGCATATGACGGAAGTGGAACGGATATGGGGGGATTAGTAGCAACATCTTATGGAACAATAAGTAATTGCTTTGTTTCAGGAAAAATTAGTATTATTCTTAAAGGCGTAGATACTTCACCGACTGTAGGAGGAATAATAGGACAATCATATGGTACAATCGAATCAAGCTATAATAGTTGCAATATTAATATAGATTCATCAAGATTATCATTGTATTGGGGAACAACTGTTGCAGGGGGAATTGCAGGAATTGCAGAAAAAATAGTAAATTGCGGAAATAATGGATATATTGCAGTTTACTCGACAACAAAGAGAACATCTAAGGATTACTATAGATATATACATGTAGGAGGAATAGCAGGCACATCTGAAATCTTACAAGCCAGTTATTCGATTGGAGGCGTAAAAATCCAATCTTTTGTACCGACGGAAGGAGCAATAGGTGCAGGAGAGCTCTTAGGCTATATAGATAAAAATACATACGTTTATGGGTGTTATTATTATGGAGAGACTGCTTTCGGACAGAATGTTGATAGCACAGCAACGGCAGAATATATAGAATTAAGTGATATGAATGGTAAAGAAGCGTTCAAAGAATTTGATTTTAATAGCAAGTGGTATATGATAGAGGGAATAACAAAATATCCAATATTGCAAATTATGAAGTCCGATATTGCTTTGCCGAAACCATTTGCCAATATGAAATCAGGAACATATAAAGATAGTATTAGTATAAATTTGTTCTCTGACGTAAAAGGTGCAAGTATATATTATACTCTGGACGGTTCACAGCCTAATAAAAGTTCGCTTGCTTATACAGGTTCACTTAAAATTTCAATTAATACAACTTTAAAAGCTATACTTACTTATGATAACTTGAAAAATAGTGAAATGGTAACATATGTTTATAAAATAAAAATCGAAAAACCAACTGCTAATATAAAAAATGGGGCAAGAGTAAATAAAGGAACAAAGATTAAGCTATCATGTAAAAATTCAAAAGCTACAATTTATTATACTTTGGATGGTACTACACCAACTACAAGGTCAAAAAAATATACAAATCCAATAATTATAGATAAAAACACAAAAATCAAGGCAATGTCAGTTAAAGTTGGAATGACTGAAAGTGATATATTGGCAATGAGTTATTATATTAAGAAAGAAATCAAAGGATAGATTAATTTTAGACAAAAAAGTGTATTGAAAGATTCAATACACTTTTTATTTTTAGTACTATCAAAGAGATGATGAGATATGAGTTAAATGCGTATCTTTACCAAAATAATAGATTACCAATTCATCATTATCTATTTCATAATATGAATTGGTGCAATAATATACAAATAAAAAGTTAGTAATATCAGGTGATAGCATAAGAATATTTGAATAATATTTTGTGACATTTTCTATAAATCCATCTTTGGAACTGTTAAGTAGTTTGTGAGTAATCCGGACCATTTTACACCACCTGTCCGGATTTAGGAAACCGGTATTCCGGAAAAATGGAAACCTTGATTCCAGTAATGGAAACTGAGGATATTTTTTCTTTATAATGTATCTATGCACCAATGGTGTAAATAC
>JBGSNZ010000030.1:0-24799 GCA_041739345.1 Acetivibrio sp. | reverse complement strand
CATCAAGGAAAGCAATGAAAAAAGCGTTTGGTTATTAATAGAAAAATCGCTAGAGATGGTTTATTTGGCGAACCTAAAAATAAATAGAAGATATCATTTTGAAAAACAAAAATAAATTGCCAACGTTTAGTTGACACAAACGTAAGGAAAAAGGGTATTGAAAGAAAAGGAAATCCATGGTATTATGGACAAGGTATAAAATTCATACCTCGACACAAATTTTTAACTTGGAAATAAATTCATTTATTGATAGTTAGTTTATGCGTGGCATTTATTATATGCCTCAGTTATTTTATAAAAAGGAGATTTGGTATGTCAGGACATTCAAAATTTGCAAACATTAAACATAAAAAAGAAAGAAACGATGCAACAAAGGGTAAAATCTTTACAATCATTGGTAGAGAAATTGCAGTAGCAGTAAAAGAAGGTGGAGCTGATCCAATGAACAACTCAAGACTTCGTGATGTTGTTGCGAAAGCAAAAGCCAACAATATGCCAAATGATACCATCGATCGTGGTATTAAAAAAGCAGCTGGAGATGCAAACTCAGTAAACTATGAAACCATTACATACGAAGGTTATGGACCAAGTGGTACTGCAATCATCGTTGTTGCACTTACAGATAATAAAAACCGTACTGCTGCAAACGTAAGAAGTGCATTTACAAAGGGAAGCGGAAGCATCGGAACTCAAGGTTGTGTGTCCTTCATGTTTGATAAGAGAGGACAGATTATCATTGATAAAGAAGAATGCAGCATGGATGCAGACGATTTAATGATGATAGCACTGGATGCAGGTGCAGAGGACTTTGCAGAAGAAGAAGACAGCTTTGAAATTCTTATTGATCCCGATAACTTTAGTACCGTTCGTGAAGCATTAGAAGCTCAAAAGATTCCGATGGCTCAGGCAGAGATTACCATGATACCTCAGACTTATGTGGAATTAACAGACGAGCAAGATGTTAAGAATATCAATCGTACCTTAGATTTACTTAATGAAGATGATGATGTGCAAGAGGTGTATCACAACTGGGATGAGTAATATTTAGAGCTAAAACCATGTAAAATAAAGTAACGTGCTTAGACTTTTGTTTACCATAATTACAATTATGATAAACGAAAGTCTTTTTTATATAAAACAAAGATGTGTAACTTCTTGAGAGTAAAAGGATAGAACCTGAAAAAGCGCTCTATCCTTTTGAATTAATTAATATCATATTTACGTTTTTAGTTTATAAAAAACTTAAAACGGTTTGGACTAAACATCATTGTGCTTGATTGATTTATGTTTAGCATTCTTATTCTTGTTTTGATTTTCTTTGGTAATAGGGGTCTGACCATTACACTTAACCATTCTTGCAACTTTATTATCCGGTTGACTATCTTTTGGCATTGTATTCCTCCTATACTATAAATAATCAAGTTTCTTACGATATAATATCGATTTAAAACTTATATGTATAGTATCTTTAATAAAATATTAAACATACGCAACTTATAAAAATATTTATAAGTAATATGACGCAATCATTATCAAAATATGCTTTCGAATAAATGGAAAATAATATATAATGTAAAAACAAGGAAACATAAACATGAAAATAGATAATTTAATAAATGGAGGAAATATATTATGATTAAATTTGAAGAGTTAGAAAAAGTGATAGATGACTGGGATGTAATTGCTGATTTTGATTTACACTCACAAGATGCTATTGATAAACTGAAAGATGCATATGTGACAAAGATAACCCCATTAATTACGACTGAAGATGAGGAAGAAATTGTGATTTTAGAGATAACAGTTACAGATGATGAAGAGAAAGCAAAAAAAGTATATACAGCAGTTTAATTGTAAATAAGTATTGCTTAAAAATTTAGTTATTGATTTTCAATCGTAATTTTAGAAAAAAGTCTGCTGGTTCAATCCAACAGGCTTTGTTCTTTTACAGAGGAATATCTAAATCAAATCTAACCAAAGCCCATTAAAAAAATCAATAAAATCAATAAAATCCATCAACATGTTCGATTTTTTATGTACATTATCGTAATAACGATTTGTAGTCTTATTAAGTTTTTTCTTAAATAAAATTTTAAAACAAAAACGGATTGATTTTTTAAATACATAATGATAACATGATAAGCGTGATTAAAAAGGTTTTTATAAGATAAAATATGTGCTTTTGCCTGATAAAAGGAGAAAAAATCCAATGCTAAAAATATTAATTGTAGATGACTCGCTATTTTCTCAAAAAGTAACAGCTAACTTGCTCAAAAAGTATTTAGAACCTGTAGATATATTTTATGCTGCAGACGGTGAAGCGGGATTGGAAAAATACAAAGAGATAAACCCGGACTATGTATTTTTAGACTTGTTAATGCCAAAAATAAATGGGCAGAAATTAATACCTATGATAAAAAAATATGATGCGAATGCGAAAATCTTTGTTGTTTCGGCAGATGTACAAAACGCAGTGAGGGAAGAAGTAGACTCCTACCATATTCTGTCATTTGTTAACAAACCATTCACTGAAGAAAAAGCACGGGCCGTCTATTCCATGATAAAGGAGAATTCCGATGAATGATGCGAATATGACTTATGATATCTTGAAGGAAGTATTTAATATCAGTGTTGGTAAAGCCGCAGAGATGTTGTCGGATATTGTAAATCAAAAGATAGTTTTAAATGTACCAAATGTTGAAATCATAAACAATTCAAAGGATTCAATAAAAATGAAAGACTATCTTCCAGAAAATATAACTGGAGCTTTAATGGTATCTTCGATTTCTTTGAAAGAAAACTTCACTGGAACGGCAAATTTAATTTTTCCGGCAGACAAGATGAAAACTTTTATACAACTTTGTATGCATGAAAATGAAACCGATTATAAGGATATGGATTTTAATGATATAGATTTTGATATTATAAAAGAAATTGGTAATATTATTTTAAACTGCATTATGGGAGAAACAGGGAACAGCTTGAGTATAAATTTCAGTTACTCTCTTCCAGAAGTGAAGGTATTCAACCAAATTGATTTTTGTGATAATTTTAAAAAAAATGAATTTATGAATATATTGATATTGTATATTACATTTATAATCGGAGATACAGAAATAGAAGGTGCCATTATTGTTGACTTGACACTTAATTCATTGAAAGAACTATTAAAAAAAGTTGGACAAATTGAGGATACACTTTATGATTAAAATGATATATGAAATACTAGATAACATCAATGAGGGAATCGTAATACTAAATGAAAATTTGGAAATTATCTATTGTAATGAATTGATGGAACGAGTTACCAACCTTTCGCAATCCGATATTTTGGAAAAAAAACTTCTTGAAATTATGCCTAATTTAAACAAAAAATGCTACATAGATGCGCTTCAAAATGTTAGGGAAAATGGATTTCTACGTTTCTTTTCAACAGCAATGCATAAAGAACTGGTAAAAGATAAAGAATGCTTCAATTTAAAAATAAGCCGGATTAAGAATGGAGAAAACGATTTCCTTCTTTTAGAGTTTATTAATGTAAGCAGTCAGATATTGCAAATCAATCAGTTAAAGGAGTATGTACAAGATCTGTGTGAAGTGAACAAAGAATTAAGAGAAAAAGAAAAATTGATTCGAGAGCTTGCATATTATGATAAATTAACAAGGGTGGCTAACCGCACCTTATTTTATGAACAGGCAGAGGAGTTATTGATCAAAGCAAAGGAAAAACATACTATTTTAGGATTAATGTTTATTGATGTAAATAAATTTAAGAATATTAATGACACCTACGGTCATAAAATCGGAGATAAAATACTTATTCAGGTTGCTGAAATGCTGTCTAGAGCTACGCGTCAAAATGATTTGGTAGCCAGATATGGAGGAGACGAATTTTTGATATTGCTGCCAGACATGGAGAATATTAATAATTATGATATTATAGCTTCCCGAATCATAAATTTTACAAACAAACCTCATATCATAGATGGTAACACCATACGAATATCACTAAGTTTGGGAATTAGTTTCTATCCGGATGATGCAGATACTATTGACAAAATGATAATCGGAGCCGATAAAGCAATGTACATAGCAAAACGGAGTGAAGGAGAAGACAATTATTGCTACAGTGTATGTAATTTATAACAGCAATTATTAATTCAGTTATGCAGAATTACTTCAATATGTAGGGTTAATGCCTTTTGTGAAAAGCCTGCTGGACATATTTCCAACAGGCTTTGATGCTATCTTTTAAAGATATTTAATAATCTTAAATAGTGATTCGCTTCACGTAAGGTATGGTCACCAAGTAGAGGTATAATAATTGATTTAACTTTACAATCTAAAATACCTGCTGTTCCTTGCATCTTGAATTCACGGATAGCCTTTGTTGCATTCAAACTGTCTTCAGTTACTCGTAAAGCTGGAATCGTATTATCCATAGCTTCGATTGATTCTTCAACTAGCTGATCAAATTCATTGCCAAAATTATTTGCTGCATTTATTAAATCATCCTCGGTTGGATCAAGTAATCCGCGAATGAATTTTGAATGTTCACCCATAATTGTATTCCAGAATAATTCTTGCTCTAAAGCACTATGTTCGATATCAAATTCGTCGCCTCTTTGTAACGTTTGGACCATCTGTAAATAAAGCTTGGCTTCACGCATGATATGGTCAATTAATAGAGGATAGTTCACAGTAAACATTTTACAAGCCAATACATTTGTTAATATCGTGGATTTAAATTTTATCAAGGCTGTAATAAGATCGATTGCTCTTTGGTTTATTCCATAGACTTTCTGCTCTAATCTTTGATTGGATGTAAAATTTCTTCCACTTGATAAATTCATTTCTGCTTGGGTTAAATTAGTTGGTATTTGGACTCCTGTTAAATACGAGGAAGCCATTTCAGCATTTAATGTATATTGTGTAAAAACTTCCCCAGAGGAAAGTACATCTGGACTAACCACTCCATTTGAAATAGAAATTACTTCCGATAATAAACGATCAAATTTTCTGCGAAAAGCATCTGCTTGCTGCATGAAATTACTATCTCTTGGAGTAAATCCTAGCTCTAAGAAAAAGGAATGCTCTTTCATTATTCTTCCAAAGAATAAATGTAATTCTAGCGATTGTCGAACAAAGTCACGCCTTGCTAACATGATTATTTCTCCTTAAATATACTATAAAATATATTATGTAAATGTAAATAACCTGTGAGTAAAACGAATAAATTTAAAATGATTTATAAAAAGATGTAATATATTGCAAAGCAGGAATACATATGATAAGGTTTATAATGCTATTTAACTATTACAAATTTTAGGAGGGGCAGATATGAAAAGTATAAAACCAGGAAGAGGTCCATCTATAATGACTGGAATTTCCAGCATTGCAGCTGCTTTATTTGGACTTGTATGGATATTTATGACGTTTCGAATGGGTGCCGGAGTTATGTCAATATTTGGTGTAATTTTTGTTGGACTTGCAATATTTCAAGCAGTGTATAACCTCAAAAATGCAACGAGTGAAAATCGCTATTCCAGTTTTGATATTACAGATAGTCAGGAAGAGTTGGATCCATTCAATGAGAGGTTTGGAAGCAAGCAAAGAAATGAAAGACCGCATATTACGTTAGATAGTTGTTTTTGTCCTTATTGTGGAACAGCGCTTAGTGTAGATTTTCAATTTTGTAATCAATGCGGAAAAGAATTGCCTAAATAATAGAAATGTGTAATTATTTTTTAGCCAACGAAATTCATAAATTGGATGATAAGGAGTAGTATTTGTATGACATATTCTAGTAGTGCAAATAAACGCAATCAGATGAACAATCTTTGCTGGTATAAAAAGATAATAATAATGGTATTTATTATGTCTATATCTACCGTTATTTCCATGCTTTTGCGTGAGGTAGAGATGTTTGAATCCAATATTGTTATGGTATACTTGTTAGGGATTCTTTTCATTTCTTATTTAATTGGAGAATATCGTTATAGTTTTTATGCTTCTATTTGTTCCGTACTTCTTTATAATTTTTTCTTTACGGATCCATATTTTACATTTAAAGTAAATGATCCCAACTATTTAATTACATTTTCTGTAATGTTTATTGTGGGTTCAATTACAAGTATGCTAACAATTAGGATCAAACTGGAGAGCCAACTTGTAGAAGATAGAGAAAAATATATTTCTTCACTTTATGCAATTGAAAAAAAACTTCTTGATGTAAAAAACAGAGAAGAATTAGTAAAGACATCTGCGGAAGAAATATCAAAACAATTCAATGCGAATGTTATTGTTAAATTTTATGATTCTTTAAATGTTTTGACGAATGAATTTATCGAGGGAGAAAATGTATTTAGTAACGATATTGATCAATCGGCTAGTTTTGAAGCATTTCAATCTGGAAATCCGTGCGGATATAGCACATTACTTTTTGGGAATGCAAAAGCATATTACAATCCGATTTTTAGTAAATTTGGAGCATTAGGGGTTATCGGAATCTCCTTTCCAAAAAAACATAAGATTTCAGACACAGAGCAAACCTTTCTTGATGTTATAACTCCTCAAATTGCAGTTGTTTTACAGCGTGAAAAGAATTATGAAAAGCGGCAAAAGACGCAAATGGAAATGCAGAAAGAACGCTTGCGTGCCGACATGTTACGATCGATATCTCATGATTTTCGGACTCCTTTAGCAGGGGTAATGGGCTTAGCAAGCACAGCTTTAGACAATTATGATTCAATGAGTGATATAGTTAGAAAAAATTTTCTGCAAAGTATATATGAGGATGCAGGATGGCTAAACGAAATCGTAGAAAATATATTACAAACGACTCGCTTTGAAGAAGGAAAAATTAAATTAAATATAGAAGAAGAGGCAGCAGAAGAGATTATCACGGAGGCAGTGACTCATGTTAAAAAACATGCACATGGACATAAACTTTGCGTTAAAATACCTGAGGAGATAATTTTAATTCATGCAGATGGAGTGTTGATAAAACAAGTGCTTATAAATATTCTAAATAATGCAATTAGTTATTCTCCAGAGGATAGTGAAATAATAGTATCCCTATATCGGGAAAATAATCATGCAATATTTGAGGTAATGGATAAAGGACCAGGCATATCACCAGATGAATTGCCGTTTATTTTTGAACGTTATCATCGTAATAATGCAAATGTTGCAATGAACAGGAAGGGTATGGGACTGGGACTTGCTCTTTGCAAATCAATTATAGAAGCTCATAATGGAAATATTTCAATTCGAAACAATGAGCCAAATGGGACAATCGTTCGTTTTTATTTATTGTCTGAGAGGGAGAAAAATTAATGGAACCACTTATTTTAATTGTAGACGACGAAAAGTCAATCCGAAGTTTCCTTCGTGTTGCAATCGAGACGCAAGGATATAAATGTATCGATGCCGACAATGGTACAAGTGCACTCATGCTGGCTGTTTCAAATAATCCAGATATATTGGTTCTGGATCTGGGGTTACCAGATATGGATGGAGTAGAGGTAATTAAAAAACTGCGGGAAATTTCACAAATACCAATTATAATTATATCCGCGCGAGGACATGATCGGGAGAAAGTGGAAGCTTTGGATGCAGGCGCAGACGATTATCTTACGAAACCATTTAGCGTACCTGAATTATTAGCACGCATTCGAGTAATATTGCGACACAAAACTGTCGAAAATGCGCCACACGAAATCGCAAATCTTTTTCAAGTTAAAGATTTGCTAATTGATACACAAAAGCATAGAGTGTGGTTAGATGATAATGAGATAAGACTTACAGCCAATGAATATAAAGTTTTGGTTTTATTGGCTCAAAACAGGGGAAAGGTTCTAACGCATCGATTTATTACGGAAAATATATGGGGTGGAATGATATCAGATGATACGAAATCGTTACGTGTGTGTATGGGAAATTTAAGAAGAAAGCTATGTGAAGATCCGTCACAGCCTAAATATATCATTACGGAAATTGGAGTGGGATATCGCTTGGTTGATGAATAATCCCTCTTGACGTATGATTACTTTAATAATATTAAATGACAACTCAATAAGAAATGAAAAAGCCTACTTTGCGATAATAAAATTATCATAAGGGTAGGCTTTTTTTAACAAAAAAATAATAAGAAATGGTAGAAACCTTACACAAAACTTATATAAAAAGGATTACTCTTAATTTGAATCAAGGAGGTAATTAAAATGAATAAAACCGAAAGTATTAAATTTAATGCTTATATTATGGATGCAACGAATAAACTTCAAAACAATGAATTTGAAGAATCGTTTATGATTGTTTTAGAGTCTTTAAAAGAAGACCCTAATGCACCAGAACCACACAATCTTCTTGGAATCTGGTATGAACTAGGAGGGAATGAAGATTTGGCAAGAAGACATTATAGAGCAGCATATGCTTTAGATCCATCTTATAAACCAGCAAGTGAAAATTTGGAAAGAATATGTACCTTTATTCCAGAACGAAATAAAACAGTAAACTTTGGTCAAAAAAAGTGAAATTTTGAATAGTAAAATTTTTAGTGAATGATTAGGAGGCATCGTATGTACATCATCATAATTGGCTGTGGAAGGTTAGGCAGTAGTTTGGCAAAGGGACTAGTAGAGGAAGGAAATGATATTTGCATAATTGATCATGATGCAGATAAATTAAATTTCTTAGGAAGTGGTTTTAATGGAAAACGGATAAAAGGAATTGAATTCGATAGCGATAAACTGATCGAAGCAGGAATCGGGCAAGCGGATGCGCTTCTTGCAGTAACATCTGACGATAATATAAATATAACCGTATCCTTAATTGCAGAAAAAATATTCCGGGTTCCTAAAATCATTGCAAGAGTAAATAACCCTGGTAAAAAAATAATATATAAACAATTGGGCATTGATACGATTAACCCTATACAATATGAAACTAAGATAATAAAAAATAAGTTGTTAATTGAAAGCGTTGATGAAGAAATATTATAAATTCATTTAGTTAAGGAGACAGTATTATGAAAACGATAATAATCGGTGGAGGTAAGATTGGCTATAATCTCTATAAAACTTTAAGGGAGAGAGGACGTCAGGTTACTGTGATAGAGCGTGATAAAGATACCTGTATGAGAATAGCAGAAGATATGAACGCAGATGTAATTTTAGGAGATGGTACAGAGTTAGACGTGCTAAAAGATGCTGGTATCGATGATGCAGATATTGTCGCAGCTGTTACAGGATCGGATGAAGAGAATCTTGTAATTTGTCAAATAGCCAAACTGGGATTTAATTCAATGAAGACGATTGCCCGTGTTAATAATCCTAAAAATACAATTATGTTCAAAAATCTTGGGATAGATAATACCGTTTGCAGCACAGAGGTAATTGCCAACTTAATTGAATATTCGCTAAACAATGAAGATTATAGAATTGTAAATCCGATTGGAAGAGGTTCTATGGTTTTAGTAGAACTGTCAATCAAGGAGGATAATCCTTGGTGCAATAAAGTTATCAAAGAACTTGTTTTACCAAACGAGTGTGTTTTCGTATCGGTAATACGTCAAGACGATGTGATATATCCAAAAGGAGATACCCAGATTTTATGTAATGATAAAATTCTAACGGTAACGAACAATTTGGCTTTATCTAACTTGGTTGCTGAGTTATATGATGGAGGTAAGAAAAAATGGTTATCAAGAATGATGAAATAAAAGGAATTATATTTGAAATAGTAGTTGTTATATTGTTTGTGACATTAACTTTTATAGCATCAAAAATTGTAATGGGGTGAAATGATGAACAAGACTAGAAGTGTCTCAAATAGCATTGAAATCATAAGCTATTATACTGGTTATATCGTACTTATAATAGCTTCATTAACGCTGATACCGTTGATTACTTCACTCTTATTTAGAGAATGGGGAACTGTGTTCGACTTTATTATAAGTGGTGCAGTAGCAATTATTGTTGCAGTTACAATGATACTGTTTGGTATAAAAACGAAAAAAAGGAAATCAACTGTTCAGTGGAAGCATGGCTTAGCAATTGCAGCACTTACGTGGATATGCTTAACTTTTTTATGCGCAATACCTTACAGATTGAGTGGGAATACAAATTCATTTTTAGATGCGTGCTTTGATGTAATGAGTGGATTCACTACAACAGGGCTAGTGCTTACACAGGATTTGGACCACATTTCGAATGGATTGAATATGTGGAGACACATGTTAACTTTCATTGGTGGACAGGGAATGGTCGTTTTGGCTCTGTTAATCTTAGCCAAAGAAACGGGTGGAGCATACAAAATGTATGTTGGTGAAGGTAAAGATATTGAACTTGTTCCAAATGTTATGGGGACGGCCAGACAAATATGGAAGATTAGTTTAGCTTATCTTATTATTGGAACTTTTTCTTTGTGGATTGCAGGAATGATGATTGGATTAAAACCAGTATCTGCATTTTTACATGGACTTTATATGTTTGAATCATCATGGAGTACCGGTGGTTTTTCCCCGAATAGTCAGAATATAATGTACTACCATAGTGTATTATACGAAACAATTACAATGGTTATATTTATTCTGGGGTCATTTAATTTTGGATTGCATTATGCAATTTGGAATGGAAAAAGAAAAGAAATAGTAAAAAATATAGAAACACAAAGCTTTTTTGCTACATCATTTATCGCTTGCATTCTTGCACTTTTCGGGTTGGCAAAATTAAATGTGTATCCCGATGCGATGGCAGGTTTTAGAAGAGTCGTATTTAACGTATTGTCCGCACATACAACAACTGGTTTTGGAAATATCTATGCAAGACAATTTGCATTGGAATGGGGAGATTTTGGAATACTCATTTTAGTTATAGTAATGTTAATAGGTGGATCTGCTTGTTCTACTGCGGGAGGTTTTAAAGGATTAAGAGTAGGACTAATAATAAAAGGATTAGTAGCTGATATTAAAAAATTATTATCGTCTGAGAGAAGTATGAAGGTATATAAATTTCATCATATAAAAAATCAGATTTTAGATGATAGTATAGTTAAATCAGCAGCACTTATAATATCGTGCTACCTAGTGACTTTCACGATTGGAACATTACTCGGAACCTATTATGGATATCCATTTTCTTACTCGGCGTTTGAATCGGCGTCTATTACAGGTAATGTAGGTTTATCAATAGGAATAACAACACCTTCAATGCCAGTAGTGATGAAGGTATATTATATTTTTGCAATGTATTTAGGAAGGCTTGAATTCCTCTCAGTATTTGCATTAATTGGTTATATAGGTGGAGGTATTAAAAAAATATGCATAAAGCATTCGGAACATTAATAATTATTACTATTTTATCATGTCTTTTTCCGCTAAGTGTAAAGGCAGAAGATATTATTGATATCAATAGTTTGATTGAATATGCAAAGGAATTTGACGGGCAAGAAGTTACCGTACAAGGTGAAGCGATAGGTGAACGCATGGATAGAGGCGAATACTCCTGGGTCAATATAAACGACGGTTCTAATGCAATGGGAATATGGATTAATCGAAGTGAAGCTCAAAATATTGTATACTATGGTAATTATGAGAATAAAGGAGATACAGTAAAAATAACTGGTATATATCATAGAGCATGCAAGGAGCATGGTGGGGAAGCGGATATTCATAGTAAATCATATGAAGTAGTTGAAATGGGATATGCAATAAGAGAGCCTATATCATCTGTAAAAATAACAAGCGCAATAGCACTATCAATTGTAGCGCTTACAATGCTATTGGTTGTTGCAAAAGTATTCCGTAAAATGAAAATGAAGTAATATTTATCGTCAATGTGATAATGAAAAATTCACATTGACGATTTTTTTGTAATTCGCAATAAAACTTGATGAAATCAGTGACTAGATAGTAAATACGATAAATTACGCGACAATAAAAATATAAATCTGTTATATTGCAATATATGTTGCCAAAATCACAAATTGCAAATATAATAAGAATTGTAGCGACGATATAAAAATAAACAAAGGATAGTTCACAATAAGAGAGGGACAAACTATGAATAATGAAAAGGAAACTGATATTGTAAAAAACAAAAGTATTAAAACAAAAATTGTACGTTCCACGCTTTTAATGGTAGCAATTCCTCTTATTATATTGGGCGGAGCATCTATCTACCTTATTTATCAAAGTACCTATTTATCAATTGAGCAAACAATGAGTGAATTAGCTTCAATAGCATCAGAGCGAGTAGAAGAAGAACTGATTGCAAATTGTAATTTAGCAAGGGAGCTAGGATGTGTAGCAAGGCTGACATCGGATAGTTATACCATAGAGCAAAAGTTAGAAATAGTTGATCAAAAGGTTGCAGACTACAAGTTGGTTTCAGGTGAATTGATTGGAACAGACGGAAAAACCTATCGCGGTAATGTTGATTGCAGTGATCGAGAATACTTCAAAAAAGCAATGAATGGAGAACTTTGTATCACAGAGCCACTTGAAAATCGAATATCAGGTAA
This sequence comes from Acetivibrio sp., assembly GCA_041739345.1. GTDB lineage: Bacteria > Bacillota > Clostridia > Lachnospirales > Lachnospiraceae > DIGJ01. The sequence goes on along the minus strand of JBGSNZ010000030.1, from coordinate 12,274 downwards.
AATGAATGTTATGATTTCAGCGCCTGTCTGGAAGAATGGACTTCCCAATTCTACCATAATGGGTGTAGTTGTATTGGTAGCTCCAGATACCATTTTGAATGACATTGTCTTGTCTATTCAGGTTAGTAAACACGGTGCTGCATATATGATTGATAATGAAGGAGCAACGGTGGCTCATTACAATAATGATTTCGTATTGAACCGAAATTCCACCATAGAGAATGCCAAAACAGATAAAAAACTTACTGGGATTGCTAAATTAGAAAAGAAAATGATCAATGGAGAGGCTGGATTTGATACATATCGTTACAAAGGGGTAAATAAGTTTTTAGCGTATGCGCCTATAAAAAGCACAGACGGGTGGAGTATCGGGATAAATGCTCCAGTATCAGATTTTATGGGTCAGACAATAGTAGCTATCGTTGTTATTTGTAGCTTGATTGTTATTGCTGTTTTAATTTCGTTATTTAGTGCTAGTAAAATAGCAGAGGCTATAGGAAATCCAATTATACAATGCGCATCAAGGCTTAATTTGTTAGCACAAGGTGATTTACAAAGTGAAGTGCCAGAAATAGCTATAAAAAATGAACTAGGAACTTTGGCAGGTGCGACACAGGCAATTGTAAGCGGAATGAATACAATGATTGGAGATATTCGCTATCTGCTTGGAAAAATGGCAGAGGGTGACTTTAACATTACGACCACTGCAGAGGAAAGCTATATCGGTGATTTTCATGAAATCTTACTCTCTATTCGAAAAATTAATCGTTCGCTAAGTAGTACCTTATCACAGATAAATGAATCAGCGAATCAGGTATCACAAGGCTCAGAACAATTAGCGGATGGAGCACAAAGCCTTGCTGAGGGTGCTACGGATCAGGCAGGAGCGGTAGAAGAATTATTTGCTATGGTTGGAAATGTAACCGAACAGGTAAACGATAATGCGAAAACTTCCTTTAGTACCAGCCAGGAGGTTATCGATATTAGCAATAAAGCCAAAGAAAGCACGGAAAAGATTCGGGAAATGACCGATGCGATGAGTAAGATCAGTGATAATTCCAACCAAATTAAAAATATTATTAAGAGTATTGAAGATATTGCAGCACAAACAAATCTATTATCTTTAAATGCGGCAATTGAAGCAGCAAGAGCAGGCGATGCTGGTAGGGGCTTTGCTGTAGTTGCAGATGAAATAAGAGAATTGGCTAATCAGTCTGCAAAATCAGTGGTTGATACCCGAGAACTTATTGAGGCTGCATTAAGGGAAGTTGAAAATGGAAATCAAACCGTAGATCGTACGGCAGAATTTTTAACACACATAATTGAATCTTTGGGCAAAGTAGAAACCTCGATACAAAATGTGTCAAATTCTTCAACACAACAGGCAGATTCTATGGAACAAGTAAGGCTTGCAGTTGAACAAATTGCGAATGTAGTGGAAGAAAATTCTGCAATGGCCGAAGAAAGCTCAGCAACAAGTGAAGAACTTTCGGCTCAGGCATGTGCGTTAAATGATTTGGTAGGTCAATTTAATTTAAGAAAAATTTAATGTATCTTTTACGATAAAGTCGTGTCTTTTATATTATAATAAAATGGTTCCGGATTATAGTCAAACCGGAACCATTTTTATAGAATTGTGCGGTAGACATGAAAGATGAAGTATATTATAATGAAAAAAGAGCAAGATTGAAAGGAGATAAAACGTGGTTAGACATATTGTGATGTTCGAGTTTTTAGACGAAGCAGAAGGAAAAAGCAAACGTGAAAATGCTGAAATTGCCAAGGGGATGTTAGATCATTTAGTTGGATTAGTACCTTCTTTATTATCAGCGGAGGTGAAATTAAATTCACCAAAGGCAGATTCGACAAATTTTGATTTAATATTAACCACAGAACACAATGATTTTGAGGGATTAAAAGCGTATGCAACGCATCCTGAACATTTAAAAGTAGGACAATTTATTGGAAACGTAAAAAAATCAAGAGCTTGCGTTGACTATGAATTTTAATAAATAGGATAAATTTAAGTAGGAAAGGAAGTCAAGATGGAACACACATTTGATTATGATGAAAACATGCAGTATGCGCTTGAGCATATTGGAAGTGTATTATTAGACAATACAAAATTAATGGATAAGTTCAAGAAAAAACTATATAAAGATGCATTACTCGATTATAAGGAGGCTTCACAAGCAACGTTTGAAGCAATCGATCGTGCCTGTACCGTGAAAGAAGAGCAAAAAGAAACAATTATTGAAGCTTGTATTGACCGTGCCTTAGATGATTTTGAAGCAAGTATGCAAAAAATGGGTAAGGGAAAAAAAAGTGCATATATGGAGAATTGCAAGATGGTGCTTGCACTCTATACAATACCAATGATTCTTGAACAGCAAATGGAGACAAGTGAAGCGTATGTAGATCGTTTTATTGAAAAATGGATCGAAAAATATCCAAAATATACGTTCCGTAAAGGTACTTACCAAAGCTTACTACAAGGATTTGAAAAAAAGGGATTTTGTTATATTACAACAGCTGTATGTGAGATTCAAAATAAAGCTGATGACTGTTATGAATTAATGATGTTCCGTGATTTTCGTGACAAGTATCTTATGAAAGAAGAAGAAGGAAGAGCGCTTGTCGAAGAATATTATGAATTAGCGCCACGTATTCTTGCTGCGATTGACTTGAAGTCAAGCAAAGATGAGATATATCAAGATATTTGGAATAATCATCTTTCGGTATGCCTAGGTAACATTGAAAATGGTCAAGATTCATTGTGTAAAGATAACTATAAGAATATGGTGAAAACATTGGAAAGACGTTATATTTCTTGACATTTGTGCCATTACTTTGACAAAAATGAAAGCTAAAATAACTGAAAGTAGATAAGTAACTTTCAGTTATTTTCTTGTAAATGAGGGTGAGAATATGAAGGAAAAAAAGGGGATACGAAGAAGCATTCTTTTGATTGTATTTTTTTTAATAATGGTAACATTTGTTTTGCAACCAGATAGAGCAAACGCAGCATCAACGTATACTTGTACGGTAGTGTATATTAGTAATGGAGGTAATTCTGTTCCGACGCAGATTGTGAGCCAAGGGACGAATCTTACATCATTGCCAACGCCTACAAGAGAGGGTTATACGTTTGCAGGATGGTATACCGATGATAAGCTTAACAGTTTAATCAGTTCGTCTTATTACATATCCGTAATGAATAGTGACTCTACTTTGATTTTATTTGCAAAATGGAACAAAATCAGTGTTACTACTATTACTGCAACATACCCAAACACCACAGCAACAATTGATAGTACACTAGATCGTTCTAAGATTACAGTTACAGCAATCTATTCAAACGGAACCGTGGCGAAAATTACAGATTTCACGATTTCAAATCTTAAAGTCTCTAATCTGTACGCTAATACGTTTATTGTTACTTATGAAGGCTGTACTGCATATTTTTCTGTTGTTGGTATTGCCAAACAATATTATACCGTAACCTTTGTTCCAAACGGAGGGTCAAATGTAGATACTATAACTGGAGTACTAACGGGAGATACCATAATACTTCCCAAAACGACTCGGAGTGGTTATACATTTAAAGGATGGTATCAGGATTCAAGCTTAACACTTGAGTTTACAGCGAAAACGGAAGTTTCCTATAACATGTATGCCTATGCAAGATGGGAAAAAGATAAGGTTGGAGATGATCCTGTTGAATATAAACTGGATCATTCAACGATATCACTTAATTTAAATGAAGAGGATAATGTTATTATTGGATCTTACAATAAAGATGACCAAAATTACATTACTTATGAAAGTAGTAATCCTTCTGTAGTTATGGTAACCAAAACAGGGCGTATCACAGGATTAAAATATGGAAAAGCGACGATTTATGTTGTTGCACCGGATGATAGTTTACTTAAATGTAAGGTAATAGTAAGTACAAAGCATCCAGCAACTACGATTAAAACCAATGTGAAAGGAAAAACACTTAAAATTGGCGATACTTTTACAATCAAAGCGACCGTTTCACCAAACAATGTGAGTATTTCAACTTTGAAATATTCTTCCTCTAAAAAGTCGATAGCGAGTGTGTCTTCAAGTGGCAAAGTGATAGCAAAGAAAGCCGGGACCTGTTATATAACCGTAAAAACAACAGACGGAACGGGTCTTATGAAAACAGTTAAAGTAGTAGTGAAGTAAAGTTTTCAATAGCAAATGACGATACATATAGAATAAAAATTATTTTACAACTGATACAGCTTGGAGGAGCACAATGGAAAAGAAAAAAAGTAAAATGCGAAAGTATGGGATCTGTGTAGTATTAATCCTTATATTTACAATTGTATTTTCTTGGAAATATTATAGCAATGAAGTAGTAAAGGCAGCAGTAGGAGCCATAACGATTGATAATGATGCTGGAAGCGGTACATATAACTTAAGGAGGCAGAACCTGCCAGCGTTTGTAGTAGATTTAAAAGCTGGTACTAATGTAACATGGAAGACGTCCGATACTAGTATATTTAGAATTAATAATAGTATTTTAGATACCGTAATAACAAACAATACCCCATCTGCCACTCTTCAGGCAGTAGGAATCGGTACTGCGACTTTGACGGCGGAGTATGTAGATGCGAATAATATCAATCAGGTTTTGACACGTGTAATTACAGTACCTAGTGCGATCAAAGAAGACTCTGCTTATTTTGACAAGGTTGATACAACCAAATCTACCGAAAGTGTAATGGTTTTAGATTTGACCAATAGGGTTTCGGGGACTTTGGGACTTTTATATAATGTATCAAGTGGAGTAACCGTAACCTGGACTTCAACAAATCCCCATGTTGTTTCTATGGGAGCCACTTCTTATTTGGCTACAAATAATACTGGCTATTTCAGAGCTACCGGTACAGGTAAGACTAAGATTACCGTATCCTATACGGATAATGGTAAGTTAGTTACTTCATCCGTTGATGTCTATGTTGGACCAAAGGTTACCGTTGCGGGTACAGAATCTTCAAAGATTTATGCAAAAAAAGGGGATTCTATTGATCTTGGTGCCAATACGACAGATAATAATGGGCCGATTAGTGATAAAGTTACTTGGGTGTTAACCGATAAAAGCCAAAATGTGCTAGAAAGATCTTCAACAGGAAACAAACAATATTTTTCTTCTAGTCCATATAGTTCACAGCTAGGAATAACAGCAAAAGCAGGATATTATTATCTTTATGTATTTACGGCAACTACTTATGATGAGAAAGATAGCTTTACAAGTAATGATATCAATCTATACTTGAAAAAGACGATTGAATTACATGTTTTACCTGAACCAAAAAGTAATACAGCAAATCCAGTTTCCTTGCAAGTAGGAGATACCTACGATGTAGCTGATATTTTTAATATGACGGTTGACGACTTTAACAATTATTTTGATGTTTCTTGTACACCAGTAACAGCAGGTGATTTTGCAAACGGAGTATTTACAGCTAAGATAACGGGTGCAGCAAATTTGAATATTAAACTAAAAGATGGTGTTGGTATTGATACATTCACAACCTTCTTACATGATACGCCATCTTTCCCTTATACCATTTCTGTAAATATTTACAAGGGATTTACGTTGGATCGTTCGGAAGCTTCCATTTATGTAGGTGGTACGCTAAAACTTTCTACCGTATATGGAGCCAACAAGGGTAAAATTGAGTGGGTTTCAGCAGACCCTACTTCTGTTGCGGTAGATCCAAACGATGCAAGTGCCACAATAACGGGAGTAAAAACAACTGGCGACAAAACAGTAAAGATTACCGCGTCCATGACCTTGGAGGATGGGCGAACGCTTACGGCCAGCTGTAATATAAAAGTTAGTACGACGGCGACTAAAATTACACTGAATGAAACAAATCTAACGATGAAGATGGGAGCTACATCGACGATTACGGCAAAATATGAGCCGACTACAACGACATCGGTTGATTTGCAATGGCTTCTAACGGACGACTCTATTGTTAGTATATCGAAGAGTTCCGATAAAAGTGTGGTTGTAACAGCGAAAAAAGCAGGTACGACCATTTTGACGGCAGTAAATACGGACAACTATATCACTGCATATTGTACCATTACGGTAAGTTCTGCTATTAAAACAATTTCCCTCAATTATACACAAAAAACCATGTCTCTTAGTCAGGAAGTCTTAAAATTGCGTGCAACATACACCCCAGAGGATGCGACACAAACGGAACTTAATTGGAGTACGAGTGATACAAGCATTGCAACCGTTTCCGATGGTCTGGTAACCTTCAAAGCTCCTGGAACCGTACTTATTACAGTACAACCAGTATGGAATGAGTACTTTGTAATGGCTCAATGTCAATTGACGATAACCTCTTCGCCGACGGCGTTTGCAATTGATAAAACGTCGATTACGCTAGAAGCAGGTGAAACATCAACAATAAAACCAATTTTGACGGCCGAAAATTCGACAACAACGATAACGTGGAAATCAATGAATACCGCCATTGCATCGGTAAATAACGGAGTGGTAACTGCAATATCGGCAGGACAAACTTATATAATAGTGACCACAAAAGAAGGATTTGTTGCAAACTGTCTTGTAACAGTAACGCAAAAGGCAAGTGCAATCACCTTAAGCAGCTATAATATTAAACTGTCAGTGGGTGATAAAACAACCATAACTGCGGCACCTAACCCGGTAACGAGCACAGAGAAAACGTTTTCCTGGACATCGAAGGATACAAAGATAGCTACAGTGAGTGATGGTATTGTAACTGGTGTTTCTTCTGGCTCTACCGTTGTTTTGGTTAAAACAAGAAGTGGTGAAGTTGCCTATTTATATGTTACGGTATATGACAAAGCCACTGCTATGACCTTAAACTATTCCAATAAGGAGCTGGCAAAGAAAGCAACGGTTACGTTAAAGCCTATTTTCACACCAGCAAATGTAACGAACACTAGTGTTACCTGGAAGTCTTTAAATCCGACAATTGCTTCGATAACATCAGCAGGTAAAGTTACAGCGATTAAAGGTGGAGCAGCAGTTATTACGTGTACTGCGGATGATGGTGCCTATTTAGCAACTTGTCTAGTTACGGTAGTGGAACCGGTAACGAAAGTTAAATTAAATTATTCTTATTATAAAATTGGATTAGGTAAGTCCATCACTTTAAAAGCGACACTTACCAGCAACTCCTCCACAAATAATAAAGTGAAATGGTCAACTTCCAATACAACGATAGCGACAGTAAGTACGACAGGAGTTGTCAAAGCAAAAAAATTAGGAACTTGTACAATTACGGCAAAAGCAACGGATGGAACGGGAAAGAAAGCAACCTGTAAAATCCGAGTGGTTCGGCAAGTGACTGGAATTTCACTAAATAAATCAGTCTTAACTATTGTTGTTAATAAAACAACAAAACTAAAGGCAACGGTTAGGCCTTCGAATGCAACCTACAAGACCGTGAATTGGACTTCTTCTAATAAGGCGGTTGCAGTCGTTGATTCAAGTGGTAATGTAACTGGCTTAACTATTGGAACTACGACAGTTAAAGCGGCAGCTAAAGATAGTAGTAAAAAAACAGCTACTTGCTATGTTAATGTTATTGCTGCAATTCCGACGTCATCGATTCTGTTAGCAGCAAAAGATTTAGTTATGATTAAAGGACAATCACAAATGCTTTCCTATACGGTAACTCCATCGACTCATACCGATAAGATTTATTTTGCAAGTGATAATAAAGCAGTGGCCAATATTAGTAGCTCTGGTAAGATTTATGCAAGACGAACAGGTGCAGCCACGATTACAGTAACGAGTGCGAGCGGCAAACAAGCCACCGTTAGCGTGACCGTAATTGGATTGAATAAAACCTCTCTTTCCTTAGAACAATATGATACGGAGACTTTAGTTGTGGATGGAGTAAGTACAGGTATTACTTGGTATTCGGAAAATCCAAGCGTAGCAACGGTATCTGGGGGTAAGGTAGTTGGTAGAAAAGCAGGGTCAACAATCATAAAAGCTAGAGTAAATGGTGTAATCCTATCTTGCTGGGTTAAGGTTTCCTCAATTTCGTAAAATAAATGTTTTAAATTTCCATTTCACGAATGACGGACGCGGGGGCTTTTAAAAAAGTCACGGAAAAAGCGGACGGATAATATTGATAAAAAATCCAAATAGGGACGGGTCATTTTTTGAATCAACCGCATAAACATTCAACAGAACCTCTGAGCAAGTGGAATTAGCTCGTTAGGGAGCTAATTCCACTTGCTCAGAGGTTCTGTTGAATATGCTAAAATGTTTCGAAAAACGCCTCGTCCCAATTTGGATTTTTTTATGTAGTTTTGGTCCGCTTTTTCCTGGATTTCGTTAAATTTCCCGCTGTGTGATTTTTGAGTCAAACAAATTCAATATAGTTTTATTGGGATTAATGAAATTAAAAATATCTAACTTGATATGACAAGGTCAAGTAATTTATCACCTTCTTTTTAATTCTTTTGTTTACTTAGCATACAAACAACAGCGGGCACACTTTCCCAAAATCAGCAAAAAAGCGGTGGTCATAATCTTGTAGATTCGAATGGAGCGGACGGTCTGTCCTTAACATCATGTTAACATATGAGGTGAAACTCTATCAGAATTCGCTCCCCTAAGAGCAAATTCTGATTGCTTAGAGGTTCTACCGAATGCCTAAGCGGTTGATGTTAAGGACAGGCCGTCCGCTCCATTCGAATTCAGAAACCATAAAACCACCGCTTTTTTGCGTGACTTTCTCAATCCTCCCCCCGCGTCCGTTCGTCTTCAACCAAAATTAATCGAAAACGTGAAAGAAGATTTACAAATCCCTCTTGTCAAAAAAAGTACAATATGATACAATGAAAAACAAGAACAGAACGTATGTTTTCTTTTGACCATGGGGAGGTAAATAATGCTTGTTAACTTGCATGTAAAGAATTTAGCTTTAATTGATGAAATTGATGTAGACTTTACGGATAATCTTAATATACTTACGGGAGAGACCGGCGCAGGTAAATCCATTCTCATTGATTCTATAAATATTGCATTGGGGCAAAAAGTATCAGCGGATATGATTCGTAAGGGCGAAGAGTATGCTTTTGTAGAACTGACATTTCACGTGGAAGATTCACATACCATTGATAAGTTGGAAGCACTTGAAATTCCAATAGAAGATAATGCGGTGATTGTATCAAGACGTATTCGAAGTGGACGAAGCATCAGCAAGGTTAACGATGTATCAGTGACAAATACTACGTTAAAAATAATTGCAGGTTTACTGATTGATATTCATGGACAACACGAACACCAGTCCCTTCTTTATAAGAGCAAGCATCTAGAAATACTCGATCGGTTTGGAAAAAAGAATGCATTGGAATTAATGGAACACTTAAAGGAAACCTATCGTTCCTATACAGACTGTAAGAAGCGTTTTGAAGAATCCTCTATGCCGGAAGAAGAAAGACTACGTGAATTATCCTTTATGCAGTATGAAAAGCAGGAAATTGTAGATGCAAGACTTAAAAAGGGCGAGGAAGAAGAGCTTGATCTTTTGTATAGGAAGATGTCCAATGCCAATACAATTAGCGATGAACTCACTAAAATATATCAATTAACAGGTGATGAAGGTTCTGTAAGTGATACTATTGGCAGAGCATTAAGACAGTTTGCACATCTTACTGCGCTTGATGAGTCCATCGCAGGATTTGAAGAGCAACTTAATAATATTGAGGGGCTTTTGAATGATTTTAACCGTGATTTATCAGACTATATCACGGATTTTGAATTTGATCGGTCGGAGTTTACTAAAGTAGAGGACCGGCTTAATACTATACATTCACTAAAAGCAAAATATGGGAATAGCTATGAACAAATTTTTGAATATTTAGAAAAATTAGAGGATAAATTACAAAGATTTGAGGATTATGATTTATACATGAAAGAATTGAACGCAACCAAAGATAAACTGGAGGCAGATTTAGAAGATAATTCGACACAATTATCAATAATTCGTAAAAGCGATGCAGTCATTTTAGAATCAAAGATAAAAGAAGCGTTAATTGAACTTAATTTTTTTGAAGTACAGTTTAAAATAGATTTTAAAAAGCTTCCAAACTATACGGCAAAAGGATATGACGAGGTAGAGTTTCTAATTTCGACAAATCCAGGGGAAGATTTAAAGCCTCTTGGAAAGGTTGCATCAGGAGGAGAGTTATCAAGAATTATGCTGGCTATTAAATCAGTATTAGCAGATAAGGATGAAGTCGATACCCTCATTTTTGATGAGATAGATACCGGAATAAGTGGTCGAACAGCACAGAAAGTATCGGAAAGACTTGCATTAATGGCAAAAGCGCATCAGGTAATTTCAATTACGCATTTACCACAGATTGCTTCCATGGCAGACGAACATTTTATCATTGAAAAAACAACGGATGGTTTATCAACTAAGACAAGGATAGAAATCTTGGATTCTGAAAAATCAGTAATGGAGCTCGCGCGTATGCTTGGAGGAGTGTCAATTACAGCATCAGTAATTGCAAGTGCTAAAGAGATGAAAGAATTAGCGATGATAACGAAAACAAAAGAGTGAAATTATTTTTTTTGTATATAATAAAAAGAAGATACAAGCCTTGGCTGTATCTTCTTTTTATTATATTAAGTTTGTTTTGGAGGAAAATTCTTGTGAAAAGAGACAGAAAAAAACAATACAAAAAAATTCTTTATTTTACCTTGTTTTTTAATATGGTTGCAGTTGTAGCTTCTTATTTATGGTTTGTTGAAACAAGGATTCCGGATGAAATTATGATGTTTGTTGGAGAAGAAGAACAGCTAGATTTTGATACTCCAGTTGTTGGTGTATTTTCTGGGAATACCCAAGTAACAAATCAAGAAATCCATTTTGATTTTGCGAAGCCTTTTTCCCTAACAATTGATAATACAGGAACTTATGCAATGAAACTTCAACTCTTTGGGTTGTTTCATCTTAAAAATATTGCCGTAAATGTTGTAGAAACACAAAGTGTAATTCCTGGTGGAGAAAATATAGGTATTTATATTGAAACAAAAGGTGTAATGGTACTTGGAAATGGAACGATTACCGGATTGGATGGAATGAAGCATGATCCCGCTCAAAATATTATAAAAACAGGAGATTATATTATTGCGATAAATGGAATTACTATCTCCGACATTGAGGAAATGACGGATCTTATTGATGAATATGGAACTAATAAAATTGTACTTGATGTCGTACGAAATAAGCAGAAGCAATCTATCTCGATTATGCCAATAGAAACAAATAAAGGAGAATACAAACTAGGTATTTGGGTGCGAGATGATACACAGGGTGTAGGTACTCTAACATATCGCACTGTAAATGGAGAATTTGGAGCTTTAGGGCATGGAATAACGGATAGTGATACTGGACTTTTGATGGAAATCGACAAGGGAAATATTTTTGATACGGAAATAATCGACATAGTAAAAGGAAAACAGGGAAGTCCTGGAGAAGTAGTCGGTATTATTCGTAGTAGTGAAGCTATGAAGATGGGAAATATAAATAAAAATACGGAATGCGGTATTTTTGGCTCAATACAAGAGAATAACAGTCTGTGGGAAGAGAAAGAAGCAATACCGATTGGATTGAAGCAAGAAGTGGAGAAGGGAAAAGCTAGCATTTTATGTCAGTTAGATGGAAATATAGAAGAATACGAGATTGAAATCGAAAAAATAAAATGGAATTCGACAACGGATTCAAAAGGAATGATTATAAAAATAACGGATGAACGATTACTAAATAAGACGAATGGAATTATTCAGGGGATGAGCGGAAGTCCAATTTTACAAAAGGGTAAGATAATAGGCGCAGTAACACATGTATTTATACAAGATTCTACAAAAGGTTACGGAATTTTCATAGAAAATATGTTAAAAAAGTAGTATTGTCAATTTATGCGTCAAAAAACAATTGAAATGTGAACGAAAAAAAGATATAATGCGAATATGGCAATAATTTACAAATTATAAATCGAGAAAGTTTGGTGAAAAATTTTATTATTTTAGGAGTTATAGCAAAATTGGGGACGTATTCAATGTTTGTTAGTGTATAATTATTATTGGCAAAAGAAATAAAAAAATGGGAAGAAGGATAACCCCTCTTCCCAACCATACAGTTTTTTATTATGATATTAATTGTCGAGATTAAATCGTAAAGGAGACTGTATGATGAATACTATT
>JBGSNZ010000029.1:0-55315 GCA_041739345.1 Acetivibrio sp. | reverse complement strand
AATAGTATTCATCATACAGTCTCCTTTACGATTTAATCTCGACAATTAATATCATAATAAAAAACTGTATGGTTGGGAAGAGGGGTTATCCTTCTTCCCATTTTTTTATTTCTTTTGCCAATAATAATTATACACTAACTTTCCTTACACGTCTCGGCTTAATTTCTGACGCATGCGTTTAAAAAAACTAAATCCCGATAATTTTATAATCTTTGCATCATTATCAGAACGTGTTATTTCAATACTTTCTCCCGTTTTTAGATCGACGATTTCATTCCCATCCGAAATAGCAACCGCTTCATCATCAGAAATCTCTTTTGTCTTTCCAACACGGATTAAGATTTTACTGCTAGAATCTACTACTAAGCTTCTTTTATTTAATGAGTGTGGACAAATCGGAGTAATTATCATTGCCTGAACAGCCGGTGCAAGAACAGGCCCTCCAGCAGATAAATTATAACCGGTAGAACCCGTCGGTGTAGAAATAATAATACCGTCTGCAACATAAGTTTCGATAAATTCATCATCCACATAAACTTCCAATTCAATCAAACGACAACCACCAGATTTACTGATTACAAAATCATTGAGCGCTGTCCCTTCATATCCATGTTTTACTATGCTTCCTTTTAACATAATTCGATTTTCAACTCTATAGTGATTTTCAAAAAGTTCTTCTAATGAAGATTCAATATCTTGTTTTTCAACTTCCGTCAAAAAACCAAGGGTTCCCAAATTGACTCCCAAAATAGGAATTCCCATTTCATGTAAGTCATTTGCAACCTGAATCATGGTTCCATCTCCACCAAGTACAATGATGCACTGCGTATCTTTTGGTATTTCACCAATTTCAGCATACTTTCCAATATCTTCTTCAATAAAGCGGTCTCGAATTAAGAGACATGATTTTCCTTTTGACGTAAGAAAATTAAAAATGTACTTTGCCGTTTTATAGCCGCGATCTTTATCCGCATTTGTTATCACACAAAACTTTTCCATATATTCCCCATTCTTACCCTTTTCTTACTATACATCCAAATTATTATGGGCTTTTTCTACCAGTTCATGAATGTAACTTTGTAAGTCCTCTGGTATATCTGTATCATGTAATCCTTTTTTTATTTCCATTAAATACTCTATATTTCCCTCAGGTCCTTTGATCGGTGAAAAATCTAGGTTCCTAATCGTAAATCCAAGGTTTTTTGCAAAAGCCGTTACCATAAAAATGACTTCTCGATGTATACTCTGTTCACGTACAACACCTTTTTTTCCAACCTTTTCTCTACCCGCTTCGAATTGTGGCTTAATCAGACAAATCACCGTACCGTTTTCGCACAAAAGTTCACGAACTGGTTCGAGCACTTTTGTTAATGAAATAAAAGCAACATCAATCGAAGCAAATTCAATATCATCATTTATCTGACTTCTGGTAAGATAACGGATATTGGTTTTTTCCATAGAAACCACCCGTTCATCCTGTCTTAGTTTCCATACTAACTGATTGGTTCCAACATCAACGGCATATACCTTCTTTGCACCATTTTGTAGCATACAGTCGGTAAATCCACCCGTTGATGATCCAACATCCATACATATTTTATCATTCACATCAACATTAAATTCAGCAATTGCCTTCTCTAGTTTGTATCCACCACGGCTGACATATTTCATTGCATTTCCCTTCACTAGGATTTCTACCGTATCCTCGAAGGTGCTGCCTGCTTTATCTTCCCTTTGGTTTGCTACAAAAACATTACCTGACATAATTATTGCTTTTGCTTTTTCTCTGGATTCTGCTAATCCAAGCTTTACTAAAAGCACATCCAAGCGTTCTTTCATATTGATTCCATAATCCTTTCCACAATGGAATCTGCATCAAGACCCAATTTTTCTTTGAGAATATCTGTACTTCCATGTTCAACAAATTCATCCGGTATTGATATATTTAATACTTTAGCATTTGTTCCGTTTTTCTTTGTCATTAAGTAATCGGACACCATCTGTCCATATCCACCGATTTGAACATTATCTTCTAGTGTAACAAAAAGCTCATGTTCCTTTAATAGTTCATCCAGTATTAACGTATCCATTGGTTTTACAAAACGTACATTAACATGCGATGCTTCATAGCCTTTTATCTGTAAATGCTCCATGACTAATTTTGCTGTCGCATTCATCGATCCTATTGCTAATAATGCAATCTTATTTCCTCGCTTGATGCATTCACTTTTCTGATATTCCATCGGTGCACTGTATTCACTAAGGCCTGTATAGATTTCGCCTCTTGGATAACGTATAGCAGTTGGCCCTGCATAATGGAAGGAAAATTTTAACATCTCTACAAATTCCTGTTTATTTTTTGGTGCCATTACGGTTAAATTCGGTATATTGGATAAATAAGAAAGGTCAAATACTCCTTGATGTGTTTCTCCATCACTTCCAACTATGCCAGCTCGATCAATAGCAAAAGTCACCGGTAAATTGTCTAAGCATACATCATGCAATATCTGATCATAAGCTCTTTGCAAAAAGGTAGAATAAATCGCCACTACTGGGTGCATTCCACCCGCTGCAAGTCCTGCTGCAAAGGTAACCGCATGTTCTTCTGCAATTCCAACATCAAAAAATCGCTCCGGATACATTTTACCAAACTGCATAAGTCCAGTCCCAGAAGGCATTGCAGCGCATACCGCTACAATATTTTCATTCTCTTTTGCTTCCTTTAAGAGCGTATTTCCAAAAACAGAGGTATATGTTTCCCCTTTTCCCTTGGATACAGTCTCTCCACTTTGGATATCAAACGGATCTACTCCATGATACTTCGAAGGAATCCGTTCTGCATAAGAATACCCTTTTCCCTTTTTTGTAACAACATGAACTAGAACAGCCTTTTTCGCACGTTTTGCACTTTCAAATGCTTTTACCATTTCTGAAATGTCATGTCCATCAATCGGTCCAATATAGGTAATACCCATATCTTCAAATAACATGCCCGGAATAAACAGTCGTTTCAAACTATCTTTGGAACGTTTAATTTTGTCAGCAACTGTATTTCCAACTATCGGCACACTACGAAGTGCACCTTCCACGCCACCTTTTAAATTTTGGTAACTGCTTCCGGTTCGTATTTTTCCCAAATAATTTGCCATGCCACCAACATTTTCAGTTATCGACATATTATTATCATTTAGTATGATAACCATATTTGACTTAAGTCTTGCTGCATTATTTAGTGCTTCAAATGCCATTCCACCTGATAATGCTCCATCTCCGATGACTGCATAAACTTTATAGTTTTCATTTTTAATATCTCTTGCCTTTGCAATACCCAAGGCTGCCGAAATAGAAGTCGAACTATGACCGGTATCAAATGCATCACAGTCGCTTTCTTTTGTTTTCGGAAATCCACTCATACCACCATATTGACGAAGCGTAGGAAAATTGTCTTTGCGTCCGGTCAATATTTTATGTGTGTAAGCTTGATGTCCTACATCCCATACTACTTTATCTTCCGGAAAATTCAGACTTAAATGAATGGCCATAGTAAGCTCAACCGTTCCTAGATTGGAGGCTAAGTGTCCCCCAGTTTTACTGATGGATTGAATCAGAAAAGACCGAATTTCTTTGGCTAATTCATTTATGCTTATTTTATCTATTTTTTTAATATCATTTGGTTCATTTATTTGGTCTAAAAATTTAGACAAATTAACACCTTCCTTACTTCTTTCTATAAATTAAATCAGAAATCAGCTCTTCTAAAAATTCATTTTTACCATTTAATCCTTGAATCAATGCAATCGCTTCTTTCGAATATTTTTCCACATCTACTTTTGCTTGCTCTAACCCTACTAACGTAACGTATGTCATCTTATGATTTTTTTCATCGCTATGCGTAGGTTTTCCAAGTATTTGAGTTGTGCTAATGATATCTAGTATATCATCCTGAATCTGAAAGGCAAATCCAATAAGGCCTGCTGCTTTTTCAATCACGCTGATTTCCTGTTTAGATGCACCCGCCAGTATTGCTCCAATCATCATGGATGCTTCAATTAGAGCACTTGTTTTCAATCGATGAATAAACTCTATTTTTTCAAGCGTAGGCTCTGCTTCTGTTGATAAAACATCTACAACCTGTCCACCAATCATACCGTAAATTCCGGCTTTTATTGCCAGTACCTTCAAAGCGTCTGCCACCAAACGAGGATTATCACATTGGTCAAACGCCTTACACGCAGTTTCAAATGCATAGTTTAACAGAGCATCCCCTGCTAAAATTCCCATTGCTTCGCCGTAAACTGCATGTGTTGTCTTTCTACCTCTTCGATATTCATCATTATCCATTGCTGGTAAATCATCATGTACCAAAGAATAAGTGTGAATCATTTCCATGGCTGCCATAAAAGGTTCTACCGCAGAAATATTTTCGCCACCGAAGAATTGATACGTTTCACTAATAAACATCGGCCGTAATCGTTTACCACCTGCGAGCACACTGTAATTCATTGCTTCCATTATAATCTTTTGATAATTTTCTTCTTTTGGTAAAAAAGTTTGAATGACTTTTTCAATGTCCTCCACTTTACTTTTTATTTCATCTTCGAAATCCATTGATAGCTCCTATCTGCCACTTTAGTGTCTCTCAAATTATTCTTTTCCATTTTCATTCAAAACAATCATTTTCTTCTCCACTTTATCAATGGAATCATTGCACTCTTTCAAAAGTTTCATGCCATCTTGGTAAAGGGTAAAGGATTTTTCTAAGCTAATATCTTCTTTTTCTAGTTCTTCTAAAATTTGGTCTAATGCCTCCATAGAAGTTTCTAAATTCTTTTGTTTTGCCATAATTAGCACATCCTCTTAATTTTTTCTTTCTGATCTACGGTTGCTTTTAATCTTCCATCTGCTAAATCAATGGATATTTCATCTCCAATTTGCACTTCATTTATAGAACGTAATGCTTTTCGGTTTTGATCCGTCACATAACTGTAACCCTGATTCAAACGCTCGAGTGGAGATAATCCACGCATTCTTTCTATGTAAATTTCCAGAAGGTGTCGCTTGTTCCTAATTTTTGACTCCATCAAAGATTCCAGTTTTATTTGCATATCCAATAAATACTGCTGTTTTTGACGAATTTGATAAAATGGCTCTGCATGTGTTAATCGAATCTGATACTTTTCTAAATTACTCCGTAGCATACCAATCTTTTGATTCATATATCGATTTAACGTATATCGTTTATTCTCTATTTCTTGCATATACTCATAGATATTAATAACTGCCAGTTCTGCCGCTGCAGAAGGTGTTGGAGCTCGAAGATCTGCTACATAATCAGCTATCGTCGTATCCGTTTCATGTCCTACCGCAGATATAACTGGAGTCTTTGAATTAAATATTGCCCAGGCCACTTCTTCTTCATTAAATGCCCACAAATCCTCGATAGATCCTCCTCCGCGCCCAACAATAATAACGTCTACACCAAGCTGATCTAAATACTCGATACCAGCTACAATGGTTTCTTTCGCCCCATCCCCCTGCACCTTGGCTGGATATAGGATGAGTTGGGCATATGGGTTTCTTCGGTTTGTAATGTTACAAATATCTTGAATGGCAGCACCTGTACTTGCAGTTACTACTCCTATTGTTTTATTAAATCGCTTAATTGGTCTTTTATAGGCAGTATCAAAAAGTCCTTCTGCCATTAATTTTTCTTTTTGCCGTTCATATTGTTCGTAGAGAGCACCCACGCCGTCTAGTAATATATCTTTTGCGTACATTTGATATTTACCATCCCGCTCATAAACGCTAATTGTTCCTAAAACGATAACGCTTTGGCCTTCTGACATACGAAAAGAAAGGCCATCTCTTTGACCTGCAAACATAACGCAAGTCATCTGCCCTTTACTGTCCTTTAATGTAAAATAAATATGCCCCGAACTATGGTATTTGCAATTGGATACTTCCCCTTTCACATATATCTGTTGAAGTATCACTTCTCTTGCAAACATATTTTTAATATATAAGTTTACTTGGGAAACAGAATAAATCTGTTCTTTCATTGCATTAACCTAACTTTCTCAGTCCGTTAATTTTGCCAATATTCCATTTACGAATCCTGGTGAATTATCTTCTCCGAATTTTTTTGCAAGTTCTACTGCTTCATTGATTGCAACTCCCGTTGGAATTTCATTATCATAATCCATTTCAAAGGTTGCTAAACGAATAATAGTAAGCTCTACCTTACCCATACGACTTAATTTCCAGCCTACAGTTGCTGCCTCAATCTTTACATCTATTTCATCCAATTTATCTACTACTTCTGCAAAACGCTTTTCCAAGAAAATTGTTTCTTCTTCGGTTGGGACCTTTAATTCCTTGTATGCATTATCTTCCTCTATTTTAAGAGTTTCCAATGCATTCAAATACATCGAAGCCTGTTCGTTTAATTCTTCCTTCGGATGAAAATCCTTTCGAAATAGCATTAAAAAAAGGTGTTCTCTGAGTTCACTTCGTTTCATTCTTTATCTCCTTGTTCATCTATTACATAACTTTTTACATATAAGAAACAACCCTTATAAGAATTATAAGGGTTGTTTTAACTACTTCTGTCCTTCTAATTTTACACCAGCAATTCGGATATTAACTTCATCCACTGGTAATCCTGTCATATTTTCGATTGCCTGTTTCACTCTCTCTTGTACCTGACCCGATGTCTTTGGAATACTATAACCATATTCCATATTTAATGTAATATCAACCGATACAGCCTTGGAATCCACCAACACTTTAACACCTTTGGAAAGATTCTTCATACCAAGCTTTCCAACTAGCTCGTTGGTTACATTTCCTGCCATTGAGTTCACACCCTCAACTTCCGTTGCTGCAAGACCTGCAATGATTGCTATTACTTCATCTGCAATTTGTACCTCACCAATCTTACTGTTTTCAAGCACTTTATAAGAATTTTTATTTTCAACTTCCTTGCTCACTATCATTACCTCCTAGCTTTAGTATACCACATTCTATATTCATTATATCAAAATTCATTTGATTTGCAATTAGTTTTTTGTTACCCCTACTGGAGTAATGACAATATTCTCTGCTGAAATTTCAGTTTTTCTCTTTACAATATCCTCGATTTGAGCCATTTGCTGTTCGCTCAATTCATTTGCACTTACGATTACATCAACGCTTTCATCCACAATACTAACTACGACGTCTGGAAAACCTTTTGCTTCTAATAAAAGTTCAGTTGCACTTTCTTTTTCTGCTATATCAGCCAACTTCTCAATACCATCAACCGCATCTGCTTTTTGTTCATTCGATAAATTTTCATTATTTACGATTTCTAACAATAATTCATTGCTTTTTGCTCTGGTCTGCTCTCTTGTAAGTCTTGCAGATGCAAAGTAATCACCTGAAATAGTATTACTAACCATCACCGCTTCCCCTACGTTAGAGTCGTCTGCATCCGCCACTTCATCCGTAGCTACGGTCTGCGTAGCATCAGCACTTTCAGTAGTTCCTTCTTTTACTACATCTTTACTTGCAGTTTCTTCACTTGCTATTTCTTCGTTTGCTGCAACTTCACCCGTATCACTAACAGCCAGCTCATCCTCTGTTAAACCCGCTTCAGCCAAATCCTCTTCTGATAAATCTAGGAGGCCAAACTCCTCTGAGCTTTCCTCAGAATATGTAGCGGAATCCTCTGTTTCGCTCAATGTATTAACAACATCTTCTTTTGAAAAATTAAGGTACCCTGCAACGGCAAGCATAATTGCCAGAGCAGTAATAATAATCTGGTTTTTCTTAAATATATTCTTCAATGCTATGCTCCTTCTATCCGGTTACTTTGACCGAGATTCCATTTTCATTACTTTAATTTTATGTGCGGGTACATCAAATAATACCTGTACTGCGTCAACTATTTCTGTTATTATTACACTGTTTGTTGCACCCTGTGCAAGAACAAGCACACCCTCCACTTCAGGCTCAATTTCCTTGACAATATAAGGAGTTGATTCGCCGCTTCCCACAGAAATCATAACTGTTTCATCTTCTTTTGTTTCACTGGAGCTCACACGACTGCCATTGCTCCCATCATTTTCCGAGGAATTATCCTGTGAATATGGAGTATCTTTTAATGCTATTTTTTCACTGGATTCTTTTAACGTAATCATAACCTTAATTTGACCAATTCCTTCTACCTGGCTTAGTGTATCCGCTAATCTATCTTCTGTCCATTCTATGTATTCTGAATTACCACTGCTTGAGTCACTTACACTTGTTTGGCTTGTTTTCGTTGTTGTTGTGTTCGTTTTTGATGTTTCACTACTATTTTTTTGAAAACTAGGCAAAGAAAGAATCAAAAGAAACACACCGGTACAAAATATAATGATGATCTTATCCTTTCCTATTTCTTTTAATGTTAATTTCTTTTTTTCCATTTTTCACCCCATTTCTGCGCATACTTTCTGCGCATAGCAAGTTTGTGCTAGCTTTCATAAATAAATATTATATCTTCTTCTATGCCATATATCTCCTTTAGTTGCTTAACAAAGTCCGTAAACTTATCTTTTTCATTTTTCTGCTTTCGAAGACTTATTTTTTGAATGGCAATTTTTTTTTCATCATGGCTAAGCCACAGTTCCACTTTTTTTATTTGTCCGAACGATTCTTCTTCACTTGATAGATCAATATTACACTGCTTTACATAAATCCCCTCCTCCTTTGCCAGAGTTTCAATCTGCTCTTTTAGCTTAACTCCTGCATTTTCAAGAACGGCTTCGTCAACGATTTTATCCCCCTCAAACAACTCGTTTTTAGCCTCTTTTATATCAAAATTAATCTGATTAAAATGAATGAAGTTTTCAAGATTTCCGTCCATTTTTAATAGTTTTCCGGCCGGTCCAATCAAAATAAGTATCATGATAAGTCCCATAAAAAACTCTACATATTTAGCATAGCTTGTATTACCAATAAAATTTTTTACAACCGTTGCAAAAATAAGATAGATTGCTAAATTTTTTACAGTATCTGTAATCAGCTCCATTTACACCCTCCCGTTTGTGGTTGCCATAACAACAAGAATGGTCAATAAGAATAAAATACCTGTCACAAAAGTAGCATATAATAAAAGACTTGCTGCTTTGGAGCATCCACTTAAGCACTCTACCATACGTTTATCCGAAATAGGCTGAACAAGCGCTGCTGCAAACTTATAAATAAAAACATGAAATGCAATGCGAATAATAGGAATGCTAAGGATGATAATCAAAGCACAAATTCCCGCAACTCCAATCGCATTTTTTAGTACGATACCCGCACCAAGAATGGTTTCAGCTGCTGAGCCCAAAAGGTTGCCAACCCCAGGAAGTGCATTTACTACTCTCACCGTAACACGATTTTTCAGATTATCCGTTACCGGAACAATTAATCCTTGAATTACGTTGTATCCAGTAATTAATCCTAGCAAGCTCTTAAGTGTCCACTGTATAATGCTTTCTAACAGTTCCAATGCCTTAGAAAGCATATCTTCTTCTGTCAGGTTGCTTACAAGTGATAGAATGAAATAGATACGAATGAGTGGTACTATTCCGTTCATAATCAAAAGTTCTACTACTTGAATTAGTATTAATGTACCCTGATAAAAAAGGCTTGATGTAGTAACTCCAGATGAAAACATAATGGCCATGTAATAAGTTGGAATCAAGGACCTCATAAATTCTAATATATTTTCAAGCGTACTAACTGCAACCTCCGTGATGGAATAAAAAGAAACACATGCTAAGGTAAATACAATTAGATAGGTAACATAAAACCCCATTTCCGAAACATGATTGTTGCGAAATACTTTAGAGAAATTAGTAAAAACAGATCCTAATATCGTAATGCCAACAAAACGGAAAATAAGACTTCGATCATTAACAAGTTGTCCTTTTACTGCGTCTATTATTGTAGTGAAAATATTAGTAATCGAAAATCCTTCACCGCTTTTTATTGTTTCATATACATATTCCCTAAAATTGAATTCTTCCTGTCCCATAATTTCATCAATAGAAGCTTGTACGCCATCGTAGTCTATATCATTTTCATATGGAATTTCCACTTCTTGTGCTTGTACTCGTAACGGAACTAGAAACCAAAACATAACTAATAGGAATAATAAACGATATTGTATTCGATTTTTCAAGGCTGCCTCCTACCTATAAGAAACTTTGAATCGATTCCAGCAAAGAAATAAGCACAGGCATGCTAATGGTTAATATACTAAGTTTTCCTACGAACTCAATTTGGCCTGCAATTGCACCATACCCGGCATCTTTGCATAAATCAGAGGAAAACTCAGCAATATAGGTAATTCCAATGATTTTTAGTAGTATAAAAATATAAGTATCACTTACCGTAATATAATCTTGCAGTGTTCCCAGGCTGCTAAGAATTATTTCCAGTTTATGTATTCCATATAAAAATATGATTAAACATCCTGCAAATCCAATGTAAATACCATATTCTGTTTTGCCTGATTTAAATTGGACTGCAAGCAAAACTGTAACCAAACCTAATGCTGCAACTTTTATCATTGTGTCACCCCTATAATGCAAAAAGACTCTTAATTGTCATAAACAGTTCCGATATATAAGGTATAATCCAAAGAAGTACTAATACAAGACCTGCTAGGCTTGTAAGAAATGCCTGTTCTTCTCTTCCTGAATGTTTGAGAACCTGCGTCAGCACAGATACTAGTATTCCAACTGCAGCAATTTTAAAAATCAGATTAATACTCACACTTCTTCTCCTCTATTTTCAAAGCATTACAATTGTCACAAATATTCCACTTAACACTCCTAACAATTGATATAAGCGTATTTTTTCTTTCAAAGATTTGCTTTCTACCATAATTTCTTCATCTAATCCTTCTATATATAAATCAATATTTCTAATTTGCATTACCTGATCCAAATACCCAAGATTTTCTCCAAGAGAGATTAGTTTTACTTTATCTGACTTATTAAGTGAGGTGGATTTAAGTTTTTCTTCAATCCCTCTTTTCCAGATGCTATAGAAGGTATTTCCTTCAAAATTTTTCAATTGCACTTCCATCGAAAGAAAGAAGTCAGAAAAAACGGTTTCATTTCTTCCGCCTAAACTTCCCATTGCTTCTGGCAAAGGTGTGTAGCTATATTGAATTTCTCCACGAAGCTGATAAAGAATTTTCTTTAAGGTTCTTAACTGCATCAATCGATTAATTTTTTCTTTTCCCATCAAATAACCGAATACAGAAGAGGATGCAATAACAAAAACACTTCCAATAATCTTTAATAGCATATATTCTCACCGCTTTCATTATAAATGCCTGATACATGTCCGATTCCTCGCATGCGATCCAATATAATAATGCGTTCAAATACACTTCCAAACGGTTTTTTTGCCACGTCTTCCAATGAATCACCGTGAATGGTTGCAATCACTTTGCAGCCACAATGAAGCACCTGTAAAATTGCTTGGTAATCTTCCATTGTTCCTATCTCATCCACCGCAATGATATCCGGTGACATCGATCGAATGAGTAGCATCATACCTTCTGTCTTTGGACAGCAATCTAAAATATCTGTTCGTATTCCCAAATCATTTTGTGGAACTCCCATATAGCAAGCTCCAATTTCAGAACGCTCATCTACTACTCCGACATTAAACTCATTTGAAAGATGCAGTATGATATCACGTAATAGTGTTGTTTTACCGCATCGTGGAGGCGAAACAATCAGCGTATGATAAATGTCTTGTCCGTTTTTTATGTAAGGCAGTACATTTTTAGAACAGCCTATTACCTCATGCGCAAATCGAATATTAACAAAAGATATGTACTTAATTGTCTTGATAGAACCTTTTTCTAAAATGACCTTTCCTGCTATCCCAACACGATGTCCACCTTGAACTGTGATAAATCCCTGCCTTAATTCATCTTCATAGGCATACAATGAATAATTACTAATGTATTCCATCGTTTCCCGAATCTCTTTTCCGGTAACAATAAAGCCTTCCTCTGCACATTTGGTAAGCTTACTGTTTTCACCAAGAAAATACTCGTCATTGTCATAAACTAACAGTATTGGCCGGCTGATTCGAAGGCGTACCTCCTGCAAATTATAAAAATCAAGATTCAAATCCAAAAACAACTTTCGCAGTCGAATCGAAAATATACGAAGTATTTCTTCCTTCTTGTCCATAATTTCCTCCATTCCTCGGCATCTTAAGTTTGTCCTAATGATTTCACAGACACAAACTTCTTCATTACTTGTTTAATGTATATGTGAACATGCCTTAAATATGCAAAAAAACTATATCCTTTTTTTGATACATATTTAGATGCATTTTGAACATTATAATATCGAGGTGATGAAATGATTCAAAATGAAGAACTCCCAATTGGCTTTACAATGGCGCTTGCACAGCATTCCGATGCACTCAATCACTTTTCTCATTTATCAAAGGAGCAACAAGACCGCGTGGTTGAAGGTGCAAAACAAGTAGAAAGCAAACAACAAATGCGCTCCTATGTTGAAAATATGTTTAATGACAGTTTTCGCTAAAGGATATTGCATCAACATTATCCAGTTAATAAGTCATAAAAAAGAAGGGGCATATCAAAATCCAAATTTTTCATTTTGAATTTTGATATGCCCCTTCTTTTTTGCTTTATCCTATTTTTTTGTTAAATCAATTACTTCCATTTTATCCGCGGGCATCACACTACCATCCTTTAAGCTGATATACGGTGTAAATGTGGTACTTTTATCGTTATATTTGATTGTAATCATTACATTCGAGTAAAGATCACTTTCATTACATTGAATTATCATTGGTTTATCCGAAGTATCCAACGTTTCTTTTGCTACGAGCTCGCCCTGTTCCGTTAGTTCTGATCTTTTCACTGTTATGGAACTACCTACATAGTGAGGAATAACACAAAAAATTTCTGGTCCTCCATAATTATAAAAAGGAATTTCATCTACATCGGTTAAATATTCGTCAATAACTTGTTGTTTACTTTGTCCGAGTTCTTTCTCCGTAAGGCCACCTCCCAAAAAAACCAATACTCCTAAATTTTCACTATCAGTATCGATATATATATCTTCTTTATTATCCTCATTTACTGTATCTGCAGAGGCAACTGGTGTTGTTTCTGGCGCTGTTGGCTGATTCGATGACGGATTCTTTTTATTACATGCAGACATAACTGTTACTATTGTTACACCCATCATTAGAAATAATATTCGTTTTATACTATTCGCTGATAATATATTCATTTGATTCTTCCTTTCTATGTTTAAATAGTTTAAATTTTTATTCATTTACTCAATTGTTGATATCATGCCCTTTTTTATCTATACATATTTATTTATATTATGGAAAGATATAATTTTTGATATTAAAAAAGCACAATCCATAAACAATAAGTTTCATGAATTGTGCTATTATCAAAAAATTTCTACACTCTTTTTAAGTATTCATTTGTTCTTGTGTCGATGCTGATTCTATCACCAGTTTCAACAAACAGTGGTACTAATACAGAAGCTCCAGTTTCAACGATAGCTGGTTTTGTTGCTCCAGTTGCAGTATCACCTTTGAATCCTGGTTCTGTTTCAATGATTTCCAATTCTGCAAACATTGGTGGTTCAATTGCAAATACTTCACCATTGTGAGAAACCATTTTTACCATATCATTTTCTTTTACAAATTTCAAAGAATCGCCAATTGAAGCTTCATTTAAGCTAAACTGATCAAATGTTTCAACATCCATAAAGTTAAATAAATCTCCATCGCGGTATAAATACTGCATATCTTTTTTCTCAATATGTGCCTGTGGAAATTTTTCATTTGGACGGAATGTTTTTTCAATAACTCCACCATTTTTAATGTTTTTTAATTTTGTTCTTACAAAAGCAGCACCCTTACCAGGTTTTACATGCTGAAAATCGATTACTTGAAATACATTGTTGTTTTCTAATTCAATCGTAAGGCCGTTTCTAAAATCGCCTGCTGATACCATACTTGATATTCCTCCTTATAAATGTACGGCGAACGATTATTTTAAAAGTTCGCATTAATATAGCTATTTTATAATAAAGCACGACATTTTTCAACTATTATTTTAACTGGTCTTCTTTTCTGCGATAAAAGTATAAAACAATATGTTCAAGGTAACGCTTCAACACAATTTGAATCTCTTCTTTTTTATCAATAGGCTCCACTAAAATATTGTGCATTCCACATCGTTTCGCTCCCCATACATCTGTAAATAGCTGGTCTCCTACAAACAAAGTATTGGATACCTTAGTTCCCATTCGATTACATGCTTTAATGTAATTTTTTCTATAAGGCTTTTGAGCCTTGAAAATATAATCCGTTTGTATTGGTTGATTAAACCGCATTACTCTTTCTTCTTTATTATTTGACAAAAGACATGTTTTAAATCCTAAACTTTTTAATTTTTGAAATAGTTCTATCGAAGCCTTCGAAGCATCTGTTCCATGCTCTACTAATGTATTATCGATATCAAATATAATACCTCGATAACCTTTAAGATAATACTCCAAAAAATCTATATCATACGTTGATTTCGCACATTCATCTGGAAAAAACATTTGAAACATAAGTTATCCTCCTCGTTAAAAATTCTTTTTTATTTTACTCCATGATTTACATATAAGCAAGAAAAGATAAAAGTTTTTCAACATTTCTTTTTATTAAATTAATTGATTCAAATTTGCGTTTTGTGGTATAATAGTAGATGTATCATGTACTTAAAAAGTAGATTTATTCATTTTATGAATACTTAAGTTAAATTTCAACATTTTATTTCTTTATACAGAAAGGGTGATATTTTGAACATTAATAATGTTAAGAAAATGATTAAAGAAAGCAATCATATTGTTGTATTTAGTGGCATTGGCCTCTCTACAGAAAGTCATATACCTAGTTTTTTAAGTGAAGAAGAATCCTATAAAACAGAAAGTGAATTTGGCTATTCACCAGAAGACTTGTATAGCAGTGTATTTTTTAATACACGACCTGATCTTTTTTTTCAATATTACAAAAAATATATTTTACATTTAAATCATACCCCTTCTTACTCACATTATGCACTTGCAAAACTGGAAAGAGAAGGAAAATTAACCGGGATTTTAACCCGTAGTATTTACAGCTTACATCAATTTGTCGGGACAAAAAATGTAATAGAGCTTCACGGTTCCATACATAAAAATGTTTGTACAAAATGTGGTGCTGAATACTGTGCCTCTTATATTAAATCAACTCCTGGAATTCCTATCTGCGAAAAATGCAAAGCCATTATCCGACCAAAAGTAGGCTTATTTGGTGAAAAAATTGACAATGGTAGACTAACTGCTGCTTGTAATGCTGTTACCTGCGCAGATTTATTTCTAATTGTCGGAACAAATCTTCATTCCAATTTAACAGAACCATTCTTATCTCACTTTCATGGAACAAATGTTATAGTTATCAATGAAGAGGAGCATTACACCGACAAACAAGCTACTGTTGCAATTCATGACAAGCCTTCCTTTGTATTACAGAAAATTATATTATAAACCTCAACAAAGGTGATGTTACTAAAGAGAAACTTTATCCCAATTTGTATCCTGGCGCACAAATAGCATGTACTCTAACCGAATTTATACGATTATTTTAATAAGACAATACTGAAAAATGAGTGATCCTTAATCACTCATTTTTCTGTGCCCATGGCTTATTAAAATTGATAATCGTATTGAGGTTAGAGTGCATGCTATTTGTGCGTCAAGATGCAAATTGAACATAGTCTATATTTTTGCCACATCCATTTGTTGTCGTTTACTTTCCTTATGCTGTTTGTTCAAATTGTGAATTATAAAGCTGGGCATAGAAACCATCCTTAGCAATCAACTGCTCATGATTTCCCTGCTCGATGATATCCCCATCTTTCATAACCAGAATCAAATCCGCATCCTTAATTGTAGACAAACGGTGTGCAATTACGAAACTTGTTCGCCCTTTCATTAAATTGTCCATTGCTTTTTGAATACGAACTTCGGTTCTTGTATCTACCGAACTGGTCGCTTCATCTAGAATAAGTATTTTGTTGTCTGCTAAAATTGCTCTTGCTATTGTTAACAACTGCTTTTGTCCTTGTGAAACATTGGTAGCATCTTCATTTAATTCCATGTCATAGCCGTCCGGTAATGTCTGTATATAATGATGTGCATGAGCCGCCTTTGCCGCTTCAATTACTTCTTCATCCGTAGCATCCAAGCGTCCATAACGTATGTTTTCCATTATGCTACCCTTAAACAACCAGGTATCCTGCAATACCATACCAAACGCTTCTCGAAGTTCACTTCGATCAAAGTCTGTGATATTATATCCATCGATTTTGATTTCTCCCGAAGTTAAATCATAAAATCGCATCAAAAGTTTTACTATGGTGGTCTTTCCAGCTCCTGTTGGTCCAACAATTGCAATCTTTTGGCCTTCTTTTATCTTAGCACTAAAATCGCCAATAACGATTTTATCAGGATTGTAACCAAAACAAACATCTTTGAACTCCACATTTCCCTCCAGATCACTCATAGAAACATCGATATGCTCTTTTGCTAACTGGTCTTCTTCCTCTTCTTCTAAGAATTCAAATACTCTTTCTGCTGCTGCAATCGTAGACTGAAGCATATTGGATACCTGAGCAATTTGTGCAATTGGCTGTGTAAACTGTCTGACATACTGAATAAAGGATTGAATATCACCCACTTCAATTACCTTTTTAATGTTTAGATACCCGCCGACTACAGCAACCGCTACATAACCAATATTTCCAACAAACATCATAATTGGCTGCATCATTCCAGAATAGAACTGTGACTTCCATGCAGAATCATACAGTATATCATTGGTCTTTTGAAATTCTTTAATGGAAGCATCTTCCCGATTAAATAATTTAACTACATTATGTCCGCCAAATACTTCTTCCACCTGACCATTCACATGCCCCAGGTATTCTTGTTGCGATTTAAAATACTTCTGGGAATGTTTAATAACAAGACCAATCAAAATTGCTGATACCGGTAGTAACAAAATCGCAATCAAGGTCATTAGTGGACTAATCGTAAGCATCATTATGATAACTCCAATTATTGTTGCAACAGAAGCAATCAGCTGTGTTAAGGTTTGATTCAAGCTCATCCCCAATGTATCTACATCATTGGTAATTCTCGATAATATCTCACCATACGTTTTCGTATCATAATAATTCATTGGGATTTTATTGATTTTAATCGAAATTTCTTTTCTCATTTGGAAGGATATTTTTTGAGAGATTCCACTCATAATAAATCCTTGAATAGAACCAAATATTGCGCTAAGCACATAAAGTCCAAGCAAAGTGAGCAATATAAATGCAATTTTTTCAAAATCAATTCCTGTTCCGCCTTGTACTTTACTTGTCAGTCCATGAAAAATTTCCGTCGTGGCTTTACCTAATACCTTTGGCCCCACAATATTAAATATGGTACTACCAATGGTACAAAACATTACTATAATGATTGAGAGATGATATCTTTTCACATAGTTTACCAGTTTCTTCAAAGTACCTTTAAAATCCTTTGCCTTTTCAACTGGCATACCTGGGGCACCATGTCCCATAGGTCCTCTTCTAGGAGGAGTGTTTTTCTGTGATTCTTCCATGTTTATGCCTCCCTTCCTTGTACTTTTCCTTCCAGTTCTTCTTTGGATAACTGGCTGGCTGCAATTTGTTTATACACTTCGTTATTTGCAAGCAATTCTTCATGGGTTCCAATACCTGCAATTTTTCCATCATCTAATACAACAATTTTGTCAGCATGGATAATCGTGCTGATTCTCTGTGCAACAATAATAACAGCTGCATCTCCAACTTTTTGACTGATTGCCTTACGAAGTGCAATATCCGTCTTATAATCAAGAGCAGAAAAACTATCATCAAACACATATACATCTGGCTTCTTTGC
Organism: Acetivibrio sp.; assembly: GCA_041739345.1. Classification (GTDB taxonomy): domain Bacteria; phylum Bacillota; class Clostridia; order Lachnospirales; family Lachnospiraceae; genus DIGJ01. Next base: position 37,274 of record JBGSNZ010000029.1, on the reverse strand, counting down.
GATTGCTCTGGCGATTGCAAGTCTCTGTTTTTGTCCTCCAGAAATATTTGCGCCACCTTGTGCAATTGGTTCGTCAAAACCATCTGGTTTTGAATCAATAAATTCACTTGCCTGTGCAATCTGCGCAGCTTCTGCCATCATTTCTTCCGATAGCTCTTTGACCCCAAAGTTGATATTTGAAGCAATCGTGCCGGAGAAAAGGACTCCTTTTTGTGGGACAAAACCTATACGTTCACGCAAGTTATAAATATCAATATCTCGAATATCATTTCCATCGATTGTAATCTTTCCAGAAGTAACATCATAGAGTCTTGGAAGCAGATTTACCAGAGTAGTCTTACCACAACCGGTACTTCCAATAATTGCGGTTGTCTCTCCTTTGTTTGCTGTAAAATCAATATCCTCTAATACATCTTGTTTTGCTTTACTATAACGGAAATTAACATGTTCAAAACGAACTCCCTTTTCAATTTTCTTCATAGCAATTGGTTTATCAACATTTTGAATTGAAATATTACAGGTAAGAATCTCATCAATCCGATTCGCTGCAACCGATGCTCTAGGAAGCATAACAGAAACCATCGTAATCATAAGGAATGATATTACTATTTGCATTGTGTAAGTAATAAATGCCATCATATCACCTACTTGAAGATTCCCCATATTAATGCCCTGTGCACCTACCCATATAATAAGTACTGTAATTCCATTCATAATAAACATCATAATTGGCATCATGAGCGCCATAACACGGCTTGTAAACAACTGCGTCTGCATCAAATCTTTGCTTGCACCATCGAATCGTTTCTCTTCATGTTTTTCGCGGCCAAATGCACGAATGACTGGAACACCAGTCAGAATTTCTCTTGATATTAGATTCAAACGATCCAACAAGGTTTGCATCATTTTAAATTTTGGCATTGCAATTACCATTAAGACTGCAACAATACAAAGAACTGCTCCTACTGCGATTGCAATAATCCATGTCATGGATGTATTCGTGTTTAAGACTTTTATGATACCACCGATTCCCATAATTGGTGCATACACTACAATACGGAATATCATCGTAAGTGCCATCTGTACCTGCTGAATATCATTGGTGGATCTTGTTATTAAAGAAGCCGTTGAAAATTGATTCATTTCTTCATTGGAAAAACCAATTACTTTTTGAAATACATCGTTTCTGATTTTACGGCTAGTCTTTGCTGCAAGTTTTGCTGAAAAATATGCAACTGCAATCGAAACTGCCATGGCAAGAGATGCAAGCAAAAGCATACGAATTCCGGCATCTGCAATATAATTCATCTGAATCTCATGTAAATCAATACCAACTGCATCATATTCGCCTTGAACAAAAGTAATTGCCATTGATTCTCCGATTGAATCAGACATATCGCTCATTTGTTCCGTCATTTGAGTCTTTATTTGCTCGATGGCTTCTTTTGGCATACGTTCAAAAACAGCAAAAATGTCATCCACTTTTTCTGGATCCATGCCCATTTGGGAAAGCATTTCATTTCGAATTTTCACATAATTTTTTCCATCCGAAGTCAATATAGTTAAGATACTTTCCGCTGGAATAAATGCATCTTTTATTTCCTGCATCACTTCCTCTTCACTATCTTTGGAGATCTTATCATATTGAAAATGATAGTATCCGTCATCATCACTCACTTCATAATAAGTAGTTAGTAAATTTTCCCCCTCATCCGATAAAAAGAGCTGTAAATGTTTAAATGTATCCTCACGCATTGTATCTGGTATTGGAGATTCAATTCCACCATACTGAATTCCAACATCTACTATATTCGATGTGTACCCTGGCAATGCTAACTCACAATTCACCTGAATAAATAACAGTAAGATTATAAGAACCATAACATACCAAGATTCTTTTGCAAATTTTAGAATTTTAATCATGTTCTTTCTTATCCTCCATTTCTTCTTTTAATATTTTATACAAAATCTGCAACTGAGATAATAAAATCTCCATATTTTCTTCACCCATTTTTAATACAATCTCTTCCATCATCTTATCACGTGCCTGAACTTGTTTTCTTAAACTTTCGTTCCCTTTTTCAGATAATCGTAAATAGGTTACTCTTCGATCCTTCTCATTTGCTATTCGCTCAATCAATCCTTTCTTTTCCACATTTCGAAGAAGTTTCGACCCTGCCGGCAATGTAGTTCCTAATTCCTCTACAAGTTCTGACACTGTGATTCCGGGTTTTGCTTCATTTTGTTTTTGTTCATTGCACTTAGCAATTGACATGATCATACAAAATTCGGCATGTGGTAGGTCTGAAGCTATCGAATGTTTCTTTTTTGTTAACAGTCTCATACGATACATAATTGACATAAATTCACTTGTCAATTTTCTTGTTTTGTTTGTATCCATAAATTCTCCCATTCATTTAGAGCCAAAAGGACTTATTATTTTTGGCGCAAAAAATTAACCAAGTCAATAGTTGATTACGTTAACTATTGACTTGGTTAATTATATGCTTTCTACTTTAAATGTCAATAAAAATTTTATAAATTTTATTATTTTTCTTCCTCTTGTATATTTTTAGTACTTTCTTCGATTACTTTCGCTTGCACATCAGATGGAGCTGGCTCATAACGCTCAAATTCAAATGTGTATTCTCCCATACCACCAGTCATGGAACGTAAATCGGTTGAGTATCCAAAAATCTCAGAAATTGGTATATCTGCTACAACTTCCTGCTTTCCACCTAGCACTGGATTCATTCCAAGGACTCTTCCTCTACGTTTATTCAAATCGCCCATAATATCACCGGTAAATTTTTCTGGAACCGTAACTTTTAGGGAACCAATCGGCTCCAAAAGGATTGGTGTTGCTTCCATGATACCTTGCTTGAAAGCCTGAATCGTAGCCATTTTAAATGCCATTTCAGACGAATCTACCGGATGGTACGAACCATCTACTAACGTAGCCTTAATGCCTACTACCGGATAACCAGCTAAAGGTCCTTTTATAACGCTTTCTGCCAAGCCTTTTTCAACTGCTGGGAAATAGTTCTTTGGAACTGCCCCACCAAAAACTTTTTCTTCAAAAATATATTGTTTTTCCAAATCGCCAGATGGTTCAAATTCAATATGAACATCTCCAAATTGTCCATGTCCCCCAGATTGTTTCTTATGACGACCTTGTACTCTTACTTTCTTTCGAATCGTCTCACGGTATGGAACCTTTGGCTTCTTTAATTCAATTTCTACTTTATAGCGATTTAATAGCTTTGATACCACCACTTCAAGTTGCTGATCACCTAACCCATACAATAAAGTCTGTCTATTTTCTTTATCATTTACAACTCTTAATGTTAAATCTTCATCCATAATCTTAGCAAGTGCTTGGGATACCTTATCGTCATCACCTTTGTTTTTTGTCTTAAATCGAAGATAGGTATACGGCTCGGAAACTTTGATTGGATCATATTGAATTGGGCAGGCTTTCGTTGATAGCGTATCACCTGTTTGTACATCACTAAGCTTTGCGATTGCGCCGATATCACCCGCATACAATTCTTTTACTTCGATTTGTTCCTTTCCACGAAGTATATATAAACGAGATAGTTTTTCTTCATCACCGGTTCTTGAGTTATAAATGGTTGCATCGGATTTCAAAATACCGGAGCAAACTTTAATCAAAGAAAATTTGCCAATAAATGGATCTGCAATTGTCTTAAATATACGTGCAGACATTGCTTTATTTGCATCATAATCAGCACTAAATGTGGTATTATCCTTTGTATTGATACCCGTAATTACACTACGGTTTGGAGCCGGAAAATATTTCTCAATTGCTTCTAGTAACATCTTAGATCCTTGTGCGTTCAGTCCTGATCCCATAAGTACAGGAACAATACTTCCATCGGAAACGCCACTTCTAAGTGCAGTTGACATTTCAATTTTTGAAAATTCTTCACCGTTAAAATATTTATCCATTAATTCTTCACTGGTCTCTGCAACGGCTTCCATTAAATTTTCTCTATATTTTTCAAGATATTCCATCGAATAATCTGGAACTTCACATTCATTATAATCACTTGCTGTTGTAAATCTGCGACCTTTCATTTTTACAACATTAACATATCCAACAAACTTTTCATTTTCACGAATTGGTAAATGGAATGGTGCTATCTTTTTGCCAAATCGCTCAATTAGACTTTCAACTACTTCACGATAACTAGCATTATCATCATCCATATCTGTAACAAAAAAGATTCTTGGGAGTTTATACTTTTCACATATATCCCACGCTTTCATTGTACCTACCTCTACTCCAGCTTTCGCCGAAATTACAATGACTGCTGCATCGACAGCTTGCAATGCTTCCTCTACTTCCCCCACAAAATCAAAATAACCAGGAGTATCTAAGATGTTTATTTTTGTATCTTCCCAAATAATTGGAACAACTGAAGTGGTGATTGAGAATTTTCTTTTTACTTCCTCCTTGTCAAAGTCACTGATGGTATTACCCTCTTCTACCTTGCCTTGTCGGTTCGTAATTCCTGTTGTATACGCCATGGCTTCGACCAATGTGGTCTTACCACAGCCCCCGTGCCCTAAAACAGCAACATTACGGATTTTCTCATACTTAAATGTTTCCATAATAAACTCCTCCAATTCAAATTATTTATCATGTCTATATTTTACTAAAATTTTTCTGATAATACAACTATTATATCCTTTTTTACCAAATTATTTCAATTGTTGCGTTGAAGCGTTGAAGTTTAAAGCACCGCAGTATTGACATCTTTCCCTACCTATAGTACAATCTATATTGTTTATAGATAATAAATGTATTATAAAATGTTGTAAAATGTAGAAATAAAGGAGATAAAGACATGATTATCGTAATGAAACCGGGAGCAAAAGAAAGCTCAGTCCGTCAGATTTTAAATATAATCAGAAGTAATCAATTAGAGGCTCATCTTTCAACCGGAAAAGAAGTAACTATTATAGGTGTAGTTGGTGATAAAACAGCTTTGTGTGATAAAAACCTTGAATTATTTGAAGATGTAGAAAAAATCGTAGAGGTAACGGAAAGCTATAAGCTTGCGAACAAGAAATTTCATCCGATGCCTAGTATTGTAAAAGTAGGAAACACTTCAATTGGCGGCGATGAATTTGTCATTATGTCCGGTCCTTGTGCCGTTGAAAGTGAAGAACAAGTCATGGAAACAGCAAAAGCAATCAAAGCATCTGGTGCACAGATTCTTCGTGGTGGTGCTTACAAGCCAAGAACTTCACCCTATTCCTTCCAAGGCCTTGAAGAAGATGGTCTCAAATTAATGAAAGAAGCCAGAGAAGAAACTGGATTAGCTATTGTTTGCGAGGTTACTAGTTTAGAAGCCATTGAGGCTGCTTCGAAATATGTTGATATGCTTCAAATCGGCGCAAGAAACATGCAAAACTTCTACCTATTAAAAGAAGCCGGAAAAACAGGTTTGCCTGTTTTATTAAAACGTGGTTTATCTGCCACAATTGAAGAATGGTTAAATGCTGCTGAATATGTAATGGCAGAAGGAAATCCAAATGTCGTTCTTTGCGAGCGAGGCATTCGTACGTTTGAAAATTCAACCAGAAATACATTAGATCTTAGTGCCGTACCAGTAATTAAGGAAAAAAGCCACTTGCCAATTATTGTAGACCCAAGTCATGCTACAGGTGTTCGTGGTTATGTTGCTCCACTGTCTAAGGCCTCCATTGCCTGTGGTGCAGATGGACTAATGATTGAGACACATCCGAATCCAACCAAGGCTCTTTCCGATGGTCCACAATCTCTAACCTTTAAGCAGTTTGATGATCTCTGCCATGACCTTAGACCATTTATTCAACTTATGAACAAACGATTTTAGGAGAATATAGAGTGAAAGCAAATCACTTTCACGCATAGTTTGTGCCTTCATAAACCTTGGTGCAAACTAAATATGTGCAAAAGACCTACGCAGGAACGGAGAAAATTATGTTACAGTCACTTACAATCGGATTTATTGGCTTTGGTCTTATTGGTGGTTCCATTGCACGTGCTCTACGTGTTGCAGACAACGATTACTGTATGATTGCTTATAACTACCATTCGAAACCAAATGAGTCTTTGCTAGAAGCCAAAAAAGATCAAGTCCTTGATTATGTCGATGATGATCTTTCCATTCATTTTAAAGAATGTGATATCATCTTTTTATGTGGACCTGTTTTAGAAAATATCAAATACTTATACGAATTAAAAAAACTAATTAAGCCTTCGTGCCTAATTACTGATGTTGGCAGCGTAAAAGGCAACATCAATGAAGTAGTGGGAAGTCTAGGTCTTTTAAAGAATTTTATCGGTGGACACCCTATGGCTGGTTCTGAGCGTACCGGATACCACAACTCAAGTTCCCTCCTTCTAGAAAATGCCTACTATATTTTGACCCCAAATGAGGAAACTCCTGATTTCATGATGAATAACATGCTGCAAATTGTTTCTGATGTTCATGCAATTCCAATTTCACTTGATTGCAAGCACCACGATGATATTGTTGCAGCAATCAGCCATGTTCCGCACATTATCGCTTCTGCTTTAGTAAATTTGGTTCAAAGTAATGATGATTCTTCCAATCAGATGCTTTCATTAGCAGCAGGCGGATTTAAAGATATCACTCGAATTGCATCTTCTTCACCTACTATGTGGCAAAATATCTGTTTAACAAATCAGGAGAGCATCTTGAAATTTTTAAACTTATATCAATCTTCCTTAAATGAAATAGTATCCGCTATTCACGATAAAAAGGAAGATGCTATCTATGATTATTTTGAATCAGCAAAAAATTACCGCGATTCCATACCTAGCGGAAAAGGTGGTATTTATGAGCGTACCTTTGAAATCTATTTGGATATTGTCGACGAAGCCGGTTCCATTGCTTCTATTGCAACACTTTTAGCAAACAACGGTATCAGTATAAAAAATATTGGAATCATTCATAATCGAGAATTTGCAGAAGGTGTGTTGCGTATTGAATTATATGATCAGATCTCCTGTGAAAAAGGAATCGAACTTTTTAAAAAACAGCACTATACAATATATGAACGCTGAAAGGAGCACTTTAGATGAACCTAAATAAAGTCTCTTCCCTCAAAGGGGAAATTACCATTCCAGGCGATAAATCTATCTCGCATCGTGCCATTATGCTTGGAGCAATTTCAGAAGGGCTCACTGAAGTATGCAACTTTTTACGCGGTGCAGATTGTCTTTCTACGATCGCCTGCTTTCAAAAAATGGGCGTTAAAATTGACGATAGGAATGATGTCATTCGAATTCATGGAAGAGGGCTTCATGGATTAACCGCACCAAGTGAACTTCTTGATGTCGGCAATAGCGGAACGACTACAAGACTTATTTCCGGAATCCTAGCAGGTCAGTCTTTTACGAGTACGCTCAATGGTGATGATTCCATTCAAAGACGTCCGATGAATCGTATTATCACTCCACTTTCACAGATGGGTGCAATCATTGAAAGCCTCAAAGGAAATGGTTGTGCACCATTAAGAATAAGTCCTTCAAAACTCCATGGCATTCACTACCAGTCTAACGTTGCTTCTGCTCAAGTCAAATCAGCCATTATGCTTGCCGGATTATATTCAGAAGGGAAAACTTCCGTCACTGAACCTGCACGTTCCAGAAATCATACCGAACTTATGCTAAACTATTTTGGTGGAACGGTTACTATAGAGGATACCACCGCAACTGTAATTCCAGTCACAGAACTTTACGGCCAAAAAGTAGAGGTACCCGGTGATATATCTTCTGCTGCTTACTTTATGGCGGCTGCTGCTATTGTTCCTAATTCTGAAGTTCTTATAAAAAATGTTGGAATCAATGATACCAGGGATGGAATAATACACGTAATGAATTCGATGGGAGCTAACCTAACGATCCAAAACAACCGCATTCTAAGTGGTGAACCTGTTGCAGATATATTAGTTAAGACTTCGAATCTCCATGGTATTACAATTGGAGGAAGTCTGATACCAACTTTAATTGATGAACTTCCAATCATCGCAGTATTAGCTGCCTGTGCCAATGGAACTACGATTATCAAAGATGCGGGGGAATTAAAAGTCAAAGAATCCAATCGTATCGATGTAATGGTTCAAAATCTTTCCTTAATGGGAGTCCATGTTACCGCAACCGAGGATGGAATGATAATCGAAGGTGGCAATCCAATGACTGGTGCCACCATTCAAACAAAATTAGATCACAGAATTGCCATGTCCTTTGCGATAGCAAGCTTAATTACAGAAGGTACCACCACCCTAATCGATGGCGAATGTGTTAACATCTCCTATCCAAACTTCTATGACGACTTAAATCAATTAGTAAATAATTAGCCGAAATAAGAATGGAATGTTACAAGATATAAAATGATATCCCAATTTGCATATCAGGTCACAAAGAGCAGGTGCTCTAACCGAATTATACGATTATTTTAATAAGACAATAATGGAAAACGAGTGTCCAAAACAGTTTTCCATTGCTTATGGCTTATTAAAATTGTCAATCGTATTGAGGGTTAGAGCACCTGCTCTTTGTGACCCGATATGCAAATTGAACACAACCTATACTTTTGCAACATCCCCTATTTTATTTATTCTTTTTCCCTCTGATATAGCTGATTGCCTTCGTATGGTTGATTATCTCTGCATGTTGGTACGTTCCTCCGTATTCTCCATCGATTGTCCATGATATATCTTCTTTAGAAGTTAATATAATATGATTGGATGCAAACGTATGAATATACTTCGAATTTGCTTCCTTCGTTAGCAAAGAATTAATAATTGCTTGCAATTCAACCGCATTTTGCGGACACTTAATGAGTGTTACCTCAAATAAACCATCATCAAGCTTTACATTTCTTCCCGTAATACCTTTGAAGCCACCAACTGATTTCGAGTTTGTAATCATCCCAAAAATAATCTCATCTTCAAAAGATTCCGATTCATCATCAAGCTCTACTCTAATATGATACGACTTAAGATTTGGTAGTCGTTTCACTCCGTCTAAGAAATATGCCAATTTTCCAAAAATATTCTTTATTTCCTGCGACGTCTCATATGCTACTTCGGTAAATGCCCCAAAAGCTGCCACATAATTAAAGTAGTCTCCATTTAAAGAACCGATATCACACGGAAAACAGTCTCCTTCAATAACATTATTTGCTGCCATTATAATATTTTTGGGAATATGGTGGGTTGTTGCAAAATCATTTACCGTTCCGGTTGGAATGTATCCACAAGGTGGTCTGTGTTCTAACGCCATGAATCCATCGGTTACTTCATTTAGTGTCCCATCACCACCAGAACAAACAATAAAATCGAAATCATCACCACGAGAACTAACAATATGGGTCGCATCTTTTGCTTGCTTCGTCGCATAGACTGTAACTTCATAGTCTGCATCCATAAAGATTTCCAATACATCGGAAAGTTTATTCTTTAATGCTTCTTTGCCCGCGTGCGGATTATAAATGAATAACATCTTTTTCTTCATAAATAACTCCTTGCTCCTATTTCTTTTGTATAATATAGGTAGTATCTTTATTTACAGATGTCTGTGATAAACATCGCATCGCCAAAACTAAAGAACCGATATTTTTCACGTACTGCTTCTTCGTAAGCTGCCATAATATGTTCTTTTCCAGCCAATGCAGATACTAACATTAATAACGTTGATTCTGGTAAATGGAAATTAGTAATCAGACCATCCAGTACTTTAAACTTATATCCTGGATAAATAAATATCTGTGTATCTGCGCTACCTGGTATTACCATACCATTTTCATCTGCAGCAGATTCAATGGTACGACAACTTGTGGTTCCTACACAAATAATTCGATTTCCTGAAACTTTTGCATCGTTGATTTTCTTTGCTTCTTCCTGCTCTATCTGATAGAACTCAGAATGCATATGGTGGTTGGTTACATCATCTACCTTTACCGGACGGAATGTTCCTAAACCAACATGCAACGTTACATTTGCAACGGTTACGCCCATAGCTTCAATTTCCCTAAATAATTCTTCAGTAAAATGAAGTCCTGCAGTCGGCGCTGCCGCTGATCCTTCATACTTTGCATAAACTGTCTGATAACGATTCTTATCCTTTAATTCATGCGTTATATACGGAGGCAATGGCATCTGTCCAAGCTGATCTAAAATTTCTTCGAAAATGCCTTCATAAGTAAATTGGATATAACGATTTCCTTCTTCTACGATATTCATTACTTCTCCAACTAAAAGTCCATTACCAAAAGAAATCTTCGTGCCAATTTTTGCTTTTTTCCCTGGTTTTACTAGTGTTTCCCATATATCGTTTTCTTTTCGTTTTAATAAAAGAACTTCAATATGTGCACCCGTATCCTCTTTTTCTCCAATTAATCTTGCAGGAATTACCTTGGTATTATTGCGAACGAGGCAATCTCCAGGTCTCAAATATTTCGTAATATGTTTGAATATATCATGGGTAAGTTCACCGGTTTCTTTGTCTATTACTAAAAGTCTTGAACTTGATCGGTCATCTAGCGGATCCTGCGCAATGAGTTCTTCTGGTAAATAAAAGTCAAAATCACTTGTTTTCATCATTCTTTTCTCCATAAATCATTATCTATTCTTTTCTTCAAATACATCAAGAGATTTTAACACAAAGTGTTCAATCGCACAAGCCACTCCGTCTTCTTCATTTGATTTCGTTACAAAATCTGCCACTTCTAATACATCAGGCGTTGAATTTTTCATTGCCACTCCAATACCCACTGTTTTTAGCATCTCACGGTCATTTCCACTATCTCCGCAAGCCATAATACTATCTTTCTCTATTCCTAACAGCTTACCTAATACCAAAAGTCCATTTCCCTTTGTTGCTGTGTGCTTCGTCACTTCTAAATTTGTTTGCATTCCAGAAACAACCGCTAATTGCGTATATGGCTCTAACACATCGAGGACTGCCTCTTTTCCAAATAGTGTTCCATCTTCAAGCGTTCGAAAATTTATCGTCATTTTCTGAATTGGTTGTTTTTTGTTTGCTACAAACTCAGGAAGGTTATCAACCGGATTTCTCGTTTTCAATAAATACTCACGAATTTCCTCACTTGGAGCATATTGAATATTATACGCAAGAATTTCCCGCTCAACATAACCAACGCCTTCAATAAATACATCCGCCATAATATCTATTTCTTTTAGCTGATTTAAAATAGATAGCACCATCTCGAAATCCATACAGTCTTCATATATTTTCTTTTCTTCTATTATATCATAAATAACAGCACCATTGGCACTTACTACATATCGTACTCCTTCAATCTCTAAAAATTCTAACGGAATACCAGCTAGCGGTCTTCCAGTAGCCGGAAGTACAACAATCCCTTTTTTAATTGCTTCTTTGATTGCAGTTTTGTTCCGTATAGAAAATTCTTTTTTATTGTTAAGAACGGTTCCGTCAAGATCTAGACCAATCATTCTAATTTCTCTCTTTTGATTCATGCGTTTCCTTTCTTTTGTGAAGTTTAAGCTTGTCTCTTGTCTATACCAATCCTAGTATAATCACAATAGTTATAAAAATCAACTAACCAAACCATGAAACTCTTTACTTTTATATTTTCTGATTCCCTAGTCCATTGTCTAAACGCCAAAAAAGTACGGTCACAAACATCAAAATTCATGCTGTAACCGTACCAAAAGAATTTAATTTATAACTTTACCTGCCAGATAATTAATAAACTGTTGTGCTGTACGACCAGAAATACCACCATGACTTAATTCCCACATGTTTGCCTGTGTACAAAGTTCTTCCTCCGTCAACATAATGTTTTGCTTTTTAGCAAGTGCTTTCACAATTTCAAAATACTCTTTTTGAGACGGTTTTGAATAGTTAATCGTAATACCGAAACGATTTACTAAGGATAGTTTTTCCTGCATCGTATCTGACTTATGCATACCTTCGTCATTACTAACATCAGAGCGATCACTCCATGTCTCACGAATCAAGTGTCTTCGGTTTGAGGTTGCGTAAATTAATACGTTATCCGGTTTCGTTTCAAGGCCGCCTTCAATTACTGCTTTCAAATATTTATATTCGATTTCAAATTCTTCAAAAGACAAATCATCCATATAGATAATAAAGCGATAATTCCGATTTTTAATTAGGGATATAACCGTAGATAAGTCCTGAAACTGATGCTTATAAATCTCTATTATTCGAAGTCCTCTATCATAATACTCATTCAAAATCGCCTTTATACTGGTGGATTTTCCCGTACCGCTATCACCAAACAAAAGTGCATTGTTAGCTTTTCTTCCTTCAACAAAGGCTTCTGTGTTGTCGATCAATTTTTGTTTTTGAATCTCATAACCAATTAAATCCGACAAACAGATTTCTTCGGTATTGGTAATCGGGCGAATTAGTTCACCTTCCTCATCATGATAAATTCGAAACGCCTTATTTAAGCCAAATTTACCCACTCCATATGCCTTATAGAAATTGGTTACAATATCAAAAATTTCGTCTTCATTCTTCGCATGCTCTATCTGCTCACTAAGTACCTTTACCTTATCACTTACACTTTTATTGTAACGTCTCTCCGGTTTCACAATGGATTTATAGTTAAGTATAACATCAAAACAGTTAATTCCAAGAGCTTCTTCCAATGGTTTAAAATCATACGCAAATAAAGCCTTAAAGATTCGATAATCGCTCTTTGCAAATTGATTTACTGTTCCATCATTTGCACCAACTTTTTCACAGGTAATACTAAATGGATTTTCATTCGTAGCAAGGATAAATGCAAGATAATTGTGCCACAAATTCTTATCAAATCCATATTGTGTTGCAACATCGAGCAGCCGATTAATTTGTACATAAATTCGAGTGATCAGGTTTTCCTTTACATAATTACCACCCAAAAACTCCTCGCAAATACCTGCCATTTGAAATAAAATACAATCTTCTTCGAGTCCTCGGTAAATTACTAATTTTGATGTCTCACGAAACATGTCTCATTCCTTCTTTTCTTCGTTTTATCTATATGAATCTTGGTTTTATAAATCTTCCAAATCCGTTAAAACAAGATTATTCATTCCTTTTGCCATAACTTCCAGATGATTGGTAAACCCATTTTTTGAAAACAAATAATAATTATCCGGTTCCACTTGCGCCTGCTTTACCAGCTCTAATAGTGTTTCAAAATCAGTTTCATCCAGTGGTTTTCGATTCCATTTGCTCTTACCTACAAAATAAGTGTTTTGGGAAGTGACACCAATAAAGTCGATTGTTCCCTCTTTACCAAACCATTGTCCCATACGCACAATTTCAAAATCAAGTTTTTTAAAATCACTCATTAACATGAGATATTCCTGACAAACATTTATAAAATAAGTACTAATATGATCCTCCAAGACAGGTGCTATTTTTTCCTGATACACTTCCTCCATCTTGCGGTTTTCGAGTTTTGAAAGGTTTGGAAATACAAAGCGATACCAAAAATGAATAAAACGGTCCTTTATTCGATACAGTCCCTTTTTTGTATTTTCTTTTCCATCGGTATCATAAGAAAATACTTTTTCTACAACATCCAGTTCAATGAGATTTTTAATATAAACACTAATCTTAGCACGGCTAAAACCAGTTCTATCATAGATATCATTCAATTTTAGTTTACCTTGTGAAAGACAAGCTAATATGGTGTTATAAAGGGCAAGTTCTCGCAGCTCCGTTTTTAAAAAATTCTCTGCTTCATGATAAAATTTTCCGTCTTTGTATAAAAACAGAGCCATAATATTTTCTTTTATACTACGTTTTTCATTCCATACATTTAAATATCCTGGTACTCCTCCGAGGATACCATATACCTGAATGCAGTCTTCTACGGAATAGTTTGGAAAACGTGTCACAATATCTGGAAATGTTAACTCTTTTATTTTTTGAAAGGCTGATATGCGAAGTGCGTCTGCACCAATCGAACTTACCATATCATTTTCCACCCAGTTTACAGAAGAACTACAAAGAACAATCATTAATTTCTTTTCAGAATATGATTGATTCAGTGCATTTAAAATTCCTGACATAAATGTATTCGAATTTTTCAAAATCAAATTAAATTCATCAAAGATTAGTAGAGAATACTTGTCTGCTGCTTCATTCAATAAAGCATCAAAAGATAATTCTTCCCCGGTTAACGCATTGTCTTCCCTCCATTCTTTTTGCATAGAAAGAAGTTGCTCCTTATGGGAACATTCCCTTGCTGTGTAATATAAGCATGACTTATCTCTCGAAAAGCCTCGAAGTAGCTCCGTTTTTCCGATTCCACGTCTTCCATACACAACAATTAAATCATTTTTCTCCCGATTATAATAATCTTCTAGAAATTTTATCTCCTGTGTTCTTCCAATAAACAAGATACTCTTCCTCTCCTACATACGTTCTGGTGCTTCGATTGCAAGCAAATCGATACATTGGTTCAACATAGCTAAGGTATAATCAATTAACGCAATCCAAGAAGACTGTTTTGCTTCATCTTCTTGTGCAATAATTTTATTTTCATGATAGAATCGGTTAAATGCATTCGCCAAATCATAAACATACTGACACACCTTATGAGGTGCATTTTCTGTAAATGCAGTTTCTACTACTTCATTAAACTTAACAAGTTCAAGCATAAGTTCGTTTTCACTATTTGCTACTGCTGGTGCAATAACAAAATCTGACTTGATTGCTCCTTTTAATTCTTTGTATTTATTTAAGATCGATTTAATACGAACGATGGTATATAAAATATAAGGACCTGTATTTCCTTCAAACGAAGTAAATCTTTCGATGTCAAAGATATAATCTTTGGACGCCTGATTGGAAAGGTCTCCATATTTAATTGCTGCAATTCCGACTTTCTTTGCGATTTCTCTTGCTTCTTCTTCCTCTATATTACGATTTTCACGGATTTTATTGTAAACCGCTTCCGTAACATCCGCAATTAAGTACTCGAGACGAAGTACTCCACCTTCTCTTGTCTTGAAAGGCTTTCCATCTTTTCCATTCATGGTACCAAAACCTAAGAAGGTAAGTTCTACGTTATCTTCTACCAGCTTAGTTTTTCTAGCACAACGGAATACCTGTTCAAAATATAGTCCCTGACGTTTATCTACGATATATTTAATTGCTCCTGGATTATAATGTTTTACACGGTCAACAATAGTTGCCAAGTCAGTGGTATTATATAGGGAAGAACCATCTGATTTTACAATCATACATGGTGGTACTTCTTTGGTATCGGTTTCTTCTTTTACATCAACAACCAAAGCTCCCTCACTAATATATGCATATCCACCATCTTTCATATACTGAACCATATCAGGAATTACGGTTTCTACATCACTTTCGCCATTCCATAGTTCAAAGCTGACATTTAATTTTTCATAATTTCTTTTAAGATCCTCGATGGAAACATTGCAAATATGATTCCAAAGAGCAGTATACCCTCTGTCTCCTTTTTGAAGACGGAATGTATTGTTTCTAGCTTCTTCTTTATACTCATCATGTTCTTTCGAATACCCACTTGCAAAAGGATATATCTCTTCTAATTCTGCCATTGTAAATGGTGCTTCTTTTGGATATTCTCCAGTAAAATCATCGTCAAAATAAGAAAGGTTAGGGTTACGATGTTTTAATTCAGTAATAATGAGTCCCATCTGAAGGCCCCAGTCACCAAGATGTGCATCACCAATCATATTGTGTCCCACAAACTTACCGATACGTTTTACACTTTCACCAATAACCGCAGAGCGAAGGTGTCCGACATGGAGAGGCTTTGCAATGTTTGGTCCGCCGTAGTCAATGATGATGGACATTGGATGTTCTGGTGTATCAGTACCAAAGTGACTTCCACTTCTCATCTCATTAACATAGTCCGCAATATATGCTTCACTCAATGTAATATTGATAAATCCTGGATTGATTGCTACGACTTCTTTAAAGCTCTTACTTTCTTTTAAAATATCCACCAAACTGTTCGCTATCATAATTGGAGCACATTTATATTCTTTTGCTGCTGCTAACGCTCCATTGCACTGATACTGGCAGAGGTCTGGTCGATCAGAAAGTTTTACCATCGCGTACTTTTTATCATAACCTGCCTGTATAAAAGCCTCTATCACTTCGTCTTTTATGCATTCAATAATTTTTTTCATTCTATAAATCCTTTCTCTACTTGTAAGCCTTCCAAGCTACTATGTTTTTTATCATATAACATTCACCTTTATTTGTCTACATTACGCTCCAAAAAAGTGGCAATATACTCACTTCCCCACACTTCTAACTCCATTAAAACTGGTTTGAATTTCTTACCTATTTCGCTCAGGGAATATTCTACTTTAGGTGGAATCTGTGGATACTCTTTTCGCTCAATTAATCCATCCTCTATTAAACTTTTTAATTGTTTTGAGAGCGTAGCCTGCGTCAGATTCGGTAGTCTTCTTTGCAGTTCATTAAAGCGAACTGGTCCTTCACTCAGATGATATAATATAAGAAGGGCCCATTTTCCGGTTAATACTTTTTGTGCCGTAACATAGGGGCATTTCCCAAATAATTCTTTTTCTTCCATCGCTCTTCACCTCATTATAGTATCCAATAAGATACTAGGTATACTAAAATATCGTACTTGTATTAATTATTGCACTCTATATAATTGAATTGTAATAAGAATAACATAAGGAATCGAAAGGAGCAATATTTTTATGGAAACTGTTTTAGAATATTTAAAAGAATGTGGTGTATTTTATCTTGCAACAAGTGAGGGAGATCAGCCTCATGTTCGTCCATTTGGTGCCGTTGCTGAATTTGAAGGAAAACTTTATATCTCAACAAATAATAAAAAAAATGTATATCAGCAAATGCTCAAAAATGAAAAAGTAGAAATTTCCGCAATGGGTAAAGATGGAAGTTGGATTCGTTTAGAAGCTATCTCGGTTGCTGATGACCGTAAAGATGCGCGTGTTAAGATGTTAGAGGCTAATCCTTCTATTACAAGTATGTATAGTGCAGACGATGGAATTATGGAAGTATTATATCTTAAAGATGCCACCGCAACGATATATTCCTTTACAAAAGAACCTGTTACCGTAACATTCTAATCACAAAATTCACATTCAAACTGCAAAAACCATACGTCTCGACCACAGCATGATTATTAATTTTTATTCGTGTAAATTAATATAATCCTTCTGATTCGGTTTGAACGTATGGTATATGAATATCGATATTTAAACAATGGTATTTGAACACTGCTATTTGAATATTGTTATTTGAACATTGGATTTTTAGATTAAGATTTCTTCAAAATTCTTTGAATTGCAAATTTTCCCATAACCGCTGCTGTAGGAAGCCCACCTGGACTCATAAGCCATTGACTTGCTAAAAACACATTATCAAGACCCTTAATATTTCCGGAAAAGGAAGTATACTTACTTCTTTTTGTTGTTATAAAACTCATATATGCGCCGTGATAAGCATTGTAGTATTTATGATAGGTAGCAGGAGTCCAAACATCGATAACATGTATCTTACCCACATAGTTTGGAGACCTTACTTCCAGACGCTTTAGCACTTCTTGCGCTATATCTTGTTTCACCTGATTATACTCTTCCTTCTTATTATATAGCTGCGTCCAATATTCATAGTCGGCTTCATATTGAACAAAATTACTTTGTAATACTGTTTTTCCTTCTGGTGCAATATTTTTACCATAATCCCGGTAGTTCTTGATGCTCATTCGATTTATTGTCTGTGTAGCAATCTGCATCGGTTCACATTCAAATATTATAGTATCTTTAAGTTCGCGAGCCTCATCATCTACTGAAAATGCGATTTGAAATCCACTCATCAATGGATTCTCTTGCCGCTGCTGATATGTTTTTTGGAGTTTTTTATCCATGTAAGATTCATCCAGTAATTGATGGAAGGTATAGTCAGTATCACAAGCTGCAATCACATAATCCGCTCCAATAAATTTTCCATCCACCAAGGTAATCCCAGTTGCATGATTTTTTTCAACCTCGATTTTTGAAACATCACTATTCGTAAATACGATGCCCCCTAAATCCTCAAATCGCTGTTTCATTCGCTGTATCATATCTAGCGAGCCGCCTTCTGGCACGCCTCCATTTCCAGATGTAAAAGTGGCATACGACACAATGAAAGAATAAGCTAAATACTCTTTTGCCATATATGCAGTAATCATATGTTGTAACAGTGGAT
This sequence comes from Acetivibrio sp., assembly GCA_041739345.1. Classification (GTDB taxonomy): domain Bacteria; phylum Bacillota; class Clostridia; order Lachnospirales; family Lachnospiraceae; genus DIGJ01. The sequence goes on along the minus strand of JBGSNZ010000029.1, from coordinate 18,967 downwards.
GTTTAAAACGCTTTGCAAGTTCCTCCACCGTTATCTTGCCGTACTCTTTCATAACTTTTCCCATATCTGCCATAGAAGTTCCAAGTTTTATATACTCTAGCACATTCATCTGATCAAATGGTTTATCAACCGGCATCTCCATTGTTTCTGCCAGTTTTATGTAGTGAATTAATTTTGCAATTTCTTTTTCATCCTCAGGAGAAAGTGAAAGCATTTCCTTCTTTGTTCGCTCTAAATCTCTCCATAAGGTTATGGAATCACCATTTAGTTCTGTCGTGTAAAATGCATCTGCATGCAAAACATTCAAATGTTCCGATAGTACAGAAAGATTCTCCCAGATTTCATAAAGCTTTGTTTCTTTCCTCGTTCCTGTCAACCAATGAACACAGTTATCAATGAGATAATCCTTGCGTTTCCACCCGGTGCACTCACCACCACAGATACTGTGTTTTTCATAGATTTCAACTAAAAAATCATTTTGCAATCCATAAATTCCTGCACTTAAACCGGCTATGCCACCACCAATAATCACAATTTTTTTCTTCATACCCATTCTCTCCTTATGCTTTTATCATATCAATTAACCACTCTGGTTCTGGTAATGGAATTTCAGGATGACAGGCATAATTTTCCGCTATCCCCTGAATGCAACACCAATATGCATTTGAAATTGCCAATGCATCTCCCTTTCTTATACATCCCAACTTCTGGCCTGCCTCTACTATCTTTATGGTTTGCTCGATTGTATCAACCTCAAATGCAATCTTTCGGATATAATCCGGTATTCCCTCAAAACGCTGTGCCTGTGACATTAGAACAAACATTTTTGCGCTATACGGCTGTTCCTTCATATAAGAAAATAGCTGCTTTAAAAATGTTTCAAAAAATTCGAGGGGTTCATTCACTTCCATCCTTAATGGCATCTTTGTTCCTTCAAGTCCAAGCATCACTAAGGTTTCTAATAGCTTTTCCTTTGAATCAAAATAATGGAATAATAGACCTACACTCATATTCGCTTCTTTTGCAATATCTGCTACTTTTGTTGCAGAGTATCCTTTTTTTACAAATAAATCAAGTGCTGCAAATAAGATTTGATTTCTACGTTGTTCTTTTTGTTCTTCACGCGTCATATAAATCTCCGTTCATTCAAAATATCAAATGTATATAATTGAATATATATTCATTGAATATATATTCAATTATTGTAACAAAAAAAGGATACTTCTGTCAAGTATCCCTTTGAATTACATTTTATTTAATTTGAAATAATTGCTTTAGGTGTTCTGCCAATTCGACTGAGTTTTGAACAGTTGCTGATAATTCCTCCATTGCAGCTGATTGATCTTCTGTAACTGCTAATGTATTCTTAGCGTCATTAATGGTATCCTTAATGCTAGCACCAATTTGTGCATTCAACTCATTAATCTGCATTGCTGTTCTCTTTGAATTTTCCGATAAACTCTGTATTTCTTTCGCAACTACTGAAAATCCTCTACCTTCATTTCCTAGTCTAGCGGCTTCGATGGAAGCATTCAAACCAATCAACTTCGTTTTGTCTGCCACTTTACTAATAGCTATCAACACCTGCGAAATTTCATTGGTAACTTCTCCAATCTCACTGATTTTTTGTGATAATGTATGCTGATTGTATGTAATATTTTGTGCTGATTCTGCAAGTATCTCTACCGTTTGAGAAATTTGAATGAAATTTTCTACCAAATCTTTTGTTAACAACTCTGTTTCCAAACGCTTATAGCCTTCTTGAGCAAGTGTATTTGCAACGATATGCAATACTTCAGCAGAAGCATTAATATTTTTACGATCTACTATATCTATTTTTTGTGCGGATTCCCAAAGTTCATCTTCTGGTAAATGTAGTTCTTGTGCAACTCTTTTGAATTTATCTTCCTCTGGTTGCTTATCTAAAATCTGACCGCCTAGTACAGTTCCAAGATGTTCCCCATTAATTATAATAGGTGCACTAAAATCAATAAGCCCAGCATGACATGGTCCAATAAATGCGCCTCCACCTCGAATTGCATCTTGTCCCATTTGATTATGACAAGTAGCACAGCGGCTATCACCAAGACTTGATTTATGAATGTAATTACTGCAAAATTGACGATAGTAACTCGGCTTTGTGATTTCCTCGCCCTTTCGATTAACTGCAACCGCAGCACAATTCATTCCAAGAGCAAAGTTGTCAAGGAATTTCTGTAAAATTGAAATATCAATAATATCCTCTACTTCCAAACTTTGTAAATCTATTTTTCCATTCTTTTGTATTACCATAATATGCTCCTTTCGAATTACCGATTATACATATTATATTACACAAAAATATCAAAATTTTCAATCTTTTTATTGTTATTACGGATTTTATTTTTAATTTTCACAAATTCCTTACAAATAATGGGAGAACTTCCATAAATATGGTTTTATTTTTACAAACTTATTCCAATTATATCTTATTGTTTATTATGTTTCCATTTTCGATTCAAATATTTCATCTGTGTAGAATTTGGTACAAATTCAACACTTTTATTACTTGTTGCCTCTCGAAAGAGAAGTTCATTTGATTTTTCCATTTTTTGTATCTTTAAAAGGTTGATTATAGCGCTGGTCGTACGCATTATTTTGTTTTATCATCATATTAAAAAAGAGATTGCTTTCCAAACCTATTTTTTGTAAGAAAGTAAAGAATCTACACTGTACCTTCGTAAATTTATAATGTTTTCCAAATTCTTTGACTAATTCCTGGTCAAACTCCCCAGTTTCTTCAAAATTTATTCCAAAACGATTCAACCCAAGAAATAATTTTTTATTGAAGCGCTCTGGCATCATATATATTCCAGCACAACTACCTTTTATCAACGTACCAAGGTAATAATATCCTAATCTTCTCGAAAATACTTCTAAATAGCGTTCTAAAAATTTAGATTGTGCTGATTCAGCAAACCCTGACTGCACCATAAATCCAATTGATTTATGTTCTTCTTTTACCTGCCTCATACACTCAAAGATTTTCATGACAATTCCAGGCATTGCGTGAATATATAACGGCATCGCAAAAATTACCGTATCAAACGTTTCTAGATAATTTGCCAAGAACAAGCTATCTTCTTTTGCCGCATAACGAACTTCATATACTGTCTTTTGATCTTTCATAAATTCACGAATAAAATACTCCGTATTTCCCTTTTCTGCCTTGGGTGATCCATTTATAATTAATGTATTCATAATGTATTTCCCTCCAAAGAAAATTCAGAAATTGGCTTAACTACTTCACACTTACTATAAAACTGATAAAATACACGGTGCATATAGTCTACATAGATTGCTTCCTCCTCTTTTGAAGAGAATTCACCCTCATAATATACTTCTACCTCGGGATATTTTTCATATCTTGGCACATGCATAGATTCCCCACTCTTATAAGTGATATAGGGAAGAAATAACGGTAGCATCCGGTCAAATAAAGATTTTAGATTTCCACTGACAAAATTCCCTGTAACCTTAGAAAATAATATAACTTTATCTGCAGCCAAATAGGCTCTATAAAATTCATTTAAATCACTATGAACACACTTTCCTGGTGTACGAATCCAGCATGACCAACATCCAATACAATTCTTTATTGAAGTTTCTGTCAAATCCAGCATATATTGACATGAAATATTCTCTTCTCCACATTCTCGAATAATAACTTGATTCATATTTTTCCCTCATTTCTGCGCTGCTCTTTGTTTGTTTACTACCATTATTAAATAGAATATAACTATAGGCAGGTTGCATCCGTGGAATTGATATCTTCTTTTATGTTAATGCATTCCAACTCGTAAGATGGGTGATATAATCCGGTCGGCGCATAAAAATTGTCACCAATATAGACAAAAGAAAGGCTTGTCAAAAGTTTCCTTGATCCATCGTTTTGTGGATGATGCCCTGCAAACAGTTTTTCCACTTTTCTTTCCTTAAAGCAGTATTGAATGACTTCCTTCACCGCCTCGCTTCCAAACCCTCTCCGCCAAAATTCTTGTCTAAGATGTACACCAATTTCCAAGCTATTTGGTTCTTTGTCGAACGGCCTTGCACCACAACAGCCAATTAATTCTTTGGTGCTCTTTTCAAAAATGGGCCAATACTGAACCCCGGCTGTTTCTTGATTTTTTATTTCAAGTAGTAAGCGATTGGTTATCTCTTGCTTTGTAAGTTCCCCCCTTGCACAGATATAACGTGTTACATCTGCCTCTCCCCACAGTATATTAGCTAAGGGTAAATCCTCGCTCGTCCAATTAGAAAAGCCGATTCGCTCGGTTTGCATAAAATATGATCTCATATTATCTCCTCAAAAGTAAAACATAGCTAAAAAATCTCACCTTGGCAAAAAAGCTTGCATACCTGGTAAATTTCTAACTACGCCAAATATAATTAATACAACTACTAATACTTTCCAAACGATCGATTCCCAATTACTCATCTGCCACTTTACACCTCTTATATAATTGACCGCTTGTCGTATAAAATAAAAACCAAGTAGCGGTAATATAAGAAACAACAAGGGATTATAGCGAAATGCGAGATAGAAGTCTCCTTGCAAAATAGAAAGACACATCCTTGACACTCCGCACCCAGGGCAGTAAAGTCCAGTAACTAAATGAATCATACATGGTATCGCAATACCTGTTTTTACGAAAAAAAAGGCATAGCCCATGCCCAATCCAACGATTAGGCTTAGGGCTATGACTAGGTTATATACTCGTTTTTTCATAATTAAAAATAAATATGATTGATTTCATTTTGCATCAAGGCCAGATTGATGATATTGAAACCAAACAATTCAAGAATTAAATAGCCAACTGCCATGTCACTTCCTGCAGGCATATTGTGTTTAATCTTTGCAGTCTGAATGAGCTGGCCCATCTTGTAAGCCCAATAAATACCATAAATTCCACATGTGATGACTGTAAATAAGAAGCAAAATATTCCCGATGTAAAGTTTTCCTCACTTGCAGTAATGATATCATCCGTCAATACAATAAACCAATAAATACCATAAATGCCACATGTGATAAGTGTCAAAATAATTGCAACTGCTATGTCTCTTTGTTTCATTTGTTTCCTCCCATTTTCCTATCTTTCGTTAAGATTATCACAATATTATCGTACTGTAAATACATATTTACTATAATTTCTAAAAATAGAAGAGCCTTTTAGGCTTACTTTAATACTATGATAAACTATGAAGAAAACGTAGAAAAGCATTCTGTCCAATTTCGTCTTGCTTATAAACTCCTGCATGCTCTAACACCGTGCAAAATACCAAACCTATTTCTTGTTGTAAAATTTCATCTACATTATCTTTTCGAATATCCGGATACTTTGTCTTTATTTTCTCTGCCCAATCCGCATGTTTTTGAAGCATTTCGTTTGCTCGTATATCTTTACCTTCAACCATAAATTCAGCCAATAATTCCATTTCATCTTTCAATCTTGCTGGGAGTACTGCAAGACCCATAACTTCTATTAATCCTATATTTTCCTTTTTAATATGATGAAGCTGGGCATGTGGATGATAGAGTCCAAGTGGATGTTCTTTGGTGGTAAGATTGTTTCGAAGCACCAAATCCAATTCATAGGTATCACCTACTTTTCTTGCAATTGGTGTAATCGTATTATGAGGTTCACCATCTGTCTGTGAGAAAATCATTGCATCTGCATCGGTATAAGCTCTCCATCGATTTAAGATGATATCTCCAAGTTCAATTAAACGGCATTCATCCGTTGCACGAAGTCGTATTACCGACATTGGCCATTTTACGATACCTGCCTCTACTTCTTCAAACCCTTTCACCGTAAAATACGTTTCAATTTCTGCTTTCGCCATTGCGAACTGATAGTTTCCCCCTTGAAAATGATCATGGCTAAGTATAGAACCACCTACGATAGGTAGATCTGCATTGGAACCAACAAAATAGTGTGGAAACTGTTTCACAAAGTCAAATAGTTTCCGAAAAGCCGCTTTATCAATCTTCATCGGAGTATGTTCCCCGTTAAAAACGATACAGTGTTCATTGTAATATACATATGGAGAGTATTGAAATCCCCAATCCTGATCATTAATAACAACTGGAATAATACGGTGATTTTGTCTTGCGGGATGATTCATACGTCCTGCATATCCTTCGTTTTCCTTACACAAAAGACACTTTGGGTAACCGCTTTGTTTCGCATTCTTTGCTGCTGCAATGGCTTTTGGATCTTTTTCTGGTTTGGAGAGATTAATTGTAATATCAATAACGCCATACTCTGTATCCACCGTCCATTTACGATCTTTTTTTATGCGATAGCGGCGGATATAATCACTATCCTGACTTAGCTTAAAGTAATAATTCGTTGCTTCTTTTGGCGAAATCGCCATGCGACGTCCAAACTCTTTGATTACTTCACTTGGTTTTGGCACCAGTAAATTCATAAGTTTGGTATCAAATAAGTCACGCACCGTAATACTGTCTTCAATGATGCCCTCCGCACAGGCATAATTAAGTAGTACCGTTAATATTTCTTCTAATGGTTTTTCACCAGTGATAGCTGTTTCTTCGTATTCATCTAATAGTAGAAGTTCTAATATCTGATTCGTTACATAGATTTTATCTTCGATTTCCACCAGCCCACTGTTGATACCATAAGTTACTAAAGCCCCGATGTTTTCATATATTGTAGTTAATTCCATGTTATTCCTTCCTTCTAGCGATATCCATTTGGATGATTTTTATGCCACTTCCATGCAGAAGAAATGATTTCTTCTAAATCATCATGTTCTGGCTTCCATCCAAGTATGGTTTTTGCTTTTTCACTAGATGCAATAAGCTGTGCAGGATCTCCCGCTCTTCTAGGGGTAACAACTGCTGGAATGGCATGTTCGGTTACCTTTCTAGATGTTTCAATCACTTCATTTACAGTAAATCCAATACCATTGCCTAGGTTAAAGATATTACTTTCATTTCCTTTTTTTAAGTACTCAACGGCTAAGATGTGAGCATTTGCAAGATCCGTAACATGAATGTAATCACGAACGCAAGTGCCATCCTTTGTAGCATAGTCATCTCCGAATACAAGTATCGATTCTCTTTGATTGTTTGGCACCTGCAAAATTAATGGAATGAGATGTGACTCTGGATTATGTGCTTCTCCAATTTCTCCACTCAAATGAGCTCCGCATGCATTAAAGTACCGAAGCGATACGAAACGAAGTCCGTGTGCATTTCCAACCCATTGAAACATTTTTTCCATGGATAACTTCGTCTCTCCATAAGGATTGGTTGGTAACGTACGGTCTGTTTCTAAAATTGGAATACGCTCAGGTTCCCCATAAGTAGCTGCTGTTGAAGAAAATACAATTTTATCAATACCGTGCGCAACAATGGAATCTAGTAATACTTTCGTACCACATAGATTATTATCATAATATTTCAGTGGATCCGTTACGCTCTCTCCCACCAAAGAACTAGCTGCGAAATGAATGACTGCGTCAATTTTTTCTTTCTCAAATACAGTGTCTAAGAATGTACGATCTCGAATATCTCCCTGGTAAAATCGAGCCTTTGGATGAACTGCCTCTAAATATCCCGTCTGTAAGTTATCAATAATGACAACATCTTCTCCCCGATCAATTAATTCATATACTGTGTGTGAACCGATATATCCTGCTCCGCCTAATACTAAAATAGCCATTTTGTTTCCTCACTTTCTAATAGTTTCATATTTTCATACTTTAACGATTTTCTGTCTTTCCGATTTTCTGTCTTTCCAATTTTCTATAAACAAGTTGGACCGTTTCCTACTGAAACGACATAAAAGTCAGCCGCATATCGCATTTTTTCTTTATATGCCCTACCAACATTTTCAATAAACACAGCCACTTCTTCCACATCCACTATACTAACTGCACAACCACCAAATCCGGCACCTGTCATTCTTGCACCGATGACACCTTTTTGCTTCAATGCTTCTTCGACGAGCGTGTCTAATTCAATTCCCGTTACTTCATAATCATCACGAAGCGAATTATGGGACGCTACCATAAGTTCTCCAAATAAAGTAAGATCTCCTTTTTTTAGTGCTGCAACTGCTCGAATCGTTCTTTGGTTTTCATATACTGCATGTTTTGCACGCTTCTTACATACGTCACGTGAAATTGCTTGCTTGTATTCTTCAAACTGCGCTTCGCTCAGTTCACCAAGGGATTGAATCGACACTACCGACTGAAGTTCTTTCAAAGCCTCTTCGCACTCGCTTCTTCTTTCATTGTATTTAGAATCACCAAGACCTCGTTTTTTGTTGGTATTTAAAATAACAATTTTCTTATTTTCTAAAACAATTGGTGCATATTCAAAGCTCAAATCTGCAGTATCTAAGAATATTGCATTGTTTTCTTTTCCCATTGCAACTGCAAACTGATCCATAATACCACAGTTCACTCCATTAAAATGGTTTTCTGAGAATTGACCGATTAATGCAATCTGAATCATATCGACATCCAAAGAAAATAAATTTTTTAATACAAATCCTGTTAATACTTCAAGCGATGCTGAGGAAGATAGTCCCGATCCATTTGGAATATTACCAAAATAGAGAATATCCATACCGGTATCAATCGAATAGCCTTTTTCTTGCATAGCCCAGATTACACCCTTTGGATAATTCGTCCAATTATCTTCAATTTTATAAATAAGATTTTCTATACAAGAAGTACTCACTCCCAAAGATTCAAAGTTCATAGAATAAAAGCGAAGAAGTTTATCCTCTCGCTTTCTTACAACGGCATAGGTACCAATTGTCAATGCACATGGAAAAACATGTCCTCCGTTGTAATCTGTATGTTCTCCGATTAAATTAACACGTCCTGGGGCAAAAAATGCCTTAGGTTCGCCTTCTGCTCCAAATATCTCCTGGAACTTATTTAATAATGTCTGTTTCATTTGACTCCTCCTCAAAATAAATGTTTACGTTTTGCTGTTATTTGTTCCATTAATTTTGTTTTAATACATATTTAATGTTTTTTTCTTTATCCTATCACGAATACAAAAAAAAGTAAAGAATTTAATACAAATTCTTCACTTCTTTTTATACACTGTTTTTTATTATATTTAATACTTTAGTTTTTTTATTCATAAGAAATTCGCATGACCAGATTTTGTGCGTAATCTCCAAAGCACTCGCCAAAAAGATTAACACCACCCACATGTTTTGCATCCTCTTTTATTCCAATTCGCACTGAAATATACTCTTTTTGATAGAGTTGATAAGACTCAATTTTATTACTGCTTACCTTCTCCTCATCAATAAAAGTTCCCTTTTCATTGATTTTCCATGTCTTTAGAACACCATATTGTGTGTTTTTATCCGGCCACCATTCAGGATTTAAGGTTCCTCTTCTACCACCAAAATCACTTGGGCTGGTCCAAGTGCCAGCGTCCACTTCATTAATCCATACTGTAATTTCAGATGGACAATCAAGGTTATATTCATGATCTTCGGAACATAGTTCGGCTGATATTTCTAATTGCTTTTCATTTTTCCCCTTAAGAAAATGATTAGGAAAACGATATTCTACATAACCTTTTCCAAACCAAAGAAGCTTTGTATCCAAACGATCTGGATGAAAAAAGCTATGAGGCTCATCTTCTTCTCCTATCGGACCTTTTGCCCCGACCAAACCACAAGTAGGATCTGCTTTATAGTCTACATAGCTTCCAATTGGCATTCGGATTATTTCTGTTTCCATTCCCAATATATCTGCAGTGTTAACTTCCACATAAAGATGATCAATTGCAATACTACAAACTTTCATAGAACCTCGAACTCCGGGTAATAGCTCTGTCTTTATCAAGCCTGCTTCTTCTAGCACTTTTACATGAAGGGCAGTAGATGATGCCGGAATAGATAACACTTCAGCTAATTCATTAATATTTAGTTCCTTATGCCTTAGTTTTTTTAATATTTCTACTCTTGTTTCTACCGAAAGTGCCTTTGCAATCATCGCAAGCTCTTTCGAATCATCCAGATTCATTTTAACAGTTTGTACCATTGGAACCTCCTACCGACTACATTCATTCTATATTCTTTTGTTCTGTTTTAATACATTATTTATGTTTTATTGTAGCAAATTTTTTCTAAATTTACAAGTGTTGTGATTTTAAAAGCGGCTGTCACATAAGATGAAATCATAATTATGTGACAGCCGCTTTTAAATTATTAAATTACAGATTACATGAATTTCTTAATCTGATTGTAAATACCTTGAGCATCAAAACCATACTTTTTAATTAATTCTACGGCTGGACCGGATTCACCAAAGATATCCTGCATACCAATTTTATGAACCTGTGTCGGAGCTTTTTCGCTTAAGCAGTCACAAACTGCACTTCCAAGACCACCAATTACAGAATGCTCTTCTACGGTAAATACTTTCTTCGTTTCTTTTGCTGCTGCTACGATTAAATCTTCATCCAATGGTTTGATGGTATGGATATTGATTACTTTTGCATCAATTCCATCTTTTGCAAGCAAATCTGCAGCTGCAAGTGACTCTGCTACACATAATCCAGTTGCAACAATCGTAATATCCTTACCTTCTTTTAGAACAACACCTTTTCCTAATTCAAATTTATATTCTGAATTGTCATTGATAACAGGAGTTGCTAATCTTCCGAAACGAAGATATACAGGACCCTCATGCTTGATAGCTGCTTCTACTGCAGCTTTTGCTTCTACATCATCGGATGGGTTGATGATTACCATACCTGGAATTGTTCTCATTAATGCAATATCTTCATTGCACTGATGCGTCGCTCCATCTTCACCAACGGAGATACCAGCATGTGTTGCTCCGATTTTAACATTTAATTTTGGGTATCCAATTGCATTACGAACCTGCTCAAAAGCACGTCCTGCTGCAAACATTGCAAAAGTACTTGCAAATGGGATCTTTCCTGTTGTAGCAAGACCTGCTGCAATACCCATCATGTTACACTCTGCAATACCGCAGTCAATATGTCTATCTGGGAAAACCTTTTTAAAAACACCGGTTTTTGTAGCTGCTGCTAAGTCGGCATCTAATACTACTAATTCTGGATATTTTTCTCCAAGTTCAGCTAAAGCATTACCATAGCTATCTCTTGTTGCTATCTTCTTTATTTCTGACATAATGCTTCACCTACTTTCTCTAAATCTTTCATAGCAATTTCATATTGTTCATCATTTGGAGCAGCACCATGCCAGGAAGCCTGATTCTCCATGAAAGAAACACCTCTACCTTTTACACTCTTTGCAATAATTGCAGTTGGCTGTCCTTTGGTTTCTTTTGCTTCTTTGAATGCTTTTTCAAGTTCATCAAAATCATGAGCATCCACATTAATTACATGGAAATTAAATGCTTCGAATTTCTTATCAATTGGGTATGGAGAACATACATCGTCTACATTACCATCAATTTGTAATCCATTATTATCAACAATAACAACGAGGTTATCTAATTTACGATGTCCAGCAAACATAGCTGCTTCCCAGATTTGTCCTTCTTGGATTTCACCATCTCCAGCAAGAGTGTATACACGATAATTTTTATTATCCATTTTTGCAGAAAGTGCCATACCTACTGCAACAGAAACGCCTTGTCCTAAAGAACCACTTGACATATCAACGCCTGGAATGTGTTTCATGTCTGGATGTCCTTGAAGGTAAGAGCCTACATGACGTAATGTTTTTAAATCTTCAACAGGAAAGTAACCTCTATTAGCAAGCGTTGAATATAATCCTGGAGCAACGTGGCCCTTGGATAATACAAAACGATCTCTATCCTCTTTCTTTGGGTCCTTAGGATCAATGTTCATTTCTTCAAAATACAGATATGTAAAAATATCTGATGCTGAAAGTGAACCGCCTGGATGGCCTGATTTTGCACTGTGAACAGCTGTAACAACGCCTTTACGTATTTCATTGGCTGTTTTTCGTAATTCCATTTTGTTCATAAATTAAAAACCTTCCTTTCATAACATAATAAAGCTATTATATGTTATACAAATAACAATAGCAAGTTTTCTGTCTAGGAAAACCAAAAATTCTTAAAGTCTTCCTTAAACACTCTATAAGTAAACGTTTCAACGTTATACTTCAATTCCTGAATCAAAATGCCTTGCGTATCATACTCGCACACGGAACAATCTGTACCTGAATTTACAATTATATTACCTGCATATTCTTGAATACTACTTTCATACGTAGAATAAGGTACTTCAAAAGATTTTGCAAGGTCATACGTACCTGCTAATTCATCAACAAAGAATTTATAAAAATAAGAAGTTTGTGCTTTTTCTTTATTATAGTTATTGTTGAACATGGTAAGGTAATATTGCGAATCATTGGATGGGTACTGTTCATCAACTGGCGAAAGCGTTACTGTGCTTTGTCCATACTGGCTTATAAATGGTTCCGTATTCACTGCATCTGTATTTGTATCTGCTACATATTTAGGGAGTATTTTCGTGCTTTTTACTTTTCCCTTCCAAAGGGAGGCATCTCCAATAATATACTGAATAGATGGCTTTACGCTTGATATATTTGTTACTTTGATAATACCAGATAGATTTCTTGCACTTAATATAACAGAGTCTTTTCCTGCCCAAATAATTGAATTTAGACCAATCCAATCTGAAGAATTCTTAGATTTTTGTTTCACTTTCTTTAACAAATCACCCATACTAACCAAAGGCGTCGTTTTACCGGTCTCCAAATTTAATGAAACGATTTGATCTTCCACTGCTTTTCCTTTTGTTTTTGTTGCAATAGTTAAGATATTACCAAAACCATCATAGGTATAATCATTGACCGTTTTATATGATTTTAAACGATACGTCTTTAGAACTTGTCCAAATGAAGAGACGCGCGCAAATCTTTCATTACTATAATTATAAAACATTGTATCCTCTATAAATATTACTCGATTTGCTTGATTATTTATAATCGGAATTGCACCTCTTAAGATTCCCGAATTGTCATATAAGTAAATTGCCCGGTCCATTTTTTTATTTTCAGTGTCATGTCCAAAGAAAAGATAAAGACCATTTGAAATATTGGTCAAACTTGGTCCATCTATCACGGATAGCTGATTTTGCACTGTACCCTTTAACCTTGGTGGTGTAATCGAATAAACCACACGTTTTACGATGGTACCGCTTTCGTCTTGAAGTTTTAAAATAATGAAATTCTCAACTCCAGGTACTAAACCTGAAATAGTGCATTCTAGTCCTTTTTTGCCTACTACGCTATCTTCCACCATAGCGCTTCTTGTAAAATCAGGAATATCTTCATTCTCAACATGGACAGTATATCTAAGCATTGTCAATTCTTTAGTCTCAAAATACAAATAAAGCGAAAGCTCATGCGTTCCAAAAGGATTGTATGCCCATAGGCAGTTATCCACAGTATACTTATTTTTCTTTTTCAAATTTTCCAAAGAAGCTTTTACCTTCTTTGAATTCTTCACATTATAAATATCATTTGCACTTTTATACGAGTATGTCTCAACATTTTTTTTATCTTTGGATAAGTATAAAGGAAATACTTTATCTACGCTAACATCTTCTTTAGTAATTCCATATACCTGCATATCGAGTTCTTCTTGTGTAACTTCTTTTTTTTCTTTTTCTTCTTGATTATAACTTCGATACGCGAAAAAGGCTGCCACTCCCATAAGTAACAACATAATTAAACTAGTTATGGCAAATATTTTTAAAATTTTTTTCATAAAGATCACCTTATCTTTTGCTTTTGGACAGCATCCTTGCAAAGCCTTCTTTTTAATAATTACTATAATTATATCGGATATACCTTTAATTTAATATAGCAAACTTAAAAAATCAACTTGTATTTATTCTACCTCCTCCATTTATCTTAGCTTTATGCACGAATAGAAATACGATTTTCATATGCAAAAGCCTCATAAACATAATATTTACGAGGCTTTTGGTATATCGATATAATACTCTATTTCATGAATTAGCAAACACCCTGAGCAAGCATAGCATCCACTACTTTTTCGAATCCAGCGATATTAGCACCTACTACATAATCGCCGTCTTTTCCATAACGTTTTGCAGCATCATCTAAATTACGGAAAATATGAATCATGATATTTTTCAATTTTCCATCTACTTCTTCGAATGTCCAGCTTAAACGCTCGCTATTTTGTGACATTTCAAGAGCAGATGTCGCAACACCACCAGCATTTGCAGCCTTACCAGGTGCAAATAACACCTTGTTTTCCTGAAGATATTTGGTTGCTTCTAATGTTGTAGGCATATTTGCGCCTTCCGCTACAGCCAAAACACCATTTGCTACTAAAATCTTAGCATCTTCTAAATCAAGTTCATTTTGTGTTGCACAAGGCAATGCAATATCAACTTTAACACTCCAAACGCCTTTACCTTCATGATATTCAGCATTTGGTCTAGCTGCTGCATACTCCGTTAATCTAGCACGTTTAACTTCTTTTATTTCTTTTAATAATGCAACATCGATACCATCTTTATCATATACCCATCCAGTAGAATCAGACACGGTTACTACGGTAGCACCAAGCTGCTGAGCTTTTTGTGTTGCATAAATAGCTACATTTCCAGAACCAGAAACAGAAACTGTTTTCCCTTTGATATCATGTCCATTGCATTTTAACATTTCTTCTGTTAAGTATAATAAACCATATCCAGTTGCCTCAGTTCTAGCTAAAGATCCACCATAAGATAAGCCTTTTCCAGTAAGTACACCTTCATATAATCCAGTTAACTTCTTGTACTGACCATACATAAATCCGATTTCTCTACCCCCAGTACCAATATCACCAGCAGGTACGTCGGTATCTGCTCCAATATATTTGTGTAATTCATTCATAAAGCTTTGGCAGAAAGCCATTACTTCACGATCTGATTTTCCTTTCGGATCAAAGTCAGAACCACCTTTACCACCACCAATTGGTAATCCTGTTAAAGAGTTTTTAAAAATTTGTTCAAATCCTAAGAATTTGATAATACCAAAATATACAGATGGGTGTAAACGTAATCCACCCTTATATGGTCCAATGCTATTATTAAACTGTACACGATATCCAGTATTTACCTGAACCTGTCCTTTATCATCTACCCAAGGTACACGAAAGCGGAACTGTCTATCTGGCTCAACCAAGCGTTCCAAAACTGCTTCTTTTCTGTAGCGTTCTTCATTTGCTTCAATAATAGGTCTTAATGAATCCAATACTTCTTCTACAGCCTGATGAAATTCAGGTTCTGCAGGGTTCTTTTGTACAACTAGTTTGATTACCTCATCAACGTATCCCATACTAAAAAATCTCCTTTTTAATTAATCCTTGAATTTGCTAATCAATAAGATTATATTTTGCATTATTATGCTTCAATACTTCACTCTGTTAACTTATTCAATTATTTACATTCTATAGCAAAATTTTACAACTTACAATAATTTTTTTTGTTTTGTTAATCTTTTTTTCTACAAATATTTTCTAGAAGTAAACTTAAATATCTGCAGTTAAAATGTAGCAATCAATGCATCCACGCTTTCCTTTGTGGTAGCCCATGAAGTAACAAATCGAATTGCTATTTGTCCATCAGGAAGAGTTTTCTCTATATTATACGCAAAGTCATTTTCTGTCTTTTCTATATAAACCTGACTTACGATTGGAAATAGTTGGTTGCTGCATGGTGTTGCATAGAATTTATAACCTTTTTCCTTCAACGCTCTTTCTATGCGACGCGCCATTTCATTTGCATGCCTTCCAAGCTCAAAAAAGAGATCATCTTCAAATAATACTTCAAACTGAATACCCGTAACAAATCCTTTTGCAAGCATCGCACCGCGGTTTTTAATCATAAAACGGAAGTCTTTTTTCAGTGAATCATTGCAAATTACTAATGCTTCTCCAAAAAGTGCTCCATTTTTGGTACCTCCAATATAAAATACATCGGTAAGCTGCGCATAGTCTGAAAGTTCTAAGTCATTGACCTTGCTGGTTAGTGCAGATGCTATTCTAGCGCCATCTAAAAACAGTATCAACCCCAGTTGCTTACAGATCCTTGAAATTTCGGATAATTCTGCCTTGGTATATACGGTACCTAGTTCCGTGGTATTTGATATATATACCATTCCCGGCTTAACCATGTGCTCTGTTTCATGTGCATGCATTGCCTGTAATATACCTTCCTTCGTAAGTTTTCCGTCCTGATGTGGAACCGTTACTACCTTATGACCTGTACCTTCAATAGCACCAGTCTCATGTACATTAATATGACCCGTATCGGCTGCTATTACACATTCAAAAGGTCTTAAAAAAGAAGAAATTGTCAAAAGATTTGTCTGCGTACCACCTGATATAAAGTGAATATCAATGTCCTCTTTCTTTAAAATTGCTTTTATATAGTTCTCCGCTTTTAGACTATGTATATCAAGCCCATATCCATCTTTTTGCTCTAAATTAGTTTTAATTAGCATTTCTAATATGCGCGGGTGTGCCCCTTCACTGTAATCATTACGAAAACTATACATGCTTTCTGCCTCCATTTATTTTCTTTTTTATATTATTTTATACTATAATATCCTCTACACTTGCCCGAATCAAGTCAATTAATTCCTTTGGTTTCATTTCTATCTGAGTACCAATTCTGCCTCCACTAAATACAATTTTTTCTTGTTCCAGTGCACTTATGTGAAGAATCGTTTGAAACTGTTTTTTCATACCAATTGGGCTACAACCACCACGAACATATCCACTAATATTTGTAATATCCTTCACTGGAATTAATTCTACAGCCTTTTCTGATACTGCTTTGGCTGCCTTCTTTAACTCCAGCTCTTTTGCAACCGGAATTACATATACATAATAATTCTTTGATTTGCCCTGTGCAATCAAGGTCTTAAATGTAGTTTCTAACGACTGTCCTAACTTGGTTGCAACCGAAACTCCATCTAGAAAGCCATCACATTCATATTGATACATCTTATATTCTATTTTATTTTTATCCAAAATACGCATTGCATTTGTTTTTACTTCTTTTCCCATTGTTAATGGCATCCTTTCTTTATGCTATATCATATGCATATATCCTTTGACAAATATAAATTATAATACCACTTTATTACATCAAAGTGCAAGATTTTATCCAGAATCTGAATTCTTCCTTGTATATTCGAATTGTTCGTACTATAATACTAAAATTGAAAGGACGTGAACATATGATACAGGATATGACAAAAGGTAATCCTTCTAACATACTATGGAGGTTTACAATCCCTCTATTTTTTAGTGTTGTTTTTCAGCAACTTTATAGCATAGCAGATAGTGTAATTGCTGGTCGTTTTGCCGGAACATCTGCTCTTGCCGCCGTCGGTGCATCTTATCCTATTACGATGATATATATGGCAATAGCAACAGGATCCAATATTGGCTGCTCCGTTATTATCTCTCAATTATTTGGGCAAAAAGAGTTTACAAAGATGAAAACAGCAATTAATACTTCCCTGCTAGCAACGTTAATTCTAAGTATTATATTAACTATCTTTGGTATCATTACGTGTAACCCTTTTATACGATTACTTGGTACCCCTTTAAATATCTTTTATGATTCTGCTCTTTATCTTCGTATTTATATATTTGGTTTATTTTTCTTATTTTTATATAACATCTGTACGGGAATTTTTACCGCACTTGGTGATTCAAAAACCCCTTTACTATTTTTGATTATTTCTTCTATTGGAAATATCATTCTTGATTTAGTTTTTGTAATTTGCTTTCATATGGGTGTTTCCGGTGTTGCATGGGCTACCTTTATAGCACAGGGTTTCTCCTCTATAATGGCAATTTTGGTGTTACTTAAACGAATCCATCAAATAGAAACAAAGGTTTCGTCAAAAGTTTTTTCATTTAAAATGTTCAAAAAAATCTGTCTGATTGCGATACCGAGTATTTTACAACAAAGCTTTGTATCCGTTGGTAACTTATTTATACAAAGTTTGGTCAATGGATTTGGCTCCGATGTCATTGCCGGGTATTCTGCCGCAATTAAATTAAACACCTTTACCTTAACTTCCATTGCTACGATTGGAAATGGTCTTTCCAGCTTTTCTGCACAAAACATTGGCGCGAGAAAAAATGCCCGTGTAAGAGAAGGCTATCGTTCTGGCATTAGAATGGTAATTGGCATCAGCTTAATCTTTACCTTTAGTTATTTTGTATTTCGAGATTTTTTCATTAACATCTTTTTAGCAAATGGACAGACAAATGCCTTAAAAGCAGGTACTGATTTTCTGAAAATTGTTACACCCTTTTATCTTGTAGTCGGCGTGAAACTCACCTCTGACGCTGTCGTTCGTGGCGGCGGTGCAATGAAAGAATTTATGATTGCAACATTTTCAGACCTAATCCTTCGTGTCATCCTCTCCTATATTTTAGTAATTCCATTCGCATCTACCGGAATATGGCTTTCCTGGCCACTAGGCTGGCTCGTCGGTGCTATCCTTTCCTATTCTTTCTATAAAAAAGGAGTATGGATGCATTCAACCAAAAGCTGAGTTATTAATTGACAAAAATGAGTTACAACCCAACCGAATTTATGCGATTATTTTAGTAAGACATGTGTTTCTTGCAAAAACAGAAAACTTTATCCCAATTTGCAATACGGGGCTCAAATAGCATACGTTAAAACCGAATTTAAACGATTATTTTAATAAGCTATAAGCAATGAAAAGCAAGTGTCCTACACGAGGCCACTGAAAAAGTCATGAAAGTTTAAAAAATCCTTGTAAATGTTCGATTAATAGGGCATTTACAAGGATTTTTTGATATAATTATAGTATTAAAATAGGTAGGTGATACTATGATTCAATTACAGCAGAAATTGGT
>JBGSNZ010000043.1:0-8744 GCA_041739345.1 Acetivibrio sp. | reverse complement strand
TGATGCGTCCGTGAACAATCTATGTTGTTCATTTTTGAACTTTCGTTCATTTGAAATTCTCTTAGAATTTTCAAGGTTGTTTCACTGTTCAATTATCAAGGTTCTTTGTTGTTCTTTGTCGTTGCCGACAACTTTTATAGTATATCATTTCAGCATGTCTTTGTCAACAACTTTTTATTTATTTTTTTAAGTCAACGCCTTATCAAAAGTATTCAAACTATGTGATTTTACGGCATTCCTTTGTTGTCTCAGTTCGTTTAGAAGTGATGCAACGTTGACTAGTATATAATGATTTTCGACAAAAGTCAACACTATTTTACAAACTTTTAAAATTAATTTTATCCACTTAAATTTACTTGTATTTGAAAGTTATCCCCCTATATTGAATGCTCTCCATTTGATCTAAGTCCAAGACCTTTTCTAACAAGAAATTTGCTGAATACCAAGCTCCTTTTGTTCATGTACCTTCACCTACTATTTTAACCGTTTTACCATTTTCTAATGGTAACTTCCATTTGACCTAATAAGTCAGAAGTATTCAAACATCCAGATTTTCATAAATTTGTTATACTGCGATACTATCAATTTTGCACTCCACATTCTTTTGTAGTGAGAATTCAAACTCCTAACTTTCGTTCGCTTGCGCTATTAATTAAGAATCCCTTCCATAATAAGAAAGTTCTCCTTTTACGGATGCCAATAACATTCCAGACATGAAATTGATTGCAGAAAACTAATAACCCTTCTATATTATATTCTTTTATAAAATCTTCTTAATTATTCATAAAATAATACCGCTCTCGATAAGATTAGTTTCAACACCCTGTTTCATAATCTTGCTAATAGAAAGCGAGGCTTGGGCTAAAATGCTCTGCTGCCTGATAAGCGGTCAATCTAGAAATACTTTTACAAATGCATTACACCCTACATCTTCAGTTCATAACCCCACTGAGCTCGAATCTCATCAAGCATCTTCATTATACGGATAGTTTCAGCATGTGGAATCTCTTCACATTCCACTCTTCCATTTTCAATTGCTTCCAAACAGGCTAGGACTTCATATTCATATCCCGTTATCTGTTTAGGTGGATAATAGACCGCTATCTCTTTGTGGTTTTGATTATATACCGTAAGTTTCTCTGGATTATTCAAATTTTGAATGTTCAGATATCCTTTTGTACCAAAAATAACAGCTCTACGATCCAGTATCGCTAGCATGCTGCTATGCATAGCCGCCATTTTTCCATCTTTAAATATCATGGTAATGCTGTCCGTGCCATCCACCCCTGTTTCAGTCATGGATGCTGCTGATATAATCTTATCTACATCCCTTCCAAATACCATACTTCCAAAATGCAATAGGTAGACGCCAAGATCAAGCAAAGCTCCTCCAGCAAGTTCAGGTGTATTCAAACGTTTTATCTGGGAAATGTTATAACCTAAATTTGCAACTAGTGAAGTAGGCGTTCCAATGGCGCCACTTGCAATCACATCATCAATCATTTTTCTAGAAGGCATATATCTTGTCCAGATAGCCTCAGTTAAAAGTAGCCCTCTCGACTCTGCTATTTCAAAAAGTTCCGCTGCCTGTGCTGCATTTACCGTAAAGGATTTTTCGCATAACACATTCTTATTATATTCCAGGCACAGCTTGACATTTTCATAGTGATGCGAATGTGGGGTCGCAATATATACCAGATCTACCTTTTCATCACTAAGCATGTCCTTATACGAACCATAAGCCTTTGTAAATCCATGTTTTTTAGCAAATTCTGCTGCCCGATCAAAGTCACGTGCTGCAATTGCATAAGCCTCTACATTCTCTAATGCAGTAATTGTATCCGACATCTTTTCTGCGATCGAACCTGCACCTATGATTGCCATTTTCATTTTAATTTTGTCCTTTCTAAATGCAATGTTTAGAATTATTCTAACCTCAATTAGTGAAAAGGCCCCAATCCTTATACATATAAGGATTCGAGCTTTACATACCCACAGGTGACAACCATATTCGGACTAGTTGAGCAGTTCGCACCCCCGCATAGAAAGGGGTTTCATCCACAACTTGAAATTTGGTTGACCGCTACGGGTTCTTATTAGAAAGGTCGTTTCCAAATACATTTAACTTTTCACAGGGCTCATATTCTGTTTTATATCCGATGCCATCAATAATGATAAACGGATTGTATGCTACTACAGTTTTACTACTACCATCGGTCATTGTTAGTTCAAATTCTACCCACTGACCGTCATAGTCCTTATAGGAATCATCTTTTTCGGATATAGTCACATCGTTCAATAAATCTACTAATTCAGCAGTAACTTGCCCATCTGTAATATTAAATTTCTCATCAGGTGGACGCAATCTAACAATGAAACTTGATACATCTTCTGATTTAAGCTCAGATAACGGTTTTTCCTTTAGCCGGTTGTCGTTGCTTTTGCAACCAACTAGTAAATAACTGATACAAATGCAAAACAGTATGACAGTAAGTATTTTTTTTATACTAAATCACCTCCGTGATATATATACATATATACTACTTTAACAAATAGCATAAACAATTTTATAATAATAAATGAATTAAATCAAAAAATCTCTAAACCCTCATATTTTAACTGTTTAGAGACTCTTCTCATCAAGGCGACAACCAGATGTTGAATATGTTCAAATCTGGCTGAAATCTTCTGCAAACTTTAAGGCGACAACCAGATTTGAACTGGTGATCAGGGTGTTGCAGACCCCTGTCAACTCGGTTGTAACCATTTATAATTAAAGGTTATTTGATATTTGATATAATTTTTGACGACACTTTGACGACAATTAACTAAATAACTTCTAACATATTTCTCATTGCGTTCTCTTGTTTTTCCATCAAATGTCCATAAGTGTCTAATGTCACAGATACTTTTCCATGTCCTAACATTCTACTTAACTCAAATGCTCCTATCTCATGTGAAAGGCACACCGAAGCAAAATAATGTCTAAGACTATGTAATCCCATCGGTTCAACTTTTGCTTTTAAAATAATTTTATCAAAAGAACGTTTCAAGTTACGATAATTTACTATATCGCCTTTATCATTGCAAATTACATAAGGACTTACTATATTTTTTTCTTTATAATAATCTTGTAATTGTTTTAATGCAATAATTACCTTTTGATTCAAAAATACTGTTCGCTTTCCATTTTTGGTTTTTGTATCCGATACCAATAGCACTCTTTTTTGAACTTCTGTTTTTTCTCTATCCAAAACCTCACTGACACTACATTCAATTTTCATTGTCTTTTTTTCAAAATCCACTTTATCCCATTTCAACGCTAACAACTCACCCACACGCAATCCAGTATTTACAATTATAACGATGCCATTAGCATAAGGTAATTTATAGATTGATTTATGGTTTGAATATTTAGCAAATGTAACCTCAAGTATGCGATTCATTTCTTCTTTTGTAGGGATACGAATTTCTTTTGTTTGCTTCTTAAAATTTCTTTGGCTTGGTAATTCCACTGCAAGCATTGGATTTCGGTTAATATCTTCGACTTTTTCAGCGTATTTCAAACAAGAATTTAATGCTTCATATATCTTCTTTGTAGAACTGTAAGACAAAACCTCTGCCTTTTCATTTATCAGCTTTTGACAATCTTTTGTTTTCAAATTTCCTAGCTGATATGTTCCTACTGTATTCTTGATATGATTTCTGTAAGTTCTTTCTAATCGGTCATAAGAAGATGCTTTCAATTTACCCTTTTGAGTATCTAGTAGCCACTCCTCAAAGTAAACAGAAACTTTGATTTTTTTACATTCTTTCTCACCACGGACAAGCTTTTCTTTAAATTCACGTAATTTCTTTCTAGCTTCTTGCTCACTTTTTCCATAAAAGCTTTTACGTTTCCCATTTACAAGTATTTTTGCTTCCCATCTTCCATCTGCTCGTTTTCCAATACTACCCTCACCATATTGATTATTTCTTTTTTCCATTAATATCTTCCTCCTGATGAAGTCTGATATTATAGAAATTCCTATTGCATAGCCATATTATAACACAGGCTCACACAATAGGAAACTTCCAAATACTATCTTACCAAAATATTTCATGTCCTTGCATCTTTGCAAACCATTCTTCCATTAGTGTTTGGGTTGTATAATAATTTTTTCCCATTTTAACTACTGGAAGAATATCTGCTTTTAGCAATTTAAATAGTGTTGTCCTTTTAATTGCAAACATTTCCATCAAATCATTTTGGTTAAGAACTTCTATCGAATTTTTTATTGCTATTATTGATTCTTCCACAACCTCACTCCTTTTCATCAAAAGGATTTTTTTCTCCTTCTTGCAAAGGAACAAAACCATCATTCATATATTCCTTTATTGTATATTCTTTATAAATACCCTTTCCCGTATAATGCACCACTTTATGTATTCTTCTAAGAAAAGCTTTCCATGTTCCATATTCGTTTTTATTTTCTTGTACGTTTAAGTATTGTTTATATAGTGGTATATTGGAAACAATAAATACTTTTGTAAAACAAGCAATTTTATTACAGTACCGACATGGAAGTTCTACAGGATATCCATCAAGATAATTCAGCATATCCGATATTTTTAAACTAGAGCGATACTCTTCATACATAATAATGTCTTGCCCCTTATAATTATCGAAGGGGTGCTGATAGTCAGTAACTCTAAAAACATTTTCATATCCGTACTTTTCCATAACGCACCTTGTCTTCCCACTTCCAGGTATTCCATAAATATATGTAGTGTTCAACTGCCTGAATATACTTTTATATTGCTCTTCCCTAATGGTTTGGCGGACACGTTCAATTCTATCTAACTGCTTGATAAACTCAGCATTTTCTTCTAATATTTCATAAGTTGATTTACCTTCTTTAATTTGATTATACAGTTCATACAAATCATTTCTTGCTCCCTGTCGTTCTACTGGTATATATCCCCATTCCTCCTGTGTATCAAGTATTTTCGTTTCACTCTTTTTATCATCTACCCATTTTTTTCCTATTTTAAAAACATAATTTCTGTTTTCTTCTGATGTTCCATGAGCCACTTCCAAATGTGCCTGTGGAAATCGGTTTTTCAAAGTAGAAAATCTTACTGGTGAAGAGCAGACAAGATAAATATGGGTATGATAAGTAGATTCGTTTAATCCTATTTCATCAGATAGACACCAGTATACACAAGACTTTATTTCTTTTAATTCTTCTTTTATCCGTTCGTGATTAAACTGGTACTTACTAGGATTGTTAATTGTAAGCTGCCATTTTCTTGATTGTAATTCTTTTATATTTAATTTCACCGCCTTTATTAATAATATCATGTGCTACATGCTACCTATGTTCCTTTAGAGGGTAATACTATGGTTCACTACGTTCACAGCAACGCCTTTAATGGCTTGCGCTTCGCACGCCATCAAAGGCGTTGCATCTAACGTTTTACAGCTTGTTTTATATATTCATTTACTAGTTCAATATTTGTAATTTGAGGTACAATTATTCTTTCAAAATTTGTTCCATTAACCAACAAATAGCCTGTTCCACAATTCCTGTCCGGTGAAATTTCATTCTTATAATCAGAAAATAGCATTTCTTGTACCTCCTTAGATGGATTTCCAAGAACTATCACTAAATTAAAATTATCACGTGATTTACCGAATGATTCAGCATTTAATCTTTGTTGGGAAAGAATAATGTGATAATTAAACGAACGCGATAACATTAACAAAGATTCCAGTTTTCTCTTAGCTACTTCCGCATCTTTCTTTTCTAAGTAATTAAGGTAACTTGCCCATTCATCAAATAACAATAGATTAAAACTTTCTGAATCGTTATCACGTTGTCTTTTTACAAAGCTTTCATAGAATGAATCAAAACCTTTTCCACAATCTTCGAATCTAAAAAACCCCTCACAGCCGCTAAGGAAAGAAAAATCCCTATCACCTTTGAAATCACAGATTGTAATTTGCGCATCATTTAGATTCTTGCTAATACGAGCAAGCAAAAGTTTTGCAAGATATGTTTTTCCTGTTCCTGTTATACCTGATATAGCACAATGCGGAGCTTTCTCTGTATCCCATTCAATATATTGCCTTATTCCACACTCTTGCATAATTTCCGATAACACTAAATCCATCTTAGCCATACTGTCAAAAATCCTTATCCTGAATACAGCTTGAATTGACTATCATTTTTCTTCTGAATTGCTGACATCCCTCAACATACTCACAGTATGTTTTTCCACTCCAAGCAATATCTACCTGAATATAACTACCCATGTCTGTCACTTTATCAACGCACATGATGGGATAGCTTCTGCCGGATGTATGCACATATATTTTTTGTGTTAAACCTGAAAACTCCTGTGCATTTAAACGTTGCTCAATTCTTCTTTCAAAAACAATTTTAATGCTTTCGGAATCCATTTTGCTAAAATCTTTGGCAATCAGATACTGATAAATATAATATCCATTCTGAAAAACAAAATGATTTGGAGTGTCTAACTCGGATGGACTTGCTATGCTATGTAGATGTGTGGTGTTTATTAATTCATTACTTACGAGATACAAACATTGTCGTATAAGCTTATAGGTTTCCTCTGCATGTAATCGTTCTTGTTCTTCTTCCTGTTTTGCTATATTAGTGGCTACATCGTACCGGTTTTCCTTTCTTTTATTAAAGTACGTCCGTGTAAAGTATATCGCGCCATATATTATACTTACCGACAGCACAAGCAAATCCATCTTAGCAATAATAAATTCCAGAAGCTTATAAGCTATAAGTATGAACAATGCCACTCCAGATAAAACAAGTATTATAATAAGGGAAAATAACATAATATTCTTAATCGTGAGGGCACTTTTGAAGTATTCCCTCTTTTTCTTAATATAATTAAGAATTATGTTCATCATGCAAGTACCTCAATAGCACTGGCGTTAGCTGTCAATGCGTAATCCCCCATCGCTGTTCTATAGAATTTTGCTTCAAAGTTCTTGAATTTTACTTTTATTGAACCACCCTTTGCAGCAATCTCTTCTACTGTAGTGATAGGCTTATCTTCAACAACCTTAACTATAATTTTTTCATAGTGATTAGCAGGCAATACTATTTCGTATTTATTGCCCTCCTGTTCTTCCGTAACCTTTCCATTTACATACTTTAGCAATGGTCTAACATCTGTTAATAATGCTGTATCAGCATTGGCAATTTGCTGAAAGTTGAATCTAAAATTAGTTATGTTAATCATTAATTTTCCTTTCCGACCAGCCACTTTATGTGGCCGGTCTTTCTCCCTAAAATCCAGCTATGATTTCCAATGGCAACTCGATATTATATTTTAAAGTAAATCTTCGCCACTCTAATACTTCTTCTACAATAATGTTGTATTTTGCGATATCAGTGTCCCAACAATGTTCCGCATCATTCCATATTTTCTTCAAACGTTCTGATATAATTGCAGAAAGCATCGATTTTTCTTCTTTTGATAAAATATTCATATATTACTCTGACCTCCTTTCATCGAATTGCAAATTTTCAAGTGCTACGATATAATGAATCTCGCATCAACTTGATAATTAGATTCTAATTTAAAAAAGCTAATTTTACCTCGACACAATTTTTGAGTTTTTTATTGCAATTTTTTTCAAAAAAGTGTCATTAACTAATAAACAGGAGGATATAACATGTCTTTTTCAATTACTGAATATTTAAATGCACTTAAGGGTAATACCTATTATGATATACTTGAGAACTTAGGGAATTTATATTCAATAACAGACACAGATATCTGTGAATATATTGCAGAATTCGAAACAAGCACTTGGAAAGGTATGAAAGATACAGAAATAGCAAATATGGTTATTGACCAGAGCAACAGTAAATTAAATAATTTTAATAGATATTCTTACAGAAGTAATATCCGATTCACTTCATTAGAACCATACATTAGAGCTTTTTATGAATTAGCAGATAGCTATTATGAAAGTATATTACAAGATTCTAGTAACTTAAGAGTTATTATAGTAAATAAAATGCATAATAAACTAGATGACAGGCTATTTTATGATTTAGACTATTATAATGATTATTGCTATGATATTTGCTGTGCTGTTCTTTCATATGATAATGTTACCTTAGATGATATAAATTCTAAATATTCAATTGCAAAAATGATTCTTATCGACAATGATATCAATTTTGAACTTGCTATTCCTTTTCGTGAATTGGTAATAAAGGATGATACTATTGACTTTATGGAAAATCAGGAACGCGATATAATCTATAAATCGTTTAAAAGTATGCTTAGTTCACTTAATGACATAGAATATCATTTTATTATTGAAAACTGGTCTACTTTTTCAAACTGTTTTTATTTTGAAGAAGATTATATACTATTGCAATATTTAGAAAAAGAGAATGCAGCTACACTTAACGATTTTTCTAAGGAATTAATGGAAAATTGCGCTACTTCAAGAAATGAAATTATAAAAAGAGCTATCAAGAATTCATCATTAATAAATCTGAATTTTTGTAATTCTTTGAGCAAATCAAAAAAGAAACTTACAGACAAAGCGATTCACAAACTGAATATTCCGGTGCGGCGAAGCCGCCTGTCCGGTCATAAGGAAACCGCATGACCGGAACAAGGGAACCGCCGATATTAGTTATTCGCTAAGTGTTTTATCTAGGCCATAAACTTCTCTCATAGACAAATCCTTGGATGGA
>JBGSNZ010000042.1:0-17826 GCA_041739345.1 Acetivibrio sp. | reverse complement strand
TGATGCGTCCGTGAACAATCTATGTTGTTCATTTTTGAACTTTCGTTCATTTGAAATTCTCTTAGAATTTTCAAGGTTGTTTCACTGTTCAATTATCAAGGTTCTTTGTTGTTCTTTGTCGTTGCCGACAACTTTTATAGTGTATCATGTCAGCATGTCTTTGTCAACAACTTTTTATTTCTTTTTTTAAGTCAACGCCTTATCAAAAGTATTCAAACTATGTGATTTTACGGCATTCCTTTGTTGTCTCAGTTCGTTTAGAAGTGATGCAACGTTGACTAGTATATAATGATTTTTGACAAAAGTCAACACTATTTTTTATATTTTTTGAATTATTTTAAATTCATAAAATCTTTCTTATTTTATTACAATTTGCGCCGTCATATCTTCTTTTGTAATATATAGCGTATAGTCACTTTTTTCAGCATTTTTTGGTAGTTCAAAAATAACGACAGCTTTCTGTGTTTTACCAGATTTAATCTCAATATCAAGATATTGCAAATCATTTGTAAGTGCTGTCAGCAACGGTTTGTTTTTATTTCCTAGTGAATCTTCTAAACCGTAAGTAAGTCCTGCATTTATTAAACTGAAGTTTTTTGCTTTTGCACCTTCGTTCGTTACTTCAAACGTTAGAGCCAATAATTTCTTACCATTATTTGCTTCTAATAAAAAGTAACTATTTTCTGATGTTTTTGGATAGCTTTGATATTCTTTAGCATTAACATAGTTTACCGTACATCCTTCGCTTTTATACAATTCAGCTACATTTTGATATACCGGTTGAGTAGATACTTGTGCTACGTCCCCAGTTGCCCCTGTTTCCTCAGATGGCGTTGCGTTCTGATCTTGTGTAGCCTGTGGTGAGGGAGAAGGGGACTCCTGTGTTAACGTATCTTCCGTCGTATTTGCATCCTCATTTTCTTGCTGGGTGTCATATAACAGCTTTTGATCATATCGAAGGTCATACTTTAATAAAGCACCCGCAATATATTCAGCTATCATATCATTTTCATCTTGAGTTAATTCGGTTTGGCTTGCACCGCATCCGGTACTTAATAATGTCATTATTAAAACTAAAGCCACTAAGCTCTTTCGTTTCAATCTCTACCCCTCCAAACTATTTTTCTTTTGAATTATTTGATAATTTTAACACCAAACGTCTGCTTATTCAACTTTTTCTTAATTTTTGCAGTCTAGTTCAAACCAGAATTCAACTCCAGTCTCATGATTTATAACACCAAAGTTCTGATTCATTGAAGTCATAATTGCTTTTACTATAGAAAGACCTATTCCACTTCCTCCGTATTCACGCGTTCTTGCCTTGTCCACTTTATAAAACTTATCCCAAATTTTTTCTATGTCTTCTTCCGGAATTTTTTCTCCAGTGTTATATACTGCAATACGGACGAGTCCATCTTTTTTAATCAGCTTTACTTCTACAATACGTTTGCCGTCAATATGATTTAGAGCATTACTAACATAATTGGTAACTACTTCTTCTACCATATATTCATCTGCCCATACATATATCGGTTCATATTCATCAAAATATAAGGTTGCTTCTTTTTGCTGAAATAATATATCAGTGGAAGATAATACTGATTTCACAACTTCAACAATATCAAAACGATCAAATGTAATCGGATTTTCACCAAATTCAATATGATTTAAGCTTAATAATTTTTTTACCATTTTATTCATTTTGATTGCTTCATCTGTAATAACTTCGCAATAAAACTTACGACTTTCTTCGTCCTCGTTGATGTTTTCCATTAATCCTTCGGCGTACCCTTGTATCAAAGCGATCGGTGTTTTTAACTCATGGGATACGTTTGATAAGAATTCCGTTCTCATTTCGTCAATTTGCGTCTTCTTTTCTATATCTTTTTGTAGCTCATTATTAGCACCCTTTAATTCTGAGATCGTCTCCTCTAATTTTTCTGAAAGTACATTTATGCTACTTCCTAACGTTCCGATCTCATCATTCCGAGTAATTTTATACTTTATATCAAAATTAAGATTTGACATTCTGGTGGCTATTTCTGACAGTTCTAGTATCGGTTTTGTAAAACTCTTACTTACTATATACATAATTAAAATCCCAAATATCGTAACAAGTATTCCAATATAAGCCAAAAACTGATTAGAAATAGTAACACTTTCCATCATACTTTGATAATTACTTCGTGCATAAATCCAGGTTTTATCATCAATTACGCCTAATAATTCTAAGTAATATGAACCTACTCTATTGTCATAAACTTTTACTATTTGATATTTTTCTGTTTCCGAAAGGATTTCACGCTTGTCCCCTGGCTTATTTGAATCCATAGAAGCTGAGAAAGATGTAATCTGTTCCATAACCTGATTTTGCCGCATTACATCCATTGACGGATATAAAAAGTTTGCATAGATCCCAACTTGATTTTGATACAAGCGAAACATATATAAACTCATACTCTGATTCGCACCTAAACTTTCTAAGGTAGTAGAGATTTCACTATCTAATGCGTCCTCTGAAGTACCCGATTGGCTGGTATCTGATTGATTGTCGTCCCCTTGTTGATTGTTACCACTTGAATTGCCTGATTCATCAGTACCCTCTGATTCTTCGGCATTGTCAGATTCTTGTGTACCATCCGATTCTTGCGTATCCTCAGATTCCTCTGTTTTTGCATATTTTTCATAGATTACACATGCGTTTTCATATGCTTCACCCAACATGTTCACTTTATAATTTTGATAGTACCGTGGTAAAAATGTTTTATTCATTACCCAGCAAAGCAACAGCGAGCAACCAATTAAAACTGCTAGTGTTATTACCAACCTTATCCTTATCGAATGTTTCATTATTTGATACCAAGTCTCAAATGATCATGCTAGCATGTTCATTTAAGATGCAAACACAAAGGGTGGAAGTTATGAGTTTGCATTTATCCTTTCATAGAATTCTTTCACCCTTCTACCTCAAATTTGTAGCCCATACCCCAAATGGTCTTAATATAATTACCCTTTTCCCCCATTTTGCTTCTTAACTTCTTCACATGGGTATCTATAGTTCTCGCATCTCCAAAATAATCATAGTTCCAAACATTATTCAAAATATTTTCACGCGATAATGCAACCCCTTGATTTTTAATGAAGTAAGTTAATAATTCAAATTCCTTATAACTTAAATCAATTGTGACTTCATCAATTTTTACTTCATGCGCTGCTTGGTTTAATATAATACCACCAATGTCAATTAACTGTGTTTCAACTACATTGGTTCTTCTTATAATCGCTTCAACTCTTGCCACTAGTATTTTGGGACTAAAAGGTTTTGATATATATTCATCTACTCCAAGTTCAAATCCAAGTAATTCATCACGTTCATCACTTTTTGCTGTAAGCATAATAATCGGAACTTTTGAAAATTGTCTAATTTCCCTACAAACCTGCCATCCATCAAGCTTTGGCATCATGATATCAAGTAATATTAAATCAATGTTCTTGTCTGCAAAAAAGCAATCAATCGCTTCTTCTCCATCCGCTGCTTCAATCACATCATAATTACTACGTGTCAAAAAGTCTTTGACTAACTTTCTCATTCTGCTTTCATCATCAACCACTAATATCTTCATCTTTTTCATAGGTTTCTCTCCATCATTTAGTGTAATATTCTTAACTTCTGACTAAACTTTAACATATATATATGTTTACTTTGTGAAATCAATGGAAGTATTTGCTACTCTTTGTCCAAAAGATCCTTTTCTCTTTGATCAAGTTCTGTTTGCTTTTGTTCTAAATCCTTTTGCCAATTTTCATACTTATTTACTATTTTATCTTCATAATTTGTAAATATAGAATATGGTGTAAATTGAGCAACCAATAACATGCCAATAATGATGCATACCAAAAAACCAATCACAATCTTTGAGCTTGTTTTCTTTACCTTTTCCTTTTCATATAGTTCTTGAAATTTATCTGCTCGTTTCGCTTCATCAAAACGATTTTCTTCTTTCTCTTTTTCTTTTATTTTTACTGATTCAACCACTTTTATTGGTATGGAGCGCACTTTTTCCTTCGATATTGTGCTATCCATCAATATAGTCTGCTGCAATTCTTTTAAAAAGACATATCCTATGACCGTTTGTAAGGTTCCCTTATCTAACAATTTATCATATATTTTCAAAGCTAGCGTTGCATTTTTCAAATCAGAATTACTACGAATGTAAGTAATTGCTTCAACTTCTTTCTTTGCTTTTACAAAATCATTTCGATTTTTAAATAAATATCCTTCTAATTCAAATTGATTCTTCAAAAATATTCCTCCCATTTTAATTATTTCATCTACCAAAATAATACCATATATGCATCTTAAAATCTATAATTACAATACTAACTAGATCGATTGAAAATAAATCTTGTTACTAAGCATCAAACTATGTAGCAATATAAGAAAAGAGAGAAGTACTGAAACTACAGTACTTCCCTCTTTTTAAATGGAGATGACGGGAATCGAACCCGTGTCCAAAACCCCGCATCAAAGCTTTCTACATGTTTATCTTATTTTTATTACCACTCAGATGTTAAAATAAGCAAACCTACCTTCATGGACTGTATAAGATTTTCGTCTTGCCTGTATAACAGTTTTTACAGACTCGCTTATCTACTTTAGGTGACCCTTATGTTTTAGTAGTAGAAAACATTTCACAAGAGTTGAACCAGATTTCTCTGGTAGTAGACTTAGGCTGCTACTGGAGCACTATAATTGTTGTTAATTATTTTTTGTGAGAAATTTTAAAGTAGTTTCCTCGGCTACTACATGCTTGCACTTTGAATATAAAGCCCTGTCGAAACCTTTACATCCCCGAAGGATATAATGTAAAAGGTTGTATTTCAAAACAGATATTGAATATTTTTTGATACATTAATAATTAACGAACAAGTTCAAATACTTGTATATCAAGCAAACTTTTTATTAAATAAGATTACTTCTATCAATTGGTTTGCTGATTTAGCAAGATTTATCGTAACATAATTTATCACTTACGTCAAGTATAGTGGATTTCATTTCATTATGGTAATTATTTCCAGATCATATTTTAACACAGGAGAATCAAACATTTTGTTTATGATTCATACTAAGATAAATTACTTATTTTGAAACTCTTCTCAGCTTCTCTTCTTTGGTCTTTCTTTGCAATATCCTGCCGTTTGTCATAAAGTTTTTTACCTTTTGCCAAACCAATTTCCACTTTTACATGACATCCATTGAAATATACTTGAAGTGGCACAATTGTATATCCTTTTTCTTTCATCTGCCCAGTTAGTTTGTTAATCTCATATTTATGCATTAACAGCTTACGTACCCGCAATGGATCTTTATTAAAAATATTCCCTTGTTCATAAGGGCTAATGTGCATATTGTAAATATAAACTTCGCCCTTTTCAATTCGTATAAAAGATTCCTTCACGCTACATTTCCCTATGCGAAGAGATTTTACCTCTGTACCTACAAGTGAAATACCAGCTTCATAGGTATCTTCAATAAAATAGTCAAATCTAGCCTTCTTGTTGTTCGCTATTAACTTCTTTCCTTCCGCCTTCATTATCCTGCTCCTTAATTAAATCAAAATCAATCGTACGTAGTATCTTATCCACGCCGACTACTTCTATATTAACCCGCTCACCAAGCTTATACGTTTTTTTTGTATTTTCCCCAACCATGGTGTAATGTTCTTCATCATAAAAATAGTAATCATCTTTTAATGAAGTTACGCGAATCATGCCTTCTACTGTGTTTGGAAGTTCAACATAAATACCCCATGATGTAATTCCAGATATAACACCTTCAAAGGTCTGCCCAATAAATTGCTTCATATATTCTGCTTTTTTAAGTTTTTCCACTTCACGTTCTGCTTCATCTGCTCTTCTTTCCATCGCACTAGAATGAGATGCAATCTCTGGCAGAATTTGCTCATAGTGTTTCGTTCTCTTTTCTGATAAACCGCTTCGCAAACTTTCTTTTATAATTCGGTGAATCTGTAAATCAGGGTATCTGCGAATAGGCGAAGTAAAGTGGCAATAATATTTTGTAGCAAGTCCAAAATGTCCTTCATTTGTTGTCGTATATTTCGCCTGTTTCATCGAGCGCAATGTTAAACGACTAATTAAAGGTTCTTCCGGTGTGTTTTCGATTTTTTCAATCAATTTTTGTAATTCTTTTGGATGAATCTCATCCTGACCTATTTTAATGCTATAACCGAAATTATTAATAAAGATACCCAGTTTCATAATTTTTTCCGGGTCCGGATTTTCATGCGTACGATAAACGAAAGGTACTTCTTGCCAAAAGAAATCTTCAGCAACTGTTTCATTTGCAATTAACATAAAGTCTTCGATAATTTTGGTTGCTTTATTTCTTTCATAAGCTTTTACATCGATAGGCTTTCCTGTATTATCCAGTGTAATTTTGCTCTCTGGAAAATCAAAATCAATTGAACCACGAATCCTACGTTTTTCTCTTAGAATATCTGCAAGTTCTTGCATACGTTCAAACATAGGAACTAAGGCTTCATATTCTTTGATTTCTTCTTCCTCTTTGTCTTCTAAAATCTTTTTAACACTAGTATAAGTCATGCGACGATTAACATTAATAACACTTTCCACAATTTTATGACTAACTACATTTCCCTTTTCATCTATATCCATTAAACAACTAAGGGCTAAACGGTCAACTCCAGCATTTAAGGAACAGATTCCATTGGATAGCTTGTGTGGCAACATTGGTATAACGCGATCGACTAAATAAACACTGGTACCACGTTTTATCGCCTCTTCATCAAGTGGAGATTTTTCAGTTACATAGTTCGATACATCTGCAATGTGAACTCCTAATTTATAAATATTGCCATCTTTGGTAAGTGATACCGCATCATCTAAGTCTTTTGCATCTTCTCCATCAATCGTAACCATTTCCATATTACGAAGATCAGATCGTCCAGCAATTGCAGATGACTCTACCTCATCTGATGTTTTATCCACTTGATTCATGACCCCATCTGGAAATTCTTCTGGCAATCCATAACCTCTTACAATTGAAATAATGTCAACTCCTGGGTCATTTACATGTCCCAAAATTTCGATTACTTTTCCTTCTGGATTCTTTTTATTATCACCATAGGACGTTATTTCAACAACAACCTTATGTCCGTTTACCGCCCCCTTTGATCGTTCCAACGGAATAAAAATATCACTTCCTAGCTTTTGGTTATCTGCCACGACAAAACCAAATGTCTTATTCTTCGTAAAGGTTCCAACAAGTGTACTTGTAGCGTGTTCCAATACCAAAACAATACGTCCTTCCTTTCTTCTTCCGCCTTTAAAATCGGATATTTCAACCTGTACTTTATCTCCATTTAAAGCTCCTTTTGTAGCACGATCCGGAATAAAAATATCCTCTTTTTCTCCTTCTATAACTACAAAACCAAATCCTTTTTGCGTTCCCGAAAAAGTTCCAACCAAAAGGTCCGCAGAAAGCGGATTTATTTTTCCTTTTTCATCGACCATTATTTTCCCTTCACTTTCCAAACTATCCAAAACTTGTCTTAAATCATCCTTCTCATTACGAGGGACTTGTAAAATACCAACCATCTCTTTAAATTTAATCGGTTTGTATTCTTTACTAGAAATATAATCAAAAATAATAGCTTTTTTATCTTCTAATGCATTTTTATCTAACATACAAAACACCCCACTTTCTTGTTATATCTAACAGTATACACTATTTAGTAAAAAAAAACACCCTTCATGGAAGAGTGTTTTTTGAATGATAGTTTCCTACCAAGCTAAGTTCAAAACTATAGAAATTACAAAAAAACCGATTCCTAAGTATTTTGTAGACTTCTCAAGAGCGCCTTCCATAGAACGGCCTTTGTTTTTACCCCAATACGTCTCAGCAACGCCGCTAATGGAACCAGAAAGTCCTGCTTGTTTTCCTTCCTGCATTAAAACGATCACTGTTAAAGCCACACAAATAAGTATATATACAATCGTTAGAATTGTTCTAAGTACTGCCATAATTTCCACCTCCTAAATATAACTGTGTCCAATTCACCTTGGTACACTCGCTAGGCTATTGTACCATAATTGAATTCTTATTTCAAGAATTATTTTTTGATAAGTAAAGACTCACCCGTCATTTCAATTGGTTTTTCTAAGTTCATCATTTCTAAAAGTGTCGGTGTAATATCTGCTAATTTTCCACCTTGTTTTAGTGTATAATTAGAATCATAATTTACTAAGATAAATGGAACGGGGTTCGTTGTATGTGCCGTAAATGGATCCCCTGTTTTATAATCAAGCAACTGTTCTGCGTTTCCGTGATCAGCACAGATAAACATCTGTCCATCAACTTCTAATAAAGCGTCAACTGCCATACCAACGCATGCATCAACCGCTTCTACTGCTTTAATCGCTGCAGCTTCAATTCCGGTATGTCCTACCATATCTGGATTTGCAAAGTTTACAATAATTACATCATATTTATCTGATTTAATTGCACCTACCAAGTTTTCTGCTACCTGATATGCACTCATCTCTGGCTGTAAATCATAGGTCGCAACCTTTGGCGATTTTACCAAAATGCGTTCTTCCCCTTTGTAAGGTTCTTCTTTACCACCATTAAAGAAGAATGTAACATGTGCATATTTTTCTGTTTCAGCAGTTCTAAGCTGAGTCTTACCACATGCAGCAAGATATTCTCCAAATGTATTTTTTATTTCTACTTTATGAAATGCAACAATTTTGTTTGGAATCGTAACATCATATTCAGAAAACGTTACAAAAGTAGATTTAACTCTTCCACCTTTTCTTTCAAAACCATCAAAATCATCGCAACAAAATGTTCTTGAAATTTCTCGTGCACGGTCTGGTCTGAAATTAAAGAAAATAACGGAATCATTATCTTTCACAGTTGCAACTGGTTTTCCATTTTCCATGACCACTG
Source organism: Acetivibrio sp. (assembly GCA_041739345.1). Lineage (GTDB taxonomy): Bacteria > Bacillota > Clostridia > Lachnospirales > Lachnospiraceae > DIGJ01. The sequence continues at coordinate 8,834 of JBGSNZ010000042.1, read as the reverse complement.
TAGGAAGTACGAATTCATCATTTTGACCCTTATCATAAGATTGTTTCACTGCTTCTACTGCATCATTAGCAAAAACGCCATCACCTTCTACTAAAGCTTTATAAGCTAATTCTACACGATCCCAGCGATTATCACGATCCATTACATAATAACGACCGATTACGGTTGCAACCTTACCAACACCGATTTCTTTCATTTTTTCGACCGCTGCTTCTACAAAACTTTTTCCGGAAGCTGGTGGGGTATCACGACCATCTAAAAATGCATGTAGATAAACATTTTTAATGCCTTCCTTTTTTGCGAGTTCCAATAATCCATACATATGAGTAATGTGACTATGAACACCACCATCTGACAATAAACCAAATAAATGCAAGTCAGAATTATTCTTCTTACAATTTTCAATTGCTTTTAAAAATGCATCATTTTTAAAGAAGTCTCCATCACTAATTTCTTTCGTGATTCTGGTAAGCTCCTGATATACTACTCTACCAGCGCCCATATTAAGATGGCCTACTTCTGAGTTACCCATCTGACCTTCTGGAAGTCCTACTGCCATTCCACTAGCATAGCCTTCAACAAATGGATAGTCTCTCATTAATTTATCCAAAATAGGCTTTTTTGCTTCTGATACAGCATTTGCCTTTGTTTCCTTATTTAATCCATAACCATCAAGAATCATTAAAACGGTTGGTTTTTTACTCATAAATTATCTCCTTTTATCTTACTATAAATTCATTAGTTAGCAGTTGGCAGATTCCAACGATATCTCTTTGCTAGTAAACGAATAATAACAGTTATAAAAACACTAGAAAACATCGTTATCTCAAACGGAAAATTACAGTTCCATAGAATGTAATATACGATACTTCCTATAATGGCAGCAATTGCATAGATTCTTTTTTTTAATATAAGTGGAATTTCATTGGACATCATATCCCGCAAAACACCACCACCTACTGCAGTGACTGTACCCATAAAAACACTTAGAAATATCCCTGGATGCTCATAATTTGTCAAAACCATGTTTACACTGGTTGCTGCAAATACTCCAAGCCCTATCGCATCTAAGAAGTTAATAATACTAGCATAAAGCTCTTTTTGTTTACCCTTTACCTCACCTACAATACAAGCAAACAAAAATGTTGCTACCGCAAATATTGTTGCAAGGATTGCATAAATTGGTTTCTGAAACATCATTGGAGGTACTCTTCCTAAGAGTAGATCTCGAATAACCCCACCACCTAATGCTGTTGTTATTCCAAGAACAATGACACCAAATACATCTAATTTTTTTTGAATTGCAACCATAGCACCTGAGATAGCAAATGCTACAATCCCAATTAGTTCAATAATACTTACTATTTTTTCTACAAATTGCAAAATTCAAGCCCTCTCAGAATTTTCTATTGTGATCTAAACCACCCCTATTTTATCACTGAGTTCGCCCATTTTCAACGTATTCTTTTATAGATTGGGGCAAGATTCCAACCGAAACCTCGCCCCTACCTTTATAAAAAGACATATTCTAATTATTTGTTGTAGTTTACAATCTTACCAAAATCAGGTTTTAAGGATGCTCCACCAACTAATCCACCATCAATATCTGCTTGCGCAAATAATTCTGCTGCACTATCTGCAGAAACTGAACCACCATACTGAATACGGATTGCTGCAGCAGTAGCTTGATCATAGATTTCGCCAATGCATACACGAATTGCTGCACAAACTTCCTGTGCTTGTTCTGTTGTTGCAACTTTACCAGTTCCGATTGCCCAAATTGGTTCGTAAGCGATAACTGCAGTTTTTGCTTGCTCAGCTGTTACATTTAAGAAAGCAACTTTGATTTGCTGACGAATCCAATCGATTGTGATTCCTTGTTCTCTTTGTGTTAAAGATTCTCCACAGCATACAATTGGAGTAATTCCATGTTCAAATGCTTTTAATACTTTTTTATTTACTGTTTCATTGGATTCTGCAAAGTATTCTCTTCTTTCAGAATGACCAATAATAACATATTTTACTCCGATATCAGTTAACATATTTGGAGCGATTTCTCCGGTATATGCACCACTTTCTTCATAATACATATTTTCTGCACCGATTTCGATGTTAGATCCTTTTGCTGCTTCTATTGCATTTGTTAAAGAAATAGCAGGTACACAGAAAATAACATCTACTTCATCATTTGCAACCAAAGGCTTTAATTCATTGATTAAGGTAACCGTCTCACTTGGAGTTTTGTTCATCTTCCAGTTACCTGCAATAATTTTTTTACGCATAAGTTTAGTTCTCCTTAATTATTTGTCGTTTGCTGCTTCAACTCCTGGTAATTCTTTTCCTTCTAAAAATTCTAAGGAAGCTCCACCACCAGTAGAAATATGTGTCATCTTATCGCCAAAACCTAATTGGTTAACAGCTGCTGCTGAATCTCCACCACCAATGATAGTTGTTGCGTCAAGTCCAGCTAATTCTTTTGCCACTGCTACCGTACCTGCTGCAAAGTTTGACATTTCAAACGCACCCATAGGTCCGTTCCAAACAACGGTCTTTGCATCTTTTAATGCATCGGTATATAACTTCTGAGTTTTAGGTCCAATATCAAGTCCTAGCCAGCCTTCAGGAATTGCATCCTGTCCAACTGTTTCGATGTTTGCATCATTTGAGAAGCTATCAGCGATAACATTATCAATCGGAATTAATAATTTAACACCTTTTTCTTCTGCTTTTTTCAACATGTCAAGTGCGTATTGTTTGTAATCTTCTTCTAATAATGAATTACCAACTTTTTCACCAAGTGCTGACAAAAAAGTATACGCCATACCACCACCAATGATTAAAGTATCCACTTTTTCAAGTAAGTTATTAATAACAGAAATCTTAGAAGATACTTTTGATCCTCCAAGAATCGCAACAAAAGGTCTCTCTGGCTTGTCTACTGCATTTCCTAAGAAATCGATTTCTTTTTGCATTAAGTATCCAACAACAGCGGTATCAACATATTCTGTAATACCTACATTGGAACAATGTGCTCTATGAGCCGTTCCAAATGCATCATTTACAAAAACATCTGCTAAAGAAGCAAGATCTTTACTAAATGTTTCGCCATTTTTTGTCTCTTCTGCTCTGTAACGTGTATTTTCAAGAAGTACAATTTCTCCGTCTTTCATCGCTTCAACTGCTGCTTTTGCATTTGGTCCAACTACTTCTGGATCTGCTGCAAATTTTACTTCCTGTCCCAAAAGATCAGCTAATCTCTTTGCAACTGGTGCTAAAGATAATTCAGGCTTTGGCTCTCCCTTAGGTTTACCTAAATGTGAGCAAAGAATAATCTTTCCTCCATCTGCAACTAATTTTTTAATTGTAGGAAGTGCTGCAACTAAACGATTTTCATCGGTAATCTTACCCTCCTGCAATGGTACATTGAAGTCACAACGAACCAATACTCTTTTTCCATTTACATTTATATCATCAATTGATTTTTTATTTAACATAGTAATACCCCTTTCTTTTCATCCTGTTTCATGAAATTTTACAATTTTATATGAAATTAAAAAGGGTCCGGTCCTAAAATGACCGGACCCTGATAGGTCTATTATTAATATAATGTTTGATAATTACAATCGCATAGATTATGCTAATTCAGCAAAGTATTTGATTGTTCTTACCATCTGGCTTGTATATGAATTTTCATTGTCATACCAAGAAATAACTTGTACTTGATATAAATCATCTGCAATTTTAGAAACCATTGTCTGGGTTGCATCAAATAAAGAACCGAAACGGATTCCTACGATATCAGAAGATACAATTAAATCTGTGTTATATCCGAAAGATTCGCTAGCTGCTGCTTTCATAGCTGCATTGATAGCATCTGTTGTTACATCAGCGCCTTTTACAACTGCTGTTAAGATAGTTGTAGAACCTGTAGGTACAGGAACACGTTGTGCAGAACCAATTAATTTTCCGTTTAATTCTGGAATAACTAAACCGATAGCTTTTGCAGCACCAGTTGAGTTAGGAACGATATTTACAGCGCCTGCACGAGCTCTTCTTAAATCTCCGCCTCTATGTGGTCCGTCAAGGATCATCTGATCACCTGTGTAAGCATGAATCGTAGACATGATACCAGACTGGATAGGTGCAAAATCATTTAATGCTTTTGCCATTGGAGCTAAACAGTTTGTTGTACAAGAAGCTGCAGAGATAATGTTATCTTCTTTTGCTAATATATCTTCATTAACACCAAATACGATAGTCTTTAAATCAGTTCCAGCTGGAGCAGAAATAACTACTTTTTTAGCACCTGCATCAATATGTGCCTGAGATTTTTCTTTTGAGCAGTAGAAACCAGTACATTCAAGTACAACATCTACTCCGATTTTTCCCCAAGGAAGATCAGCTGCTTTTGGTTCTTTATAGATTACAATTTTTTTACCGTCTACTGTTATAGAATCTTCACCAGCTTCAACTGTATGTCCATCATATCTACCTTGTGATGAGTCATATTTTAATAAGTGAGCTAACATTTTAGGATCTGTTAAATCGTTGATTGCTACTACTTCATATCCTTCAGCTCCGAACATTTGTCTGAAAGCAAGACGTCCAATACGTCCAAAACCATTAATTGCTACTTTTACTGCCATGATATAATTCCTCCTAAGAATAATATAATATTTTTGCAAATGAATTTATTCACAAACTTACTTGTATTTTAACCAATACAGAATTAAATTTCAAGTGTATTCTGCTATTTTTTTAACAAAATCCAGGAACTAGAAATATTCAACAATAAAGTCTTGATAAGCTGAATCTTTTTAGTAGTATTTACCGGTTTCTGATTTTATATCATTGTATTAAATATTTCATCTGCATATTGAATTGCATTTATGTAATGATCTGCTACATGCTCTGCATTTATTTGTATGTCAAAAATTTCTTTGATATCGTCCCATTTACCTTCTTCATATGATTTCACAAACATCAAAATCCTTCGAAGTTCATTATCGGAGCCAAGCAGAGCTTCTTTAATATCACCAAATAGATTTGCTTCTTCTAATACTTTAATAATTTCATCACTGATATCTGGATCTATCATTGAAAACATACCAATCAAAAATGCATTATCTTTTAATAATGTCCACTCTAACTCTGCTGCTATCGATTCTGCAAAAATACCTCGAATTAGTGATATTCTGACAGATTCGTCCGCAGTATCATTTGACATGGTCCGCATTAATTTTAACATGGTCCATTTTTTTACTTCATTCAGTCCCATACGAACTAAAATATCTTTTAAATTGCTAATTTGTTTTCCTCGATAATTAGCTACGGTATTTATCTGTTTTAGCAACGCATACATCATTCCAACATCCGTTCGTATGATGTCCGCCATCATTTGGTAACTTGGATCATTCTTATTCATTTCTTTTAATAATCGCATACCCGTGCTGCTTGCAACGTCGAGAGAAGTACCAGTAAACATTACTGGTTTTGAAAAAAAATAACCTTGAAAGAGACTGTATCCATCCTCTTTTGCTTTTTTAAACTCTTCTTCTGTTTCTATTTTTTCAGCAAGAAGTATAACATGAGGAACTTTTTTAAGAAGCATATTTGCAAGTTCACCACGTTTTTTACGATCTACCAAAGAAAAATCTACTTTAATAATATCTGCATAAGGAAATAAAGCATCAATCGGTCCAGGCTCACAATAGTCATCTAATGCAATTTTAAAATTTCGCTCTTTTAATTCTTTTATACATTCAATCAAATCTTCATCCGGTATGACATCCTCTAAAATTTCAACTACAATGTCTTGTGGATTTAATATTTTCGGGATTTTTTGAAGCAATAAATCTTTTGTGAAATTTACAAATGCATATTTTTTATTTGTTAAATTTTGAAATTGAAACACCGTAATTACATCTGATAATAAATCCCTCGTTGCTCTACTTCCTTCAATCGAATTGTCATAAGCATTATTATCATTATTTCGATAAAGTAATTCATATCCATATACATCACTTTTTCTGTCAAATATTGGTTGACGTGCAACATATACCTTCATTATTTTCCCTCTCGTCATTAAGTTATCTTCCGTAAAAAAAACCATACATAAAAGAATCATGTATGGGTTTCATTATAACTTTTAATTATGTAAAAAACAAGCAATCGTACAAACCTAATTCAACTCTACTTCATTTATGCTCCTATCTGCCGCTTTATAAGTAACGTAAGAAAAGGACCGAAACTTCGGTCCTTTTCTTACGTTACTTAACTTCACGCATTTCACTTACTAAGTAATCTATCATAAAGTTCTTCATACTTTCTTGCTGAATTATTCCAAGAAAAATCTTGTTCCATTCCACGATCGATTATCTTGTTCCATTCTCTTTTCTTTTTGAAGAAAATCTGTTTCGCATATTGTATGGTATTTAACATTTCATGTGCATTGTAATTACTAAAAGAAAATCCAGTACCAGTACTTTCATAATCATTATAAGGTTCCACTGTATCTTTCAGACCCCCAGTTTCCCGAACAATTGGTACTGTACCATATCGAAGGCTCATAAGTTGACTCAAGCCACAAGGCTCAAATAGAGATGGCATTAAAAATACATCACAACCTGCATAAATCTTATGAGACATATCGTTGGCATAAAAGATATTGGCCGATACTCTATCACTATACTTCCATGCATAATGTCGAAAGAGATTTTCGTACTTCTCTTCTCCACATCCTAGCACGATAAGTTGCGTATCTTGTGCACAAATTTCTTCCATCACATAGTCAATTAAATCAAAGCCCTTTTGATCCGTCAAGCGTGAAACAATTCCAATTACAAATTTCTTATCATCTTTTGTTAATCCAAGTTCTTCTTGTAGTGCTCTCTTGTTTTTAATTTTTTCCTTCCGAAATGTACGTTTCGAATAGTTTTTAAAAATGTAATTATCCGTTTCCGGATTGTATTCATCATAGTCAAGTCCGTTCACAATTCCATAAAGTGCATTACTACGTGCATTTATAAGCCCATCCAATCCCTCTCCATAGAATGGCATCTTAATCTCTTGCGCATAAGTTTCACTTACTGTTGTTACATAATCTGCAAATACAATTCCACCCTTTAAATAGTTTGCATCCCCATATGCCTCTAATTTGTCCGGAGCAAAATAGTATTCATCAAGACCAGTAATATCTCTGATCGTTTTCATATCCCAAATACCTTGAAATTTCAAATTATGTATTGTCATTATTGATTTTATCCCTTTATAAAACTCATTTTTTTGGAATGAGTCTTTGAGATATACCGGAATCAACCCCGTCTGCCAATCATGACAATGTATAACGTCTGGACGAAAGCCAATGAGTGGTAATGCGGATAACGCAGCTTTAGAAAAAAAAGCAAAGCGTTCGATATCCTCATGTATATTTCCATATGGCTTTGAACCCGAAAAATAATATTCATTATCAATAAAGTAAAAGACAACTCCGTTATATTCTAATTTTGATATCCCAACGTATTGCTTTCTCCACGCTAAATCCATATAAAAATGAGAGCAATATTCCATCTGATTTTTAAGTTCTTCTGGTATAATCTGATATTTTGGGAGAATTACGCGTACATCATATTTCTTCTTGTTAAAATATTTAGGCAAGGTTCCCGCTACATCAGCCAACCCACCTGTTTTTAAAAATGGTACAACTTCGGACGCTACAAAAAGAATTTTGTTCATATAATTTCCTCCCCATTTATGCTAAATTACATATATTATACACTAGCTAGTTGTATTGTCAAAGAGGAATTTATATCACTTATCTGTAATTTATGCTCTAATTTTGTATTCTAATCGAATCTTATCTGCAATTAATGCAACAAACTCAGAATTTGTTGGTTTCCCTTTTCCATTACTTACCGTGTAGCCAAATAAATCGTCAATTGTATCCATCTTCCCACGACTCCATGCCACCTCTATTGCATGTCGAATTGCCCGTTCAACACGACTTGGTGTCGTTTTATGTTGTTTTGCAATGGAAGGATATAAAAGTTTTGTAATTGAATTTAGCATTTCACCATCGTTTACAGACATCATGATCGCATCTCGTAAATACTGATATCCTTTAATATGAGCCGGAACACCAATCTCATGAATAATATTGGTTACATCACTTTCTAAATTATGTTCTAAGTAATAATTATTCATCTTATTTCCAGTTTCTTTTTTTGTTTCTACGGTTCTTTCCTTATCCATTCCCATTCGCCGAATCTGTTTCACACGATTGATTAAAATCTGATTGTCGAATGGTTTCATCATTAAATAATCCGCTCCTAAAGAAAATGCTTTTTCAGTCACCCCTTCTTGACCGATTGCTGTAATCACAATAAAAGTTGGAAGTTTCTCGGTTTCTGTATGGTACTTGAAATGTTCAAGCACTCCTAACCCGTCCAGTTTAGGCATTACTAAATCCAAAAGAACCACATCCGGATGCTCCTCATTCACCACTTTGATTGCATCCAACCCGTTATATGCAACCCCGACAACTTCAATTTCTGGATCATTCTCCATTACTTCCACCAAAAGACCCACAATCCTCTCATTGTCATCAGCAATTGCAACAGTAATTTTTGACATTCCTTCACCCTCCTAATAGATTATAACACATTTATATTCACATTTTGTGTATACAAAACATTGAGTTTGTGTCAACTAAACGTTGGCAATTTATTTTTGTTTTTCAAAATGATATCTTCTATTTATTTTTAGGTTCGCCAAATAAACCATCTCTAGCGATTTTTCTATTAATAACCAAACGCTTTTTTCATTGCTTTCCTTGA
>JBGSNZ010000005.1:0-130795 GCA_041739345.1 Acetivibrio sp. | reverse complement strand
ACCAATTTCTGCTGTAATTGAATCATAGTATCACCTACCTATTTTAATACTATAATTATATCAAAAAATCCTTGTAAATGCCCTATTAATCGAACATTTACAAGGATTTTTTAAACTTTCATGACTTTTTCAGTGGCCTCGCCCAATCACTTGATTTTCATTGTTTATGGCTTATTAAAATTGATAATCGTATTGAGGCTAGATTACATGCTATTTGTGCTCCGATATGCAAATTGAACATAAACTATATTTTTGCAGCATTCCTTTATTTATTTTGAAATAAGTGTAGAAAAAGTTCTATCATGACAATATCATTCGATCGTTAGCAAATTCTCCGCCGCTTGCTTGCTCAAATTTTTCTAACAAGTCACTGACATGAAGGTTTCTTTTCGCTTCACCGGAGACATCAAATATGATGATACCATCATACATCATGATGAGACGATTACCATACTGAATTGCATTTTTCATATTATGCGTTACCATCATTGCTGTCAGAGAATTTTTTTTTATTATTTGATCGGATAATTCCAATACTTTATTTGCGGTCTTTGGATCAAGAGCTGCGGTATGCTCATCTAATAAAAGAAGTTTTGGTTGTTTAAGTGTTGCCATAAGTAAGGTTAATGCTTGTCTTTGACCTCCGGATAATAGACCTACTTTAGAAGAGAGTCTGCTTTCAAGGCCTAAGTCCAGCATTTTCAATTTTTCAATATACAGATCACGTTCCTCTTTTGTAATTCCCCAGCCTAACCCTCTCTTTTTACCTCTACGGTAAGCAAGTGCAAGATTTTCTTCAATCTCCATGCTTGCGGCAGTTCCCATCATCGGATCTTGGAAAACCCTGCCAAGATATTTTGCTCTAATATGCTCTGGAAATTTTGTGATGTCCTCATTATCTAATACGATGGAACCTAGATCTGGAAAATGAACGCCTGCGATCATATTTAGCATAGTAGACTTTCCGGCTCCATTACCACCGATTACGGATACGAAATCTCCATCATTTAATTCCAGATTTAAACCATTTAGAACCAATTTTTCATTTACTGTATTCGGATTGAAAGTTTTATATATATTTGTTAATGTCAACATATTATTTCCTCACCTTCCTTACAGCTAATTTTATCTTAATGGAATTTACGAACTTCTTAATAAGATTTATTAACTTTATTATCTTATTATGAATAAAGATATAAGTCTTCGTCTTTTTTAATACTGGTATCGAGAGAGCCAGCGCTACAACAAATGCGGTAAGAAGCTTTAAATCGTTGGCATCTAATCCTATCTGCAAAACAATAGCAATGATTAAGCGATATATGATTGATCCAAGAACAATCGCCGTTAGTTTATGTGCAAAATTCTTAGCCTTGGAAAAGATCACTTCGCCGATTACGATGGAGGCCAATGCAATTACAATAGCGCCAATTCCCATACCTACATCTGCATAACCCTGGTTTTGCGTTACGAGAGCTCCAGAAAGTGCAACTAATGCATTTCCAAGTATCAAACCAAATATTTTCATTTTATCTGTATTTACACCTTGAGCTCTTACCATTGCAGGATTGTTACCGGTTGCACGAATACAGCAGCCAACTTCAGTTCCAAAAAACCAATACAAAAACAAAATTACGATTGCAGTAAAGATGAGGCCAACAAGCGTAGTTGCTGTAGTTTGTAATACGGAATTCTTGATACCGAGTGTTTCTGCGGAAGGCAGCAGATTCTGAACAAACGTAATTATGGTATCTTTTCCAAGCAAAGCGGTGTTTGCCTGCCCCATAATTCTTAAATTAATGGAATATAAGCCAACCATGGTTAGAATACCTGCAAGAATTGCAGGTATTTTTAACTTTGTATGTAAAAATCCAGTAACCAAGCCAGCAATCATACCAGATAACGTTGCTATTAACAATGTAATAAAAGGATTCCAGTTAAGGCTTACCATCATGAATGAACTGATACTTCCGCCTAAAGCAAAGCTTCCTTCGCAAGACATATCAGGAATATCTAAGATACGAAATGTAATATAAACGCCTAAGGCTAAAATAGCCCAGGTTAAACCCTGTGATGCTGCTCCAAATAGTGACAATAGTGTACTACTCATTTCTGTTTTCCTTTCTTGCCTTTATTTCCATGAATACACACGAACCGGACAAACTTATACAGAAAGTTTTTTCCGGTCCATGATATATTTTTATTATTTTTCTGTCTTTAAGTCATCAGGAATCGTTATTCCTAATTTAGCTGCTACGTCTTCATTGATAGTAAGTGTAAGCTTATCCTTTGGTAAGTATTCAATTGGCATGGTAGCTGTTTTAGCTTCCCCTTTGAGAATCTTAACAGCCTGAACTCCAGTTAATTTACCAAGTTCATAATAATCAATTCCATAAGTAGCGAGCCCACCAGCTTCCACCATTCCAGCTTCACCGCAAATAACAGGAAGGGCATTATCGTTTGCGACCTGAGCAACCGTTGGCATACCGGCTGCAATCGTATTATCCGTAGGAGCATAGATGGCATCTACTTTACCAACCAAGGATTGAACCACCTGCTGAATTTCATTGGAATTGGATACGGATGCTTCTTGAACGGTCAAACCTGCTGCTTTTGCAGCAGCAGTTGCTAAATCTACCTGTATCTTTGAATTGCTTTCACTGGAACAATATAAGATAGCAATATTTTTTGCTGTAGGAACTAATTTTGTTAATAATGCAATCTGTTCCTCTACTGGGTTTAAATCAGAAGTTCCAGATACATTTCCACCAGGTGCTTCATTGGATGCTACTAGACCGGAGCCTGCAGGATCGGTAACTGCTGTTACCAGGATTGGAATATCTTTTGTTGCATTGGCACAAGCTTGAGCAGAAGGCGTTGCAATTGATAAGAGAAGATCATTGTTATCATTCACTAATTTTGTCGCAATGGTATTTGCAGTTGATTGGTCACCGTTTGCATTTTGGTAATCAATTTTAATATTTACGCCGTCTTCGTAACCTGCTTCTTTTAATGCGTCTACAAATCCTTGATAGCTTGCATCAAGTGCAGCATGGGTAACTAATTGATTTACACCGATTTTAAATATTTTACTTTCTGTATCAGCGTTTGCTTCATCTTTTGATCCGCAACCCGCTAACATAGAAGCAGCTAAAGTAAATGTAAGAATGCTTGCTAATAATTTTTTTCTCATTAATATTATCCTCCTATTGTGTTAAAAGTGCTGGATTTAAATCACACTAGCACTTTAAAACTTTAAAACTTTTAATGGATAAAGTTTACTATATAAAGCCATGGTTAGTCAATACCTATTTAGCAGATTCCATAACTTAGTAAAAAGAGATTGGACATGGAAAAGAAAAAGATATAATAATTCTTAGATAACAGGAGTGTTAGATAATTAAAAAAGCAACCATATTTCAGGTTGCTTTTTAGAGGAGTAGTATTTTTATGAAAAAGACAAGTTATTGTTTAACTTAAAGCTAGTATAGCGAACAATTGTGTTCAAACAATGTTGTCAAGGTGAACATTTTGTAAATTCAGTATGAACATTTAAAGTTTTGAAATAAGACAATGATTTATCGGATGATGAAAAAGAGAAGATTACGCGATTTTTATACTAAGGAGACTACTTATCAAAGAGATTTATTTTTTTGCCAGATTTGTATAGCATTCTATTTCTTGACATAAAATAAAAAAATAAATATACTTATTGCTGGGATGCAAAAAAAGCGTACTGCATCTACTACAAAGCAGAGAAATATTAACTTATAAAAAGTTGATGAAGGAGAGAGAATGCAAGGGTATGAATATCTTTTAGATTTAGCAATTATTTTGCTTTTTACGAAGGGACTTGGACTGCTAACGAAAAGAGTTCAAATGCCGCAGGTGGTAGGGGCATTGATAGCGGGAGTTCTTTTAGGGCCGGCAATGTTCGGAATACTTGAAGAAACAGCCTTTATTCATGAAATTGCTGAAATTGGGGTTATTGTACTTATGTTTGGTGCCGGAATGGAAACGGACATCCAGGAATTAAAAGCTAGCGGCAAGGCATCATTTGTGATTGCATTATGTGGAGTTATTGTTCCATTGTTGGGTGGAGCTGCAATAACTTATTTCTTTAATAAACCGGGAATGATTGTGTCAGATGCAACAGCGTCAGTGTTTTTACAGAATATTTTTATTGGTGTTATTTTAACAGCAACGTCTGTTAGTATAACAGTAGAAACATTGAAAGAATTGGGAAAACTGAAAACACGTTCCGGAAATGCAATATTAGGGGCTGCAATAATTGATGATATTCTTGGAATAATAGCACTTACTATTGTTACAAGTATGGCAGATGAATCTGTTAATATTGGAGTAGTTTTAATAAAGATTGTTGGATTTTTTGCTTTTGCAGCAGTAGTGGGGTATATCTTTTACAAATTATATAAAAAATGGACAGAACGTTCCAAAAAAGGGTTACACCGTCATGCTATTATCGCATTTGTATTTTGCTTAATAATGGCATACATTGCAGAAGAGTGGTTTGGAGTTGCAGATATTACAGGAGCTTTTATTGCAGGTCTTATTATTTCAAATATAGATAAATCTACATTTATTCAGGCAAAATTTGATACTATTTCATATATGTTGTTATCACCAGTTTTTTTTGCTGCTATTGGGTTAAAAGTATCACTTCCGGATATGTCAGGTACGGTAGTTATCTTTGCAATCTTACTTGCTGTGGTTGCAATACTTACAAAAGTTGTTGGATGTGGATTGGGAGCTAAAATTTGTGGATATAAGAATTATCAGGCAAAACGGATTGGTGTTGGTATGATATCACGAGGCGAAGTAGCATTGATTATTGCGAGTAAGGGTGCAGCTCTTGGTCTTTTAGGAAATGGCTTTTTAGGACCAACCATAATTGTTGTTGTTATTACGACGGTTATTACTCCTATTTTATTAAAATTTGTATTTAAAAGTGAAGAGCTGATATTGCTTCCGGAAGAGCAGAAGGTTACGAGTTTTTATGAAAATGCGAATGAGATAAGAGGAGAAGGATATAAATAAAAATATAGGTAATTTATACTTTCAAAGAGCTATTTGGCAGTGTATTATTAAATTTATTATAAAAATCATTAAACGTTGTGAAAAAGCAAAAATTCACAGCGTTTTTTTCTTTAAAAGGTTCTTATTTTCTTGTTGACAACCTGATTCAATAAAGAATAAAATTAAAGAATATATAAATTCTTGAAACTACGAGACAAGAACGGGATTTGAATTCACGTGGATGAAAATGTGATGGAAAGTGAGCTTATGAGGAAAAAAGACAGAGATAAAATGGATGATGGCATGGAAGTGATTCAAACGGAATATGAAGAATTTTTAACTGCTAAGAATAAATTAAAACCCTGGTATGAGGCTTTAAAAATTAGCACTCTTTATATTTTTATTGGTGGACTTTGGATTCTATTATCAGATCGGTCCGTCTATTTTTTAATTAAGGATCCAAAACTTCAAGAGTTGATACAGCTTTATAAAGGATGGTGCTATGTTTTTATAACAGGTGCAATTTTTTATTCGGTCATAAAACGAGTTTTAGCTTTATATTCAAAATCAATTGATAAAATATTGACTGGTTATGAAGAACTGTTAATGACACATGAAGAAATGATTTCGATGAATGAAGAATTAAAAGACAATATTAATACGATAAAGGAACAACAAAAGAACTTATCTGCTAGTGAACAACGATATCAGCTCGCAGTCGAAGGTGCAAATGATGGAATATGGGATTGGGATATAAAAACAGGTGTCTACTTTTTTTCGTTGAAAAGTAAAAGTATATATGGTTATGGGGAAGATGATTTTGCTCCATCCATTGATTCCTGGCAGGAATTAATTCATCCTGACGATAGAGCAAAAGTATGTGGTAATCTAGATGAATATTTAATAAGTAAGGACGGTGTGTATGAATCTACCTATCGATTACGCTGCAAATCAGGTCAATATCGATGGATTTTAAGTAGAGGAAAAGGGATTTGGGATGAGAATAACCAGCCCATTCGAATGGCAGGTTCTCATACGGATATAACAGAAATTATAAAGTTACAGGAGTCATTACGAGCAGAAAAGGAGCTTTCTAATCATGTTATATTAGATGCATCCAGTATTATTATTGTGTATGATATCAAACAAAATATTATACAGTTTAATCCATATGCAGAGAAAGTGTTTGGTAAGAGAAAAGATGATGTAATCGGAAAAAATAGAAAAGATATTTTGATTGCAAAAGAAGAAGAAATAAAAATGCGAGACGTATTTGATTCCATCTTAAAGGGTGACAGGGGAAATGATGAGGAAATAGAGATAAAATGTTGCGATGGTAACTATAAGACGATTTTATGGAATTGTAATGCTTTGCATGATAAAAATGGAAATATAGGGGGTCTTGTTTCAATTGGAACGGACATAACGGAAAGAAGAGCAATGGAAGAAAAACTTCAATTGGTAGCATATTATGATTCCCTAACAGGATTGCCGAACCGCGCCTATCTAGAAAAAGTTGCAGTTGAAGCAATTAATAGAAATGAAAGTGTTGCAATTATCAATATGGATATGGATAATTTCAAACATATAAATGATACGATGGGTCATGATATAGGAGATGAATTTATTCAAAATATCGGCAGAATTTTGTCAGAAATAATAGAAAAGCCGGATGTTGTAGTAAGATTAAGTGGAGATCAATTTGCCTTTCTATTTTATCAATCGGAGGATAAAACAGACTTAAAAGGTTGGCTAAATCAGGTATTAGATAAATTTAGAAATACGTGGAATGTATCGAATCAAAAATTTTTAATCACTGCTAGTATAGGAGTGGCAATTTATCCGCAACACGGAGAGGATTTTTCTACTTTAATGCAGAATGCAGACATCGCAATGTTTTATCAAAAAGCGAATGGAAAAGATGGGTTTGCTATATTTAATGAAGCGATGTATGAGAAGACAATTAAGTATATTGAAATGGGCAATCAACTAAAAGATGCTATAGAAAATGAAGAATTCAAATTATATTATCAACCACAATATAATTTGGTTACAGGAGATATTATTGGAGTTGAGGCTCTCATTCGATGGGATCATCCAGAAAAAGGATTTATTCCACCATGTGAATTTATACCATTTTCTGAGCAAACAGGATATATTGTACCGATTAGTGAATGGGTATTGAAAAAAGCGATTCTACAAAAAAGAGATTGGGAAGCAAAGGGTTTTGCTCCGATTAAGATGGCTGTAAATTTATCCGGATATATATTTACGGATGAACTTATATTTGACAATATCTGTAATATTTTACTAGATATGAATATTTCTCCAGATGAAATAGAGGTTGAAGTAACAGAGACAGCTGTCATGATGGAGCTGGAAAAAGCGAAAAACTGTCTACAAAAACTCAAAAATATAGGTATTTCCATCGCAATGGATGATTTTGGAACCGGATATTCTTCTCTAAATTATTTGCAGATGCTTCCTTTCGATGTTTTAAAGATTGACAAAGAGTTTATTAAAAACGTCTTAGATAAAAAAGAAAATTATATATATAAGACGGTAGTAGATTTGGCACATGCATTTGGATTAAGTGTTGTTGCGGAAGGAATCGAAACACTGGAACAAAAAGACTTCTTAAATCAGATAAATTGTGATATTGGTCAAGGCTATTATTATAGCAGAGCAGTTCCACCAAATGAAATCGAACAAATGTTGTAAAAGATTAGGAAGAAAAGTTAATAGTAGCGGAAGAGAAAATGGCAGAGAAGAGGAAATGTTATATGATAAAGTCGACAATTACAGCAACATATCAAACAGACATAGAAGCAGTATGGAATATCGTTACGGATAATTCGAATTATTCATGGCGAAGTGATTTATCTAAAATTAAGATCATAGATGAAAAGAAATTTATTGAATATGCAAAGAATAGTTTTGAAACGCATTTTACGATTACTGCAAAAGAACCGTTTAAATTATATGAGTTTCAGTTGGAAAATAGAAATTTAGAAGGTAAATGGAGGGGGAAATTTTTCCCTTTACCAAATGGTGAAACAAAAATAGAATTTACAGAGGAACTTTCCATTAAAGATCCGCTGGTAGAGATAATTGCAAAGATCTTTAAAATCATCAAAAAAATGCAAAAAACTTATGTGCAGGATTTAAGAAAAGCTTTAAAAGATAATTAGAAATTTGAACAGGACATACAGTTGTCGTGTTATTTGTGATATCATTGATTAAAGACAAAATAAGGAACAAAAATAAGGAAACAAAAATATGGCAAATTATAAAGAAATGTCTTGTACTGTTGCTTGTAACAAACTAAAAAGAAAAATTCCGTTTGCATGGGATTTGAATCTTTATCGTGGTTGTGAACATGGTTGTAAATATTGTTACGCTATGTATTCCCATGATTATTTAGGTGAGGAACAATTTTTCGAAGATATCTATGTGAAGACAAATGTAGTAGAACAGTTGGAGAGACAACTTAGCACGGCCTCTTGGAAGCGTGAAGTAGTAAATATCGGAGGTGTAACCGATAGCTATCAGCCTGCTGAAGCGCATTATAAGTTGATGCCTGAAATACTGCGATTACTGATTAAATATCAAACTCCATGCATTATCTCCACTAAATCCGATTTAGTTTTAAGAGATTATGATTTAATTGATGAGCTCTCTCGACTTACTTATGTAAATGTAGCTGCTACGATTACCTGTATGGATGAACATATAAGAAGTAAAATAGAGCCAAATGGCGTGACATCCTTAAAACGTTTTGCTATGTTGAAAGAATTTTCGAACACTAATGCATCAACAGGACTACACTTTATGCCGATAATTCCATATCTAACCGATACTAAGGAGAATGTAGACAGTCTTTATGCAAACGCAAAAGAAGCTGCTGTTGCGTATGTACTGCCTGGGGTCCTCTATCTTCGGGGAAAAACAAGAAAGGTATTTTTTGATTTTATACAGAGCGAATTTCCGGCACTGTTTACCCCATTACAAGAACTGTATAAGACAGGTGGAGCAAGCAAAGATTATAAAAACGAACTCTACAAAATGGTGAATGAAAGAAAACAAAATTATGGATTATCTGGTAGCTATTCGAAACCAATGAAAGAAAAACTGAGGCAAAGCGAATATCTGCAGATGTCTTTATTTGATAATGAATAGAGAAGATTGAAGACAACAATCAAAAGGTAAGGAGGGTATATGAATTTAAAACAAGTGACTTTGGAAAATTTAGATTCCGAACATATCTGCTGTGCAATTGCAGATATAAAAGGTGAAACCTGTGTTGCTTCAAAAAAAGCATGGCTGAGAGAGCGAATAAAAGAAGGTCTTGTTTTCAAAAAGCTAGATGTGAGAGGAAAAGTATTTATTGAATATATACCTGCCGAATATGCATGGTGTCCAATAGAAGCAGACGGATATATGTATATAGACTGTTTATGGGTCTCAGGACAATATAAAGGACAGGGCTATGCAAATGAATTATTAGCACAATGCATAGCCGATAGCAAGGAAAAAGGTAAAAAAGGAATTGTAATTTTATCTTCAAAAAAGAAAATGCCGTTTTTATCAGATCCAAAGTTTTTAAGACATGAAGGATTTATCGTTGCAGATACGGCGGAGCCCTATTATGAATTGTTATATTTTCCATTTGAAGAAAGCGATGCTGTTCCTAAATTTAAGGAATGTGCAAAACTTGGAAAAATTGACGAGAGAGGGTTCGTATTATATTATACCAATCAATGTCCCCATACGGATAAATATGCACCTTTATTGGAAGACGTGATTAAAGAGTATGGTATGAAATTAAAGCGAATTAAAATTGATTCGAAAGAGGCAGCAAAGAATGCACCATCTCCATTTACAACGTATTCCTTATTCTATAATGGAAATTTTGTTACCAACGAAATATTATCAGAAAAAAGTTTTTCCAAATATTGGGAAAAATTAAAACCAGATGCTACGGAAAAATAATTAAATGTTCAAAATTAAAAATATATCCCAATTTGCATATAGGGGCACAAATAGCATGTGCTCTAACCTCAATACGATTATCTCTTATTAAAATTGATAATTGTATTGAGGTTAGAGCACATGCTATTTGTGTGGTATGCAATCGTACAAAAACGAAATAAAATCTAAAAAAAATCAAAAGTTGTATTAATTGTTCAAAGCCAAAACTTATAAAACAGAAAATAATAGACAATCTTAGTAAGAAAATTTATTTATGTTGATGATTCGATTTCATATAATGTAGGACAATGCCACTTATATTTAAAATCAGGCAGGGGATACAAATTGGGGATGAAATAATCATTTCGTTGGGGATGATTATATAGAAAATGGAGAAGGAAGGGGATAGTTATGATGAAAAAGAAACGAATCATAGCAAAACTGTTGGTAATAATTATACTTGTTACATTATTACCGAGCCGTAATGTTGGGGCAGAGGATGTCAGTACAACGACAAGTACAGATACCTTAATTACACATTACACGATGGCGAAGACAGGAAACATGTTAACCGATGTATCGGGAAATGGTCATGATGCAACATTAGTGGGATTTGAATCGACCGATTTTATGGAGGAGAATGGATCCACGGTACTGTCATTTACAGGGAATAAATCAAAGTACGTAAAGTTACCGGATGGAGTAGTAGGCGATGATGAAACCTTCACCATTGAGGCTACATTCAATACGAGTACAAAAGCCAATCACTGGCTCTATTGCCTGGGGACAAAAGAGGATGTTTGGCCAAATGTAAATAATTATGTATTTTGTAACCCAATGCAAGCCAATAGTGGAAGCATTCGATGTGGACTCAAGGACAGTTCGAATGAAAAATTAAATCAGTCAGGAAATGCAACTTCAGGAGTCTATAACACGATAACAGCAGTATACGCAAGCGGGAAGATAAGTGTTTATCTCAATGCAGTGCTAGTAGGAACAGTAGATCATACCTATCTTGTACAAGATATCCTAAAAAATGGGGTAAAAGATAAGACCGATGCTATTGGTTATATTGGAAAATCGTTGTATACACCAGACCCTGCATTGATTGGAAAATTGTCGGATTTTAAGGTTTATAATTATTCGTTAACAGCAAAAGAGATTAAAGAAAAAACAACCTTAATTACGCATTATAAGATGAATGAAAAGCTTCAGAAACTAACCGATGAAACAGGAAATGGACATGATGCACAACTCGTAGGTTTCACCAACTCCGATTTTGTTGATGACAATGGAACGAAGGTGTTATCTTTTACTGGAGATAAGTCAAAGTATGTAGCATTGCCAGATGGAGCGGTTGGTAAGGATGAAACCTTTACGATTGAAACAACCTTTACGACAAGTACAGCAGCGAACCACTGGCTCTACTGCTTAGGAGCCAAAGAGGATGTCTGGCCGAATGTTAAAAATTATGTGTTCTGTAACCCAAGACAGGGAAATGGGACGATGCGGTATGGAATCAAGGACAGCAATGATGAGAAGCTAAACGAAACAGGATCGATTAATACTAGTGCTTATAACACAGTAACAGCGGCTTTTTCAGATGGCATGATTGACCTTTATATGAATGGAAAATCAGTTGGAAGCATTGCGCATACATATAAAGTGCAAGATATTATACAAACCGCAAGCGGAGCAGCGTTTACCGCAAGTGGACCAGCGATTATTGGATATATTGGAAAATCCTTATACACACCAGACCCAGCATTTAAAGGTAAGGTATCCGAGTTCAAGGTATATAACTATAGCTTGACTGCGCAAGAAGTAGCAGAAAAATTCGGCAAAATAGAGCTGACAGATGCAGAAATTGTGGATTTGGCAATGAAAACGCTAACCATTCCAGGAGCAAATGATATTAGAGGAAACATTACGTTACCAGATAGTACGAAAGAGGGCGCCAAGCTAACATGGCAAACATCCGATAGTACGGTAATTAGTGTAAGTAAAAAAACAAACACAGGATATGATGATACGCCGGCCGGGGTAGTCACAAGACAGGTAGACGATAAAGAAGTAACCTTAACAGCGACGATTACAAGCGGCAACGTAACGGATAGTAAGGAAATTAAAGTTACGGTGAAAGCAAAACCCGTAGCAATCAAAGAATCCGAATATACGGATTATTTATTTACGCACTTTATTGGAGAAAGTGGGAACACAGCGGAGCAGATTTATTTTTCATCCAGCCAGGATGGTTTTCACTGGACAGACCTCAATGCAGGTGAGGCAGTAATGACATCTTCGCTTGGTGATGGAGGTGTGAGAGACCCATTTATATTACGTTCACCTGACGGTGATAAATTTTATCAAATCGCAACGGATCTTTGCATTGGAGGCGGAACCTCTTGGGGTGAGTCACAGTCTAGTGGAAGTAAGGCGTTGATTATTTGGGAATCAAATGATTTGGTGACCTGGTCAAATCCTAGAATGGTAGAAGTAGGAGTAGAGAGTGCGGGATGCGTATGGGCGCCTGAAGCCATTTATGATGAAAAGACAGGAGAATATTTGGTTTACTGGGCATCTATGGTGAAGTTACCAACGGATAGTTCGGCAAAGCAAAGAATCTATTACGCAAAAACAAGAGATTTTTATACCTTTACCAAGCCACAGATTTATTTGGAAAGGGAAAATCACGTCATTGATTCTACGATTATCAAATATAATGATGCGTATTATCGGTATTCAAAAGACGAGACAACAAAGAGAGTTGGACTTGATAGCAGCAGTCAGCTTTTGAATTCCACATGGACTACGGTCAATTCCGAAATGCTTGGAAGTCTCTCTGGAGTAGAAGGACCATTGATTTACAAGCTCAATGAAGATGATGCTTCAAAAGATACCTGGTGCCTTATGGTAGACCAGTATGGAACTGGAGGCGGTTATCTTCCATTGATCACAAACGATTTATCAAGTGGAAAATTCACGAAGGTTAGCAATTATAATTTGGGAAGTAATTTGAAGCGACATGGAACTATCTTACGAATCACAGCAAAAGAATACCAAGCCTTAACAAAAGCATACAACAATGTAAATGAGGTAGAGGAAGAGAAACAGGAAAATCCAGTAATTTCTTATGATTTTGATGAGAGCTTATCAGGAAACACGGTTAAGGATGGTAGTGGAAATAATCACAATGGTAGCCTATATGGAAAAGCAACCTATGTAACTGAAAAGGATACCAATTCACAGGTATTATATTTAGATGGAACGAACGGATCCTATGCAGCTTTTGAAGACAATTTCTTTACTGGAAGAAATACGTTTACCATCTCCATGGATATAAAATCTGCTACAACAGGAGGAAACTTCTTTACATGGACGGTGGGCAAGGACAGTAACAAATATATGTTCTTAAAGACAAATCCAACGCAGATACGAAATGCATTCACGAAAAGTTCTTATGGATCAGAATATGAAGCTTCGGCAGCGGTTGATTCCATCTTAAACAAGTGGACGAATATAACGATTGTAGTGACAGATTCCGCTATGGTTATCTATCAAAACGGTGTGCAAATAGCAAAGAATAAGAATCTTGGTGTCAAGATGACAGATCTGGGAAGAAACTTGGTTTCCTACCTAGGAAAATCTTTTTATTCGGGAGATGCATATTTTAAAGGCTATTTTGACAATATAAAAGTGTACAACCGAGCACTCAGTAATATAGAGGTTGCTCAGACACGGGGAATCAGCATAGCTGGTTTAAAAGGTGCTACGGTAGACGGACTACAACTATCAACATCGAAGCTAGACCAAGAAAATCATGTTTTAAATTTGTATTTTGACAAAGCCAGAAGTAAAAATACCGATTTAAGCAAGGCAAAAGTAAACCTTGTTATGGAGGAAGGTTTCACATTAAAAACAGATCTATCCAACGGAATCGATTTATCAAAAGAGGGTACTAGTGTTACGATTACGGCAGATGGTCTAAAGACGCCACAAATTTGGAAAATAAAAGGAAGCTTTATCAACAATACCTCTAAGAAATTATTGACCTATGTTGTATCTGGAGATACGACAAGAACGGATACCTTACATTATGCATATTCCACCGATGGAGAAACCTTTGTTCCATTGAATCACAAAAAGGCGATTTTGTATCCAACGGTTGGAACAAAGAAGATGGGTAATCCAGTGGTATTTAAGAAAGCAGATGGAAGCTATGGATTAATTGCGACCGACAACAATAGTAGCAGTTACATCATGTTGTATGATTCAAAAGATCTCATTCATTTTGACAATGAAAGATACGTGAAGCTCAATGCAACTGGTATTACTGTGACAGATATTGAATGTAGCTATGATGATGGTTCAAAGAGCTATTTTGTTTACTGGACAGGAATTGACGGTAAGACCTATTTATCCAAAACAGCTGATTTTAAGAGCTTTACCGAGCCAGTTATAGCAACATATACGATGTCCAAAGTGACAGCAACCTTACCAGATGGAGCAATCGAAAGTTCTGTATTTGATCTTACAGATAGTGAATTCGATAAATTGTCGGCAAAATTTGGAGATATTTACAGCACAAAAGTTAGCGATATCGGAAATGTTGGGGTAAAAACGGGTGAAACCCTCGGCAAGCTAACAGACTCCATCGAGGTAAGCTATAGCAATGGTGAAAAGAAAACGTATGGAATTACCTGGGATCAAAAGGAATTAAATAAAATTAATACGAAGGTAAATGGAAGCTATACGATAACGGGTAGGGTAAATACCAATGAATATACAGAAACACCTTTGATTGAAGAGCGTGCAGATCCACATGTTGTAAAGGGAGATGATGGATATTATTACTTTACGGCTTCTTATCCAGTTCGTGGTTCAGGAACTGGTTATGATCGAGTTGTTTTAAGAAGAGCGACTTCGATTGCAGGATTAGCTACAGCACAAGAAGTAACCATCTGGTCAGCAGATACACAAAGTTCAGGTTCTTATTTCCGTTATATCTGGGCACCAGAAATGCATAAAATTGGTAACAGCTGGTACATCTTTTGTACAGCAAGTACATCAAGCAGTAATGTATGGTCCATTCGCCCTCATGTATTAAAATACACAGGCGATAACATGATGGATCCAAACAGTTGGACAATGTTAGGTATTATGAAGGCAAAATCGATCGATAGCAAAGCCTTCACAAATTTCTCTCTGGACATGACTTACTTTGAATGCGATGGAAAGAGCTATGTATCGTGGGCTCAGGTTGATACGGTATCTAGTATCTTTATTGCAACGGTAGATAGCAGTAATCCACAGCAGCTTACCAGTGATGCAGTTAAAATATCGGTACCGAATTATGCATGGGAATCCAGCAATGATACCGTAAATGAAGGACCAGTAGCGATTCAACGCAACGGAAAAATATATTTAGGATTTTCTGCATCCTCTGTTGATAAGACCTATTGTCTTGGTGTACTTTCAGCAGATAGTAAGGCAGACCTAACCAATCCTAGTGTTTGGACAAAAAATGCATATCCTCTATTAACAACCGAGGATTTGGTTGATCAATACGGACCAGGACATAACTCCTATACAACAGATGAATATGGAAACACCGTCATTGTATATCATGCAAGACCAGAAAATTGTGCAAATGGGGAATGCGAATTTGCTGCATCCTCCGATTTAAACGATCCATGCAGACATACAAGAATGAAACAGGTCTTCTTCGATTCCGAAGGACTTCCTGTATTCAATTTATCAAGCGAAGACGTTCTGCCATCAAAGGATAGAACGGTTACGACAACTATTATCGTATCCGAAAGCGGTAAGACCTATGAGGGGTTAAAAGATACAGTATTGAATACGCTACAAAAAGATATGCTTGGAAGCAATGACAGTATTGATAAGATAACATCAAATCTTAATTTCTTAAAAACTTCCAATGGAGTTACACTTTCTTGGTCATCTTCCGATTCTACTGTTATTGCAGAAGATGGAACTGTAACTGCAAATAATGAAACAAGCAAGACGGTAACAATTACTGTTAACGGTAACTATCACGGAGTAAAAATTTTTGAGAAAACATATGAGTTAACAGTATTAGCAAAATATACAGATAACTCAGGAAATACAACAGGAACGATAAAGGAAAAGAAGGCAAACATAACCATTGGAGATACAGAGGGAGAAACGGTTGCCGTAAAAGTAAAAGTAACGAATAC
This sequence comes from Acetivibrio sp., assembly GCA_041739345.1. Lineage (GTDB taxonomy): Bacteria > Bacillota > Clostridia > Lachnospirales > Lachnospiraceae > DIGJ01. The sequence continues at coordinate 114,569 of JBGSNZ010000005.1, read as the reverse complement.
TAAAGATTCAACTGGAGTTACGACAGATATGGTTGAGTTAGGAAAAGAGGAAGCGCTAAAAGTTATCAAAAGTGTATTGTCCCAAAAGAAAGTAGAAGTGACGATTGATTTAAGTGATATTGCAAAGGATAAAAATGCAAGTGACCAGATAAAGCTAGTTCTCTCCAAAGATGTTTCAGAAGTATTCAGCCAGAATAAAATTGGAGTAACGGTAAATCTACCACAGATAAGTCTAGTCATACCGACTAGCAGTATTGCAAAAACAGAAGATGGAGTAAGTATCCTGGTAACGGATATAACGCAGAAAAAGCAAACCGAAGCGACCAAAGAGCTGTTAACAAATATGTCAAAAGGTGCTTTTATGCTTGGTACACCAGTGGATATCCATACGAATTACGCATTGAAAACTCAGATTGTACTTCCAATTCCTGAAAGTATGATACCAACCAAAAAGAGTGAGAGGAAAAAATTTGTAGAATCACTGGCGATATTGGTACAGCATAGTGATGGAGAAAACCGTCTTATGAAAGGAATGATTGCATATGATGAGACTGGAAAACCAACGAAGATGTCTGTTGAGATAGATAAATTCAGTAGCTTTACTCTGGTAAAGACTAATCTAAATGAAGAAGCTATCAAGTATAAAACAAAGAAGAGTGCCAATAAGGTTGTAACTGCAAAATTCAGTGAAAACATTGACGGCAAAACTGTAACAAAAGACAGTGTATATGCACTGGATTCCAAAGGAAACTCGGTAGATGTGAAAGTAAGTGTAAAAGGAAATAAAATTATAGTTAAACCAGTTAAAAACTATGAGGCAGGAAAAACATATTCGGTATATGTTACGAAGAATGTATGTTATACAAACGGTAAGGAAATTGCGAAAGCAAAGAAATATGTCTTTACGATAAAGAAATAAAGCTAAAAATGAGAGATTAAAACGGATAACGAGGGCTGCCTATGGTTCATATTAAAATTTTGAACAATAGGGCAGCCTTCGTGTATTCATTTATTATTAAAACGAAAACTAGGCTAATTTTCATAAAACTACTTGACAGTTGGAATAAAAAGGTATATATATTAGATATAAAACCAATTGCATACAATTTAAAAGCACACAATCATAAAAAGAAAAGGAGATATTAATAAGATGAGCATATACGATATTGAAGTAAAAGATGAAAATGGAACTAACATTTCAATGAAACAATTTGAAGGTAAGGTGTTATTGATCGTAAACACAGCGACGGGATGCGGATTCACACCTCAATATGAAGGGTTACAAAAATTATATGACAAGTATCAAAATCAAGGTTTTTTTGTTCTAGATTTCCCTTGTAACCAATTTGGAAATCAGGCACCTGGTAGTAATGAAGAAATTCATCAATTTTGTCAATTAAAGTATGGCACTACATTTCCAATGTTTTCAAAAATTGAAGTAAATGGAGCAAATGAAGAGCCTTTATTTCACTATTTGAAGGAACATAGCAAAGCAATATTAGGAACACAAATAAAATGGAATTTTACAAAGTTTTTAGTAGATAGAAATGGAAATATAGTTGAGCGATTTGCGCCAACAGATAAACCAGAAAAAATCGATAAAAAAATCGCAGCACTATTATAAAAAAAGCTACGAATGTTAATTATAATCACATAGGAGGAATTGAATATGGCAGCAATACAAATAACAGTAGATAATTTTGAGGAAGAAGTTTTAAATGAAAAGAAAGTAGTTTTAGTAGATTTTTGGGCATCATGGTGTGGACCTTGCAAGATGCTTTTACCAATTGTAGAAGAATTGGCAGATGAACTTACAGAAGTGAAGGTTTGCAAAATAAATGTAGATGAACAAAGTGAACTTGCAAAAAGATTTAAAATTATGACAATTCCTACTCTTAAAGTATTTAAAAATGGAGAAGTCGTTGAGTCCTCGGTTGGATTAAAATCAAAATCGGATATTTTGGAAATGATAAGTAAATAAAAAGCGAGGTAGACTAATGTACGATATTATTATTGTTGGAGCAGGAACAGCAGGATTATCAGCCGCAATTTATGGAGTAAGGGCAGGAAAAAAAGTACTAGTACTTGAAGCGAGTGCATATGGTGGTCAGATTATCAATACTCCCGAAATTGAAAATTATCCAGGAATAAAGCATATATCTGGATATGAGTTTGCAACAAACCTATATGAACAGGCAAAAGAACTTGGAGCTGATATAAAGTTTGAAAAAGTTTTGGAAATTAAGAATGAAGTAAGTGATAAAAAAGTAATTACAGATCAGAAGGAATATGCTACAAACAGTATTATTTTAGCAACCGGAGCAAAAAACAGACCGCTTGGATTAGAAAAGGAAACGGAACTAATCGGGCGTGGAATTTCATATTGTGCAACTTGTGATGGTGGATTCTACAAAGGAAAAGAAGTTGCCGTTAATGGTGGTGGTAACACAGCTTTAGAAGATGCTATTTTCTTATCTTCTTACTGCAGCAAAGTCTATGTTATTCATAGAAGAGATACCTTCCGTGGAGAAGAAAAACTGTTACAAGCACTCAAAAAGAAAAACAATGTTGAAATTATTTTGAATTCATATATTTCAAAATTGATTGGAAAAGAACAGCTAGAAAGTATTATCTTAAAAAATAAAGAGACAGAAGAGGAAACAAAATTATCGGTGAGTGGATTATTCATAGCGATTGGTCAAATGCCTGAGAATGCACCATTTTCCGATTTAATCCAATTGGATAATAAAGGATATATCATTGCAAAAGAAGATTGTAAAACGAATTTAGAAGGGGTATTTGTTGCAGGAGATACAAGAAGCAAAACGATAAGACAATTGGCAACAGCAGCAGCAGATGGTGCGGTTGCGGCATTAGCAGCATGTGAATACATTGGTTGACTAATTGTTGATTCATCGGAAATAATACTAGGAGGTTACTAATTTTGCGAAAAGAAATTTATTTGGCTGGAGGATGCTTTTGGGGAACTGAAAAATATTTTGAAAATATAAATGGCGTGACAGAAACGAAGGTAGGATATGCAAATGGGAATACACAAGATCCAACCTATGATGAAGTGTGCCATCATAATACAGGTCATGCGGAAACAGTGAAGGTGATTTACGAGGATACAATTCTTACGCTACCATTGTTACTAGATTTATATTACGATATTATAGATCCGGTAAGCATAAACAGACAAGGTGGAGATATTGGTACTCAATACCGAACTGGTATATATTTTGTGGATTTGCAAGATGAAGAAGTTATAAAAAATTCAATGGAAGAACTTCAAAAAAAGTATAAAGAAGAGGTTGCTATAGAAGTTAGTCAATTATTAAACTTTTATTCGGCCGAAGAGTACCATCAAAAATATCTGGATAAGAATCCCAATGGATATTGTCATATCGGAAAAGAAAAATTTAAAAAAGTAATCAATGCAGTTGATATAAGTAAAAAATATACGAAGAAATCAAATGAAGAATTAAAAAACTCTTTAACTAATATCCAATTTGATGTAACGCAAAACAGTGCTACGGAAGCTCCTTTTGTGAATGAATATTATAATGAATACAAAGAAGGCATTTATGTAGATATAACGACAGGGGAACCTTTATTTGTATCGAGTGACAAATTCGAATCTGGTTGTGGCTGGCCTAGTTTTTCAAGGCCAATTAATGAAAACCTTGTAACCGAAATCAAAGATAAAAGTCACGGTATGATACGTACGGAGGTGAGAAGCAAAACTGGGGATGCACATCTTGGGCATGTATTTGAAGATGGACCAACGCAGCTGGGTGGACTAAGGTATTGTATCAACAGCGCATCGCTAAAGTTCATACCAAAGGAGAACATGATACAGGAAGGATATGGAGACTTAATCTATAAACTTAATCGCAACATGGTACAATAATGGCAGCTGAAATATTCATTTTCAAAGGGTTATTGAATAAGCCGGAAAAGGTCTTCCGAAATCGTAAAATCGATTTCAGATGACCTTTTCTGGCTTACTCAATAATCAAAATAAAAAATTTGAATTTTACGACATCTTATTTTAAAATTGGAGAAAATTGCGTATGTTAATTCATAGAACAAGAAAATATAATGTGGTACAATAAATTAGAATATAGTAATAGAAGAAATGCATTTGATTTTTGAATTATAATTAGAAAGAGGCGCTTTGATGAAGGTAGTATTAGTAAATGGACAAAATCATAAAGGATCTACTTATCACATTGGAAGAATGTTAGCTGAGAAACTTGTGGATAGTGAAAGTATATATGAAATATATTTACCCAAAGATTTGCCGGAATTTTGCTGTGGTTGTACAAAATGTTTTATGGAAAGTGAAAAACTATGCCCACATTACAAATATAGTAAGCCGATATCTGAGTTACTTGATTCTGCAGATGTCATGATTTTTACAACTCCAGTATATGTATATTATGCAACCGGCTCTATGAAAGTGCTTTTAGATCATTATGGATACCGATGGATGGTACACAGACCAGAAGAAAAAATGTTTTCGAAACAGGCAATTTGTATTTCAACAGCAGCGGGTGGAGGCATGAAGTCTGCATGCAAAGATATAAAGGATAGCTTGTTTTATTGGGGAGTGGGGAAAATTTACTGCTACGGGGTAGCTGTGAATACAATCTCATGGAAAGATATCAAATACAAAAAGTACATAAGCATAGAAAAGAATGTCAACAAACTAGCAAATAAAATAACGAAGAATCAGGGGAAAGTGTCTCCATCTATTAAAACAAAAGCATTCTTTTATTTCATGCGTCTGCTACAAAAAAGGGATTGGAATCCGGCTGATGTAGCATACTGGAGGGAAAAAGGGTGGAATGAAAAGAAACGACCATGGAAAAAATAGAATATACGAAAGAAAGGAATCATAACAATGAATTTGCAGATATTTGGAAAAGCAAAATGTTTTGATACAAAGAAAGCGGAGCGATATTTTAAAGAACGTGGCATAAAGTATCAATTAATTGACCTAAAAGAAAAAGGGATGAGTAAAGGTGAGTATAACAGTATAAAGCAGGCGGTTGGAGGAATCGATGCCTTGATTGACGAAAAATGTAAGGATAAAAATGTGCTTGCACTCATTAAATATATTGCACAAGAAGACAAGGATGAAAAGATTCTTGAAAATCAGCTCGTCTTGAAAACACCAATTGTTCGAAATGGTAAGGAAGCAACGGTAGGGTATCAACCGGATATATGGAAAAATTGGAATTAGGATTCAATCTGCGTAATATATCAAATTAAGGCTTTGATTAATTTGACTAGACAGAGAAGATTTGCTTCAACATAGGCTCTTATTGACTTGTAAATATATGGGAAATGCGATATTATATAAATAATCAAAAATTTGTTATTATCTGAAAGGAGAGTCATGAAACAGATAAAAATAGGTTTTATTATTTTATTTGTCTTAACCTTATTTGTTGGATGCAAAACAAAGGAAGTCGCTTCAAAGGAACCAGCACCTGAATCAACTACAGTTACTACATCTTTGCCTGCTACAACTTTGCCAGCTTCCCCTACCGCATCATCCCCTAGCCAAAGTGCTGAAACAGAAGAAAAAATAGAGCTCACTCTTTATGTATATGGACCAGATGATTATGAAAATGCGATTGAGAAAAAAGTAATTTCAGTCAACAAAGAACTTTATGAAAATAATATGGCGGAAGCTTTAAATGATGTATTTGAAGAGACGGAGATTAGAGTCAGCAGTGCAACGGTAGATAAAGATGCAAAATGCATAACCGTAGATATCTCGGAGGAAGTGGCGCTGAGGTTTAATGCCGGTAGTTGTGCAGGAACCATATTGACAAATGAATTGATTGATACCCTTTTAAACTTACCAGATATTCAATCAGCAGTCATCACAGTAGATGGACAAAAAGATTACTATGCGGATCATTTCAGTTTTGAAGGAGTATTTACAAAAGAAGAGAATAAAGAATAAAAATAAAATAAAACTTCCCCTATAAATGATATGTTCCTCTTGTGGCCTTGTGGTAGACGGTTTAAATAATAAAACTGTTTCCAGCAAGAAGGAGCGCATCAGATTAAGAGGAAGTTTTTTATTAGCGTAGCGTATCAGTAGCTGAAATAGAAGGCAGATTACTTAAATTGTTGCCTTCACTACCATCAGGTAGAGATTTCAGATATTCTGTATCTTTACGATGAGCAATGCCAACGCCATTGATACCACCGGACTTTGCTAACTGTACTCCATCTTCTTTACTTACAACTTGTCCATCTGATAATTGGTAGCCAGTTACATGGCCACTATCTTTTACTAAAGCTATGATATCCTTTGCACTGGAACAAGGTGCAGGAATATTATCGAGCGTATTGGTAGCCAAACTAATGCCAACATCATTGTTTAAATTCATAGAGAATCTCCTTTCTTTTCAAGTAATAAGAATATTATGTGTAGAAAATTAATTTTATAATCATCAATAAAATAATATTAAGCTAGTTACCCTAATCTATAAAAAGCTGATAAGCAATTCTTTTGGTACCGTCTTTTACATATATTGTACCACATTCTATAAATCCATTTTTTTTCAATACATGTTGCATTACTTTATTGTCTTCATGCGTATCTGCACGTAAGTTACTATACTGGTTTTTGCACCACTCAATGCATGCATTTGCAATTCCATTTACTTTTCCAGAACTTGCAAGTCTATGAATGGTTGCGTATTTATAGTCATTTAGCCAAGTGCCGTTTTCAATTGTGGCATAGGTTTCATCTTTTCCATAGATAAGGATAAACACTGCGACCACAATATCCTGGTCAACACAAGCATAACAGTGTTTTTCCTTGATATCTTTTTGCAATAGTTCCTGTCTTGGATATCCGTTCCCCCACTGTTTTGAATTTCCATTCGCTATCATGTACTTTCTAGCTCTGTCATATATATCCATGATACATTCCAAATCATTGTATTCTGCTTCTCTGATTTTCATAATCGGAATCCTCCTCTCTTTGCCAAATTACAACAACTCTTCAAAGGTTTATGATAAAATTGAATTGTCTACAAACAAGCGACCATACACCTACAAAGGAGTCATTCTGATACCTATAATACCATACCAACAGATTCTTGGGCAGATATTTTATTAAGCTGATTTACTTTCTAAAATCTGTAAAATGTAGTATACTAACGTATAGTAATATAAATAAGTGAAACGAGGGAAAAAATGAGCAGTGTTGTTAATATAAATCAACCTATGTCAACAGAAGAAGTATATAAAGATATTAGAAAGCGAATACTAAAACTTGAGCTTGAACCTGGACAAAAAGTAAGTGAAAATCAAATTTGTCAGGAATATAATGTATCTAGATCTGTGATAAGGACTGTTTTTACCAGATTAAACCAAATTAAATTGATAGATGTATATCCTCAAAGAGGTACTTATGTTAGTATGATAGATTTGAATCACATATCGGATTTACTATTATTAAGGACGGCTGTCGAAAAAGAGGTCTTATATGAAATGTTTACCAAATTAAATAAATCAGATCGTTTATTATTAGTTAAAAAATTAGAACAAAATTTGCATCAACAGGAACAATATAAAAATATTAGTTGTTATGACAAAACTTTTAGAAATTTAGACTCTGATTTTCACAAAATCATGATTGATAGTGTAAAACGTTTTGCGTTGGTGGAGTTACTGGGTGATCATATGATTCATATTTCTAGATGGAGAAATTTTGATGTTGCATTTGATCATAGAATTCCTGAATTGATAAAGGAACACCGAATGATTGTAGATGCTATAAAACTGGATGACTTACAGGAAGCACAAAGTTGTATGGCAAATCATCTTGAAACAATTTCAACAATTAATGATAGGGCAAAGGCGAAGTTTCCACAGTATTTTACAAAATAGAAATCTAGTACTTTTTAACAAGAAAATACAAAAAATATAAAAAACTATTTACTTTTATAACAATAAATGCTATTCTTAGAGTGTGAATTACATGTTTGTATTTTAAAGAAAAAAATACAAACATGTAAAAAAAAGCGCCATCTTGTATACTAGAGTACCAACAATCAACCCAATAGAAATGCGATAAAATAAGTTTATTTTTTTTCCTACATCTTGTATACTAGAGTACATGATTGGAGCGCATTTTATTTTTTTGATTATGATCGTTAAAAAAATACCAAAGTTGATTGAATGCTGTAAATACTGCAGGAATTTACAGTTTTATAGCAAAGAGGGATTGCTCCTTTAGCTAAAATATAGAGTTAAGAAATGGGTATATATGAGTGGCGGTATTGCGTTTTCATGTAGCATTGTACGCATATGACAAACAATTTAAGGAGGCTTTTTATGAGTGAACAAGTTCAAAAACCAAAGTACACTCCCGATCCGAATTCAGCTAAGTATAAACTGAATGAGATAACAGCAAAACATTACAGGGAAGTACAGGAAGCAAAAGACAGGGGAGAAAAAATTGGCTGGTGTGCAAGCAACTTTCCACAGGAGATATTTCAGACGTTGGGAATCAAAGTATGCTATCCAGAAAATCAGGCAGCTGCAATTGCAGCCAGAGGAGCAGGAGAAAAGATGTGTAATGTATCAGAAGCCGATGGCTATTCAAATGATATATGCGCATACGCAAGAATTAGTCTTGCTTATATGAAAGTGAAAGATGCTCCAGAACAAAATATGCCACAACCTGATTTCGTATTATGCTGTAATAACATTTGCAACTGTATGATTAAATGGTATGAGAATATTGCTAAAGAACTGAATATTCCTATGATTTTAATTGATATTCCGTTTAATCCAGACTATGAAGTATCAGATGCTCAGATTGCATATGTAAAAGGACAGTTCCTAGCAGCAATTAAGCAGTTGGAAGAAATAACAGGTAAGAAGTGGACTGATGAGAAGTTTAAGGAAGTCATGGAAATCTCAAACAGAACATCAAGGGCATGGTTAGAGGCAACTGCTTATACTAAATATACACCATCACCATTAAATGGTTTTGATTTATTAAATCATATGGCAGTAGCGGTATGTGCAAGGGGTACTATAGAGGCAGCGGAAGCCTTTGAAACATTACTTGAAGAATACAAGCAAGCGGTTATCGATGGAACAAGCACTTTTAGGGCTGAAGAAAAGTATAGAATCATGTTTGAAGGAATTGCTTGTTGGCCACATCTTCGTGTCACAGCGACAGGATTAAAATCAAGAGGTATCAACATGGTCGCAACTATCTATGCGGATGCGTTCGGATTTATTTATAATGATTTTGATGGATTAATTCGTGCATATTGTAATGTGCCAAATGCTATGAACTTAGAACATGCACGAGATAAGAGAGAGGCAATTGTTAAGAAAACAAGTGCAGAAGGATTGTTAGTACATACGAATCGTTCTTGTAAATTATGGAGTGGATTTATGTATGAGATGAGTCGTCAAATAGGTGAACATTGTGATATTCCAGTTGCCTCATTTGATGGAGACCAGGCAGATCCACGTAACTTCTCAGAAGCACAGTATGAAACACGTGTACAGGGTCTTTCTGAAATCATGGATGCTAATAAGGGGGGAAAATAATTATGGCAGTAAATGAATTATTTAACAAATTTCATGAGATTGCATCGTCTCCAAAAAAACAATTAGATACTTACCTTGCACAGGGGAAGAAAGTAGTAGCTTGTGTACCTGTATATACACCGGAAGAAATTATTCATTCCATGGGAATGGTTCCATTTGGAGCTTGGGGTGCAGATGTGGAAGTGAAGGAAGCAAAACGTTATTTTCCTGCTTTTATATGCAGTATCATGCAGTCAATATTAGAATTAGGTATGACAGGTGCTTATGAGGGAGTTTCAGCAATCGTAATCCCTTCATTATGTGACTCACTGAAATGTCTAGGAGAGAATTGGAAATATGCAGTAAAAGATATTCCATTTATACCTATGACATATCCGCAGAATAGAAATAATGAAGTTGGAAAGGTATTCTGCAGAGCTGGTTATGAGAGAGTTATTCATGATTTGGAAGCTACAACAAACGCAAAATTTAGTGAAGCAGAGCTTTCAAAAACTATTGCAGTATACAATGAACATAATAAAGTTATGAGAGAATTTAGCGAAGCCTGTTCTGAACATTCATTCATCACAGCATCTGAAAGATCGGATGTATTTAAGAGTGCATACTTTATGCTGAAGGAAGAACATAGCGCTTTGGTTAGACAATTATTGGAAGAGCTAAAATCAATGCCAAAAGAAGAAACAAAAAAAGTGAAAATTGTTACATCAGGTATATTGGCAGATAGCAAGAGCCTCTTAGAAATTCTTGATAATAATGATATGCAAATTGTAGCCGATGATATAGCTCATGAATCAAGACAGTATCGTATTGATATAGATAAAACAGGAAGCAGCCTTGATGCTTTGGCTGAAAAATTTTCCAACATGGGAAATTGTTCTGTTTTGTATGATGTTGATAAGAAACGTGTTGAATTCATTTTGGATTTGGCTAAAAAACATGGAGCACAGGGCGTAGTACTGCTGATGACCAAGTTTTGTGATCCGGAAGAGTTTGATCTTGTACCTATTATTAGAGCATGTAAAGCTGAAGGAATTCAGTTTGTGCAGATTGAGGTAGATCGTCAGATGGTAAACTATGAACAAGCTAATACAATGATTCAGACATTCAAAGAGATGTTATAATAGGCAAATTAACATTAGGAGGATAATGATATGATTGATAAAAATAAAATGCCGGTAGCAGTTGGCGTAGCATTTGTATGGTTTACAACGCAATTCGGAGGTGGATTTGCATCTGGAGCTCAGTTACTATCTTATTTTGTGTCATTTGGTATATGGGCATTGCTTACTCCTGTTTTAGCACAGGCAATTGGAGCGGTTTTCCAGTGGTATGCACTTCGATATGCAAAAAGACACAATACTTATGATTATCGTAGTTTCACAGATAGCTTTTATGGAAAATATAGGGTTATATTTTCAAATTTGTATGAATTAGTATATCTATGTGTAATTTGTTTGGCGCCTGCTGTAGCATTTGCAACGGGGGGTTCTACCCTTGAAGCATTGACAGGGATTCCTTATATGATATGTACTCTGATTATTGGTATTTTTATTTTTATTTTGGCAATTTATGGTACGGATTTGGTCCGTAAGGCAGCAGCGACAATATCTGTTATTATTATTGTAGGTCTGCTAGTTGTATATATACCAAATATTTTTGCGCAGTGGGGAACCATTACAAAAAATATTACTGATATGGCTGCAAACCCAGCACCAGCAGGTCCGGCATTATGGAGAGGGTTTATATATGCGGCATTCCAGCTTGCAGCCATTGGTTTGTTCACTCAACACGCACAGTCTTTTACGAATGAATCAGAAGCAAAGAAAAGTATGATTTACGGATTTATTGTGAATGCAGGAATTATATTTATGTGTACAGTTGGTATGATTGCTGTAATTAACAATCCTGATTTATCAAATGCAAAGGTTCCTACTTTATTACTGGTACAAACAGGTGTAGGAGCAAAAGTATTAACACCAGTTATTTCCATCTTAATAATTTTAGGTGCGGTATCTACTGCGGTTAATATGATAGCAGGTGTTGTTGCACGTTTCGTAAATAGCCTTGAGAAAAAAGATGTTAGTGAAGAAGCTTCAAATGGAAAAAGAAAAGTACGTACCATGGTAATTGCGGTATTATTTGTTATGCTTGCATTCTTCATTGCACAATTTGGTTTAATTCCATTAGTTAGTAAAGGATACGGCTACTTAGGATACTTAACAATTATTGTTGTTGTAATTCCATTTATCATACATATGATACTTTGCAAAATGGGAAAAGTTGATTAATTAGTAAATAGTCGCGAAAGTTAGATAGTTTAGCTTTCGCGATATTAAAAAAAGTTAACAAGTATACAAGTATACTTATTAATAACAAGGAGTATTTAATATGAATCTGCTTATTACAAAAACGATTGGAGACTGTCTTAAGGAACGTGCGCAGATCGAACCGGATTCTGCAGGAATCAGTGACTGTAAGCACAGTTACAGTTGGAGCGAGGTTCAAAGATTATCGGATCTCATTGCAATTGATTTTTTAAAGCGTGGAATCAAAAAGGGTACTCATGTAGCAATATGGTCAGTGAATAGTTGCCATTGGGTAATATCTTATCTAGCGCTAACTAAGATCGGAGCGATAGCTGTACTTATTAATACCTGTTATAAAAAATGTGAATTAGAAAAGGTATTACGGTATGCAGATATAGAATTTCTTCTTTATGGAGAGGAAGGAAAGGAAGTCAGTCATACTGAAATATTAAGCCAGATGGACTTGAATCAGCTTTTGTGCCTAAAAGAAATAATACCATTAAATTTTTATGATGGCTATGGAATGGAAATCTCTGCGACTGATAAAGTACTGCTGGAGAGGGAAGAAAAATTGGTTTCTCCATTTGATACAGCAAGTATTTTATTTACTTCCGGGACAACTAGTATACCAAAAGGAGTGCTGTTGTCACACTACAGTCTTATAAATAATTCGCTTGAAATAGTTAAGCAGATGCACTGGAATAACAAGGATAAGATGTGTATATCAGTACCGCTGTTCCATTGCTTTGGAATTACTGCAGGAATTTTATCTTGTATTCATTCGGGTGCTTCGTTTCATTTAATCAAATATTATAAAACAACTGAAGTGTTGAAAGAGATTGAAAAGCAACATTGTACAGTTTTAAATGGAGTACCAACGATGTTTTTGGCATTGGTTAGAAATAAAGAAAGAGCAAATTATGATTTTTCATCTGTAAAAAGTGGGATTATAGCAGGTTCTGATATAAAGAAGGAAGAATATTTTAACATATGTAGTCAATTAGGTGTAAAATATCTGCAGACTTCTTTTGGACAAACAGAATCGTCACCTTGTATTACAATTTCTCAATATGAAGATTCAATCGAATGTAAATCATTAACAGCAGGAAAAGTTATACCCAATATTGAGTTGAAAATATGGAATGAAAAAGAAAAAAAAATTTGTGGGCATGAAGAATCCGGTGAAATTTTAACAAAAGGTTATCATGTAATGCAAGGATATTATAAGCTGTCAGAAGAAACGATGAAAGCAATTGATGTAGAAGGATGGCTACATACAGGAGATATTGGATTTTTGGATAAAAACGGATATCTTCATGTGACTGGAAGGAAGAAAGATATGATTATTCGAGGTGGAGAAAATATATCTCCATTAGAGATTGAAAATTGTATCCTGCAGTTACCTTATATTGAACAAGTAAAAGTAATTGGTATAAAAGCAGATGTTCTTCAGGAAGAAATAGTTGCCTGTATAATTACAAATTCAAAAACAAGGATAAATAAAAATGAAATTCAGAATTTTGTGAAAGAAAATTTGGCGGATTATAAAGTTCCAAAGTACATTTTTGAATTTGAAAAGTTTTTATTAAATTCAAGTGGTAAAATTTTGATGAATGAATTACGCAGTCAGATTGAAAAAAGAATAGAAGATAAGGAGGACTAGTCATGTATTTTACTGAACAACATGAACTAATAAGAAAGCTAGCAAGGGAGTTTGCTGAAAAAGAACTTACAAGTGAAATCCTGGATAAGGTGGAGGAAACGGAAACATTTCCAGAAGAAATACTGAATAAGATGGCTAAGGCTGGATTTTTTGGAATAAAAGTTCCAAAAGTGCTTGGAGGTCAGGGAGCGGATGCCCGTTCTTATGTGATTGTCATGGAGGAAATTGCGAGAGTAAGTGGTGTTGCCAGTATCTATGTATCATCGCCGAACTCATTATCTGGAGGGCCATTACTGTTGTCTGGAAATGAAGAGCAAAAGGAAAAATATCTTCGTCCAGTAGTAACTGGAAAGAAAAAACTTGCATTTGCACTTACTGAGCCGGGAGCAGGTTCTGATGCCGGAAGTATGGCTACAACAGCTGTTAAAGATGGTGATTATTATGTATTAAATGGCCGTAAATGTTTTATTACGATGGCACCACTTGCTGATTATGCGGTTATCTATGCAAAAACAGATATGACTAAGGGAACAAGAGGAATTAGTGCTTTTATAGTAGATATGAGACTTCCCGGCGTTTCATGTGGTAAGTCTGAAAATAAAATGGGAGTTGTAGGATGCGCTACAAGTGATATCATATTGGAGAATGTCAGTGTGCATAAGAGTGATCTTTTAGGAGAAGAAGGAAAAGGGTTTATCAATGCAATGAAGACACTTGACACAGGACGTCTTGGAGTTTCAGCACAGTCTATTGGTGTTGCGCAAGGTTGCTTGGATGAAGCCATTAAGTATGCAAAAGAGAGAAAACAATTTGGAAAAAGAATTGGTGATTTTCAGGCAATCAGCTTTATGATCGCGGATATGGCAACAAAGCTCGAAGCTGCAAAGCAGCTTGTATATAAGGCAGCATATATGATGGATACGCATCAAGATGCAAGTATGAACGCATCTATGGCCAAATATTATGCGTCAGAAATCTGTAATGAAATTGCAGCAAAGGCGCTTCAAATTCATGGTGGCTATGGTTTTATTAAAGATTATAAAATCGAAAGAATGTACAGAGATTGTCGTGTATTCACTATCTATGAAGGAACATCACAAGTTCAGCAGATGGTTATCTCAGGCAAGTTGCTGAAAAAATAGGAGAGAGGAGAAAATCATAATGAAGATTTTAGTTTGTGTTAAGCAGGTACCAGATACCAATGAAGTTAAAATTGATCCGGTGAAGGGAACACTAATACGAGATGGAGTTCCAAGTATATTAAATCCAGATGATGCCAATGCATTAGAGGCAGCACTGTCCTATAAAGATAATAATCCAGATACCGTAGTGGCAGTATTAACAATGGGACCACCACAGGCAACCTATATGTTAAGAGAATGCATTGCTATGGGAGCAGATGAGGCATATTTGTTAAGTGACAGGGTATTTGGAGGTGCAGATACATGTGCGACTTCTACGACGATAGCTGCGGGTATCAGAAAAGTAGAGGGCGTTGACGTTATTTTTGCTGGACGTCAGGCAATTGATGGAGATACCGCTCAGGTTGGTCCACAGGTGGCACAAAGACTTGGAGTGCCAGTGGTTACATATGTTCAGGAGATCAAGCTAGAAGAAGGTAAGGCTATTGTACAAAGACAGATGGAAGATGGCTATGAAGAAATCGAAGTAAAGACACCTTGTCTTCTTACCGCAGTAAAAGAACTTAATGAACCCAGATATATGAGTATTGGCGGAATCATGGAGGCATATGATACGAAGATTACCATATGGAATCATGAGGATGTAGAGCTTTCTCCAAAGGATTGTGGATTAAATGCTTCACCTACTCAGGTATTTCGTTCCTTTACACCTGCGGCAAAGGGAAAAGGTGAAATGTTTGGTGGAACGGTACAGGAAATGAGTGCAACGCTTATCAATCGCTTAAAAGAAAAACATTATCTGTAAGAGAAAGGACGGTATATAAAAATGGCTGTAAATGTAATCAAGGAAAAGTGTAAGGGCTGTTCCATCTGCGTAAAGAACTGTCCATTTAGTGCAATCACTTTAGAAAATAAGCTAGCCGTTATAGGATCTAGCTGTACAGGTTGTGGGGTTTGCGTAGAAAAATGTCCATTTGATGCAATCGAAAAAACGGAAGAAGAAAAGGAAATTAAAGATTTAAGTGCTTATAAAGGCGTCTGGGTATTTGCAGAGCAAAGAGAAGGTAAAATAATGCCGGTTGTCATCGAGCTTTTAGGAGAGGGCAAAAAACTTGCCACAGAAGTTGGATGTGATCTATGTGCAGTACTTTGCGGTTTCGAAATTAGCGGATTAGCGGCTGAACTCTTTGAATATGGTGCAGATAAAGTATATTTGGCCGATGCACCGGAATTAAAAAATTATACAACGGACGGATATACAAAAGTTATTTATGAAGCAATCACAGAATATAAACCGGAAATAGTTCTTCTTGGAGCAACCCACATCGGACGTGATTTAGGACCATGTCTTGCGGTTAAATGTAATACAGGTCTTACGGCAGACTGTACAAAGCTTGAAATAGATCCGGAAGATAAGAAAATAAAGCAGACACGTCCAGCATTTGGAGGAAATCTTATGGCGACTATCGTGTGTCCAAATCATAGACCACAAATGTCTACCGTAAGACCAGGTGTAATGACAATAGCAGAACATGTAACTGGAAGAAAGGGAGAAATCGTAACCTTAAATCCAGTATTTGAAGAAGGGGATATCCGTACCAAAGTTTTAAATATTGTTAAGACAATTAAAGATAGTGTATCGCTTACTGATGCAGAAATCATTGTAGCTGGTGGTATGGGGCTTGGGAAATCAGAGGGATTCGAAATCTTGAAGCAACTTGCAGATAAGCTTGGTGGTGTCATTGCAGCATCAAGAGCAGCAGTAGATGCCGGATGGATTGATCATGCATATCAGGTAGGACAGACTGGAACCACAGTAAAGCCTAAAATTTATATTGCATGTGGTATTTCAGGTGCGATTCAGCATGTGGCTGGAATGCAGAATGCGGAACAAATCATAGCAATCAATACAAATGAGAATGCTCCAATTTTTGAAGTTGCTGATTATGGAATGGTAGGGGACCTTTACAAGATAATCCCTACAATTATAGAAGAAATGGACAAATAATAACTATTATTTTAAGGAGGATATAAGATTATGTTAGAAAGAAAACCATTAAAAGGTGTAAGAGTTGTGGAACTAGCTACATTTATCGCTGCTGCAAGTGCTGGTAGATTTATGGCAGATTTAGGAGCAGATGTCATAAAAATTGAGTCGGCCAAGGGAGATCCATTGCGTTATACTGCACCATCAGAGGGTAGACCTTTGGATATGTATGAAAATACCACATGGGAGTTGGAGAATGCAAATAAACGTTGTATTTCTTTAAACATGAAGGATCCAGCGGGTAAAGAAGCATTTTTCAAATTACTCGATACAGCAGATGTTTTAATAACGAACTGGAGGGTTCAGGCCCTTGAAAGAGCAGGCTTAGATTATGAAACGCTCAAAGTTAAATATCCTAAATTAGTATATGGAATTTGTACTGGATATGGTGAGTTTGGTCCTGACAAAGATTTGCCAGGTTTTGATTTTACTGCCTTCTTTGCAAGAGGTGGATATCTTCACTCATTGCGTCAAAGAGGAACCATTCCTATGAATGTAGTACCAGGTCTTGGAGATCATAATGTAGGTATGAACATGGTTGCTGGTATATTGGCAGCGCTTTATCAGGCCAAAACCACAGGTTGTGGTGAAAAGGTAGAAACTAGTCTTTTTGAAAGTGCTGTCTACAATATGGGTATGATGATTCAGGCTGCTAACTATGATGGCGCAGCAAGACAATATCCAATAGATGTACGTTTCAGTGCAAATCCATTTAATGCTGCATGGAGAACTTCTGATGACCGCTTTATACAGACATGTATGCCAGATTATAATACTTACTTCAAGACATTTATAACAGCAATTGGAAGAGAAGATTTGGTAGAAAATGAAAATTATTTCCCAATTCAGAATCTTCAGGCAAAAGAACTTGGTGCGCAAATGTATGATATTGTTATGGAAGCCTTTGGGAAGAAGACAGTTGTGGAGTGGAAAGAAATACTTACAAAGGCAGATATCCCATTTAGTGTAGCTCAGTCATGGGAAGATATTCTTGCGGATGAGCAAGCATGGGAAAATAACTGCTTTTATAAAATGAAATATGATAATGGAAATGAGAGAACCTTGGTACGTTTACCTGTTAAGTTTGAAGAGATGGGAGTCCCAGAGTATAATCGCGGACCACTTATTGGCGAACAAGGCGTTGATATTTTGAAAGAATTAGGATATTCAGAAGATGAAATTCAGAGCTTTTTAGATAATAAAACATTATTTGTCTGGAAAGAGGATAAATAATTAAATTGAACTATTTATGGGGATATTTCTTATAGCAGAATGAGAATAGTCCCCATAGTTGTTAGAGAATTGAAAAATGCTATTACTTACTATGATAAAATCAGATTACTTCTTTCATATAGCACTTAGCAGGTGGGGTATTTTCTATTGTTTTTTTCTGTATAAATAAGGTATAATCATTACATAATTAAGCAATTAATAAGTAGAATAGAGGAATAGTATGCTAAATAGTAAGTTTATGACTAGTGATGAGGTCTATGAGGATCTATGTTTAAAAATAGAAAAATTAGTGTATATGCCTGGAGAAAGCATCAGTGAGAATGATTTATGTAAGATATATGATGTTTCGAGACATATTATAAGGGGAGCAATTACAAGAGCGAAAGAAAGAAAATTGCTTGCGGTTTACCCACAGCGTGGTACATTTGTAAGCCAGATTGATATGGGGTATGTGGAAGATATTTTATATCTTCGTGAATCCGTAGAACAGGAAGCATTGCGTCGAGTTATGAATCTAGATGAAACTAAAATTCTAGAATTAGTGGAAGATTTAAAGAAGAATGTAAAAGAGCAGAAGAGGGTTATTAAAAAAGAGATTACAATGGATGAATTTTATGTGATTGATAATATTTATCACGGTTATCTTCTTAAGGCAGTGGATAAAGAGCAGGTAATGAACTTAGTTAAGGAGCAGTATATTCACGTGCGGCGTTGGAGAAATTTTGAGGTACGTAATATGAGCCGACTTGAAGAAATTATTAAAGAACATGAGAAACTGATTGAAACAATTATAAAGCGAGACCGTCAGGGAGGATGGGAATGCCTACATACGCATATGGATACCGTAACGAGATTAAAAGATATCGTTGAAACTGTACAAGCAGAGTATTTTATTTTTCGATAAATTGTTTAAATTGCCAAACTTTATCTTTACAAAAATCGCAAAGTTTGGTATTATTTTAACAAAGCATGTCGACAAGTACACATGTACACATGTGTACATATTGACACAACGCAAATTACCTATAAGGAGTGAGTATTATAGCAGAAGAGAAAAAGACACTATGATAACCATCCAATCACAATACAGTAAATATAAGCTGTATACGATTGATGGAAAGGCAGAATTCAATGCGTTCCTAACAAGCAAACACGAAAGCTTGTTAAAGAATTAATTAACTAAGAGGTTTGTTAATGAGAAAAGGAGAAAATGATATGAATAAAAACAAAAAGTTATCAGCAGCATTTGGAATCACATTTGTATGGTTTACAACACAGTTTGGTGGAGGATTTGCTTCCGGTGCACAATTAAAAAGTTACTTTATAAATTATGGAATTATCTGCCTGCTTACCTGTATTGGAGCACAGGCAATTCCTGCAATATATAATGCTTATATTGCCTTTTATTGCAAAAAGCATGGAACCTTTGATTATAGAAGCTTTAACGATTCATTTTATGGGAAGTTTGCACCGATTTTTTCTAATTTGTATGAGTTAGTATACATATTTGTATTATTAGTTGTGCCAGCGGTTGCCTTCTCAACCGGAGGTACTACATTAGCAGCGTTAACCGGTATTCCATATATTATTTGTACGGCAGTTATCGGAGTATTCATCTTTGTTGTTGCAATTTATGGAACCGCAATTGTTCGTAAAGTTGCAACGGCACTTTCTATTTTAATCGTAGTAGGACTTTTAGTTGTATTTATACCAAATATCATAGCACAGTGGGATCAGATTACGGTGTCCCTTGGTCATATGTCAACTGCTAATGCACCAGTTTGGCCAGCTATCTGGAGCATGATTGTATATGCAGCCTTCCAGATTGCAGCTTCTCCTGCAGTTTTTTCACAGCATGCGGAAGTATTAGAGCAGCCTAAAGATGCAAAACTTACCTATTTTATTGGATTCTTAGTAAATAGTACTATGATTTTTATATGTACAATCGGACTTTTAGCAATTGTAGAAACCGCTGAATATGGGGAAGCTTCCCTACCTGTTATTTTATTGGTACAAAATGGAGTAGGTGGCAAGATATTAATGCCGATTATCTCTATTTTAATCATTTTAGGTGCTGTTTCTACAGCGGTTAATATGGTAGCGGCAGGAACAACAAGAATCTGTCACGTAATTGACAAAAATTACAGCCCAGACGCAAAACCTTCAAAAGCAGTTCTTCTATCGACTTTGATATTATGTTTACTAGGATTTTCAGTTGCACAGTTTGGATTGTTGGCATTAGTAGCAAAAGGATATGGAATGTTAGCATACTTAACTTTCCCAGTTATCATAATTCCATATATTATTCATATGATTCATACTAAATTTGATACAAAAAATAATTAATCTGTGGATCTAAGAGATTAGGATAAATAGAATATAAGGAGCGTAACAAGATGATATATACACTAGGAATTGATATAGGTTCGACAACTTCAAAGTGTGTTGTATTGAAAGATGGTAAGGAATTAATTGCGAGATCTTTGGTACAGGCAGGAACTGGAACACAGGGGCCAAGGGAAGCTTATGATGAGGTACTTAAAACAGCGGGTATCCATGCACAAGATATTGTGTTTACCTTGGCAACAGGATATGGAAGAACCACTTTTGAAGCGATGGACGGCGAAATGAGTGAATTAAGTTGTCATGCAAAAGGAGTATTTCATATGAATCCAACTGTTAGAACCATTATTGATATTGGAGGTCAGGATGCAAAAGTTATTCAGTTGAATGAAAAAGGAATGATATCCAATTTTATGATGAATGATAAGTGTGCTGCAGGAACAGGTCGATTCCTAGATGTTATGGCTCAAATATTACAATTAAAGGTAGGCGAACTTGAAGACTATGCAAAAAAAGCGACAGAGCCTGTTAAAATATCCAGTACTTGTACTGTATTTGCCGAATCAGAAGTAATCTCACAGTTATCAAAAGGTGTGGGCTTAGAGGATTTAATTGCAGGAATTTGCAACTCTGTTGCAAGTCGTGTTGCTGGATTAGCAAAGAGAGTCGGTGTGATAGAAGGGGTATGTATGAGCGGCGGCGTTGCACAAAATGGTGGGGTAAGAGAAGCACTTGCTAGGGAATTAAATACCGAAATATGCTATACCGAAGATGCTCAATATATGGGCGCACTTGGTGCAGCGATTGCAGCTTATGAAAAATATACTTCTTAACTAAGAAAATATTGTGCCGGGATAACCCGGCATAATATATATATAAGTATGTTAACAAGTATACAAGCTTGGAGGCTAACATGAAATTAGGAGAAATGACAGTGGAACAATTATTGTCATATAACGTAAAACACTATCCAAATGAGATTGCAATGGAGTACCATGAATACCATTGTAGCTGGCAGGAATTTGATAAAATTACAGACAATTTGGCAGTTAAGTATCTCAATTATGGGATACACAAAGGAACTTATGTTGGAATTTTTGCACCAAACAGCCCTAATTGGGTATTTACATACATTGCATTAGCAAAAATAGGTGCAGTTTCGGTACTTATAAACTTCAACTATAAAAATAAAGAATTGCAATCCATAGTAAATTACGCAAACATTGAATTTTTGTGCTATGGAGATCGTTACAAAGAAAATGACTTTATTGATATGATCAAGCATCTAAGAAAACAAAAAATATGGCGGATGCGGCAGTATATCTATATTGGTCCGGATGAAAACCAAAAGTGGTTAGAGGCGGAAAACATCACTTATGAAAATAAAAGTGATTATGAAAAATTAAGTGAGAAAAAAGCGCAGGTACATTCGGAAGATATCTTAAGTATGCTTTTTACTTCTGGGACAACATCTTCGCCTAAAGGGGTTATGCTCACCCAATATCAGATGTTAAACATAGCAAAAATAGCTTGTGAACAGATGCAATGGAAACAAGAAGATAAAATATGTCTGACCTTATCTTTGTTTCATTGTTTTGGCTTATCAACGGGACTATTAGCAAGTATGGTATCTGGATGTAGCATCTGCGTGGTTGAAAGTTTTCGATCAAAGCAGGTGCTCACTATAATAGAAGAAAAAAAGTGTACCGTACTAAATGGCGTGCCGACTATGTTTTTAGCAATGATGAAAAATGAAGAGTTTGACCATTATGATTTATCATCATTAAAATCTGGAATCATTGCGGGCGCAGGAATTCGAAGATGTGACTATCGAAATATAACCAGTCGTTTCCATATAAATAAACTGCAACAGTCTTTTGGGCAGACAGAAGCGTCGCCAAGTATTACATTCTCTGATTTTGAGGACTCATTGGAACAAAAGGAAGGTTCTGTTGGAAAAGTGATTCCAAATGTGGAACTCCGAATCGTAGATGAAAAGCGGCGTATCATAACGGAACCATTTGCATCTGGCGAGGTTCAAATCAAAGGGTTTAATGTGATGCAATTTGGATACTTCAAAAGGAAAACAGAAACAAAAAAGGTTTTTACTGCAGATGGTTGGCTTAAAACTGGAGATATTGGATATTTAGATAAGGAGAAAAATCTTTATATAACAGGACGAAAAAAAGACATTATCATTCGATGTGGCGAAAATATTTCTCCACTTGAGATTGAAGAAGTTATGATGCAATATGAAGGAATTTTGGATGTAAAAGTATTTGGTGTTCCTGATTGTTTTGCGCAAGAAGAAATAGCTGCGGTCATCTGCTGTGGTAAAACGGTCAAAAAGGAAAAACTTATTGCATTTTTAAAAGAAAATATAGCGGATTATAAAGTGCCAAAATACATATATGGCTTTCAAGGATTTCCATTGTTAGCGAATGGAAAGGTTGATATAAAGACACTAAAAGCAACTGTTTTAGAAAAAATTAAGGAGGAACAAGTATGGAATTTACACAACAACAGGAGCTAATTAGAAAATTAGCAAGGGAATTTGCTGAAAAAGAACTGACTTTTGAAATTCTTAATAAGGTAGAGGAAACCGGTGAGTTTCCGAAAGAGATATTGGATAAGATGGCAAAAGCAGGATTCTTTGGAATTAAAATACCAAGAGAATTTGATGGTGCGGGTGCAGATACCGTTTCCTATGTCATCGTAATGGAAGAAATAGCAAGGGTATCCGGCGTTGCAAGTATCTATGTATCTTCACCAAACTCATTATCTGGTGGACCATTATTATTATCTGGAACGCAGGAACAAATCGATAAATATTTAAAACCAGTGGTAAAGGGAGAAAAAATGCTTGCCTTTGCTCTAACGGAACCAGGTGCAGGATCGGATGCAGGTGGAGTAGCTACAACCGCAGTAGTAGATGGTGAATTCTATGTATTAAATGGTCGTAAAACATTTATTACAATGGCACCATTAGCAGACTTTGCAGTCGTTTACGCAAAGACAGATGTAAGTCTGGGTTCTCGCGGTATTTCAGCATTTATAGTAGATATGAAGCAAGAAGGTGTATCTTGCGGTAAACCAGAGCACAAAATGGGATTAATCGGATGTGCAACCAGCGATATCATCTTAGAAAATGTCAGAGTACATAAGAACAATATCTTAGGTGAATTAAACAAAGGATTTACCAATGCAATGAAGACACTGGATGTTGGACGTATTGGTGTTGCAGCACAGTCTATTGGTGTTGCGCAGGCTGCTCTTGATGAGGCTATCAAATATGCAAAAGAAAGAAAGCAGTTTGGCAGACGTATAGGTGATTTTCAAGCAATTAGCTTCATGATTGCAGATATGGCAACAAAGTTAAAAGCTGCAAAACACTTAGTATATGATGCTGCTTATTTAAAAGATACCAATCAAAATGCTTCCATGGCTGCATCTATGGCAAAGTACTTTGCATCAGAAACTTGTAATGAAATCTGTGCGAAATCATTACAGATTCATGGTGGATATGGCTATATCAAAGATTACAAGATTGAACGTTTATATAGAGACTGTCGAGTATTTACTATCTATGAAGGTACATCTCAGGTACAACAAATGGTAATTGCCGGTCAATTATTGAAGAAATAAGGAGGATACAGAATATGAAACTATTAGTTTGCGCAAAGCAAGTACCAGATACAAACGAAGTTAAAATAGACCCAGTGAAAGGGACCTTAATCCGTGATGGTGTTCCAAGTATCTTAAATCCAGATGATGCAAATGCGTTAGAGGCAGCTCTACAAATCAAAGACGAAAATCCTGGAACCACAGTTTCTGTTATTACCATGGGTCCACCACAGGCAACAATGATGTTAAAGGAATGTCTTGCTATGGGAGCAGATGAAGCATTCCTTTTAAGTGACAGAGCTTTTGGAGGAGCGGATACTTGTGCAACTTCAACTACAATTGCAGCAGGAATTAAGAAAGTTGGCGATGTGGACATTATTTTTGCAGGCCGTCAGGCAATTGATGGAGATACCGCTCAGGTAGGACCGCAGGTTGCACAACGACTTGGAATCCCAGTTGTTACCTATGTTCAAGATGTAAAAATTGGAGATGGAAAGGTAACCGTACAACGTCAGTTGGAAGATGGATACGAAGTAATAGAAGTAAATACGCCATGCCTTTTGACAGCAGTAAAAGAATTAAATGAACCAAGATATATGAGTATTTATAATATCATTGATGGATGCAAGAAGGAAATTCCATTCTGGAATCATGAAGATGTAAACTTAGATCCAGCCGATTGCGGCCTTAACGCATCTCCAACACAGGTATTTCGCTCTTTCACCCCACAACCGAAGGGAAAAGGAGAAATGCTTTCTGGTACAGTATGTGAGGTTTCAAAAACTTTGGTAGCAAAACTAAGTGAAAAACATTTAATTTAGATTAGAAAGGGCGGATAAAAATGGCAGTTAAAATTATAAACGAGAAATGTAGGGGATGTACAAAATGTACGAAGACCTGTCCTTTCAATGCAATCACAATGGAAGGAAAACTAGCGGTAATCGGTGGAGCTTGTACAAGTTGTGGTGCCTGTGTAAGTGCTTGCCCATTTGGTGCAATTGAAAAGACAGAAGAAGCAAAAGAAGCAATCGACTTAAGTGCATATAAAGATGTTTGGGTATTTGCAGAACAAAGAGAAGGCAAATTAATGCCAGTTGTAATTGAACTTCTTGGTGAGGGTAAAAAACTTGCCAACGATATAGGATGCAAACTATGTGCAGTACTTTGTGGACATGAAGTAGATGACTTGGCAAAAGAATTAATCACTTATGGTGCAGACAAAGTATATCTTGCTGACGATAAGGAATTAAGCACGTATCGTACGGATGCTTATACCAAAGTTATATTTGAAGCAATTGGAACCTACAAACCAGAGATTGTTATGCTTGGTGCTACCCATATTGGTCGTGATTTAGGTCCATGCCTTGCGGTAAAATGTGGTACTGGATTAACAGCTGATTGTACAAAGCTTGAGATTGACCCAGAAGATAAAAAAATAAAACAGACTCGTCCTGCTTTTGGTGGTAATTTAATGGCAACAATCGTATGTCCAAATCATCGTCCACAGATGTCAACGGTAAGACCTGGAGTTATGGCAAAGGCAGAATATGCACAAGATTACAAGGGTGAAGTAGTGCCATTAGCGGTAGATTTTAAACCAGGAGATATTCGTACGAAAGTTCTCGAAATTGTAAAAAAAGCAGAAGAAATGGTTTCTCTTACCGATGCAGAAATTATTGTAGCTGGTGGTATGGGACTTGGTAATAAAGAAGGCTTTAGTTTATTAAAGAAATTAGCAGATAAATTAGGAGGAACTGTTGCAGCTTCCCGAGCAGCTGTCGATGCAGGATGGATTGACCATTCTTATCAGGTAGGTCAGACCGGTACCACGGTGAAACCGACAATTTATTTTGCTTGTGGTATTTCTGGTGCTATCCAGCATATTGCTGGCATGCAAGATTCCGATTATATTATTGCAATCAATAAAAATGAGACCGCGCCAATCTTCGAAGTTGCTGATTATGGAATCACAGGTGATTTGTATCAGGTAATTCCTTCAATTTTAGAAGAATTGGAGAAATAATACATGAAATTAGAGAAGAAACGTTGGATTATATTAATTGCAAGCTGTCTCATCAATTTATGCATTGGTTCACTTTATTCTTGGAGTGTATTTGCATCTCCGATGGCAGTTCATCTAAGCCAGATATACGGACTTACTGGTACGGCCTTGCTAACGGCAAGCAATTTGTCAATTGTGTTTACGGTTGCAAATTCGGTCGGACCGATTACGATGATATCAGGTGGATTTATCAATGATAAATTGGGACCGAAATGGGTTGTATTTGCAGGAGGACTACTCTTTGGAGCAGGACTGCTTGCAAGTGGATTTGCATCCAGTATTCCTATTTTAGTCGTTACATATGGTGCTGGATGTGGACTTGGAATGGGGCTTGTATATGGATGCACCATTAATAATTCTGTTAAATTCTTCCCAGATAAACGAGGATTAATTGGCGGGATCGCAACAGCAACCTATGGTTTAAGTTCCGTAATTATTCCGCCGATTGCAAACAAATTAATTGGCTCGATCGGTGTTCAAAGTACATTCCGCATATTGGGAATGGTATTTATGGTTGTTATTTGCAGCAGCGCATTTTTTATAGAAAAGTGTCCGGAAGGATTCATTCCAAAAGGGTATATGCCAAACACGAAGACATCCAATAGTAAAAAGTTAAAAGATAAAAACTGGAAAGAGATGATAAAAGACGGCAACTTTTATCTCATGATCTGCATGCTTTTATGTGGTGCATTTTCCGGACTTATGATTATTTCACAGGCGTCCCCTATGGCACAAAGTATTGTAAAAATGTCCGCTGCGATGGCAGCAACGTGTGTCTCTATTCTGGCACTTTTTAATGCCATTGGACGTATCTTGGCGGGCTACATATCGGACAAAATTGGCCGTATTACTACCGTAGCACTTGCTTTTTTACTCTCAATTATCGGTCTCATTACACTATACAGTTGCGGAGAAGGCGACAATGGAAAGTTTATCGTAGCACTTGCAATTATTGGTATGTGCTTTGGTTCATTTATGGGAGTATTTCCTGGATTTACAGCCGATCAGTTTGGTACAAAAAATAATAGTGTAAATTACGGTATTATGTTCATCGGATTTGCAGTGGCAGGTATTATGGGACCTACGGTAGTTGGTAAGATTGTGTCTTCTACTGGAAATTATGGACAGGCATTTGTAATTGCAGGTGCATTAGCTATTCTAGGTTTATTATTAAGTTTGTTGTATCGTAAATTGAATAGACAATAACAGAAAGTTAGATTAAAGTTATTGGTTAAATTAGCTCAGCCAGCAGTTATGTTTTATTATACTAGCTGGCTGGGTAATTTTATATTTTTATGGAAAATGTTTTTAAATAGGATGAAGTTTAACATGGAGGGGAAAGAAATGTTAAAAAATATGAAGTTAAATAAGAAAATAGGGTTATTTGTATGTATTATGATTATGGTAAGTATGGTTTTAATTTTCTCAATCTCAAGCATGAATTCAGAAAAACTTCTGGAGCATGCGGCAGAAAATAATATGACGACTTTAATAAATGCGCAAACTCAGATTATTAATGAAACCATGAATTCAGCAGAAGGGGTACTTATGGACTTTAGCCACAATGCTGATCTAAAAGAATTATTGTTAAATCCAAAGGATACTGCCT
This sequence comes from Acetivibrio sp., assembly GCA_041739345.1. GTDB lineage: Bacteria > Bacillota > Clostridia > Lachnospirales > Lachnospiraceae > DIGJ01. The sequence goes on along the minus strand of JBGSNZ010000005.1, from coordinate 86,931 downwards.
TAAATGCAGAAATTCAAGAATATATTGATAAATATTTTGGCAGCAGAAACGATTTAGAAGGAATTTATATTTGTGACTGGAATTCATTTTGTCTATCCCATTCCAATCAAGAAGCCATAGGAGCTACGTTTCGAAGCGATGATGCACTAAAAGAATTACAGTCTGCATTAGTTGAATCTGGTGATGCAGTTTATAATATTGGAATAAATACATCTGCTAATTCAGGAAAACAGGTTATCGCGTTATTTAAAGCAGTCTATGATGATAATAAGCAACCAATCGGTTATGTGGGTGCTGCTGTCTATGCTGCTAATTTAGGAAATACGTTATCTTCACTTAAAATAGAAGGTTTGGACGGCTCAAGTTATGCATTAATTAATACCGATAAAAATAATTACATTTTTACAGGTGATGAAAGTTTAATTGGTACCCAGATTGAGGATAAAAACTTACTAAATATTATAGAACAAGTCAAAACAAAGAATAGTGATGATGTGAATACAATTTCCTATCAAACTGGAAAAGAAGAATATATTGCTACATATAAACCAATTACAGAACGTGGATGGTTAATGGTACTATCAGATGGAAAAGATGAAATTTTTGCAACAGCAAAGCAAAATTCAAAAAATTTGGCAATTATCTGCATCTTATTTACCATTGTTATTGCTGGTGGGGTAGTAGTAATTCTACAAATTTCATTAAAGCCAATTGCTAAGCTAAAAGATGCGATCGTTAATCTTGAGAAACTTGATTTGTGTAGAAATCCTCGAATTGAAAAATATGTAATGCAAAATGATGAAGTAGGGCAAATAGCAAACGCACTTCAAAGATTTACCGAAATCCTTCGTGGAAAGATGATAGAAATCGATGAGATTTCTTTTAAGTTGAAAGGTAAAGCAGAGGAATGTGCAGAAAAATCCAATGATATGAGTAATGTAAATGAAGTTCAGAGCACTTCTGCAAATGAAATTTCTATTGCCATAGAAGAAATGGTAAATACCATTAGTATTGTGGCAGAAGGAGCTACGGATTTAGCAAAAAATACGGTGGGTATTTTAGAAGAAAAAGCCCAGGTGATTGATTCTATGCATTCCATGGAAACGATGGCACATGAAGGACAAACAAGGATGGTAGGAACAAAAACTTCATTTGATAAGATTGAGACTACTATCACTAATTTGAGTGACACGGTTACATCTGTTCAGTCTTCGATGGAAAATATAAAAGGTTTTGTAGATGTTGTAAATGAAATTGCAGCTCAAACAAATCTCCTATCGCTAAATGCCTCCATTGAAGCGGCAAGAGCTGGTGAAGCGGGTAGAGGATTTGCAGTGGTTGCAAACGAAATTAGTGTATTATCACAAAAGACAGCAGAAGCAACAAAAGAAATTGCAGAAATTACAAGGGGGATTGTACTTCTTGTAGATGAAAGTAATCAGCAGTCAAAAACAGCAATCTTTGAAATTAGTTCCTGCGCTGTAGTAGTAAATGAATCAGAAAATCTATATAAACAATTGATTTGTGCAACTGATGATGTCAAAAATCGCATGGGAAAATTATCCGATTTATTAAATAGTATGGACGAATCCACCACTTCGGTAGCGGCTGTCACGGAAGAAGAAGCCGCAAGTGCGGAAGAAATAGCAGCTTCTACTGAAAGCTTTAAAGAACAATCTGCTAAGCTTCTTGAAACAACAGTGGATATGAATAATATGGCTTCCGGACTAGACGAAATGACGCAATATCTTTCCGTTACGGTGAAGCAATTCAAATTAAAATAGTTTGGGAATACCTTTTGGTCAGCCAATACTTTTGCATTACCAAGTAATGTAACGGTAGGCTGGCCAATTTCATTTTCAAGTAAAAGGGTCATCTAAGTGATCAATTTGTAAACGTTGCTGCTTTTATAATTGTTTTTTATAGAAACGAGGAATTTTATAATATATCAAATTGTGCTATAATATAAAACATAAAAACAATTTGTAAAAAAACAGGAGGATTTGCAAATGAAAAATTTGAAAGTTAGGATAAAAATGGCAATTTTTCAAATTAGTGTACTTCTTGCATTAATCATTGCAGGAGTTATGTCCATGTATTTTATGCGCATGGAAGGAAAGCAATCGGTCGATATTTTAGAAATGACCATACGAAGCGATTACGATGAAAATATTAAAGAACAGGTAACCAATACAATATCATTGATTGATGGTATATACCAAAAATATGAGGCGGGTAAGTATACCTTAGAGGAAGCCGAAATACTGGCGGCAGATTTAGTACGTGTGCTTCGATATAAAGACGGTGGCTATTTTTGGATTGATACTTACGAAGGTGATAATGTAGTATTGCTTGGAAAAGATACGGAAGGAACGAATCGTATGGATTTTAAAGATGCGAATGGTTCGGAAATTGTAAAGGAGATTATCCGTGTCGGTCAGGAGCCGGATGGAGGTTTTACAGACTATGTATTTCCGAAAGAAGGAGAAACTGACTCATCTCCAAAACGTTCCTACAGCAAGTCATTTGATGCCTTCCAGTGGGTAATAGGAACCGGAAACTATACCGATTATATTGATGACGTAGTAAAAGCACAATCAGATGTTGTAAATGAAGACATAAATAAAAAGGTTAGTTTGATGGTAGGTATTCTTCTTGCAATCGCGCTTATTATTTTTGTAATATCCAATGGAATCAGTCGTGACATTACAAAATCCCTAAAAGCTGCTATTTTATATTTCGAACCGATATCAAATGGTGATTTTACACAGGATTTGCCAAAACGCTTACAAGGGCGTAAGGATGATATTGGTGGACTTGGAAGAAAGATGGATGAAATGCGAGAACAATTGCGCATATTAATTCAAGAAATACGTCAAAGTGAAACTACGTTGAACGCTGTGGTAATTGAAATTAAAGAAAATGTATTAAAGCAGGATGAGTCAATTGAAAATGTGTCAGCTACTACTGAAGAATTAGCTGCAAGCATGGAGGAAACCTCAGCAACTGCTGAAAGCATCAGTGGGATGTCGGAGCAAATTGGAGCAGCCACAAAGAATATTGCAGACCGAGCGCAAGACGGGGCACATCAGGCGGCTCAAATCCATGAAAGAGCGAATGCTGCTAAGATGCAGACAATTACACAACGTGAAAAATCAAATACGGTTCAATTAGATATTCGTGGAAGCTTGGAACAAGCATTGCTGGATGTTAAAATTGTTGAAAAAATTGGTGTTCTTTCTACTTCCATTATGGATATTACCAATCAGACCAACCTTCTTGCATTAAATGCTTCTATAGAGGCAGCAAGAGCTGGAGAAGCCGGAAGAGGTTTTGCTGTTGTTGCAGAAGAAATTGGTAATTTGGCATTTCAATCAAAAGATGCAGTCGCTAAAATACAGGAAGTAACGCAAAAGGTTACATCTTCTGTATCAAAACTCTCAAGTGACTCGCAAAGATTACTAGAGTTTATTACTTCGGATATTAATGAAAGCTTTGATACCTTTGATAAAGTGTCGGAAGCTTATAATAAGGATGCGTTTGACTTAGATTCCTTGATTTCAGATTTTAGTGCAACTTCTCAAGAGCTACTAGCTTCAATTGATGGTGTTTTAACTTCAATTAATGCAATTAGCACGGCTACAAATGAAGGTGCAGTCGGAGTTACCGACATTGCTCAACGGTCTTGTGATATTATGAATATGGCTGGAGTAATTGATCAAACGGTTGATAAATGTGTAGAAACCACAGAAATATTACATCGGAATGTTGAGAAGTTTAAAATTTAGATGTGTCATAAAAAATAGATTGAGGTTTATCTTATTATAAAAAAACGGTTGAAAAGTACAATATTGTATTTTTCAACCGTTTTTTATGGTGATTTTAATTATATGTATGTCATTTAACCTTAAGTAAATATTGTAATAATGCACAAAAATTGTATAGACATATTGAGAATGAATTACCAAATAATCTTTCTAAATAAAAAAACAGCTTACAAATTCAGAAATATTATGTTATTATAGTAGTACAGTGAATAATAAGATCAATGATTTGTAAAATCATATGAGTAATTTTATACAGGGCAACTATACAAGAATCCGATTCGTTCATATTCACACTGAGGGTAGCGGATTTTTTGAATGCTTAAAAGGTTAATATTATGGAAACGTTATTGTGAAGCAGTAAGTAAAGGAGAATGAAGAATGTTTGATGTTGGAGATTACATTGTTTATGGTGTCAATGGAGTATGCAAAGTAGAAAAAGTCGGTACGGTAAGTGTTGCCGGTATATCAAAAGATAAAATGTATTACACATTAGTGCCAGTTTATTCAAAAGGAAGTAAAGTATTTACTCCTACGGATAATCAGAAAGTTGTAATGCGATCTGTAATTTCTAGGGAAGAGGCTTTGATACTAGTTGACAGTATAAATGAAATTGAAATGATAAGGGAACAGGATGATCGAATGCAAGAAGTAAAGTACAAGGAATCATTAAAGAAATGTGATTGTAAAGAGTGTATTCGGATCATTAAAACCTTATATCTTAAAAAGCAGACGAGAATTGCAGAAGGTAAGAAAATAACGGCAGGTGATGAAAAATATCTTCATATAGCAGAAGAAAACTTATATGGAGAATTAGCAATACCACTTGAAATGGAGAAAAATGACGTGGAAGCATTTATTAGTGCAAGAGTTGAACTTTTAAAAATGGCATAAAACTTAGTATGAAATACGAAAGGTGAAATGTAATCATGGAGGAAGGCAAGAAGAAGGCACTCGATGCAGCAATTTTAAAAATAGAAAAAGACTATGGAAAAGGTGCAATTTTGCGCTTGGGTGATTCTAGTACCTTTGGAGAAATTGAAGTTGTTCCAACCGGTTCATTAGGCCTTGACATAGCACTTGGTTTAGGCGGTATTCCTAGGGGGAGAGTCGTAGAGGTGTATGGTCCTGAATCAAGTGGAAAGACTACCGTTTCTCTGCATATGATTGCAGAAATACAAAAGCTTGGTGGCATAGCAGCATTTATTGATGCAGAGCATGCCCTTGATCCTCAATATGCAAAAAATATTGGTGTAGATATTAATGAATTATATATATCACAACCAGATTCTGGGGAGCAGGCATTAGAAATTGTTGAAATGATGGTAAGGTCCAATGCGATTGATATCGTAGTTGTGGATTCCGTAGCAGCATTGGTACCAAAGGCAGAAATCGACGGAGAGATGGGAGACAGCCACATTGGACTACAGGCTCGTCTTATGTCGCAGGCATTGAGAAAACTAACTCCGGTTGTTAGTAAGTCAAAATGTATTGTTGTATTTATCAATCAGTTGCGGGAAAAGATAGGAATCATGTTTGGAAATCCTGAGGTTACAACCGGAGGTAGGGCATTAAAATTTTATGCATCAGTAAGATTGGATGTGCGACGCATCGATATGATTAAAAACAATGGGGAGCGTGTTGGAAATCGTACCCGCGTTAAGGTTGTTAAGAATAAAATTGCTCCTCCATTTAAGGAAGCAGAGTTTGATATTATGTTTGGCTCTGGTATTTCCCGTGAGGGCGATATACTGGATTTGGCAGCCGATATTAATGTAATCAATAAGAGTGGATCATGGTATTCCTATAACGAAAGTAGAATTGGACAGGGAAGAGAAGCAGCAAAAAGCTATTTGTTAGAGCATGGTGATATTTTGGATGATATCGATAGAAAAGTTAGGGAACACTTTTTTGGCTGTATTGACATAAAATAAGAAAAATGATAGCATTCATCTCATAGGAAATATTAGGAAAATGGGATGGTAAACATGAATAAAACGGGGTGCATCATTGTAGCAGCGGGAAAAACAGGTGAGAATGGGAGCGTTTCACCGCTGATGCAAATAGGATCTATTACAATTATAAAACGAATCGTTTTGACGTTTCAACAGGCAGAGGTATCTCCGATCGTTATGGTTACTGGATATCAGTCTTTGGAGATTGAGCAACATCTTGCAGACTACGGGGTTATTTTTATAAAAAATGAAGCGTATCAGTATTCGGAAAAGTTCGATTCGGCAAAAATAGGACTTGAATTTATTAAGGATAAGTGTGAGCAGGTATTTTTTACGTCGGTTACAGTTCCCATGTATACTGCTGATACCCTTCGAAGAATGATACAAACAGATCAGAGGTTGGTAATCCCGTCTTATCAGGGAAAAGCAGGTCATCCTTTATTGATACATAATTCCTTCATTCCAAAAATCCTAGCTTACGCTGGGGAACAGGGTATGCGAGGAGCGATTCAATGTATTGGGGAAGAAAAAATTTACCTGGTGGTTGAAGATGAAGGGATTATTCTGGAAACCGAGGATATGGAACGACTTGACCAGTTACTGCAGGATCACAATAATCACTTACTACATCCTTTTTTGCGGCTTAGCATTGAAAAAGAACATCTCTTTTTTAACTCCAGAGCAAAACTTTTGCTTTTACTTATTCAGGAAACCCATTCGGTAAAAGGTGCTTGTAAACATATGGCACTTTCATACGGAAAGGCCTGGAATATGTTGAATGAAATGGAAGAAGCATTAGGATACTGCGTGGTAGAAAGAAGACAGGGAGGAAGCCGAGGCGGAAAAACGAATCTTACTCCGCAGGGAAAGTCCTTTTTAGACAAATATCAAAAATACGAAGAAGATGTAAGACAATATGCAGTTCACCATTTTTATCAGGTTTTCGAGGAATTTAAATAATGAAGTATGCTTTCATAGCACCAAGTTCTTTTAAAGAAGAATTTGATGCTATTTTTTTTTCGAATTATAATATTTTTAGAAGTAAAATGCATGATTTGAATGCTAAGGAGGAACTAAAAATATGTATGTTATGAATGTGAATGGAAAAGAAGTGAATTCCGAATCAGACAAGACATTATTATCATTTTTGCGTGATGATTTAAGAATTACCTCGGTAAAAGATGGGTGTAGCGAAGGAGCTTGCGGAACTTGTACCGTATTAGTGGATGGAAAAGCCGTAAAAGCATGCGTTCAAAAACTATCAAAGTTTGAAGGAAAGAAAATACTTACGGTAGAAGGACTAAGTGAGAGGGAAAAAGAAGTATATGTTCATTGTTTTGCAGAAGCAGGAGCAGTTCAGTGTGGTTTTTGTATTCCAGGAATGGTAATTTGTGCAAAATCACTACTTGATGTAAATAATAACCCTACCGTTGAGGACGTAAAGAAAGCAATTCGGGGAAATATCTGTCGTTGCACTGGTTATAAGAAAATTGAAGAAGCTATCATGTTGGCAGGAAAATTCTTTCGCGAAAATCTAGGAATACCAAAAGAGCCGGAAACATTACATATGAATCAAAGATTTAAACGACCGGATGTAGCGGAAAAAGTAAATGGAACCGGTATTTTTGTAGATGACATGGTACTTCCGGGAATGATTTATGCAAAAGGAGTTCGTTCTAAATATCCAAGAGCCATCGTAAATAAAATAGATATCAGTAAGGCATTGGAGCATCCGGACTGTGTCAAAATTTTATTACAACCAGATGTTCCAGACAATGTAATCGGACATATGAAAAAGGACTGGGATGTCATGATTGCGGAAGGAGGAACTACTAGGTATGTTGGCGATTGTATCGCCCTTGTTGCAACTAATCATAAAGAAACCTTGGATGAGGTATGTGAATTAGTAGAAGTTGATTATACCGAGCTTACGCCAATCACTTCTCCACAGGATGCACTTCGAGGAGAAGCTCCTTTGATTCATGAAGATGGAAACATTATGGCAAAAGCGAGTCTGGTACATGGAAATGCGGATGAGGCAATTCGAAATTCCAAATATGTGGTAACTAGAAAGTATAAGACCCCACATCAAGAACACGGCTTTATGGAGCCAGAATGTGCCATTGCAGCACCGGACGGAGAGGATGGAATCCTTTTGTATTCTGGTTCTCAGTCGGTATATGATGAGCAAAGAGAAATCTCTATGATGCTTCAGATTCCAAAGGAAAAGGTGCATTGCCATTCCAAGCTTGTCGGAGGCGGCTTTGGTGGTAAAGAGGATATGAGTGTACAGCATTTGGCAGCGCTAATGGCCTGGTATACAAAGAAACCAGTGAAAGTTAAGTTTTCCAGACAGGAAAGTCTTGCTTATCATACGAAACGTCATCCTATGGAAATGGAATTTACAACAGCCTGTGATGAAAATGGAACACTAACGGGAATGAGGGCGGTTATTATCGCAGATACTGGTGCTTATGCATCCCTTGGCGGACCTGTGTTACATAGAGCCTGCACCCACGCTGCTGGACCTTACAACTATCAAAATGTAGATATCCTTGGTATGTCAGTATATACGAATAATATGGTTTCTGGTGCCTTTCGAGGATTTGGTGCAGCTCAAAGTTGTTTTGCAATGGAAAACAATTTGAATTTACTTGCCGAAAAAGTGGGTATTTCGCCTTGGGAGATTCGATACAAAAATGCAATTCGCCCTGGTCAGATATTGCCAAATGGACAGGTAGCGGATGAAAGTGTTGGAATTGTCGAATGCTTAGAAGCAGTAAAGGAAGTATACGAAAGCCATCCATATGCCGGAATTGCTGTCGGATGGAAAAATAGTGGTAAGGGTGTCGGTATCATTGATTCAGGACGCGTCAAATTGTTAGTAAAGGATGGAAAGGTGCATATTCTCACGTCAGCAGCTTGTATGGGGCAGGGAATTGCCATTATGTGTAAGACAATTTTCTGTGAAGAAACAGGACTGAGCCCACAACTTGTTGTTCATGAGGAAGCGGATACCATAAAGACACCGGATTCTGGAACCAGCACAGCTTCTAGACAGACAGTAGTGACCGGTGAAACAGTAAAACGTGTTGCGACACAGTTAAAAGAACAACTCAATAAGGGACTTACATTAAAAGACTTAGAAGGAAAAGAATTTTACGATGAATATCATCCAATGACCGATGCGCTTACTTCTACGAAGGAATTTCCGGTACGTCATGTAAGCTATAGCTATGGGGTTCAGGTGGTCATTTTAAATGAAGAAGGTAAACTGGAAAAAGTAGTCGCTGCATTTGATGTTGGAACGCCGGTGAACATTCAGTCGGTCGAAGGCCAGATTGAAGGTGGAATGGTCATGGGGCTTGGATATGCACTGACAGAAGAATTTAAATGCGAAGACGGTTATTGCAAGACAAAGCTTGGAACATTAGGTTTGATGCGTTCTACACAAACACCGGAATTAGAAGTGAAATTAGTGACAGGACCTGGTAAAATTCCGTTAGCATTTGGCGCAAAAGGCTGTGGAGAACTTTGCATGATTCCAACTGGAGCAGCTTGCTCGCATGCTTACTACCGTTTGGATGGAAAATTCAGAACATCAATGCCACTTAGAGAAACTTATTATAAAAAATAAAGGAGATATGGTGAAAAATCATATGAATTTTTCACCACAAAGTTTGTGCCTGCGTAATCCTCGGCACAAACTTTTGATGCGCAAAGCATATGCGCAGGAATGGAGGTAATAATGGAAAAGATTAGTCAGTCAGTCGTGAAACAAGATCATAATTCAAAGATCACAGGCAAAGCCATCTATGTGGGGGACTATGAAGATAACGACATTTTAGTCGGAAAAATGTTACGTTCTACAAAAGCAAGGGCTCGACTTGTAGAAGTAAAAGTGCCTGAGATTCCGGATGGATACTATTATGTAGACAAGACAGATGTGCCAGGGGATAACAATGTAAATATCGTAATGGATGATTCACCGGTATACGCAAGAGAGACAGTAGAGTACATAGGTGAACCAATCGCCATGGTTTGCGGCCCAAACGAAGCGGTTGTCGACCGTATTTTATCCGAAATAGAAGTAGTCTATGAAGACTTAAAACCAGTGGTGAACATTCGGGATTTTGATACCGTATTCTTTGACTATGAATATGGAAAAGGTGATTTAGAAAAAGCGTTCCAAGAAGCAGATAAGGTATACGAAGAAGAATTTGAAACTGGATATCAGGATCAGGCGTATTTGGAAACACAAGGCATTATGGCTGAAATAATGGAGGGTGGCAAGGTATATGTTCACGGTTCTATGCAGTGTCCTTATTATGTAAAAGGTGCCGTAATGAGAGCATTAAATCTTGGACCGGACAAAGTACGTATTGCACAAGATGCTACAGGAGGTGGTTTCGGAGGAAAAGAAGCCTTCCCTTCTATTTTAGGATGTCAGGTAGCAGTCGCTACAGTTAAGACAGAAAAGATAGTAAGATGCATTTTCGATCGTCGTGAAGACTTAGAGTTTACTTCCAAACGCCATCCTTCACTAAATACCTATAAAGTAGCAGTAAAAAATGGAAAAGTAACGGCAATGGATATTGATGTTAAATTTAATGGTGGAGCCTATACGACCCTTTCTGCAGTTGTATTACAGCGTGGTCTGATCTGTGCAAACGGAATTTATAATATACCAAATCTTCATGTAAGAGGAAGAGCCGTTAAGACAAATACAACCCCTACTGGTGCATATCGTGGATTTGGAGCACCGCAGACGTTCTTCTCCGTTGAGATGATGATGGATCACATTGCCAAGGATTTGGGAAAAGATTCTCTTGAATTCAAAGAAATGCATTTAGTAAAACAAGGAGATGAAACTTCCACTTCCGGACAGTATCATTTCCCAGTACCAATTCCGCAGATGATAGATGAAATTGATAAAGCCTGTGATTTTAGAAGAAAACATAAAGAATATGCAAATAATCAGAATGGAAGATATAGAAAGGGAATCGGACTATCTATGAATTTTCACGGCGCTGGATTTACAGGATCTGGTGAACGAGATCATATTAAGGCAGTTGCACAGCTTCACAAATTCCCAGATGGAAGAGTACAGATTTTAGCATCAAACTCTGATATTGGGCAGGGGCTACGTACCACCTTCCCTAAAATTGTAGCAAACGAATTAAATCTTCCATTAGAAAAGGTATTTTACGATTATCCAGACACTGATGTTGTACCAGATTCTGGCCCGACGGTTGCTTCCCGAAGCTTAATGACCGTTGGAGAACTGCTTCGTCGAGCAGCAATTAAGCTTCGTGACCAGTGGGTAGAAGGGGAAGATCAAATTGTAGAAGAAAGATTTAAGGAACCTGACTTTTTGATTCCATTTTATCTGGATAAATTTAAGGGAGATGCCTATCCGACTTATGCATGGGCAGTTAATGCAATCGAAGTAGAAGTAGATACCTATACGGGACTTTCTAAGATTTTAGGTGCATATGGTTGCTTTGACGTTGGTACACCAATGGACTTAAACATAGTCGTAGGACAGATGGAAGGTGGATTTTTACAGGGAATTGGATATGCATCGACCGAATACATGGCAAGTGATAATAAGGGAAGAATTCGTAATAATTCATTTTCAGATTATATTATCCCGACCGCAGTTGATGTACAAAATCTGCAAGCAATCATGTATGTAGATGAAAAATATCCATATGGACCCTACGGAGCAAAAGGTGCAGGAGAATTGCCATTAGTTGGAGCACCAGGAGCCTATGTGGAAGCAATAGAGCAAGCCCTTGGTCATGGTGCAAGTTTGCATCATGCACCATTTACGGCAGAGGATACAATCAAAGTTTTGATGGAGGAGAAGACAAAATGAGTAATGAAATTAAATTTAATTTGAACGGAAAAGAAGTTACTTATGAAGGAAAAGCAACAGATCGCCTTTTGGATGTTCTTCGCGATTATTATCACTTAACTGGAGTAAAATGCGGATGTAAAGAAGGAGAATGTGGAGCTTGCTCGGTTCTTATGGATGGCGAATTAGTGAATTCTTGTATGGTTGCTATGGGACGTTGTGAAGGTAGTGCAATTGTTACGATTGAAGGCTTCCGCGATACAAAACGTTTTGAGATAATTGATAAAGCATATGCCAGTGTATCTGCTGTACAGTGTGGATACTGCATTCCGGGCATGGTTCTTGCTACCGAAGCCATTCTTACAAAAACTCCACATCCAACCCTCGAAGAAATAAGAGAGGGAATCTCAGGAAACTTATGTCGCTGCACTGGTTATAACGCAATTGTGAAAGCAATTCAGATTGCATCTAAGGAGGGGAATGGATTATGGTAAACGGATTTATGGCAATATCTTTAAAAGAAGCATTGGAAATTCGTGCAACGCAAGATATGATCCCTTATGGAGGCGGCACAGATCTAATGATTGAGGGAAAAGAGGATGTATCCTATTTGTTTTTGAACCAAGTGCCAGAAATGACGCAGATTGTAATGGATGATGAATATATCCGAATTGGTGCCTCTTGTACCTTTACGCAAGTTTTGGCATCTGAACTGGTACCAGAGCTTATGAAAGAAGCAGTTGCAAAGATTGCAGCACCTGCAATTCGAAACGCAGGTACAATGGCTGGAAATATTGGAAACGGATCTGCAAAAGCAGATTCTGTCTTGATTGACTTTGTAGCAGATGCCAAATTAGTTCTTGGCTCCATGAAAGGTAATCGAATTGTTCCAATTGCAGACTTTTATAAGGGAAGAAAAGAGCTGGATTTAGATAAGGATGAACTGATTGTTGAAATTCTTTTACCGAAGACGGGTCTTGACAACTATTATTATAAAAAAGTTGGAGCAAGAAATGCATTGGCTATCTCACGTATTTCTTTTGCAGGTGTAATCAAGATAGAGAACGATACCATCAAAGACATTGCAATTGCATTTGGAGCAGTCGCTGACACGGTACTACGTTTCAATGACTTAGAAAAAATAATGATTGGTAAAACACTGGAAGAAGCAAAGAAGGAAAGAAAAGCATTTGTGGAAGCTTACGATAAGGCAATTAATCCAACAAGAGGACGTGTTTCTGCAGAGTATCGTAAAACGGTATGTTTAAATCTTCTAAATGATTTCTTAGATGCAAAGGGCATCTAAGAAATAAGAAGACGTGAATAAAAGGAAGTTGTATTGAGGTAACTTACAAGATTTGCTAATTGAATCAAAGAAAGAGCATCTTCGGAGGATTCAAAGGAAGCTTGTGAAAATAAATCAATACAACTTCCTATATTAAAATAGGATATTCTGCAAGGAAGAAGAGATGTAATACTCTTTACTAGTTCATAGATGGATTTTAAAGTAGATGCGGATTCTTGAAAAGGTTTCATTTCCCAAAGGAAAAAGACGCCTCGTACAGCAAGTGCATCTGCAGCTTTCAATCTTTTAGAAAGTAATGAAAGAGTAGATTCATCAAATGCCCCCGAAGAACTTTCATGATTCTTGGGAGTAACAAATAGAGCAATTGATTCCAAGTATCCAGGTTTGTTAAGACCTCTTGCAATAACGTTTATGGTATCAATTTCATCAAGGTCTCCAAGGATATAGCGACATTTTCCAAAAACGGAGCGTAGTTCCTCTGACGTTTTTCCATGAACAGGGAAATAAAGATCGTCTCGTTCAAATCCTTGTTCAGTAGCAGTCAAAATAATAGAAGTGCTGTCTGTTTGGAGGGCGCAATCCGATGCTTTTAATTGACGGATTTCATCTATTTTTAAATCATTGGAACGGTAAATATAATGGTAATCATTTATAATAGTAGAAAGTGTTTGAACTTGAGTAATAAAAGATGAGAGTGTATTCATAATAATAAAATCCTTTCCTGTTTTAAAAATTGTAGCATATGAGGAGGTCTTTGCAAGTTCTTTTTTAGAAGAAGTTGCGGAAAGAAAGGTGGAAATGATAGTAAATGGGCTTATTCTGGCGGCAGGAATGTCTAGCCGAATGGGAGAATTTAAACCATTGTTAGAGATAAATAATAAGACGATGATAGAGCAAAGCATAGATAGTATGCTTGCCTCCGGTGTCAAAACAATTACGCTTGTTCTTGGATATCAAGGAGATAAAATAGAAGAGGTTATAGAAAATGCAGGATATAAAAGGAAGCAGATACAGTTTGTTTATAATAGAAATTATGCAAGTACACAGATGCTCGATTCTGTGAAAATTGGTGTAAGTAATATAAAAAACTGCGATGCATTTTATCTTTTGCCAGGAGATATGCCGGCTATTCATCCAGATACCTTTCTGAAAGTACGAGAAACTATGGAATGCCAAAATGCAAAAATTGTATTTCCAACTATCGAAGGTTATAGAAAGCATCCGCCGTTGATTCGTGTAGAGTTCATTCCAGATATAATAAAGCTTAAATCGGATGGAGGGCTGCGTGAACTCTGGAAAGACTTTGATACAGAAATAATCGGTATTTCAGTCGATGATTTAGGATGTACAATGGATGTTGATACGAAGATGCAGTATCAAAAGGTGTGCCAGTATATGTACTAAAGTATATATAGCATTATTGTTAAAAAATGCTAGCAAAAATTTAAGAAAAATATTTTACAGATTGATAAATCGGTGATATAATTTCTACATACAAATGAAAAGGAGTGATATGATGCACAAAGTGAAAAAAATGCTAATATCGACCATTATGTCATTAATTGGAGATAATTCAATATCTGATGAGGTAGTCCCATGGAGTTACTCAAACAGATGTAGAGTATGTTGAAATGTTAGAAAGCAGTAGGATGTATTTGGCACAGTAAAAAAAGAATATAATACTATTAACAAGGAGGACTATTTTGTCCTCCTTGTTTTTTTATATACTTTTCGTACAATATGCACAAAAAAGAGCAGGTCATTTGTAATAATTGAAAGTTGATTTCCGAACTCAAACAATATAATATCATAATCATACAATATAATTTCCAAAGGAAATTATAAAGGAGAAGGAGGTAATTATTATGAACCGTAGTGAAAAAGTTTTAGTAGTAGCACTCGTATTAATTGTACTGGGGAGTTTCTGTGCGAGCATGTTTAATACTTCTATGTTTCAGGTTAAAGTTAAAAAGATTGATTTTAAGACGGAGCATGGAACGTTATCAGGCTTGCTTTATATGCCAAAGGGTGCAGGGGCCGAAGATCCTAGACCGGTGATTGTAACCACGCATGGATATCTCAATTCCAAGGAAATGCAGGACGCACCTGCCATTGAAATGTCTAGAAGAGGCTATATTGTGCTGGCACTGGATATGTATGATCATGGGGATTCCAGATGGAAAGAGGATATTCCAGTAGGTAGTCAGTTTGGAACATTCTGGATTTATTCCCAGTATGATGCGGCAAACTACATGGCAAAACAGGATTATACGAAGAAGGACGAAAAGGGCAATGCATATTTGGCAGTCAGCGGACATTCCATGGGGGGATTTTCGACATTGGTTGCCTTGTATATGGATGAAATGGCATCCTTGCAGACAGGCGTGAGGTCGATCTATGCTGGAATTTCGGTAGGAGCAGACTACTCATACGCTTCTGCAGTGGCTTCTGAGACAGACTACATAGCAGCATTTGGAAACCGTACCGTAGGCATGATTGCCGGACATTATGATGAGTTTTTCTTTAATAAAGCGGATGAGGAAAAGACTGCAAACGAAAAGAAAGTAACTGGTACGGTTACCTATAAAGATTTTGCAGCGACTGCATCCGGTAAACAGTTTTTAGGATTAACTAGTGAAGATACTGCAAAATCAGAGCAGTTATACACGGTAGAGTCTGGTGAACTATTATATGAAGGAAACGTGGTTCGAGAATCTCAGACCGGACAGCACATCATATACACACCAAATCAGACGCATCCATGGAATCATTTTTCTAAAACCACAACAGCAAATCTAATTGATTTTTATACAACTGCGTTTGATGGGGTAACCTCAGTAAATCAAGCGAATGTTACTTTAAACTCCGAAAATCAAATTTGGTTTTTAAAAGAACTTTGTAATTTAATAGCAATGATTGGCTTCTTTGTATTACTACTTCCAGTAGTAGGCATGCTCTTGAAAGCTCCATTTTTAAAGCAGGCAGTTACCGAAGAAATTCCAATGCTATCACCGGAAAATACAAAACTTCAAAGAATTGCATCTTGGGTGTCCATTATTGCCTGTATGCTTTATCCAGGAATTTTGTTTGCAACGCTAATGGATAAGGAAAAGACAGGACTTATGGTTTTGAGCGGAATTGCGCTTATTGCTGCGGTTTCCGGTGCTATTTTAGCCATTATAAAGAAAGAAAAAGCTGGAGTTTTAGCAGCTGTCATTAGTCTGATAGCAGCTTCCCTGTTCTTATTTGCAGATAAGATACTTCCGCTTAATCCATTCTTTAATGAGCCAACGACAAATCAAATTGTTTATTGGGCAATTTGCAATGGACTTATTGCTTTGATTGTAACCATTTTCTTCTATGGCATTACAAAAAAGAAGGAAGGCGCTTCGTGGAGTGCCTATGGAGTAACTGGAAAAGGGAAATCCATCTTGGCAAGTTTTTGTATTGCAATTCTTAGCATGATTATTTTATACGCAGTACTGTTCCTGATTCAGGCAGTTTTTGGAACGGATTTCCGTTTCTGGACAATGGCTGTTCGAACGTTTAAACCTGAATTTGTAGTTGTTTGGTTACGGTATTTGCCATTCTTTTTTGTATATTATTTCATTAATGCCATTGCAATCAATGCAAATACCAGAGGAAAGAGAGGCGGTTATGCAATTGCGATTGGACTTAACGTCGGTGGACTCATTTTATGGCTTTTATGTCAATATGGCATGGATTTTGCAACGGGTACAGCAATGCTACCAGCACAGGCATTAAATGGAATTTTATTAGTTGCAACAATACCTTGTCTTGCAATTGCAGCCGTTTATGCTAGGAAACTGTTTGAAAAAACACATAATGTGTGGCTGGCAGCTTTTATAAATACCATGCTCTTTACGATGATAACCGTTGCAAATACGGTAATGTTTTGGAATATGATAAACGCTTAACTTGTACACCCAGTAAATAGTTGGTATAATAGTTGAAGTATTAATAAACGAGGTGCTGATATATGAAACTGGAATGGATGAGTGAATATCGAGATGTAGTGGAGCAATTAATAAAGTATTGTAACGTATATGCGGCAGCATATAAAAAAGAAGGCCTTCTGGGCACGGATATTCCAATTTCATATGCCCAGATTCAAGTTATCGAATACTTGTTAGAAAATGAAGAACTACACCAAAATATGAAACAAATTGCAAAGAGACTTGGAATAACGACCAGTAATTTTTCCAAATTAGTAAATAAGTTAGAACAAAAACAGTTGCTGGAAAAATTTCATACTGTCGATAATCGAAAAGAAGTCATTATTCAGGTGACGGAGTATGGACGAAGGGTTTATCAGGAATATTCGAACTACATTTATCGAGAGCATTTTTCAAAGATGTTTGAGGCAGCAAAAGACATTCCTAAAGAATGCCTTCCACTAATTGCAGATATGCTAGGTGCTCCTTATAAAAATGTAAGTTGTAAAAAGAAAGCAACCCCTGTTTTAATTCCCATTCATAAAGAATAAATTAAGAAAGATAATGTTCAATATAAAAACTAGAAGTAATATGGAAGAGTTGATTCGAATCATTTAAGCTGATTCGAGTCAGCTCTTCTATTTTTTCCATTCGGTAGGAAAGACTATTGCGGTGAATAAATAAAGCGGCAGCAGTCTGTGTTGCATTATATTGGCACTCAATGTACTTTCGCAGGGTTTCATAAAGGAAGGTACTATTTTTCTCATCGTATAATTTTAGTATTTTAAGTGCCGGATTTACAAATGCGGATAGATCTTTTTGATTAGGATAGTGTGCCAACAAATCATAAAACGCAAATGCATCATAAAAAAGAATAGTATCCGTCATATCTAGTTTTAAAGACAGATTATGTAAGAAAAGACATTGCTCAAAATGGCTACGACAGCTGAAAATATCTGTAAAGTTCTGGCTTATATATAAATTTTTCGAAACTTTTGGAAGAAGATCAGTAAGTCTTTTCTTTTCCTTTTCTTTCAAATTAAGTGTATTTGATAAAGCAATCAATACAACGATATAACCTTTGTATGCACTGATGTATGAATTAGGAAAGACAAGTGAGAGCTGCTCTAGAGCAAAACTTTCCCATTGCTTCTCGTCAGATAACGTGCCGCACGCAGCAACAAGGCAACACATGTTTTTTGGAGGCTCTATTTTGGAAGCTTTCATTCGAATGGAAATGCTTTCGAATTGCTTGTCGTCTAACAGGTGGTAAAGTAGTATGCTTTTGAGTGATCCGTGAATACCTGCAAAATCAGGGTTTTTGCTTAAAATATCACTCATTACATAACTTATGTTTGGAAGCATTTCACTTTGCATTAAGTTAAGAGGGGTCTTTTCTTCCAGCATAATGGTGTAACCAATTAAGGAATTATTCCAGAAAATCTTACTGCATAACTTGCTATGAGGCGAAGCAGGGCAATTTAATATATAGGATATGGAGTTAATGGGAGAAACCGTATTTGCCATGATTCCATTGACTGCAGTAATAAATTCGTAAGTACAATAACCGCGTGCAATGTTTTCCGTCCACAGATGGTCCGTTATTTCAAAATTATCGGAATATAGTAAAACTTTAAATCCGGTATCAATTACAATGACCGGATTCTTTAACTTTTCTGCTGCAGCATTTACAATGGTCTGTCCGCTATCGCCACGGATTGACATGGCAATGAGTTGTGAAAAGTCATTCGATAACTGCAAGGATTCATAAAACAAGCGGTGTACATAATTAAAAACAGAAGACAGATCTTCTGGCTGTATGATGGCAAGATTTCCGATTGGCAAAGACTTTTTGGTCATTGGGGTAATGGAAATTAATTGCCCTGGCATCAAAGTTTCCGGATTTAGTGAGGATAAATCTCCGATGTATAAAATTCCTTCTTCATAACGAGCAGCTTTTGCATCCAAAAGCTGAATATCAGATATTTTATCCGTATTAGAATCACTTACAATAGTAATATCATAGTTGGCTTTTAAATTCTCAATGATATGTCGAAACTGCATAAAATATGCTCCCTTCCATATTGTGCAACTAGCACAATCATAACAAGATTCATTCGTTCAAAGAACCCGTATATAACAATATAAGAGTATGTTAATATTATAACAAGAAACGAAAAGCCTGACAAGTCAAAGTATAAGGAGGATTTAAAAAATGAAGTATGAAAAATTGTTTCAAAAAGGGAAGATTGGTAAACTTGAACTAAAGAACCGAATCGTAATGCCTGCTATGGGAGTTTCACTGGCTAGTTCTACAGGAGAAGCAAGTGATGAAATTATCCGTTATTATGAAGAGCGCGCCAAAGGTGGATGTGGACTCATTATTACGGAAATAACGAGAATTGATGATACCTATGGTGTGGGAACTTCCAATCAGTTAGCGGTTACGGAAGGAAAAGATATTCCAAGACTTCAAAGACTAGCAGATACGGTACATAAATATGATGCAAAAATATTTGTACAGCTTCATCATCCAGGAAGACAGACTTACAGTAAATTGATTGATGGCAAGCAAATTGTAGCTCCATCTGCTGTTATGTGTAACGTAGTAAAAGAAATGCCTCGAGCACTCACCACAGAGGAATGTGAAGGCATTATGAAAGCTTTTGTAAAGGGTGCTGTCATAGCGAAATCAGCAGGTATTGATGGGGTAGAAATTCATGCTGCACACGGCTATTTAATTGATCAGTTTTTATCTCCATATACCAATAAAAGAACGGATAAATACGGCGGAAGCTTCCATAATCGTATTCGAATCTTAGAAGAAATGATCACCGCGATCAAACATTTGTGCGGTCCTGACTTTCCAATCTCAGTTCGTATCAGTGGTGATGAATTCGTAGAAGGTGGATTAAAATTAGAGGATGCAATCAAAATAGCTCGAACACTTGAAAGTTATGGTGTGGATGCGATAAATGTAAGTTCCGGTATCTATGAATCTGGATCAACCATTGTGGAGCCAGGCTCATATCCACAAGGATGGAAGAAACATTTGGCAACTGAAATACGTAAAAATGTAAAGATTCCAGTGATTGCGGTTAATAATATCAAACAGCCATGTGTAGCAGAACAGCTGCTAGAAGAGGGAGTTTGTGACTTTATAGGAATCGGAAGAGGACAGTTAGCAGATGAAGAATGGGCAAATAAGGCAAAAAACGGACGTGAAGAAGAAATCAGAAGCTGTATTGGTTGCCTTCACTGCTTTAAGACCTTAAATACAGGAAAGCACATTTCTTGTGCCGTTAACCCAAGAGCTGGACGAGAGTTTGAATATAAAGATTACGAAAAAGATGGAAACAATCAGGTGGTTGCTGTAATTGGAGGCGGCCCAGGTGGAATGCAGGCAGCCTTAGTGTTAGCTGAGAAAAATTATAAAGTAGTATTATTTGAAAAGGGTACTGAACTTGGAGGTACATTAAATATCGCAGATAAGCCATTATTAAAGGAAAAAATCACACTACTGAAAAACGGAATGAAAGCTCAAGTAGAAAAAAATAACATTGAAGTACGTTTGGGCACCAAAGCAAACGTAGAAATGGTAAAAGAATTAAATCCAGTAGGAGTCTTTGTTGCCTGTGGAGCTACACCAGTTATTCCGAAATTACCGGGTATCGAAAGTAGCAAAGTAGTTACAGCAGAAGATGTACTCAGTGGAAAAGTAAAGGTAGAAGGAAAGGTTGCAGTGATTGGTTCCGGATTAACTGGATGTGAAACTGCTGAAACATTGGCAGAGCAAGGTCATAACGTTTCATTAATCGAGATGGCAAAGACAATTGGACCTGGCATTTATCCATCCATTTTAATGGATTTAATGGGAAGATTTAGAAAGTTCAATCCGCAGATTCTACCAGGCCATAGACTTGCAGCCGTTACGGATAAAGGTGTGCTTGTCGTAAATGTAGCAAACGGTCAAAAAATAGAAGTAGAAGCAGATACGGTAGTGCTTGCGCTTGGTGTTTCACCTCGCAGGGATATGGTTGCAGAATTTGAAGCTTCGTTTGATGAGGTTCGTATTATTGGAGATGCATCAAGAGGTGGAAGTATCGTGGAAGCAGTAGCAGATGGATTTGGTAAAGCATTCGTATTTTAATATAAGTGCCGCTAGAGCGGCGGATAGGAGCAAGTGTGAATAGTAGCTTTCACACTCCCTGAACATAAGTGCCGCTAGGGCGGCGGATAGGAGCATTATGAAAGAGTTTAAAGGAAAAGTAGCAGTAATTACCGGTGCGGGTAATGGATTTGGTATTGAAATCGCAAAAGAATGTGCCATTCGTAATATGAAAATGGTTTTAGTTGATATTGATGGTGAAGATGTTGAACGAACAAAGAAATTAGTGGAGTCTATGGGTGCGACAGCAGTTTCTCTTACGGCGGATGTAAGCCTTTTAGAAGAAGTAAAGAAGATGGTGGATACCGCAATGAACACCTTTGGACAGATCGATTTACTCTTTAACAACGCAGGGGTTGCAATTCCAGGTTATATATGGGAACTTCCAATGCGTGACTGGGAATGGATTATAAGTATCAATGTGATGAGTCAGGTATATGCAATGAATCTCGTCATTCCAATTATGTTAAAGCAGGGAACGCCTTGCCATATCATTAATACATCTTCTGTGGCAGGACTTATTACATCAGATGGAATGCCAGCATATCACACAACAAAACATGCGGCCGTTGCCCTTTCAGAAAGTGTAAGCTATGATTTACAAAAAATTAATTCTAATATTAAGGTTTCGGTGCTTTGTCCGGGATTTGTACAGACGGATTTGCATCACTATGAAAAACACAGACCAGAACGATTTCAAGCGGAAGATGATCTATATTATCAAAGCGAAGCCTTTAAAGCCCATCAGGCAATCGCAGAACATGTGATTACCACAGGAATTCCGGTTGACAGCATTGGTATGAGCGTATTCAATGCGATTGAAGACGAAGAATTCTACATATTAACACATCCAATGTACACCACCTTGATCGGGAAAAGAGTCAAGGATATGTTAGAAGGAAAGGGCCCGGATTTAAAGGCACTTCGTGGATAATTTTAACTTGAATGTCATTTTCTATGTGTTATAATAAAACCACAAAGATAAAAACACATCCCGGTAGGTAGTCCGGGAGCAGCGTAAGCTGTCAGTAACCTGCCTCCTTGGTTGTCCATTCTTTGTTCATATAATTCTAAGGAGGGATTAAAATGGACAAAGTATGTGAAACATTGCAGGTATTGTTTGAGGAACCATTTTGGATTGGTGTATTTGAAAAAAGGCAAGAAGGAAAACTTAGCGTATGTAAAGTCACATTTGGTGCAGAGCCAAAAGACTGCGAGGTTGAAAATTTTGTACTTTCTCAATACTACAATCTTCGATTTGGTCCATCGGTTGAATTTAATTCGAAGGAGAAGGAAAAAGTAAATCCAAAGCGTCGTCAAAGGGAAGTAAAAAAGCAACAAAAAAATGCTTCCATTGGTACAAAGTCCCAGCAAGCAATCAAGCTAGGACAGGAACAGGCAAAACAGGAACGTAACGTATTAGCAAAAAAACGATGTGAGGAAGAAAAAGCTTTTCAATTCGCTTTAAAACAACAAAAGAAAAAAGAAAAACATAAGGGCAGGTAACTGCCCTTTCGTTTTATTTAGCAATGTTTCGTTAAAAATGGAGGTATGTGAAATGGGAGAATTATCTAATCTATTAAATATAGGAAAAGAAGTAGAACGCCAGTTAAATGAGGTGGGAATTTCAACGGAAGTAGAGCTAAAGCAGATTGGAAGCAAAGATGCTTGGTTAAGGATTAAGAGAATGGATGATTCAGCCTGTATACATCGCTTATACGCGTTGGAGGGGGCAATTGAAGGAATAAAAAAATCCCAGTTAAGTCCTGAGAAAAAAGAAGAACTGAAAGAATTTTATCGAATACAGACTGCAATATAATTTAGTATAGGTTGGAGGTAGGATATGAGAAAACCAAAGGAACTAAAAGTAGGAGACAAGGTAGCCATTGTTAGTTTATCAAGTGGTATGCTTGGAGAAGACTTTGCGAAGCATAATTTTATTCTAGGACAAAAGCGGCTAAAGGAATTTGGATTAGTTCCGGTTTTTATGCCAAATGCCTTGAAAGGGATTACATATTTAAAGGAAAATCCAAAAGCGAGAGCACAGGACTTAAAGGCAGCTTTTACTGATCCGGAAATCAAAGGAATTATTTGTGCAATTGGGGGAGATGATACCTATCGGTCGTTACCATATTTACTTGAAGATAAAGAATTTATTGATAGTGTAAGAAATAATCCAAAGTTATTTACTGGATTTTCCGATACGACAATCAATCACCTGATGTTTTATAAGCTTGGGATGACAAGCTTTTATGGGCCAACCTTTGTCTGTGATTTAGCAGAATTGGATCATGATATGCTGCCATACACAAAGGAAGCTTTTTCTCAATACTTTAATAAAAAGGAGAAAACTCCAATACTATCTAGTCCTTACTGGTATGAAGAACGAACGGATTTTTCAGAAAATGAAATTGGTAAGAGCCGCGTGCTGCATGAAGAACAAAGAGGCTTCGAAGTGATACAGGGGCAGGGGGTCATACGCGGAAAATTGTTAGGAGGATGTTTGGAAAGTCTGTATGATATTTTGAGTAATAGCAGATACGAGGATGAGCAAGAAATATGCGAAAAATATGGACTTTTCCCATCACTCGAAGAATGGAAGGGTAAGTTACTCTTTGTCGAAACTTGTGAAGAAAAACCAGAGCCTTCTTTATTTGAACAGGAACTTTTGTCACTAAGGAATGCCGGTGTATTTGAAGTGATTAACGGTATCATCATGGGAAAACCGCAGGATGAGACTTATTATGAAGAATATAAAGATATTGTTATAAAGGTAATTGATAATAAAGAGTTACCTGTTATATGTAATGTGAATTTTGGGCATGCATATCCAAGATGTGTACTTCCTTATGGAGTAGAAGCGGAAGTAAATTTGGAGGAAGAGTCTATTACGATAGTAGAAACTTTTTTTGAATGAAGCTAATGAAGGGGAAATTAGCAGTGCAATGTCAATTGACAATTTGATATGGATAGTAACGGCATCAAAATAGGAAAGGTAAATAAAAAATTAGCTATAGCGAATTCCTATAGCAGGTATTCAACTTTTTGTATTAACACCTATTTCACAATCATATTATAATAATCCTTGTAAACCGATAGGAATAAAATGGATTAGAAAAGGGGTAGATTATATGAGCAAGAAAAGTAGAACAGAGAGAAACTTAAGATTTGAAACATTACAGTTACATGTAGGACAGGAAAATCCGGATCCAACAACCGATGCAAGAGCAGTGCCAATTTATCAGACATCTTCTTACGTATTTAGAAACAGTGAACATGCAGCTGCAAGATTTTCACTAGCGGATGCAGGTAATATCTATGGTAGACTTACCAATCCGACAGAAGATGTTTTTGAACAAAGAATAGCAGCTCTCGAAGGTGGAGTAGCAGCACTTGCGGTTGCATCTGGAGCAGCAGCAGTATCCTATACGTTTCAAAATCTCGCAAAAGCCGGTGACCATATCGTAGCAGCTAAGAATATTTATGGAGGCACATATAATTTACTTGCTCATACTCTGCCGGAATATGGAATAACAACGACTTTTGTAGATCCATTTGATTTCGAACAAGTTGGGGATTCGATTCAAGAAAATACAAAAGCTCTATTTATAGAAACACTTGGAAATCCGAATTCAGATATCGTTGATATTGAAAAGTTGGCACAGATTGCTCATAAGAATAAGATTCCACTTATCATTGATAATACATTTGCAACTCCTTATCTGGTTCGACCAATAGAATATGGTGCTGATATTGTGATTCATTCTGCTACTAAGTTTATAGGTGGTCACGGAACTACAATTGGTGGTGTAATCATTGACAGCGGTAATTTTGACTGGGAGGCGTCTGGAAAGTTTCCATCCCTCACGCAGCCAAATGCTAGCTATCATGGCATCAGTTTTACAAAAGCAGTAGGAAAAGCAGCGTTTGTAACAAGAATTCGTGCAATTCTACTTCGTGATACGGGTGCGACGTTATCCCCATTCCATGCGTTTTTCTTTTTGCAAGGACTGGAAACGTTATCCCTTCGTGTGGAACGACATGTGGAGAATGCATTAAAAGTGGTAGAATATTTGGAAAATCATGCACAGGTTGAAAAAGTAAATCATCCGTCCGTTTCGTTGGATCCCATTCAAAAAGAATTGTATCAAAAGTATTTTCCAAATGGTGGAGGATCTATTTTTACCTTTGAAATCAAAGGGGATGACAAGACTGCGAAGGCATTTATTGATAATCTAGAGTTATTCTCCCTATTAGCAAATGTAGCGGATGTAAAATCTTTAGTCATCCATCCGGCTTCGACAACGCATTCACAGCTAAATGAAAAAGAACTGATAGAGCAAGGAATAAAGCAAAATACAATTCGACTATCGATAGGAACTGAAAACATTGATGATATTATAGAAGATTTGGAAGAGGCATTTTTGGCGATACAATAAAGAATACAATTAGCAATTGTGAAACTTGTGTGAACAATGTGTGAAATGACTTTCCTTTTTTTGGATATCTTCGATATACTATAATAGTAAATAATTTACGAAAGAAGGAAAATTTTATGGTTTCAAGTATCAATGCAGGAAGCTTAAATTTGTCACAAGATCAGATTGCTAGTTATAAGACAAATCTAAAGAGCAGTCAGACTGAGGGAGAAGCAGAAAAAGTATCCTCAGGTATGGTATCAAAGAAACTAAAGGAAGCAGAAGCAACATCTGCATCTACGGAGGATGGATCAGTAACAGAAACTTCAAAACAAGGAGATACTGCTACATTCAGTAAAGAAGGAATGCAAATGGCACAAAGCGGAGAAGCACCTCCAGCAGCACCTGTAACAACGGCAGCGTCATCAGGGAGTTCTTCGACTGATTTATCCGGTTATTCCGAGGAACAGCTAAAATCAAAATTAAGCAGTGGAGAAATTACTCAGGAAGAGTATAATAAGGAATTGGCTAGACGTGCAACTGAGAATACGGAAGTTACGGATACAACAACCAAGGCACTTCAGAGCGAAAGCGCTATGGTTTCACAACTTAATACCTTAGTTTAGTATTATAGAAATTAGAAAATGGAAGATTGATAATTGACACAATGAAAAATATTTCCTATAATAGCCACATAGGAAAGGTGTGATTAGTTAAAATGAGAAGATAATGATTGAACGAAGAATTAAAAATGGTGACCAGAATCTTGTGTTATTACCCAAAGAATTTATATTCTGCGGGATAAAACACTTAGGATTAGTTTGTGTACCATTTCGTTCAGTCTTATTTTCACATTGCAAAGGTTATCACGCCATATTTAAAAATCGGCGTATTTTTGATGTGAAAATCCGTTCTGAACGAAATGTTTAGGAGGGATTTTTTTATGTTATTATCAGGACAGAATATTAAAAAAGAGTACGGAATTCAAAGGGTACTTGATATTGAAAAGATTGAAATAAAAGAGAAGGACCGGATTGGTTTGATCGGTAGAAACGGAGCTGGTAAGAGTACTCTTTTAAAGATTTTGAGCGGTCGAACTACTTGTGATTCGGGAGTGATTATCAGAAACTGTGAAATCGCTGAAATATTACAAAATGGAGAAACCAATGGTATTTCCGATGGACAGCATATTAGTCAGATGCAGCTGCGGGACAGTGCAGTCAAAAGTGGTGGAGAAAAGACTAGACTTGCGATTGCAGCAGCTTTTTCTAAACATGCCCCACTTTTGTTTGCGGACGAACCAACGACAAACCTTGATATGGAAGGAATATTAATGCTTGAAAAGATGCTATGCGGGTATCGTGGCGCAGTTGTGCTGATATCACATGACCGAGAACTTTTAAATCATGTTTGCAATCAAATATGGGAAATCGAAGACGGTGCACTGCGTATATTTCATGGAGGTTATGATGAATGGCTCACACAAAGTCTAAGGGAGCGAGACTTTCAAACCTTTGAATACAATCAATATCAAAAGGAACGAGGGCGATTGGAAAGTAATATAACTAGTGTGAAGCAAAAAGAAAAGAAGATATCAAAACCACCAAAACGGATGTCAAGTAGTGAATGGATGTTATACAAAGGTACTGCTTCCATTCAACAAGGTCATGTCAGCAATCGAGTGACTGCGCTTGAGAGTCGTCTGAAACACTTGGATAAAAAGGAAAGGCCAAAAGAACTGCCGTCTATATCCATGAAATTAGGAGAGTATCAAAAGATAAAAGCGAAAGTAGCAGCGAAAGTAGAGGGACTTACGGTCTCTTTTGATGAAAAAGAGATATTACACAGTGTGAATTTGTCTATTCAATCTGGGAAAAAAACTTTTTTAACCGGCAGCAATGGATCTGGAAAAACGTCATTAGTGGAAAAACTGATTAATCGAGCAGAGCATACCTTTATAACGGAGGACGCTAAGGTGGGATATTATTCGCAACAGCAGGAAAATCTGGACTTAGAAAAGAGTGTATTAGATAATGTAAAGTCCACCGCTATTGTACCAGAACACATCTGCCGTGCGGTGCTCATGAATCTATATATGGATGAAAATGATCTAAATAAAAAGATTTCCGTTTTATCCGGAGGAGAACGCGTGAAAACAGCAATTGCAAAGATTCTTGTCTGCGATGCTAATTTTCTTATTTTTGACGAGCCAACCAACCATATGGATATTTATACAATGGAGGGTTTTGAGAAATTAATTAAAGATTATAATGGAACAGTTTTAATAATAAGCCATGATAGGAAATTGGTTCAAAATATTGGAGGTATTATCTTTGAAATAAGAGATAATAAAATTTTAATAAATGAAGGATTGACATAATAAAAAGAAATGATTAATATATGAAGAGCTTTTATTGTTGAATGGCAAACAGTATGCCATTCAACAATAAAAGCTAGCAGGAAAGGAGAAATAAGATGGAAAAGCGATATATCGGAATGGAATTAAAAGCGTTAAATAATTTAATTAGGCGATATTTAGAACAATCTGGTAATAAAAAAGAAATTGATCGTTTAACCTTTACAAATGCATGGATTATTGGATATATAGCGGAACATATGGATACCGATGTCTTTCAAAAAGATTTGGAACGGGAATTTAGCATTACCCGATCAACCGCTTCCAAAGTGGTCAAATTAATGGTTCAAAAAGGCTTTATAGAACAAAAAGGAATACCTTATGATGCCAGACTAAAAAAATTGGTGCTCACACCAAAAGCATGCGAAGTATTTGAGTCGATGAGAAGTGGTTCGAAAAAAATGGAAACACGACTTATACAAGGTTTTTCGGAGGAAGAATTAGTTAATTTGAGAAACTATATTGAAAGAATGAAAAAAAATGTGGAAGTTTAGAGGTTCATTTAATAACTGCATTTAACTATAATGTTGCATGTCAAACATGTTTCTGGTGTAAATAGTTGAATTAAGAAAACACAGTCATAAACTTGCTATGCGCAGAAAACATGCGCAGGAAGGGAGAAAAAATGATAAAAAAATTGATGCTAAGCATTAAAGAATATAAGAAAGACTCTATTTTAACGCCACTTTATGTATCTATGGAGGTAGTAATGGAAGTTATCATTCCAGTACTAATGGCAAACCTGATTGACTTTGGAATTGATGAAGGAAATATGCAGTATATCTTTAAAATAGGAGCAGCTTTGCTACTATCTGCCATTATTTCATTAGTATTTGGAGCATTAGCAGGAAAAAGTGCAGCAATTGCATCCGCTGGATTTGCTAAAAATCTTCGGAAAAATATATTTAACAACGTACAGAATTTTTCGTTTTCCAATATTGATAAATTCTCTACTGCAAGTATCGTAACCAGACTGACTACGGATGTTACAAATGTACAAAATGCATATCAGATGATAATACGAATGGCAATTCGATCCCCAATCATGATTGTTTTTTCATTGATCGTTTCATTTCGTATCAATGTAAAGCTATCCCTTATTTTTGTGGCGGCTATTCCAATCTTGGGAGCTGGATTATATTTAGTAATACGATATGCGCACCCTATTTTTGAACGGGTATTTAAAACCTATGATAAGTTAAATGGCGTGGTAGAAGAAAACTTAAGCGGAATTCGAGTCGTAAAATCATTTGTTCGAGAATCTTATGAAAAAGAAAAATTTGCAACCATTTCCGAATCCATATATCAGGATTTTTCAAAAGCCGAGAAAATACTAGCATTTAATATGCCACTCATGCAATTTTGTATGTATGCATGTATGCTGTTGGTCTCCTGGTTTGGTGCAAGAATCATAGTAGCTTGTGGGGGAAACCCAGAATCAGGACTTAGCACTGGGCAATTAATGAGTTTGATTACTTATGCCACCCAGATTTTAGTAAGTCTTATGATTCTTTCAATGGTACTAGTAATGATTACATTGGCCAGAGCATCTGCAGAACGAATTGTGGAGATATTAGACGAAGAAAGCGATTTAAAAAACCCGGAAAATCCAATTTTTGAAGTGCCAAATGGAGAAATTCGTTTTGAACAAGTATCCTTTCAATATGCCAAAGAATCAGAACGTTCTTGTTTGGAGGATATTAACATTAACATTCAGTCTGGTGAAACGATAGGTATCATTGGCGGAACTGGATCTTCCAAGACAAGTTTTGTCCAGCTTATCGGAAGACTTTATGATGTGTCATCGGGACGTGTTACAGTCGGCGGTAACGATGTTAGAGACTATGATATTGAATCACTTCGTAATCAGGTTGCAATGGTACTTCAAAAAAATGTATTATTTTCTGGAACCATTAAGGAAAACCTTAGGTGGGGTGATGAAAATGCAACCGAAGAACAATTGAAGCATGTATGTGAATTAGCACAGGCGGATGATTTTATTATGACGTTTCCTGATACATATGATACTTATATCGAACAAGGTGGTAGCAATGTTTCTGGAGGACAAAAGCAACGCCTTTGCATTGCAAGAGCACTTCTTCGCAAACCTAAAATTCTCATTTTGGATGATTCAACCAGTGCGGTAGATACAAAAACAGATGCATTGATACGAAGTGCTTTACAAACGGAAATACCAAATACAACCAAACTAATCATTGCACAGAGAATTGCATCCGTTCAGGATGCAGATAAAATTATTGTTATGGATGATGGAAAAATCGTTGCATTTGGAACACACGATGAACTGTTAAAAACAAGTACGATTTACTGCGAAGTATATGAATCTCAAGTGAATGGGGGGAAAGAGAATGAATAATCAAAAACCGAACACAATAAAACGGCTTCTGTCTTACATGAAGAACTATAAGAGTTCATTAATATTTGTAGTAATTTGTATTTTTATAAGTGCTGTTACAGGAGTTGTATCTTCACTCTTTTTGGAAACCTTAATTGATGATTATATTTCACCATTAATGGTAGAAGCAGTACCAGATTTTTCGGGTTTGTTTCGTATCATTCTATTAATGGGCGGTATTTATTTGATCGGAGTACTCGCAACCTTATTTTATAATCGCATTGTGGTTGTCATCGCACAAGGAGTTTTAAAAAAGATAAGAGATGATATGTTTTCACATATGCAGTCACTTCCGATTAAGTATTTCGATATCCATAGTCATGGGGATGTTATGAGTTATTATACGAATGATACGGATACGCTAAGACAGATGATTGCGCAAAGCATACCACAGGTATTTTCCTCCATCGTAACGATAGTAGCCGTGTTTTTTGCAATGCTTTATATCAGTGTATGGCTTACGCTATTTGTAATCATTTTTGCTTTTGTTATGATGAAATTTATGGAAAAGATTGCAAAAAAAAGCGGAAGCCACTTTATGAAACAGCAGCAATCCATAGGCGATGTAAATGGGTATATTGAAGAAATGATTCAAGGGCAAAAAGTAGTGAAAGTATTTTGCCACGAAGATAAAACAAAAGAAATGTTTGACAGGAAAAATGAAACCCTTTGCTATAATGCAACCGAAGCAAATAAATTTGCTAATATATTAATGCCTATTATGAATAACCTTGGATATATTATGTACGTACTGATTGCAGTGATTGGAGGAGGTATGGCAATAGATGGTATTGTGAATCTTAGCTTAGGCGGAACCAATGTTATGACACTTGGTATGATTGCATCGTTCCTACAATTATCAAGAAACTTTATTCATCCAATCAGTCAGGTATCACAACAACTAAATTCTGTAGCGATGGCAATTGCCGGTGCAGGAAGAATCTTTGAGCTTATGGATGAAAATAGTGAAGAAGATCAGGGGTATGTCACCTTGGTATGTGCAAATATTTCAGAGGATGGTACAATAGCGGAAACAAAAGAAAAGACTGGAAAATGGGCATGGAAGCATCCACATGAGGATGGAACTACAACATATACACAATTAAAAGGGGAAGTACGGTTTTTTGATGTAGATTTTGGATATACCGAAGATAAGATGGTGCTTCATAATATTTCACTCTTTGCAAAACCAGGGCAGAAAGTTGCTTTTGTTGGTTCCACTGGAGCGGGGAAGACTACAATTACAAATCTAATCAACCGGTTTTATGATATCGCAGATGGAAAAATAAGATACGATGATATTAACATCAATAAAATTAGGAAAGAAGATTTAAGAAAATCACTTGGAGTTGTTTTACAGGATGTGAATTTATTTACCGGAACGGTAATGGAAAATCTTCGTTATGGAAGATTGGAGGCAACGGATGAAGAGTGTATTGGGGCAGCAAAACTTGCGAATGCGGACAGTTTTATCCGTATGTTACCACATGGATATCAAACAATTTTATCCGGAGATGGAAGTGGACTTTCCCAAGGACAAAGACAGCTTATTTCAATTGCACGAGCTGCAGTAGCGGATCCACCTGTTATGATTTTGGATGAAGCGACCTCTTCCATCGATACAAGAACAGAGTCAATTGTACAAAGTGGTATGGATTCTTTGATGAAGGGTAGAACGGTATTTGTGATTGCACATCGTTTATCAACGGTACAAAATTCGGATGCAATTATGGTATTAGAGCATGGTCAAATCATAGAACGTGGTAACCATGAAAAACTAATTTCCGAAAAAGGAAAATATTTTCAATTGTATACAGGTGCGTTCGAATTGGAATAGAAAAATGATAGGATTCCTTTGAATTTTGAGTTATACTTAGAATATATGAGGAGGCGAGCACCGTGCAAAATGAACTAACCCAAAAGGACATCGAAAAAATTGAGCAAGAGATAGAACATCGTAAGCTAGTCGTTCGAAAAGAAGCCATTGAAGCAGTTAAGGAAGCAAGAGCTCATGGTGACCTAAGTGAAAATTTCGAATACTATGCTGCGAAGAAGGATAAAAATAAAAACGAGAGCAGAATCCGATATTTAGAGAGAATGGTAAAGACAGCAACTATTATATCGGAGGATTCACAGGAAGATGAACTTGGAGTTAATAATACGGTTGAGTTATATTTTGAAGAAGATGACCTTGTAGAAACCTATCGATTAGTAACAACGGTTCGAGGAAATTCCTTAAAAGGATTGATTAGTATTGAATCGCCAATTGGAAAAGCAATCATAGGGCATAAAGTAAATGACCGTGTTTTTATCAAGGTCAACGATGCGTATGGCTATTATGTCGTCTTAAAAAATATAGTGAATACAGAAGATGATGGAACCGATATTCTTCGAAAATTTTAACATTACGATGCGAAAGGTTGAGAAAAAATGACGGACATTATTATTATTGGTATTCTTATTATCCTTGTTATTTGGATAGTAATCTATATGAGGAAGCGGAAAAAAGCAGGCAAGGGATGTTGCGGCTGCAGTGGTGATTGTAATCAGTGTAACAGCCATAAAAATTAGTAAAAGGATTGACAAATGATAAATAATTTCATATTATATAATAACATACTCTTTGCACTGCATAAATCTACAGTACAAACTGAGCAGGCGATGAATAGAATCGATGAAGTTCAATTCGTGGGGCCGGGCCATTAACGGGTGGCAGCAGATAAAAGACTTATAACATCTGTGGGACAGTAGTTTACTATTATTGTTCCATGGGTGTTTTTTTTGTACCCTAAGGGGAGCAAACTATTTATATTGCAAGTGCCATAGAGCTATCTTTAAAAAATTGTGGAGGTAACTATTTATGGAACAAACAAAACAAAATGAAAAAATTGCGATGAGGGTATCTGCAGTCAGTATCTTTATTAACCTTCTTTTATCTTTTTTCAAATTAATGGCAGGTGTTATTGCAAATTCAGGAGCAATGATTTCCGATGCAGTTCATTCGGCATCCGATGTTTTTAGCACATTCATTGTTATTATTGGAGTGAAGATTTCTGGGAAACAGTCGGATGAGGAGCATCAGTATGGACATGAACGACTGGAATGTGTAGCGTCTATTATTCTTGCAGCAATTTTACTAGCAACAGGTATAGGAATTGGCGCTGGAGGCATGGAGAAAATCATTGCAGGAAATAACGGAAAGTTGGAAGTTCCGGGAGCGTTGGCACTAGTAGCAGCGGTTGTTTCTATTGTTGTAAAGGAATGGATGTATTGGTATACAAGGGCAGCAGCAAAAAAAATTAATTCGGGAGCTCTTATGGCGGATGCCTGGCATCATAGATCCGATGCATTGTCTTCGGTTGGGGCATTTATTGGTATATTTGGAGCAAGACTTGGCTTTCCTGTTCTTGATTCGGTAGCCAGTGTTGTGATTTGTATTTTTATTGGTAAGGCTTCCTTTGATATCTTTAAGGATTCTGTCGATAAGATGGTGGATAAATCATGTGACGATAAAACCATTGGAAAGATGCAAGTAGCTATTCGAAATCAAGAAGGTGTATTAGATATAGACATGGTAAAGACTCGTTTGTTTGGAGCGAAGATTTATGTAGATATAGAAATTGTCGCTGACGGCAATTTAACATTAAGTGAATCACACAAAATTGCAGAACGGGTACACGATGCAATTGAAAATGAATTTGATTCTGTAAAACATTGCATGGTTCATGTAAATCCTAGAATATAAGAATTAAGGTTAGAAAATAAAAGTTGCAGAATAAAAATAAAAATTGCAAAATATCCTCATGCCTTAGTAGCACGACATATTTTGCAACTTTTTTGTTATTTCTTAAACATATTTTGTTGAATGAGTCCCTTCATCTTAGAGAGCTTTTCTTTTTCGGCTAAGGACATATCTCGGGTTAAGATATCCATAATAATTGTAGTCTCATCTTCTGTAAATTGGAGGCCTTCTTTTTGTAATTCCTTATTTGCCTGCATAAGAAAAGGAATGGACTGTGCAATCGGCTTTCCTTCTGTATTTTGAATCAGTTGAGTAATAATCACCATTTTTTTGGGGTGTATATTTTTTAAGGCAGGATTATGTATCCATGACATATCTTGCATATGATTCCCTCCTAATTATTCATTGAGTTTAGTACAACATTAATATTTTCGAAATTACTTTTTTGTTCCGGACTTAACTGTGATAAAAGAAATTGAGTCATCATATCCTGTGAAGAAACCGTATTATTGGAGCCGGAAGTCTGATTCGAGCCGGAAGTTTGATTGGAGCTAGAGTTTTGATTAGCACTCGTAAAAGAACGATAACTTTGGAACATCTTTTGCATTTTAAGCATGTTAGTCATGTTGTCAATCATCTCCTGTTCTTTTTTGTTTGAAACAGGTTTGAGTTGCAGTAAAATGTCTTCTAAATCCATTTGGTTAGAAGACATACTCATGGTACTTAATTCACTGCTTGGACCAGGGGATTGCATTGTACTAAGAAATTCATCAGCCTTAGTTACAACTTCTACGGATTTTTGAACACGAGGATTCATATAAGGAAGTGCTGCTTTTAGTAAGTCAATGTTATGGTGATTGAAAAAATCTGGTTTTGGCATATAAGGTCTCCCTTGCTTATTCCTATTTATTATATGATTGAAATCGCAAAAAATGCCTGTATGACCTAGACATATGTTTCTAAATAGGTTACAATTTTGAAATAGTAAGCAATAG
Source organism: Acetivibrio sp. (assembly GCA_041739345.1). Classification (GTDB taxonomy): domain Bacteria; phylum Bacillota; class Clostridia; order Lachnospirales; family Lachnospiraceae; genus DIGJ01. Next base: position 51,875 of record JBGSNZ010000005.1, on the reverse strand, counting down.
AGAGGAAAATCAGTATGCTAGACGGAAAAAAAATATTATATAGTGGAATGCAGGCGACTGGAACACTTACACTTGGCAATTATTTGGGCGCATTGAAGAACTGGGTTTCATTGAATGAAGAATATGAATGTGTTTATGGGGTTATGGATTTGCATTCCTTAACTTTGAGACAAGAGCCTGCCGAGTTTCGTAAAAATGCGAGAGCTTTGTATGCATTATATATTGCTGCTGGATTAGATCCAGAAAAGAATTGTATTTATTATCAGTCGCATGTTTCAGGACATGCCGAGCTGTCATGGATTCTTAACTGTTTTACATACATGGGTGAGTTAAACCGTATGACGCAGTTTAAAGACAAATCAGCAAAGCATGCGGATAATATAAATGCAGGACTTTATACATATCCTGTACTTATGGCAGCTGACATTTTATTATATCAAGCGGATGTTGTACCAGTAGGAATTGATCAAAAGCAACACCTTGAAATATGCCGTGATATTGCAGAACGTTTTAATAATATATATGGTGATGTATTTACCATTCCAGAACCATATATTGGTAAAGTAGGCGCCAAAATCATGAGCTTACAAGAGCCTGAGAAGAAAATGTCAAAATCAGATGAAAATTTAAATGCTACAATCTTACTACTGGACGATGCAGATACCATTATTCGTAAATTTAAGAGAGCAGTGACCGATTCGGACAACGAAGTCCGTTATGACAGTGCGAATAAGCCTGGTATTAGTAATTTAATCGATATTTATGGCGCAACTACTGGAAAGACAAAGGAAGAAATCGAACGTGAATTTGACAGTAAAGGGTATGGGGACTTTAAACTGGCAGTTGGTGAAGCGGTAGCAGATTTATTAAAACCGATGCATTCTCGTTTCGATGAATTGATGAAAGATAAAGCATATTTAGAATCAATGATAAAAATGAATGATGAAAAAGCAGAGTATTATGCTAGAAAGACTTTAAGAAAAGTTCAGAAAAAAGTCGGATTAACAGAAAGAATACGATAGTTATTTACTGTTAATAGGTATATTACACAAGGGGGTTGCGAATGAGTCAGTCATGTGATGTAATTACGGAAGATATGTTTCCGGTATTGGACAAGACACTATCCGTTTCAACGATACTTTTTAATGAAGATGAGATTGCATATTTTAATGTTGCTTGTAGTAATATGTTTGGATGTTACAAGGAAGAATTTAAAGCATGTTTTCAAAAAGAGGTATTTGCTCAGGTTCTTGTGAATTCTGCTATGTGTTCCGAAGTGCAGAATACAGAGGGTGATTCGTATAAGAGGATACAAAAAGAACTTGTAATGCACAACAAAAATGGGGAAGAAATTTACATTGAGTATAATGGGAAAATTGTAATATACAATTCAAAACAGTATATATTGGCTCAGATTTATGATATCACCGAAAAGAAGAATATTGAGCGTAATTTAATTCATCTATCAAAAGTTCGTGCACTGATGTTAGAAATTAGTCAGTCCGTGCTTGAATTAGAAGAAATTTACGAAATTTATAACCTTATATTGAAAAATGCGCTAAATTGTATTGAAAACTCACAGCTTGGTTCGATTTTTACCAAGGAAGGTGATTTTTTCAAAATTGTGGCATTCAATGGGTTTGATCAGGATATAGAAGGTTTTACTTTGCCCAAAGAAGCATCTACCCTTTACAAATTAACGGATGGTAAGATGGACCAGATTAAGTATATGGCAGATATCTCATTATACGACCGTTTTTATCCGGTACATACTAAATTTGGGCAATCCACATTAATTAAGTCAACTATGACAACACCGATACGTATAAAGGGAGAGCTATTCGGTATGATAAATATTGATTCGCTTGAAACAAATCAGTTTACGCAGGATGATATAAAAACGATGGAGTTCATACGTAATAGTGTAGAGATTGCTATTTCAAATCATCTTTTGTATGAAAAGACTCGTTATTTGGCAAAATATGATGCGTTAACCGATATGTATAATCGTGCCTATTTTAATGAGGCATTTCATAAAATCCAAATAGAGAGTAGCAATAAAAATGAAAACTTTTTGGTTGCTATTTTTGATTTAAATGGTCTAAAACGTATGAACGATCACTTTGGACACTTGGTAGGAGACAAAGCCATTATAGCAGTAGCAAATTCGATTAAAAAATCTATAAAAGGAAAAGATGTTGTTGCCAGACTTGGTGGAGATGAATTCTGCGGCATTTATTTTAATACAACGCAAGAAGAATTAAAAGAACGATTTGAAGATTGTTTACAGCAACTTTCAGACTGTCCACATGAAACGTTATGTATTCCGATTTCGTTTAGTTATGGTATTGCCCAGTTTCCAAATGAAGGATTTGATTTTAGTGAACTGGTTAAGATAGCGGATGAACGAATGTATTGCTATAAAAAGCTGCACAAAGGATGTAGAGAAGATTGTCCAGCTTAAATGCGAAGGAATGGAGAAAAAATGTTCAGTGAAAGACAAAAAAAGATAGCAGTAATAAACGATATTTCAGGTTATGGACGTTGCTCGATTACAGTATCGCTACCAATTATTTCACATATGAAAGTACAGTGCTGTCCATTGCCAACTTCTATTTTTTCAAATCATACTGGCTATGAGACCTTTTTCTTTGACGACTACACGAATAAAATGCCCGAATACATAGAGAATTGGAAAAAACTCGGATTGAAATTTGATGGAATTACGTCTGGATTTTTAGGTTCAAAGAGACAAATATTAATTGTTGAGTCTTTTATAAAAGAATTTAGCAATGAAAATACAAAAATTATTATTGATCCAGTTATGGGAGAGGATGGAAAAGCTTATACCACCTATACGAAGGAAATGTGTGAAGAAATGAAAAAACTGGTTGGATATGCAGATATCATTACGCCTAACGTAACCGAATGCTGCATGCTTACCAATACTCCATATAAGGAAAGTGGATGGAAACAAAAAGAGTTTTATGATATGGCAGAAAAACTTGTTCAGATGGGATCGAAGAAGGTAGCAATCTCTGGTATAAAAATGGGGGATTTTATCGGTAATGTAGTTTATGAGCATGGAAAAGATCCAAAGATTGTTAAAGTAAAGCGTGTAGGGAAAGAACGGGCAGGAACTGGTGATATATATTCGGCGATCCTGGCGGCGGATTGTGTCAATGAAATTGACTTTGAGACTTCGGTAAGAAAGGCTGCTTATTTTATCAAAGATTGCATATCGATTACCGAAAAATACAATACACCAAAGGAAGATGGTGTTTGCTTTGAAGATGTTCTTTACCGTCTAAAATAAATAGTTTAATTTTGTATTAAATAACTAAAAAAAGGCTATAGAAACGTAAAAAATACTATTGAAATAATGCTGGTTATTTCATACTATAAATAAAGTGGGAAAATGTAAGTATTACGCGACTGAATTAGCACCGTGAAAGGTTCACGGTGCTGTTTTTTTGAAAGAGGAAAATTTTAGGGGATTACAAATGGATATATTAGTTACAGGCAATTTAATGCCTTTGTCAAATTCATTTTACGAAGAGTTAGATAGGAATTTAAAACTTGTGGTTTGTGGTAAAAGCATGATTACTGATTATCATAGTAAGAATGTCAATCCATATGATTATAACGAGGAAGAACTTGAAAATTTGTTTCGATCGTTTGATTTTCAAAACGTTGTTTATTTTTCTAAGGCATTGGATGGTGCAAAGAAAGTTTTTGATGAACTGGAAAGTTTGGAAAATATTTTATTTCTATGCAAAAAATATAAAATTTCCAATTTGATTTATGTAAATACCAATGATTTGGCAGAAGCGCAAGAAGAAAGAGTGGACAAGGAAAGTAGTCGTTATATACTACTAAATGCCTGTGAACATTTGTGTAAGATTGCTAGTGAAGAAGAATCCATTGATATTTCAATTGTACGTGTTCCATATTTATATAATACACAACAATGTGGTACGCAACTCGCATCCTGGATAAAAACATCTGTTATAGAAAATAAACTAAAGCTACCCACAAGATCAGAGGACATGGTGAGTTTTCTGTGGGACGAAGACTTGGCACGGCTAATTGACCGTATGATTGACGAACCATATCAAGGATATCTGGAGATGGATTTAACTGGAGATGAGAATTTGAGCTTTTTTGAGTTGGCGGAAAAGTTTTCACTGCAAAACCCAAATCTAAGAATAAACTATATGAAAAATGATGTGGCAATTCCAAAAGCAGTGATGAACACAAATGCAAGAACAGAATTTGGATGGTTTCCTCTTGGTGATTTTTATGAACATTTGACGAAAATGATAAATCAAGAGAAAGTGTTAAGCGTTAAAAAGAAACGAAAAAAAATACTTTCAAATTATCCAAAGATAAAAAATCTATTAATTACTGCAGCTGAAATAATTGTGCTATTTATTTTGGTTGAGTTTTTAGATGCAAAGATTAGTGATAATCCGCTTCTTGATTTTATGGATTACCGCATGCTATTTGTCATTATTTTGGGCGCAACAAGAGGATTAAACGTTGGAATTGTTGCAGCTGCGTTGGCAAGTGTCAGTTTTGCATCAAACAGTCTTAGCGAAACGGATTGGCGTATTATTTTTTACAATACACAAAACTGGCTTCCATTTGCGACTTATTTTCTGATTGGTGCAGTTTCAGGCTATACAAGAGATAAAATTGAAGATACGATTCGTTTCTTAAAAGAAGAACAAGAAATTTTGGAAAAGAAATATGTTTTTTTAAATGAGCTTTATATTAAAACACTAGATAACAAAGATGAATTTAGTTGCCAGATTATTAATTACAAAGATAGTTATGGAAAAATATATGCAGTTGTGAAAAAACTGGCATCTACTTTACCTGAGCAGGTTTTCTATGAAGCAATCAACGTATTAGAAAATATAATGGAAAATATGTACGTTGCGATATATACCGTAGAAAAAGACAGCGATTTTGCAAGGTTAAATGTATGTTCTAGATCATTAAATGAAAAGCTTTCTAAGTCCATGAGATTATCAGATTATAGTGAACTATACCGTACCGTGCGTAATCGTGAAACATGGGTAAATATAGCTTGTATACCGGAGTATCCAGCATACGCTACTCCAATCTACAGAGAAGATAAAATGGTGGGACTGATTGCAATATATAATGTTTCGGATTATCAATTAAGTCAGGAATACTGTAATAAAATCAGTATTGTATCTGGATTGATTCAGGAATTTTTGGTACGAGCAATCGAACGTAGTGAGTTAATCGAACAGGATACCATGATTAAAGATACAAAAATCATGAAACAAGAGTATTTTAGTGAAATCGTAGCGGTGAAAAAGCAAATGAAGGAAAAGAAGTTTTCGGAATATGTTATGGTTCGTTTAAAGCAAGAGGAAGAGTCACTGCAGGAACTAAGTAATAAACTCATCGGTTTATTGCGAAATAACGATGTCGTTGGGCAGGGTGATGATGGTGAAATTTATATTATGCTTTCACAGACGAATGCAAAGTATATTTCAATTATTGAAAATCGTATGAAGGAAAACTGTATTTATTTTGACATAGTAAATCCATAATAGAAGGGCGGTATCATAATGTATTGGCTATTAATTGTACTACATATTGGTAATTGTCTTTTCTTTCATTATTTAAGAGCGACAAATCGGTTAATTAGCCATAATCTGGTTATGCCAATGGTTTGGTGCATTCCGTTATGGGGAACATTACTTGCAATTGTAGATGAATATACAATGCGTCAACGAACAAATGCTTCAAAGGCATTTGAGCTTGAAAGACTTGAACTGACAGATCAAAGATATCGATCAATCGAAGTGGATTCTGACGAAAACAAAAAGATAACAGTTCCTTTGGAGGAAGCAATGCTAATTAATGATGCGAAGACCAGAAGATCATTGATGCTTGATATTTTACATAAAAATCCGAAAGAATATCTGGATTTATTACAACGTGCAAGGTTGAGTGACGATGTGGAACTTACCCATTATGCCACAACAACGATAATGGAAGTGCAAAGTGAGTATGAAGCACTAATTCAACAATGTGAAGCAGATGTATTAAAAGAACCAGAAAACGAAAAGTCACTTCGTAATTATGCGAAAGCAATTAATTTATATATCAAAAGTAACTTAATTAGCGGCAATATATTATTAATTCAACGCGTTGAATTAAAGCGTATTTTGGAAAAAATCATAGAGATATGTCCAGATGATCATAGAAAATATGTTAATTACATAGAGAATGAATTAGAGATTGAGCCAAATGAGAGATTACGTTTGATAATAGAAGATACTATGAATAAGTGGCCACACGATGAAAAGCTTTATATGCTTTATGTTAATTATTACTGGAAAACAGGTCAGGGGAAAAAGATTCAGGAACTATTAAAACAGATGAGGCAGAAAAAAATCTATCTTTCCAAAGAAGGTAAAGAATGGTATTCATTTTGGAAGAGAGAGGAGGCCAAAGAGTGAACAAAAGACTTTTAAAAATTGTCTGGCCAATCTTTGCATTATTGTTATGTGGAATTGCCATTTTTATGGAGCGGATAGGAGTCAAATATGATGATGTTGCTACTGCAACCAAGTATCTAAATATTCAGGAGGAAGAAACCTTTAGTGAATCAGTAGAAGACCAGGCGGAATGTCTTGTAATTACAGATTTAACGAATGAATTAAGCAATATGTACAAAGAAGATATGACGTTTGTATTGGATGACATGTGTGTTGTTTATGAAGTTGTGGATGTATCTCAAAAGGCGATTCCTAATCTTGATGCTTATCGGAATGTGGTATTAACCATATCGGATCTTGGTGTTATAAAAGATGATTTGCTCCGTATTACAAACTGGGTAGAAAAAGGCGGAAGCCTTATGAATACGCATACATTTGAACTGAATTACTATTTTAAAGTGATTGAAGGAAAAATCGGAATTGTAGAAGATACCAAAGAATATGCATCCATCGATGGAATCCGTACTTTAAATAATTTTATGATTGGTGGAAACAAAAGCTTTGATTATGAGGATGATTTAGAGGTATCTTTAAGTATTTATCTGGACAAATATTGCGATATATATATTGAATCAAGAAATAATCACATACCAATTCTTTGGGAGAGGGACTATGGCAAGGGAAAATTTGTCATTATGAATCAAGAAATTCATGGTAAGGTAGATAGGGGATGGATTTGTGCTGCATATACACTTTTGCAGGATGTGGGAATCTATCCGGTCATCAATGCTTCGACCTTTTATATCGATGATTTTCCATCTCCGGGACCGATTGGTGAAAATGAGTATGTTACAAGGGATTATAAGATGAATATTACAGATTTCTGGATGAATATATGGTGGCCAGAATTAATCACCTGGGAAAAGAAATATAATATAGTTTATACGGGAATGATAATTGAAACATATTCAGATTTGGTCAAAAAACCTTTTAACAGACAGACGGATACGCAACGTTTTACATTTTATGGAAATATGCTTTTGAATAATGGAGGAGAACTAGGTCTTCATGGATACAATCATATTCCACTTTGCCTAAAAGGAGTCGATGCTCTGAGTAAAGATTATAGATTATGGGAAACAAAGGAGGACATGTCAGCGTCATTAACGGAACTAGAGTCGTTTTCTTCTAGCTTGTTTCCTGGACAGAACTTTTCAGTCTATGTGCCTCCTTCAGACAATTTATCAGAAACAGGACGTGATATTTTGACAGAGACCTTGCCAAATATTAAAGTGATTGCCAGTCTATATCTTCCGGATACGGAAGCGGATTCCTATACACAAGAATTTGAAGTTAGTGATGATGGAATAGTGGAAACTCCTCGTATAACGTCTGGGTATGAACTGGATGATTCGATGAAGTTAATTGCTTATAACGAATTGAATTTTCATTATGTGCAGTCTCATTTCATTCATCCAGATGATGTTTTGGATGAAGAGCGTGGATCTCAGCTTGGATGGGAAGAACTGAGTACGCGATTTGAAGACTATTTATCATGGATTCATACTTCTGTTCCCAATATTCGAAATGTAACAGGAAGTCAAATGGGAGAAGCGGTTAAGGTATTTGATGCACTCAGTATGAAAAAGGAATGGAAAGACCATGAACTTGCAATAAAACTGGGAGGATTTTCCAAAGAAGCATATTTTATGTTGCGTCTAAATGTTAAAGAGCTGGAACGAATTGAAGGCGCATCTTATGAGCATATGACGGGAAATCTATACCTAATTCATGCACAGTCCGATGAAATTCGTATTGTTTGGGAGGAATAAGAATGCGGGTTTGTTTGATATTAGAGGGAAGTTATCCCTATGTATATGGCGGTGTCTCGAGCTGGACGCATCAGTTTATAGAAGCAATGCCAGAAATAGAGTTTGTGTTATGGTGTATTGGAGCAAAAGCTGAGAACAAAGGAAAATTTAAATATACGTTACCGACAAATGTGACTGAGGTTTATGAAGTATTCCTAGATGATGCGCTACGATTGCGCAACAAGAGAGGGAAAGTACCACGATTAAAAAAAGATGAATTTCTTCAACTTTCAAATCTTTTAGAATGCAAGAATGTGGATTGGAATATTTTATTTGAGCTGTTTCAAAATAAAAAGATGAATCCAACCGCCCTTTTGATGAGTGCGACATTTTTGAAAGCACTCGTAAATCTGTGTAAGGAAAAATATCCATTTGTACCATTTGCAGATTTGTTTCATACCTTCCGTTCTATGATGTTGCCGGAACTTTATATATTGACAAGTGAAGTTCCGAAGGCTGATATTTATCATGCGACCGCGACTGGTTACAGTGGATTACTCGGAAGTCTTGCAAAATGGAAATATGAAAAAAGTTTCATTTTAACAGAGCATGGTATCTACACAAGAGAACGAGAAGAAGAACTGCTTCGTGCAAAATGGGTAGCACCTTGTTTTAAGCAGCAGTGGATTGACCTGTTTTATAATTTTTCAAACTGTGCTTATTCGCATGCAGATGTGATTACAGCGCTGTTTGAGAGAGCCAACGAAATTCAGGCAGAACTGGGTGCGAATCCGCAAAAACTCAGGGCTTTTGCAAATGGCGTTCATTATGATCGTTTTTGTGACATTCCGCAAAAGGAGGAGAACGGTCATATCGATATTGGAGCAATTGTCCGCATTGCCAAGATTAAAGACATTAAAACATTAATTTATGCATTCGCAGAATTAAAAATAGAGTGTTCCAATGCCAGACTTCATATTCTAGGAGACGTAGATGACGAAGTGTATTATGACGAATGTAAAAGACTTGTGGAGCAGCTGCATGTAGAAGACATTATTTTTACTGGAGTTGTAAATGTTATTGAATATATGAAGATTTTGGATTTTACGGTGCTATCAAGCATTTCAGAAGGACAGCCATTATCCATTTTAGAATCTTTTGCGGCAAGGCGTCCATGTGTGACGACGGATGTTGGATGTTGTAGGGAACTTATGGAAGGGAATAGGGAGGATAGTTTCGGCATAGCAGGTATTTGTATTCCTCCAATGCATAAAGAAGAATTGGAGCGAGCGATGTACCGTTTATGTATTGATGATGCGTTGAGAAAGCAAATGGGAGAGATTGGTCAAAAGCGAGTGAAACAATTTTATGTCCATGAGATAAGTATGAATCGTTACAGGCAACTGTATCAAGAGGTAGAATAGATGGCAGGAATAGGATTTGAATTAAAGAAACTTTTTTCTAAAAAAGGATTGTTTGCGATTCTTCGAGCATATGGCTATGCTGGAATTGTTTGTTCGGGCCCAATGATATTAGGAATTGTTTTGATTTTAGGAATACATATATTGTCTATAATTGGTGGTGCATCTGAAAATACACAGAATCTTTTGAATGCAATGATTACCTATACGTTGTTTTATTCTCTTTTTGTATCGAATCTTTTTTCTATGATTACAACAAGATACACAGCCGATTCCATGTATATGGGGAAAAATGCACATGTATTACCAAGCTTTTATGGAAGTATTTCAATTATGCTACTTTTTGGCAGCATTACATATGCTATTTTTCTTTGTAATGCAGGTATACCACCAATCTATCAGATATTATGCTTGATGCTGTTTGGTGAGCTGATTATTGTATGGACGGAAATTACCTATCTGTCTGCTGTAAAGGACTATAAAGGGATTCTTTGGACTTTTTTTGTTGCACTTTTAGTGGCCCTTTTCATTGGATATCTCCTTATGATTAACAAAATGCCAGTAGTAGTTTCACTGCTTTGTGTTATATGTATTGGATATGGAATTATGATGGTCTGGTATTATTACCTTCTTGTTCAATATTTTCCACAAGGGAAGGTAAGCGCATTTTACTTTCTAAAATGGTTCGACAAGTATCCAAGCCTTACATTCTTAGGATTTTTCATGTCAGCAGGATTGTTTTCTCATCTGATTTTAATGTGGTTTAGTCCAATTGGAATAAAGATACAGGGACTTTTTTATGGAGCACCATCGTACGATGTTCCGGCTTTATTTGCTTTTTTGTCGACCTTAATCACTACAGTAAATTTTGTTACAAGCGTTGAAGTCAATTTTTATCCGAAGTATAAGAATTATTTTAGCCTTTTTAATTTTGGAGGCTCCTTGACAGATATAAAACAGGCAGAAGTGGAGATGAAGGTCACTTTGCAAAATGAGATGGAATATACTTTTACCAAACAGTTTTTTGTCACACTTATCTTTATTATTGTTGGTTCTATTTTTTTGCCTCTGTTACCACTGGGATTTACCGACCAGACCCTTGGAATTTATCGTGTATTGTGCGTGGGATACGCCTTTTATGCAATTGGAAACAGTCTGATGCTAATTACCCTCTATTTTTCGGATAATAGGGGAGCAAGTATAGCAGGTGGATTATTTGCATTGATAAGTTGCATCGGAACTTTGATTTTACGAAATGAAAGCAACAACTATTATGGTTTTGGATTTGTTGCAGGTGGAGTCGTTTTTACTATTTTTTCACTTATACATTTATGGAAATATTTAAAGAATCTAATGTATCACGTGTTGAGTACACAACCAATTGTGGTTGAGGAACGACGCACAGTGATAACAAAATGGAGTGATAATTTTGAAGAAAGATATGAATATAAACAAATGAAAAGAAACAGGAGGAACCAGGATGAAGAATAAAAGTATTCAAAAGATCCTTTTATTAATGGGAGTATCCATTTTTTTAACGGGATGTGTTACCGTTCCAGGAGAGACGGAAACGGCTGAAAAAGTTACGGAAACCGATACCGACAACAAAACAAAAAATGAAAGCATCAATTATACATTAGAAGATAATAAGTTTTTGTATGAAACGGATAATGATACCTCTGTCGTTACCATGTATATGACGGTACGTCAGGGGAATGCGGCGGAAAATACCAATCATACTTGGGAAGAAATAAATGGGCATTCAGTTTATTACTATGATGAATTAGATATTGAACGTGCTAAGGCAGAAGCTATTCTTCAGGTAGGAGATGAAAATGGTCCTGTGGAGGGTGAACTAGGTTTTGGTGTAACCATTCCGAATGCAATTGTAAATATTCGAGGTCAGACCTCTTCGAAAGCAGCACAAAAATCCTACAAAATTGAAATTAAAGACGGAAAAGGTAATTATCGAGAGCAAAAAACGATTAATTTAAACAAACATGTGTTTGATGGAACTAGATTTAAAAATAAACTTTGCTATGACTTAATGGAAGAATTGCCTGAAATGATTGCACTTCGGACTCAGTTCGTGCATCTTTATGTAAAAGATGAAACGGTAGACGGTAATGATAAATTTGAAGATTATGGATTGTATACACAGGTAGAACAGCCGAATAAACGATTCCTTAAAAATCATGGATTTGACCGGTATGGGCAACTCTATAAAATTAATTATTTCGAATTTTATCGTTATGAAGATGTCATTAAGCTTAAATCAGATGCGGATTATGATGAAGCTGCTTTTAGTGAGCTTTTGGAAATCAAGGGAGATGATGATCACAGCAAATTAATTGAGATGCTTGAGGATGTCAATGACTACAGTAAACCCATGGAAGTAGTATTTAATAAATGGTTTGACGAGGAAAACTTTTTTTCGTGGATGGCTTTTCATATATTAGTAGGAAATGTAGACACACAATCAAGAAATACATTGCTGTACAGTCCATCCAGTATGAATAAATGGTACTTTATGTCTTGGGATAATGATGCTTCTTTTTCTCAGACTGAAAATGAGCTGGCTCATGATGACGAAGATTCTGGCTGGGAATATGGAGTCAGTAACTACTGGGGAAATATTTTGTTTCAACGAGTTTTGAAGACAGAGATATATCGAAAGAAGTTGGATGATAAAATTGAGGAATACCGGAAGATTATGACCAAGGAAAAGCTGGAGGAAATGATTGCAGGCTATAACAAGGTTATCTGGAAGTATAGAAACGAGGCACCTGATATATTAAATCTTAAACTGACAAATGAGGAATATTTAAAAACTTGTCAGGCTATTCCTGGAGAAATTTCACAAAATTATAAGCTCTATAAAAAGAGCCTTGAATCTCCAATGCCTTTTTATATTGGGTATCCGGAAAAGAAAGAAGGAACTCTTTATATAAACTGGGACAATTCCTATGATTTTGATATGGAGGACGTAACCTATACATTTGAGCTCGCAAAAGACTATACTTTTAAAGAACCTCTGATAAAAAAGGGAAAACTCAATTATCCGGAATGCAAGATTGGAGATCTAGAACCTGGACAGTACTTTGTCCGGGTAACAGCAAAGAATAAGTCGGGCTTTGGGCAAACAGCTTTTGACTATTACTCTAGCGATGATGGGCGTGTGTATGGGGTAAAATGCTTCTATGTATTAAAAGATGGCAGCATAGTAGGAGATAGCTATGAAGATTGAGAAAAAGCAAAAGCCTCGTTTCCGCCACGAATTGAAATTCAACATTACAGAAGCAGAGAAATATGTGATTACCTCTAAAATAAAGGATGTATTAACAATTGATCCAAATGCGAAGAATGGTGGATATACGATACGGAGCCTGTATTTTGATGATAGGTGGAACCGTGCGTATGAGGAAAAGATGAGCGGAATTGCAATAAGAGAAAAATACCGCATTCGTATTTATGATTATAATGATAATGTAATAAAATTAGAGCGAAAAACCAAACAGGGTTCCTATATTTATAAGCAAGCAGTCAAACTTACCCGTGATGAAGTTGAAAAAATTATGAATGGCGAATACCGTTTTTTGGAAAAGAGAAAAGAAAATCTTTGTAAGGAATTTTATGTGGAATGCATAGTGAATGGTATGAGCCCGAAGGTAATCGTTGATTATGAAAGAGAACCTTACATATTTGATGCAGGAGAAGTAAGGGTTACATTTGACATGGATGTGCGAGCTGGCATGCTAAAATATGATATCTTTGACAAGCATCTTCCGACGCTTCCTTGTCTGGATACTGGTATGTTAGTGATGGAAGTAAAATATACAGAATTTTTGCCACAGGTAATCCGAAATATTTTACCACCAGAGCAAAGTGAATATGCGGCAATTTCAAAATATGTACTGTGTTATAATAAACGATATGGTATCTTAATGTAAAAAAACGAAAAGATAGGAGAATTCAATGAGCGTAAATGATGTCATTAAAAAATCAATTTTAGAATCGGATATGTACAACCAGGCAATCAGCATGAGTACTCTGGTTACAATTGCAGTGGATTTAGTTGTTGCCCTGCTTATGGGTCTGTTGATATATGGAGTCTATAAGAAATTTTTCAGTGGAGTTATATTTAGTAGGTCGTATGCCATTACTTTAGTAGGAATGACTGTTCTTACTTGTATGGTTACTTTAGCAATCAGTACAAATATTATTATTTCTCTTGGTATGGTAGGTGCACTTTCCATTGTCCGTTACCGTACCGCAATCAAAGAACCACTGGATTTACTTTATATGTTCTGGGCCATAACCACTGGTATAACAGTCGGAGCCAGTATGTATATATTAGCAGTTGCGGGTGCTGTAATTATCATCTTTATGATTGCAATTTTTGGAGGAAAAAATAATCAAAGTGATGTATATATTTTAATTATTCATTATTCTAGTGATGAAGTTGGGGACAGTATTATCCGTGCACTTGGCAAATTAAAATATACAATTAAATCAAAAACACTTCGAAAAGACGAATGTGAACTTACAATTCAGGTTACTTGTAAGTCAGACAACATGATATTTGCTGAAAAAATTCGCTCTCTTGATTTTGTTTCTGATTTGACTTTAGTTCAATATAATGGAGAATATCATGGTTAATCAAGTGAAAAGATTGCTTGCGACAGTGCTTATTTTAGCGGTGTCGGCTGATGTTGGTTTGATTGAGCGAAATACTTATACGTATGAACATACAGAGGAGCTATTTTATAATCCTATGATGGGATTTTCTCCCGATGCAGATGACCAAGAGGCAGTCGGTGAGAATACATTAGTTTATCTGGATGTGACTTTCAGGGAGCTTGAGCCACAAGAAGGTGAGTTTGATTTTGATAGCATAATCAAGGATAATTACTTAGAGGAATGGAAAGATAACGGGAAGAAAGTAGTCTTTCGTTTCCTTTGTGATGATCCAGGGGAAGAAGAACACATGGATATTCCAGACTGGCTTTACGTAAAGACCAAAGATGGCACGTTCTATGATATGGAATATGGCAAAGGATATTCTCCAGATTATGAAAATAAAACGTTTATCAAAGAGCACGAAAAGGCAATTAAAGCTCTTGGTGAAAAATTTGGACAGGATAACTTCTTTTGCTATATTGAACTGGGAAGCCTCGGTCATTGGGGAGAATGGCATGTAAAGTATGATGAAGGAATTGAACGCTTTCCAAGTGAAAAGGTTGCACTTTTGTATATCAAACCTTACATACATGCGTTTCCAAATGCAAAGCTATTAATGCGAAGACCTTTTAAAGCAGTTACAACCTATGGCATGGGTGTATATAATGATATGACAGGTGCAGCAGACGACACAAATGAATGGATAACTTGGATTAAAAAAGGTGGAAAATATACAGATCCTAAGAAAACTTATATTTTGAAAGCATATCCTGATATTTGGGATAATAGTCCGGTAGGTGGTGAATTTACTAGTAGTAATAGCATGAAAAATATGCTCACTACAAATCTTGATCGCACGCTTAAGTTAATAAAAAAATCACATATGACCTTTATTGGTCCAAAGTGCCTAGAAGCGGATAAAGAAGCCATTCAATATCCGGAGGCCTTCAAAGAGACTATCAAATCTATCGGATACCAATACGCAGTTAGTAAGTGTAAGACAAAGTATAACAAAATGGCGGGAACGCTTTCACTTACACTAACCTTTGAAAATACGGGCGTGGCACCAATGTATTTTCCATGGAAAGCCTTTGCTTATCTTTATAACGAAGATGGAAGCGTAATTAAAAAACAGGTCTTAGATATTGACGTTACAAAGATTACTCAAAATAAAGCAAAAGCAGTGACAATTGAATTTGAAGATAGAGCATTATTGGAAAAACAGTTAACAGTAGGTGTCGGAATTGAAAATCCTGATACAAATAAGGCAGAAGTTTTTCTTAATATGGACGCTAAGAGAGAGGGCTGCGTTTACAAATTGTATGAATAAGCAGATGTTTAATGCAAAGGATATTTCTCATTTATTTGTCAAACATGCTATTGAACTCAGTGAGATAGTAATAAAAAAGGTTGCTACAGTCATCGCGCATTTATACGATGTTTCGTAACAACCTTTTTATATAATAAAGTAGCTAGATTTAATTATGCTTCTTTTTTAACGTTTAATTTATTTGTCAAAGTCTTTGCAAAGTTTTTTGGTTTCAAATCATAAGGAAGTGCCAAAATTACAAAGTAAAGGATTAAACAAGTACCAACTTTATCTAATAAATTATTAAATACTTTTGGAATGAAGGAGGCAGTGAAAATACTTGTACCACTTTGTTTTAGCCAAAGTACGGCTATGTCGGATACTGTTCCTGTGAGCCCACCATAGACTGCAATTCCAATTGGAGTTCCAATTAATGGAGCGACCACACTAAGTAAAAGACCAACTAATAATGCATTAATAAAGCTAAATTTAACTTTTTTAAAGATAAATCCAACAACAAGTCCGATTACAATGCTAACTAACATAAATGGCATACCAGCCATATTACTTATGATACTGGTTAAAAAGTTAGTGGCTCCACCGACGGTTGCACCATACAATGGACCAAAATAGATTGCAATAAAAACGGTGCCGATTGTGTCTAAATAGAGAGGCAGTTTTAGAGCACTTGTAATAATACCAAGTACAATATTAAGTGCAATGGCCAGACCACAAAGCATTAATCTGTTTGTTTGTGAAATTTCTTTGTTCATTTGTTTACCCTCCAAATATAATATGATATAGTAATGTATACCTTTACCCAAAGTATAGCAGTTAATGATAGGAACGAAAAATTAAGTATTTCTATAGATAGGCTTGATTTATAGAAAAAAACTATAAAACATTGCTGTATTAATAATATAGAATAATAAGTAGAAGCAAATAAACAATGGAAGAGGAGATCGGTTCGATTGGAAGAAAAGAAGAAAAAAATACTTGTGGTAAGTCATTGCTTTTTAAACGATGCCACTAAATTGAAATATGAGAATAAAGAAGAAGCAAATAAAGAAAGAGAACAAAAACGTGATTTTTTAAGAAAAATGCTTGATGAGGGAGTTGAACTAATACAACTTCCATGCCCCGAGTTTTTGCTATATGGTGCCAATCGCTGGGGACATGCAGCTTCGCAGTTTGATACCCCGTTCTACAAAGAAGCATCAAAGAAATTGCTCGAACCAATTATACTTCAACTAAAAGAATATCAAAACCATGGAGATCGATTTGAGCTATTAGGTGTTGTTGGAATTGATGGAAGCCCAAGTTGTGGGATTGAATTCACCTATGATGGCAACTGGGGTGGCGAATTTTCAGGAAATCCAAATTTTGAAGAAACGATGGCATCCATCGAGAGGATAGAGAAACCTGGTATTTTTATGGAAGTTTTTATGAAAGAACTTAAAAATGAAAACATAGACATTGATTTTTATACGATGAAAAGTATTTCTGAAAATATGGAATGATTAAATATTTATACAAATGATTAAAAAAGGATGATTGCCAGATATATGATTGAGCAATCATCCTTTTTTGTATTAATTGCAAGTTAAGCACTCTTTCAAATCTTCCATTGATATAATTTTAAATGAATTTTGATAATAATCCAATATTCCCTCTACTTTCATACGAGCTAGTTCGCGACACATAGAGGGACGAGAGACATTTAGATATTCAGCTAATTCATTCCGGTTAGGAATAACCTGAAAGGTCAGGCTGTTTTGTTTTTTTGATTCATTTAGCAGATAGGTTGCAAGTTTTTCACGCATGCCTTTTAGCATAAGTAGTTCTATTTTATGATTAAGGACATCGTTTTTCTCACCAAGCAACATCATCATATTTTTAATAAGCTGTAAATGAAAGGCACAGGAATTGCTACAGGTTTTTATGATCCTTTCATAAGGTATGAATAGTATTTTGGAATCATCCTTAACTCTTACGGTAACGGAGGATATTCTTTTATTCGTGCACACAATGCCTTCTCCAAAAATATTGGAAGGACCCAAAAAATCTAAAATATGTCGCGAGCCAGCAAGGTTTTCTTTGATAATTTCGACTGATCCAGAAAGAACAATTCCGACATAATTTATTTCACTTCCACTAAAAAAAACATATTCATTGCTGTGATAACTTTTAATATAAGAATTGATACACGATAATAATCCTTGATATTCATTTTCTTTAATATTAATAAATAAAGGACAATTCATTAAAGTGGGATAGATTTGCTCCATGAGGGTACCTACTTTCTGTTTTAACTAATGGATTGTAATAGTATTTATATTTTGAAATAATTGTTGCTATAGCTACAATTATTTGCCTCTAATTATATTATAATCGTTTCATAAAGGCAACAGCGCAACCGAAAGAAAAATTTGCCAAAATAAAATGAGTGTATAATATACGCAAAAGAAAGAAGAGGTATCATATGGAAAACAAAATGTTTTGTTATCAGTGTCAGGAAACAGCGGGATGCAAAGGATGTACCGTATCAGGAGTCTGTGGAAAGACACCAGATTTAGCAAATGTACAGGATTTATTAATTTATGTTACAAAAGGCTTAAGTGAGGTAACAACAGCTCTTAGAAAACAGAGTGTGCAGATTTCTAGTGAAGTTAACCATCATGTAGTCATGAATCTTTTTACAACGATAACAAATGCTAATTTTGACAATGAAGTTTTCTATCAGAGAATTTTGAATACTCTTACGATAAAGGAAGAGTTGCTTGCAAAATTATCAGATACAAGTGCTTTACATGAAGCAGCATTATGGAATGCTTCAACAAAAGAAGAGATGGATGCCAAAGCACCATTCATTGGAGTTCTTGCTACAGAAAATGAAGATGTTAGAAGTCTTAGAGAATTGATCATATATGGAGTAAAAGGTTTAGCTGCATATGTAAAGCATGCAAATGAACTAAAATATGATAGCGATGACATCAATGCATTTATTCAGAAAGCTTTGGCTGCAACTTTGAATGATACATTGAGTGCAGATGATTTGGTTGCCCTTACATTAGAAACAGGTAAGTTTGGTGTTGATGGTATGGCACTTCTTGATACTGCAAACACATCAACATACGGTAATCCAGAAATTACAAAGGTTAATATTGGTGTTCGAGCTAACCCTGGTATTTTAATTTCTGGTCATGATTTAAGAGATTTAGAGCAGCTTCTCGAGCAGACACAGGGAACCGGTGTTGATGTGTATACACATTCCGAGATGTTACCTGCACATTATTATCCTGGATTTAAAAAATACAGCAATTTTGTTGGCAACTATGGAAATGCATGGTGGAAACAAAAAGAAGAGTTTGAAAGCTTTAATGGACCTATCCTTATGACAACAAACTGTATTGTACCACCAAAAGATTCATACAAATCAAGAGTATTCACAACTGGAATGTCAGGATTTGCAGGATGTACACATATCGAAAAAGATGCCAATGGAAATAAAGATTTTACCGCTATTATTGAAATGGCTAAGAAATGTGCTGCCCCAATACAGATTGAAGAAGGTGAAATTATTGGTGGATTTGCACATAATCAGGTCCTTGCACTTGCAGATCAGGTTGTTGAAGCAGTAAAATCAGGCGCAATTAAGAAATTCTTTGTAATGGCAGGTTGTGATGGACGTCAAAAATCAAGAGAATACTATACTGATTTTGCAAAAACCCTTCCAAAAGATACGGTAATTATGACAGCAGGCTGTGCAAAGTATAAATATAATAAATTAGACCTTGGCGATATTAATGGAATTCCAAGAGTACTTGACGCAGGACAGTGTAATGATTCTTACTCTTTAGCGGTAATCGCACTCAAGCTAAAAGAAGTATTTGGTCTTGAAGATATTAATGAATTACCAATTGCTTTTAACATTGCATGGTATGAACAAAAAGCAGTTATCGTTCTTCTCGCTTTACTACACTTAGGTGTAAAGAACATTCACTTAGGACCAACATTACCAGCTTTCCTTTCCCCTAACGTTGCAAATGTATTAGTGGAGAATTTTGGAATTGCAGGAATTGGTACAGTAGAAGATGATATCAAATTATTTTTAGAGTAATTTGATCTGTCTAAAATTGGAACTACGCTTCGGCGGTAACGATTTATAAAATATAATGGAAGAAATGAAATGCCTATGATTGTGATAACGAATCATAGGCATTTTATTTCTTTCTCTTATGTTGCTCACAATATCATATGATGTAATTTCCAATTTTTAGAGTTAGAATCATGCAATTAATTATAAAAAAGCATCTAAGACGTTCCTAGATGCTTTTTAGAATTTAAATTGTAAAATAATGTTGAACTTATTTAGTTTCTGAAAATACTAGATATCCATTCAACTTGTCTACGAGATTATCAACATTAATACCATGAACCATACAAGCATCTTCTAGGGATTCCATTTGTGATGATGGGCATCCAAGACAGTGCATACCACAATCTAATAAAATAGGTATAAGTCCTTGGTTAATTTGTAGTATATCACCAATAATCATTGTTTTAGTTATATGTTGCATAAAAAAACCTCCTTAAATGTTTTTGAGTTTTATTACTAATCAATTGCTAAAAGTAATATAACATAAAATTTAGTTGGTATTTGTAGCTGTGGCTACATTAAAAATATAAAAAGAAGATATAATAAGGGTACGAATTATAGTATACGATAAACAGAGTAAGAAGATAACAGGAGGTTTGAAATGAGTGCATTTTTAGGACCAATTCATTTTTGGTTATATAACAAAATACAGTTGCAGCAAGAACTGGTTGAAGAAATATTAAAGTTGAGTGTCGAGCTTACACCTGGATTAAGAGATGAATTAGATGCAAAATATGATACAATGATAGATGGGCCATTGGAAGAAATTGTTGACAAAGGAAATATTCATGGCTGGCTTCAATATTACGTAGCCCAGGTGGAATACAAATTAGCTTACAGCATCACAGCTGTGTTGAAGATAGATTCAGACATAATGGGAAAAATCGGAACCATTTTTAGGGAAAAAGGGAAGGAAAAATCCGCACTAATTACTACAAATAGTGCAGCGCAGGCGTATAAAGTTATTACTGATAGTTTGTTAGATGGAATGCCTTGTGATAATGCAAATCGCGTGATAGAAGAAAATGAAGATAAAGTATTGTGGAAAAGAAATACTTGCGTTCATAAGAAGTATTGGGATGAAGTCGAAGGAATTATCAGTATCTATTATTCACTCAGAGAAGAATTTATCAAAGGAGCTCTTATGGGAACCGAACTAGAATATGAAAGGATAGATGAGGACACTAGTTTGATAAGAAAGCGAGGTTACAATGAATAGTATTGAATTAATGGTAGAAGAACATAAATACATTATCAGGATGTTAAAAGTTGTAAGAAATGCGTCCAATCGGATATTAAATGGTGAGCAAATCTGTTATGAAGATTTTGATAAAATGATTGATTTTATTCGAAAGTATGCGGATACTCATCATCATGGAAAAGAAGAAAAGTTTCTTTTTAAAGAAATGGTGGATAATCTAGGAACAATGGGAACAAACTTGGTTAAACATGGGATGCTTGTTGAACATGATTGGGGTAGATTATTTATTAGCGAATTGAGAGCAGCACTTGAGCGTGTGAAATCAGGAGATATGGAAAGTAGGCTAGATGTCATAGCAAATGCAATCGGTTATGCAAATCACTTGACAAGGCACATTAGTAAAGAAGATGAAGTAGTATATACATTTGCCGAAAAACAGCTTGCTTCGGATGCATTAGAACGTATTAATCAGCAGACCGAGGCCTTTGAAGAGGAGGCCACAAAGCAAGGAATTCAAATATACTATATTAATCTTTTAGAAGAACTAGAGAAAAAGTACTTGAACTAGGGGCGAAGACTCAAATGGAATAGGGAGATTATTAACTGACCACAGTTGATCTTTATGATCAATAAGATAATTTTCGATAAGATATAGTTCATTTTGTTCGCTACCATAAAAATAAAAATGATATATACTAGTTTTTTATACTTAAATAAACCAGCGGTATTGAACGCTGGTAATTAATTGCCTCCGTCCTGGTATGATACAAAATACCAGAGCGGAGGTTTTCTATTGTTAATCGGCACATTCTGGGGTTATGTAAGATTTTTGCTTTTATTTCAAAGGAAAAGAAGTCAAGAACTATATTACCATAGAAATAAGTAGAGCTATTAATGTATATAAAAAATTATATTATTGACAATGTGAATCAGTTATGTATAATATATAATATAACAACTGGTAATGACAACATGACGACATAGCAATATATTTATTTGGAGGTGATTTATGTGATAGAAGGCCGCGTGCCGAAATACTATATTCTCTGCCAAGAACTAATTAAAATGATTGAAAATGAGACCTTTGCTGAAGGGGAACCAATCATGAGTGAAAGAGAACTGATTGAAAAATATCAGTTTAGTCGAATCACAGTAAGGAAGGCAATTGATGAATTAGTAAATGAAGGATATCTTTACAGAATTCAAGGAAAAGGAACATATGTAAAAGGAGACAATGCAAGTCAAAACTTATATTCAATTAATAGTTGTACGGAAGATGTAAAAAAACTAGGAAAAACACCATCTAAAAAAACTGTTTTTTCAGAAGTGAAAACTGCTGACGCAAAAAAAGCAAAGCAATTGAATATTACGACAGAAGACAATTTATATTCTTTTGGTCGAATAACTTTTGCAGATGATGAGCCGCTCAATTATACAATAACATATCTTCCTGAAAAACTATTTCCTGGTCTTAATCAATACGACTTAGAGAAAAGATCATTATATGATATTCTTCAAAGTGAATATGGAATTTCAATTGTAAAAGCTAGGCGAACTGTTGAGGCGGTTTTACCAGAGCCAATCGTAGCTAGATATTTGGGGATTAGTGCGGATATGCCAGTTATTTTATTTGGTTGTGTCACCTATGGGAATGTATTAGGAAAAGAAGTACCGATTGAGTATTTCCGGTGCTACTATAGAACAGATCATTACAAGTTCTATATTGATCAAATTAATTAGAGTTAATTAGAGGAGGTTATTTATGAAAAAAAAATTAGCGATTTTAATGGTATTGGCAATGACAATAATGATGTTCACAGGTTGTGGGAATAAAGAAGATATAACTGATAGTTCAAAAGTCGAGGATACAAGCAAGGATAATGAGAAAAAGTCTGATTTAAAAATAGCTATCGTATGTGATTCGGCAGGACAAAATGATAACGGGTATAATCAGTCAGCTGTGGAAGGTGCTAAAGAGGTAGCAGATCAGTATAGTTGTGAATATAAGGTGGTAGAGCCAACGGAAAGCATCGGTAATACATTAACTGTGCTCGCAGAAGATGGATATAATTTAATTTTTTCTATGGCATATGATTTTGATGCTTTGATTAATGGAGAAGCAGGATCTCAGCCTATTGCTGAAATGTATCCAGATACTACGTTTGTTGTATTTAATGCTTCACCAAATGTTGATGAAAATGGAGATACAATACATACTAATGTAATATCCGTTTTATACAATGTTAATGAATCTTCTTACTTAGCGGGAGCTTTATCGGTATTAGTTAATGAAAATGCTTCTGTTTTATTTGGAGATGGTTATAACTTTACTGAACCTAAAGAAGCAAGAGCATTTGGTTTCATAGGTGGTTCTGATTCAAATGGTATCACAGTATTTTCTGTTGGATTCATTGAAGGAGCTCAAAAGGTGGCAAAAGACCTTGGTGTAAACTATGATTTTTATGCTAAATATGATGCTGGATTTTCAGATTCTGCAACAGGAAGTTCAGTAGCAGGAACATACTTTGTTCAGGGGGCAAATGTTGTTTATGCTTGTGCAGGCGCAGTAGGAGATGGAGTGGCTTCAAAGGCTAAGGAAGTTGGAAAATTGGCAATACAGGTCGATGCAAACAAAGATGATCAACAACCAGGATATATTTTAACATCAGTTATTAAAAATACAAAGGTTGTAGTAACAGCGCTTGCAGAGGCTCAAATAAATGACTCTCTAAATGGAATGAGTCGTACGCAAAGCTATGATTTATCAAGCGGGGCTACAACAATTACAGATTTAGCGACAATTAAAGAATATATTCAAGATACACAGGAATCTCAGGACAAATGGAAAGAAATTAATGCTTATATTGCTGACTTATCTGATCAAATTTCAAATAAGAAAATTATTATAACAAATACTCAAAATGGAGATGAATTTGATTCAGCTACCTGTCCAAATATCATCATAAAATAATTGAGTTTAAAGTAGATAAGAGACCATGAAAACAAGGGGAGTTTGCAAAACTAAGAGTTTTGCAAAACTCCTTGAAATTTAAAGGGAGATAAATTCTTATGAAATATATGATTCAAACCATAGATTTGACAAAAAGATTTGGCGATTTCACAGCTAACGATCATATTAATTTATCAGTTAAACCACAAGAAATAAAATGTATTGTTGGGGAAAATGGCGCAGGCAAAAGTACTTTAATGAATATGTTTTATGGTTTGTTGGAACCAACAGAAGGGAAAATACTGATTCGTGATCAAGAAGTAAATTTAAGGAGTCCAATTGATGCAATTAGTCATGGTATTGGAATGGTTCACCAACATTTCAAATTGGTTCCAAGTTTAACGGTTTTTGAAAATATTATGCTTGGAATCGAAATTGAAAGTGGAAAATTATTGATTAATAAAAAAGAAGAGATACGAAAAGTAAAAGATTTAATTAAAAAATATAATTTTGAATTAAATCCATTAGATAAAATCGAGGATATTTCTGTCGGTAGCCGGCAACGTGTTGAAATATTAAAAATGTTGTATAGGAATGTAGAAATTTTAATTTTAGATGAGCCTACGGCAGTACTAACGCCACAAGAAGTAGATGAATTGATGAGTAATTTAAAAGAGCTGAAGAAACAAGGTAAAACGATTATCGTAATAACCCATAAATTACGTGAAGTTATGAAATTATCGGAGAGTGTTACCGTAATAAAGCATGGAAAAGTAATTGGTAGTATGGAGACAAAAGATACCAGTGAGCAGGAACTGGCACAGATGATGGTTGGACGCAACGTTATGTTGACAGTAGAAAATCAAAATGAAGTAAAAAAAGATGCAAAAATAGTATATGAAGTGAAAGATTTGACAACGGAAAATGTATTTGGGAAAAAAGTAGTAAACAATCTATCTTTTGAGGTTCATGAAGGAGAAATACTGGGTATCGCTGGTGTAGAAGGAAATGGTCAAAGTGAATTAGTCAAATTAATGAGTGGATTGATGACATCTACAAGTGGTTCTATTTTATTTGAGGAAAAAAACATAACAAATTGTTGGCCGAGACAGATTAGAAAGGCAGGAATAGGAATTATTCCGGAAGACCGTTATGTACAGGGACTTTGTAAAGACATGTCAATCGCAGATAATTGCATAGCTGGTTACCATGATAGTCAAGATGTATGCTATTATGAGATTTTGAATCGAAAAAAAATAAAGAAAAAAAGAGATTTATTCGTTGAAAGATTTGATATTCGGATTGGAGATATAGAAGGCAATGTTTCTTCGTTGTCAGGTGGGAATGCTCAAAAAATTATAGTTGGAAGAGAATTATCAGCAAAACCAAGACTGTTAATAGCATGTCAACCAACGCGAGGAGTTGATATTGGTTCGATTGAATCCATTCATAGAAAATTATTAGAATATCGGAATAGTGGAAATTCAATTATACTGATTTCTAGTGAATTAACAGAGATTATGAGTTTGTCAGATAGAGTAATAGTAATGTTTAAAGGTGAAATTTCTGGCGAACTTTCACCTAAATCGGTGGATATGATGCAAGTAGGATTATATATGGCTGGCATACAAGAAGAGAAGGAGGCACATGAATATGAATAAAATAGAAAACAATTTAAAAACCATATTAAATTGTGTAATTCCTGTTCTTATGGCCTTTATTGTCGGAGGTATTGTTATTTTTGCAATCAATGAGAATCCGTTTGAAGTGTATGGAATTTTAATTAAGAAGTCATTATTAACAGGAACAGGGTTTTTAAATACCTTACATTATGCAGGTCCACTCATTTTGACAGGATTAGCTATAGCAATTACTTTTAAAGCTAATATATATAATATGGGTGTTGAAGGATCACTTTTGGCTGGTGGTTTTGCTGCAGGTATAGTTGCTGTTCAACTGAGTGGATTACCATCAATTGCATTAAAATTAATATGTATAACAACGGCAGCTGTATTTGGAATGGCATATGCTTGGATAGCAGCTGTATTAAAAGTGAAATTTAGAGCAAACGAGATGGTTGTTACCATGATGATGAATTATGCATTAGCCAAAGTATTGGAATATCTGGCTACAACAGTCTTTCGTGATACCGGTAACGGTTACGTTTGTACATCGATTGTACCTGAGAATGCAATGTTTTCAAGAATTTTTGGTAAATCCCGCCTGACCGTATTCTTTTTCTTTGTTGTTATTATACTTGCAATTATATATATTCTAATGAAGAAATCCAGATTAGGTTATGAAATAACTTCAATGGGTAAAAATTTTGAGTTTGCAGAAGCAACTGGTATGAATGTTGGCAGAACAATCATTAAAATCATGCTAATATCTGGTGCATTAGCGGGTATTGCCGGAGGAGGATGGATGTTGGAAGATCAATATCGGTACACCTTATCATTTTCAGCTAATCCAGGACTTGGATGGGATGGTATGCTCATTGCATTGTTAGGTGGTCATGATCCAATAGGTATCCTAATTGCAGCTATTTTTTATGCGGCATTAAAAACTGGCGCGGACAGTATAAATATGTACACCAATGTTCCAAAAGAAATTATTGCATTAATACAGGGATTAATTATCCTCTTCCTAGCAGTTAAATTCTTTCGTGAGAAAAGAATTTGGTTTGTTAGCAAGAAGAAATCAAAGGAGGCCTAAAATATGCAAATGTTAGAAAGTATTCTATATGATTGTATTTATCATAGTGCACCAATTATCCTTTGTGTATTAGGTGGAATATTTGCTTATAAGGCAAATGTATTGAATATTGCGCTGGAAGGTATGATGCTAAATGGTGCGTTCATATCGGTGCTAATCTATTACTTTACACGAAATATGATTATTACGGTTTTATTAACACTTGCTTCGTCGTTAATTTATGGAATTATATTTTCCTATTTTGGTATTACGTTAAAGGGTAATGTAATTGTAATTGGTCTTTCAATTAATATGATTACCTCTGCAGTTGCTGGATTTTTATTAGTTTTATTAAATTCATCTAATATTATAATTCCGAATTACAACTTAAATGAATTTAAAATTAATATTCCGCTAATCAAAGAGATACCAATTTTAGGAAGTATTCTTAGTGGACATCCAATGATTACATATATCAGTTTTGCTATGATTTTATTCATATATATTTTGATGTATCATACAAAATTTGGGATATATGTAAGAGTTGTGGGAGAGAGTGAAGAGGCGGCCAAAGCGATTGGGATCCGTACTAATTTTTATAAGTATATTGCGGTTTTGATTGGTGCAGTAGGCTGTGGACTTGCAGGCATGAATCTATCATTAGAGAGGCTGGGTCTATTTACCAATAATATGACAGCTGGAAGAGGATTTATTGCAATTGCTGCTATTTATTGTGGACAGGGAAAGCCAGTACAGTCTGTTGTCTATGCTATTTTATTTGGATTAGCAAGATCATTATCTGTTAACCTGAGTATTTATGCAGGTAATGCAGCTGGATTGTTTGATTGTATTCCATATATCGTAATGATAGCAGTGCTATCGGTAGTATCCTTTATGAAACATCAAAATGTGAGAGAAAGAGGTTTTAAAATAAATGAATAATACTGCACTTTTAATTGTTGATATGGTTCGTGATTTTACGGACCCAGAAGGCAAGGTTTTTTATCCACAGAACCGCGAGGTATTACCTAAGATTCGCAAGGTGTTAGATGAATGCCGAAAACACGATTGTTTGATCGTTTTCTTACAGCACTGCAATCGTAAAGATAAAGCAGACAGAAGGATTGCTTCTATGCGTGAGAACTGTATGGAAGGTACTATAGGGATCGAAATTGATTCCATGCTTCCTGTAGATGAGAAAAAGGATTATGTTATTTGCAAACGTCGGTACAGCGGATTCTTTGGAACGGATTTGGACTTGGTATTACGGGAAAATAAGATCGAAAATCTTATCATTGTGGGAACAAAAACGAATTGTTGTATTCGTGCAACGGCAACTGATGCATTTTATCTTGATTACAACGGAATCGTAATTAGCGACTGCGTTGCAACAAATTCAGAAGAAGTAAATAAGGTGCATTTAGAAGATATTCGTAAATATTTAGGACAGGTTATGGATAGTGAAACACTATTTGATAATCTGGATGCAGGCAGACTATAGGAGGCAGACATGAGATATAATGTTTTGACAAGCGGTTATGTTAGCATGGATCATATTATTAAGATTGATTCACCAGCACAAATTGGATATACCTCAATTGTCACCAATTCAGATAACGCAAAAATCTACTATGGTGGATGTTCCGTAAATATTGCGGTTTCATTGTCACGACTTGGAAAAAAAGCAATGCCAATCCTTCGTGTAGGCAATGATTTTGAAGCAAATGGTTTTAAACAATTTTTGATTGAGTCTGGTGTTCCATTGGAAGGCATAACCGTTTTGGAATATGAGACAACATCAACGTGCTACTTATTGCAGGACAATCATAATGACCACGTCACGATTTATTATCCGGGAGCAATGGATAAAAAGTATGCGCAACCAATCCCAGATGATTTTTTTAAAGAGACAGCCTACGGTGTGATTACTGTAGCAAGTAAACCAGATAACCGTTACTTCTTGGAACAGTGTACAAAGTATAATGTTCCAGTGGTATTTGGAATGAAAGATGATTTTGATGCATTTCCTGTGGAATTTTTAAAAAGGATTTTAACGGAAAGTTCAATTATTTTTATGAATGAAGTAGAGCAGGGCATCATTGAGAAGCTGTTTGGCTGTGATACCATAACAAAACTTTTTGAAATTGGAAAAGCCAAAATAATTGTAACAACATTAGGTAAAGACGGTAGTGTTTGCCATGAAAGATTAGAATCTGGCGAGATCAAAGAACATCAAATTGGAGTTTGTGATATTAGAAATATGGTCGATGCTACTGGAGCTGGAGATGCTTATATAGCGGGATTTTTGTATGGCTATTTAGAAGAACGACCTTTGAGAGAATGCTGTTGTTTAGGTGCAGCCCTATCATCATTTGTATTACAAGGTGTTGGATGTTGTACTAATATTCCGTCAATAGAGGAACTAGAACAAAAAGCAAAAGAATTATTTGAGGAGTGATAATATGAGCACATTATATATGGGAGCAGAAAAAGTTTCAGATTATGTTATCTTTTCAGGAGACCCATGGAGAGTTGAATTATTAAAAAAGTATCTAGACAATCCGAAGCAAGTAGCATTTTTAAGAGAATTTAATACTTACACAGGTACATATAAAGGGATACCAATTACAGTAACATCTACGGGAATCGGTGCACCAAGTGCCGCAATTGCTATGGAAGAAATGTACGAAGCAGGTATGAAAGTAGCTGTTCGCATGGGAACAGCCATGGCATTGCAGGATGATATGCTTGGAAAGTTTATTATTCCAGTTGCATCCATACGACGTGAAAGCACAAGTAAAACATATGTAGAAGAGGGATATCCAGCAGTAGCGGATTTTGAATTGGTTAGGATAATGAATGAAACTGTAGTACAGATGGGTGCAGACTATGTAAATGGAATCAGCTGTACAATGGATGGTTTCTATAGCCAAATGCATGATTCTAAGTTTTCAAAAGAATTCAAACGAGATATGTCAGGCGTATTTGAACAATTAAAGAAGCTACATGTAACAGGAATTGATATGGAGTCTGCGTGTATGCTGACAGTAGGAAGATTAATGGGTGTAAAAACCTGTATTATGACAATGACTACTGTTTTGGAAAACCTAAAAGAAGTATTAGCCGGACAGGATAGAAAAGATGCCGAAGACTTACTTTGTCGTACAACATTAGAAGGTATCCACAATTATTGTAATAAATAATCAAATGATGATGCAATAATGGAAATAAGAAAGGAGCAGTAGAAAGATGAGTAAAGAATTAATTCGTGTTGGAGCAAAAACTGTAATTGGAATGGTACATTGTCTTCCATTACCAGGAACTCCTGGATTTGATGGAGATTATGAGAAGATTTTAGATTATGCAGTACAAGATGCAATTATATTGGAAAAAGCAGGAGCAGATGCAGTAATTGTTGAAAATATGGGAGATACCCCATTCCGTGAATTATTGGATAAACCACAAATTGTTGCTTTAACGGCAGCAGCTGAACGTGTTAGAAAGAGCGTTATGATTCCAATGGGTATTGATGCAGCATTTAATGATTGTGAGACTTCTCTTAGTATAGCGGCAATGTGTGGCGCAGATTTTGTTCGCGTTCCTGTATTTGTAGATACCGTTATCTTTACAGATGGAATTATTAACCCATGTGCTAGAAAATGTGTTGGCTTTAGAAAACAACTTGGAATCGAGCATGTAAAAATTTTAGCAGATGTACAAGTAAAACATACATATATGCTAAATCCTAGAATTACAATAGAATTAAGTGCAAAAGATGCGGTTTCAAATGGCGCAGATGCATTGATTGTAACAGGTAGCGTAATTGGAGAAGAAACACCGATTGATTTGATCAAGAGAGTAAAAAATGTTGTTAAGGTACCTGTATTTGCTGGCAGCGGTATCAATCAACATAATATTGACGACCAGTTAAATATTGCAGATGGATGTATCGTTGGATCTAGTCTTAAAAAAGACGGTATTTTGACAAATCCAATTGATTTTGATTTGGTTCATAATCTGATTAAGGCAGTTAAATTGTAACAATTAGATATTTTTATAAGATAATAAAGGAGTTAGATAATATGATGAGACCTATGAAATTGGCAGGAAGCGAACTGATGTTTGGCGAAGGTTGTCTTGCATATATTAAAACAATGAAAGTAAAAAAAGTATCTATCGTAATTGGTGGAGCTAGTATGATAAAGAGCGGTGTGTTGAAAAAGGTAGAGGACTATTTTCATGAAGCAGGTGCTGAAACTATGGTAGTTTCTGGAGTTGAACCCGATCCACATTTTTCAACTGTAATGCGTGGTGCAAATGAAATGAAAGGATTTGGACCAGATTTAATCGTTGCATTAGGCGGTGGATCTACTATGGATGCTGCAAAAACGATGTGGATTTATTATGAAAATGAGGAACTAACAAAATTAGAAGAACTCTTTCCTCCATATGAATTTCCAAAGATTCGTAAAAAAGCAAGGCTTTGTTGTATTCCTTCCACAAGTGGAACAGCAAGTGAAGTGTCTCGTTCTGTCGTAATTACAGAGGATGAAACAGGAATGAAACAGGGTCTTGGCAATATGGAAATGATGCCTGATATTGCAATCTGCGATCCAGAAGTGACTGCCTCTATGCCAAAGCACATCACAGCAGAAACTGGACTAGATGCACTCACTCATGCACTGGAAGCAGTGGTATCTAATCGTGCAAACTATGTAAGTGATATATTAGCAACAAGAGCAGCGCAAGACATTATTTCAACATTGCCAGCAGCTTTCGAAGACGGAGATGATTTAAAAGCAAGAGAAATTATGGTAAATGCATCAATGGTTGCAGGTATGGCGTTTACTAATGTATCATTAGGAATTGTTCATTCTATGGCTCATACGTTAGGAAGCCATTTCCATATTGCACATGGACTAGCTGATGCTATTTTATTACCTTATGTTATGAAATTTAATTCGGACGAACCATATGCAAAAGAAGCTTATGCTAGATTAGCAAAAAGTATTTGTAGTGATGATTTAATTGAAACCGTACAGAAATTGAATAAAAGAGTTGAAATACCGACTACTTTAAGCGCAGTTATTTCAGATGAAGAAAAATATATGGATATGTTGGATAGCTTAGCCAAGATGGCAAAAGCAGATGGTTGTACAAAGACAAATCCAATCATACCAACTATTGAAGAACTAAAAGATTTATTTATTGAAGCATACAACGGCTAACAGGGGGAATACTATGGAAGTTATTTTATATTTATCAAATGGGTATCCAACCATTGAATCAAGTATTCAGATGGCAAACGAGTACTCAGAAGCAGGTTGTGGAATAATTGAAATTGATTTTCCGTCTCATGACCCATTTTTAGAAAGTGATTTAATTGCTGACAGAATGAAAAAAGCATTAGAGGTTTGTGATGATTATGAAAAGTATATGGAAGAAATCGTACAAGTACATAAAAATCTTCCTAATGTAAAATTACTTGTATTATCCTATGAAAATACGATTCTTGAAATCGGAGTTAAGAAATTCATGAAATTTTGTTTAGATAATGATTTTAAAGATGTATTATTAGTTGGACTTACTTCAGACGAAGTAAAAAATCAGTGTATCAATGCTGGTTTACGAGTATCATGCTATGTGCAATATCAGATGTTAGAAGAAGAAATTATTCGTGCAAAAGAGTCCAATGGGTTTGTTTATATGCAGGCAAAACCAACACCTGGGCAAGGTTATGTAAATACCAAATATCCAACATTAAAAGATTGTATTAGAGGCCTTAGAGCCCATGGAATCGATCGCTCGATCTATTGTGGAGTTGGTGTTCATAGCCCAGAAGATATCATCATGGTAAAAGAAGCAGGTGCAGATGCTGCATTTGTAGGAAGCACAATTTTGAATTTACAGAATGATATTCCAGCTATGAAAGATAAAATTAAAGAATTCGTCACAAGTTGCTAAATGTTTTAGGTAAGCAATTTTATATGTAAACAATCTTTGATGGTGTATACGAAATCAGTTATTGGAAAAGTCCAAACTGGTCTTTCGTATACACTATTTTATATTTAATAAAAGAAGTTTAGCGTTTATGAAAAGCAGGATGTTAGATAAACGAACACCTGCTTATTTTATTGGAATTTTATTTAAATTACATTTTTGTGTATTTTTAGAAGTTGACTGCAAAATTTAAAATAATATGGCTGTGTAACAAAAGGTACACAGCCATTTATGCAAAATATATTTGTTTTTTTCATATATTTGTCTCATCTGAAATGTTTGATTATTAATCGGCACATTGCCTTCCTTCATGATCTATATGATAATCTCCACTAAGTACCAGTTCGGAGATAGGTACCAAATCGTATCCCTTAGCCTGAAGTCCTTCTATCACCTTTGGGAGAGCATCCTTTGTGTAAGTAGCACCATTATGCATTAATATAATCGAACCGTTTCCAAGGTGTTTATGATTCACGACTGTATTAATAATGGAATCTACACCATAGTTCTTCCAGTCAAGACTGTCCGTGTACGATACGAATGGAAAATGCTTAAAACATATACTTTTAGAATAAATTTCTTAGATGAAAAGAATTCAAAAGCCTTTAATTTGGCAAACCCGAAGAATGTCTAACGTTCATGACGAAAATGGTTACAGATTAGTATTATGTGCTACAATAAATTTGTTATGAAAATACCAAGGCGTAATGATGCACTTATATACTAGATAGGATAAAACTGCTTTTTATATAATTTGGGCTAATTAGGCAGTACCCTTGTGAATTTAAGAGTTGCTCTTACGCAAAAACAAGTCTTTATTTGCGGTTAATGATTTGAAAAATTATTGTTGGTGTAAATAAAGAAAAATTACTAAGGAGGATTATAAATATGATTAAGTTTAAGAGAACATTATGTATTTTAATAGCAACAATTTCATTTGTTGCTATTAACTTTTCACAAGTCTTAGCGGAGGAAGTATCTGTAGAAAATCGAAATCAGGAAGTTATTGATACGTTGTCAGAAGCAAAGTTGAATGATGAAAATGATTCGGAAAGCTCAGAAAGTTATCAAGTCTTTGAAGGTAAATTTGATTCAGAATCGGATATAAAAACTTATACTATATCAATTGATTTTTCTAATATTAGTACAGCAGCAATATGTCTAGTAAAAACTGGAAAATCTAATATTAATATGAAAATTACAGATGAAGAAGGTAATTCAATTACTAAAAAACCTATAATTGCTACAACTAATGTTAATGCTAGAAGATGACATTTTATTGATAAACCAGATGTAAATGTTGGAATATGCAAATATTTGGTTACATTAACTCCTTCTTCTTATGATGAAGCGCATAGTGATTTTAGATTACTTGTAGGGGACAAAGCTGATACAGAGGAAATGATTAGTGGAAATGAAAATGCTGTCTGGTTGGATAAATATACCCAAACAGCTGACAATACCTTCTTTACATACTATACACCTAATAGATATGAAAGTTGGTATAGGTTCACCGCAGATATTGAATCAACGGTAGTTACATTGATGACAAATTATTCAGGAACAAGATTCCGAATTGTTGATATCGATGATACAAATAATATAATTTATGACTCGAATAATAATACGGATGCTCATAGAACCCAATATTGTTTGTATAGCAATGCTGAAAAAGCAAGATTGAACTTGACCAGTGGGAAGGATTATTATCTGATTATATATGCTCCAACAGCGATATCTTCTGAAACTTTTATTGAGGAAACAATGAATCTTACAGTTGGTAGAGCGCATATGGCACAAGCCTCCGCAACATTTTATTCAGATTCTACTGTAACAGCTAGAAATACTTCTTTTTCTCCATCAGCGGTAATTAGTGTTGATGATTCAGTTCCTGCCACAGCAGTGGTAGACAAAATTACATTTAAAAGTGCAACAAGTGGGGTAAAAATGTCCCAAATTCGAAATTGGAGAGTAAGAGCACCACAAGAATCTTCGTGGAGGACATCTCAATCTTATTATCAAGGGATAAGTATAGGGTTTAATAAAGATTCTGATAATAATATTGCAATTAGAGGAAATTGGTTGTTTAATTTTAAAGGATCATCAAAGACTGCGTTAACATTTACACCAGGAATTTATATTTATTACTATTATGAAATTGGTGATTGATTGCCGATAAATAAAATGAAAAGATAAAATGATTCTTTTGTAGGATATACCTTTGCAACGGATTTAATATACAAGGGGGAAATGAATATTATGAGTCTGGAAGGTGTTTCGAGTTCAATTAGTACTTCTGATAATTGTATTATGACATCGACTATTTCATACACTAGCGATAAAGCGAACAATAATGGAAACCAGAAATTGAATACAACTTATAAGACAGATATTCTAGAAATCACTGGGGATCCAGATGAAGAAACAGTGTGTGATGTGTATACAAATAAAAGAAATAAGATGATAGAGCTGCAAAAAAAAAGTTACAAATTTGCAGTAAGTAGATATGATGAAATGACACAAATCATGTCGGATTATTATAGCGGAAAGGTATCCCAGCAGGAGGTTATCGATTCCTTTCAGGGGTACTGTCAAGAATATTTTGATTTTAGGACAGAAAATGGAATTGTTGAGGGAAATGACAAAGATAAAAAAGATGCTATTATGTATATATATGAATGCTTTCAGGAGCGTAGTAGCAGTAGTGCGGTTAACGTTTGTAAACAAAAAGCTGATGAGATAGCTGAAAACTATGGTTATACAGGTGTTGGAAATCGTGACTTTGTTTATTATGATGCAGATATATATTATAGTTGCGAGGATATGCGGAGTAAATTGATTGAAGCAACCGAAATTGTGATGGATAACTGGGGATTGGAAAACGTTGATGTAGATAGTGAGATAGAATACACAGAAAAAAATACAAGGTTTTCCAACGGAGGAATTACTTTTAATGGTATTTGGTCGGATGCTTATGCTAAAAATAGCATAAATCGTTGTAACATGATTGATATCAATGAAGTGCCTCCGGAAGGTTTTTCACTTTTTTATAAAGAAAGTAATGATTCATCTATCTCCGACTCAAATGGTAATATAACGTTAGAATCCCAAAAAGGAGTCCTCATTATTGACGGGAATGAATTATGCTATAAAACAGACCTTTCTTTTAATAATTCATTGATATTAGGAGGACTCAGTGAATTTTATAATGTTGGTAATTTGCTTTTCAATAGCAAAATTAGTGATATTGGTATCATGGACTTTGCAAAGAACTTTAATGTTTATACAAGATTATATGATTATAAGAACTATGAGTATTAGTATTTAGCCCAAATTAACATTAGAAGGTTGACAAAGCACGTAATTATTTTGCTTTGTCAATTTTCTTTTTGATTATAGGTTGTGACCCTGTTGAGCTTGTGAAATATGACTATACCTAGTTAGTTCATTTATCTTATGTGTTTTTCATTTCAGCGATACACGCTGATTTGGAAAGCTGTGTCATCTGTTTATGATTTAACTATGATTTGCCAAATTATGTATGACAGAATTGTCTAAACATCGTCTGGATAAGATTCAATCCATAATTTAAAATAATATGGCTGTGTATCAAAAAGGTACACAGCCATTTATGCAAATATGTGCATTCTTTCCATAAATTAGTCTTATCTGATACGTTATATAATATACGGTTATATTTCTTTGTTGCTAAAAAAACTTTGAATGTAAATGAGTTGTTATTATTGTCCGAATCGTCTGATTATTAATCGGCACATTGCCTTCCTTCATGATCAATATGAAAATCTCCGCTAAGTACCAGTTCAGAGATAGGTACTAATTCATAGCCTTTTGCCTGGAGTCCCTCTATCACCTTCGGGAGGGCATCCTTTGTGTAAGTAGCACCGTTATGCATTAATATAATCGAACCGTTTCCAAGGTGCTTATGATTTACTACGGTATTGATTATGGAATCCACACCATAATTCTTCCAGTCAAGGCTGTCAACATCCCACTGTATTGCAGAATAGTTACATTCTTCCAATGATTCTAATAAGGTATTGTTATAATCACCATATGGAGGACGGAAGAGTTTCATATCTACCCCAGTTAGTTCCTTTACTTTATCATGTGATTTCTTAATTTCAGCAATACATTCTGATTTGGAAAGTTGAGACATCTGTTTGTGATTTTCACTATGATTTGCCAAATCATGTCTGGCGGCAGCAATTGCCTTAACATCGTCTGGATAAGATTCGATCCATCCACCTGTCATAAAGAAAGTAGCTTTTACATTGTATTTTTCCAGTATTTTTAGAATATCTGATGTATCATCATTTCCCCAAGCAGCATCAAAACTAATGGCTACTTTACAATCGTTGCAATCAACGCAGTAGATAGGGAGTTTCCGGTCATTGTTCTGCTTCATTGTATACACGGCGCTTGGCAAATAATTAAATCCCAGTGCGAGTAAGATAATCGCAGACAAGGTGAGAAGTCCTGATTTAATAAAGGTAGTTGTCTTTTCCTTATTTAATTTCAGTTTCATAAAGACTCCTAATAAATCGATTATTACTATTATATTAGATAGTTAAATAAAAATGTCTGTCTATAAAGGCTTTCTTTGCAATGATAGACTTTAAAAAAAATGCTATTTTATTTTATTACTTCTTTTTACCTAGTTCTGCATTCGTAGAAAATCCTAAACCTAACATAACCCAAAACATTGGGGATGTCTGTATTACGGAATCATTAAATAATCCACTTGTCATATAACTAATAGTTAATAATAAACAAGCTAACGCAAAGACATGTAACGGTGAGCTCGTAGAAAAATTCTTTAAACTACGCAAAGTTTGTACCAGATAAATTCCGTAAAAAATGAGAAAGGCAACCAAAGAAAGTACCCCTGTTTGGGTTGCAATTTGTAAATATAAGCTGTGGGCCTTTTCCACAATACTGTATACATATTTACAATTATAAAGTTTCCCAACGCGGTCATTTTGAGGATATACAATTGGGAATGTATCCGGGCCACTTCCAATGACAATGGAATTTTTTAATAAAGGTAAAGTACGGGACCATATATAAGCACGATTCGATGCAAGATTTTCATGACCTTTAAAACCAAGTGTTGGTATTTTATTTAGCTTTTCAAGACGTTCAAAATAATTGAAATAATTATATCCATCGTTTTTCGTATAGCAAAAAGACCAGATGGTACCGTCAATGGTTATATTAATAAAAGAAGTGGTTGCATCTTTCGATACTTGAAAGGTAAGCTTGTCAAATGGAGTTATGTCTAATTTACCAGTTGTTGAATTGTAATATACATCTTGTGAATTGTGTTTTGCATCTTCAAAATGAAGTGTAGTTTGCGTTGCTGTATTTTGAAAGGATACATTTATGGTTTCTTGTTGATAAGTAAGGCGAATGGAATCACTACCAGTAATAATCTGTTCTAAATTTTCTTCTTTTGTAGTTCCTTTCAAAGACTGGAACGTTGCCACAATTTTTTTTGAGTATTGAAAAGAATTTACAGCATCAAATAAAATGTAGATGGTAAAGAGAATGAAAATACTTATGAGAAGTCCCTTTTTGTGATGAAGAAGTTCTTTTCGAAGTATAAAAAGCAATACAAGTAAGCTGACAAAGACAGCCAGCAACCCAGCACGTGAAAGGGTCATAAAGAGGATGGAAAACAATCCTAAAAGTAAAACAGCAAGTGCTATTTTTTTCTTTTTATCGGGAATAGAGATTAGATAAATAGAAAAAAAGGAAATTAGCATAGCAAGAAAAGTACTTGCATAGTTTGGATTAGCAAGTGTAAGTGAGACTGCATTTGTAGTAAAAAAAGTATGAAGTGATCCAGCATAGTTTTTATAATTATCCGCACTCATCACTAATTTTTGAATAAAATCCCACTGAATCGGATCTTGAAGAAAAATTTGACAAAAGCCGATTACACACATACCGATTGAAGTAAAGACGAGTGAAATCAAAATCAAGCGTGTATCTTTTTTTATATCAGACACAAAATAACTATATAGACAAAGGATCATATAAGCCATTAAGACATAAAAGCCTTCAAAATGTCCATTCGTACCAGACAAAGCTATGGCTTTGTAGTCCGAAAAAATGGTTGAAAGACTAACAAATACAAAATAGATCAACAAAGGTATAAATTGCTTTATCTGTTTTTTTGAACAGCTTTTAACAAGCAAAGAAATAGGTAAAATAAAGGTGCATAAAACAGCAATTATAATGAGAGCAACCCCTTTGTAATATGTAAAAAAATCACTTGAAATACCGTTCTTAGGAAACCAAGAATAGGAACTTAGTGAGCAATCGTAAATAAGAAGCCTTGTTACGAAAGGAAGAAGTGAAAGTATAAAAATAATGGGAAAGAGTAAATCATTCGTACTGTATTTCTTTTCTTTTGCCATAATAATAAAACCTCGTTTTCATCATTTACTATCCATATTTTAATGGAAATGTTTGAAAAAGGCAATAAAAATAGAAACCATCTTGTCTGTCTCATAAACAGACAAGATGGTTTCTATCAATCATTTTTTATTAATAATCACTATCATCATTATTGGATGCAGATATGTTTACTGTTAACGTACCTAAATCCATATTTGCTGTTTTATCAAAAACTTTAATGAGTACAGTTCCTTCTTTTTCGAAAGAATGGAAGCTTCCATACCATTTAGAGTCTTCCTCATCGTAAGATTTTTCGATAAAATCTTTGGCATCTTTGCCTGCTTCATCTGTCATCGTTACTTCAAATTCATGAGACTCTGCATTGCTTAAAAATTCATAAAGAGCCAAATAATCATCTGTACCCATTTTTACAGGAGTACTGTTATCTAAAGCAGGAGCACTAATCGTAACTTTGACATTTCCAAGATTACGTGTTACTCCTTTATAGGTTTCTGTTATGGCTACATCAACAACACCAGTTTTTTTTGCATTTAATATAATACCTTCTTTGTCCACTTCGAGCGCTTCTGGATCCGAGGAAGTACATTCATAAGTTGCCTTGGTGTTACGATATTCAACAAAATAGCCAACACTATATTGATATTCTGGAATACCAATGGAACAAGTATATTCTGATTCTTTGTATAAGGAAGCTGGCTTAACTTTAACTTTTACGGTTCCAACTTTGGTTGTTTTTTTATTTAAAGTTTGTTTAACAGTTATGGTAGCAGATCCCTCTTTGAGTCCTTTAACGGTAGCATATGTACCCTTTGAGGAAACGGTAACAATTTTTTTGTCGCTTGATGTGTAAGTGTATTTCGCCTTATCTTTTGTACCATCAAGGGAAATATACTCTGTTGTACCCTGAATTCCGACGGTTAGGTTCTTGCTCCAATCACTAACGGTTGTTTTTGTTGCGGCGCTTGCTGTTGCAATTGTTGAAATGCAAGGAAGTACTCCTAGAATGGATGGAATAATCATTGCTACGCATAAGAAAAGCGCAATTCTTTTTGTGAGTGTCTTCATATGTAGTCCTCCTGTGTAGTTTGGGCGGCGTATAAGACGCAGCGTTTGTAATTTAGTTTTATATAGGTTAACATACCTATATAAAGTTTGCAAGATGTTGAAACCTATAATTTTAGAAGTATTTTTCTATAATAACCAAGATAAGGAACACTATCTGTAAAATATGTAGGAAATACAATTAATTACAATTGACTAATTAGCTATTTATGCTATAATAAAACCATAAAAACCAAAATAGTTTTAATAAGAATATGGTTGGGAGGAAGTAAAATGATAACATTTAAAAATGAAGTATTTCATCTTGCAACAAATAATATTTCTTATTTAATTGGAATAAGAGAATCTGCCTATCTAGAAAATCTTTATTTTGGAAAACGCATTAAAATGCAAAAATCCTCTGAACCATTAAAAGAGAAATTCGCAAGTGGATATGGAAACAGCATCGTGACACCACAAAACACAAGTGTTACATTGGACAATATTTGTTCGGAATACTCGTTTTCTGGTATGGGCGATTTCCGTATGAGTCCTCTAGAAATAAAAATGCCTGATGGAAGTTTTTCAACACGTTTTTATTATCAAGACTATGAGGTATATGAAGGAATTTATAGGGAAAGCCTAGAAACGCGAATGCCTCATGCAAGAAAGGAAAATGTGAAATATCCTGATGAAGTTGTACAGACGTTGGAACTACGCTTGTTTGATCGCCTTTTTCATATTCAATTAACTTTAGTCTATACGCTATTTGAAGAAAGCGACATTATAACAAGGCGCTGCGTAGTAATCAATCAGGGGAGTGAAACAATATCCATTCATAAAGTTATGAGTCTACAACTAGACTTACCAGAAAGTAATTATTATTTAAATACATTTGATGGGCATTGGGCGCGAGAGCGTCATATACATAAAAAAGAGTTGATTTCGGGTATGTATGTTAATGATTCTACCACCGGAGCTAGCTCCAATCGACACAATCCTTTGATTATTTTAGAAAAAGAAGATTGCAATGAATGGAGTGGTGATTGCATTGGCATGAACTTGATTTATTCCGGAAATCATTATGAGGCGGTGGAAGTTTCAGCACATGGTAAGCTGCGAATTCATACGGGAATTAATCCACATCATTTTTGTTGGAAGTTAGAGCCGAATCAAAACTTTTATACACCAGAAGCGGTACTTACCTTTAGCCATAAAGGAAAAAATGTGTTAACAAGCAATTTTCATCGATTTACTCAAAATCACATTGTCTCACCGCAGTGGGCTTATAAGGAAAGGCCGGTTCTTATTAATAATTGGGAAGCAACCTATTTTGACTTTAGTGAAAATAAATTACTTAAGCTTGCAAAAGAGGCAAAAGAGTTAGGGATTGAACTGTTTGTCCTTGATGATGGCTGGTTTGGAGAACGAAATGATGATACCTCTAGCCTAGGGGACTGGAACGTAAATGAAAAGAAGCTAGGCGGTACCCTTTCAAATCTTGTGGGTAAGATAAATAAACTCGGAATGCAGTTTGGAATCTGGATGGAACCAGAAATGATTAGTGAAAAAAGTCATTTATTTGAAGCACATCCGGATTGGGCAGTACAAATACCAAATAGGGAAACGTATCTTGGAAGAAACCAAATGGTGCTTGATTATACAAGGAAAGAAGTAAGAGAATACATAGTTTCAGCAATTAAGGATGTACTGCAAAGTGCAAATATTGAGTATGTAAAATGGGATATGAACCGCCCAATGACCGAAGGATATTCACAGCCACTGGGGGATTGTCAAGGAGAATTTTATCATCGCTATATCCTTTCGTTATATGAAGTAATTGGGCAAATTACAGAAAGCTTTCCTAATATTTTGTTTGAAAGCTGTTCTGCTGGCGGAAATCGTTTTGACCTTGGAATGCTCTACTTTATGCCACAGACTTGGACCTCTGACAATACGGATGCAAATGAAAGAATACAGATTCAGGAAGGTACTAGTTACGGGTATCCACTTAGTACAATGGGAGCCCATGTTAGCGCTGTACCAAACCATCAAACACTTCGAAACATCAATTTAGAAACCAGATTTCAGGTAGCTTGTTTCGGGCTCTTGGGATATGAACTTGATCTTACCAAACTAAATCAGTCTGAAAAAAAAGTAATTAAAAATCAGGTGGCGTACTATAAAACATATCGAAAACTATTTCAATTTGGCAATTTCTATCGGAACCGTATGCATAATGGATCTGTTTTGTGGCAGGTACTATCCGAAGATAAGAAAGAAGGAATCGTTTTATTGTATCAGCAGCTTGCAAAACCAAACACCTCCTCCGATTTATTAAAGATGGTGGAATTAAAGGAGGATAACTTGTA
This sequence comes from Acetivibrio sp., assembly GCA_041739345.1. Lineage (GTDB taxonomy): Bacteria > Bacillota > Clostridia > Lachnospirales > Lachnospiraceae > DIGJ01. The sequence continues at coordinate 9,308 of JBGSNZ010000005.1, read as the reverse complement.
TCAGGTGGAGGCAAGAAAACAATCGATTTCCATTAAGCAGTTTGGTTCACTGGTAAATCAGGTTTCCCCAGTCGCGATAACAGAAGGAGGAATCCTTCAGTCTGTGGTGGATAAAGTATATATGCTAGAAAGCGAAGAAGAAACGTATGAAGCATATGGAGATCTTCTTATGCATGCAGGTATAAAATTAAAACAGCAGTTTATTGGTACGGGATACGATGAAAATACGCGAGTAATGGGTGATTTTTCTTCCCGCTTATATAATATAAAAACGGTAGAGGAGAAAGAAGGAGTTTAAAATGGAAGATAAGAGCAGTCACATTTTTGGTAATCCTATGACCCGAAAAGTGATAAAAAAGGCTGAAAATTCAAAAAAGAAATACCTAAAGAAATTTGGAGATGATAGTAACAAAAATTATCCAATCCGAATTGAAAAGAATGAAAGCATTGGAGATTTATTAGGAGTAGAGAACTTTATAATTGATGAAAGTTTGAATACAGCTGAAAATTCAAGTAGGAATAAGGCAGGAAAAAATGGAAGTTTTGATTTGGAGAAGGGTTTAATTGTGGGAAATATCCGAATGGGGTTTGGTCATTACCGAATTTCAATGGCAATAGCTTCTGCTGCACATGCCCTAGGATACACACCTTATTGGATGGATTTGAATTCCTATAAGCAAACAACAGGTGGAAAAGTAATTAATGCACAAAATGAAATGTATTCGTTTGCCTCTCGCTTATCAGGAAAGAGTAAGTTGTTCAATAAATTTGTTTGGGAACCAGTGAATTATGAGGGATTTCGGAAAATTTCTTACAATGCAGCAGATCAAAAGAATGCAGAACTTATGACTAGTGTATTTAAAAATATCCCCAAGGATATGCCGTTTGTTGCAACTCATGTGTGGCCAGCACAGGCAGCCGTTCATTCGGGAATGACGAAGGTAGTAAATGCAATTCCAGATAACTGGCCAATGGCACTCCATTTATCAGAAGGAAGTCTGCATACAGTACAAACCCATTCTTCTTACCTTGGATACCGGTTACTAAATGGTATGAATAAGAACGAAGTACTTCAACCAATGAAGAATGACGACGTCGCATATACGGGGCATTACATTGATCATGAACTAGTTTCTAATATAGAAAAAGACTGTGATGCAAGAATCAAACGTACAACGACGGATAAACCGATTCGTTTTTTATTAACCATTGGTGGAGCAGGAGCACAGAGGGAAATTTTTGCAGCCATTATTTCATATCTTATTCCTTTTATAGAACAAAAAAAAGCAGTGCTTTACATAAATGTTGGCGATTATAAAAATGTATGGGATGAGTTAACAAAAGAATTAAAGGTTCTTACAAAGGCACATACCTGTTTTGATAATTGGAAGAAGACTTGTGATTTTGCCAATCAGGCAATTGACAAAGACGTGGAAGGAATCTACGCATTCTACCATTCTAATATTTTTGAAGCAGTTTATGCGACAAATCTTTTGATGAGAAGTACAGATGTATTGGTAACAAAACCAAGTGAATTAGCTTTTTATCCAATTCCAAAACTCTTCATTAAACGTGTGGGAGGTCATGAAATGTGGGGAGCTATCCATTCAGCAGAAATTGGGGATGGCACCTTAGAATGTAGAGATATACCACATACATTACAGATGATGGAGCTGTTTATTAAGGATAAAGATGTTTTGATTTCTATGTGTGAAAACATAAAGAAAAATAACAAAAACGAGATATACAGCGGAGCTTATAAAGTAGTCGAACTTGCTGTAAAACGATAGAAAATAAAAAATGGAGGTACGTTATGAAAAAACTATCAATGGGAAAGATGTGGTTATTTGCAATTGGCCAATTCGGTTGGGCAATGTTAGCGGGATTAATATCAAACTGGCTTGTTTATTTTTATCAGCCAGATCAGGCGGCAAAGCAGGCAGGACAGACAATTTTTATTCCACAGGGTTTAGTTATTCTTGGAGTTATTACTGTGATTGGATCAATTACAGCGGTGGGAAGAATTTTTGATGCATTTACAGATCCTTGGATTGCATCATTGTCGGATCGTTGCAAATCAAAAAATGGACGTAGAATCCCTTTCTTAAGAGGAGCAGCAATACCATTGGCAATTTCTACAGTACTCGTATTTTGCGCACCGGTTAATACAACAAGCTGGATTAATGCAGCTTGGTTATTTGCATTTGTTATGATTTATTATTTAGCCATTACTGCTTATTGTACGCCATATACTGCTTTGATTCCGGAACTTGGACATACACAAGAGGAGCGTCTTAATATTTCAACCAGCATTTCCCTAACCTTTATTGTTGGAACTGCAGTTGCTTATGCGGCACCTGTTGTTTGGGGGATTTTGGAAGCGCCACTTGGAAGAGTAACTGCAATGCGTACAACGTTTGTTATTTTTGCTATCATTGCATTAATTTGCTTATTAATTCCTGCATTTTTAATCAATGAAAAAGATTATGTAAAGGCAGTACCCGTAGAAGGAACTGCGATATCATCCTTAATTAAGACATTCAAAAATAAAAACTTCCGTATTTTTGTAGGGTCTGATATTTTGTACTTTATAGCATTGACTATGTTCCAGACTGGTCTTCCGTTCTTTGTTACTTCATTACTCCACTTACAAGAAACGATGTCAACTGTATACTTTGTAGCTATGACCGCACTATCCTTGGCATTTTATTTGCCGATCAATATCATATCAAAGAAGATGGGAAAAAAGAAATTGGTGTTACTTGCTTTTTGCATGTTTGCCTTGGCTTATCTTTTTACCGCATTTTTTGGAAGCGCACTACCAATCAGTCCAACGGTACAAGGATTCATTTTAGTTGCCATTGCAGCACTTCCTATGGCTATCTTTGGAATTTTGCCACAGGCAATGGTTGCTGATATTTCCCAAAGTGATGCAAAGGTTACTGGAGAAAACAGAGAAGGAATGTATTATGCAGCACGCACCTTTGCATTTAAATTAGGACAGAGTATATCCATGCTTATTTTCACTGCGGTTGCTACGCTTGGTTCTTCCAGTGGTAGTGGATATCGTATAGTAGCAATCATTGCATGTGCGTTCTGTGCGTTAGGAGGAATGGTATTATTTTTCTACAATGAGAAGGAAGTTAATGCCATCATTCAAAGATAGAAGCAACGTTTACCATTAGGAGAAGGAGTTTATCTTTAGCTTACGGAAATGCAGTATATGATAAATCGAAAGATAGTACGCTTCTAGATACCTTAAATCGCGCAGATGAAGATATGTATATACGAAAAAAACAGATGAAATGAGGATTTTTTCAAAATCCTCATTTCATCTGTTTTTTTTCTGAATAAATTGCATGAATTCTTGCTGATTTAATGGCTTACTATAGTAATAGCCCTGAATAAAGTCTATTCCTAATTCATTAAGCATGTTTATTTGCTCTTTTGTTTCCGCACCTTCTGCTATCACAGTCAGACCCATTTCTTTCATCATTAAGGTATTGTTCCGGTATAAAATGAAAGATTGCTCATTGGTATCACAATTCCATAATAAATCTTTATCAAATTTTATGATATCAAACGGAAAATCAATCAGTGTCTGGCTATTTGAATAACCACTTCCATAATCATCCATAGCAAATGTAATACCAAGATTGGAAAGTTGCTTCATAGTATCCAAAAGTTGCTGCTTTGATTCAATCACTGCCGTTTCGGTAATTTCAAAATTCAAAAGTTCAAATGGAATATGAAATTTTGAAATGGTCTTCTCAATCTGTTCGCATAGTGTAATGTCCATACATTGAACAGCGGATAAATTTACATGGATGATTTCTATTCCATGTTTCCATAGTTTGTTTTCAGAAATGAAGCGGCAAGATTTTTCTAAAACAATTTTTCCAATCTGGTTAATGAGTCCTCGATTTTCCGCAATACAAATAAATTCATCTGGAGGAATTGACCCTAGATAGGGATCGTTTAGTCGAAGAAGGGCTTCTGCAGCAGTTGCTTTTTTTACTTTTGTACTGATAATTGGTTGAAAATAAACTTCAAAGGAATCCTTTTCAATGGCGGTACGAAGAGCTTCCTCTACTGCTAATTCTCGCATAAAAAGATCAATCGTTTCTTTATTAATTTCAGCATAGGAATCTTTTGTGCTATCTTTTAATAAAGAAAATGCGCTTTCAGTAATGGATAGCACATCCTCCGCTGTGGAAGCATATTCACTCATATGTGCTTTACCAATGTTAACTGAAATTTTAATTTCACTATCAAATAATGTATAACTTTGAGCAAAATGTTCTTGTAAGGAATACAGCACCTCGTTTGAATGTTCCGATACAATCAAGGCAAATCGATCGCGATCGATGCGAAATATCTTTTTGGAAGTATATGAATCCTGCAGAATCTTTGCAATTTTATTAATTAAAAGTTCATACCCATCAAGTCCAAAGTGTTGGTAAATAAAATTTAAATTACTAGCATCAATTAAGAGTAAATCAAAAGAAGACTGATATAAAATCAGTTCTTTGATACATAAATGAAAAGCATTTCGTTCGTATAATCCAGTCATTTTATCAATATAGCTTTGTGGATTTTGAAATGTTAAATACATGGTAAATATGGATAATGTTACAGGAAGTCCACTAAGAAGACAACTCGGGTAATACTGCTGTAATATAGCTGTAATAATAAGAATAAAAATAATGGAAAGAAGTGTGTAAAACTGAAGTCTGGGTAAGTATTTACGATAGTAAATCACAAAACGCATATTAACACATAGAAAATAAGCAGCAAATATATAAAGTAGAAAATAAAGGTTTCCATGATGAAACTGGTAAGTTTCATCAAAATAGTAAATCAAGTCTGTAAACGGTGAAAGTAATGCAAGCATACAGGCGGGAAACATCGGAAATAGCAGAATACAAATAGTGCGTTTATTCACTGGAGATATGTAGCCTACCAGAGAAAATATATAAACGGTAAATAGAATACAAAGAAGCATCTGACTCAGATAAAAAAGAGGATTTAACAGATGGTTTATAATAGGAGGTACGCGATATGCAAAGGAAATAGTATAAGATGTAATAATATTCAAGCTAAGCGTACAAAAAGAATCTGCTAAAATAAAAGCAAACAATTTATTGCTTAAATTAAACATATGTGCACTTGCATAATAAAAAGCCATGATTACAATTAAAAATATAAGCGATACGAATTCTATATCTATATTATAGTGCAAGCCGTAGTCCTCCAAACTCGTATATTCAGTGCGAATATATTATAACATTTGATGAATAAAAAATCAATTGATGATTTACAAATAATTACAAATGCACCTAATTATCTACATGTTTTGACATCAAGTCTCAAGCGAACATGCTTGCTTTTATAATATCTTGTAAACTATACTTTGTAATGATAAAATGATAAAATGATAAAAAAGAAAAAGGAGAATTGAAATGAATTTTAACTGGAAGAAATTTTTGTGGATTAATAAACGAGTACCTAAGACTTCATACGTTTTAAGGACCTTCGTTGGATTCTATCTGATTTATATCGTGTATCAAATAATAGCTGGTATGAAAGAACCAGATGTTACGAATCCTGTCATTGTTGTTGCGTCAGTGGTTATTTTATCCTTTTTTTGTGCATTTTTCATATTGTCAGGATCCATTGGACTATATACGAAGGAGTACAGGGAGGCACATGACGATGAAGATGTAGAAAGTGACGAAGAAAAGGATGCAAATCAAGATATAAGTGACGAGTCTAAACAAGAAATTGATGATAACAATGAAAAATAAACGAAAGATAGGCTGACGTAAAGAAAGAAATATATGAAATTAATAAACAGAAAAGGATTTTCATGGTTCACAGTAGGATTTTCTATGTAATTTGCATAAACAGATTGCTATAATGTGCTTGTAACTGATAAATATGAACAAAATGTTTAAGGGAGGACATGTGAACATGAGAAAGAAATTATTAGCACTAACACTTTGCTTGGCAATGTCAGCAACAATGTTAGCAGGTTGTGGATCAAAAACTGCAACAGAGGAAAAAGCAACAACAGAACCAGCAGCAACAACTGAGGCAGCAGCAACAGCAGAACCAGCAGCAACAACAGAAGCAGCAGTAACAGAAGGCTGTCCAGGAGTAGAAGGTTTAAACATCGGAGTTTGTATCTATAAATTTGATGATAACTTCATGACACTTTATAGAAATGAATTACAATCTTACTTAGAAGCAGGCGGTGCTACTGTATCTATTATGGATGGTAAGAACGACCAAGTAGAGCAGACAAACCAGATTCAGAACTTCATCACTGAAGATGTTGACGTACTTATCGTAAACTTAGTACAGTCATCAGCAGCTCAGCAGATTACTGATCAATGTAACACAGCTGGCATTCCAGTTGTATTCATTAACCGTGAACCAGATGATACTGAAAAACAAAGATGGACTGACAACGGGGTCAAAGCTACTTATGTAGGTGCTGATGCGAAACAGTCCGGAACATTCCAGGGCGAAATTGTTTTAGATTTACCTAATAAAGGTGATATCAATGGCGATGGAACAGTTTCTTATGTAATGGTAATTGGTGATCCAGAAAACGTAGATGCTCAGTATAGAACTGAATTCTCAATCAAAGCTTTAACAGATGCGGGCATGAAAGTGGAAGAACTTGATGCACAGCGTGGTGACTGGGATCAGGCAAGAGGACAGGAAATCGTTGCTAATGCATTAACAGCTAACGGAGATGCAGTTGAAGTTGTATTCTGTAACAATGATGCTATGGCTCTTGGCGCTAAGCAGGCTATTGAAGCAGCAGGCAGAACTGTTGGAAAAGATATCTATTTATTAGGTGTTGACGCTTTAACAGATGCTCTTGAAGGTGTAATTGCTGGAACTATAACAGGTACAGTATTCAATGACCATATTGGACAGTCTCATGCAGCAGCAGAAGCAGCAGCTTCATTCGCAGCTGGTGATACACTTGAAACATTAATCGGTGTAGATTATATCAAAGTTACTCAGGATAATGCACAGGAAATCTTAGATCTTCTTCAGTAATTGAAACGAAGTCAAAACTAATTCTTGGGTGTGTAAGAAATGCACACCCAAGTTTCTATGAAAGGAAGGTTACGACATGAGTGAATATATGTTAGAAATGCGTGGAATTTCCAAGAGCTTTCCTGGGGTTAAAGCACTGGATAACGTAACCATTAAAGTTAGACCCGGAACTGTTCACGCTCTGATGGGAGAGAACGGAGCTGGAAAATCCACTTTGATGAAGTGCTTGTTTGGAATTTACAAAATGGATGAAGGCGAAATTAACTTAAACGGGGAATCCGTTCAAATTTTAAATGCAGATGATGCATTACACAAGGGAATAGCAATGGTTCATCAGGAGTTGCAGCCAATTCCAGAACGAAGCATAGCAGAGAATATTTTCTGTGGAAGATATCCACTTAGACAAGTTGGTCCATTAAAGGTAATTGATCATAAAAGAATGTATGAGGAAGCATATGAGCTTTTAAAGCAAGTTAGAATGGAATATGATCCGAAAGCAAAATTGGGGACCTTATCGATTTCCCAGATGCAATCGGTTGAAATAGCAAAAGCAGTTTCTATGAATGCAAAAGTAGTTATTTTGGATGAACCTACCTCATCTTTAACGGATAATGAAGTAGAAGCCTTGTTCCGTATCATCAATGATTTGAGAGATAATGGAGTTTCCATTATTTATATATCACACAAGATGGATGAAATTCTTCGAATCTCGGATGATGTTTCCATCATGCGTGATGGTCAGTATGTTGGAACATGGGAATCAAAAGATTTATCAATTGACACAATTATTGCAAAGATGGTTGGTCGTGAACTTACCAATCTGTTTCCACCAAGGGATAACGTACCAGGGGAACCAATTCTTGAGTTAAAAGGTCTAACCAGTATTTTACCTAAGTCTTTTAAAGATGTTAACCTTTCCTTACGTAAAGGTGAAATTTTAGGACTGGGTGGTTTGGTAGGAGCACAAAGAACGGAACTCATGGAAGCGGTGTTTGGTATTCGAAACATAGCAAGCGGTGAGATTTACTTTAAAGGTAAAAAGATAACGATCAAAAGACCAAAAGATGCGATTAGAGACGGTATTGGGCTTATAACAGAAGATCGAAGAGGAACTGGAATTTTCGGTGTATTATCGATTGCAGATAATGTGTCGATTGCATCTTTAGACCAATATGTAGATGCAGGGATAGTACTTAATGATGCTAAAATTGAAAAATTAGTAAATGATAATGTTGCAAAATTGAGTATTAAAACACCTAGTTCAAAGACTTTAATCCAATCTTTATCCGGAGGTAACCAGCAAAAGGTTATCATATCCAGATGGTTGGCAAATAACCCAGACATCCTTATTATGGATGAGCCTACAAGGGGTATTGACGTTGGTGCGAAATATGAAATATATCAGATTATGATTGATTTGGCGAAACAAGGAAAAGCAATCATAATGATTTCATCTGAAATGGCAGAGCTTATCGGCATGTCTGACCGTATCGTAGTAATGTGTAACGGAAAAGTAACAGGTGAAGTTTCCGGTGAAGAAGCAACCCAGGAAAATATCATGCATTTCGCAACAAAATTCAATTAAGGAGGATGTCAAAAATGAATAAAGCAAAAAGTTTAGATCTCAGAAAAGTCATTTCAGAAAATATTTTAATTATTATTGTATTATTGATGGTAGTTTTAGTTAGTATTTTAAAACCAAATTTTCTTTCCATAAATAACTTCTCAAATATTTCTGTCAATACAGCAGTTCGTTTTATCATTGCACTTGGTATTTCGGGATGTTTAATAACAAAGGGTAATGACCTTTCAGCAGGTCGTACGGTTGGATTGGGTGCTTGTATTGCAGGTACTTTGCTACAGAAACCAGATTATAGTGCTAAATTTTTCCCTAATTTACCACAGCTTCCAATCATCGTTGTATTACTAATTGTAGTTGCAATCTGTTGTATCTTTGGTTTTATTAATGGTTGTGTCGTATCGTTTTGGCAGGTGCCTCCATTTATCGCAACACTGGGTATGCAGACAATCGTTTATGGTATTTGCTTGGTTTATACAAAAGCAGTTCCTTTAGGTGGTTACCGTAAGGATTATACCGAAATTGCGAGTGGTAAGTTTTTAGGAGTTCCATATCTATTCTTCATTGCATTTGCGTTTGGTTTATTTATGTGGTTCTTATACAATAAGACAAGACATGGTAAATATATGTATGCAATCGGTGGAAATGAAGT